>NZ_JBQFXE010000001.1:0-1117258 GCF_056540685.1 Ruegeria sp. AM2 | reverse complement strand
CGCCCGCGCGCCCGTCTGACAAAAAAGATCAAACATGCTCACCGCTCGGCGCTCAGACCGTCAAACACCACAAAACCAAAGCACAAAAAAAACAACAACCAAACGCAGCCGCCGATTGTGTTCGTGCATATTCAGTCGTTTTCGGCCAGAAAACGCTCGGCGTCCAGCGCGGCCATGCATCCCATTCCGGCGCTGGTCACGGCCTGGCGATAGACGTGATCCGTCAGATCCCCAGCGGCGAAAACACCCGGAACCGAAGTCTCGGTCGTGCCAGGTTTGGTCACGACATAACCGCCCATATGTGTGTCCAGAGTGTCCTTGACCAACTCATTCGCAGGGGCGTGGCCTATGGCAACGAAGACGCCTTTACAAGGAATCTCGGTGATCTCGCCGGTTTTGACGTTCTTGACGCGGACACCTTCGACACCCAGAGGTGCGTCAGTCCCGATGACCTCATCCAACTCGTGGAACCACAGGGGTTCGATCTTTTCGTTTTTCATCAAGCGGTCTTGCAGAATCTTCTCGGCCCGCAACTCATCCCGGCGGTGAATCAAGGTCACTTTGCTCGCAAAATTGGTCAAAAACAGAGCTTCTTCGACCGCCGTGTTGCCGCCACCGATCACAACGATCTCTTGCCCGCGATAGAAGAACCCGTCGCAAGTGGCGCAGGCAGACACACCAAAGCCCTTGAATTTCTCTTCCGAGGGAAGGCCCAGCCATTTGGCGCGCGCGCCAGTGGCCAGGATCACCGCATCGGCCGTGTAGACAGTACCGCTGTCGCCTTTGGCGGTGAAAGGCCGCTGGCTGAGATCCAGATCGCTAATGATGTCGCCGATCACTTCTGTGCCCATGGCTTTTGCATGGTCCTGCATCCGAACCATCAGATCGGGGCCCTGAACCTCGGTGTCGCCGGGCCAGTTTTCAACCTCGGTTGTTGTCGTCAACTGACCGCCCGGTTCAATGCCCTGCACCAAGATGGGTTCCAGCATGGCGCGGCTTGCGTAAACAGCTGCCGTGTATCCGGCCGGTCCTGAACCGATGATCAGAACCCTAGTGTGTCTTGTGTCGGCCATGGTACCCCCAACTCGATCTGCCTTGCGGGCATTTTGCCCAGTGCCGATGGATATAGCGATGGCGGGGCAGGGCTTAAAGCCCTTTCCTGACGCAGGGCTGAATTGCTCTGAGCGAATGGCTTGCATGACGCCAGGGCAGAGTAAGCAAAGATTATTGCGCAACAGCGAAAGATTATTGCGCCTTGAATGGGGGCTGTTATAAGAACTGAAAACTCAGGAGTGCGCGATGGTTGCGACCCGGCTCGATGAAATCGACCGCAAAATTCTGGCAGAGTTACAGGCGGACGGTCGCATGACCAATGTCGAGCTTGCAAAACGTGTCGGTATTTCAGCGCCGCCATGCCTGCGACGCGTGCGGACGCTTGAGGAATCCGGCTACATTCGCGGCTATCACGCCGAGGTTAACGCCCGCGAATTGGGGTTCGAAGTTCAGGTCTTTGCCATGGTCGGTCTGGAAAGCCAGGCCGAAGCGGAACTGAGCGCATTCGAGGATCGCTGCCGCGAGTGGCCTTTGGTCCGCGAATGCCACATGCTGAACGGCGAGGTTGATTTCATCCTGAAATGCGTTGCCCCCGACCTCAGCAGTTTTCAGCAGTTTCTGACGGGTGAGTTGCTGACCACGCCGAACGTGGCCAGCGTTAAAACATCTCTGGTTATCCGAGGCGCAAAAGACGAGCCAGGCGTACCATTTGACGTATTGGAAGAGCGGATGAGTCGGACGGCCTGAACCTGGTCACGCCTCCGGCCGCTGTGCTCGGTGGCAGCACAGCTGCCACCGCAAGAAAAAACACCCAACTTAGTAATATCTGCATGATGCCCCCACATTTGCAGTTACAGTTAACACTTTCACGCAGTGATCGCGTCTACCTCTCCATCTCCGGCCCGCGGCATAAGCAAGGGTCCGAAATCGTTCAATGATTCGATATGTGCGAAAAGGTTTAGATAGATCGACCGCAAAGAGTGGCTGATCATCCGAACCGCATTCACTCCGGGATGGTAAGTCTCGAACTGAAGCCCGTCGACCCGGATGACGGAATGCCGCTTCAGACATATGTGAAACAGTTCCACCGGAGTAGGCGGCAGCGTTTCAATTACGCTCGTACCGTCTTGGAATTCGCCAACAGGTGTCAGAATCGGCTGACCCCCGTGCAAGTGCCGCAGGTGCGCGGGTGTTCCCAGCAGGCGCGCCGATGGACCAGCAATCACCCCTGACATAGGCTTTTGCATGCCAAACGTGTCGGCCATAATCCGGGTCAAAGGCCGTGTTCGTCCGCGCGTGTCTTCACGCCCCGGAATCAATGTGACAGCGCCCTTCCAAACGACCGTCTCACAGGAACCATCTTGTGTCAGAACCTCGTCACCCGGCATCAGATCCTCGATCGCCATTGGTCCGAGCGGCGTTTCAACCAGAGACCCCCGAGTAAACGCACAAAATGCGTCCTCGAACATGGGCAGCGCTGGCGCGATATGGCGTGTCTGTGCCACATTGCCATTCGCCAGCAGTGAACTGACCTCGTATCGCCTCAGCTGTGCCTTTGGGCTTGTCGTTGGCCGAGGTGCGTCGCGCAATAGTGCAGACGTCTCAACCGCGTTTCTGGCCGCGCGGGCCAGAGAATTTGGAATAGTCATTGACTTTCCACCCCTCTAAAAAATCGACCCAGCGGGCTGAACCCCCGTGCATTTCGCCTGGCCGACATGTTCTTTGTCTTTAATCAATAGGGCAATCATCGGGCGACCGCTGCAAAGGCGCCGCGCCGCGAATGAAAACAGGTGTATTTTGGTCAATACTCTGACCCCCCAGACAAACTCATAAACCGCAAGCTAAAATTGCCTACGCACACACACTCCGAAAAAATCGCAAACCCATCTGCGATGTCACATTTCAGGCCGGAGTAACGCCCGCTATGCGCCTTTCCCCACAAAACCGGCAGCTGGTCTTGTGGGTATTCTTGCTATCGCCGGGACGCCAATCGGCGCTGAACCCGGGCAGAGTGACTTGAAACACGCTTCCAGGGCATTTCCGGCTCTTGTGCTTTCACGGTCGCCATGACTGCGCTCAGAAAGCGTGATCTTTTCTTCATTTGTCCTGCTCCTCGCGGGGTCTGATGCCCCTGTTCTGATCTAGCCTTCTGTATGACGCTGATTTGCGGCGCAGTTGTGGCTGATCCGGGATGAATTGAGGACAAATCGAAGGTTGTGGAGTCCTTTCGCGATTTAACCCAGTCCATTTGTGACCATTAAACGGTATATGACTGAGTTTCGTTGATAATTTGAAACGATTCCGTGACACATAAACACAACAAATGTGGCGGAATGTGGGCAAGGCTGCCTTATTTCAGGCTAACTCTACAGTCTGATCGCCGAAATCAGACGCCCGTAGTCAGCCTCATTCTCATGTGTAGCACGTCGGTAGGAATAGAACCGATCCGGGTCAGAATAGGTGCAGTGGCGGGTCCATTCCGCCTGTCCAATCCCGGCTTGGCGCAGCTTGTGCAGGCCAAAAGCCGGAAGGTCGAATTGCAGCTTTTCGCCTTGCCCATTGGCAAAGAAGCGTGTGTTTTCCGCGGAATCCGCCATGAAGTCATCCAAGAATTCTGGCCCGACTTCGTAGGCTTGTTGGGAAATTGTTGGGCCAATGACAGCAACAGTGTTTTCACGCCGCGCGCCAAGCGTTTCCATTGCGTCCAGCGTCGCTTCGAGCACACCGTCCAACGCGCCGCGCCAACCCGCATGTGCGGCGCCGATCACTTTTGCGTCTGGGTCGGCAAATAACACCGGCTGGCAATCGGCCGTTAGTATCGTCAGCGCCAATCCCGGAGTTGCCGTCACCAGCGCGTCAGCCTTAGGTTTGTCGCCGTCCAAGGGTCGATCAACGGCAACAACGGTGGGTGAGTGCACCTGATACACTCCAACCATGGATTCGGGTGCCACATCCATGGCCTCGGCCACCCGGCGTCTGTTTAAAGCCACCGCCTCGGACAGGTCCGAGGACCCTGTCCCGCAATTCAGACCTTGGAAGATACCTGATGAGGCGCCGCCGCGCCGGGTGAAGAACCCGTGCCGAACGGGCGACATCAAATCTGAAGTCAGAATTTCCAGCGTCATGGTTCCAGTCCCGGAGGAGGTGCGGCGTAGGACGGGTAAATTCCCATCACCTTGAACAGATTTCCCATTTCATCCGGGTGCGTCAACCGGCGATGTGCGGCGACCAATGCGTCCAGCCCATTTCCGCTTAAGCCCTTGGACAGCGACTGAGCTCGGGCAGTGATGCCCAACCGCTCAAGAAACACGCCCTGCGGGGTCAATCGGCTATGGGCACATCCCGCCGCGCGGGTTGCTATCGCCAATGGCTCGAAATCCACATGCGCGGTCAGATCGACTTGTCCCGGTGTGTCCAGCGTGTCGGTTCGCTTATGCGCGCGAAGGGCCTGAAATGTGTCGCCGAGCGAGCGCCAGTCGCCGTAGTCCACAATCAGGCCAGTCCCGCCATGCGTCGCGATCCGGCTGGCGATGAAGGTCACAATCGGAATCGCCGGTGCACACAATTCGATCAGGTCGCCGTCTGTTGTGTCTTCCAGCCGCGCCGTCAGTGCCACCTGATCTGTACAAGGTCCCAGCCCGAAGGTGAGCGATTCGCCGTCTGCTCCGATCAGCCGTTCCCGCCAACCGTCGCCGTCACGCAGGAATTGTCGGATGGGCAGCGCATCAAGGAACTCGTTTGCGACAAGAAACAGCGGCGCATCGGGCAAATCTGTGATGGTGTCGATCCAGCAGGGTGCGCAACCTGTCAGGGTTTTCGCCTGAATGTCCCGCAGTGTTGGCGAGGCTTCGAACAGAACAATATCCGCTGCATCAACAAATCCCGGTACGTTGCGCGTTGCGCGCAGTATATCGGCCATCAATGTGCCGCGTCCGGGACCCAGCTCGGCCAGAGTGAACCGGTCCGGTTTCCCTTGATCCATCCAGGACTGAGCCAAGCTGAGCCCGATCAGCTCGCCGAACATTTGGCTGATTTCGGGGGCGGTGACAAAATCCCCTTCAGCCCCCAGCGGATCGCGAGTGGAATAGTAGCCCAATGTTGGATGCAGCAGACATTCGGTCATGTAATCGGCCACGCTCATCGGACCGTCCTGCGCAATGCGCGCCAGTAAGTGGTCCTTAAGGGTCACCGCGCAGCCCTAGCGCGCAGGGCGAACCACAATCCCAGTGCGATCATGGGCAGCGACAGCAATTGGCCCATCGTCAGACCGTACCCGCCGAAGTGCCAGGCCAACCCAAGCGGATTGCCCGCTGAGATGAACTGAGCATCCGGCTGCCGGACGAATTCGACGACAAACCGTGACGCGCCATAGCCTGCGAGAAAAACACCCATGATCAGCCCGGGCCGCTGAAATGCGCCACGTCTGTAAGCCAACCACAACAACGCCAGCCCCAGTAAAAGCCCCTCGAGCGCGGCTTCGTAAAGTTGCGATGGGTGCCGCGCGCAAAGGCCCGCGACCACGTCACGGCAGTCCTGCGCGGCTGCACCAGGGAAGACTACGGCCCACGGCAAGTCACTGGGGCGTCCCCAAAGCTCTGCGTTGGTGAAATTGGCCAACCTTCCCAGCAGCAGCCCCGGCGGCACCGCGTGCGCGATCAAATCTGCAAGCGACAGAACCGGAATCTGATGACGCTTCGCATACAGGTACGACGCAATAACGACACCCAGCAGCCCGCCGTGAAAGGCCATGCCACCTTGCCAGACTTTCAAAATGTCCTGCGGATGCGACAGGTAATATGCGGGTTGATAAAACAGCACGAAGCCCAGTCGCCCACCCAGAATCACGCCGACGATGATCCAGGTCAGCAAATCTTCAAGCTGTTCGGGGCGCATCGGAGGGGTTTTGTTGGGCCATAAAGCAGGGCGTTTCAACGCCATCGCCCCCATACGCCACGCAATCAGAATGCCCGCGATGTAAGCCAGCGCGTACCACCTGAGCGCGAATTCCATCCCGAACAGCGAGATCGAGAACAATTCGGGTGACAGATCGGGGAAATTCAGAACAGCCTGCATGTGCGTCTCATTGCCCGGGGATTGCAGGGCAAGTCAACCTTGAGCCCGGCGATATCTTTCCCCATATAGAGAGCAACCGCGAAACCGGAGGGAACCCATGCAAACCCGCAACAAAATACTGGACGACGTATCCCAGCTGATGACCAACGCCATGGGCGTGGCGCAGGGCGCGCGGGAGGAGGCCGAGAATGCGATGAAGTCAATGATTGACCGGTGGCTGGCCGATCGCGATTTCGTCACACGCGAGGAGTTCGATGCCGTGCGCGCGATGGCCCAAAAAGCGCGCGAGGAAAACGCCGCACTTGAAGAGCGGATCGCCGCGCTTGAGGCGAAGCTGGACAAGTAACGCACGCTTTCAACTCTGTAAGAAAAATCACGCACCGCGCAATTCGCAGAACGGATTGGGCGGTGCCGTGCATCATGCCGCCGCGCGGAAATTAATCAAGGCAAAGCTGAGGCTGACGCCAATATTTTGAGCGCCGTTGCCATTCGTCCACAACTTATTGCTGTTATCCCCAAAAATGGGGGTTGTCAGAGTCTCACCCACAGCGCACCATATTTAGTACAGGCCCACGGGGGAAGCCCGGCTTGTAGAGCAGGCAACTAGCGCTGGGGCGCTGCCAGCCCCAAAATGCTAGATAATAGTGAGGTGGCATTATGGCCCTTTCCGAACAGTTTCTCGAAGAAGACCTTCATCCGATCGATATTGTTGAGCACCTGGCCGAACATCACGACTGGGATTTTGACCGCATCGGCGACGATCAGATCGCCATGGCTGTCGAGGGGCAGTGGCGCACATACTCGATTACATTGGCCTGGTCGAATTTTGACGAAACCCTGCGCATGGTTTGCTCGTTCGAGATGGAGCCGCCGGCCGAGCGCGAGAGCGAACTGTACGCGCTTTTGAACAAAATGAACGATCAGTGCTGGGCCGGGGCGTTCACCTATTGGGCGAACCAGAAGCTGATGGTTTATCGCTATGGTCTGGTTCTGGCCGGGGGACAGATGGCAAGCCCCGAACAGATTGACACGATGATCACCGCCGCTGTTCTGAGTGCCGAGCGCTATTACCCGGCAATCCAACTGGTCACGTGGGGCAACCGTGATCCAGAAGAAGCAATGCAAGTCGCCATTGCAGAGGCCTACGGCCGCGCGTAAAGCTTTGCCCCGAACCGAATAAGGGGGGAGGGGCAATCATGGACATGTCACGGGTCGCCGAACAGGGGTTGGTCCTTCTGGGATGCGGCAAGATGGGATCGGCCATGCTCGCCGGATGGCTAGAGCATGGCCTTCCGGCGTCTTCGGTCTGGGTTGTGGATCCGTTCCCCTCGGATTGGGTGAAGGCGCAGGGCGTCAATATCAACACTCCGCTGCCCGAGGCGCCCGCCGTTGTGCTGGTGGCCGTCAAACCTCAGATGATGGGCGAGGCATTGCCCGCGATAAAGGCGCTGGGCGGCGGTGGCAGCCTATTTGTTTCGGTCGCTGCCGGAACGTCAATTTCTACTTTTGAATCCGTATTGGGCGCGGGCACCCCTATCGTGCGTGCAATGCCAAACACACCGGCCGCGATCCGGCAGGGGATCACGGCCCTGATCGGAAATTCGGTCGCATCCGATGCGGATGTCTCCATGGCCGAGAACCTTCTGTCCGCCATCGGTGAGACCGTCCGGTTGGACGACGAATCCCAGATGGATGCGGTTACTGGGCTTAGCGGATCAGGCCCCGCATATGTGTTTCACCTGATCGAAACCCTTGCTGCCGCCGGGCAGGCGCAAGGTTTGCCCCACGAATTGGCGATGCGACTGGCAAAATCGACCGTGGCCGGAGCAGGGGCGCTGGCGATGGCATCCGACGAGGATCCGTCGCAACTGCGCGTGAATGTCACGTCCCCCAACGGCACCACCCAAGCCGCGCTTGAGGTTTTGATGCACGAAGAACAAGGTTTCCCAGACCTGTTGCACCGCGCGGTCAAAGCAGCCACCGACCGATCCAAGGAGCTGTCTCGTGAGTGAGATTTCGTTTGACGACTTTCTCAAGGTCGACATCCGCGTGGGCCAAGTGATCCACGCGGAACCATACCCAGAGGCCCGAAAGCCAGCGATAAAGATGTGGATCGATTTCGGCGACGAGATTGGTGAACGCAAGACCTCAGCCCAGATCACTACGCACTACGATCCGGCGACCCTTGTTGGGAAACAGGTGATGGCCGTGGTGAACTTTCCGCCACGCCAGATCGGCCGGTTCATGTCCGAAGTTCTGGTCCTTGGTCTGCCCGATGAGAATGGCGAGATCGTGTTGATCGGACCGGACGGAGAGGTTCCTGTTGGTGGGCGGATGCACTGATGAAGCTGTTGATTGCCCGCCCAATGACAGCTGCGGTCGAGGCCCGCGCCCGCGCCGAATTCGATGTTGAAATTCGCAGCGAGACCTTGCCCATGAAACTGGATGAGATGCGCCGCGCGCTGACCGAGTTTGACGTGGTCGTACCAACGCTCGGAGACCTGTTCTCGGCGCAATTGATTGCGGATGTCCCAAAGCCGCGCTGTAAGCTGTTGGCCAATTTTGGCGTTGGATACAATCACATCGACGTCGAGGCGGCACGAGCCGCTGGGATCAATGTCACCAACACGCCGGGCGCCGTCACGGACGCCACGGCGGACATCGCCATGACCCTGCTATTGTCCACCGCGCGCCGCGCTGGCGAAGGAGAGCGGCTGGTTCGAATGGGGGATTGGCAGGGCTGGCACCCCACCCAGATGCTGGGTCATCACGTGACCGGAAAACGGGTTGGGATCGTGGGTATGGGCCGCATCGGGCAAGCGATTGCGCGGCGATGCCATTTTGGCTTTGGGATGCAAGTGGCGTATCAATCGCGAAGTGCTAAAGATGTGGACTTCCCCGTAGAATACGTCTCAGACCTGATGGCTTTGGCAACCTCAGTGGATTTCCTAATCGTTGCAGTGCCAGGTGGTGCGGAAACCCGGCATCTGATCAACGCGCAGATTCTTACGGCCATGAACCCTTCGGCCATCCTGATCAACATTGCACGCGGCGAAGTCGTTGACGAAACCGCGCTGATTTCAGCTTTGAAATCCAAGCAGATCGCCGGGGCGGGGCTAGACGTTTATGAATTCGAACCCGCGGTCCCCAAGGCCCTTACAGAGATGGAGAACGTGACACTGTTGCCTCATCTGGGCACTGCGACCGAAGAGGTTCGGACCGATATGGGACAGATGGCACTGGACAATGTCGCGGCCTTTGCGGCTGGGCGTCCCTTACTTAACCCCGTTTAGGCCCCCACAGCCTCACGCCAGTGCTTGCGGCAGAGCGAGACGTAAGTCTCGTTCCCGCCGATCTGCACCTGCGCACCTTCGGTGATTGTGTCGCCCTTTTCGTCCTGCCGGATGACCATTGTCGCTTTGCGTCCGCATTTGCAGATCGTGCGCACCTCGCGCATTTCGTCCGACAAAGCCAGCAACGCGGCAGAGCCGGGAAACAGCCGCCCTTGAAAATCAACCCGCAACCCGTAAGCCAGCACGGGAACGTTCAAGTCGTCCACAGTACGGGCCAGTTGCCAGACCTGATCTTCGGTCAGGAATTGCGCCTCATCTATGAACACACAGGCGACCTTGTCTTGGTTCAGCCGGGCTTCGATCATGGCAAAAACGTCATCGGTGGGACTGAACGTATCGGCTTCGGCAGAAATTCCGATGCGCGACGCGATTTTCCCGACACCGGCCCGCCCGTCCAATGCGGCGGTCATCAGATATGTGTCCATCCCCCTCTCGCGATAGTTGTGGGATGCCTGCAGCAACACGGTCGATTTGCCCGCGTTCATGGTCGAGTAGTTGAAGTATAGTTTTGCCATGGTTCCGGGTCTAATTGGCGCGGTTCCAAGGGGCAAGCCTTGGTTAGACCTTGGGGGGTGACGCCGCCATTACGGTCGCAAAGGCCGAGCAGATGCTCTTGGGGATGGATAACCCAGCTACCGCAACAGCGACGCCGTTGGCCTGCACAAGGCCAAGACAAGGCGAGGCGAACAAAAGTGCCTCGCTGTTACTCATTACCGGCATCAAAGGCCGCCACTCACTCACAAAATCCCCGCATATCTGAGGGATAGTTAATTTATGCCCTTTCCATTATGACTGGGATATGGGAAATTTCTCCACCCATTCCCCGGCTTGGACAGGCAGAGGGCGGGTGCGCAGGTAACAAAGGGAGCACAATGGCAGATATCGGGGCCTATCTGAAAAAGCACACCGAAGCGTTGGTTAAGGATGTCGGCATTGAAGCGGCGTGTGAAATCACTGGAAAGTCCAAAGCAACACTGGGAAGATACTATTCCGACAATGCGGAGCACGCAGATCGCTTCATGCCGGTGGATGCGGTCGCACAATTGGAAAATGCGGCAAATTACCCGCATGTGACCTCAGCGCTTGCGGATCTCAAGAATATCACTCTGTCTTATGACGGGCGAAATTCAGACGGGCCGCGCACGGGCGGAGTAAATTCTGACGTTATCGCTCTAAGCCAGCGTTTTGCGATGCTGATGACCGAATATCAATCCGCGATTGAGGATGGAATTATTACGGTCAACGAAGCCAAGCGCCTGTTGAAGGAAACCAGTATGCTGCAGCAGGTTTTGATCGAGATGAAGCTGCATTTGGAAGAGGAAAGCGTCAGCTAACACTTTCCTGTATTCGGTATGGGTGAATACGCAGCGCGGCACCGAAGTTGCCAAGCGCTGCGCAGGTTTCGGGCGTAGCTTTATCTTTTGCCCTTGCCGCCGCCCTTTTCTTTCCCGTCGCCTTTGCCCTTTCCTTTTCCTTCACCCTTACCTTTGCCTTTTCCGTCGCCTTTACCCTTGCCATCACCTTTGCCGGGTTTGCCTTCTCCGCCCTTGCCGGGTTTGCCGCCGCCGTCGCCCGGCTTGCCGCCACCATCGCCGCCATCGCCCGGGTCACTTCCGCCGTCGCCCGGTCCGGCGCCATCACCCGGCGAGCTGCTGCCCCCGCCCGAGCCCGCGTTGTCACCCGGTCCAGGCCCGGTCGAGCCTGACGAGCCATCGCTGCTGCGCGCCTCTCCGAAATTGGCATTCTGAACCGAGGCTGTGGGCAAGTCGGTCAACAGCTCGGCCAACCCCACACATTGCTGAGAGGTGTTCTGCAGGACATTGGCAAAGTCAGACCGGTTCTGCAGGTGCAGAACAAAGCCCTTGGTCACCTGCGAGCAGTCGCAGAGCGTTTCATAATCGCCGGAATTGGCGGCCGACCTTGCCAGGTTCGCGGTACAAATTTCGGTCTCGGCTGCGGCGCTTGTCGCCAGCAGGCTGATGGCAGGAACGGCCACAAACGCCGCCATGCCGTTGATTGCGCGTTTACGCATCGCCAAATCTCCTCATTTCAGATCACGCAGATGCATCACGCACCCGATCCCGATATGTGGAGGGCGAATTAAGGAGAAATTTCCGTCTTCTGAACTTACCTTTAGGAAACCCGCCGGTACCCCATTGTGTAGACTGGCAAAACCGGCGGTTCGGCGACTATTCGTGGCGTTTTACGATCACCGAGCCTACCGAATAACCTGCCCCGAAGGAACAGATAAGCCCGACATCTCCGGCAGACAGATCGTCGGAGTTCTGTGAAAACGCGATGATGGACCCGGCGGAAGACGTGTTGGCATAATTTTGCAGGATGTTTGGCTGCTCGCCGGGTTCAGGGTCTCGCCCCAGAACTTTTTTGCCGATGAAATCATTCATGGATTTGTTGGCCTGATGCAGCCACAGGCGTTTCAGATCTGCGCTATCCACACCTTCCGAGTCCATGTGGTCGTTGATATGCTTGCTGACCATTGGCAGCACTTCTTTGAAGACTTTGCGCCCGTTTTGCATGAACTGCATGTCACGCCGGTCCTCCACCCCGTCAGGCCGCGTGCGGCGCAGGAAGCCCAGGTTGTTGCGGATGTTGTTGGAAAATTCGGTCGCACAGCGTGTTGACAGAATCTCGAAGTGCGGGCCCTTGGCATCTTCGATGCGTTCGATCAGCGTCGCCGTTGCAACGTCGCCAAAAATGAAATGACAATCACGGTCGCGCCATTCCAGATGGCCGGTGCAAATCTCGGGGTTCACAACCAGCGCCGAGCGGACCGAGCCCGAACGGATCATGTCGGCCGCAGCCTGAATGCCGAATGTGGCCGAAGAACAGGCGACGTTCATGTCAAACCCGAATCCTTCGATTCCAAGCGCGTCCTGAATTTCGATTGCGATCGCCGGATAGGCTCTCTCGTGGTTTGACGCCGCGCAGATCACCAGATCGACGTCTTCCGCAGAGCGCCCGGCTTGCTTCAGAGCCTTGCGACAGGCGTCCACTGCCATTTCTGTCATGATGCCCGGTTCATCATCACTGCGCTGTCTTAAAGTCGGGTGCATGATGTCGGGGTTGAGGACCCCTTCCTTGTCTACGACAAAGCGATTCTCGATACCCGACGCCTTAATGATGAACTCCTCCGAGGAATGCTGCATCGGCTCCATTTCGCCGGCCGCGATCGCTTCCGCATTTTCTGCATTCTTTTTATCAGCATAGGCGTTGA
Organism: Ruegeria sp. AM2; assembly: GCF_056540685.1. NCBI lineage: Bacteria > Pseudomonadati > Pseudomonadota > Alphaproteobacteria > Rhodobacterales > Roseobacteraceae > Ruegeria > Ruegeria sp. AM2. Next base: position 1,104,544 of record NZ_JBQFXE010000001.1, on the reverse strand, counting down.
ACGCTGTGACCAGTTCGGCGTTTGTAATGACATGTTCTGGCGTGAAAACACCGGAACCGGTGATGGCGGGCGTGTACATGGTGGGTCCTGAACTTTTGGGTTCGCTCAAAATGCAGTCACAATGCGAATTGATCAAGACATGATGACCAAATCAACGGATGGTTACCTTGGGGAAGGGGGTAAAGGGAAACTTCACCTCTTGAATAGTTCATTTTTTGAAGTATATCCGACCCGATTGTTCAAGGAGGGCGGCATGGAAGTTGATCTTGGCGGAAGAACCAATCGAATGAGCCCGGAAATAGAGGCAATGATGGGCGTCTATGCGCTCTACTGGAAGCTTGAGGAAAGCTTTGACCGCATCGAAACCCCGCTGAGCCATCAAGAATGCCACATGCTGATTAAACTTGGGACTCCAAAAAGAATGGGAGTTTTGGCGGCGGATATGCTGTCCGTCCCGTCGACGATCACCGCGACCGCTGACGCGCTGACCGAGGCCGGGTATCTGACACGGGAACGCGACCCCGACGACCGCAGGGCGTGGCTGCTGGTTCTGACTGACAAAGGCGAAAAGACACGGAACATGCTGGTAGCGATGGCAGGTGAATTATTCCGCAGCGCTGCGGGCTTGAACTCGGAAGAAACAGCCGATTTCGCGCGGTTGGCACAGAAAATACGCGAAAACGTTTTGAAAACCGGAATTCCCGAGGGGCTGACAAAATGAAAATCCTGACCACACTGACCCTTGCATTTGCCATAGCTGGCCTGCCGGGTTTCGCGCAAGAGGCCCCCAAACCGGTAAAGCTGATGCAGGTTTCTGAAACCACGCCTGGGTTCTCGCGCCAATTTTTTGGGCGCGTCGCGGCGCGTCAGACGGTTGATCTGGCGTTTCAGGTCTCGGGTCAGATCGTCGAGATGCCGATTTCTGAAGGGTTTGTCATCCCGCAGGGGGAACTGATCGCCCGCTTAGATCAGGAACCGTTCGAGCGAGAGCATGACCGGACGCGCCTGCAAAAGGACCAGGCAGACCGAACCGTTGCGCGCTTGTCCCGCTTGCGCGGAACGGCGGCCAGTCAGGTGGCCGTCGATGACGCCGAGACGGCGGCGCAACTGGCCGCAATCGCGGCGCGCGATGCCGAATATGCGCTAGAGCATGCGACGTTAACCGCTCCGTTCGACGCTTTGGTTTCTAGCCGCGCGGTCGAGGCGTTTACGACTGTTTCTGCGGGCACTCCGATTGTGCGTCTCCATGACATGTCCGAATTGCGCATCGAAGTGGACGTGCCAGAAATCCTGTTCCAAAGGTCCGGGCAAGAGGACGACATCACCATCACGGCCAGGTTCCCGGTCAGCGATGAGATTTTTCCGCTGGAAATCCGCGAGTTTGATGCCGAATCGTCAAGTGTCGGGCAAACGTTCCGCATTCAATTCGGTCTAACGCCGCCTGAGGGCCTGCAGATCCTTCCGGGCTCGTCCGTGACGGTAAACGTGCAGGTCCAGGACCAGCGCACCGGGATTTTTGTGCCCCCAACGGCAATCGTCGCGGATGCGCAGGGGGGGCTGGGCGTGGTTGTCTTTTCTCCGGGCGGCGCTGATGAAGGTACGGTCACGCGTGTTCCTGTCACGATTGAGCCCACTCAAACTGGTGAGGTTCAGGTGATCACGGGCCTTTCGGACGGGGACGAGATTGTGGTGGCCGGGGGTGCAACACTGGCCGATGGCCAATCTGTTCGCCGCTTTGCCGGCTTCGCGAACTAAAGGGGGGCGTCATGAGCATCGCACGCGCCTCGATCGACCGGCCGCTCTATACGTGGTTGATCATCCTGATTGCCCTGATTGGCGGCATCTGGGGCTTCTTGTCTCTGGGTCGATTGGAAGATCCGGCCTTCACGATCAAACAGGCGGTCATTGCCACGCAATATCCCGGCGCGACGGCCGAACAGGTCGCGTTTGAGGTCTCGGAACCGCTGGAATCCGCCATCCAACAGATGGGAGAGGTGGACGTCATCACCTCGATCAACCAGCCGGGCCGATCGCTGATCGAGGTCGAGATTAAGTCGATCTATGACGGCACTGAACTGCCGGATATCTGGACCCGCCTACGCGCCAAGGTCCGCGACGCCGCCCGTGGATTGCCGTCGGGTGTCAGTGAACCTTATGTGAATGACGGTTTTGGCGATGTGTTCGGCCTGTTCTACGCGGTGACGGCGGATGGGTTTTCCGATGCGGAAAAGCACGACCTGGCCACGTTCCTGCGGCGCGAGTTGCTGACGGTTGACGGTGTCGCCGATGTCGAAGTGCAGGGCCTGCCGGACGAGGCCATTTTCGTGGAACCTGACCTTTCAATCTCGGTTAACCAGAACGTTCCACTGCAGGCGATCAACGAAGCCATCGCTAATGCGGATTCGGTCAACGCGTCGGGGTCGCTGCGGTCCGAAAGTGACCGAACCACGATCCTGACCGCCGAAGGGTCCGACAGCGTGTCGGCCATTGCAGGGCTTTCGGTGGGGTCGCAAGGGCAGGTGATCAATCTGTTCGACATGTCTGATGTCTACCGCGACCGCCAAACCGATCCCGATATCATCATCCGGTTTGATGGAACCGAAGCGTTCACCTTGGGTATTGCCGGGTTGGCCACCGAAAACATCGTCGAGGTCGGCAAGCGCGCTGACGCCAAACTGGCTGAACTTGACGGCTCAATTCCCTATGGCGTCGAAGTCCTGCCGATCTATCAGCAGCATGTTGTGGTTGAGCAGGCTTCGAACGATTTCCTCGTAAATCTTGCGATGTCGGTCGCCATTGTGGTCGCTGTTCTGGGTATCTTCATGGGGTGGCGCGCGGCAATCGTAGTGGGCTCGACCCTTTTGCTGACGGTTGTTGGAACCGTGCTGTTCATGGCGATGTTCTCCATCGAGATGGAGCGAATCTCGTTGGGCGCGCTGATCATTGCCATGGGAATGCTGGTAGACAACGCGATCGTCGTGGCCGAAGGGATGCAGATTGCGATGCTGCGCGGCAAATCCTCGCGCGATGCGGCCGAGGATGTATCTTCGAAAACGCAAATCCCGTTGCTGGGCGCGACCGTGATCGGGATCATGGCTTTTGCCGGTATTGGCCTCAGCCCCGATGCGACGGGGGAATTCTTGTTCTCGCTTTTTGCGGTCATCGGCATCTCGCTGCTGCTCAGTTGGCTGTTGGCGATTACCGTGACTCCGATGCTGGGACATTACTTTTTCAAACAGGGCAAGGAAGGCGAAATTGACGCCTATGGTGGCATTCTGTTCCGCGTCTACGGCGCAATTCTGCGCTGGGCGTTGCGGTTCCGTTGGCTGGTCGTCGCAGGTCTGGTCGGGATCACGGTTGTCTGCTACGCGGGCTTTGGCCTGATGAAGCAACAGTTCTTCCCCAACTCGAACACGCCACTGTTCTTTGTGCACTACAAACTGCCACAGGGTACACCGATTTCCCGCACCGCCGAGGATATGGCCGTGTTCGAAAACTGGCTGGTAGACCGCGATGACGTGGTGTCGGTCACCACGTTCGTCGGGCAAGGGGCGACGCGGTTCATGCTGACCTATGCGGCGGAAAAGCCGAACCCCAGCTATGGGCATATGATCATCAGAACGGAAACGCTGGACGATATCCCGGCACTGCAGGCCGAGTTGGAGGCATTCGGTGCGGCGCAGTTCCCCGAAGGAGAGTTTCGTACGAAACGCCTGATCTTTGGCCCCGGTGGCAGTGACCCCATCCAGGCCCGGTTCTCGGGCAGTGATCCGGTGGTGCTGCGTCAGTTGGCGGACGAAGCTGTGCAGCGAATGGCTGCCGCATCGCCCAATGCGCTGCATGTCCACCACGACTGGCGCGAGCAGGAACTGGCGGTGCAGCCGATCTACGCGACCGAACGGGCGCAGACGGCGGGTGTCACCCGCGAAGATATTGCTGCAACTCTTCAGTTTTCGACCGACGGAATTACCGGCGGGGTCCTGCGTGAACGAGACCGCCTGATCCCGATCATTTTACGCCGACCCGCTGATGGCGATTATTCGATTGTCGATCAGGTGGTCTATTCCGATCAGTCAGAACGATTTGTGCCCATCGAGCAGATGGTCGATGGGTTCGAGTATCGGGCGCTTAACACGCTTGTTCACCGTCGCGACCGTGTTCTGACGATCACCGTCGGTGCGGACATTCCGCCGGAGCTGACCGCGGCACAGGTTCATGCCGAGGTTCGCAGCGCGATTGAGGATATGGACCTGCCGCTAGGCTACAAATTGGAATGGGGCGGCGAGTTTGAAGACTCGGGCGATGCGCAAGCCAGTCTTGGAAGGCAACTCCCGCTGAGCCTGCTGATCATGGTTCTGATCTCGATCCTGCTGTTCAACGCGATCCGACAGCCGATCATCATCTGGCTTTTGGTTCCAATGTCGGTGAACGGCGTTGTCATCGGATTGCTGGGCACTGGGCTGCCGTTCACCTTCACCGCGCTGCTGGGGCTGCTCAGCCTGTCGGGGATGCTGATCAAGAACGGCATCGTGCTGGTCGAAGAGATCGATTTGGTCCGCGCCACGGGCAAAGCTTTGCGCGAGTCGATCATCGAAGCCTCAGTTTCGCGTCTGCGCCCGGTGATGCTGGCCGCGATCACGACCATTCTGGGCATGGCACCTCTGCTGACGGACGCCTTCTTCGTGTCGATGGCGGTCACGATCATGGGCGGTCTGGCCTTTGCCACGATCCTGACCATGGTCGCGGCGCCGGTCTTCTATCTGCTGTTCTTTGGCCGCGACGAAAAGCGCGCGTTGGCACCACAACCGGTTGTTTAAGCGAAAAAAGCCCCGGCAAATTCTGCCGGGGCTTTTCATTGTCCAACTTAGCGGGTTACCCCTGCAGCGACTTTACCTCGACATCACCCTCGGCTTGCGCCTTGATTGCCAAAGCCGCCGCATGTGACCCCGCAGCGGTCGTGAAATAGGGGATTTTGTCATAGAGCGCGATCGAGCGGATGGCCTTGCTGTCTTCAACCGCCTGCGCGCCTTCGGTCGTGTTCATCACCAATTGCACCTGACCGTCTTTCAGCATGTCGGCAACGTCTGGGCGGCCCTCATAGACCTTGTTGACCACCTCGCAGGCTACGCCCTGAGCATCCAGCCAGCTTTGCGTGCCCCGTGTCGCCACCAGCGAAAACCCCTGCGCGGTCAGAACCTGTGCCGCCTCAAGCATGGCCTTGCCCTTGTCCGCATCCTTGATCGAGATGAATGCGCGCCCCGAGGACGGCAGAACCATGCCGGCCCCCATCTGCGCCTTCAGGAAGGCGCGCGGGAAGTCGCGATCCCAGCCCATAACTTCGCCCGTCGAGCGCATTTCCGGACCAAGGATCGTATCGACGCCGGGGAAACGGGCGAATGGCATCACCGCCTCTTTGACCGAGAACCAAGGCATGTCCGGATCGGCCAAAGTCATTTGATCCGCGATTTTGGTGTCTTTGCCTTCTTGGTACGGTGGGCGCAACGGGAAGTTCGACAGTTTCTCGCCAGCCATAATGCGCGCGGCGATGGACGCAATCGCGCTGTCGGTCGCCTTGGCCACAAACGGTACTGTGCGCGAGGCACGGGGGTTCACTTCGATCAGGTAGATCTCATCATCCTTGATCGCGAATTGAACGTTCATCAGGCCGACGACATTCAGCGCCTTGGCCAGTTTGAACGCCTGCTCCTTGATCCGGTCGATCACATCTTCGGACAATGAATAGGGCGGGAGTGAACAGGCCGAGTCGCCTGAGTGCACGCCAGCCTCTTCGATATGCTGCATGATGCCCGCGACATGCACGTCCGACCCATCACACAGTGCATCCACGTCCAGTTCGACCGCTCCGGCCAGATAGCTGTCCAGCAGAACCGGGCTGTCGCCCGAGACGACAACGGCCTCGTTGATATAGCGTTTCAGCTGGTCCATATCGCGCACGATTTCCATCGCACGCCCGCCCAAAACATAAGAGGGGCGGATGACCAGAGGGAAACCGATCTCTTCGGCGATCTCCAGCGCCTGTTCGTCGGTAGACGCAATCCCGTTCTTGGGCTGTTTCAGTCCAAGATCGTTGACCAATGCTTGAAAGCGTTCACGGTCTTCGGCCAGATCAATCGCGTCCGGGGTGGTTCCGAGGATCGGAATGCCAGCGTCTTCCAGCGCGTGCGCCAATTTCAGAGGTGTCTGGCCACCGAACTGAACGATCACACCGTGCAGGGTGCCGCTTTCCTGTTCCTTCGTCAGGATTTCCATGACGTGCTCGAAGGTCAGCGGTTCAAAATACAACCGGTCCGAAGTGTCATAGTCGGTCGACACGGTCTCGGGGTTGCAATTGATCATGATGGTCTCATACCCCGCATCGGTCAGCGCGAAACAGGCGTGACAGCAGCAATAGTCGAACTCGATGCCCTGACCGATCCGGTTCGGACCGCCGCCCAGTATGACAACCTTCTTGCGGTCGCTTGGGCGGGCCTCGCACTCAACCTCGCCCATCATCGGGGCTTCGTAGGTCGAGTACATATAGGGCGTCTGCGCTTCGAACTCAGCCGCGCAGGTGTCGATCCGTTTGAAAACAGCGTGCACGCCCAGATTGCGGCGGGCGCGGCGGATGTTGGCCTCGTCCCGACCGGTCAGGTTGCCCAGACGCGCATCGGTGAAACCCAGCATTTTCAGTTTGCGGATGCCGTCCTCGGTGACGGGCAGGCCGTCTTTGCGGACCTGACGCTCGGCTTCGATGATCTCGCGGATACGGGCGAGGAACCACGGGTCGAACTTGGTGACGCCGAAGATTTCGTCGTCGCTCAGCCCGTGCCGCATGGCCTGCGCGATGGTGCGCAGACGATCCGGTGTCTGCTGGCTGATCGCCTTAATCACGGCAGCCTTGTCGTCGGCTTCGTCCCAAACACCAACATTCAGACCGGGGATTTCGATCTCATCAAACCCGGTCAAACCCGATTCCATCGAGGCCAGCGCCTTTTGCATCGATTCGTGGATCGTGCGACCGATGGACATGGCCTCACCCACCGATTTCATAGCGGTGGTCAGGTAGGGCTCCGAGCCGGGGAATTTCTCGAAGGCGAATTTCGGGATTTTTGTGACGACATAGTCAATGGTCGGCTCGAACGATGCGGGCGTGACCTTGGTGATGTCGTTGTCCAGCTCGTCCAGCGTATAACCCACGGCCAGTTTCGCGGCGATCTTGGCAATCGGGAAACCGGTCGCTTTGGAGGCCAGAGCGGATGAGCGCGACACGCGCGGGTTCATCTCGATCACGACCATGCGGCCATCGACCGGGTTGATCGCCCATTGCACGTTCGAGCCGCCGGTTTCGACACCGATCTCGCGCAGCACGGCAATCGAGTGGTTGCGCATGATTTGGTATTCTTTGTCGGTCAGAGTCAGCGCCGGGGCCACGGTGATCGAGTCGCCGGTATGCACACCCATCGGATCGACGTTTTCGATGGAACAGACGATGATGGCGTTGTCGGCAGTGTCGCGCACCACCTCCATCTCGTATTCTTTCCAGCCCAGTAGGCTTTCGTCGATCAGAATCTGACCAACGGGCGAGGCATCCATACCCGAGCGGCAAATGTGGATGTAATCCTCACGATTATAAGCCACGCCACCGCCCGTACCACCCAGCGTAAAGGCGGGACGGATAATTGCAGGCAGGCCGACGGTTTCAAGCGTGTCCAGAGCCAGCGCCACACCAGCATCCAGGTCTTTCTTGCCGGTATCATCCTTGGGCGCAGTCACGATCTCGGCCTTGGGGTTTTCGATGCCCAGGCGGTCCATCGCCTCACGGAACAGGGCGCGATCTTCGGCCATTTCGATGGCGTCGCGCTTGGCGCCGATCATCTCGACGTTGAATTTGTCCAGAACACCCATCTCTTCCAGCGCCAGCGAGGTGTTCAGACCGGTCTGCCCACCCATGGTGGGCAGCAGGGCGTCGGGGCGTTCTTTCTCGATGATCTTTGCGACAACCTCGGGCGTGATCGGCTCAATATATGTCGCGTCAGCCAAGCCGGGGTCGGTCATGATCGTCGCGGGGTTCGAGTTCACCAGAATGACCCGGTATCCTTCCTCACGCAGCGCCTTACAGGCCTGAGCGCCGGAATAGTCGAATTCGCAGGCCTGACCGATGACAATGGGGCCCGCCCCGATGATCATGATCGACTGGATGTCGGTTCTTCTCGGCATGGCCTTGTTCCTTCGATTGTCCGCGAGTCAGGGCACCGCCCCAGCGCCCAAATTGTCCTGCGTTATAGGGACCGCGCGAAAAGGTGCAAGAGCTATCGGAAACAGCGGTGAAATTGCCGCTTTCCCCCCTTTCCCTTGTTGCCGTATTCTCTATACCGCGCAGCACGGCAAATGAGGATGCAAGTGCGTATTCGTTTCGATCAAGGACCGGCCGGACCGGGCACCAGCTTTGACCGGCCCGCACAGGTCATCCGCGCAGACAGGGCGGAGGACGTGCCGCAGGCGATGGCGGCGCTGGATGCGGCGCGCAGGGATGGTGCCTGGCTGGCCGGATACGCCAGTTATGAACTCGGCTATACGTTAGAACCGCGCCTGAGTGACCGCCTTCCCCAAGGTCGTCGCCTGCCGTTGCTGTGCTTTGGGGTCTACAACGCCCCTTTGTCGCAGGAACTGCCACCTCCGGCGGGTGGGATCGCCGAATTCACACCGCGCTGGGACGAAGCCCGATATGCAAAGGCTTTTCGCCAGGTGCATGATGCCATCGGTGCGGGCGATATCTATCAGGCAAACCTGACCTTCCCCATCGACCTGACCGTCGACGGCGACAGTGCGGGGCTGTACGCGGCGCTCTCAGCCGGGCAGCCGGTTGGGCACGGCGCATTGGTTCAACAGGACGGGTTGCCCGACTTGCTCAGCCGCTCGCCCGAACTGTTTTTCCGCACCGATGCGGACGGGCGGATCGAAACGCGCCCGATGAAGGGCACACAGCCGCGCAGCGAAGACCCGGTTGAGGATGCGCGGCGCCGTGCGTTTTTGTCATCAGACGATAAGAACCGGGCCGAGAACCTGATGATCGTCGATCTGCTGCGCAACGATATCAGCCGCGTGGCGCTGGCCGGATCAGTCAATGTGCCCGAGCTGTTCAAGGTCGAGACCTATGCCACCGTTCACCAGATGGTATCGCTGGTGCAGGCGCAGTTGCATCGGGGCGCGGGCCTGTCTGACATCCTGACCGCCTTGTTCCCATGCGGTTCCATCACCGGCGCGCCCAAGATACGCGCGATGGAAATCCTCTCAGACCTCGAACCGTGGGCGCGAGACATTTATTGCGGGGCAATCGGCTGGGCCGCGCCGGACGGACGGTCGGAATTCAATGTGGCGATCCGCACGCTGATGGTCGAAGACGGCAAAGCCACGCTCAACGTCGGCGGCGGCGTGGTTTGGGACAGCACGGCCCCATCGGAATACGAGGAGGCGTTATGGAAGGCCCGCTTTGCGCACCAGCTGACCCTGACTTCCGCATAATCGAGACGTTGGGCTTTAAACCCGGCCAGGGATTTGTGCGTCGCGACCGGCATCTAGCCCGTATGGCGCGGACCGCTGCAGCGCTGGGCATCGGATTCGACACGCCGACCGCTATCGAATGTCTGAACCAAGTGGACGGGGACGGCGAATTGCGGTGCCGCCTTACGCTCGACACAGAGGGTCGGTGCGAGGTGACAAGCTCTCCGATGACAACCAACCCCGCGCATTGGAGATTGGGCTTGGCCGAAACACGCCTCGACTCTTCTGACATTTGGTTGCGGCACAAGACAACGCAACGTCAGGTTTACGACAATGCCCGCGCCGCGTTGCCGATGGATGTCAACGAACTGATATTCTTGAACGAGCGGGACGAGTTGTGTGAAGGGACGATCACCAACCTCTTTCTCGAAATGCCGGGTGGTCGTCTTTTGACGCCCGCGTTAACCTGCGGGCTGTTGCCGGGTATCCTTCGCGAAGAGTTGCTGGATAACGGTGACGTAACCGAGGCGGTCCTGACCATGACCGATCTCGAAAACGCAAGAAACATCTATGTCGGGAATTCCCTCAGGGGCCTGATCCGAGCAGAGCGAGCAAATCAGTGAGTAAACAAAGCGATTGGGCCCGAGCCGCCACTCCGCATATGTGGCTGCGTCTGGAATTCTGTCTGTTCTTCATCGTGGTGCCCATCGCCATTGCCGTGTTCTTACCACCCAACCGGATGTTCACCGCGCTGCTGTCATTCACCTCTATTGGAATTTTGCTGCTGCACTACACACCCGGTTTTTCCTGGGCCGAGCTTCGCGACAACTGGCGAAACTGGTCCTGGCCCGAGGTTTTGGGCTTCACGGTCGCAATGGCGGTACTGTGCACGGCGCTCGTGCAGATGACCCGTCCGGACGCCGCCTTTGCCCTGCTAAGGGTTCGCCCCGAGCTATTGGCCATGATCTGGTTGTTCTATCCGATACTGTCGGCATTGCCGCAGGAATTGCTGTTTCGATCGCTGTTCTTCCGTCGGTACCATGCGATTTTGCCAGACGGGATAGCCGCCTATCTACTGAACGCGGCCCTGTTTTCACTGGCACACCTGATGTACTGGAGCTGGATCGTCGCCATTATGACCTTTGGCGGAGGGTTGCTGTTTACTTGGGCCTATCGCAAACGCGGGTCGTTTTTCTACGCGGTCCTGCTGCACGCCATTGCGGGCAATATTATCTTCGCTGCCGGTCTGGGCATCTATTTCTACTCGGGCAACGTGCAAAGGCCGTTTTGACGGGCCAAGCTGGCTTGACTTTCCGGACCTGACAGGGTGTATCGGCGCGACGAATTCTGCGCCCGAAGGGATATGATCCATGCACGCCTATCGCAGCCACACCTGCGCCGCACTGACCGCCGCCAATGTCGGTGAAACCGTCCGCCTGTCTGGTTGGGTGCATCGGGTCCGAGATCACGGCGGCGTGCTGTTCATCGACCTGCGCGACCATTTTGGCGTGACACAGGTTCTGTGCGACGGCGACAGCGCGGCTTTTGCCGAGCTTGAGAAAGTGCGATCCGAGTGGTGCATCCGCATCGACGGGAATGTCAAAGCGCGCGACCCTGAACTGGTAAACTCGAAACTGCCGACCGGTGAGATCGAGGTATACGTGCGCGAGCTGGAAGTTTTGGGCGCGGCCGATGAGTTGCCGCTGATGGTGTTCGGCGATCAGGAATACCCTGAGGAAACCCGCTTGCGCTATCGCTATCTGGACCTGCGTCGCGAGGCGATGCAGCAGAACATGACCCTGCGTTCTGACGTCGTGGCTTCGATGCGCCGCCGCATGTGGGATCAGGGGTTCCGCGAGTATCAGACGCCGATCATCACAGCCTCGTCGCCTGAAGGCGCGCGCGACTTCTTGGTGCCCTCGCGCCTGCATCCGGGCAAGTTCTATGCGCTGCCGCAGGCTCCGCAGCAGTTCAAACAGCTGATCATGATGTCGGGCTTTGACAAGTACTTCCAGATCGCCCCGTGTTTCCGGGACGAAGACCCGCGCGCCGACCGTTCCCCGACCGACTTCTACCAGTTGGACCTTGAGATGTCGTTTGTTGAACAGCAGGACGTGTTCGACACCATTCAGCCTGTTCTGACCGGCGTGTTCGAAGAGTTCGGCGGTGGTCGCAAAGTGGATCAGGACTGGCCGCAGATCTCGTACAAGGACGCGGCCCTGTGGTACGGCACCGACAAGCCCGACCTGCGCAATCCAATTAAAATGCAAGTGGTCTCCGACCACTTCCGCGGGTCTGGCTTCGCGATCTTCGCGAAGCTGTTGGAGCAGGACGGCACTGAAATTCGCGCCATCCCAGCGCCGACCGGGGGCAGCCGCAAATTCTGTGACCGGATGAATGCGTTCGCCCAGAAAGAAGGTCTGCCCGGCATGGGCTATATCTTCTGGCGCGATCAGGGTGAAGGGATGGAAGCTGCAGGACCGCTCGCCAAGAACATCGGCCCCGAGCGGACCGAGGCGATCCGTCAGCAGCTGGGCCTGGGTGTGGGCGATGCCGCGTTCTTCCTGGGCGGCAAGCCCAAAGCCTTTGAAAAGGTCGCGGGCAAAGCGCGCGATGTGATCGGCGAAGAGCTTGGCCTAACCGAAAAAGACCGCTTTGCCTTTGCCTGGATCGTTGATTTCCCGATCTATGAGCAGGACGAAGAAACCGGCGCGATCGACTTTGAACATAACCCGTTCTCGATGCCACAGGGCGGGATGGATGCGCTGAACGGCAACCCCCTGGACGTGCGTGGGTATCAGTATGATCTGGCCTGTAACGGCTACGAACTGGTTTCAGGCGCGATCCGGAACCATAAGCCAGAGATCATGCTGAAGGCCTTTGAGCTCGCAGGCTACGGCGCGGATGAGGTGAAGTCTCGCTTTGGCGCGCTGTTTAATGCCTTCCACTATGGTGCGCCGCCGCACGGCGGCTGTGCTGCGGGCATCGACCGGATCGTGATGTTGCTGGCGGATGAGGCCAATATCCGCGAGGTCATGATGTTCCCGATGAACCAACGCGCCGAAGACCTGATGATGGACGCGCCTTCTGATCCGACCTCGGATCAGTTGATGGACCTCGGGCTGCGGATTATCCCGCAAGAGTGATCGAATTTCGCCCGCCCTTGTGCGGGCGTTTTTCATTTTGCGTGTTTTTGGATGATGCCAAGCACGCATCAAGACGCGCCCGGCCTCAACCCCACTGGTCTTGTATCCTGCGGCGTCTGCCCCGAATGGCCTTGGCAGCCAGACGGGTCTGGCGATAGCACCAGACACACAAGAGACTTGCCGTGATAAAATATGCGGTGACCATTTTCAGATCGCCTCTTGCCGTTCCAGCCTGTTTTGAACCAACCCGGCGACCCGCGCGGCTTGCGCTGTAACCGGTGCCCCCTGAGCCCGCGAACGTGCCAGTTGCTGCGCGGCCTCGGCCAAGACCAAATCGTCGGCATCCCGCGCGACACTGCGTAAAAACTGCGTCGCATAGTCCAACGTTTTCTGGTCGGTTGGACCGGTCAAAACATCGGCGATATGGGCCATATCATCCTGGTAAGCCAAAGGGTCTGGCAGAACAAAGTCGTCGCGAACTGCGTGCAATTCGACCGGGCGTCGATCTTCAGGCAATAGTTCCAGAATAGACGTCTGGAAATACGCCACCGAGGTCAGCGGCTTGGCCAAAAATCCGTCTGCCCCGGCGATTAGTGCCTCTTGCCGTGCATCATCATCGCCGGAGAGACCCAGAATGACTCCAATCCTTGGGGCCGCCTCATTCAGTTCAGCGATGAGGTCCGCGCCCGAACCATCGGGCAGGCCCATATCGACGATAATCACCGAAGGCCGATAGATCTGCAGGTGCCGCCGCGCCGATTTCAAACAATCCGCCCGCCGGATCCGCGCGCCACTGTGCAAACACATCAGGCGGATGGCGTCGCAGGCATAGCGACTGTCTTCAACAACAAGTATGGTCTGGCCCAGCAACGGCCGCAGTTTCGTGGGCAGTGGTGGCGCGGCGAAAGGTCCCGAATCGTCCATAGCAGAACTCCTAATCAGCAGATGCCTCACGCTAGGAACTTCTGGCTAACACGGCGTTAACGACGATTTGGCGCACTTGTTCTTTGCACAAACAGTCCGCATAACCGCTGCAACGCAGAACAAAGGAGAGCCCCATGATCGGTCGCCTGAACCACGTTGCCATCGCTGTTCCAGACCTCGAGGCCGCGTCCGCGCAATATCGGGACGCTTTGGGTGCCAAGGTTGGCGCGCCGCAGGACGAGCCGGATCACGGTGTGACCGTTGTGTTCATTGAACTGCCGAATACCAAGATCGAACTGCTGTATCCCCTGGGCGAAGACAGTCCGATCAACGGGTTTCTGGAAAAGAACCCGTCGGGCGGCATTCATCATGTCTGCTACGAGGTCGATGATATCATCGCTGCGCGTGATCACTTGAAAGAAACCGGTGCCCGCGTTCTTGGATCCGGAGAGCCCAAAATCGGAGCCCACGGTAAGCCCGTGTTGTTCCTGCATCCCAAGGACTTTAATGGCTGTCTCGTCGAGCTAGAGCAGGTCTGAGCCCGGAGGGTCCACCATGACGATCACAGCCGCGCTCGTTCTGTTTGCCGTTATCTGGTTTCTGACTCTGCTGATCGTGCTGCCGGTGCGCATCAAAACGCAAGGCGACCTGGGTGACATCGTGCCCGGAACCCATGCCGGGGCACCGGAAGAGCATCACATCAAGAAAAAACTCTGGATCACCACGGGTATTACGATTGTGCTGTGGGCGATCATTGCGGGGATCATCCTGTCAGGCGCGATTTCCGTGCATGATTTTGACTGGCTCAACCAGTTGGAACCACGCGAATAGCAGTCAGGGTCGGGACCCAGACAGGCTGTGATAGATATGCGTGAAAGTCGCCGCGCCCAGGATCGGGATCACAAGGTTCACGAGCGGTATGGACAGAGGGATAGCCATCAACGTCCCCGCCACCCAGATGGTTGTTGAGTGTTTGGAGCGCAATTTTCGGGCTTCTTCACGCCCGATACGGCGCATGGCGGCCAGTGTGAAATACTCGCGCCCCAGCAGGAATCCATTCATGGCCCAAAAGATAAACGGGGCGAAAGGCGTGAAAATCGCATAGAGGATCAAAGCACACAGGTTTGCAACGATCAGCACGCCCATAAAGCCAATCGCATCACGCAGCCCGTCGCTGAATGGAATGCCAGGAACGGTGGGCAAAGTGGGATAGTGGCGATCTTCAACCGCTTGCGCGACCTCTTCCAAAAACATCGACGTGATGGCCGAGGCAACTGGGACCATCAGAAAAACCGGCAGGATCAGCACAAGCACAATCCCGGAATAGTTCAGGACATCGTTCAGCCAAGGGACGGCCCCAATGAAGGGTAGCGAAATCTCGTTACCCGAAAGACGGTTGATAAACCAAATCGCCACAGCGCAAGCGACGATCAGCAGCAGGATCGTCAACCCGACGCCACGCAACAGGACGGCGCGGAATCTGGGGTCTCCGACTTGGCCCAATGCAGCGAAGAAGGCGTTCAGGATGATCATTCATCGACCCATTCTGTAAGCGCTGATACATCGGGGCGTGGGCGTTCTGGTGGGGCCGAGCCCTCGGTCGCGATGTGGATGAGCCCCGCCACTCGTTCGTTTTCGGCCAGACCAAATGCCTTTTCGCAGAAAACCCTGTCATGCGATTGCCAGCCGGACAACCAGTTCGCCCCCCAGCCCGCCGCCAGCGCCGCATTCAATAGCGCGAGGCAAACAGCGCCAGCCGAGTACGACTGTTCAATCGCAGGTATTTTTTCAGACGGTTTTTGAACCTCGATGACCGCAACGGCAAGATGTCCCATGTCGAACTGGCTGCGGGCTTTGGCAATGTCTTCTGCCGCTTTGCCCAATGCCGCGCCTCTTTCCCGGGTCAGCTCCGACAACCGGGGCATGGCACCTTTTTCCAAAACGATGAATCGCCAGGGTTCCAGCTTGCCATGATCCGGGCTGCGTGCCGCCGCTGTCAAAAGTGGGTGTAGCTGATCCCGTGTCGGCGCAGGCGCGACCAGCGTTTTGGCCGGGCGTGACCGGCGCACCTGTAGAAACTCCAGCGCTTCTGGGCTTTTCAGAGACATATGTTAACTTTCTTTACATGGGCCTGTTGGTATGTCGTGCAGTCGCGCGCCCGTTTCAAGGCCAATGTGAGTTGAAATCAGATTTTGAGACCGAAAACGCGGATCGCCGGCCAACGCAGGCTTTGCGCGTCAAAGAACGAACGCCGCTACGTTTCCTCGGTTCCAGTTTCGCGAATTTGGTACACACCCTCTGGCAGGTCCAAGGCGGCGGCCAGATCTCGCACTTGTTCCGGGGACAAGGTGATCTTTTGCATCTGGTCGGTCCGGGGGTCCAGTTGTTCCAGCGTCACACACTCGGCAAAGCTGTTGATGACGACATCCTCCTGCAAGGGTTTGGGGCCCTCATCCACAAGCGTGATAACCGTCGAGTCGAATTCATGCTCAATCGAAAACATAGGGGCAGAGTGCAAGGACACAGTTGCTATTGCAACCCGCCAACCGCGCAATCTGCTGTGGAAGCACCTGAATTGCCGCGCTATGTTGACATGCTGGCAGACCCTTGGAAAGGAAATGGAATGCGCCGTCTTGCACTTTTGTCGCTTCTGTTTCTGGCGGCGTGCACTTCTCCTTCGGTGATTGCCGTACAGGCGGACAAATGGCAGCCCCGTTCGTCGGAGTGGCAACCGGTCGCCCGCATGTTTCTTGAGGTCAGCCGCGCTGTCGGCCCAGCCGCAACCAAGGAATGCAAACGCCGCACCCGCGCGGTCAATTGTGACTTCGTGATTCTGGTCGATCTCAACCCACGGGCGCCGGCAAACGCGTTTCAGACTGTGGACGAGGATGGTCGCCCACTGATTATCTTCACGCAACCGATGATCCGGTCAGCGCAGAATGCCGATGAGTTGGCCTTTGTCATGGGGCATGAAGCGGCGCATCACATTCTGGGTCACATTTCAAAACAGGCTAAAAACGCCAAGGAAAGCGCCCGTATCTTTGGCGACCTGGCCCGAGAGCAGGGCGAAGATGATGCAGGCGTCGAGCGGGCCCAGGCGCTTGGCGCCGAGGTCGGGGCGCAAAACTATTCGAAAGAGTTCGAACTTGAAGCGGATGAGTTGGGAACAATCATCACAAACAACGCTGGGTATAGCCCATTGGTGGGGCTGAAGTTCTTTCAGCGCATTCCCGACCCGGGCGACAGGTTTCTGGCAACACACCCACCCAACGCACAGCGTGTTGAGGCCGTCTTGCGCACAGCGGCATCGCTTGGCCTGACGCAATGAGCAACATCACGCGTTTGGGTGTCGTTCTCAGCGACCGAGGTTCAAAATACGCAGTTTCTGGCGGCTCGGTACGCAGCCGAGAAGACGTGGATGCCGTTTTGGCAGAACTCAAGTCGGACAAGGCTTACGCGAAGGCGACCCATAATACATGGGCGGCGACGCTCCCAGCCGGAGCGCTCAAGGCCGATGACGGTGAATCCGGCGCCGGTATGGTCATTCTGCGTATGATGCAAAGGGCCGGGCTGGCGGACCACGTCATTATTGTTACGCGCTGGTATGGCGGCAAAAAGCTGGGCGGAGATCGGTTTCGTCGCGTGCAGGATGCCACACGCCTGTACCTGGATCAGCTGCCTGGGCCGGATTGACCTGCATCAAGGGCTGGAGACCTGAATTGCGCTAGGTGTTCCTAGGGGTGCAAGTAGGAAAGGACTCCGAATGTCCAGACGGGAAACGTTACGGCACCATGCTGGTCTGGTTGATCAGATGGCCACGACTTTGGGCGTAGACCTGCAGGAAGCTGCAATAAAAGGCGCTGTGCGGTTTGATGAAATCTCGGACGCTGTTCTGCGGTGTGCCGATTGCCCGAACCCGGCCAATTGTCAGGCGTTTCTGGACCGCAATCACTCTGTAGATCAAACGCCGGACTACTGCCGGAATCAGGAATTGTTGAACAGGGTAAAGCCCTGAATAAGGAGATACCCATGCAGCGGCAGGGACATATCATGACCCATCTTCGCCTCTTATCGCGCATGGGACATGCCACCGGCACCGACCTTGCCGATGCGCACAAGGCTGGTCGGCTGAAGCCAGAGGAGTGGGCGGACATGGTTCAATACTGCCGCGGGTGCGAATGGGCCAGTTCCTGTCCGGACTGGCTGGACGAAAACGAAACTGCCGATGCAGCGCCGCGAAACTGCCGCAACCGAAACAGGTTTGCCGCGCTCAGGGCACAGAATTCACAGGTGAACTGATGCCACAAGTTCCACTGGGCGACGTCGAAAAGCACTTTTGGCTAACGCGTTCCGTCGCACGCTGTCTGGATGTCTCGCTGACCGAAGCGATGGCCGAAGGCAAACTGTCCGCCGACGGCTATGCAGAAATGGTTACGCGCTGTCGGGCGGCAAATTGCAGCCACGATTGCCAGATCTGGCTGGCCACCCAACAAACCAGACCGGCCAGCGCACCAACATTTTGCGTCAATGCCAAGGCTCTGAACGACCTGATCTGATCAGTCGTCCATCTTTGAATGGGTGCCATCACAAAGCGGTGGGTTGGTGCTGTGTTTGCAGCCGCAAAAGAACACCTTCTTAGTGGCCTCTGCCGTGTATTTTACGGGCTCAAAGTTCGACCCCTTGTGTGAGCCGTCGCAGAACGGCTGCTTTTGAGATTCTCCGCAGGTGCACCAGAAATAGCTTTTGCCCTCGGTCACCTCGACTGGAAAGGGTGATTTCTGGGCGATTTTCGGGGTGTCTGACATCTGGATACTCCGTGTTTCTCTGGTGTCAGTTACCTAGCCTAGCGCGCGCAGGTAGAAATGGAAGCCCGCCCAAAACAGGCGCGGCTTTGCCTCTATTCACGGCCTTGTGATCAACTCTGTTGCCACAGCGCAGAGTTGGTCTTATTCTGATTCTGGCCCCGAAAAGTTGGGCAATATCAGAAAAGTAATAGAGGACTGAAGGACATGAAGCTGAAATTCGCTGCCATCTGTGCCACCGCTGTAGTGTTGACCGCCTGCGCGCAGCAGGAAGAGCCGACGCCCGTTTACATCCAGCCCGACTATGACAAATTCGGCACGCCGAGCTGTGCGGCAGGCTATGAACTGGCCACAACCGAAGCTGGCCAAACCGTGTGTAACCCGGTCGTACAATAAGTGTTCCGCAGGTCGGCCAATTGAGGCCGACCTGCACTATTTCAGCATTTCGTACCGCCCATTGGGCGGTTTTTTCTTGCCTTTGCGCGGCAGTTCGAGAACGAGCAAAGATGAAAGTGGTCGGGCAGGAGGGTTCATGCGCTATTTCTTTGAACGGTTGGCAGACCGCACTCGTTGGAGCTGGCAGGGACTGAGCGCGACTTGGCGTCAGGAGTATTCTTTTCGGGCGTGGGTCTGGGCCAACCTGATATCCGCTGGCCTTGCGCTGTGGCTGCCCATCGGAACCGAAGCCCGCGCCTTGATTCTTGTTCTCGGGATATTCGTCCTGGTGGCAGAGCTGTTCAACACGGCGATTGAACGTGCGGTGGATCATACATCAACCGATCACCATCCGCTGGCGGGTCAGGCCAAAGACGCGGCCAGTGCTGCGGTGGCCTTGACCGCGCTTGCCGCAGGCGTGGCCTGGGTGGTTGTTCTGCTCGGCATGCTGTAGGCGTAAGGCCAACTTCGAACAGGGATCAGGAAACCCCGAACCTTCCTTACCACGTCAGCGCGCGGTGATCTTGCCCCACAAGTCATAGTCGCTGGCCTCATCGACCTGGACAGTGACGATCTCGCCGGGTTTCAAACCCTCAAACCCTTCGTCAATGAACAGATTGCCGTCGATCTCGGGCGCGTCGGCCTTTGTGCGGCAGATTGCGGCCTCTTCGTCTACATCATCAATGATGACATCGAGGGTGCGGCCCACCTTGGCGGCCAGTTTGGCCTCGGATATGGCCTGCGCTTTTTCCATGAACCGCTCCCAGCGATCCTGCTTGACCTCGGCCGGAACGTGACCCGGAAGGTCGTTGGACCGGGCCCCTTTGACGTTTTCGTATTGGAAACACCCGACGCGGTCTAGTTGCGCCTCGTCCATCCAATCCAGCAGCGTCTGAAACTCCGCCTCGGTTTCACCAGGGTATCCAACGATGAAGGTCGAGCGCAGAGTGATATCCGGGCAAGTCGCGCGCCAGGCGGCGATCTCGTCCAGCGTTTTGGCTGCAGCAGCGGGGCGGGCCATCCGTTTCAGAACATCCGGATGCGCATGCTGGAACGGGATGTCCAAATAAGGCAGCACGTTGCATTCCGCATCCGCCATCAGCGGGATCAAGTCGCGCACGTGCGGGTAGGGGTAGACATAATGCAGCCGGACCCAGGCATCGAACTGCCCCAGCTCCCGCGCCAGATCGGTGATATGGCTGCGCACCGCGCGGTCTTTCCAGGGGTTCACATCGTATTTGCTGTCCAACCCGTAGGCCGAGGTGTCCTGGCTGATCACCAGCAGCTCGCGCACGCCATTTTCGACCAGCTTTTCCGCCTCGCGCAGCACCGCATGTGCCGGGCGGCTGGCCAGTTTGCCGCGCATATCCGGGATGATGCAGAACTTGCACTTGTGGTTACAGCCTTCAGATATCTTGAGATAGCTATAGTGGCGTGGGGTCAGTTTGACGCCAGAGGCGGGCAGCAGATCGACAAAGGGGTTCGGGTCAGGCGGCACGGCCGCATGCACCGCATCCAGAACTTGCTCATATTGATGCGGGCCGGTGACGGCCAGAATGCGCGGATGATGCTCGCGGATATAGTCGGGCTCGGCGCCCAGACAGCCCGTCACGATCACCTTCCCATTTTCGACCAGAGCCTCGCCAATCGCTTCGAGCGATTCAGCCTTGGCGGAGTCCAAAAAACCGCATGTATTCACGATCACGGCATCCGCCCCTGCGTAGTCGGGCGAAATCCCGTATCCTTCCGCGCGCAGGCGGGTCAGAATACGCTCGCTATCGACCAGTGCCTTTGGGCAGCCCAACGACACCATTCCAAGTGTGGGCTGGCCGTGCCGGGGCGCGTCGGAAATCCGGGCCGCTGGGGCCAGGTCAGGGCGAAGATTTGGCGGGTTGCTACTCATGATGGGGCGTATAGAGGGGAAAGCTTTCCCTTGCAAATGCCGCGCGGTCAGGGCTGACTTGTTGATGAGCAATTAAGCCGGAAAGGCACGGGCATATTATGAAGTGGTTGTTTCGCATATTATTCGTTCTGGTGGCCGTCATTGGCCTGGTGATCGGTGCGTTGCTGTTGATGCCCGGAGACAAGCTGGCGGCGATTCTGGCTGAACAGGTCAAGGCGCAGACGGGTCGCGAGTTGACGCTGACCGGCGACGTCAACCTGTCCTTCTGGCCCGTTCTGGGAATGGAAACCGGCCCGGTGAGCTTTGGCAACGCGTCATGGGCCGGACCTGAACCTATGCTAAGCGCCGAAAGTCTGGCCGTAGGCGTAGATGCCGCCGCCCTGATGGCCGGTAATCTGCAGATCAAACGTGTTGTGGCAGACAACCCGGTTCTGCGATTGGAGCTGTCGGATGGGCGCGGAAACTGGGAACTGACGACACCGTCCACCCCGTCTTCAACGGGTGGAGGCAGCACATCGTCTGCTCAGACGAGCAGCGCGGCGGTGACGCTGGATCAACTGGAGCTGACGCGCGCGCGCCTGATCTATATCGAAAACGGCGAAACCAGCATGGATTTCGCCAATGTGGACCTGTCAGCGCGTTGGCCAGATGTGACGGCCCCGCTGGAGATGCAGGCCAGGATGCCCGTGCCCGGTGGGTCAGTGGATGTGGATATGACCATCCCGGACCTGCCTGCGTTTTCCTCGGGCGCAGTGACACCGCTAGAGGCCAACCTGATCGCGCCAGGCGGGTCCGTTCGGTTCTCAGGTCGCGTGAATCTTGCTGGTGAGATGGACGGCCAGATGACGGTTTCGTCCAAAGACACGCACAAGATGCTGGCGGCTTTTGGTCAGGGCGGAGTGACCGTTCCCGATGGTTTGGGGCGGGTGGCGGATATCTCGGGCCAAATGACGTACACAAGTGATGGGCGTATCTCGCTGCGCGATATGACGGCCCAACTGGACGACAACCGGTTGACCGGCGAAGCGGATATCCAGATTGCCAGCACACCTGAGATTACAGCCCGTGTGTCCGCAGGCGATCTTGACCTTTCCCGAGCTGCTGGGTCCGACAGCGGCGGCGGTGGTGGCAGTGGTGGTGGGTCGTCGTCCAAAAGCGATGGGTGGTCAAAGGACCCCATCGATGCGTCTGCTCTGTCGCTGGCCAACGGCACCATTCGGTTGAAGGCGGATTCGATCGCGGTACCAGGCCTTACCCTCGGACCCAGCGACCTGACACTCAGCCTCGAGCAGTCGCGGGCAGTGCTCAAAATGCATCCGGCGACGTTGTTTTCGGGTCAGTTGAACGGACAGGTCGTGGCCAATAACCGCAGCGGGCTTTCCGTCGGTGGCAACGTCAAGGCAGATGGGATCAATGTTCAACAGGCATTGACGGCTTTGGCCGGGGTCGAAAGACTTTCGGGCACAGGATCAGGCGCGTTTGAGTTCCTTGGGGTTGGTCAGACCGAAGACCAGATCATGCGATCGCTCAGCGGCAAGGGGAACATAAATATAGGCAAGGGTGTGATCTCGGGCTTCGATCTGGATCGTCTGATGGGGCGCGGCGACCTATCCGGGGGTACAACAGTTTTCAACAGTCTGACGGCCAGTTTTTCCATCACTGACGGAAACCTGACCAACAACGACCTGCTGATGCAGTTGAATAATTTCCGTGCCGATGGGAAGGGCCGTGTGGGCCTGGGCGCGCGGGATATTGACTACCTGTTCACCCCGGTCGCGTTGCGCGCGAACTCTGGTGAAGGCCTGGCGGTGCCGGTGAAAATCAAAGGTCCTTGGAGCAATCCTTCTATCAAGCCGGACTTGTCAAAAGTGATTGAGGCGGCGGCCGACGGAAAGCTGAAAGAGCTTGAAAGTGACGCCAAGGCTAAAGTGCTTGAAAAAGTTGGGAATGAGCTCGATTCGACCGTCACAGGTACGGAAGACACCGAAAAAGCGCTCAAGAAAAAGCTGGAGGACGAGGCGAAGAAAGGCCTGCTCAAACTTTTAGGCAACAATTAGGTTCAGTTGCGGGGCCCTTGGCGGGCCCCACGAGTGAAATCAGATGGTTTGGTCGTAGTCACCGACGCCCGGTTCGGTTCGGATCACCGCGTCAAGGTCAGCAAAAATCGCGCGCATCTCAGCTTCGGATTCGCTGCTTTCACAGACCACCACCAAATTGGGCGTGTTCGATGACGCGCGCACCAGTCCCCAACTGCCATTATCCAGAATGACACGTGCGCCGTTGACGGTGACGACCTCTTTGATCGGACGGCCCGCGAGGGTCTCACCAGCGTCCGCTTTTGCGACCAGTTTGTCGACTAGGCGGCCAAGGATGTCGTATTTCTCGGTATCCGCTGCAAAGGGAGACATCGTAGGCGTCGACCATGTCTTTGGCAGCGCTTTGCGCAAGTCCGACATGCTTTGATCCGGGTTGCGATCCATCAGTTTGCAGATCTCGACCGCTACCCGCATGCCGCAGTCATAGCCACGCCCAATAGGTTCGGCGAGGAAGTAGTGACCAGATTTCTCGAATCCGGCCAGCGCTCCGATTTCCTTGACCCGGCGCTTCATGTGGCTGTGCCCGGTCTTCCAGTAGTCGGCTTTGACACCTTGCGCCTGTAGTTCGGGATCGCTGGCGAACAGACCGGTTGATTTGACATCGGCCACAAAAGTCGCGCCGGGATAGAGCTTGGCAAGATCGCGCGCCATGATGACGCCGACCTTGTCGGCAAAAATCTCTTCGCCCTCGTCGTCCACGACACCACAGCGATCACCGTCCCCATCAAACCCAAGCGCCAAATCAGCGCCACTGGCTTTTACGGCGTCGGCCATATCGTGCAACATCTCCATCGCTTCGGGGTTCGGGTTGTAGTGCGGGAAAGAATAGTCCAGCTCATTGTGGCTGGGCACTATCTCCACACCGATGCGTTCAAAGATTTCCGGCGCGAATGCTGATGCGGTGCCGTTGCCGGTTGCACAGACAACCTTCAGCGGGCGGGACATTCTGAAATCGCCGACGAGGTCGTCGATATAGGCCTCTTTCACGCCGTCCACGAATTCATAAGACCCGCCTTCGCGCGCCTGCCCTTCGCCTTTCAGAACGATGTCTCGCAACTCCGACATCTCGTCCGGACCATGGGTTAAGGGCCGGTCAAAGCCCATTTTGACACCGGTCCAGCCATTGGGGTTGTGGCTGGCGGTGACCATGGCAACAGCGGGCACATCCAGATGAAACTGCGCGAAATACGCCATGGGGCTGAGCGCCGGGCCAATGTCCTTGACCTGAATACCGGCCTGCATCAGCCCCTGAACCAGTGCGTTCTTGATTGACAGGGAATAGTCGCGATAGTCATTTCCGACCGCGATCACCGGCGCGATCCCGCGCTTGTGCATTTGCGTGCCCAGTCCGAGACCGAGGGCCGTCATGCCCGGCAGGTTGATCTCATCAGGGTATTTCCAGCGCGCGTCATATTCGCGAAAGCCCGTGGGCTTGATCATAGGGTCGCGCAGAAAGCTCCAGGTGTTCGGAGTCACCTCGGGGAGGGGTTTCATCATTACAAATCTCAATCGTTATATTTGAATCGGATTTTCTTTAGCCAGCGCATCAAAGCGCATCAATGTGTCAACAAGATGGGGCATCTGGTCCAAATAGATCATGTTAGGCCCATCGCAGGGCGCATTGTCGGGGTCCTGATGGGTTTCCATAAAGACGGCAGCCGTACCCACCGCCACAGCGGCGCGGGCCATGACAGGCGCAAATTCACGCTGCCCCCCGGACGAACCACCCTGACCGCCGGGCTGCTGCACTGAATGGGTGGCGTCCATCACCACCGGATACCCGGTCTTGGCCATCTGCGGCAGCGACCGCATATCGGCCACCAGAGTGTTATAGCCAAAGGACGTGCCACGCTCGGTCAACAGGATGTTGTGATTGCCCGTGCTTTCGATCTTGGTGATGATGTTGGGCATTTCCCAGGGGGCCAGAAACTGGCCCTTCTTCACATTGATCACAGCGCCAGAATTGCCAGCGGCCAGCAGCATGTCCGTCTGGCGGCACAAGAACGCGGGGATTTGCAACACGTCCACAGCCTCGGCCGCGATGGCGCATTGCGCCTCGGTGTGCACATCGGTCAGGACTGGAATGCCCATTGTCTTGCGAATGTCGTCCAGGACCTTGAGCCCGGCGTCAATTCCCATGCCACGCTCACCGGACAGCGAGGTCCGGTTCGCTTTGTCGTAGGAGGCCTTGAAGACGTATTGCGCGCCAGCGGCATCGCAGGCCTCTTTCATCTTGCCTGCGATCATTTGTGCATGATCTGCAGTTTCAAGCTGGCACGGACCGGCAATGATGGTCAGCGGAAGGTCGTTGCCGACGGTCAGATCGGCGATTTTTACATGTTTCATGGGTCTTACGAGGATACCTGTTCACGAAGGACCGACGCGGTAAGCGAGATCAACAGGTAGATACCAGCAAACAACAGGAAAGCCAAAATCGTATTTTCGAATTTGCGCGGATAGCTGGGTTCCTGACTGGGCACCGGGTTCACCGAGACCGTCAGATAGCGCACCTTGCGATTGGCTTCGGTTCGCGTGGTTTCCATATGTTGCATGGCGTTTTGCAGCATCATATCCCGTGCCGCCAGATCAGCTTGGGCCATCTGAATCCGGACGCTTAGCCGCGCCAGCGAGTTTTCGCCTGCCGAGGCATCCAGCATTTCTGAATTCAGCTCGGTAAGCACCGCCTCCAGCCGCGCAATATCTGCGCGCACGCCGTCGACTTTGGCCTTGTTGGGGCGAAGATTGTCCAGCAGGGCCGCCAGTTGCAGTTCCTTGTCCTGTAGCTGCAGCTCGAACTGATCGATCCTGGCGCGCAGGCTGACGATCACGTTTTCGGGGTCCAGAATCGCGCCTTGCAGCTGCAATTCGATCAGGTCTTCTTGTGCCTGCCGACGTGCATCCTGTGCAGCCTCAAAGCTATCCAGTGCGTCCCGCATCTGATCGTCGCGCTTCTTTTCGGACAGGGCGTTCACCCGATCTTCGGCGTAGGAAATCAGTTTTCTGGAAAACTCGGCCGAGATCTCGGGATCGGGCGAGGCGACCTCCATCCGGATCAAGCCGTCCGTAGGGTCATAGCCGACCGTCACCATGCGTTTATAGAGTTTGTACGTCTCCTCCAAGCTCGCGTCCGCCGAAAGGCGCTGAACCGGATCGATCCAATCCGGTTTGAAAACGTCCGCAAAGCCTGCATCGCGGTCGAGCAGTTCCAGCGCGTCCTTGGATTCCAAAAACTCCTGCGATGCCACCGAATCCTGTGTCGTTGCAAACTGTGTCCCGGCCAATAGCCCGCCAATGCTGCCCGAGCCGCCATCTGCCTGCAGAATCAGAAACGCCGAGTCGCTTGCGTACATCGGCGTCGCGATCCGGTAGAAATAGTATCCGACCAACAGCGTCGGCAGCAGGACAAAGGCTGCCAGACGCGCAAACAGCATAGAAAGCTTGCGGCGACGGCGGCGGGCGATGTCCTTTTGGATCTGACCGATTTCATAGTCGCGCCGTTGCGCCGGGCTAAGCTCTGGCCCGGGCAGGTTTTCCTGCGCCGTTTTGGCTGTCTGCGGAAGCTGGACCTTTATCTTGTCCTTGGCGCTGTCAGGCTCCGGCGAATCCACAGCGGCCAGGTCCAGAAGGTTGGACCGCTGAAATGGATCAATTCCGTTTTTGCGCAGCAGCCGCACGGCGTCATAATCTGACGTGGCCGCCAGTCCGTTTTTCTGCGCCAGCCGTCTGGCGACGCGCAACTGACGCCCAGTCAAACCCTCGCGTTTTATGGCGTCCAGTTCGATTCCCGGGGGCTGTTCTGCCTCTCCGATATCCTGCGTTGCACGGCGGATACGCGAGATCGCCTCGGACCGGGCCTCGGCCGTGCCTTCGCCTTTGGGTTCGTCGCCCAGTTTGTACTTTCTAGCCTTGGGTTTGGTAGTCATATAACTGTTTTGCCTCTTCCAAGGTTTCGAACATGTAAAGATGGCCGTCCAATAGAACCGCCGCCTGCCGCGCGAATTTCTCCAGCACCTTGGGGTTGTGGGATACAATCACCAACGTCGTCGTCCGCAACCGTTCTTGCAGGATGGCACCGGCCTTTTTGTTGAATTCGACATCGGTCGAGGAGGGCATCCCTTCATCGATCAGGTACATATCGAAATCCAACGCCAACATAAGTGCAAATGTGAACCGCGCGCGCATGCCGGTGGAATATGTTCCCAGAGGTTGGTTAAAGTACTCACCCAGATTGCAGAGCCAACTGCAGTAGGCCTCAACATAGTCAGGGTCCATGCCATAGATTTTGGCGATATAGCGCGCGTTCTCAAGCGCAGAAAGACGCTTGGCCACACCCCCGGTAAACCCCATTGGGAAGGACACACGGCAGTCGCGGCGGATGACGCCCTCATCGGGTTTTTCCAGCCCGGCCATCATGTTGATCAAAGTTGTCTTGCCCGTCCCGTTCGGGGCCAAAACGCCCAGCGACGTGCCCAGATCGACACGAAACGACACTTGGTCCAGAATCACTTTGCGGCGTGTTCCGGTCCAGAAAGACTTGCTGACATTCTCAAACTCCAGCATGCGCGGCCTGTATTCGTTGTGTTTCGCGTCGGCTTGAAAGCACCTTTCTACCGATCCTTGTTGGCCACATTATGTCGAAATATGAAACAAATGATCAATGCGTCTTCTGGTTGGTCGCGCGGATGTGTTGCACAACGCAGGCCCTGGCTTGATCGACCGTTGCGGATACCTACCTTGAGGCCAAAGCATTGCGAAAGCCTTTCGATAAGATGAATTCCCTGGCCGCCGATATCCAAGCCTGCCGTTTGTGCGCCGACAATTTTGCACAGACTGCCACGGCACACGAGCCGCGCCCGGTGGTTTGGTTTCGTCCCAACGCGCGGATTTTGATCGCAGGACAGGCTCCCGGTGCGAGGGTGCATGCCTCGGGGCGTCCCTTCACCGATCCGTCCGGAGATCGCTTGCGCGATTGGTTGGGCGTGGACGAGGCGCAATTCTATGATCTGTCGCGTGTTTCCATTGTTCCAATGGCGTTTTGCTTTCCGGGTTACAATGACAGGAAAGCCGATCTGCCGCCGCCTCCCCTTTGCGGGCGCACCTGGCATGACAAGGTGATGCAAGAGATCGGAGATGTTCCGCTGACCGTTCTGGTTGGTGGTCACGCTCACAAGTATCATTTGGGCGCAAAGACCCCGGTCACGGAGACCGTCAGTCGCTGGCGGGACCATGCGCCGCGGGTCTTTGCCTTGCCTCATCCGTCGTGGCGCAATACGGCTTGGCTGAAGAAAAACCCGTGGT
This sequence comes from Ruegeria sp. AM2, assembly GCF_056540685.1. Classification (NCBI taxonomy): domain Bacteria; kingdom Pseudomonadati; phylum Pseudomonadota; class Alphaproteobacteria; order Rhodobacterales; family Roseobacteraceae; genus Ruegeria; species Ruegeria sp. AM2. Next base: position 1,076,439 of record NZ_JBQFXE010000001.1, on the reverse strand, counting down.
TCGAGGCGGATTTGCTGCCGGTTCTGCGCGCGCGGGTGCAAGAGGTGCTGAATGACTGACACGACGGCCCTGGACGCCGCCCACGCCGCGATGGAGGCCGCGCCGCAGGATGATGCCGCGCGATTGCGTTTTTTTGAACGGCTGGCAGATAGCGAACTGTTCCTGATGCTCACCGAAGAGGCGCAGGGTGAAAACATCTCGCCCGAGTTGTTTGACGTCGCCGACGGCCGCTTTGTTCTGGTTTTCGACCGCGAAGATCGCATGGCGCGTTTTGCAGGCCGACCTGTTCCTTACGTTGCCCTTTCGGGGCGGGTTTTGTCGTCCATGCTATCGGGTCAGGGTATCGGACTGGGCTTGAACCTGGACACGGCCCCGTCGTCAATGTTGATCCCGGCCGAGGCATTGGGCTGGCTGTCGGCCACATTGCAACATGGGCCGGAGGAGGTTCAGGAGCGGTTGGCCGAATTCCTGCCGCCATCCGGGCTGCCTGATCACCTGTTGCAGGCATTGGATACCAAGCTGGCAACAGCCACCGGTTTGGCAGCAGCCGCTTTTCTGGTCGGCACGCGGACCGATGAGGGCGGGCATGGTCACCTGTTGGGATTTGTCGGCGCGGTGGACGGCGCAAAGCCTGCATTGGCGCGAGCTGTGTCCGAGGCGCTGACTTTTTCGGGTATCGAAGCGGGGGCGCTGGACGTTGGGTTCTTTGATCCGGATGACCCTGCTTGCGCATTGCTTGCGCGGGTTGGCCTTAGATTCGATCTACCGCAGCCAGCCCCGACCGAGATATCGCGCCCCATGCCCGGTTCGAATCCCGAGAAGCCGCCGATCTTGCGTTAGGACCGGCAGCTTTTGGGTACTTAGTCAGCAGGTTCAAGCTTGTCCTGCGTGCGATGCTCAAAATCACTGGCATCATGGCGTTCATGCAGTTGGGTATGAAGTTCGCCAAAGGGACGGTTGACCATGCGGCCACGGCTGACGGCCGGACGCGCGTCAATCTCTTTCGCCCACCGCATGACGTTCTTGTACGACTCCACATCTAGGAACTCGGCAGCGTCATAGAGACGGCCCAGCACCAACTGACCATACCAGGGCCAGATCGCCATATCGGCAATCGTGTAATCGTCACCGGCAATGTACTTATTTTCTGCCAGTTCCCGGTCCAGAACGTCGAGCTGGCGCTTGGTTTCCATGGTGAACCGGTTGATCGGGTATTCCCATTTCTCGGGCGCGTAAGCGTAGAAATGCCCGAACCCGCCACCCAGATAAGGCGCGCTGCCCATCTGCCAGAAGACCCAGTTCATCACCTCGGTCCGCTCTGGCCCGCTTTCGGGTAGAAATTCCCCGAACTTCTCGGCCAAATGGAACAGGATCGAAGCGCTTTCGAACACGCGCGTCGGCGTGTCACCCGAGTGGTCCCACAGGGCCGGAATTTTCGAGTTCGGATTGCCGCCGACAAAGCCCGAGCTGAACTGATCGCCCTCACCGATATTGATCAGCCAAGCGTCATATTCCGCGCCTTCATGACCCAGAGCCAGAAGCTCTTCCAGCATCACGGTGACTTTGACGCCATTGGGCGTGGCCAGTGAATACAGCTGATAGGGGTGCTTGCCCTTGGGCAAATCCTTGTCATGGGTCGCACCGGCGATGGGGCGGTTGATATTGGCAAAGCGTCCGCCGCTTTCGCTGTCCCAGGTCCAGACCTTCGGAGGGGTATAGGTGGTGTCGTCGCTCATCTCGTGCCTTTCTGTCAAATGCCCGGGCTTGGGGCCGCTGTGATCACAGCTAATATTGCAAAACGCAAAGTCCAACCCCGAATGTTGGGCCAAGTTTGTAACATTCGGCGGGTTTCGCCTCACGTTTCCTCGTTCGTTGTCACAGCGGCGCGAGGTGGCCTTCGCGGTTCTACAAAATCGCCTATTCTCTGATCAGACCCGCGCAACGGGTTTCCCGATAACTGCATGGATATGAGGAATCTTCACATGAAACGCTTTGCACTGACTTTTGCCGCGGCGATGGCGCTGGCCGTGCCTGCCTTTGCGGGCGACCAGTATGTTGATGGCACCGGGTTTGCTGTCTCGGGCTATGATGTTGTCGCCTATCGCAGTCTAGATCAGGCTCCCGTTGGTCAGGCCCAGCCCGAAGCTGTGCGCGGTCGTTCGGACATTACCGCCGACTACAACGGTACAACCTGGGCGTTCGCAAGCGAAGAGAATCGTGACAAGTTTTTGGAAAATCCAGCCTACTACGCGCCTCAGTATGACGGGCACTGCGCCTATGGCGTTTCGAAAGGTGGCAAGGTTCCGGCCAACCCGAACCTGTGGCGTATTGTCGATGACAAATTGTATCTGAACATCACCGACGTCGTCGTAGGGTTCTTCGAAGAAGACATCCCCGGCAACATCACTCTGGCCGAAGGCAATTGGCCGGGCATTGAACCTGACGCGGCCTCGACCAGCGTGATTCCAAAGTTCACGTCCCAAGGCCCTGTCACCAACTGATCAAAAAAACCCGGCCTCACGGCCGGGTTTTTCCCTACCGCTACCCGGCCAGCCAGAATTCGTCGCGGGTGAACTGATCTGCTGCGAACCGGATTCTGACGCTTTTCGCGCCGGGAAATCGTCGTTCGCGAATTGTGTCCGGGACGATGATCTCGCCTGAACCAGCCGTTTTTGACTGAAAGGCCAGAACCTCGGTTTCGGAACGTTTTTGGCTTGCCAGAACATATGTCGGCAGCGCCACCCGATTTGCACCTTGGCACACCGGCGTTGGAACGAAATAAGTCAGGTCCCGCCCGAAACACCCGATCGCGTCGGGCACATGGTCCGAGGCATTGCCAGACCCATCCTCACAGCCTTGCACGCGGGGACTGCTATCGCCCTCGGCCAAATAGGCCAGACTCGGGTCCGCATTCAGCAGACCGCGACACGCGGCGATTTCTTGGTCGCCGATATCTATGACACGCTTCTTCAGCTTGGGTCTGCGGGGCGAGGACGCCGCCGCAGCGCTTTTGCCAGTCAGACCTTCCTTGCGCAAAAAGTCATAAGCGATCTTGGCTTGCGAAAACTCGGAATGGTCACCATCGGCGTGATCGGGATGTGCATGAAAGGCGATGCTGCGCCACGCTTTGCGGATGTCATCGGCACCGGCACTGCGTGTAAGGCCCAATGTCCGCAACGCATCCGTGCGGGCAGTCACTTTGTCTACAGGTTCCATAACAGGAAAACTCGTCAAAAAATTTCACTGTATCCAAAATGACCGGTGCCACTTTTTTGTCAAATTTCGTCTGGTATTGGCGCCGCCCGGGTTCACAGTTGCTTGCATCCAGGCAAATTGTTGCTGGGGCAGGTTATGTGGTCGAACCCCAGAGAGGTCCGACATGGCTCAGGCTACATTCTGCAATGCGGTTTTTGGCGTAATCCCAAGGGCAAAGCAAACGTCACGCGTCAGCTCTGGACGGTTGAGCGTATAGAAATGCAGCTTGTCTACACCTCCGTCGATCAGATCGGAACACAACTCGGTACACAGGGCTGTCGCCAGCAACTCCTCTCGATCGTCACGCAGAGCTTTGTCGAAGGCGTTTTCCACCCAATCCGGGATGCGCGTCCCGCACCTGCGGGCAAAGTTGCGCGCGCCTTTCCAATTTTCGATTGGAAGGATGCCCGGCACAATCGGTTTGTCGATCCCGGCTTTTTCGCAGGCGTCGCGGAATCGGAAAAAAGTCTCGGCCTCGAAAAAGAACTGGGTAAGCGCCTCGTCCGCGCCCGCATCCAGTTTTGCCTTAAGCCAGTCGACATCGGTGCGCGCGCTTTGCGCTTCGGGGTGGATATCGGGATAGGCCCCCACCCGGATGTTGAATTGTCCTGTTTCCGCCAGGGCCGAGATCAGCTCGACTGAATCCGAAAATCCGCCTGGATGAGGAACGAACCGGTCCTGACCCTTGGGGGGATCACCCCGCAGGGCAACGATGTCGCGCACCCCAGCCTTGGCAAATGTTTCGGCGATCAAAAGTGTTTCTTCGCGCGTTGCATCGACACAGGTCAGGTGCGCGGCAACCGGTAAACCCGAGGACTTGTGAAGCGTCGCAACCGCATCGCGGGTCAATTCCCGCGTTGTGCCCCCCGCGCCGTATGTGACCGAGACAAAGCGAGGGTCAAGCGGGGCAAGGGTCTGAACAGTATCCCACAGGCGAAACGAAGCCTCGAGTGTCTTGGGTGGAAAGAACTCGAATGAAATTTGTGGATTGGACATCGTGGCCTCGTCGGTTTGAATATGTCCTCTTGTGCCATCAGGGGCATTGTGAGACAAACTCATATTCCTCAAGAACAACATGAGTTCAATTGAATGCATATCGAGTTCCGCCATCTCCGCACAATTAAAGCCATTCATGAATGCGGCGGCCTGGCGCGCGCGGCGGATCAGCTGAACATCACCCAATCGGCGCTGAGCCATCAGATCAAAGGTCTTGAGGATCAGGCGGGCGTGGAATTGTTCCTGCGACGGTCAAAACCCATGAAGTTGTCGGCGGCCGGACTGCGCTTGTTGCGGCTGGCGGAACAGATTTTGCCACAGGTCGAAGCGACACAGCAGGAGTTTTCATCCCTGCGCGACGGGCGCACAGGCCGGATGCACATCGCCATCGAATGTCATGCCTGTTTCGAGTGGCTGTTCCCGGTGTTGGAAGCCTTCCGAAAATCCTGGGGCGATGTTGATGTTGATATACGTCCGGGTCTGGCGTTTGATGCCTTGCCTGCATTGCAAAAGGAAGAGGTTGATCTGGTTGTTTCGTCCGACCCTGAAGACCTGCCCGGTGTCGAGTTCATCGAACTGTTCGACTATGACGCGGTTTTCGTGGCGGCGTCGGCGCATCCGCTGGCACAAAAGGACTTCATCGAAGCCGAAGACTTCCGTGGTCAGACCCTGATTACCTACCCGGTTGAACGCACCCGTCTGGATGTTTTCAGCCAGTTGCTGATCCCTGCGCGGGTTGAACCAGCGGCGATCCGGCAAGTCGAATTGACGGCCGTCATCCTTTTGCTGGTCGCATCGAACCGGGGCATTTCAGTGCTGCCGGATTGGGTTGTTCGCGAGGTCAAGTACAACTCGGATTATGTGACCCGCCCACTGACCAAAGACGGCATCACCCGCAGGCTCTATGCCGCCGTTCGTACCGAGGACCTTGAAAAACCCTTTGTTCAGGAACTGATTGAACTGGCCGGAACCGAGGCGCGCAAGCTGCAGGCGCAATAGGTGCATCATTCCTCTTGGCAAGGGCGCGTTGCATCAGTATACGCGCGGTTTGACCGGACAGGAGCCTATGGACAATGGTTGGCAGTGCAAACCTCAACATCATGATCAAAGCCGCGCGCAAGGCGGGGCGGTCTCTGGTCAAGGATTTTCGCGAAGTCGAGAACCTGCAGGTGTCGATGAAGGGCGCAGGCGATTTTGTCTCGAAGGCCGATATCGCGGCTGAGGCGATTCTGAAAGAAGAACTGCTGGGCGCGCGCCCGACCTATGGCTGGCTGGGCGAAGAGGGCGGCGGTCAGGACGGTGAGGACCCCACCCGCCGCTGGATCGTTGACCCGCTGGACGGCACCACCAATTTTCTGCACGGGTTGCCGCATTGGGCTGTGTCCATCGCGTTGGAACACAAGGGCAAGATCGTTGCCGGCGTGATCTATGACGCCGCCAAGGACGAGATGTTCTTTGCCGAAAAAGGCGAAGGCGCGTGGATGAATGACACCCGCATTCGCGTTTCGGGCCGTCATCGCATGATCGAGTCGATCTTTTCGACCGGTCTGCCCTTCGGCGGGCGCTCTGACCTGCCAGCCACCTTGCAGGATTTGGCCCGTCTGATGCCGACCTGTGCGGGTGTTCGCCGTTGGGGTGCTGCGGCGCTGGACATGGCATATGTAGCTGCTGGCCGGTACGAAGGCTTCTGGGAACGCCGCCTGAATGCCTGGGACGTCGCGGCGGGTATCATCATAGTGAAAGAAGCGGGCGGTTTTGTTCAGCCTTTGAACCCCGAGGGCAGCGTGCTGGAAGATGGCGAGGTCATCTGTTCGAACGAGCCGATCTTTGACCAGTTTTCGAAAGTCATCCGGGGCTGATTTCTCGACCACCCACTTGACGAAGCGCGCCCTTTTGAGGCGCGCTTTTTTGTTCAGAGGGTCGCGCGCTGGGCCAACCCAGCCTCATCCGCCAACCGTGCGGCAACAGATGCAACCGCAAGATCCTGCAAGCCAACGCCTGTTCCGTCGAACAAGGTGATCTGATCCGCAGAAACCCGCCCCGGATGATCCCCGTTGATGACGGCACCGATTGGGGTGATCTGGGACTCAGTCAGCGATCCATCCGCAATCGAGTGCTGCGCCTCGCCAATGGTGACGGACTGGGCGACCTCGTCGGTGAAAACACTGGCCGTTGCCACAAGCGCAGGATCAACCTCTTGCTTGCCCTTTGTATCGGTTCCCATGCAGGCGATGTGCGTGCCGGGTTTGATCCAGTCTTTCATCAAGAGCGGCTCAAAGGCCGAGGTGATGGTGATGATTACATCCGCCTGCGCGCCAAGTTCCTGTTGGGTGACGGCTTCGAACGCCAACCCGATCTCTTCGGCAACCGCAGCCAAGCGAGGCAGCATGTCGGGGTGCGGGTTCCATGCCACGACTTTTTCGAATGCACGCTGTTCGGCTGCCGCGCGCAGCTGAAATGCTGATTGGTGCCCGGCACCGACCATGCCCAGAACCTTGGCATCTTCGCGCGCCAGATGGGCGATCGACACCGCAGACGAAGCCGCCGTGCGCACTGCCGTCAGATAGTTGCCGCCCACCAAAGCCGACAGACGCCCGGTATCGGGATCGAACAGAAAGACCGTCGATTGATGGTTGGTCAAACCGCGATCTGCGTTGCCCGGCCAATACCCGCCGGATTTGACACCCAGTACTTGTCCGTCCCGATCAAACCCGGATTTGAATCCGTAAAGCGCGTCGGCATGGCCCAAAGCTTCACGGACGACCGGGAAATTCCGGGCGCCACCGCGCGCCATGGCGCCGAATACGGCTTGAACGGCCTCGAAAGCCTGTTGGCGTCCCACGAGCTGTTCGCACAGGTCTTCGCCGACGATCAGCAGTCCATCTTGTGTGGTCATCGCATCCCTCATCGCTCAATACGCCTTCCCGCGGGCCGATACGGGCCACAAGGTTTCGACCTTGCCGTTGCGCACGCCCACATACCAATCGTGAACATTGCAGGTGGGATCACAATGACCCGGCACCAGTCGGAGCTTGTCGTTGACGTGCAAAACGCCGTCGGGATCGCTGATTACGCCATGTTCGTCGGAGCACTTCAGGTATTCGACATCGTCACGGCCAAAAATGAACGGCAACCCGCTATCGACCGACTGGGCCTTGAGACCGGCATCACAGACCGCGATGTCAGGCTTTGCGTGGCTCATGACACTGGTCAGAATGAACAGCGCGTTTTCCCATTCGCCCTGGTCGATCCGTTTTCCGTCCTTGTCCAGAATACGCCCGTAATCGGCGTCCATGAACGCGTAGGATCCGCATTGCAATTCGTTGTAAACGTCCGAGTTGCTTTCGAAGTAATACGACCCCGTGCCGCCCCCGGACACCAATTCACAGTCGATCCCTTCGGCCTTCAACCCACCCACCGCGTCTTTGACCTGCGCAATGGCCGCATCCAGCTTCTCTTTACGCGCCTCATAGGTGTCAAGGTGTTGCATCGCACCCTGATAGGCCTGAATGCCGGTGAACTTCAGGTTCGGAGCAGCATGGACAGCCTTCGCGATTTCGACAACGGCGGACGTTGAGGTCACGCCGCAACGTCCCGCGCCGCAGTCGATTTCCACGAGCACCTCCAATTCGATCCCATGTCTGCTGGCAGCCGCAGACAGATCGGCCACGTTGGCTATGTCGTCCACGCAGACAATTGTCCGCGCGCCCAGCTTGGGGAGGCGTGCCAACCGGTCGATCTTGGCTGGGTCGCGCACTTGGTTGGAGACGAGAATGTCCTTGATGCCGCCGCGCGCAAAGACTTCGGCCTCGGATACTTTTTGGCAGCACACGCCAACCGCGCCGCCCAGCTTTTCCTGTAGTTTGGCGACATCCACTGACTTGTGCATTTTGCCATGCACGCGGTGGCGCATCCCGTGGGCTTTGGCATAGTCGCCCATCTTTTTGATGTTTCGCTCCAGCGCGTCCAAATCAAGGATAAGACACGGCGTCTGGATTTCGCTTTCGTCCATACCGATTGCGGCGGGGATGTCGAAGCCGACCTCGAGGTCGTCAAATTTCGTGGGTTTGTTCATGGTCTCACTCCTCATCCTTGCAACCATGGCAGCCTGTCCAGATCGACGTTCCCGCCGGTGACAATCACACCGACGCGCTTGTTTCGAAACACGTCCGGGTTCTTCAATATCACCGCCAGTGGAACAGCCGAGGATGGCTCCATCACCACCCGCAGGTGCTTCCACGTCAGTTTCATAGCGGCGACAATCTCGGCATCGGACGCTGTGAAAATGTCCGTCACATGGTTCGAGACAAAGTGCCATGTGTTCTCTTTCAAAGGCACAAGCAGCCCGTCAGCGATGGTCTTGGGCGCGTCGTCAGCAATGATATGCCCGGCTTTGAACGAGCGATAGGCGTCATCGGCTTGCTCAGGTTCGGCCGCATAGATCGCCGTTTCCGGCGCAAGGTTCGATACAGTCAAACAGGTGCCCGAAACCATACCCCCGCCGCCGATCGGGGCAATCACAGCGTCCAGGCCCCCGGTCTGCTCCAGCAATTCCGCCGAACAGGTGGCTTGACCGGCAATCACTCGCGGATCGTTGTAGGGGTGAATGAACTCACCGCCCGTCCGGGCCTGTACCTCAGCAAAGGTGGCCTCGCGCGACGTGGTCGATGGGTCGCATTCCGTTATGATCCCGCCATATCGCCGGACCGCATCTTTCTTGGCCTGCGGGGCCGTGCGCGGCATGACAACGTTGCACGGAATGCCCCGCCGACCAGCGGCATAGGACAAAGACAGCGCGTGATTGCCGCTGGAATGGGTGCAGACGCCCTTGGCGGCGATGTCGTCGCTCAGCCCGAAGACGGCATTGCAGGCACCGCGAACCTTGAAGGCTCCGGCCTCCTGAAAGTTTTCGCACTTAAAGAACAGCTGCGCGCCGGTCAGATCGTTTAGGTGGTCCGACACCATGACGGGTGTGCGGCGGATATGCGGTTTGATCCGATCATGTGCCGCGCGCATGTCGCCTATGGTCAGTTCAGCCGCTGGTGTGTGGTCTAACATTGTCATCCCCTTCAAGCTGCGGCCTTGGCATGGCCAGAAGATCCGGAGCGATAGAATTCTTGTGCGGCGGCGACACCGCTGCCCAGTGTGATCGGATAGTTCAGATCGGCCATCGCCATTTCGATTGTGCTGAGGCCGGACAGAACCATCACATCGGTCAGGCTGCCAAGGTGGCCAATTCGGAATGCCTTGCCGTTGAGCTGACCCAGACCAACCCCGAAAGACACTCCGTAGGCATTGAACGCATGATCCGTCAGCGCATTGCTGTCGAAACCGTCAGGCACATAAATCGCGCTGACTGTATCCGAGTACAGATCGGGTACCTCAGCAACCAGTTCCAACCCCCAGGCGGATACAGCCCGCCGTACGCCCTCGGCGAGGCGGTGGTGGCGGGCATAGACGTTGTCCAACCCTTCCTCGAACAGCATCTTCAGGCTTTCCCGCATCCCGTAGATTAATTGCAGCGGCGGGGTGTACGGAAACCCGCCGGACGCGTTGGCTGACATCATGTCCCGAAAGTCGAAGAATGTGCGCGGCAGCGTCGCCGTGCCCATCGCGTCCAATGCCTTGGGGCTGACGCACAGGATTGCCATGCCGGTCGCCAGCATGAACCCTTTCTGAGATCCCGACACGGCAATATCGACGCCCCATCGGTCAAACTCAAACGGCATTGAGGCCAGAGAGCTGACGCAATCCACAAACAGCATCGCCGGATGGTCAGCGGCGTCCATGGCCTGTCGCACGGCGTTGATATCCGACCGAACCCCAGTTGCCGTTTCATTATGCGTGACCAGCACGGCGCGGATTTCGTGGTGCTTGTCCTTGGACAGCGCGGCTTCAAACTGTTCTGCAGGCGCACCGCTGCCCCATGGGCAATCGATGATCTGAACGTCCAGCCCGTGACGCTGGCACAGATCAATCCAGCGGTGGCTGAACACACCATATCGCGCCACCAGAACCTTGTCTCCGGGGCTGAGCGTGTTGGTCACTGCAGCCTCCCAACCGCCAGTGCCACTTGCCGGAAATGTCACGATCTGACCTGCGGAGGTGCCAAAAACCTTCTTTGTGTCTTCCAAAACAGGCGCAAAGGTTTCGACGAAATCTGGTGCGCGGTGGTCCTGCGTCTGGACGTGCATCGCCAAACGCAACCGATCCGGGATGTTGGTCGGGCCGGGAATGAAGACCGGGTTCTGGTTGGACATGGGTGTTTCCTCCGCTTTGGAGAACAGTGTGGGTGTTTACGCGCCGGCATGCAATTTTCTTGAAAAATATTTTCATTTTTGCAATTAAATACACAGAGCCCTGATTTTTAGTGCTTTTCGGTTTTTCATTTCCGCGAACGGAAAAACCGGAGCGAAAGAAAATCGATGCCATGTGAAAGGAAGTGCCGCAAATGGATGCACAGAAAAGACCGCGTGGTCGGCCCAAGTCACTGTTCAAGGAAAGCTCGGCCGGGACCATGCAGTCACTGGACCGTGCGCTGGGCGTTTTGACTACAGTCGCCCGTTTGGAACGTGTCGCGCTTAGTGAACTGGCGCGTGAAGTCGATGTGCCAACGGCTACAACGCACCGCGTCCTGATCACCCTGCAAAAGCACGGTTTTGTCGCCTTCGATGAAGAACGTCAGGAGTGGATGATCGGGGTTGAAGCCTACCGTTCTGGCGCTTCGTTCCTGCGCCGCAATACTGTGGTTGAAATCGGACGCCCGGTTCTCAGACGGCTTATGCAGGACAGCGGTGAAACGGCCAATCTGGCCGTTCCTGATGGGGCTGAGGTTGTGTTCGTAGGGCAGGTCGAATCCGCCAACCCGATCCGGGCGTTTTTTCCGCCGGGCGCGCGAACGCCGATGTATGCCTCGGGGACGGGGAAGGCGATCCTGGCAGCGCTGGACGATGTCGGTCTGGCAAAGATACTGAACCCAGGCGCGGCTGAGGCTTTCACGCGGCGCACCCTGTCGCTCGGGCCTGAGTTGGAACGGGACTTGGCTGATACGCGGAACCGTGGGTGGTCTCATGACCGCGAGGAACGTTTTGAGGGTATGTCCTGCATCGGTGCCGCTATTTTCAACGATCGCGGTGAACCTTGTGCCGGGATATCCGTCTCTGGTCCGACGGTTCGGTTCAGCTCGGACCGTGCGCCCGAACTGGGTGCGTTGGTGTTGGCCGCCGCGCAAGAGATTACCAATCTGAGCGGCGGGCGGTTACCTGCGCCGGACGCGGGGAATGCGGGATTTTGAGAGTTTGTATTGATGCTCGGGGTGGGGTGGGTGACCGTGTGTGCGGCTCCAATAGGTAACACCGCCGCGACGCAGCCATAGCGGAACGCACAGGATCAGACCAACGAAGAACCCTCCGGTATGGGCCCAATAGGCGACGCCGCCCTGATCCGGGTCGCTGGACAGGCTGCCGAAAAATTGCATGCCAAGCCAAACACCCAGCATGACGAAGGCCGGAATCGTAAAGACGCGGAAGTAGACGATCAGGATCAGCAGGATATCGACGCGCGCCTTGGGAAACAGCAACAAATACCCGCCCATCACACCCGCAATCGCGCCAGACGCGCCGATTGTGGGCACCACCGAGTTCGGGCCGGTGATGACGTGAATGACCCCGGCTCCGATACCGGCGACAAGATAGAACAGAAGGAAGGGCAGGTGGCCCATCTCATCTTCAAGGTTGTCGCCGAAGATCCACAGAAACAGCATGTTCCCCGCCAGGTGCATCCAGCCGCCATGCAGGAACATCGAGGTAACCAGCGTTTCTAACCCATACCCGTCAGTGACCCGCGCGGGGATGATCGCGTAGTTACCATAGAGCCAACCGATCAGCGGCGCGTTGTCCATCTCTCCTGCATAGCTGAGGAAGATCACGATGTTCGCTGCCAACAGCAGGTAGACAACATACGGCGTTCGCCCCGAGGGGTTATGGTCGCGGATCGGAAACATGGCGCGACGCTGGGCCTTTCCCGGCCCAGGGTCAAGGCTCGTTTACGCCGCACCGCCCAGCAACGCTGCGTTGCCTCCGGCAGCGGTGGTATCGACGCAAACGTGACGCTCGGCCAACACGCGCGCGCGATCTGGAAGACCCGGGATCAGCGGCAGGATCGGGCCGTCGCGACGGGACAAGTGACGTTCAATGTCGCGGGCGGTCGCTTCGTCCCCCCACCACAGAACGCCCGAGAATCCGGTCAGGTTTTCAAGCCGATGCAGATCCAGCGCTCCGTCCGCTTGAATCGCCGTTCCACCCAATGCTTTGATGGCCTTGGCCTGCGCCTTTGCAGCTTCGGGACCCGGGCCGAGACACAGCAATGGCGGACGTGGGAACTCGCTCAGGCGATTGGATTCGCCGGTCGGGCCGGGCAGGGATTGCGTCTGGACCATCGCGGGCTGACCGGTTGGAGCAGGCAGGTCACTCATTGCGTTGTCCCAGTGATCCGAACTGGTCTGCCGATCCGGCGCGCAGAACCGAGCCATGTAGTTCGGGCCGCCCGCCTTGGGGCCGGTGCCCGAAAGACCCTCACCGCCAAAAGGTTGCGATCCCACGATGGCTCCGATCTGGTTCCGGTTGACGTAAATGTTGCCGGCGTGGATGGTCTCGGTGACGTGCTGCACGCGGTCGTCGATGCGCGTGTGCAGCCCGAATGTCAGGCCGTATCCGGTGGCGTTGATATCAGCGATGACTTGATCAATATCAGCGGCTTTGAAACGGGCGACGTGCAGGACTGGCCCGAAGATTTCCCGCTCCAGCGCTGCGATACCTGTGACTTCGATCAGTGTCGGCGCGACGAAAGTGCCTTCGGGCGGGGTGTTGAGTTCCTTGAGGACCCGACCTTCGGCGCGTGCCTTTGCTACGTGCTCGGCGATCCCCGCTCGTGCGGCTTCGTCAATCACCGGGCCGCAATCCGTCGACAGCAGCCAGGGAGCGCCGACGCTTAGCGCATCCATTGCGCCTGTCAGCATCGTCAGAAGGTCATCGGCAATGTCATCCTGCACGTAAAGGCAACGCAGGGCCGAACAGCGCTGACCGGCGGATTGAAACGCACTTTCGACGATGGACTGCACCGCCTGTTCCGGCAGAGCTGTGCTGTCCACAATCATCGCATTCAGCCCTCCGGTTTCAGCGATCAAAGGGGTGCCCGGTTTTAACCCTTCGGCCATGGCGGCGCGGATTTTCTTCGCGGTTGCGGTCGAACCCGTAAAGGCAACGCCGGACACGCGGGCGTCTGACGTCAATGCAGCGCCCACCGCCGGTCCACCCGGCAATAGCTGCAACACGTCCCGAGGAACCCCGGCTTCGTGCAGCAACTGAACAGCGCGATGTGCGACCAGAGGCGTTTGAGGCGCAGGTTTGGCCAAAACTGCATTACCGGTTGCAAGAGCAGCCGAGATTTGACCCGTGAAGATCGCCAGGGGAAAGTTCCACGGGCTGATGCAGGTGAAGGTTCCCGCGGGTTTGGCATCTGGTATATTTGCCGCGTAGTACCGCAGGAAGTCGACAGCCTCACGCAGCTCAGCAACGGCATCGGGCTGGGACTTACCGGCTTCTCGGGCCAGCAGAGCGAAAAGCTCGCCGAAATGCGTTTCATAAAGGTCAGCCGCGGCATTCAGAACGCGCGCTCGTTCTGACGCCGGTTCTTGCCAAGCCGAGGCTGTCGCCAAAGCAAGTTCAACGTCCTGAGCGCTGGACGGGGCCACCGCCCCCGGTCTGTCTTGCGGCTGAGCCGGGTTGGTGATCGGCTGGTCAGGGTCGGGTTGCGCGTCACCTGCCAGCAGCGGTTGCGCATACCAATGGTGCGCACGAAACGCATCGCGCGCAGCATCAATGCGATCAAGCGTCGGTGTGTGATGCAAATCGAACCCTTTCGAATTCGGCCTTTCCGGCTGAAACAACTCCGGCCCCTTGGTCAAAGCAGATGCAGTGGTTTGAATGTCATCGAACGGATCTGATGCGACCTCTTCCGGCGGGACGTTTTCATCGACGATCTGGTTCACAAATGACGAGTTCGCCCCGTTTTCCAGCAACCGGCGCACCAAATAGGCCAGCAGGTCCCGATGTGCGCCGACGGGGGCGTAGATGCGGCAGCGGGTATTGTTCTGGTCTTTCACCAGCCCGTGCAGCGTCTCTCCCATCCCATGAAGGCGCTGGAACTCAAAGGGCTGATCGCTGGCCATATGCAGGATCGCGCTGACCGTATGCGCGTTATGCGTCGCGAACTGAGGGTAGATGCGATCCGTCATACCCAACAACTTGCGCGCGTTCGCTATGTACGAGATATCGGTGGCCGCCTTGCGGGTGAAAACGGGAAACCCATCGACACCTTCGACCTGAGCTCGCTTGATCTCGGTATCCCAATAGGCCCCCTTGACCAGTCGAACCATCAGCTTCCGGTCGTGGTGTTCCGCCATCTCATAAAGCGTGTCCAGAACCACTCCGGCGCGCGGGCCATAGGCCTGAACAACGATGCCGAAGCCGTGCCAACCGGCAAGTGCAGGTTCGGCCATCACCTCTTCGATGACTTGCAGGGACAGGGCGAGGCGGTCGGCCTCTTCGGCGTCCACGTTCAGACCCATCCCGGCGGCCTTGGCCAGCAGGCAAAGCGCGCGCAGACGGGGAACAAGTTCTTCCATCACACGTTGCTCCTGCGCCAACTCATAGCGCGGATGCAAGGCCGATAGCTTGATGGAAATCCCTGGGTTTGCGCGGATGTCGTCATGGGTGCAGGCATCCGCAATGGCCGCAATCGCGCGGGAATAGGACAGATGATAGCGGGCGGCGTCAGCCTCGGTGCGGGCGGCCTCGCCCAGCATATCGTAGGAATAGGTGTAGCCGCTGGTCTCCATCCCGCGGGCGCGATCCATGGCGGATTGGATCGTTTCACCCAGAACGAACTGGCGGCCCATTTCCTTCATGGCGCGACCAACGGCGGTACGGATCACCGGCTCTCCCAGACGTTTGATCGCACCGCGCAGAGCGCTGACGGGTGAACTTTTGCCCTCGTCCAACACTTTGCCGGTCAGCATCAAGGCCCAGGTTGAGGCGTTGACCAGCGATGACGACGATTGGCCCAGATGCTTTCCCCAATCGGACGGAGCGATCTTGTCCTCGATGAGCGCGTCAATCGTGTCGGCGTCTGGGACACGCAGCAACGCCTCGGCCAGACACATCAATGCGATGCCTTCGTCGGTGGACAGGCCGTATTCGGCGAGGAAGACCTCCATCATGCCGGGTGACGTGCTGGAGCGGATATCGCGCACCAATTGAGTCGCTCCGGCGCAAATCGCCGTTCGGTCGGCGTCGCTCAACTCAGCCTGCCCGATCAGCGCGTCGATAGCAGCGGACTGGTCGGCATAGGTTTGGCTGTCGATATGGGAGCGCAGGCTGTGTGTCATGTGTCCTCCGGGGCTTTTGTTAAATATAGTGTCGATTTCACAGGACGATTCCCCTATTTTCGGGCCATTGAAGTCGGTTGATCTGAAAATTGGGGCAATCACGATGCAAATGGACTTTCCGGGTCTTGATCGGTTTGATCAGGCAATCCTGGCGATTCTGTCCGAGGACGGGCGTATCTCGGTCGCAGACCTTGCGCGCCGGATCGGATTGTCGAAATCGCCCACTCAAGCACGTGTGAAGAGACTTGAGGCCGAGGGGATCATCACCGGCTATCGTGCCATGCTGGACCCGATCCGCCTAGGACTGGACCATGTGGCCTTTGTCGAAGTTCGCCTGACCGACACTCGTGAGAAAGCTCTGGCCGAGTTCAACGCGGCCGTTCGTAAAGTGCCCGAGATCGAGCAAGCCCATATGATTGCGTCGAATTTCGACTATCTGTTGAAGATACGCACGGGCTCTATGACAGAATACCGCGCGGTTCTGGCAGAGAAGATTTCGTCGCTGCCGCATGTCTCCAGCACGTCGACATTTGTGGCGATGGAGGCTGTGAAGGAAACCGGCCTGTCCGGACCACCCGATGGGGTGGGTTGACGGAGCCATCAATCGCGTCACCATTGGCGCATGAAACACGTCATTACTGCCTTTGCACTGCTGATTGCAGGGCCTACCGCCGTAAATGCAGAAGATTGCCCTGCCGCGCCGGATCACTCGGATGGAGTGTCCGGCCTGATCTCGCAGATTCAGCAGGCCGAGAATGAACGGGCCGCGCAGCTATTATCGAACCAGTTGTGGGAATTCTGGGCGGATGCGCCGGATGACAGCGCGCAGGCGGTGCTGGACCGGGGAATGACGCGCCGCAGCCAGTGGGATCTGCTGGGCGCGATCGCGGATTTCAACAAGCTGATCGAATATTGCCCGTCATATGCCGAGGGCTACAACCAGCGCGCATTCGCGCATTTTCTGAGGCAGGACTATCAGGCCGCGTTGCCTGATCTGGATAAGGCCATCGAATTGTCCCCCAACCACGTTGCCGCGATCAGTGGCAAGGCGCTGACACTGCTGGGACTGAAGCGGATTGACGAGGCGCGCGATACATTGGAACAAGCTCTGGAACTGAACCCGTGGCTATCCGAGCGTCATTTGATGGATCCCGGCGGGCCGCTGGCCCCCCAAGGCGAAGACATCTGAACACAAAAAACACCCCCGGCCTTAAAAAGGCGGGGGTGTTTCGATTTTATGGTTTAACCAACCAGACCGTTATCTGTGCGCTTGATCGCGATGACAGAAGAACGCGGTGTGCCGCCATCAGGCCAGTTGCTGCCGGGGTGCTGGATGCCGACGAACATGGTGCGCAAGTCGGTGGACCACGCCAGACCCGTGACCTCACACCCGTTCGGGCCGGTCATGAAGCGGGCGATTTCACCGGTGATCGGGTCACCAACCAGCATCTGGTTGTTGCCGTTACCTGCGAAATCTTCCTCGTTGTCATCGTTCCCGTCTGTCTGAATCCAGATCAGGCCGGTCGAGTCGATGACCATACCGTCGGGCGAGTTGAACAGGTTGCCTTCGTTCACATTGGCGGACCCTGCGCGGTCGTCTGAATGAACGGTGGGGTTGCCCGCCATGACATACAGATCCCAGTCGAAACCTTCGGCCGCGTGGTCGTCATTGGCGGGACGCCAGCGCACGATCTGACCGTATTTGTTGGCTTCGCGCGGGTTCGGGCCGTTGACTGCAGTATCGTCGCCACCAGCATTCGGTTTAACGCCACGGTTCTTGTTGTTGGTCAGGCAGCAATAGGCCTCGACCGCGACCGGGCTCGACGCAACCCATTCCGGGCGATCCATGGTTGTCGCACCAACCTTGGAGGCCGCCATACGGGTGAAGATGCGAATTTCGGCATCGTTCATCCCGGTGGTTTCCGGGGTCAGGGCCAGCCATTCCCCCTTCATGTCGTCGTTGAACTTGGCCGCATAAAGCGTGCCGTCATTCAGCAGGCTCTGGGTCTCGCCGCCGGGCTGATAGGTGCCGTTTGAGACGAACTTATAAAGGTACTCGCCCCGCTCATCGTCGCCCATGTAGACCACGACACGACCGTCAGCGGCCAGAGTGACCTCGGCGTTTTCGTGCTTGAAGCGACCCAAACCGGTGTGCTTGACCGGGGTGCTGTCTGGCTTGGTCGGATCGATTTCGACGATCCAGCCTGCGCGGTGCGGTTCATTTGGGTTTTTCGACGTGTCGAAACGCGGGTCGAACAGTTCGTATCCGTTCCAGCTTACCGCCTTGACGCCATATCGCCCGAAGCCGTCCGCGACGGCCTGATCGTAGGTGGCATTCTCGTCGGACGAACCGAAGTAACCGTTAAAGTTCTCTTCGCAGGTCAAATAGGTGCCCCAAGGCGTTTTGCCCGCACCACAGTTGTTCATGGTGCCCAGCGACGTGGTGCCGGTCGGGTCGGCCTCTGTCTTCAGCAGGTCGTGACCTGCGGCGGGGCCCACGATCTTCATTGGCGAGTTGTGGTGGATCCGGCGGTTGAAGGGGCTGTCCTTGACGACAGACCAACCATCCGGGCCTTCCTTGATTTCCATGACGGTCACGCCCTGCAGGTTTTGCAACTTCAGAACGTCCCCCGCATTGGCTGGTATACCTTCCTGCGCTGCGGGCAGGTTGATCTTGCGGTTAGGATACTCGTGATTGATGGCGATCAGCTCGTGACCCTTGAACGAGAATGTTTCCATGCCGTCCGTGTTTTCGCCGAAGATCTTGTCGGAGTTTTCAACGGCACCGCCGTCCGTCAGGTCATATCCGTCGCCTGCCGTGAACAGTGGGTCGCCCCAACGCATCAGCATCTTCCATTCATACCCTTCGGGTACGTGGACGGTGCCGTCAGTTTGCGCGGCGATCGGTGTGAATGCAAAGCGCGAAGCTTCGACCGCTTGGGCCGAGGTGGACCCCAACAGGCCAGTGCCCATCGCGGCGGCACCTGATCCAAAGGCCAGCACGCCACCAAGAAAACCGCGTCGCGAAATGGCGTTTTCGACCACGCGATCAAAGTCGTTCTCTTCTGGGCGGGGGAAGTGCAGTTCGTCCCAATCGTCAGCGGACAATGTGGCGGGATCAACGTCTTTCATGGATGGCTCCTGGCTATCTGGGTGAGGTTAGTGCTCCGCATGTAAGCGTCGATTGTGACAGCCAGTTAACAGTTGGATTGAGGAAATTCACAAGGCCGTGGTCTGCTTGGATCGCCTGCGGTTTGAACGAGCGTGCCGAAGGTCACAGGGTCAAAGTTTTTCAGAAATTGCCGCTCTGGGTCGTTGGTGTCCCCGCGGCCTCA
The DNA here is from genome assembly GCF_056540685.1 of Ruegeria sp. AM2. Classification (NCBI taxonomy): domain Bacteria; kingdom Pseudomonadati; phylum Pseudomonadota; class Alphaproteobacteria; order Rhodobacterales; family Roseobacteraceae; genus Ruegeria; species Ruegeria sp. AM2. Next base: position 1,057,407 of record NZ_JBQFXE010000001.1, on the reverse strand, counting down.
ACAAGGTCCTTGATTTTGAATTCTCTCCAGTAATTGGTGTGGCCACCAAGCCCCATGCGGACATTCGCGCCGTCGAAATCGGTTGGTCGTACACGTCCCGCGATCAGATCATCCTCTCGAAAGAAATTTCTAAAGCCCTTGACGCGCAACCCGTCGATGCGGTCGATGTCCAGATAATTGTAGTAAAGCGCATCTGAAGGCGAGCCCGAAATCCAAACCGAGAGCTGTCCGGGCAATTCCTTGCACACGTCCAGCGCAAGAATCGTGCCTTGACTGTGGCTGAGAATGAGAACGTCGAATTCATTGTCCAACAGATGCTTCACCAGAGCGCGCAACTTTGCGACAGCCTGCCTTCGCACGGATATCAGGTCAGTTTGCGGACAAAGGTAGTACAGAACATCACCGGCGGCCTTTAGCACAATGGCCAGACCGCCAAGCAGAAACGGCAGAAAAGCGAGAATGCGGACCGACCAGATCGTGTAGGCCTCCCAGATACGCTGTGCACCTTCGGACGCGTCTGGACCTGGCCGAAGAACAAATAAACAGAAGGCGGGGACCGAACAAAGAAAGATGAACGGCAGCAGCATGAGGACACGGTCAAACCAAATGCGCGCTGTGATGGCTGAATTTTCCGGGTTGGATTGTCTGGCCAAAAGAAATGACGCGAAGGGCACCAGCAGAAGCAGACCGCAAATCAGTGTCAAAAGCCCGTTGAATCGCTCGGCATTGAAAATGGAATACCCAAGGGCTTTGGAATAGTATTCCGGCCAGACGCCCAGAAAATCAGTGGATTCTGCCGAAAAGTAACGTGCTGTGCTGAGGGCTATGACCCAGACGATTGCGCCAACGCAAGAGGCGACGAAATAAGGGATGTAGACAAACGCAAAGCGTACATTTCGACTTTGCGATGACCGAAATGTAAGGCCGACCAGAATGGCTCCGATCAAGACCCATCCCGCCCCGATAGTCAGCAGTTGGGCACCCGCGTAGGGCCAAGTGCTCAGCAGAACATAGGCGCTTTCGTCTGGAAGAGCGTGCCATGCGTGAGCCGCCCACAGAAAAGCGATATACGCGACCCAGAAAAACCCGAATAGGAAATCCTTGTCGTATCTTTGAAACCACCATACCGACGCCGCCAGCACGGCAAGCCAGATGGTTGCGGGAACGTACAATCCGGCGGAAACGAACATCGAGACGATAGGCGGGTGAATCGACCAGAAAAATACGCCTAGAAAGATCAGCTTGAAGATACGACCGGGCAAAAACGGTTTGCGATCCTTGGGTTCGGCCAAATCAAATTGCAGAACCTGAAGCATGCCCAGCACAAGCAATAGTGCCTCAAGCAAGATCTTTGGTCCGGTGCTTTGCAGAGGGCGTGCGTCTGACCAGTTGGATTCGAAAAGCGAAACGCCCGACGGCATCGTTGCCTGCGTGTACCTGTACTTGCCAATCTGTAGGGTGCTGAACTGCCCGACCTCAGTGGAATTGGCGTCACCGGCCAACAAAGCTTCGATTGTGGATCCCTTGTCAGCGTGTCCAACCCCGTGGACCAGAACAATTGCGCTTTGGCCGGGCATTGCTGGACTCCTAAGTTCGAGCATGTGATCGGCGAGACGGGCAGTTGAACATAGCGATTGGGCACGAGTCAAATTGCCTGACATTGGCCTTGCTGTGATTTCGCAAACTTCGTGCGCCGTGGATGTCCCGGAACGAGTTTAGTCATGAAATTTGAGTTTATTGCCAGTTTGGTGTATGGTTTTGCCTTTAATTTCTAAATGGTTTTTGTTTTGACTTTTCCTGTTGCTCTTGTTCCGGTTGCGATTTCGGCATTGCGAAGCTTTGTGACTCTGCGCCGCCGGGTCGTGGAAATCCGCGATCTGCAACGCCTTGATGATCCGATACCGATCCTTCTACCGGTGCCATCACGACAAATTCTCATTGATGAGGTGAAAGACCCTATCGCGATGAGGGACGCTTTTGCCAGCGATCCGGTTTATCGGGCCGCGCTGGAAGTTCGTGGGCTGACAGAGCAATTCGACGCCTATCTCAGTAAAAAAGATGTCGTGACCGGCATCGATCTGGACCCCGAACGCAGCCAGGACATGTTTTGGCGCTTCATGGGATTGTACTACCAGATCAAAGAGCAAAGCGAAGGTCCGGTAAACTCGGATATCGAGGTCGACCAATCTGGCATCGATCAGTTTCTTGTTCGCTCGGCCGCAGCGACGGGGCAACCGGGCAGCACTAAGATCCTGCGCGCGGTCGCGGAAACACTGGTCGATTTTCTGGGCGACAACGCGGGTGTTTTTCTGTCCAGATCGTCCAACAAGCTGGTTCTGTCGACCATACTGCGCGAGTTTGCGGCGCGGACCGATCTGGAAACGGACGGATCGAACCGACTTTTGAAAGTCCTTATGGGGTCTGTTGCGGTTGCGGCCGCTGAACATGGTTCGGAAATCTCGGACCATCCTGCGGCGACCTTGCTTTTCAATTCACTCGGACGAATTCGGGACACGCATGGCGAAGACTTTGTCGCGCGAATTGTTACCCACGCGGGGTTCACGTCGGTTGTATCTGACTGGACTGCCAATCTGGCTATGGATCCGTACATGGTAGATCTGGTTGCGGATTTGCGCGGGCTGGACGACGGAACCTACGATCCAGAAGACCCGACATCCTTGCCGCCCGAGATGCAGCTGGTGCTGGGCGCGCTGACAAACACGGTCAAAGTCATCGGTGACAATATCGGTTCACGCGATCCGCTGGACCGAGAAGACCGGTTCCGAGAGGTGTTCGCGGCGGCCTTGTCGGGTCTCAGTCAAAACTCTGCCGCGTTGTTGCGGCAAGAACTGGACGGTGCCCAATTTATGGGATCGCTGTTGGAGGCCGTGATTGCCACGATTGGAAGAACGGATTCCATTCAGAACAGCGACCTGATTGCGCCGGTATTCCAGGACCTGCTGGGTGTTCTCTCGGGCGTCGTCGTTGATCTTGGTCAGGACCGAACACTGTCGCGGGCCGAGGAAATCCTGCAGGACTTGGCGACACGTATCACATCGGATGGTCTGAAGCAGACGCTGTCCGAGCTTGAGCCATTGGTCGGCCCAAAAGGTGCGCGGCTGATTGTGGCCGAGGTGTTTGCGGCGGCGCGGGCGCAAGGTGACCTGGAAAAAGCCGGGGACATTGAGCGGTTGCACGCCATAGCCGAGCTTTTGATGGATGAGGTGCCAGTTGTGTTGGCTCAGGGCTTGGACAGTCCAGGCGCGCTGCGCCTTGTCGGCCAGGTCGCCGTGCAGGTTCTGCCGGATGACACGCCGGACAAGGCTCTGATTGTCGGCGCATTTCCGCATGTGATCGAACTGGTCGATGGTCTGGCATCCGGACAAGGGCGCGTGGATTCGGATACGCTTGAGGCAATCTATGAGACACTTCTTACCCGGTTCGAGACGGACGCCATGGTCTGGCAGGTTCTTTCGGACGCAGAGCTGACCGGTCCGATATTCCAGGCCATCGCTTTGGTGCTGAATGGCGATGATATCCCAGACAGAATTCCCACATCACTCCGGGTTCAAATTACTGAAAAGGCGCTTGGAAAACTGTCGTCGCACGGTTTGGCTCTGGGTGAGCTTGCAGCCGGTTCTCCGGACCCGGCCCGGCTATTGCGCGAGGTCATCGAAGCACTGCTTCGTCAGGCTTTGCGCGCGGCGTTGGAACAAGTGGGCCGATGGGCCAGTGCAGAAGATGTCCCGGAAATCTTCGGCAAAATTCTCGAGCGAGCCCTGAGGAAGGACCCCGTTTCGGCGTTGGACGACCTCGAATTGAGCGAGGCTGTGACCGAGGTTTTGGCCGGTTTTAGATAGGAGAAGCGTGATGCTCCGACTTGTGTTCGTCATTATTGGTGTCGTCAGCCTGGCGGGCTGCGGGGCATCCGGCTTGTCACCGCAGGACCAAAATCGTGTCTCGGATGTTCAGGCAACCTATGACCGGGAATTTCGTGCCGCGGTGTCGTCGCAGGGCCTGGATGTAAAACCGGGCAGCTTCCCCGAAACGCTGAGGATGATCGAAACCGACCAAACCGACACCCCTCAGATCGCCAGTTATTATGATTTGCTGGAAGGTCTGATTTATTTGCAGACCGGCCAATTGGGCCTTGCGCAGACTGCTGCGTCTGACATCACTGGATCGGCCCGACAACTAAACGCCGAAGGTATTCCTCGACGTAATGCCGTTCTGGCGGAGAATTTCGCCGACATGGTGGATGCACGCATCGACACCGAAGGGCTTCGCAAACTGGATCGAAACTCGGCAGAGCACCACGCGCAGCGGGTGGCGATCGTCGGAGATATCGAGATCAGAACCGCGCGCGTTACCAAAAGGTTGTGCCGTTTGGGTGCAGCAGACGACGGCGCAGGTTTTGTTGCGGCTTATCAGGCGACAAGTTTGCTGGAAGCCGATAGTGCCCTGTCGCGCGCCTGCGTTCCGGATGCGACCGATGCCGAGGCGTGCGGGCGATTTTTGGGCAACCGCCCGCAGTTGTTTGAAGCGCGCAACATGCTTGCGGCGTTCTCTGGTGGCGCAGCCGAGACATCGCAAACCGCACAATTGCGCCGGGAAATCGATCAGGACCTGAGCCGCCGGGCGGGTGGTGCGCCGTTGCCCCCGCCAAGCGATCCGTGCTGACCAAAAGGGATGATGCGCCAACAGAGGGTGAATTCGCCATGACACCGAAAGACGACTTGAAAGAACAGACGTTTCAGGAATCGGTAACCTTGTTGTCGTTCATCACCGCGCGCGGCATTGTGGCTGAATTGCCCGAGCCCAGATTGATGGCCTTGTTCGATCTCTCGCCCAAGGACCGGCGCGACATTCCCCTGTCGGAGGTCATGAGCCTGCGTCAAAGCCTGTCCGCGGCGGTTGCGCCCGCTTTGCCCGAAACCATTCTCAGGATGGAGGAGTGGAAGGCCAAAAGCCCCAAACTTCTGGCGCGAGTGGCCCCTTTGCCAGCTATTCTCAGCCTGATCATCGTCACTGTCGTACTGATTTTTGCGGTTGGATTTGGGCTTTCCGCTCATAGCAATGTTGCGCTGCCGGACACCTACTATGATGCAGCCGTCAATGTGTTCCCCAATAGCGACGAAAAGACCCTGAGGGACAGCGACAAGAACGCGCCGTATTTCCAACCTGTGGTCGAATATCTGCAGGGCAAGTGTCGTTTCAGCGACCAGGAACTGGCGCTGGCCGATGATCGGCTTAAGCCAGAGGACGACAACGCCGTTTTCGACATAGCGCTGCGCTCAATCCGCTCGGACTGCATGGCACTGAAAGTTCCCTTGTTGTTACGAATGTTTCTGTTCTTCGGCGCATTGGGCATGCTTGGCGCAGCCTACTCGTCGATTTATGACAGCTTCAACTACGTACGCGAGGGCAGATATGACATGCGCCTGGCGTCCACCTATTACGTGCGTATTTTGCTGGGCGGGTTCTCAGGCGTTTTGATGGCGGAACCCCTCAGTGCGTTTCTGGACCAGGGCGTTTTCTCGTCGGTTTTGCTGGCTTTTTTGGGCGGGTTTTCGGCTCAGCTTGTTTACGATCTGCTGACAAAGCTGGTGGATTCTGTCGCAAACATGTTTAGGACCGACCGCCGCAAAGAGATGCGCGCGATTCATGCCCGAGCGGAACTGAATGCGCAGAAAACCATTCAAAAGGATGCGGCAATAATGCGTGCAACTTTGGTTGACGCATTGGACGAGGCCCAGAAAGAACCCGATCCGAAGGTTAGGGCGGAAAAAATACAGTCCGTGGTCCTGCAACTGTTGTCGGGATCGGATGGTGCCAACCCTGCAACCCGACAAGCCGCCAAACCCGAGGAACTGGCCGCCGACGTCCAAAACACCACTGACTTGCTGGAACTCAGCGGGCACGTCGCAGAAATCCTGCCGGACACAGACGAAGCTACAGTGACCAATGTGGCCCGCGCGCGCGCGGACCTGAGCACCGCGTGGGAAAGTCTGGGGGATGCTCCAACTGAAGCAAGCACGAAAGCCGTATCGAGTGCATTGGCGCAAGCCAAAACCCACGATCTTGCATCCAAAACAATCTCGGACGGTGTCGCGCAGCTTGGAGCCGCGCTCAGCGGTGAGGCATTGGGCGTGGTGGCGAAATCCGCGCTGGTTACGGGGTCAGTTCTGAATGCAAGTCAGATGGCCCGGTGGCGCTATGTCGCGTACGGGGCGACGGCCACAACAGTCAGCCTTTTGGATGATCTCAAAGCAGAAGACATCGAGCCCCGTTTTTCGTCGGCATCCGGGACGGATGTGGACATGGACGATTTGCTGGCGCATTTGCGCGCGGGGGACGCTGACACGTATTTCGCAGCGAATGCGACCGATTTTGGCAGCCGCGGAGATTTTGATCAGATGATCTCTGGCTGGTTGGACGTTGTCGCAAGACACACGTTCCAGTCCGAGGTCGCAGTGCTGCGCCAAGCCGTTGATTTCAGCTTGTCAGACACGCAGTTTGTTGCCGCGCTCGCGATGGTGTCGGGCAACGCGACGGCGCGTGGCGGGCTTCAAGGGCTGGAACTGGTCGGGTCTTGCGTGACGAAGTGCAAGGATCCGCAAAACACGCTGACGAGGATTGTGGTACTTGCAGACGCGGCTGCGCGTCGTGGGGGTGCCTCATGAGTATGCGGTTTGAACGGACGTTGAAATACGTCCTGCCGATGATGCAGGGCAGCGATGTCTGGGCCTTGCAAACGGAATTGATGCGCCGGGGTATTCTGCATATTTCCGATGTTGACGGCCTGTTTGGTCCCGGAACCAAAAGCGCGGTGCAACATTTCCAGCGCCAGCAGGGGTTGGAAATTGACGGGATTGTCGGAGAGGACACCGTTGCCGCGATCAATGGCGCGACCAACGAGACGCAGTCTGCCGGGGGATCAGGCGGTGGGACTGCGCCGCCACCCCAGTCCCGCCTTGTGCCCGACAGTTGGATGCCGAACGTTCGGATGGACAGGATCATACTGCACTGGACGGGCGGTGGTCATCGCCCAAGCGCGAAAGAGAAAAAGCACTATCATATTCTGATTGATGGCGAAGGTCGGTTGCATCGCGGCAAACACGCGATCAGCGCGAATGTGCCGCCGCTGCGGAACAAACCCTATGCCGCACACACCCTGAACAGCAACAGCCGTTCGATCGGCGTATCGCTTTGCGCAATGGGCGGAGATGTCCGCGAAAGCCCGTTTCGACCCGGACCATTTCCGATCACACGCAACCAGTGGGACGCGCTTGCTCAGGTCGCAGCAGAGCTGTGTCTTAGCTATGATATTCCGATTGGCCGCAAGACCGTGCTGGGACACGGAGAAGTGCAGACGAATCTGAACATTCGGCAGAATGGCAAATGGGACCCGCTGGCCCTATCTTGGGAGCCTGATCGCCCTTACGGCGAAATCGGGGATCAGATGCGATCAATGGTTTCTGACTGGCTTGATGCGCTGAAGAACCCGACGCCGGTTGCCGATGATTTCGACGAGGTCGAGGTGCCTCCGGCTGAAATCATCACCGTTGATGGGGTTGCGCTTGAAGGCGCCACAATGAACGGTCGAAGCTGGATCAAGCTGTCCCAGCTCGCGGCTCAGCAGGATTGGACGCAGCCCTTCGTTGATACGGGTCAGGGCGTCGCCACGATTTCCGAGCCTTCGCTTCGGTTCGAGGTTATGGAAACGCATGACGAAAATGGGGCCAACGTGCACTGGGTCGAGGTCGCGGATTTCAGCGAGCGTCTCGGCTATGCCATTCGCGACGCGGTGGATGGCGGGGTCACGCTGGAAAAGGTGGGTACGGAGCAAGGACCCAAAACCGTGATCGTCAGGCGTGGGCAGGTGCCCTCTCAGATTGCCCGGATACATTTAGGCGACGCCACATTGTGGAAGGAGTTGCGAACCGAGGATGGCCAACCTTTGAATGACGATCTGGCCCGCCGGTTGCAGGTTGGTCAGGTTCTGCTGTTGCCGGACGATGCTGCCCCGGCAGGCGCGGTTCCTCCGAGCAGTCCGGGGATCACTCTGACAAGCGCCGAAATCGCTGGGATTGCAGGGAAAATAGCCAAGCTTGAAGGCAACGGGCCGACCATGCAGGCAAAGCGCCGCACCGCAGTCGAGGCAATATTGAATGCCTGTGTTGAAAACGAGGTACACGATCTGTCACATCAAGCGTACATTCTGGCGACAGCGTACCATGAAACAAACCTCGGCCAGTTCATGGAGGAAATCTGGGGGCCAACCGCGATACAACGCGGATATGAAGGACGCGCCGATCTGGGCAATACACAGGCGGGCGACGGTTTCTTGTACCGTGGCCGAGGCTTCGTGCAGATCACAGGTCGCCACAATTACGCAAAGTATTCAGCGAAATTCGGCAAGGATTTCGTGAATGAGCCAGAGTTGGTCGAAACACCCGCCGTCGCGGCCGAGATACTGGTGCGCGGTATGAATGAGATCGGCTTTACTGGGCGCGGCCTTCTTGTCGACATGGGGCTGGACGGGGATTTTGACTGGTTTAATGCGCGCGGCCTGATCAATGGCGACAAAAACCGGGGCGGTGATCAAAGGTATCCGGGACTAAAAAAAGGTGAGGGGATTGCGCGAAAGGGACGTGAATACCGGGACATTATTGCAACCGTCTGATCCGCGGCATCTGAATGGATTTCCTGTCCAAAGGTGGCTTGACGATCTCTGTGACGTATCTTAAGACCACTCTCGCTGAGCGGGCGTCGTATACTGGCTATTACCTCAGCCTTCCAAGCTGATGAAGCGGGTTCGATTCCCGCCGCCCGCTCCAGATCAGCCATGAAATCTGCGTCAAAAGGCCCTTGAAGGTGTCCAATTTGGCATGCCACGCTTGACCCTGAGTGCCGGTGTCGCCAAGAAACTGCCCAACACGAACAAAAAGGGCCAGACATGGCAAGATCACATGCCGCCAGCCCGGCGAATGCTTCTGCACCAGGTGCGTCCGAAGAACGGGCAACCTCCCGGAAAGTCGGTGTGCTTGCTTCGCTTTGGCCGTTCATGAAGCCGTATCGGCTGTTGATGATCGGGGCCACACTTGCGCTGATCCTGACGGCCAGCATGACCTTGACTCTGCCGTTGGCGGTGAGGCGCGTGGTGGACAATTTCCGGGTCGAAGATGGCGAGTTGCTGGATTGGTATTTTCTGGCCGCACTGGGCATCGCCGCGATCCTGGCCGTTGGTACAGGCATCCGTTACGCGCTGGTTACCCGGTTGGGGGAACGGGTTGTGGCCGATATCCGCAAGGCCGTGTTTGACCGCGTCATCGGGATGAGCCCGGAATTTTTTGAACGGATCATGACCGGCGAAGTGCTAAGCCGGATTACCACAGATACGACGCTCATCCAGTCGGTTTTGGGCTCGTCCGTGTCGATCGCGCTGCGCAACATGCTGATGTTTATCGGTGGGCTGATTCTAATGCTTTTGACCTCGGCCAAGTTGACGGGGTTGGTCTTGTTGCTGATCCCGCTGGTTGTGGTGCCGATTTTGGTTCTGGGTCGTCGGTTGCGCGTCATCAGCCGCGAAAACCAGGACTGGATCGCGGCTTCGTCCGGCAATGCGGGTGAAGCGCTGGGCGCGGTTCAGACCGTCCAGGCCTTTACCCACGAACAGGCCAGCCGCGCTCAGTTCGGAGCGATGACAGAAACTTCGTACGAAGTTTCTCTGCGCCGTATCCAAACGCGGGCCGTATTGACGGTGATCGTGATCTTTCTGGTGTTCTCGGGCATCGTGGGCGTGCTGTGGATGGGGGCCAATGACGTCCGCAATGGAGTGATGACCGAAGGGGTTCTGATTCAGTTCGTGATCTACTCGATCATCATGGCTGGGTCTGTCGCAGCCCTCTCGGAAATCTGGAGCGAGCTGCAACGCGCGGCCGGTGCCACCGAGAGATTGGTCGAGCTGTTGAACGCCGAAGACACAGTGAATGACCCTGCACAGACCAAGGCCCTACCTGTCCCGGTGCGCGGTGAAATTCGCTTTGACGACGTCACTTTTCACTACCCATCGCGCCCCGATGCCGTGGCGCTGGATCATTTGTCCCTTCAGGTCAGCCCCGGAGAAACAGTCGCTTTTGTTGGCCCGTCTGGCGCGGGCAAAACAACGGTGATCCAGATGATCCAGCGGTTCTACGACCCCGACGCCGGGCATGTCTGCCTGGATGGCGTGGATCTGCGCGATCTCGACCGGGCTGTGTTCCGCCGCCACATGGCCCTGGTGCCTCAAGACCCGACCATCTTTGCCGCCTCGGCGCGCGAGAACATCCGCTTTGGCCGGCTCGACGCAACCGATGCCGAGGTTGAGGCCGCCGCCCGCGCAGCTGCGGCGCATGATTTCATCTCGGCCTTGCCGGAAGGCTACGACAGTTTCGTCGGTGAGCGAGGTGTTATGCTTTCGGGCGGTCAGAAACAGCGCATCGCCATTGCCCGAGCGATCCTGCGCGACGCGCCGGTGCTGCTGTTGGACGAGGCGACCTCGGCGCTGGATGCGGAAAGCGAACGCGCGGTTCAAGGTGCTGTGGATCAGATGCGTGCGGGCCGGACCACTTTGATCGTCGCGCACCGGCTAGCAACGGTCAAAAAGGCTGACCGAATAGTGGTCATGGAAGATGGACGCATCGTGGCGCAGGGCACCCATGACGATTTGGTGGCGCAGGACGGGCTATACGCGCGTCTGGCGCGCTTGCAATTCACAGACGGTATAGCTGCGGAATAAGGTGACGTTGGGGCAGAGCAATTTGTCCGTAGCGTCATTCTACCTCTTTTACGCTTGCAGCGCTAAGGCATTTCTTGATCGGGCGCGGTTTTGCTTCCATCTTGGCGATGGAATACAAATCCGTGCTGAACACGGGAGAAAAACAGGGAGGAGCCGCATGGCATTCGTGGGTTTGGAAGACAAGACGAAGATCGAGCAGGAGATGTCGTGGGAGGATCGCGATGTACCGGTTACTTTCCATCAGCTGTTGTCTCGTACTGCAGGAAAATACCCCAATAACAATGCGATCAGCTTTCAGCTGCTTTCAGGGGCCACCGACAAAGCCGAGACGCTGACATGGTCGCAACTGCTGGGCAAGGTCAATCAGGCGGCCAACCTGTTCCGATCTCTGGGTGTGGGCGAAAAGGATGTGGTGGCCTATGTACTGCCCAACTGTAACGAAACGCTGATCACCATGATGGGGGGCGCGGTGGCCGGGATCGTCAACCCGATCAACCCTCTGCTCGAGCCCGAACAGATCGCGGCCATCTTGCGTGAAACCGGTGCCAAGGTTGTTGTGACGCTGAAATCCTTCCCCAAGACGGATGTTGCCCAGAAGGTGGAAGAGGCCGTGCGCCACGCGCCTTCCGTCAACACGATTCTTGAAATCGACCTCAACCGCTATCTTACCCCGCCAAAATCGTGGATCGTTCCGCTGCTGCGCCCCAAGATGGGCGACAAGGAACATCTGGCCCATGCGGATTACAAGAGTTTCAACAAGGAACTGGCCAAGCAGCCCACCACTTTGACCTTCGAAGACAGCAAGGAAGACCGCGTCGCCTGTTATTTCCATACCGGCGGCACCACCGGCATGCCCAAGGTGGCGCAGCACAAGTATTCGGGCCTTGTCTACAACGGTTGGCTGGGCGGCACTTTGCTGTTCTCGGCTGATGATGTCGTGATGTGCCCGCTGCCGATGTTCCACGTTTTTGCGGTGCATGTCATCATGATGGCGGCAGTGTCCTCGGGCGCGCATGTGGTGTTCCCGACGCCGCAAGGCTATCGCGGCGATGGCGTGTTCGACAATTTCTGGAAGCTGATCGAACGCTGGAAGGTGACCTTCATCATCACCGTTCCAACGGCGATTGCCGCCAAAATGCAGCGCCCGGTGGATGCGGATATTTCCAGCGTGAAAACCGCGTTCTCGGGTTCGGCCCCGCTGCCGGTCGAATTGTTCCGCCGCTTCGAAGAGGCCACGGGCGTCACGATCATCGAAGGCTATGGCCTGACCGAGGCAACCTGTCTGGTGTCATGCAACCCCACGGATGGCGAGAAAAAGATCGGCTCGATCGGAATTCCTTTCCCTTATACCGATGTGAAAATCCTGAACGACGGCCCCGATGGTCCTTCTGAGGCGGGTGCCAATGAAATCGGCGAAATCTGCATCTCGAACCCCGGTGTTGTTGCAGGCAATACATACACCGAAGCTGACAAGAACGTGGGTCTCTATCACTATGAGAAATACCTGCGCACGGGCGATCTGGGCCGTTTTGACGAGGACGGATACCTGTGGATCACCGGCCGCGCCAAGGATCTGATCATCCGTGGGGGTCACAATATCGACCCTGCGGAAATCGAAGAGGCTCTGTTGGGTCATGAGGCCGTTGCCTTTGCCGGGGCCATCGGCCAGCCCGACGCATATGCGGGCGAGGTGCCCTGCGCCTTTGTCGAACTGGTCGACGGGGCGTCAGTCACCGAAAAAGAACTGATGGATTACTGCGATGTCCACGTTCACGAACGTGCAGCGCAGCCCAAGCATATGACCATCCTGGACGAGTTGCCCAAAACCGCCGTCGGCAAGGTGTTCAAGCCCGACCTGCGTAAACAGGCGATCACCCGTATTTACAATGGCGCGCTTGAAAAAGCAGGCGTTCAGGCGCGCGTCGTTTCGGTGATCGACGACAAGAAACGCGGCCTTGTCGCGCAGCTTGACGCGAACGGTTCCTCGGACGACGATGTCAGCAAAGTGCTGGGATCATTCACCCGGCCATGGGAATGGGCTGCCTGACCGCGGAGGGGACATGGATTATGAACGCCTGATTGATGAAGAAACCTGGGCGTTCATAAGACGAACCGCCGAAAGCTATCCTGATGATGCTGTCGATCTGACGATCGAGGATCAGCGCCGTGTCTATGACGCCATGTGCGCAGAGTTTCGGCAGCCGCGTCCTGCAGGCGTTGAAACAGAAGACAGGCACGCCGATGGTGTGCCTGTTCGCGTTTATACCGCCGGTGATCCGACACGGACGGTTGTCTATTTTCACGGCGGCGGTTTTGTCGTCGGAGGGCTCGACAGCCATGACGACGTTTGTGCCGAGATTTGCGCACAGACCGGCTATCGGGTCGTTGCGGTGGACTACCGTTTGTGCCCTGAACATGTCCACCCGGCGCAGTTCGAGGACGCCTGGACATCCGTGAAATGGGCATCATCAGAGTTTGGTGATCCGATGGTTCTGGCTGGCGACAGCGCTGGTGGGAACCTCGCGGCTGCGGTCGCGCATTATGCGCGTGGGCGACTGGACTCGGTGCTGGGTCAGGTGCTGATCTACCCCGGACTGGGCGGAGATCGCACGAAAGGCTCTTACATCGAACATTCTCATGCGCCGCTTCTGACGTTGGATGAGATCACCTTCTACGAAAAGGTGCGCTGCGGTGGGCCCGCCCCGCAGAACGACCCAACTTACGCGCCCTTGCATGACACGGATTTTTCGGGCTTGCCGCCAACGGTGGTCGTGACCGCAGATTGCGATCCGATACGCGATGATGGACCGGACTATTGCTCTCGGATCAATGAAGCTGGCGGCAAGGCGCATTGCATCAACGAGCCCGGCCTCGTCCATGGCTACCTGAGGGCGCGGACCTCGGTCAAACGCGCCGCCGACAGTTTTGAGCGGATATCAGTGGCCATCGAAGCGCTGGGCCAGCAAATCTGGCCCTATGACTGATCAACTCAGAAACGGTTGAGCCTTCATCGTGTCCGCCACCGGCGCGCCCATGCAGGTCAGGATCGTAGGTGCAAGCTGAAGCTGGTCGATGACAGCATCGGCCTCGGGGCCTTCGGCGTCGCCAAAATAATACAGCGCGGTCTCCTGTTGTAGCGGGCCTCGTCCGCCATGGTGGCCGCGTTCGTCCTGACCGTGGTCTGCCGTCACGATGACCTCATAGCCCAACTGCCGCCAGCGGGGAATGAAGGGGGCTAGCATCTCGTCCATGACGAAACAGGCGTGGTCCATCTCTTGGCAGTCGTGAAAAAAGCGGTGACCCATGCTGTCCAGCGTACAGGTGTGCAGGACGCCGTAATCCAAACCAAAGCGCAGGCACAGGTTCGTCAGCGTGGCAAACAAATCGACATCCGAGGGCGTCATCTGGTTTGCCGCGCCATAGCCGGTCATGGTGTGAAAGCGGCCATGGTTGATCGTCTTGCTGTCAGGCTCGTCATATTCCACGTCGCGTACATAGTCGAACGGGTGCCGGTTGAAGAATTGCGACCAAAAGCTGTGGGTGACGGCTCCGGTAATGCCCCCAGCCTCGCGCACCTGGCTGAACACGTCCTTGTGGCTTAGGCGGAAGACATTGCCGTTGCCAGTGCATCCATGCTCTTGCGGTGTAACGCCCGTGTGGATCGAAGCATAGCAACTGGCCGAGATCGACGGTAACACCGCCCGGTGTTTCCACACGCGCGCTTCGCCACTGTCGACCCATCCTTCGAGATTGCCGAACAGGCGGCGGAAATTGCGCCACGGGACACCGTCGAGGATGATGAGAAGAAGTTTGCGGTCCATGTTCCGGCCTTATCTTGAATTCATGAGGCGACCCTAGGGGATTCGCGGGGCAGCGGCAGCCTGATCCCGCCCCAAATAGCAAAATCCCGACACCTGTTTGTGACAAGCGCCGGGATTTCATGATTGCATAACGCGGGATCAGTTCCCCGCACTCTCCATCTTGCGATGGGCGACGACCTCTTCCAGCCAACCCAGATGCATCTCGGGGACCGAGCTGAGCAACAGGTCGGTATAGTCGTCGAACGGCGGGCTGAGGACCTGTGACTTGGGACCGTAGCGCACGACACGACCCTGATACATCACCGCGATGCTGTCGCTGATCGCGCGGACCGTCGCCAGATCGTGGGTGATGAAAAGATAGGCCACATCCTCGATCTTTTGCAGGTCCAGCAGCAGCTTCAGAATGCCATCCGCCACCAGCGGGTCCAGCGCTGAGGTGACCTCATCACAGATGATCATCTTGGGCTTTGCCGCCAGCGACCGCGCGATACAGACACGCTGTTTCTGACCACCAGACAGTTCTGCCGGATAGCGGTCGATGAACTTCTCGCCCAACTCGATCTCATCCAGCAGTTCAATGATCCGCTTGCGTTTTTCCGCGCCGCGCATGTTGAAGTAGAACTCGAGCGGGCGGCCGATGATGGTTCCAACGGTCTGTCGCGGATTCATCGCAACGTCGGCCATCTGGTAGATCATCTGCAGCTCACGCAGGTCCTCGCGTGAGCGTCCGCCAAGATCAGCCGACAGCTTGCGCCCGGCAAACGTGATTTCACCATCGCGGGGCGGCAGCAGGCCGGTGATCACCCGCGCAAGTGTGGATTTGCCCGAACCGGATTCGCCCACAACCGCCAGTGTCTGCCCCGGATGAAGCTCGACATTGACATTGTGCAGCACGTCGAAATTCAGCCCCTTGTAGCGCGCGGTGATGCCATCAACGCTCAGCACCGGTTCCGGTGTCGGCTGTTTTTCCTCGTGCTCGATCGAGCGGACCGAGACCAGCGCCTTGGTGTACTCTTCCTGCGGGTTGTTGATGATCTGGTCAGTGGTGCCGTATTCGACGGTGTTACCCATGCGAAGAACCATGATGTCGTCGCTGACCTGCGCCACGACGGCAAGGTCGTGCGTGATATAGAGCGCGCCGACACCGGTATCCGCGATGGCCTCTTTGATGGCCATCAGAACGTCGATCTGCGTGGTCACGTCCAGCGCCGTGGTGGGTTCGTCGAACACCACCAGATCAGGTTCGGGGCACAAGGCAAGCGCCGTCATGCAGCGCTGCAATTGACCGCCCGACACCTGGTGCGGATAGCGTTCGCCGATGTTGTCCGGGTCGGGCAGACCCAGCTTGGCGAACAACTCGCGCGCGCGACCCTCTGCTTCCCGACGGCTGAACTTCTTCTGTTCGACCGCCGCTTCAACCACCTGATCCATGATCTTTTTGGCGGGGTTAAAGGAGGCCGCTGCGGACTGAGACACATACGTCACCTCACCCCCACGCAGCTTGCGAATGTCGCGATACGATGTCTTCAGAATATCGCGCCCGTTAACCCACACCTCACCACCGGTGATCTGAACACCACCTCGGCCATAAGCCATTGAGGCCAGACCAATGGTCGATTTACCAGCCCCGGATTCTCCGATCAGCCCCAGCACCTTGCCGCGTTCGAGGTCAAAGCTGACCCCGTGCACGATCTCGATATCATGAGGCTTTTCACCGGGCGGATAGACAGTCGCGCCGATCTTGAGGTCGCGGACCTTGAGAAGGGTATCACTCATCCCCGGCCTCCTTTCAGCGATGTGGTGCGGTTCAGGACCCAGTCAGCCACAAGGTTGACCGAGATCGCCAGCGTCGCAATGGCGACGGCCGGATACAGCGCAGCACCAATGCCATAGACGATGCCGTCCTTGTTTTCCTTCACGATCCCGCCCCAATCGGCCAGTGGCGGCTGAACGCCCAAGCCAAGGAACGACAGGGTCGAGACAAACAGAACTGCAAAGATGAAGCGCAGGCCCAGTTCCGCCACCAAGGGCGACAGAGCATTGGGAAGGATTTCCCGGAAGATGATCCACGACTGACCTTCACCGCGCAGCTTTGCAGCTTCGACGTAGTCCATGACGGCGATGTCCACGGCGACCGCGCGAGCCAGACGATAGACCCGTGTGGAATCCAACAGACCCATGACGAGGATCAGGACAGGAATGGTCACCGGTACCATGGCCAGCACCACCAGCGCCGTGATCAGCGTGGGAATCGACATGACGAGATCCACCAAGCGCGACATGACCTGGTCGGCCCAGCCGCCCAGAACGGCAGCCAGAAAGCCCAGGATAGAACCGGTCACAAAGCTCAGAACCGTCGCTGCCGTGGCGATAAAGATCGTCGTGCGCCCGCCATAGATCATGCGGCTTAACAGGTCGCGTCCGATGTTGTCAGTGCCAAGCCAGTATTCCGAACTTGACGGTTCCCACACGTCGCCGACCACTTCGGCCATGCCGTAAGGGGCCAGCAATGGTGCGAAGATTGCGATGAAGAAATACAAGGCTGTAAAGGCCAGCCCTATCATTGCAGAGATTGGGATATTCTTCATTTCGGATGCCTCAGCCTCGGATTGGCCAGAATGGCAACGATGTCAGCGACCATGTTCAGCCCGATATAGATCGCGGCAAAAATCACGCCGCAGGCCAGAACCACTGGAACGTCGCGTTTGGTGACGTGGTCCACAAGGTACTGTCCCATGCCGGGATAGACGAACACCACCTCGACCACGACGACGCCGACGACCAGATAAGCCAGGTTCAGCATCACAACGTTGACGATGGGCGCAACCGCATTTGGCAGCGCGTGGCGGTAGATGATCTTGAAGTTGGTCAGGCCTTTGAGTTCAGCCGTCTCGACATAAGCCGACTGCATCACGTTCAGGATCGCGGCGCGCGTCATGCGCATCATGTGGGCGAGAACAACCATGGTCAGCACGATGACGGGCAGCGCGATGGCATTCAGTTTGGCCCCCAAAGACATACTGTCATTGATCATCGCCAGTGGTGAGAACATGCCCAGCTTCACCGCCACGAAGTAAACCAGCACATATCCGATCAGAAACTCGGGGATGGAAATCGTGGTCAGCGTCACGGCTGAAATCAGCTTGTCGGGCCAGCGGTTGCGGTAGCGCACGGCCAGCAGGCCCAGGAAGATGGCCAAAGGCACGGACACGATTGCCGCCCAGAAGGCCAGAAACAGAGTATTGCCCAAACGGTTGCCGACGGATTCAGCAATGTCGAGCTTGTTGGTGAGGGATTGACCCAGGTCACCCTGAACAATGCCACCCAGCCATTCGAAATAGCGGGTCAGGGCAGGGCGGTTGAGGCCCATCTCTTCGCGCAGGTTTTCCAGCGCTTCGGGGGTTGCGGCTTGACCAAGGACGGCTTGCGCCGCGTCCCCGGGAAGAGCTTCGGTGAGGCCGAAAATCAGAGCCGATGCACCGAAGAGTAAGAGGAGTCCCAGCGCCAAGCGCTGGAACACCAATTTGATTATGGGATGCATGATCCGTGGCCCGTATTACACGAACCACGTTTTGCGGGACATATTGCCGTTCATCAGCTCTTGGGTCGGGTCGGTTTCCCAACCGTCGATCTGGTTGCTGACGCCTTCAACAAAGTCGTTGAACATCGGGCAGATCAGGCCGCCTTCGTCGCGGACCATCTGTCCCATCTGGCTGTAGATACCTTTGCGCTTTTCCGCATCCAGTTCGGCGCGCGCCGCAAACAGCATATCGTCGAATGCCTGGACCTTGAACCGCGTGTCGTTCCAGTCGGCGCTGGACAGATAGGCAGTCGCGTACATCTGATCCTGAACCGGACGGCCACCCCAATAGGACGCGCAGAACGGCTGGACATTCCAGACCTCGGACCAGTAGCCATCGTTCGGCTCGCGCTTGATTTCCAACGGAATACCGGCCTGAGCCGCTGATTGCTGGAACAGGGCTGCTGCATCAACCGCACCCGGGAAGGCACCATCTGCAACACGCAGAATGATCGGCGATCCGTCATGGCCGGACTTCTTGTAATGTTCGGCCGCTTTTTCGACGCTGAACTCACGCTGAGGGATGGTCTCATCAAACAGCGGGTAGGCCGCGTTGATGGGCATGTCGTTCCCGATCGACCCATAGCCGCGCAATACTTTTTCAACCAGGTCTTCGCGGTTGATTGCATATTTCAGTGCTGTACGCAGTTCGTTGTTGTCGAAAGGCGCGGTATCGCAATGCATGATGAAGACATAATGTCCACGTCCTGCTGTCGAATGCACGGTCAGGTTCGGTGCGCGGCCCAGTAGGTCGGCGACCTTGGGCTCGACCCGGTTGATCGCGTGGACCTGACCCGACTGCAACGCAGCGGTCCGCGCTGTGGCGTCATTGATCACCACGACTTCTACGCTGTCGTAGTTGCCGAAATCGCTGTTCCAGTGGTTTTCGTTCTTGGTGAATAGGTGACGCACACCCGGCTCGTCGACTTCAACCTTATAAGGGCCGGTGCCGATACCTGCGCCGGGATTGTCCATGCCACCATCGGGTTGGATGATCAGGTGATAGTCCGCCATCAGGTAGGGAAGGTCAGCGTTCGGTTCGGTCAACGTAACCTGGAAATTGTCGCCATCGGCCTTCATCGACTCGATGCCCTTCATGATGCCCAACGCACCGGACTTGGAGTCTTCGTTCGAGTGGCGCTGCATTGTCTTCAGCACGTCTTCGCTGGTCATGGTCTTGCCGTTGTGGAATTCGACACCCTGACGCAGTTTGAAGGTCCAGACCTTCGCGTCGGCGCTGCCTTCAACGCTTTCGGCCAGGCGCGGTTCGATGGTTCCATCGGGCGCAACTTCGACCAGTTGATCGCCGAACTGCTTGCCGTTCTGGAACGGGACCGAGCTGGCGTAGGTCGCCGGGTCCAGCGAGTTGGTGGATTCACCACCCTGCAGACCAAATTTCAGGTCACCGCCTTTTTTCGGACCTGCGGCGCGTGCGGCATCGGCGAACATCGTGCTCGCCATAGCGGCGGACACACCCAGAGCGGCAGCTTTCCCCATGAATTCGCGGCGGGTGAGTTTCCCGGCTGTGACCTCTTTGGTCATGTGAGTGAGTTGTTCGTTCATCCAGAATTCTCCCAGTTGTTTGGATGTTCGGCCCTTTGGTGGGCTTTTTATTGACGCATGAGTCAACGTTGGCGCATTTCAGTCCACCGGGCAAGTCTAATGTCATACATTTCCCGACCGGCTTTTACATTTGATCTCGGGGAATCGAATCCTCCAATGTTTTTGAGAATACCAGCTTCTCGTTCTCATAGGCGGTCAGAGTTGCGTGAAGAAAGAACTGCGTCGTATCGGACCACATCGAACAGCTGGCTTCGGTCCGCAGCGCAAATTCGCCCCGTTCCAGTTCCTGTGTCCACGTGCAAGTCCCACGCGCCGACAGCGGATCGTCGGGGTGAATGGACCATGTTTCATGCGCAGTGCTGCCGGTGATCAGGCCATGCGCCTCGTCCCTGACTTTGCCGAAATCGTCGTCGATGATCAGATGAACCATGCCCGAATTCATGTCAGTATCGACCCGCCGACTGTTTGCGGGTTCGCGCAGGGTTGTAACGCGTCGGGCCTCTTCGGTATCGGGGGGCGGAAAACTGCATTCATCCCCATCTGAGCCAACGCGGTATGGGATTGTGATCTCCCCACCTGTCAAATGCAGCTTAGCAGTTTCGGGCGATGGCCAGATCAAAGGCCAATAGGCACTAGAGATCGCGACCCGCAGATGGTGACCCTTGGGCACGCGATAAGCGATGTGATCCAAGTCCAGCGAGATGTCATCCGTGCGTCCGGGTTCCAGCGGTTCCGGGTGCGCGTGGCTTTCCTTGTGCGTCAGGTTCAAAACGCCGTAAGTGATCCGAGTGCTCGCCCCATCCGGATGCACGTGGTTCAACCGAACGGCAATCTGCGCCTGCGGCTTATCAGCACTGAGTTTCAGGTGAATTTTTGGTGCGCCGAGGATCTCCAGATCGTGTTCCAATGGTTGACCATCGAAACAGGCCGACAAGGCGTCATCGCCGCGCTGATCGCCGGGCATGTCCGGGCCAAGCCAGATCGCGCAATATTCGCCACTTTCCATACCGCAATTGTGCGGGGATCGAACGGAGGCGTTCAACGGTCCATCCGTACCCAAACCGGCGTCAGAAAGCGCCAGAGTCTTAGTAGGTAAGTGCGAGGTGGCCCCTTCCGGTTCAGCCGCCCAGTGTCCGGGTCTACGCGCATACCAGCGTGCCGGTCTGACGCCGTCCATGACGTAGGCGCGATAGTCCGGGTCTTGATTTACGCCTGTATCGATACCTTTGAGCCACTTGTCCCACCAACGAAGCGCTTCCTGAAGAAACCCAATCCGAGGTTCGGGGACCGCGAAATGCGGGTACTTATGCACCCAAGGGCCAACGATTCCCTTGACCGGTGCGTCCAGGTTTTCCACCAGCAACGGAACGGTATTCTTGTAACCGTCACCCCAGCCGCCAACGGCCAGAGTTGCTGCTTGAATGGCGCTGAAATCCTCGCAGACCGACCCGTGCTGCCAGTATTCATCTCGCGACTGATGACGTAGCCAGACCGAAGGCAGGAACGGTTCGTTTTCCAGCCGCGACAGCCACAGTTCACGCCAATCGGTACGCAGATCGGGGTCCGGAGCGCGCGAGGAATAGGACCACATCGTCGCGCCCCAGCCGAGGTTCTCGTTCAAAAGGCATCCGCCCTTGAAGTGGATGTCATCGGCATAACGGTCAGCGGTTGAACACAGGGTAACAATCGCCTTGAGCGGATCGGGTCGCATCGCAGCGACCTGCAGAGCATTGAATCCACCCCAACTGATACCCATCATTCCAACCGCACCCGTGCACCACGGCTGATCGGCCAGCCAGCGAATGACATCAACAGCGTCGTCCAGTTCCTGCTGAGTGTATTCGTCCTCCATCAACCCTTCGCTGTCGCCATTGCCGCGCATATCCACGCGCACACAGGCATAGCCGCGTTTCGCAAACCATGGGTGGGTCAGTGCATCCCGCGTCGTGGTTCCGTCGCGCTTGCGGTAAGGCAGATGTTCGAGGATCGCCGGAACCGGATTTTCGGTAGCGTCCGTGGGTTTCCAGATACGTGCCGACAGCCGACACCCGTCCGGCATGCGAATGCCGACATCCGGCAGGTCCTCAATTTCTTTGAGAGAGTTGATGGTGCGCGACATGCGACAAAACTCCGGGGCTTTAAGGGGTGGAGGCGGTTCAAAACCGTCCCATCAGTTGCGAATTGCGACAATCAAATCCATTACATTGGTGCCCGTCGGTCCGGTGATCAGGAGGGATCCGGTTCGGTCGAAATACGAACCGCTATCGGCGCGCGCCAAGGCATCGGACGCGCCTTCGCCCCAGGTCGAGCCATCGACCACCGCGCCCGCCGCATCGGTTGGGCCGTCCGTGCCGTCGGTTCCACCAACGACGACGGTGATACCTTCGCAACCTTCGATCTCACGCGCTAGAGCCAGCGCCAAGCCTTGATTGCGCCCGCCTCGACCGGGATTTTCCGGCAGAACGACCGTTGGCTCTCCGCCAAAGATCATGACACCGGTTGGCATCCCGCGCAGACGCGGGCCCAGTTTTGCTGCGACACTGAGAAAGTCGTCATGCAGGCATTCTTCGTTGGCCAACACTTGGACATCATGGCTTTGCGCCTGCACGGACGATGCAGCGCGCGCGATGGCATTTGAGGCCACAATCCGCGTCCTGGCTTCGAAATCGTAGGTTTCGGGCAAGGCACCTATGCCTGAACCAACAACGCCAATCTCATCTCCGGGTACGTCGGAGATCGCCAGAATGGTGCATTCCTTACCCGCGAAATGCGACAGCAATCCCCCGCCCTTGATCCGCGACAGCTTGCGACGGTGGCTGTTCATTGCACCGATATCCAACCCCTCGGACAGCAGCTTTTCGTTCAACGCAGAAAGATCGGCCAGATCGAACCCATCGTGAAGGTCCTCTGCCAGCGAAGACGCGCCGCCCGAAACCAGTAGCAACAGGTGAGACCCAGGCTCCATCGCTTCGACGGCTTCACGCAATGCCCGACCGCCGTTCAGGCTGCGCGCGTCAGGAACCGGGTGCGATGCTTCGATGACTTGCACATGAGGCGGAAGGCCATCGCCATGCCCGTCCTTGGTCACAACCAATGTCGGGATGGGGCCGAAATGATCATTCGCGGCACGCGCCATCGCCGCAGCGGCCTTCCCGACTGCCAGGATCCTGTCCGGCGGCGCAACGTCCTGTAAAGCACGCAAGGTTGCTCCGTGGCCGTCTACCGCTGCAACGCCCGCGTGCCAGATATCAAGAGCAAGGTCTTTGTTCTGCATCAGCTTTCCATCCAGATTGTCACCGGTCCGTCATTGACAAGCTCTACGGCCATGTCGGCCCCGAATTCCCCGGTTTCCACCGGAATCCCCAACGCGGCCAGCTTTTGAGCAAATACCTTATAAAGGTGTTCACCTTCGGCTGGCGGCGCTGCGGCCGAAAACCCGGGCCGGTTCCCGCGTGAGGTGTCCGCCGCGAGGGTAAATTGGCTGACCACCAGTGCCGAGCCGGACACGTCCTTGATCGACCGGTTCATCTTGCCTGCGTCGTCTTTGAAAATCCGCAGCTTGCTGATCTTGTTTGCTAAGTGATCAGCATGCGTCTCGTCATCCCCTTGCATTGCGCAAACCAGGATCATCAATCCGGGACCTGATTGTCCAATCACTGACCCGCTGGTCGATACCGATGCCCGTGAGATTCTTTGCAGCAAAGCGCGCATATTGTGAGTTGGCCTTTTCTTGTTTCCTCAGCAGGTGTTCAGCCGTGCCAGTCAATGGTTTCGTCCAAGCTGGCCCGCTCGGTGCGGAACCCATTTGCGGGGTGGTCTTTGTCGGGATACCCGAACGAAATAGCGCACAGGATCAGGCGATCGTCCGGGATGTTAAAATACCGGTGCAAAAAAGGGCCATAGCTCGCCACTGCAGCTTGTGGGATGCTGGCCAGTCCGAGCGCCTGCGCGGCCAAGGTAAAAGCCGTGACGAACCCTCCGCAATCCATCGCGCCATAGGGGCCAAGCTCAGCAGGGCTGGATACAATCGCACAATGCGGAGCGCCAAAAAGCGCAAAGTTCTCCATCATTTGGCGTGCTGAAGCCGACCGATCCCCTTTTTCGACCCCAACCGCCTCGTACAGCGCCCATCCACAGGCGCGTCGTCTGTCCTGATAGACGCCTGAATACCCTGTCGGAAAGGGTAGGTCTGGGGAGGGCGTTCCAGTTGCGGCCTCGTGCAACAGTGCCTCTCTGAACTTGTCGGTCTCGGCGCCGCTGGTGATGGTCAGGTGCCAGGGCTGTGCGTTGCACCAGCTTGGGGCACGTCCGGCACTTGTCACGATTTGTTCGATCACGTCTCGTGGAACTTGGTCGGGCAGGAAAGCGCGGCACGAATGGCGGTCGTGCAGCAGTTGATTCAGTACATTAAGTGTCACGATCCCCCCTCTCTTGCGGCAAGATGAACAGCCGAGCGAGGTTTCGCAAGGTCCGATTGCCTATTGCTGCCCGGTCGCGGCCATGTATCCAACTGCTGCGGCGATTAGCAGGCCGATGCAGACCGCAATTGTGATCTTGATCGCGGACCAGGGGCGTTCGCCCTGCACCCGCCCGGTGCGACCATTGACCACAAAGCGATAGCTTTTGCCCCGGTACTTGTAGGCCGCCATCCAGACGGGCAGCAGGATGTGCTTGAAAGTGACATCGCGGATGTCAGTCTCGATTTTATGAATGCGCTGGCGATCACCGCCTATGTCAAACCGCACGTCACGTTCAATGACCCGAGCCATATAGGCGCGCGCTTCCTGGTGCGCGTCGTTCAGTTCCACGGTATAGGCCTCGGCCCGAAAACCAGCCAGATATTCGGGCTGATACGGCTCCAGAGCGGGCAAATCCCAAGGCTCCAGTGCGTCTGTGTAGGACTTTGGCAGGGATTGCGACGCCAGCACCAGAACGTCATCAAAAAACCGAGCCACGCGACCAGACCTAGGGGACCAGCGCACCTTGGCGACACGTTGCTGAACCCGCTTTCCGTCCCGCATGACGGTCCGCGTTTCATGATAAACCGTGCCCCTCTCACCCCGGTATGCGGATTTGGTATCCGCATCAAAGGTCCAGTACGGCACATAGATGCCCTGCATTTTCCGACCTTTGCGCGCATAGTCCTGCAGCCCGTTTGGCGCGAACCACAACCGGCCCAGCCAGTCGCTCATAGCCTTGTTGGCAGCGCGTTCGTCCAATGCAAATGGCAACACTCCGCGCGGCTTGATATGACGATTGACCCCGGTATCGGTCACAACCGGGGTCGCGCAAAACGGGCATTCCGCCGCGTGGGTATTGGGATCAAACTCGACCTGAGCGGCGCAGTTCGGACAGGTCAGAACCCGGGTTTCTTCGATTTCGGAATCGGGAAGGGCGTCGGCGACGGCAGCGTCAAAATCCAGCTCTTTCAACTGGGCACTGCCCCATGGGCCCGAACCGACTTGTTCCGTGTGCCCGCAATGGTCGCAGGTTAGGGTCCCGTTTGCCGGGTTAAACCGATAGTCAGCGCCGCATTGATCGCAGGGAAAACGGTGTTCTTCGGTCATTGGTTGACCTCGGATTTAACGCCGCCATTCCCTGGGCCGATTATCAAGCGCACAACCAATGCCGCCAAGACGCAGATCGCAATAAACTGCAAAGAGCTTTTGGCGAACAACTGCCAGCCATAGTCAGTCAAAACGCCATTCACGGAGATTGTATCAACACCGTCGCTAAAGCTGAATGTGCTCTTGGGGTTCAGTGACCTACGCCACCCTCTGAAAAGCCTGATTGCCACCCTGAGAAAAATAAGCAGACTGCCAATTCCCGCCCCCCAAATGGCGGCGCGAAAATAGCTGACCTGATGGCGCATCATGATACGCAGAAAAGGTTTGACCATCACCCAACAGAAAAAAAGCGATATTGGTAAGCCAAATAGGGCGTACCAGAAAACGAGGTACACAGAGTCCAAGTCAAGACCGCGCCGCTGCAAACTGGAAAGCAACGGAATACCAATCACGCCTGCCCACCCTAGTAGTGCTGACAGTTTCACAGCGCAGGATATGTCGCGTTTTGAGTAAGGCGCTTGCGGATTGACTTCACCCACAGCGTCACGCCCCAGGTGGCGGAGGCGGAAGGATCGTAAACAGCTGCGCCAGTTCCTGCACGTCGCCGGCCTTTTTCCAGCCATCCTGCCCTGCGGTCCAGACATGGGTGTCGCGCGTCAACTGTCCCTCGGTGGCCATGCGCCCCATTTTGGCTTTTGAAAACGGACCGCTGGTCTGACCATCTACCGCAATGTGCCAGACATGCTCAACAGGTGGGGGAGGGGGCGGTGCCGCATGCGCCGCAGGTTGCGGGGCAGCGGGGGCGGAGCCGCCCCACGGGCCGCTTGGCTGACCCGCTGCCATGTTCGACATCTGCTGCGCCATCGCCATGCCCATTCCCATGCCAAGACCCGCGCCCATACCGCCGCCTTGACCGGGATTGCTGGCCGCCGCCGTCATTGCTTCTGCCGCAGAATACTGCGTGAATTTGCCAAGATCACCCGCCAGGCCCATCGACGTGCGCTTATCCAGTGCTGCCTCGACCGCAGGCGGCAGCGAGATGTTTTCGATGTAGAACTCGGGCATCTCAAGCCCATAGCCGTCCAGCACCGGAGACACCTCGGCCGCGATCAGTTTACCCAGATCGGCGGTATTGGCGGCCATGTCCAGAACCGGAATGCCCGAACCCGCAATCACCCGGCTGAACTCCTGCACGATGATGTTGCGGATCTGAAAGCTGATCTCATCCATCGTGAACTCGCCATCCGTTCCGACGATTTCGACCAGAAACTTTGCCGGGTCCTTCACACGAACGGTATAGGTGCCAAAGGCCCGGATGCGCGTCGGCCCGAACTCGGGATCGCGCAGCATGATGGGGTTCTTGGTGCCCCATTTCAAGTCATTGAACCGGGTCGTGTTGACGAAATAAATCTCGGACTTGAACGGCGACTGGAACCCATGATCCCAATGCTGCAACGTGGTCAGGATCGGCATGTTGTTGGTTTCAAGCATGTATAGGCCGGGTGTGAACACGTCGGCCAACTGCCCTTCATGCACGAAGACCGCCGATTGTCCCTCGCGCACGGTCAGCTTTGCACCGTATTTGATCTCATGCCCTTCACGTTCGAACCGCCAGACCATGGTATCGCGCGTGTCATCCACCCAATGAATGACATCAATGAATTCTCCGGTCAAAAAATCGAAAATTCCCATTGGGCTTCTCCTGGGCTTGGGGTCAGAGCGACTGACCCATCATTTCGCGGGTTATGATACGTACAACGGGGCGGGCTTGCTCGACCGTCATGCCCGGTTTCAAACGCGGGTCATACAGTAAGGTCAGCAGCTTTTCGTCGTGGCTTGTCAGCAAGGCAAATTCGTCGTCGTCATTAAATATCGAAGGCCGTGCGGAGGGGCTGTCGTTCGGCAAACCCAGCCCTTGAGCAATCTCTTCGTGGATACAGCTGAGGCGCACCAGATCCGGCAATTCCGCTCGGATCAGGGCTACAGCCCGCACATACACATTTGGATTGGATCGGGTGGCCGAAGCAAAGACAAAACAATCGAACGAAGATCGCGGGTTGGCGATCAGATCAAGCGAGGCCTGACCAATGTTGGGAACCAACTGCCTGAGCCGCGATACGACATAGCTGGAGTCATCCTTGCCGGCGAAGAAGACGTGAAAGTTTCCATTGCGATTGACGGTCGATATCGGATGGCCGGTCAGTTTGGCCAACCGGCTGACATAGGCCGAGACCTGGGTCTTGTCTTCGGATCTGACGTCTGGCGGCACCGAGGGGGCGAATTCGGGTTGAACCCGCACCGGGCTGGTCCAGCGGCTGAGCTGCCCGTCCGTCTGGCGCGAACCGATTGAAATCGAGTGGTTGGGATACTCGCTGTAAAACGCAATTGTCTCAAAATTGCGGGCCAGATCGTCGGCCTCATAGGGTGTGTCCGGACCTCCGCCATCTATTCGAAGCAACCCGCGTGTCAGCAGATCGCGCTGAACCCGATCGTAAAACCGCGCCAGGTCCTGACTGGCTGCCGAGGCCGGAACATAAGCGTTTGCTGCGGCCTGAGGTTGCGCCGGGCGCGCCTCGGGGGCGATTGACGTCGTTAGCGCGGTCTCACATGCGGGCAAGACGAACAGCCCAAGCGCGCACAATGCCTTTCTGAATCGCCCCGCAGGGAACATCGCTCTGACCTCAACCCGGAACGGCTGTGCCGGCGTTATCGCCGGTCCCGTCCCGGCGCGCCTTGGCTGCGGCAAGGGTGTCACGCAGTTCAGTTTCCATTTTTTGCAATTCTTCTTCGGCGGCAGCGCGCTTGGCTTTGCCCTCATCGGCGATGGCCAGGCTTTCATTGATTGTGCCGATCAGGTCCGCATTGGCCTGTTTGACCGCTTCGATGTCAAACACACCGCGTTCCATTTCCTCACGGATCATCTTGTTGGACTGCCGCAGGTTGGCCGCGTTCGCGGTCAGCAATTCGTTGGTCAGATCATTGGCGTCCCGCACGGCCGTGGCGGCTTCGGCGCTGCGTTGGATTGTGACCGCCTGCGCCAACTGTGTTTCCCACAGCGGCACGGTGTTCACCAATGTCGAGTTGATCTTGGTCACCAGAGATTTGTCATTTTCCTGCACCAACCGGATTGAGGGCAGAGACTGCATTGTCACCTGCCGCGTCAGTTTCAGGTCATGGACACGGCGTTCCAGATCGTCCCGCGCGGCGCGCAGGTCACGTAATTCTTGCGCTTTCATCACCTGGCTTTCTTCCGGGGCGGCCTGAACTTCGGCCTCTTTTTCCGGGATGTCGTGACTATCAAGCTCGGTCAGCTTCTCCTCGCCCGCTGCGATATAAAGCGCCAGCTCATCATAGAAACCAAGCGTCTTTTCATACAGCAAATCCAAGGACTTGATGTCCTTGAGCAAAGTGTGTTCATGGCTCAGCAAATCGTCGGTGATCCGATCGATCTGGCCCTGCACCTCTTCGAATTGCGCCGTGAACTTGGCGAACGGAGCAGCTTTGCCCACCAGCTTTTCCCACCAGCTTCTCTCACGCCGCACGTCCAACTCACTGACCGAAAAGCCCCGGATCGTGGTCACGATATTGCGCAGGCTGTCCCCGGCCGGACCTACGTCCTTGTTGCGCACATCGGCCAGCATGGCTTGGCTGATCTCTTGCAATTCCGCTTGGGCCGAGGACCCGAAGGAAACGATCGAGTTGGTGTTGCCCATGTCAATCTCACCCATCCGCTTGCGGATTTCGGCACTGACGGGCTCGTCCGCCTCTTCCAGCGGAACGATTTCCAAAGTTGGTTCGGGAAGTGCCACGGCGGTGACTTCCTGCACCAGCGTTTCGGCCTCGACCGCCTTGTTCTTCACTTTTTCGGACATGGGGTAATCCTCGCTCAACTAGTGGCCGGTCAGTCCAACCGGACGCCTTCGCGCTGCAACCGTTCGCGCAGCACGTCAATTTCAACCGTCAGATCGCTGCGGTCATCCAAAAGCATTTTTTCCGTCCGCGCCGCGAAGTTTTGCTCAAGATCGTCGAGCAGTGCAGAATAATCGGCCAGTGCCTGCGCATCGCGGGTACGAGCATAGACGTCGGTAAATTTGACGGTCGCGTCGCGCGCGCCCTGCAGATAGACCGTCAGGTACTTTCGCGCTCCTGCCAGATCGCGCGGGTCTTCCTCGACCGTACGAAACAGATCACGGGCGGTGTCCTGAAACCGCTCGACCCGCGCCTCGACCCGCCTGTCGCCAGCGCGTTTGATGGCGTCGGTCATCGCGGACAAGTGCGTTTCGGCGTCTTCCACAACGCGCGCCACCCGGTCCTGTTGAAAGGTATCCACGCCTTCCATCCCTTTGTCCTTCATCGGGTCCAGACCAAAGGACACGGAATGCAGGACTGTGGCCGCCACACCGAACAACACCGGGGCAAGTAGGCTGGCTTGCGCGGCGGTTTCGGCATCCAGAAACTCGGTCCGGTACGAGGCCAGCGCGACCCCCAACCCGGTTACAACGCTGGCAAATACCTTGCGGGGAAACGCGGGGCGACGGGCGGTTTTCTTGGCGTTATAGGCGGCCTCGGCGCGCAACCCTTCACGCAGCAGAAACGCTGCGGCGGTCAGCAGTCCGGCGGCCACAAGACCAATGGTCATACCAATGGCGCCATCATTCAACGACAGAAATACCAGCGGAATGGCCGGCACAAACATCACATTCGCACGCGCACCTGCGGGTTCGACGCGCGCGCCATCGAACTGCCCGCGCGGTTTACCCTCGTCAGAGGACGCACCGCCCTGAGGGCTGAACTTGCCGCCATAGCGTTTGGCCATGCGTCTACAGACCCCCAAGCAATCCGGTGCAAACGCCAAACAGCAGGACCAGCAAGGCCGCATAGGCCAATTTTTGTACGCTGCTTCCCGACATCATGCCCCCGTTGGTTTCCCTCACAGAAAATTTAGGGGATGAGAGGTCTTAGCGCTAGGGGGAAGGTTGCCCAACCTGCGTCAGCGACGCGTTTTCTTGCTGATCGGCGTCCGCTTTCTGTGCGGACGTGCGGGACGTTTGGCTGGAGCGTTCGTGGGCTCAGCCGAATCCAGCCCCAGTTGATCGCGCAAAACACGGCGGCGGATCTCCTCCACCTCTCCGGGTTTGAGATTTCCCAATTGGAAGGGGCCATAAGACACGCGCAGCAGTCGGTTCACCGCATACCCGATATCTTCGATGGCTCGCCGAATCTCGCGGTTTTTGCCTTCTCGCAGGCCGATGGTCAGCCAGGCATTCGCCCCCTGTTGCCGGTCCAGAGTAACCGTCATGGGCTGAAACCGCTCGCCCTCGATCACCAAACCCTTGCGCAGGGGTTCGAAATCCTCGTCCTTTGGGCGGCCATTCACCCGCACGCGATACTTGCGCAGCCAGCCGGTTGCGGGCAGTTCCAGCTTGCGCTTGATGCCGCCATCATTGGTCAGCAACAGCAACCCTTCCGAGT
The DNA here is from genome assembly GCF_056540685.1 of Ruegeria sp. AM2. NCBI lineage: Bacteria > Pseudomonadati > Pseudomonadota > Alphaproteobacteria > Rhodobacterales > Roseobacteraceae > Ruegeria > Ruegeria sp. AM2. The sequence goes on along the minus strand of NZ_JBQFXE010000001.1, from coordinate 1,026,624 downwards.
TGAGGTCAAGCCGTCCGACGCTCATCACGCGGGGCATGTCTTCGGGCAATTTGTCGAAAATCGTCTCGCGGCCTTTTTCGTCACGCGCCGTCGTCACCAGACCAGAGGGTTTGTGATAGAGCCAGAGGCGAGAGGGTTCGGGCTCGGACACCGGTTTGCCATCGACGGTGATCTTGTCTTTGCCGGTGACGTTCAGCGCCGGGCTGTCGATCGCTTTGCCGTTCACGGTCACACGACCCGCTTCGATCATGCGTTCGGCCTCGCGGCGCGAAGCGACACCGGCGCGGGCCAGCACTTTGGCGATCCGGTCGCCGGGAGGGGGAGAGTTGCTCATCCCCGGGCCATAGCGCATCCGCGCGGCTTGCGAAAGGCAGGTTTCTGGGGCAGTCAGAGGCATGGCGTTCAGATCGCATATGAAACTGGCCCTGCAAGAGGCGCAGGCCGCCGCAGTCCGGGGCGAGGTACCAGTGGGTGCCGTGATTGTCGCTCCGGGTGGGCAAGTCGTGGCTTCGGCAGGCAATCGTACGCGCGAATTGAACGATCCGACGGCCCATGCCGAGATATTGGCCCTACGCGCCGCATGCGCTGAGGCCGGATCAGAACGCCTACCGGATCACGACCTTTATGTAACACTGGAGCCGTGCGCGATGTGTGCCGCCGCACTAGCCGTCGCGCGGATACGGCGTATTTATTACGGCGCGTCTGACCCCAAGTCAGGGGGTGTTGCTCATGGTGCGCGGGTATTCTCGCACCCTCAGGCCCACCACCGTCCCGAAGTATATGATGGCATTGCCGCTGATGAGGCCGCCGAAATGCTGCGCGCCTTTTTCGCCGCGCAACGCGGGTAGGTCAGGCCGCTTTCACCACCATCTCACGCGGAATATTTGCAAGGGGCGCACCGCCGTTTGACGTGACGACGAAACTCTCGGTGATGGCCAGACCCCAATCAGGCGTCCACAGGCCGGGCATCAGGTGAAAGGTCATGTTTTCTTGCAGGATCGTCTTGTCGCCAGGGCGCAGACTCATGGTCCGTTCGCCCCAATCGGGCGGGTAACTCAGACCAATCGGATACCCAGTGCGATTGGCTTTGACATAGCCCGCTTTTGCAAAGCTGTCATAGACACATTGCGCCACATCTTCGCAGGTGGTGCCCGGGCGCGCTGCAGTCAGGGCATCATCGATGGCCGTCAGCACAGCCGCTTCGGCACGGCGAATATCGGCGGGCGGGTCGCCTAGGAACAGAGTGCGGCTCGCCGGGCAATGGTAACGCCTGAAGCAACCGGAGATTTCGAAATAGGTGGCCTCGCCGCGTGTCAAGGGCCGGTCATTCCAGGTGATATGCGAGGCCGACGCCTCGGTCCCCGAGGGCGCGATAGGAACAATCGCCGGGTAGTCTCCGGGCAGGTCCGGCAGGCCCGCCACGCCGGCTGCCTGCACTTCGGCCACCAGTTGATTCTTTGGAACGCCCTCGCGAAAAGCAGAGCGCAAAACCGAATGCATATGAGCCGTCAGCCGACCAGCCTTGTGCATCATGGTTATCTCGGTGTCGCTCTTGATGGCACGTTGCCAGTTTACCAAACCGGTTGCATCGACCAGCGCCTCGGTCCCGAAAGCGCGTTCAAGAATGCGATGACTGGCGGCTGAATAGTAGTAGTTGTCCATCTCGACGCCCAAATCTGACGTCCATCCCCGCGCGCGCAGCAATTCGACCAGAGACTCGACGGGGTGGTGGTCGGGATGCTGAACATGTTCCTCGGGCCAGTCATGCAGATCGGAGGTGTTCAACCAAGTGGTCTGCGCAGCCCCGGCCTTGTCCTGCGTGCGACCCCACCAAAGGGGCGACCCGTTGGTGGGCAGGATCACCATTTGCGGAACGTAGAAGCTCCAGCCGTCATAGCCGGTCAGCCACGCCATATTAGATGGATCGGTGATCAGCAGCGTGTTGATCCCGCGCTGATCCATTTCCGCTCGGGTTTTTGCGATACGTGCCGCGTATTCCTGCGCGGTGAAATCGGATGCAGGCATCAGAGTTTGATTGCCTGCATGACTTCGGGCTCGATCACGTCAACACCGGGCAAGGCGTCTACCATTGCCTGAGCAGATTGTTCCAGTATCGGGAAGGTCTGAAAGTGGCAGGGGATGACGGTTTTGAAGTCAAAGTACCGCTTGGCCGCATAGGCCGCGCCTTTCATGTCCATGGTAAAGTGACCACCGGCAGACAAAATCCCGATATCGGGTTTGTAGTAATCGCCCATCCATTCCATATCGGCCATGATGTCGGTATCGCCAGACAGGTAAAGCATCCGCCCCTCTGCCGCGATCATATAGCCAACCTCGGTCCCACCGGTTCGCAGCCCATCGGGTGTTGAAAAGGTCGAGCTATGGGACGCAGGCACCATCGACACTTTGACGCCGTTCAGGTTTACTGTTCCGCCCTTGTTAAAGCCGACAGTCTCGATCCCTTCGGCCTCGGCCCAATAGCCCATCAGGTCATATTGTCCGACAACCGGCACCTTGAGGTGTTTGGCCAGCGGCAGGACGTCGACCACATGGTCGAAATGGGTGTGGGTCAAAAGGATATGCGTGGCCCCTTCAACGGCTTCGTCATGCTTGTCTTCGGGCAACACAGGGTTGCCGGTCAGCCAGGGATCGATCAGCAGAACTTGCCCTGCGGTTTCGATCCGAAAGCTTCCGTGACCCAGCCATATGATATTCATGAACATTCCCTCCCAAAAAACGCTTGGAGCCAGCCTAGCATCCGCTATGTAAAAATCTATGGACTGGACCAGAGAAATTGATGGCTATTGTGAACGGCTCTCGCCCGCGTATTGGGCCGAGCCGATCAACGCGGTAACCAACGCCGCATTCCTGATTGCAGCCTTCATCATGTGGCGGCGCGTGCGCGGACAGGCGATGCCGCTGGCCAACCTTCTGGTGGTCGTGCTGGCGCTGATCGGGGTCGGCAGCTACTTGTTCCACACCCATGCGCAGGTTTGGGCCGCAATGGCGGATACAACACCGATATTGGCCTATATCCTGATCTACATATTCGCGATCAACCGCGACGTCTGGCGGATGCGGCCTGGGTACGCGTTTTTTGGAACCGTTTTGTTCATTCCCTACGCGGCGGCCACGGTCCCGCTGTTCCAACTGGTCCCTGGGCTTGGCGGTTCATCGGCCTACGCGCCTGTACCGTTGCTGATTCTGATCTACGCATTTCTTCTGCGGCAGCGAGAGCCGGAATTGGCCCGCGGTTTGGCCATCGGCGCCTTTGTCCTGATTGCATCCATTACCTTTCGGGCGACGGACATTCCGCTATGCGGCCAGCTACCGTTGGGCACGCATTTCATGTGGCACATTCTGAACGCAATCATGCTGGGCTGGATGATCGAGGTTTATCGGCGGCACATGGCCCGCAGTGATCAATCCCTGAACGCGGCGGCCCAGTGATCGGGCAGATCGAACTCTGACAAAACCCGCGCACGGCCTTCGGGCGACATCTTGCGCGCGGTCTTTTCGACGATGCTCTGGATCTTTTCGGCTGAATGCTTGGCGGCAAAGGGTTCAAAATACCATTTGAGGAAGACGAAACAGATCACGTCTTCCAACGCCTGCACCTCTTCATCCCGCTTGATGCCCTGCTTGCGCAGCATACGTTCTGCGGCATCTAAAGCGTCGGCCCCATATTCGGCCTGTTCCATCAGTCCGCGCACGACCTCGGCGTGGTAAACGCCTTGGGCCTTCCGCCAAGCCAGATAACCGGCCCGCCCTTCAGGGTATTCCGTACGCTTAAGCTTCCACCGTTCCACGTGCTGTCCGCGCGCCGCGATTTGCAACGCGTCCGAGGCATTTGGAAACAGGCGGTCCAACTCGGAACTCATCCGTTGGCCATACAGCAAGGCAGCGGGCTGACCGTCTTCCATGTTGGGGTCTTGGGTGTTGGCCGCATCAATTGCGTCCAGAACTGCTTGCTTGCGCGCGTCCATCGTCTGCTCCGTCATTTTGCCGATTGGGCTGGCTTGGTCTTTCAGAGCTATCGTAACGAGTCGCCTTATGCGCGGCAATCAATTGAAAATTCCGGGTCGGGAGAGGAGTGCCCGACCCGGACGCAGGGTCGGGGGGTCATTTGCCCTGCTGTGTTCTGTCCTTTGTGACCGGTTCTGCGACCGGCTCGGGGAAGCTCAGGTCGCGTACCAGGTTGTCCATAGTGGATCCAAATGCCTGGGCTTGGGCCGCAAAGACAGTAGAGGCCAATACAAGGGTTGTCATGAACGTTTTCATAGTCTTAACTCCGGTTTTGGCTGTGCCGTAGTTATGAAGTGAACAGTTCAGTTCATTTTTTCAAGGGGCAAAGTGAACTATTCAGTTTATTTTTTTCATGACGGATATGTAGAAATGCATGGTGTCCCCTGATCTTCTGTCACAAATCGTGGCGCGGACCGCTCGCCGATGGCCTTGCGAGAGCTGCGCCAGACGGGTAAACGCCCCCTAACGCACAAGAGGTTTTCCGATGTCGATTGACCAAAGCACCGCCGCCAAGGTGGCCAAACTGGCCCGGATCAAGGTCGAGGATGACGCGCTGCCCGCGCTGGCATCCGAATTCAACACCATCCTTGGGTTCATCGAGCAACTGAACGAGGTCGATGTCGAAGGTGTCGAGCCGATGGTCTCGGTCGAGCCGATGCGCCTGAAACGTCGTCAGGACGTGGTCACAGACGGAAGTCAGCAGGACAAGGTTCTGGCCAACGCCCCCGACGCGCGCGAGGGCTTTTTCGCAGTCCCCAAAGTGGTGGAGTAAGACATGAGCGATCTGAACAAACTGGGCCTGGCCGAGGCCCGCGATGCGCTGCGCAAGGGTGACGTAACCTCGGTCGAACTGACCGAATCCTGCCTGAAGGCAATTGACGACGCCGACGCGCTGAACGCCTTTGTCCACAAAACACCCGAGATCGCGCTGGAACGCGCCAAGGCGGCGGATGAGCGGATCAAGGGCGGCGACGCGCCTGCCATGTGCGGTCTGCCGATCGGTATCAAGGACCTGTTCTGCACCAAGGGCGTGCCCTCGCAGGCGGCATCCAAAATTCTGGAGGGCTTCAAGCCCGAATACGAATCCACTGTGTCTCAGCAACTGGCTGACGCAGGCGCTGTCATGCTGGGCAAGCTGAACATGGACGAATTCGCCATGGGTTCGTCCAACGAAACCTCGGTCTATGGCAACGCGGTCAGCCCGTGGCGTCGCGGCAATGACGACGCGCAGTTGACACCGGGCGGCTCGTCGGGTGGTTCGGCCTCGGCTGTGGCAGCGGATCTGTGTCTGGCCGCGACCGGCACCGATACCGGCGGGTCCATCCGCCAGCCTGCCGCGTTTGTCGGCATCACCGGGATCAAACCGACCTACGGGCGCAGCTCGCGTTGGGGTATCGTGGCCTTTGCGTCTTCGCTGGATCAGGCCGGGCCGATGACCAAGAACGTGCGCGACGCGGCGATCATGCTGGAAACCATGTGCGGCCACGACCCGAAGGATTCCACCAGCGCCGAACTGGCCGTCCCGAACTTTGAGGCGATGCTGACCGGCGACATCAAGGGCAAGAAAATCGGTATCCCCAAAGAATACCGCATGGACGGCATGCCCGCCGAGATTGAAAAGCTCTGGTCCGATGGCGCGGATATGCTGAAAGATGCAGGCGCTGAGATTGTCGATATCTCGCTGCCGCACACCAAATACGCGCTGCCTGCCTACTATGTGATTGCGCCCGCCGAGGCGTCCTCGAACCTCGCCCGCTATGACGGTGTGCGCTATGGCCGCCGCGCGCAACTGGCGCAGGGTGATGGCATCACCGAGATGTACGAAAAAACCCGCGCCGAAGGGTTCGGCCACGAGGTCCAGCGCCGCGTGATGATCGGCACCTATGTGTTGTCCGCTGGCTTTTACGACGCCTATTACAACCGTGCCCGCCGCGTCCGGACACTGATCAAGAAAGACTTCGAAGATGTCTTCGCCGCAGGCGTCGATGCGATCCTGACCCCGGCCACCCCATCGGCCTCCTTCGGTCTGGGTGAGATGACCGAGGCTGACCCGGTCCAAATGTACCTCAACGATGTGTTCACCGTGACCGTGAATCTGGCGGGCCTTCCGGGTATTTCCGTTCCCGCCGGTCTGGACAAGCAAGGTCTGCCGCTGGGTCTGCAATTGATCGGTCGTCCCTGGGAAGAGGGCGATCTGCTAAACACCGCGTATGCGCTCGAGAATGCAGCTGGCTTTGTGGCCAAGCCGGGCAAATGGTGGTAACCCTCAAGTCAGGCAAGACATCGAAGAACGGAGCAGCCCCATGCGCAAATTGCTTCTGATAACCGCCTTTGGCGCGGTCGCGGCCTGTGACACCGTCGCGCCGGTCGAAGGCACCGGATTCAACACGCCGCAATATCAGGCGCAACGCGAGGCACAACTGGCGGGGCAGGGCTATGGCGGCAATCCGTTCGAACCGCCGCAACCGGTTTCGGAACTGCCCTTGACTGCTGCCGGAGACAGCGCAGACATCGCCAATCAGACTGCGGCAGCACTGGCCAGCACGTCCAGCCAACCCGCGCCAGCAGTGCCTGGGCCAAACAACACCGCGATTTCGGATGAACAGGATTTTGCGGCCGTCTCCAACCGGCGCAGCATCGAATCCGATGCCGCCCGGATCGAGCAAAACCGCCAAACCTACGAAGTGGTCGCCCCCACGGCGGTTCCCCAGCGTGGCAGTGACGGTCAACCCAATATTGTTCAATACGCGCTCAGCACCTCGAACCCGGTTGGTACGCAGCTTTATAGCCGTGCGGGTTTCAACCTACAGGCCAAGGCCGAGCGCAACTGCGCCCGCTTCCCCTCGCCGGATCAGGCCCAGATCGATTTTCTGTCCTCCGGGGGACCGCAGCGCGACCGCAAAGGCCTTGATCCAGATGGCGACGGCTACGCCTGTGGCTGGGACCCATCCCCGTTCCGTAGTGCCGTCAACAACTGACTTTACACCGATCTGGCGTCCATCGCCCAATTTCGGCCCCCGCCGGGATGGGCTGACGCCTTCGCTGATCGTTCTGCACTACACGGCAATGAACAGCGCCGAGGCTGCTCTCCAACGGCTCTGCGACCCTGTGCACGAAGTTTCGGCCCACTACCTGATCGGCGCAGATGGTACGCTTTGGCAAATGGTGCGCGAAGAAGACCGCGCCTGGCATGCCGGGGCGGGGGAGTGGAATGGTCAAGGCGACATCAACTCGCGATCGATTGGGATCGAACTGGACAATCGCGGGGATCACCCTTTTGCGGCGCCGCAGATCTCTGCGCTTGAGGCCATTCTGCCCGGCATTATGCAGCGATGGAAAATCCCGCCATACGGTGTTATCGGCCATTCCGACATGGCCCCCGGCCGAAAAAGTGACCCCGGTCCCCGCTTCGACTGGCAGAGGCTTGAGCGCCAGGGCTTCGCATCCCCACGCGGCCAAAACGATGTGCCCGACAATACAACATTGCGCACATTGGCCCGCAAATTCGGCTATACTGCCGTCACGGACGAGGAAGTTCTGCTTGCCGCCATCCGCCTCAGATTCCGCCCATGGGCGCGCGGCCCGTTGCAGGCTGCTGACCTTTCAGCATTGACCGACCCGTCGAACAATAACTGATCCCTCCTTCATCTGGCCAAAAATATCCCGGGGATGAATTGGCCGAAGGCCAAGAAGGGGCTGGCTCCTTCAGTCTCTGTGCCCCTTGACGCGGATGGGGCTTAGGCATACCCACACCCCGCGCGGAGGGCCGGATGGCCGCTGAGGTGCAAGCCTCAGAGGAAAGTCCGGACTCCACAAGGCAACGGTGCCGGGTAACGCCCGGGCGGGGCAACCCGACGGAAAGCGCCACAGAAATCAGACCGCCTTGGGCTTCGGTCCGTGGTAAGGGTGAAACGGTGGGGTAAGAGCCCACCGCGCTGCTGGCAACAGCGGCGGCAGGGCAAGCCCCACCGGGAGCAATGCCAAATAGGGTCCCCGCGCGGGTCGGTCGGCGCAGGTCGATACCACCGCTAGGCGCGTCTTGGCCAAGAGGGACCGGGTTGGCAGCTTGAGCCGCGCAGCAATGCGCGGCCCAGAGGAATGGTCATCGAAGGGGGTAACCCCGGAACAGGATCCGGCTTACAGGCCCTCCGCGCACGCACTATTCAACGGCCTGGTGGCGTATAGGCTCCGGCCAATTTGGCTGCCTTTTTCTGGATTGCCACAAAGTCCTTGGCTTTCCAGGCCCGGACCGTTTCGACCTTCGAAACCGCGCCTGAGGCCGCAACAGCCATCCCGATCGCCACCGCATCGGTGCCGTCGGGAACTTCGGTTATGACGACAGCATCATTGTCACCCGTGGTCACGTAGAACGCCAAAAGCTTGCCGCCGACTTTCTTCAAAAGGGCCCGCACGGGACCTGTACGGTCTCCGGGCTTTTTCAGCATCCCTTTGACGGCGTCCTGTGAATAAGATGCATAGGTGATGAAAACAGGCATGGTTATCTCCTTTGAACTCAAGTCACGCGGAACCCTTCATTCGACCGGCTCCTTGGTCGTTTCGCGCGCATCAGCGCAAAAAACAGAGGTTGCGACCGCAAACGCGCCCGAATCCAGTTGATCATGTGAGTGGTGTAGATGGCGATTGGTGGAGTCAGCCAACAAGCCGTCCTACCGGCCAGAATTCCTTGAATTCGGTGAACGGTATCACAAACTCGTGAACTCACCAAACACAGACCTGACCGCGCAACTACTGAATTGTTCCCTGAGCCGGTCGAATCCGGTTGACTCGGGCGGGCGAGCAGGTAAAAGCGCACGCTCATAAGGATTCAACCGAAAGGCCCCTGCCTTTTCGGACGCAGGAGATAACCATGGCGAAGCCGACGACAATCAAGATCCGTCTGAACTCGACCGCGGGCACGGGCCACTTCTACGTGACCAAAAAGAACGCGCGCACCATGACCGAGAAGATGACCGTTCGTAAATACGACCCGGTTGCTCGGAAACATGTCGAGTACAAAGAAGGCAAGATCAAGTAATCAGCCTTCGGACGCGAACAGCCAAAGGGACCTTGCCGCAGCAAGGTCCTTTTTTTGTGCGCCGGTTGAAATCGACACATGCTTGCGCCGTTGGAGCCCAATTTGGAGTTCAAAGGCGTTGCAGGGGCGCATCAGCAAAATAGGCATTCGAATTGCAGGCGGCTTGCTTTTTCGCGGCTCGTACCGCTACGCTTGAGCTAACCGTTCCAAAATGTTGACCGCCATGAAAAAAATCTTGTTGCCCGCTCTTGCAATTCTGACGCTGTCGGCTTGCGAGGACCCCTTTAACCGCGAAGGTATCGGTTTTACCGGAATCGACGGTGAACCGAAATCAGTTTCGGAAAAGCAAGGCGTCGCCTCGGAACTGCCTCCGGCGACGAATATCCCGGAAGAACTGGCCGCGATTCCCACCGTACAAGTGGTGTCCGAACAGTCCGAGATCTCGAAAGTCGCGGAAGTGGCTATCGAGAATGGCGGCCGCACGGACACCAGCGCCGTTGTCTTGACCGGGAAAAGCGCAAACCTGCTGCTCAGCACGGTCAGTGTGAATGGCACATTGTTCGGAGTTCTCCGCACGATTGAGGGCGAACCAAAGATCGACAATTCGGTTGGCGCGGCTTTCGGGCGCAGGGCTGAACAGTTCACAGGATGCCTGCCCGCGGGCGATGTTTATCGCAAAGGGTCGTCCAAACGCAGCTCTGGGTTTGCGGTGCCTTTGAATTGTAGCTGATAGCGCGACATCCGCCTGCACGAACAACACCCGCCGTTTTGGTGACCCATTCCGCGCGGCGAAATAATGAGGCCCCGAAGCAGGATGCTCTGGGGCCGGTCTTGTCGGAAGGGTTTCGATGCGATCTGTTCGATTCCTTCACGACAATTTCACAAAACGCCCACCCGTAGATCGGGGGCGAAGTAGCACACGCCCCCGACCCATTTGGACATTCTTGTGCCGCCTCTCAGAGCAGATCGTTTGGGTCGGCAATCCCGCTTATGAAAAGCAGGGTGACACTGTCGCCCGATGAAAAGTCGACAATCGTATCAAGCGCGCCATCCCCATCGACATCTGCCTCGGACAAGCTGGATATGGAGAGACCGCCGACCAGTGCCAGACTGTCTGTTCCGACCTCGAAATCTTCGATTGTGTCGTTCCCGTCCCCGGGGATGAATTGGAACTCGTCCGCGCCAGACCCACCTTGCATAAAGTCGTCACCGCTACCGCCATAAAGCGTGTCATCGCCAATGCCTCCTTCGAGATAGTCCTGACCAGCCCCTCCGGAGAGCGTATCCTGGCCTTCATCTCCCAAAAGCCTGTCATTTCCGCCAAATCCGACCAGATTGTCATTCCCCGCTTCGCCCCTAAAGGTGACGTCGATATTGTTGGCGGCTCGCATGGTGTCCGCAACGCCGGTTCCACGAACCTCCTCGATGTTGAAGACCTGATCTGTGTTTCCCCAAGGATCTATAATTGTGCCGGCCGTAAGGTCGACATCTATGCCCAGTGTTCCGCCGTAATTGGCGCTGTCGTGGTAGGACAAAACGTCATAATCGGCACCGCCATCGAAATAGTCAGCACCGTCATAGCCGCGAAATTGCTGGTAGCCAGCGTTCCCAATGAACGTGTCATCGAGGTTCGTTCCCCGCACGATCTCGATACCAAAGAACGTATCAGTGTCGCCCTGAGTGTCGATAACGGTCCCTTGGCCATCTCCGGTGAAATTCACGACAATGGCGCTTATGGCACCACCGTAATAGCCGGAATCCAGGTGATAATGCAGGTAGTCCCTTCCTGCGCCGCCATTGATGAAATCATTCCCGCCGCGCGGGTCGAAGGCGTCCGTTCCACTTGAGCCGATGAAGGTGTCATCGAGAACCGTCCCGTAGATGCGCTCCATTTCGATCAGGGTATCGGTGTCTCCAAAAACATCCGTTGCAACGCCGGTCGTCAGGTTGACGCTCACTCCGGAAAGGCCCTGGACGCCTTGGCCAAACGCAATGTCGTATTCAAGGCTGTAGATGACGGCATCCCATTCAAAGTTGGCATCATCATCGTTGTTGGGGTCATTGATGCCACCACCGTTTAGGATGTCATTCCCCCGGCCACCGACGAATTCGTCCGATGCCCGTCCACCCTGAATGTTGTCGTTGCCATCCAGTCCGTAAAAGCGTTCCTGGGCATCCGTGCCAAATTCAGTGTCATCGTTGTTCGTCAGGAAGATTCTGATGGATCCAACGAAATTCCACAGACCGAAGGTGCCGTCATCAAACGTGATTTCTTCGACCTGAGTGATTGTGTCCGTACCTTCGCCGTTTCCGCCATTATCCACAACCGTATAGAACCCGGGCGTAGGTGCCCGGCTTATTGTGTAGTCCGAGCTGTTTCCGGACAAGACGATGGTGTCAAATCCGGTTCCGCCATCAATCGTGTCGTCACCGGCGCCGCCCAACAGAAGATCGTCGCCGCTCCCTCCGGACAGGGTATCAAGACCCGAGCCACCGTAAATCGTATCGTCTCCGGCATGTCCCCGGATCGTGTCGTTGCCGTTTGCTCCGTCGAGCTCGTTGTCGACATCCGAGCCGTCAATCGTGTCATTCGCTTGCCCGCCCACGACCCTTTCAATGCCGATAAGCGCATCTACATTTGTGTCAGCCCCGTCCGCAAAGCCTGTTGGTGTTGTTGCGGGAAGCGAAGGACCATTCGGATTGGATAATAGTGCGCCCATTGTGGCGAACGTTGCAAAATTCGCGGACGTATATTGACTTCGATCTGTCTCGCGTAGGTCAATCACAATGTCGGAATTGGAAGAAGAGAACGTGATCAGATCATTGCCCGACCCGCCAATGTAGATATCATCTCCGGCGCCTTGTCCTGCGACAATCGTGTCGTTTCCCGCGCCTGCATCAACATAGTCATCACCGTCGCCGGGATAGATCATATCATTTCCGGCGCCGCTGCGGATTATGTCATCGCCGACACCCCCGGAGATGTCGTCGTTCCCGGAGCCGGTCGTGACAATTCCCCCAACTGGGCTTGTGATTACGACCGTCTCATCTCCGGTCGACCCGGAAAGATCAATCACTTCCTTCAGAGGGTTAAACAACTGTCCGTCGATATAGAGTTCGGCCATTTCGAACTTGGCCACCGACAGTTTCATGGTTTCAAATTGAAAAGCTTTTCGACCTGTTGCCGATTTGAGATACTCAAAATAGGCTACGATCTCGGCTTGGATTTCAGGATCAGACCATTCCTCGGCTGTCAGTTCAAGCTTTAGCGTATCTTGTCCTCTTCCCCCGTTGTAATTGTCCCAATGCCACCTTCTGCCGGAATTCTCGGCCAAGTTGAAAATGGCAATATCGTCGCCTGATCCGGTTCTTACAAAATCTGCCCCGGCACCGCCGTTGACGATGTCGTTGCCGCGACCGGTCCATACAAAGTCGGACCCGCCACCTGCATAAACCTCGTCGTCACCACGACCCGAGAAAATGAAATCAGACCAGCGAGTTCCAAAAATTTTGTCATCGCCACCACGTTTGACTATGAAAGCCATTGAAAAATCCCCCGTAAAAAATCGATCAGTAAAGCTTTGTTGACGCAAAAATTGAGCGCGAAAACACCAGAGAGATTACCACAAAATTGAGCATCCTAATATTAAGATACGTAAACGCTGCGATAGGCATGTTTAATAGTAATTATGTGCGAACTTAAAGTTTTGTGTGTGAGTACAGGTTTTCAGCTAATCGTCAAACGAAACATTCAGTTCGACAAATGGCTTGATTGCTTCCCAGCGATCTTACATTTGTTTAGGTCGGCCTCGCCACGGATGTTATGGCACGGGTTGAACGACATGCCGGTTCGGCGTCCTGCCTTTATCAAGAAGGCTTTTGGTCTTTGTCGGGTGGCAGGCGGTGTTCTGGCTGGATCGCTGCGAGGCCTTCAGGCGTTTGGCACGCGACAGGTGTCCTGGTCGCAAAGAAAACAGGGCGGGTCATTTCTGACCCGCCCTGCCTAATTTGGCATTTAAGCTACGTTACTCTCGGCTGCCGAACAGTTGCAGCAGGAACATGAACATGTTGATGAAGTCCAGATACAGGCTCAGCGCGCCCATGATCGCTGCTTTGCCCAGCCATTCCTGATCGCCCGAGTGAGCCATCTGCAGGTAGGTGGTTTTGATTTTCTGCGTGTCATATGCGGTCAGACCGGCAAAGATCAGAACACCGATCACCGAAATGGCGAAAGCCACGGCGGATGATGCGATGAAGATGTTTACGATCGACGCCACGATCAGACCTATGACGCCCATGATCAGGAACGTACCCATCGCGGATAGATCTTTCTTGGTCGTGTAGCCATACAGCGACAAGCCGGCAAAGGCGATTGCGGTGATCAGGAAGACCTGGATGATCGATTGACCGGTGAAGACAAGGAAAATCCAGCTGATCGAAACACCCATGACTGCCGCAAAGGTGTAAAACACAGTTTGGGCTGCCGCAGCAGACATGCGGTTAATTGCTGCGCTGAACCCGAAGACAAAGGCCAGCGGTGCAAACATGATCACCCATTTCAGCGGCGATGCGAACAGCGTCGCGCCAAAGGATGTCAGATAGGTATTGGCACTGATCTGCGCAGCTGCGGCAGACGGATCACTTGTCGTTGCCAGACCTGCGATCGCCCAAGCTGCCGCAAAGGTGATCAGCATGCCTACGGACATGGTGCCGTAAACCTTATTCATATGGGCGCGCAGGCCCTCATCAATCTCGGCAGCGCGCGCGCCGGCCGCCGTCCGGATTGTGTCAAATTGTGCCATATAAGGGTCTCCCTTCGAATATCTGTTCTCAGCCGGCGATTGCAGGCAGGTTTCCCAGCAAATATCGGAAAGTGTGGCCCCTGTTTCAAGAGTTTTGCGCCTAAAACTCAGCAAAACTGTCAGCAAATCCGGCGGCTATGGCATTCTTGCCGCCGAATTGGTGCCATTTGCCAATTAATACAGTTGTTTGTACCAATTGTGGGGCGCATCCCAGATTGGCCGGGCGGCCTCGGCCGCAGCTTCTTCGCGCGTGACGCCAATGTCCTCAAGCGCTGCGTCATCCAGCTTGGACAGAGCACGCCGTTGCCGGGCCAGACCGATCAGGCTCAGCAGGCCGGGTCTGCGCGCGGGTTGCGCACAACGATGTGGCTTTGAGATCGTGATATGTGTCATAACTCTTGTCCTTTCCTGAGAATCTGATGAAACATCACGCTTCAATCAATTTCCTTGATTAATATGAGTCATCGTGACATATTTTGGAAATGAATGTTTATGACGTGATCCATAAGGAATCGTGAAGATGCGAAATCTGGACATCACCACCCTGCGCTCATTTGTGGCGGTCGCAGACCACGGCGGGGTCACGCGGGCAGCCGGTTTCCTGCATCTGACGCAATCGGCGGTTTCGATGCAGCTCAAACGTCTGGAAGAACTTTTGGGGCTGGAATTGCTGGACCGCAGCGGGCGCACGATTGCACTGACGGCGTCAGGCGACCAACTTTTGGCCTATGCCCGGCGTATGATCGCTCTGAATGACGAAGTGATTTCGAAACTGACGGATCAGGCGTTTGAGGGCGAAGTGGTTCTGGGCGTGCCCCACGACATCGTTTACCCGGCTATTCCGCGCGTCTTACAGCGGTTCAATGCAGATTTCCCGCGTGTCCGCGTTCAATTGGTGTCGTCTTATTCACTGCAACTGAAGGATATGTACCAGCGCGGAGAGTGCGACCTGATTCTGACAACCGAGCCATCCAGTGTCGAAGGATCGCAGACCGTCGCCGAATTGCCATTGCGCTGGATCGGAGCGCCGGGTGGATCGGCTTGGCGCAAGCGCCCCATCCCTTTGGCACTGGGGCGGCGCTGCCTGTTCCGCCCTCAGGTGATTGCCGCGCTGGACGAGGCGGGCATCCCTTGGGAATTGTCGGTCGAAACAGAAAACGACCGCACCATCGAAGCCACCGTAAGCGCCGATCTTGCCGTGCACGCGATGCTCAACGGGACCGAAGCCGCCCATCTGGAGCAGATCGATTCGGGGGGCGTATTGCCGGACCTGCCAGCCCATAAGATCAATCTCTACGGAGCCGGAGAGGGTCGCGGTGACATTGTGGATGCCCTGGCCGACTTGGTACGGCAAAATTTCCGCATGTTGGGTGCTGCGCCGCTCAAGGCGATTGCGAGCTGACCCTCAGGGCATTGTTATGACAACTTTGCCGGTCGATTTGCGCGCGCGCAGCAGCTCCATTCCCTTTTCCACGTCCTGCAAAGGCAGCACGTGGCTGATGTGCGGTTTGATGCGCCCTTCTTGGTGCCACTGAAACAGGGTGTTAAAGCTGTCGCGAACCACCTCGGGCCGAAACTTTAGATAACCACCGATGTAGAAGCCAATCACCGTCAGGTTTTTGACCAGTAGGTGATTGGCAGGGATCTGCGGAACCTCGCCCCCTGCGAATCCAATTGGCAATAGGCGACCTTCGGGGTTGGTCGCGCGGAAGGCGGCCTTGAAGGTATCACCCCCAATCGCGTCATAGACAACATCCGCACCGCCGAGGGCGCGCACGCAGTCCCTAAGGTCCTCATCCGCATCGATCAGGTGATCCGCACCAGCCTGTTTCGCCACGGCAAGCTTTTCCTGTCCGCGGGCCTGCGCAATAACAGTTGCTCCCATCAATTTGCCGATCTCGACGGCAGTTAATCCGACACCACCTGCCGCTCCGGTGACCAGTAATGTTTCACCCGATTGCAGCTGCGCTCGATGATCCAGCGCAATATGGCTTGTGCCGTAGGCGATCTGAATCGCAGCGGCATGCTCAAAGCTCATCGAGTCCTGCAGGGGAATCACCCGGTCTGCATCAAAAACGCCGTATTCCGCCAGACCGCCTTGCCCCGAATAAATTGCAACCCTGTCGCCCGGCTTTAGGTCAGTGACATTGTTTCCAATCTCACTAACGATTCCGGCAATCTCCATGCCCAGCGTAAAGGGTGCGTCGGGTGTGTCTTGATAGGTGCCTTTCTGCATCAACAGGTCGGCGAAATTCAGACCGCAGGCCCGAATTTGGACGCGCACCTGGCCGTCGCCTGGTGACCGATCCTCTGCTTCGCACAATTGTGCGGCGGTCCCGCTGGTCAAGACGCGGTATGCCTGCATGTCAGCTCTCCGTCCGTTTTGGACATAGGCGACCGGGGCGGAAAGATTGTCAATTCCCAACGCGAATTTCGCTGGGTCGGGTGATGCATTGGCGGGCAAGTGTTTCCAATTCGAAAACGAAGAAAAGGCCGCTCGGGTTGTACAACCACAAACCAACACATGCGGCGGGCGATTCAACCCGCTTGAAAAAATTATTATTTGCGGCAATATTAGCCCGTGGTGCTGTTCGGGGAAGGCACGTTCCAAGTTATGGAGTTCTTAATCAGCAACCCGCTAGCGTGGCGGCAATGGCTGTTGTTACGGTCCCGGACAGTTGTTTGTGTAAAGGAGACTACCAATGACCCATCACGTCGATGTCCATGTGGGCAAACGCGTCCGGCACCGCCGCTGGCTGATTGGCATGACCCAACAGCAGCTGGCTCAGCAAGTTGGTATCAAGTTTCAGCAGATCCAAAAATATGAAACGGGTGCCAACCGGATCAGCGCGTCTCGCCTTTGGGATATCGCCGAGGCTTTGGACGTTCCTGTAAGTTTCTTTTTCGAAGGCCTCGAAGAAGTACAAAAGAGCGATTCGGACAAAAAGTCTGTACCTGCCGATCTGATGGGCGACAAAGAGGCGCTGGACCTTGTTCGGTCTTACTATGCGATCCCCGAAAATCAGCGCCGCCGCTTGTTTGAATTGGCACGCGTACTGAGTGACGTGGCCTGACCTAAATCGGCTTGACTTCGCAGGGTAGTTTCCGCACGGGTTACCCATGCAAAAGACGTCTCGCACCGATCTGGATATAGCCGAAGAAATGGCCGATGCAGCGCGCGCGGCCATTCTTCCGTTTTTTCGACAATCCAATCTCGCAACTGACAACAAACTGGATTCCGGCTTTGATCCTGTGACTGCAGCCGATCGCGAGGCGGAACAAGCCATGCGCGCGGTTCTCGCCGAACACCGGCCGGAAGATGGGATTTTGGGAGAAGAGTTCGGGCGTTCCGAGGGAACTTCGGGCCGTGTTTGGGTTCTGGACCCGATCGACGGGACGCGCGGATTTATCAGCGGGACTCCGACCTGGGGGGTGCTGATCGCGCTGAGTTCAGCAACTGGCCCGGTTCTTGGCGTGATCGATCAGCCCTATATCGGCGAACGATTTGTCGGAGGAGAGGGGCAGGCTTTTGTCGACGGCCCGACCGGCAAAAATTCCCTTGGCACTCGGGACACAACCACGTTGGGCCAGGCCATTGTTTTCACAACATTCCCCGAGGTCGGAACCGAAACCGAAGCCGAAGCATTTCGCGCTGTGGCCAAGCACGCAAAACTGACCAGGTACGGCATGGATTGCTATGCTTATGCTCTGCTGGCGGCAGGGCAGGTGGATCTGGTGATTGAGGCTGGTTTGAACGCCTACGATATTCAGGCCCCGATTGCGGTGATTCAGGCCGCAGGGGGGATCGTAACGGATTGGCAAGGCAACCCGGCGCATGACGGCGGACGCGCACTTGCGGCGGCCAATGCGGATATCCATGCCGCTGCTTTGGAAATCCTGCGGACCTTCTGAACCGTATTGAAAGGTTGGTTGAACCGATCTAGGGTTGCGGAGGCTGGTTCTTATGCCCGTTTTCCACCAGCCGAACACTCCATGCATGAGACGGGCAAATGCAGGAGTGACCAAATGCCTGAAACACTGATCAAAAATGCGGATGTTATCCTGACCATGGATGACACACGGCAAGAATTGGCGAATGCCGACTTGCTGATACGGGACGGCGCAATCACCCAGATTGGCCAGGGTTTGACCACAACCGGCGAAGTACATGACGCCTCAGGCTGCGTCGTGACACCCGGCTTGGTGAACACCCATCATCACCTGTACCAGACGCTGACCCGCGCCGTACCCGGCGGGCAGGATGCGTTGTTGTTTGGATGGCTCAAAACACTCTATCCGATTTGGGCAAGGTTTGGGCCGGATGAGATGTTCACGTCAGCTCAAATTGGGCTGGCCGAACTGGCGTTGTCGGGCTGCACACTCAGTTCGGATCACTTGTACCTTTATCCCAACGGTTCGCGCCTGGACGACACGATTGCGGCCGCCGCCGAGATCGGATTGCGGTTTCACCCCACGCGTGGGGCGATGAGTATCGGTGAAAGCAAAGGCGGGTTGCCGCCGGACGCGTTGGTGGAGGCCGAAGCAGACATCCTGGATGACATGATCCTCGTAGTAGATGCCTTTCACGATCCCAGCGAAGGGGCGATGTGCCGGGTTGGGCTGGCCCCGTGCTCTCCGTTCTCGGTCAGCCGCGAATTGATGCGTGATACGGCGCTGCTTGCCCGCGACAAGGGTGTCATGTTGCACACCCACCTGGCCGAAAACGACGAAGACGTCGCCTATTCACAGGCGCAATTCGGTTGCCGGCCTGGCCAATATGCTGAGGAGCTGGGGTGGACCGGCGCCGATGTCTGGCACGCCCATTGTGTGAAGCTCGATGCCAGCGAAATCGACTTGTTCGCCCGGACCCAGACGGGCGTTGCCCACTGTCCGTGTTCGAATTGTCGGCTTGGGTCGGGTATCGCGCCAGTGCGGGCTATGCGGGATCACGGCGTTCCAGTGGGGCTCGGTGCTGACGGGTCGGCGAGCAACGACAACGGCAGCCTGTTCATTGAAGCGCGACAAGCCATGCTGCTGCAACGCGTGGCCTTCGGGGCCGATGCCATGTCGTCGCGCGAGGCGCTAGAGATTGCAACGCGCGGCGGAGCGGATGTGCTGAACCGGCCCGATTGCGGCAGGTTGATGCCCGGCAAGCGCGCGGACATTGCCATTTGGGACGCGCGATCCATCGAAAGCGCCGGCAGTTGGGACCCCGCTGCGCTGCTGTTGGCGGGGCCTATGCGCGTGAAGCATCTGTTCGTCGAAGGCCGTCAGATCGTAAGTGACGGTCAGATCACGACGCTGGACCTGCCCAAAGTGATCGAACGCCAGAACGCGCTTGCGCGGACGCTTCGGAATTGATCGAGGCCTTTGCTCGAACACGCTGAAGTCATGTGGCAACTCGGGTGCCACCGATCCAAACCTCGGAAATCGCCCGGTCGTCGCCCATCATGATCGTTGGAAACACCGCCTCCCACAGGGTGTCCGCATGGGCCTCGCGCTGGGAAATGGAGGGGGTCGATGCCAGGTCGATTACGACCAAATCCGCCTCCATGCCCGGCGCGATATTGCCAATTGAGCCATCCATGCGCAGCGTTCGGGCAGACCCAACCGTGCCAAGCCACAACAGTTGCGCGGGGTGCAGCGGAGTGCCTCGCAACTGACCGATCTCATAGGCCGCCGCCATCGTGTGCAGCATTGAAAAGCTCGATCCGCCGCCTGTGTCTGTTGCCAGGCCCACGCGGTGTCCTTCGCGCATCAGGCCCTCCATGTCGAAAAGACCCGATCCGATGAATGTATTCGAGGTCGGACAGTGGATGAGCGCGGCATCAACCTCGCGCAAGCGGTCGCGTTCGCGCGGTTCCAGATGGATAACGTGACCGTAAAGGCCATTGCGCCCAAGCAGGCCGTATTTCTCATATGTATCCAGATAATCGCGCGCACGCGGGAACAGGGATCGCACCCATTCGATTTCGTCCGTCTGCTCGCAAAGATGCGTTTGCATCAGGCAGTGCGGATACTCCGCCCACAACGCGCCCATCGCTTCTAACTGTTCGGGGGTTGATGTGGGCGAAAACCGTGGCGTGATGGCATAGGACAGGCGATCTATCCCGTGCCATTTTTCCAGCAATGCTTGTGACTGATCATAAGCAGTCTGCGCCGTGTCCCGCAGCCCGTCCGGGGCGTTGCGGTCCATGCAGGTCTTGCCTGCGACTACGCGTTGTCCACGCGCTTGCGCGGCCGAGAAAAAGGCGTCGACGCTTTCTGGGTGGATTGTGCAAAAGCTGCTCATGGTCGTTGTGCCATGTGCCGCAGTCAGGTCGAGGTAACGGTTGGCGATTTCGGCGGCGTATTCCGGAGAGTCAAACTTCATCTCTTCCGGAAACGTATAGGTGTTCAACCAGTCGATCAGCCGCTTGCCCCAACTCGCGATCATCGCTGTCTGCGGGTAATGCACATGGGGATCGACAAACCCCGCCATAATCAAGTGGTCGCCATGGTCCTTGACCACCGCATCAGAATGGGTGGCCAACAGATCGGACGCAGAGCCCACGGCGGCGATGTGCCCGTCTTCGATCACCACGGCCTCGTTGGTTTCGGCGGCCTCGGTGGGGTCCCCTTCGAACGGGGAGCCTGAAAAACTCAGCACGCGTCCTTTGAGAAGCGTCTTTTGCGCCATTTGCCTTATTCTCCGCCTGATTGATGCCGCAGATCAGCATAAGCGGGGGAAAGTTGCGGGTAAATCCGAGCATTGTCATTGTTTTCCGCTAGCTGCTTCTTCTATTTAGGGGGCAATCGCCGAGACAAGGGGGCAGCGCATGACGACAGGCATCGATGAGGCCGAACCCGATCAGCCCCGGGACGAGGACGTTTACGCGCTGGACCGCCGGACCGTGGCCGCGATCCTGTACGCGGTTGATGTAGATGATCGCGACAAACTGATTGAGCTGATGGAGCCGCTGCATGCGGCCGACATCGCCGACCTTCTGGAACAGATCAATCCCTACGACCGGGCGCGCCTGATCCGGCTTTATGACAAAGAGTTCGACGGCGATATCCTGTCCGAACTGGATGAAGCCGTCCGCGAAGAAGTCATCAACGTCCTGCGCCCCGACGTTTTGGCCGAGGCCGTTCGCGACATGGAAAGCGACGATGTCGTCGACCTGCTCGAAGACCTCGAAGAGCCTCAGCAAGAGGCGATTCTGGACGTTTTGGAGGATTCCGAGCGCGTCGCGGCAGAACAGGCGCTGTCCTATCCCGAAAACTCAGCCGGTCGTCTTATGCAGCGCGAGGTGGTCATGGCGCCTGACCATTGGACCGTCGGGCAGGCCATTGACTTCATGCGCGCCAATGACGACCTGCCCGAGCAGTTCTATCATGTGGTTCTGGTCGACCCTCGCCTGAAACCGGTCGCTCAGGTCACGCTGGGCAAGCTCATGGCGACACGACGCGAAGCACAGTTGCAGGATATAGCGGAAGAAGAGTTTCACACCATCCCCGTCGATCAGGACGAGGAAGACGTCGCCTACGCGTTCAACCAATACCACCTGATCTCGGCCCCGGTTGTGGATGCCGATGGACGCCTCGTCGGTGTGATCACCATCGACGATGCAATGGTTGTTCTGGACGAAGAATACGAGGAAGACATGTTGCGTCTTGCGGGCGTCAGCGATGAAAGCTCGATCTCGGACAGTGTGGCGGCGACCAGCAAGCGGCGCCTTCCGTGGCTGGCGGTGAACCTCTGCACGGCGATCTGTGCTTCGCTTGTGATCTCGCAATTTGAGGCCGCGATTGATCAGCTGGTGGCCCTGGCGATCCTGATGCCGATTGTGGCTTCGATGGGTGGCAATGCCGGGACTCAATCTCTGACCGTGGCGGTTCGGGCATTGGCGACGCGGGACCTCACCGGGTCGAACGTCATGCGAGTGATCCGACGGGAATTGTTGGTTGGGATGCTGAACGGGCTGTGTTTTGCCATCGTGTTGGGGACAGTCGGGATGATGTGGTTCGACTCTCCGTTGCTGGGTGTCGTGATCGGCTGCGCCTTGGTCGTGAATATGATCATCGCAGGCTTTGTTGGTACGGTAGTACCGGTGGTGCTGGACCGGCTGGGCGCAGACCCGGCGCTGGCATCCGGTACTTTCGTGACGACCACGACGGACGTCATGGGGTTCTTCCTGTTTCTTGGCCTTGCCAGCGTGGTACTTCTGTGACCGATCTGACCGAGATAAAAGCCGCCGCGCGCAAAGCGGCATTTGCGCGTCGCAAGCAGGCGTTTGATGCGCGTCCGCCCGGAGTGGCCGGGCGCTTGTCCGAGGTGCTGGCAGGCCACCGCGGCGTGCCGATGTCGGGATACATGCCGATCCGGACCGAGATTGACCCATTGCCCGCGATGGCCGAAGCCTCGGCCTATGGTCCGGTCGGCGTGCCGGTCATTCAGGCCGCAGGGCAACCATTGAAGTTTTCCCGATGGACGCCCGAAGGCGCGCTTAAGGATGGCCCGTTCGGCGCGAAAGTGCCCGAGGTTGACGACTATTTCGACCCCGAAATCCTGATTGTGCCGCTGGTGGCTTTTGATGCGCGGGGCGGACGGCTGGGCTATGGCGGCGGGTTTTACGACCGGACGCTGGAGATGCTGCGCGCCACAAGACCGACACTGGCAATCGGTTTTGCCTTCGACGCGCAAGAAGCGGGTGAATTGCCGCTAGAGCCGACCGACCAGCCTTTGAATATGGTGATCACGGAAAGCCGCGTTCTGACTTTCGATCCCTAGCCCATGTTTTCTGCGCGGAACAATTCCCACGCGTCATGTTTGGATCCATCGGGCAGGGTGCAGATCCCGGTCTGACCATTCTCACCGTCTTGAATTTCGTATTTGCCGCCCTTTTCGATGCAATTCGTGGCTGCAGGGTTCGCCAATTCGGTCGATTGGTCCGATGCCTGATCGCACGCTGCAACGGTGGTCAGCGCTGCGGCAACAGCAAGGAAACGGGTCATTGCAATCTCCTGTCCAATCAGATTCGCAGATTATGACATGAGTTTAACCACTTGTGCTTGGCGGATACCACACTTAGGACGGATTGAATGAGAATACTGTTTCTGGGTGACGTGATGGGCCGCGCCGGGCGTGCGGCCGTTCAGCAGCATCTGCCACGTCTGCGAGACGATTGGCGGTTGGATTTCGTTGTGGTCAATGGCGAGAATGCATCGAACGGGATGGGGCTGACCGGGGATCACGCCAAGCTGCTGCTGGATGCAGGGGCAGATTGCCTGACCTTGGGCGATCATGCGTTCGACCAGAAGGACATGCTGCAATTCATCGAGAATGAGCCGCGCATCGTGCGCCCGGTGAATTTTGCCAAGGGCGCGCCGGGGCGTGGGCATCGCCTGTATACCGCACCGGGTGGACGCAAAGTGCTGGTGGTTCAGGTTCTGGGGCAGGTTTTCATGAAGCGGCCGTTTGATGACCCGTTCTCGGCCATTGAGCCGGTCCTGAAGTCTCATCCGCGCGGCGGGCAGGCGCAGGCGATCATTGTCGATATGCATTGCGAAGCGACATCCGAGAAGATGGCGATGGGGCATTATTGCGACAAACGCGCCAGCCTGGTGGTGGGCACGCATACGCATGTGCCGACGGCGGACGCGCAGATCCTGCCGGGCGGCACGGCCTATCTGACGGATGCCGGGATGTGCGGAGATTATGACTCGGTCATCGGCATGGACAAGGTCGAACCGATGCGGCGCTTTATCACCGGCATGCCCAAAGCGCGGTTCACCCCGGCCAACGGTGAGGCTACGCTGAGCGGTGTTTTTGTTGAAACTGACGACCGCGACGGGCAGGCCAAATCTGTTCAAATGGTACGCATCGGCGGGCGTTTGCAGCAGGCAGGGCCGCAATAAAGCAATGACAGGCTTGCCCTGCTGCCTGCAATGCGGGAAACTGCCTGTCGGGCGCGCAAGCCAAGCCAGGGTTCGGACAGAATACCACGAATGCAATTCCTTCAACTGACAGAGATGGGCAGCGCGATACTGGCGCTGATGATCGTTGCGGGCATGTTCATCATGTTCCTGCGCGAGGTTTATCCGACCGAGGTCGTGGCCATCGGTGGCGTCGCATTGATGCTGGTCACGGGTATCCTGCCTTACCAAAGCGCGTTGGCCGTTTTGTCCAACCCCGCGCCTTGGACCATCGCCGCGATGTTCATCATCATGGGGGCGCTGGTTCGAACCGGGGCGCTGGATGCCTTTACTTCAACCGCGCAAAAGCAAGCGCAGGTGAACCCGCGCATTGCCATTGCACTTTTGATGGCCTTTGTGATTATCGCCTCGGCTGTGGTGTCAAACACGCCGGTTGTTGTCGTCATGATCCCGGTATTCATCCAGATTGCCCGCACGCTGGGCGTACCGGCCTCGAAACTGCTGATCCCGCTGAGTTATGCCGCCATTCTCGGCGGTACGCTCACGCTGATCGGCACCTCGACGAACCTACTTGTTGACGGTGTCGCCCGGTCGCAGGGTATGGCACCGTTCACGATTTTTGAGGTCACGCCCCTGGGCATCGCCTTGGTGATCTACGGCATGGTTTATCTGCGGTTCATCGCGCCGCGCCTGCTGCCGGATCGCGATAGTATGGCCTCGATGCTGACGGATCGGTCCAAGATGAAATTCTTTACCGAGGCGGTCATTCCCCCCGAAAGCAACCTGATCGGTCGTGAAGTAACCGGCGTTCAGCTTTTTAAACGCCCCGGGGTGAGGTTGATCGATCTGATCCGCGGCGATGAATCGCTGCGTCGTAACCTCAAAGGGGTTGAGCTGCGCTTGGGCGATCGCGTCGTTCTGCGCACCGAGATGACTGAGTTGCTCAGCTTGCAAAGCAACAAGGAACTGAAGCGCGTGGATCAGGTCTCGGCGGTTGAGACCAAGACGGTTGAGGTGCTGATTACCCCAGGCTGCCGGATGGTCGGGCGTACTCTGGGCGCAATGCGCCTGCGTCGCCGTTATGGTGTTTATGTGCTGGCTGTCCATCGACGGAACCAGAATATCGGGCGGCAACTGGATGATCTGGTGGTGCGGGTCGGCGACACTCTGCTGCTGGAAGGCTCACCGGCGGATATTCAGAAACTGGCCGCTGACATGGATATGGTTGATGTCACGCAACCCTCGGCTCGCGCTTTCCGGCGCAGCCATGCGCCGATTGCGATCGGTGCCCTGATCGGGATCGTTGCATTGGCCGCGCTGGGCGTGGCTCCGATCTTGCTCTTGTCCATTCTGGCTGTTGCAGTTGTTCTCATAACGCGCTGTATCGACGCGGATGAGGCGTTTTCCTTTGTCGAAGGCCGCCTGCTGGCGCTGATCTTTTCCATGCTGGCCATTGGGGCCGCGCTGGACAAATCAGGCGCCGTGTCGCTGATTGTCGAGGCTATTGCTCCGGGCCTCAGCGCGCTACCGCCCTTCCTGATCATTTGGGCCGTTTACCTGCTGACCTCGGTCTTGACCGAACTGGTTTCCAACAATGCGGTTGCCGTTGTGGTGACGCCGATTGCCATCGGTTTGGCGCAGGCGGTGGGCATTGATCCACGCCCGCTGGTGGTGGCGGTGATGGTGGCGGCTTCGGCCTCATTCGCGACACCGATCGGCTATCAGACCAACATGATGGTCTATGGCCCGGGCGGCTATCGGTTCACGGATTTCCTTAAGGTGGGCGTGCCGCTGAATCTGACCGTGGGCCTGCTTGCCTCACTTCTGATTCCGTTCATCTGGCCGCTGTAGCGCAGGCGTCGTTTCGCCGATTTGAGCATCCTCCTCTTGTAAATACTGATCCGGCCACAATCTTTTCACCAAGGACGAATGTGAAAGGATGCGACCATGCCTTTTCCAAATCTCGGCAAAGCCATCGTGGCTGCGGCAATCGTGCTGACCATTCTGGGTAGTCAGAGCCACGCCGGAACCGTAAGCGGAACCGCAACATACCGAGAACGGATCGCCGTTCCCGAGGACGCAACGCTCTATGTCGAGCTGCAGGATGTGTCGCGCGCGGATGCGCCCGCGGTGACGCTGGCCGCGCAACGATATGCGCTGACGGGTGTGCCTGCGAAATTCGAATTGTCATACGATGACGCCCTGATCCGGGACGGCATGACCTATGCCATTCGGGGCGCGATCTATCGCGGCGCCGATCTGCTGTTTACCACCGATACGGTCCATCCTGTGCTGACCAATGGGGCAGGGGACACAACTGACCTTGTTCTGGTGCAGACCACGGGTCAGGGGGGTGCGACGCTGGAAAGCACCAATTGGACAGCCATTGGCATCAATGCCGATGTTCTGAATACTCAACGCCCGCCGCAGCTGTCCTTTGCCCAAGATGGATCGTTCAGCGGGACCGGAGGGTGTAACCGTTTTTCGGGTCAGGCTGACCTGTCGGGCCCAATGCTGGAGTTTCCCGACAACATGGCGGCCACGCTGATGGCTTGCCCACCTGAATTGGAACAGGTTGAGGATGATTTCTTTGCCGCGCTGCAACAGGTGACCAGCTATGCGGTCGCCGGGGACAGCCTCGTGCTGCTCGATGCGGCCGGTGAGCCGGTTCTGAAGTTCATTCGCACGCCTTAGGTCAGGCGACGGCACGCGACCGGCCTGCGTTGCGGCCCGAGAAGATGCAGCCGCCCAGGAAGGTACCTTCCAGCGCGTTGTAACCGTGATAGCCGCCGCCACCGAACCCCGCGACCTCACCGGCAGCGAACAGGCCTGGAACAACCTGACCATCCGAGCCGATCATCTGGCTGTCGAGGTTCGTCTGCAATCCGCCCAGCGTCTTGCGCGTCAGCACATGCAGCTTGACGGCAATCAGCGGGCCGTTATTCGGATCGAGGAATTTGTGGGGTTTGGCGGTGCGGATCAGCCTGTCTCCGCGATAGTTGCGCGCGGCCAAAATGGCCGCCATCTGGGCGTCCTTGGTAAAGGGGTTGTCGACCTGACTGTCCCGCGCCTCGATCTGGGCGCGCAGATGCGCCTCGTCAATGGTTGCTTCGCCCATCTGGTTCATGCCGCGTACCAACTCGCTGAGCGTATTGGCGACGATAAAGTCCTCTCCATGCTGTTTGAACGCCTCGACCGGAGCAGTGGCCTTTGATCCGGTCAGCACCCGCTGGAACAGCACCTCGCGCCAGCCGCCCTCAGTCATGTCCGGGTTCTGTTCCGAGCCCGACAGCGCGAATTCCTTCTTGATCACCTTCTGGGTCAGCACGAACCAACTGTATTCATAGCCGGTTTTCAAGATTTCCCTAAGCGTCCCCAGCGTATCGAACCCCGGCATACAAGGCGGTTTCATCCGGTTGCCCTGCGCATCGAACCACATCGAACTGGGGCCGGGCAGGATTCGGATGCCATGCGCGGGCCAGATCGGATCCCAATTCCGCACGCCCTCGGTATAGTGCCACATCCGGTCGCCATTGATCACGTGACCGCCCGCCTTCTCGCTGATCGGGATCATGCGGCCATCAACATGGAAAGGCACACCGGCAACCATGTCTTTGGGTGGATCGCCCAACCAGTCGCGGGGCCAGTTCTTGCGCACCATCTCGAAATTGCCGCCGATGCCACCGGAGCTGACGATAATCGAGGGCGCATATACCTCGAACTCGCCCACCTCATCGCGGTTGGTTTTTGCCCCGTGTTTGGCGGTGTCATCGGCCAGAACTTCGCCCGAAACGCCTTTGGCACACCCGTTTTGCATGATGATGTGACTGACCTGATGCCGGAACTTCAACTCGATCAGCCCAGCATCAACATGTTCGCGGACACGGCGCGTGAAATGTTTCAGCACGCCTGGCCCGGTGCCCCACGTGATGTGAAACCGGGGAACCGAGTTTCCATGCCCGTCCGCGTATGACCCGCCGCGTTCGGCCCAGCCGACGATGGGAAACCAGCGCAGGCCCATCTCGTGCAGCCAGGGGCGCATTTCTCCGGCGGCAAATTCAACATAAGCCTCGGCCCATTTGCGCGGCCATGCGTCTTCTTCGCGGTGGAACTGCGCGCTGCCCATCCAGTCACGCAGCGCCAGATCATGGCTGTCGCGAATACCCATCCGGCGCTGTTCCGGAGTGTTGACCATGAACAGCCCGCCGAGGCTCCAAAACGCCTGACCGCCCAGAAAATGCGCGGGTTCCTGATCCAGAATGATGACTTTTTTGCCCCGGTCCCCCAGCTCTGCCGCGGCGGCCAACCCGGCAAGCCCGGCGCCCACGACAATCGCGTCTGCGGTGTTGTTGGTCATGCGGTGTCCTTTCAGCGGCTGCGGAACCAAGGGATAAACGGCAGCGCGACGGCGTACATTGTAATTCCATATACAGCCGCAGGCAGCGCAAGTGGGCTGAACCCGCTTTGAGTGCCCGTAATCAGTGCTGCAAGTGTGATCCCAAGCGTCGAGTTCTGAATACCGGTTTCAATCGATACTGTCTTGGCCTCATTCCACGACAGATTTGCGGCGCGCGCCAGCCCTAATCCGATCAGCAACAAGGCGAGGTTCAGAGTAATCAGCCCACCGCCCATGATCCCGAGGTTGTCGATGAAAAGCTGCCAGTTTCCTGCAAGCGCAGCTAGGACGATCAGTATGAACAGGACTGTGGCAAGCTTCGATAAACCGCCCTCAATCCGGTTCGCAAATCCAGTTGCGAAATGTCGGATGCTGACACCGACGACTACAGGCAGGGTGGTGATCAGGAACATTGCGATGGCCAACCCGGTGATCGAGACCTCAGGCGCGTCTTCGCCCATGAAGTGATTGATCGACCAGGCTGCCAGAATTGGCACCGTGATCAGGGACAACAGGCTGATAACTGCAGTGAGGCTAACCGACAGGGCCACATCACCCTTTGCGAGTTTGGACAGGATATTGCTGGTCACACCTCCGGGACAAAAACTCAGCAACATGAACCCAACTGCAATCTCGGGTGGCAGCGCAAAGAGTTTGACCGTGATAAACGCCGCGACCGGCAACAGGACGACTTGACACACGGCCCCGATGGCAAAGGGGTAGCCGCGGCTTAGAACGCGGCGAAAGTCCGCAACCTCAAGCCCAATGCCCAAAGACAGCATGATGATGGCCAGCGACAAAGGCAGGCCGACACTGATGAGAATATCCAAGAACAACTCCTCCCAAAGCCGTTCCGGGCAGCCTATGCGAGGGGTCGTGGATCAGGCAACAGCGCCGTTGGGTCAGCCATAGCGTTGCGCGAAACGGCGCAGGATTTCGCGGGGTTGCGTGACCTCCGCTGCATTGCAGACGTCGATCAAGCGTTGGGCATCCTCGGGCGGGAAATAGCCGTGATCCTTGTAGATATGAATGCGCTGCTCAAAATCCTTCGCGTCGGCCTCGGGGTGGAACTGCGTGGCATAGACGTTCTGACCCCAGCGGATCATCTGAAACGGGCAGGGGTCTGAGGCCAATAGATGCACGCACCCATCAGGCAGGGCTTGCACAGCTTCCTTGTGCCCGACAAAGGCGTCGAATGTTGGCTCCAACCCTGCGGTCAATGGGTCCAGTGCACCGTCTTCGGTCAGGTGGCAGGTCGACGGCCCGACAGGTTCGCCGAATTGAGCCTTGCTGACCTCACCGCCCAGATGAGCGGCCAGTATCCCCAGCCCATAACAGCAGCCCATGAACGGATGATCCTGCGCGGTGATCTGCGGCATGAGGTCCATGATCGTGGCTTCGACCCGCGCGTCCACCGCTGATTTGGTGGCCGGATCGTCACTGACGCAGCCGGGCCCTCCGCCCACGATGACGCCTGCGTAATCGGTTACGTCCAGCCCATCCGGCAAGTCTTCGCGATCAAGACGGATGCGGTGCGTTCGGTCCGGAGACAGGCCGGTCTTGTCCAATATCGCGGCGTATTCTGCGTCGGACGCATCAGTTTCCGGGCGCAGCTGCAGGATCAGAAATCGTTTCATGCGGGCCTCTTACCTATCACAGCGGCCAGAACACAAGGATCGAGGGGATCGAGACGGCGATGATCAGGACTTCCAGCGGCAGTCCCATGCGCCAGTAGTCGCCGAATTTGTAGCCTCCGGGGCCGAGCACCAGCGTGTTGTTCTTATGTCCAATCGGCGTAAGAAACGCAGCCGAGGCCGCGACGGCGACCGTCATCAGGAACGGATCGGGTGAGACCTCAAGCGTGCGGGCCATCTGGATGCCGACCGGAGCGGCAACAATGGCGGTGGCGGTGTTGTTCAGCACATCAGACAGGGTCATCGTGACGACCATCAGCACAGTCAGAATAGCCCAGGCGGGCAGGCCGTTGGTTAGCTGGATCAACGCATTTGCGATCAACTCGGTCCCGCCCGAGGTCTCCAGCGCGCTACCCAAGGGGATCATTGATCCCAACAGCACGACCACGGGCCATTCGATGTGGTTGTAGATATCGGCGATGGGCATGATCTTGGTCAGTACATAGGCGACCACGACCAGACCCAGAGCAATTGGCAGATAAATCAGCCCAATACTGGCCGCCAACACGGCGGCGGCGAACAAGCCAATCGCCAGCCAGGCCTTTTCGTTCGCTGTGACGTTCAGGCCACGCTGGGCAAGCGGCAGGCACCCCAGCCACTCGGTCACATCAGCGCTACGGTCACGCGGACAAAGCAAAAGCAGGATGTCACCAACCTCAACCTCGGTCTTGCGGACCTGTTCGGTGATCCGGCGACCCTGGCGCGAGATGCCCATCAGAACGGTGCTCTGCCGCCAGGCCAAACCAAGCCCCTGCGCCGTGCGCCCGGTGATGCGTGCGTTTTCGGTGGCGACAACTTCGATGACTTCCAGTCCGTCGCCCTCGGCGGTCAGAACCTCCTGCCGTCTGGTGTCGGAAAAATCCAGTTTCAATGCGGCGCGGAATTCGTCCAGCGCTTCGGGCCGGGCTTCCAGCACCAGCGCGTCGCCTTCGTGCAAGGTGGCGTGGGCCGACCGCCCGTACCGCCGCTTGCCGTCACGGATCAGACCGATGATGGCGACGTCGGATTTCTCGGCATCCTCATACAACTCGCTGACCCGCTTGCCGATCTGCGGGGATTCAGGCGGGATGGTCAACTCAGCGATGTATTCGGCCAAAGCTTCCGAAGTCTCGGTCTGGGGCCCGCGGTTCGGGATCAGCCGCCACCCGACCAGAGCGACAAAGGCCAACCCGGCGACGGCCGCAATCCCGCCCACGGGCGCAAAATCAAACATGCGAAATGGCTCGCCCAGCGTCTCGGCCCGGATTGAGGCGATAATGATGTTGGGAGGTGTGCCGATCAGCGTCGCCATGCCGCCCAGAATGGTGGCAAAGCTTAGCGGCATCAGGGTCAGGCCAACGGACCGCCCGGCCTTGCGCGCGGTCTGGATGTCCACGGGCATCAGCAGGGCCAGCGCAGCCACGTTGTTCATAAATGCGGACAGAACAGCCCCGATCCCGCCCATCAGCGCGATATGGGCGCCAAGCCCGCGCGACGCATCAACCAGCGATCGTGTGATTAGAAAGACGGCTCCCGAGCGGACCAATCCGGCGGAAACGACCAACACCAATGCGACAATGATAGTAGCCGGATGCCCGAACCCGGCGAACGCGTTATCTACGGGGACAACGCCCAGAACAACGCCAACCATCAGCGCAGTAAACGCCACCAGATCATATCGAAACCGCCCCCACAGCAGCATTCCGAAAACAGTCGCGAAAAGGGCAAAAAGAATAATCTGATCTGTTGTCATGCGGTCACCATACTCACGACGACCCGTCGGACAAGCCGCTCTCTTGAACTTAAGCGCCGCAAACGTCTATATGAGCGCCGAACACGCAATCACGAATAACGAGGACGCACCATGGCAGGCCACTCCAAATGGGCCAATATCCAGCACCGCAAGGGACGTCAGGACGCCGCGCGGTCCAAGCTGTTTTCCAAGCTGTCGAAAGAAATCACCGTTGCCGCCAAGATGGGCGACCCCGACCCCGACAAGAACCCGCGCCTTCGTCTGGCGGTGAAAGAGGCCAAGTCGAATTCGGTCCCCAAGGACGTGATCGACCGCGCGATCAAGAAGTCCGTGGCCGGTGAGGGCGACGAATACGAAGAAATCCGGTATGAGGGCTATGGCCCCAATGGCGTCGCCGTGATCGTCGAAACGATGACCGACAACCGCAATCGGACGGCATCCACGGTGCGCTCGACCTTTTCGAAGAATGGTGGGAACCTTGGCGAAACCGGTTCGGTCGGCTTCATGTTTGAACGCAAGGGTGAAGTTGTTTACCCAGTGGACGCGGGTGACGCAGACACGATTTTCGAAGCCGCCATCGAGGCGGGCGCAGAGGATGTCGAAAGTTCAGAAGATGGTCACATCATCTGGTGCGCAGACACCGATCTGAACGAAGTCTCCAACGCATTGGAAGGCGCTTTGGGCGAGTCGGAAGCGACCAAGCTGGTCTGGAAACCCACCACCACGACCGAATTGGGTCTGGAGGACATGCAGAAGCTGATGAAGCTGGTGGACGCGCTTGAGGATGACGACGACGTGCAGCGTGTGACCACCAATTTCGAAGCCACTGATGAGGTCATGGCGCAGCTTTGACACCTGCACCGCAGACTGTTCCAAGCCCGGCCATCTGGTCGGGCTTTTGATTAGGTGCAAAGAAAATAGTCAGTTGTCCGTGGCCTGTACTGACAGCAGCTGCTTGGAAGCCGCTCGTTTGACTGCCTGTGTCAGGGGTGCCAATGCAGGAGCAAGAATTCGTCCGACTTGCCACGTCAGAGCAATGTCCAGCGGTCTACCAGGAATGACCTCGCGCAATTTGCCCTCGACCATCGGCTTACGCACAAGCGGTTCCGGGTTCATGCCCCACCCCAATCCCGCGATTGCGGCCTCCACAAAGCCTTGAGAAGAGGGCAGGAAATGCGTTGGCGGGTTGATCCGCGCGCCGGCAACCTCAGCCATCCACACCCTCTGCAAGTTGTCTTTTCGATTAAACGTCAGGCAAGGCGCACGTGCCAGCGAACGTGACGTGACCCCATCTGCAAACCACTTCTTCATGAAAGCCGGGCTTGCGGTCGCAAGATATCGCAATGTGCCCAGAGCGATCGCGTCGCATCCCGGAACCGGTTGCCCGCCGACCGTAATCGCAGCGCTGACCTCGCCGCGCCGCAACCATTGCGCAGAATGGTCCTGATCGTCGATCACCAAATCGAACAGCAGACCGTCCACCTCGGCCATCGCGTCCAGAAACCAAGTCGCAAGCGTATCTGCGGGGATGGCGATACGAACCCGGGCCTGCTCGGCCTGCTGATCCAGGGTCAGTTCGCGGGCCAGTTGAGCCTCTAGCACCCCGATATCGTCGGCATGCCGGGCGATGCGCAACCCTGCCGGGGTGCCTGTGCAGGGCGTTCCGCGATGGATCAAGGCGGCCCCAACGCGGTCTTCCAACGCTTTGATCCGCTGCGAAACAGCCGAGGGGGTGACCGCAAGCTCAGCAGCGGCGGCTTCAAAGCTTCCGTGGCGCAAAATCGCGGATAATGCGGACAGGTGATTGGGGTCCAGCAGCATTAGTTTGGCTTAATTGAAGTCAGATTCTTTAATTTGATAGAAGCGTTTCGCCACGTTAGTCAACGGGCTAACAAATGGAGTTCGCATGTTTACAACGATGATAGCCGGGTTCGTCCTCAGCTTTAGCCTCATCCTGGCGATCGGAGCGCAAAATGCTTTCATCCTGCGTCAGGGTCTGCGGCGCGAGCATGTGTTTGTCTTGTGCCTGACCTGTGCCGTCTCGGACGCCATCCTGATCGGAGCGGGCGTTGCAGGCTTCGGAACGCTCGCGCAATCCGCGCCGTGGTTTGAAACCGTGATGCGATACGGCGGAGCGGTGTTTCTGACATGGTACGGGCTTCGCAGTTTCTGGTCCGCCTGGAAAGGCGGTGCGGCGATGGAGGTCACAAAGGCGCAACGGTCCAGTTTGCGGGCGGCCCTTTTGACCGTTCTGGCCTTCACCTGGCTGAATCCACATGTCTATTTGGATACAGTGGTGCTGATCGGGTCAATCTCGGCTCAGTATGATGACCGGTTGGCTTTCGCGCTGGGCGCGATGACGTCCAGTTTTGTGTT
Source organism: Ruegeria sp. AM2 (assembly GCF_056540685.1). Classification (NCBI taxonomy): domain Bacteria; kingdom Pseudomonadati; phylum Pseudomonadota; class Alphaproteobacteria; order Rhodobacterales; family Roseobacteraceae; genus Ruegeria; species Ruegeria sp. AM2. The sequence continues at coordinate 992,645 of NZ_JBQFXE010000001.1, read as the reverse complement.
CTTCTTTACGCTGGGCTACGGCGCTGGCGCACTGTCACCTCTCTTTGCCCGCCCACGGGCCTGGCAGGTTCTGGACCTTCTGATCGGCGTTGTGATGCTGGGCATAGCCGCAAAGCTTGTTAGCATGTGAAGGGTTGTGACTGCCGGGAAATAGGTGTTCAACGGCATCATGACCTCAGCCACAGATCAGTCTCATCCCCTTGTCGGCATGTTCTGGATGTTTGCCGCCGGGCTGTCCTTTGTCGCGATGACGGCTTTGGTCAAAGCGCTGGGCAACAGCATGAACTCAATTCAAGCGGCGTTCATTCGCTATGCGCTGGGCCTGGTTTTCCTGCTACCGGCGTTGCGCGCAATTCGTGAAACGCCGATGACGCGTCGAAACCTGACATTGTTCGGGGTGCGCGGAGTTGTTCACGCGGTCGCGGTGATGCTTTGGTTCTTTGCCATGACCCGCATCCCTTTGGCCGAGGTGACCGCGATGAACTACATGACGCCGGTCTATGTCACGCTGGGTGCGGCCCTGTTTCTGGACGAGAAGCTGGCATTCCGCCGTATAGCGGCGATCATCGTGGCGATTGTCGGCGTTCTTATCATTCTGCGCCCCGGGTTTCGTGAAGTTCTGCCCGGTCATCTGGCCATGCTGGGCACATCGCTTATGTTGGGGGCGTCCTACTTGTTGGCCAAGATAATGGTCCGCGATATACGGCCTTCGGTCGTGGTCGCGCATCTGTCGATCTGGGTCACGATTGCTTTGATCCCATTTGCCGTCGCCGTCTGGCAGCCGCCTAGCCTGCGCGACATCGGCGTTCTGTTCCTAATCGCGTGTTTCGCAACAGCGGGGCACTATTTTATGACGCTGGCGCTGCAGGCTGCCCCAGTCGCCGTGACGCAGCCGGTAACTTTCCTGCAGTTGATTTGGTCCACGATATTGGGCGCGGCTATTTTTCACGAAGGCGTGGATATCTGGGTCGTCGCGGGCGGTACTCTGATCCTGTCCGCTGTCACTTTCATCACCTGGCGCGAGGCGGTTCAGAACCGTGGCGGAAGACCACCGCCGACGCCGTCTCTGGGGTCAGAAAGCCCGCCACGGCGCAAGCGGCAGGTTATTGATTGACGAGTCAATAAAAACGCCGTAGCCTTTTTGCACACGTCACAGCGTTGCGAAGGGGCAGGTATGCCGAAACTCGGAATGGAACCGATCCGACGGGATGCGATTGTCAAAGCGACAATTGCCGAGTTAGGCGTGAAAAAGTCCCTTGATGTCACAGTCAGCCAGATTGCCAAACGCGCAGGCATGTCCAGCGCGTTGGCGCATCACTACTTTGGCGGCAAGGATCAGATTTTTCTGGCGGCGATGCGCCAAATCCTGTCGGATTTCGGTGCCGAGGCGCGCGCGCAGCTCCGCTCGGCACCACCCAATGAGCGCGCCCAGGCAATTATTCGCGCCTGTTTTGCACCGTCCTGTTTCACGCCGGACGTGATTGCCGCCTGGATGACCTTTTATGTGCTGGCCCAGACAAATGACGACGCGCTGCGTCTGTGGCAAATCTATCAGGCGCGGATCAGGTCAAATCTGGTTGACGCACTGCGCCCCTTGATCAGCGATCCGGACGAGGCAGCCGCGGATATGACCGCCCTGATCGACGGTCTTTATATCCGCGCGGCGCTCAGCGCGCCGGAAGAACCGCAACTTGCCGTCAATCACGCCATGCGTGTGCTCGATACCTTCCTTGAGGCCAAAAAATGACAAAACCGAACATTCTGATCCTGATGGTGGATCAGCTGAACGGAACCCTCTTTCCCGATGGTCCCGCAGACTGGCTGCATGCGCCGAACCTGAAAAAGCTTGCGGCGCGTTCGACGCGGTTTGCCAATGCCTATACTGCCTCGCCGCTGTGCGCTCCGGGGCGGGCAAGCTTCATGTCCGGTCAATTGCCCTCGCGAACGGGGGTCTATGATAACGCCGCTGAGTTCCGCAGCGACATTCCCACCTACGCGCATCATCTGCGTCGCGCGGGGTACTACACCTGCCTGTCCGGCAAGATGCACTTTGTCGGTCCTGACCAGTTGCACGGGTTCGAAGACCGCCTGACCACTGACATCTATCCAGCAGATTTTGGCTGGACGCCCGACTATCGCAAACCGGGAGAACGGATCGACTGGTGGTATCACAACATGGGCTCGGTTACTGGCGCGGGCGTGGCTGAAATCTCCAACCAGATGGAATATGATGACGAGGTAGCCTATCACGCCCAGGCCAAGCTTTATGATCTGGCGCGCGGCAAGGATGACCGCCCGTGGAGCATGACTGTCAGCTTCACCCATCCGCACGATCCCTATGTGGCGCGGCGGAAATACTGGGACCTCTACGAGGATTGCGAGCACCTGATGCCCGAGGTCGCGGATCTGGGTTATGACAATCAAGACCCGCATTCAAAACGGATTTTCGACGCCAATGATTGGCGCAGTTTTGACATTTCTGAGGATGACATCCGCAAGTCGCGGCGCGCGTATTTTGCCAACATCTCGTATCTGGATGACAAGATTGGTGAAATCCTTGGCGTACTGGAAGACACCCGACAAGAGGCCATAATCTTCTTTGTCTCTGACCATGGCGACATGCTGGGTGAGCGGGGGCTGTGGTTCAAAATGACCTTCTTTGAAGGTTCATCCCGCGTGCCTCTAATGATTTCGGCCCCTGACCTGCCGATCGGGTGTATTGAAACACCCGTCTCAACAATCGATGTGACGCCCACGTTGGGAGCGTTGGCAGGTGTCGATATGGCCGAAATTGCGCCGTGGACCGATGGACAAGACCTTGTCCCTCTCGCACAAGGTGTCGAGCGTACCGCTCCGGTTGCGATTGAATACGCCGCAGAGGCGTCTTATGCGCCGCTGGTTTCGCTGCGCTATGGCAAATGGAAATACAACCGTTGCGCGCTGGACCCAGACCAGTTGTTTGATCTGGACGCCGATCCCCATGAGTTGAACAACCTCGCCGACGCTCCAGAGCACGTGGGCACCTTGCAATCTCTACGCGCCAAATCCCAGGCGCGATGGAATCTGGACCAGTTCGATGCGGATGTCCGCGCCAGTCAAGCACGGCGTTGGGTCGTGTATGATGCATTGCGACAGGGCGGCTACTACCCCTGGGACTATCAGCCGCTGCAAAAAGCGTCCGAACGCTACATGCGCAACCACATGGACCTGAACATCGTCGAGGAAAGCCAGCGTTTCCCACGCGGAGAATAACCTCTTCATCTTATTGAAAATACTCCCGCCGGAGGCGTAGAGATTTTTCGACGAAAAATCTTGGCCCGGTGGGGAACGGAGACCAAATATGGAAGCAGATTTCGTCATCGTCGGTGCAGGATCCGCAGGCTGCGCGATGGCTTATCGTCTCAGCGAGTCCGGAGCCTCGGTTCTGGTGATCGAGCATGGCGGCACGGATGCCGGGCCGTTCATCCAGATGCCAGCAGCGCTCAGCTATCCGATGAACATGTCGCGCTATGACTGGGGTTATCAGTCCGAGCCGGAACCATATCTCAACAACCGGCGTCTGGCATGCCCGCGCGGCAAAGTGATCGGAGGGTCATCCTCGATCAACGGAATGGTCTACGTGCGCGGCCACGCGCGTGACTTTGACACCTGGTCCGAGATGGGGGCCGATGGGTGGTCCTATTCGGACGTTCTGCCCTATTTCAAACGCATGGAGAACTGGCACGACGGTGGTCACGGCGGCGATCCGACGTGGCGCGGCACTGATGGGCCACTGCACGTGTCGCGCGGACCGCGCCTGAATCCGTTGTTTCAAGCCTTTGTCGATGCGGGCAAGCAGGCCGGGTACGAGGTCACCGGCGACTACAATGGTGAAAAGCAGGAAGGCTTTGGCCCGATGGAGCAGACCGTCTGGAAAGGGCGACGCTGGTCTGCGGCCAATGCCTACCTGAAGCCCGCGCTTAAGCGCGAAAACTGCGATATTGTGCGCGGCCTGGCGTCCCGGGTCGTGATCGAAGACGGGCGAGCGACCGGCGTTGAACTGATCCGCGGTGGCAAGACCGAAACCATCCGTGCCCGGCGTGACGTTGTTCTGGCGGCCTCGTCCATCAATTCGCCTAAGCTGTTGATGCTGTCGGGCATTGGCCCAGCGTCGCATCTGGCGGAGCATGGGATTGGCGTCGTCGCGGACCGTCCAGGTGTGGGCGCAAACCTGCAAGATCATCTGGAACTCTACATCCAACAGGCGTCGCTGCAGCCAATCACGCTCTATAAGCATTGGAACCTGTTCAGCAAGGGGCTAATCGGGGCGCAGTGGCTATTTACAAAGACCGGCCTCGGGGCCTCCAACCAGTTCGAAAGCGCGGCTTTCATTCGCTCGAAGCCTGGTGTGGAATACCCCGATATTCAGTACCACTTCTTGCCGATGGCTGTGCGCTATGATGGGCAAGCGGCTGCCGAGGGGCATGGGTTTCAGGCACATGTTGGTCCGATGCGTTCGCCCTCGCGCGGAGCTGTGACGTTGCGATCCGGCCGCGCCGAGGACGCACCGGTGATCCGATTCAACTACATGAGCCACGAACAGGATTGGGAAGATTTCCGCACTTGCATCCGGTTGACCCGAGAGATTTTCGGTCAAGCCGCGTTCAAACCCTATGCCGGGAAGGAAATCCAGCCTGGAGCTGCGGTGCAAACTGATGAGGAACTGAATGGTTTCATCGCCGAGCATGCCGAAAGCGCTTATCACCCATGCGGGACGTGTCGGATGGGTCGGCCGGACGACAAGAATGCCGTGGTTGATCCTCAGGGGCGCGTGATCGGAGTGGATGGCTTGCGCGTGGCGGACAGTTCGATCTTTCCGCAGATTACCAATGGAAATCTGAATGCTCCATCGATCATGGTGGGCGAGAAAATCTCGGATCATCTGTTGGGCAAGGACGCTTTACCCAAGGCCAATGACAGGCCATGGGTACATCCGGCTTGGGCAACAGAGCAGCGGTAACAGCGCGCCTGGAAATTTAACCGAAAACAGCGAATTCAGTGCGAAATTTGATCCGCGTCAATGCGGAAATATTGGCGCGGTCCTAATTCTGGTTTGCAACGTAAAATCTAGGAGTTAACCGGATGTCAAATACCCCGCATGAACTGGCCGAAGAGTTTCCAGACAAGGTCGAATTGATGAGCCAGCTCAAGCAAAGTGACGCCCATTTTTTGCGGTTGGCAGATGAATATCATGAGGTCAATCGAACCGTTCACCGGGCCGAAACCAATGTCGCGCCGATGGAAGAATTGGCCGAAGTTGAACTGCGCAAAAAGCGTGCGGTACTAAAGGACGAAATCTGGGCGATCCTTTCCAAGGCGTAAGGCTGGTGCGGGGGCTCTGCCCCCGTCGCGGCGTGCCGCGCCTCCCCCGGGATATTTTAAGCCAGGTGAATTCAGGTGACTTCGTACGGAAGGGTGCCGCGGTTATGGGCATCGACTTTTAGGCGTCGTTCAAGGGGCGGAACCGAGCGTTGGTGGCAGGTCTGTCTTTCGCAGATGCGACAAGAGATGCCAATCGGTTCAAAAGCGCCGGCGTTTGAGATGTCCAGGTTGTCGGCATAAACAAGCGCCTCGGCGTGGCGGACTTCGCATCCCAGCGCAATGGCATATCTGCGGGTTGGCGCGCCAAACGACCCACCTGATTTTGAAACATCGCGGGCCAGTGAAATGTAGCGCACCCCGTCAGGCGTTTCGGCAAGCTGTTGCAGGAAATGCCCGGGTGTTTCAAAGGCGCGGTGGACGTTCCACAAAGGGCAGGCACCGCCAAACCTTGCGAATTGCAGGCGCGTGGCCGAGTGGCGTTTCGTAATTGTGCCCGCTTGATCCACGCGGACGAAGAAGAACGGAACACCTTTGGCGCCGGGTCGTTGCAACGTCGACAAACGGTGTGCGACCTGCTCGATGGACGCGCCGAACCGATTGCTGAGCAACTCCAGGTCGTGCCGATATTCCTTTGCAGCCGCCAGAAATGCCGCATAGGGCATCAGCGACGCGCCGGCGAAGTAATTGGCGAGGCCGATCTTTGCGATGGCGCGGGCTTCGTCACTTTGGAATCTGGCGAAGTCCAGCGTTGCTTCAAGCAGTTTGTCCTGTCCGATCAGCGCGACCTGCAGCAACAATTGGAATACCTGAGTTTGCGGCGTTGTTCGCGATGACAATCGCAGGTTTTTGCCTTCTGCGTCGTATTGGCGAACGGTTTCTGTATCTGCGAAGGCGACGCGAATTCCCCGCTCGGACAAGCTGTTCAATGCGGCTTGCCTGATGCCGCCCGCATCCTGGGCATTTGATGCGAACCGCTCGGCTGCCCGGTCAACTGCGTCAATGTAGTTGTCGCAGTAGTGGAAGAAGTCGCGGACTTCCTCCCAGGGGCTGGCCTGAATTCGGGCGTCTTCGCGTCCAAGGGCCTCGTCCAAGGAGGCGAGCCTTTCGTGGGTTTGTCGATAGGCCCGGTGCAGTTCAATAAAGGCGCGCGCAAGGGCAGGCGCGTTGGAGGCCGTCAGCCGCAAATCTGCCAGCGGCGGCATGGTGTCGACAAATACCGGGTCTGCCAGTGCTTCGCGCATGTCCGAGACCAACCGCTCGCTGTCGCCGGTGCTGAGCTCGGTCACGTCCATGCCGAATTCCTGTGCCAATGCCAGAACAACTGTCGTCGAGATCGGACGGTTATTATTCTCCATTTGATTAAGGTAAGGAAGGGACACGCCCAGCTTAGACGCGAAGTCCTTTTGGGTCAGGGTCAGGCGCGTGCGCATTTCGCGGAGTTTTGCGCCTGCATAGATTTTTTGAGTGGCCATTGGCGTTCTTTGCAGATTTTCAATAATGATGGAATAACTTTGCAAAGCCGAGAGTGCAAGTTGCCTAAAGTCCCAGGTGCCGTTCCCGCCGGATTACGCTGGTGATTGCGACGATGGCCAAAACCGATGTCGCAAGCATGAGCCAAAGCAACGGCATTGCCCCGGTTTCGTGTGTCAAAAGCGCGCCAGCCCAGGCGCTTAGTGCTGCGCCGCCACCCAGCATGATCGCCCCGCTCAACCCCGAAGCCGTGGCTGCAAGGTGCGGGCGAACCGACAGGGATCCCGCGGTTGCGTTGGGGATGGACATGCCGTTGCCAAGACCAACAAATGTCATAAAGCCGAAGAAGCTGAGTGCCGAGCCGAAGCCAGCCAAAAACAGAACTGCGGACAAGGCAACGCCGATTGCGTTCAGCCAGCACCCCCACAGCACCATCCTGTTGACGCCGAAGCGAACGGAAAAGCGCCCGCTTATGAAGTTGCCAAAGAAATAGCCGATTGCTGGTGCTCCGAAATACATTCCGACCTCGGATGCGCTCATCCCGAAAACTTCGGTTCCAATAAAAGGCGCGCCGCCGAGATAGGCGAAAAAGGCGCCGGAAGACAAGCCCGAGGACAGCGAGTACCCCCAAAAGCGGGGCGATGCCAAAAGCTCTGGGTATTCGCGGAACTGCTGCAATAAGGTTTTGCCGCTGGCCGCTGCGGTTTCGCCAAAATCCTTGTAGGTCAGGAAAAGTGCCAAGGCAGCAAGCGCGAAGGGCAGCCAGAAATTGGCTTTCCATCCAAACCCCTCTTGCAGCAGACCGCCAATGGCGGGGCCGATCATCGGAACAACCGCCATGCCCATGGTCACATATCCGATCATCGAGGCCGCCTGATCCTGTTCGAATAAGTCACGAACTGCAGCGCGGCTGAGAACAATGCCAACAACAATGACCGCTTGAAACATTCTGAAGGCCAGAAAGACCTCGACATTGGGCGCGTAGATGCATCCCAGCGTGGCCAGCAGGAACAGCACCAGCCCCCACAGCAGCACAGGTCTGCGCCCAGCTTTGTCCGCCAAAGGCCCGATCAGGATTTGCAGGACCGCATTCACCAGCAGGTAGAGCGCAATCGAAAGCTGCATGATCTTGTAGTCAGTCTCGAAATACGTCGCCATAAAGGGTAAGCTGGGCAGGTACAGATTCATGCTCAGCGCCGAAAGCCCAGACAACAAAACGAGCGTTGTCAGGGTCGGCGGTGTTCGAGGTGTTGAGCGCGATCTGAACTGCATGGTTCACTCTTAGTGCCTGCAAATGGGAAATGCCAACGGTTGAATTGAATTGATGTGTTAATTAGCAAGTTTGCAATTTGTGGGGTCAAGATTTTCCATCCTTTGCAAATTTGCTGATTTGTGCTTTGGCTCCTTTCGCGCTGGCGATATGGTCCGCAAAATTTCATAGGGGAATACCGTCATGAAAGACATCCTTTCCGAACTTGAATCCCGTCGCACCGAAGCGCGTCTGGGTGGAGGCCAAAAACGCATCGACGCGCAGCACGCGCGGGGCAAGCTGACGGCGCGCGAACGTATTGACCTGCTGCTGGATGAAGGCAGCTTTGAAGAGTTCGACATGTTCGTCAGCCACCGCTGCACAGATTTCGGAATGGAAAATCAAAAGCCTGCGGGTGACGGTGTCGTCACCGGCTGGGGAACAGTCAACGGTCGCATGGTCTATGTGTTCAGCCAGGACTTTACGGTATTTGGCGGATCATTGTCGGAAACCCATGCCCAGAAGATTTGCAAGATCATGGATATGGCGATCCAGAATGGCGCGCCAGTGATTGGCATCAACGACTCGGGTGGGGCGCGAATCCAGGAAGGCGTTGCCTCACTGGCTGGATATGCCGAAGTGTTTCAGCGCAATGTCATGGCCTCGGGCGTAGTGCCACAGATCAGTGTCATCATGGGGCCGTGTGCGGGTGGCGCGGTTTACAGCCCAGCGATGACGGACTTTATCTTCATGGTCAAAGACACCTCATACATGTTCGTGACCGGCCCCGACGTGGTCAAGACGGTCACCAACGAGGTCGTGACCGCCGAGGAACTGGGCGGGGCATCGACGCATACCAAGAAATCCTCGGTGGCAGATGGCGCTTTTGAAAACGACGTGGACGCATTGGCCGAAGTACGCCGCCTGGTCGACTTCCTGCCGCTCAACAACCGGGAAAAGCCGCCCGTCCGTCCGTTCTTTGACGACCCGCACCGGGTTGAGGCATCGCTGGATACGTTGATCCCCGACAATCCGAACACGCCCTACGATATGAAGGAACTCATTACAAAAGTTGCAGATGAGGGCGATTTCTACGAGATCCAGGAAGACTATGCCAAAAACATCATCACCGGATTTATCCGGCTTGAAGGGCAGACGGTTGGTGTTGTTGCCAATCAACCGATGGTTCTGGCTGGATGCCTCGACATTGACAGCAGCCGCAAGGCGGCGCGGTTCGTGCGGTTTTGTGATTGTTTCGAAATTCCGATCCTGACTCTGGTCGATGTGCCCGGCTTTTTGCCAGGAACCAGCCAGGAATATGGCGGTGTGATCAAGCATGGGGCCAAGTTGCTGTTTGCCTATGGTGAAGCGACCGTTCCGAAGGTCACTGTGATCACCCGCAAGGCCTATGGCGGGGCCTATGACGTTATGGCCTCGAAACATCTACGCGGTGACTTCAATTATGCTTGGCCGACGGCCGAAATTGCAGTGATGGGGGCCAAGGGTGCAACCGAAATCATTCACCGCGCCGATCTGGGTGATTCTGAAAAAATCGCCCAGCATGCGCAGGATTATGAGGATCGGTTTGCCAACCCCTTCGTCGCCGCCGAGCGTGGCTTTATCGATGAGGTAATCATGCCGCAGTCGACGCGCCGCCGGGTGTCGCGGGCCTTTGCAAGCCTGCGCAACAAGAAACTGAAGAACCCGTGGAAAAAGCACGACAATATTCCACTCTAGACACCACGCTCCGGGTAGGCTGCAAGACCTGACATTTCCAGTAAGAAACAAGCCGGTCGGGCGGCACAAGTTTACCTAGGGGCAAGTTTGACTTTGAGGCCAGAACTGATAGATGGTTTTTCCCATCAGACATAGTATAGCGCGGGCCAAAAGCCATGCGCGCGCGACCCCGGAGAGAGGAGCCTGCTTCTGGCGGGTCTGGGGTCGCGCCTTTGTTCTGATCGGATGGTCCGTTCCCGCTTTGGCCGAAACCGAAACCCTGCTGCCGGTCCCGTCCGGCCAGCCGGTTCACCTGAGCGACGTTCTACTGGACAACAACCCTGGCGAATTATGGCTGCGCTTTCGGTTCATCGCGCCAAGGATCGGATCAACATTGGGGCGTATAACATACGATATCGCCGCTGCTGACATGGAGCACCTATGTCAGACGCTTGCTCTGGCTTATGTGGCGAAATACGAACTCGACCCGGCGCGGGTCGTCATTTCATTTTCGGATCGACCAACCGAATTCGGGCATTCTTCGCCCGATGCGACGCAGTTTTTTGAGGCGTATCGGTTGGATCAGTCCCGCTGCATCTGGGAGGGTCTTTGATCGTGGCGCTCGATACATCCGTCGCGAGACCGTCAGCGGGATTGCGCAGTTTCTGCTCAGTAGACGAGGTTTTGCCATGTTGAAACATCGCGGCTTTCCCGGACGTCTGCCGGGTACGGATTTTCAGTTCACGATCCGCCGGGCCAATCCCAAGGGAATTACGCCTTTGACGCGGCGCGAGCGGTTTCGGGATCGCAAACCCGCCGACCGTCGCGCCGATGCAGCCTTTATGGAGGCGCTGTGGCAGCATTTTGCGGATCAGCCGTTTGAGCGGGGCAACCTGGACGCTGGTCGTCTGAGTTGGCTGTTCGAGCGCGAGGTCATCCCTGCCGAAGATCCATTTGATCCGGCCAGCTATGACGCGCTGCTTGTGATCGACGTTGATACGGCGCGTTTGTCCTTCCCGGACTTATTTGACGGCGTGCGCTGACCGTGGCATGGGCGGCCGCATATCCGCTACTTGTTGCCGTTGATCGGGCAACCCCGCCCGATCTCGGGCAGGGTGTGGGTGGTGCGTCAGAAATTCAACTGCGCGGCCAATTGAACCCGGCTGGCGTCAAACCTGTCACCGGTGCCCGCGTCGTTCCGCTCGCCATAGATGTACTCGGCGCTCAGCGTCAGACTGTCTGTCGCCTGATAGAACGCGTTGACATGGATGGTCTCCAGTTCCGTAAAATTCAGCGCGCCGCTTCCGTCGCTAAAGCTGTTGGTCGGCAGGTCATAGTCTTCGTAGCCATAAGCGATACCCACGTTCCATTTGGGGTTCAGTTGCTGGCGGAGTTCGACAGTGAATCCGTCAACGTCGTTGGCTTCGCCGTTCACAACGGCATCGCCCAGACCAATCAGCCAGGGGCCAAGCGCTTCACCGGTTACGTAGTTGACCTGAAACAGGCCGCCCTCCCACAGGCGCGCGCCGGCAGACAGGGTCAGACCGGTTTGGTCAACCTCGTCACCGCCACCCTCGGCTTTGCCATAAAGCAGGGCACCTCGGGCGATGTACTTTCCGTCGTTGTATTCAGCCGATGCGGTCAAGACCGGGTCTTCCGAGTTGGAGCCGCTGACATTTTCTTCGATCGACAACGCAAACTCGGCATTGCTGGAGAAAGCGTTCGTGTACCGGACTTGTGGCACACGGGCAAAGGCGACACCGACCGGGCCGTTGAATTCCACCGAGGTCGGGTAGGTATCCAGAGGCTGGAAGTTGGTCCAGAACTGACCGATCAGCCATTGTTCACCAATCCGGATGTTGGCGTGGCGCAGACGAAACTCGGCATTTCCGTCCGAGGCGAACAAATCAACTTCCAACTGCCCACGGATATCGCCGATTCCGCTGGGCGTGGTTGTGTTCAGTCCCAGCCGGGATTGCCGGACCGTCGCGCCAAATGTTCCCGAGGTCGCCTCGGACGGTTCGCCGACAACGTTGACGAAGGCGGTGTCGCCTTGATCGAAATCGAAGTCGTAAAAGAAATCGGCTTTGACGTAGCCGTAAACATCCAGCGTGGTGTTTCCGATTTTCAGATCACCGGTTCCAGAGCCGGGGGTGGCAGCCTCCAGCGCTTCAACGCGGGCGCGCAGGGCATCAAGTCCGGATTGGGTTTGGGCATCTTGCGCCTGGGCTGGGACGCCCAACCCACAAAGGGCGCCGGCGGCCAGCAGACCGGCGTTTTTTCTACTGAATTTCATATGGATGCTTCCTTGTGTGCGAGTGTGCGCATTCACCGTTCCACGCCCACAGGTGCGACGGAAATCACTAAATCCGGAGAAAAAGATGCGAATTTCTCAAGGAATTGTTCCGGAGTTTCACGGCGCGTTCACAGCTTGCTGACATCAGGTACCAACACCCTGCCGCAGAGTGAAATTTCGGCCTTCGCAGTTGCGGCATGCCGTGATGCTGCGGTGCGCGAAGGTCGTGCGGCCAGACCGAAATGTAACAGCAGTGTGACGCCCCGACCGGATTTCGTTACCGATTTCGCTGCCAAGCCCATAGGCGCAAATCTGCGCCCGAATTCTGTGGATGAGCGGGAATCAGCCGGAAATGTAATTGGAAACAATGCAGAGTTGGCCGCTGGGATTGTGCGGGTCAGACTGATTGGGCCGTGCGGCTCTACTTTGCCTGCGTCGCACATGCACCTACTATTCCGTACCCCTTCCTTGCGCGGGCAGGCTTGTGTTCCCCACAAAGTCCTGTCCGCGTTTTTCTGTTCCGCAAGTGTCACCAAAAAGCGGCAAGAACCTGCGCAAAACGCCGAAGCGGCGCGGTTGTTATTGCATAACAGCGCGTATTCTCGGCAATTCGCCCCAAAGACGTCAAAAAACCTGAAGGGGCAGAAGACATGCAGATTCAACGACTATTCCTTGTTATTGCCGCCTGCGCGGGCCTGTCGGCCTGCGGCAACTCGACCGGTGAACAGGCGGTTCTGGGCGGCGGTGCAGGTGCGATCGGGGCGGCAGTCCTCAGCGCGGACCCGCTGTTCGGTGCAGCTGTCGGCGCGGCAGGCAACGTGCTGTATTGCAAGACACAGAACAACTGTAACTAACGCAGAAATAACCGGGGCAAACTCTGCCCCGATCGTCATCGCGTACAACGCCGTCGTGGGGTCATTTCCCCGCGGCGGCGTTTTGCGTTTTCCGAACACCAAGACAAAGGACGTCCCATGTTCAATAAGATCCTGATTGCCAACCGGGGTGAGATCGCCTGCCGGGTCATCAAAACTGCTCGAAAGATGGGCATCGGCACGGTGGCCATTTATTCGGACGCGGACCGCAACGCTCTGCATGTATCGATGGCGGATGAGGCGGTTCATATCGGCCCACCACCCGCGAACCAGTCTTACATCGTGATCGACAAGGTCATGGACGCGATCCGTCAAAGTGGCGCGCAGGCGGTGCATCCCGGATATGGGTTCCTGTCGGAAAACGCCAAATTCGCCGAGGCGCTTGAGGCCGAAGGCGTGGCCTTTGTCGGACCCCCTGTCGGTGCGATCGAAAGCATGGGCGACAAGATCACTTCGAAGAAAATCGCGCAGGAAGCGGGCGTATCGACCGTGCCCGGCTACATGGGTCTGATCGAAGACGCTGATGAGGCTGTGAAGATCTCGAACGAGATCGGTTACCCGGTCATGATTAAGGCCAGCGCCGGGGGTGGCGGTAAGGGCATGCGGATCGCATGGAACGACGACGAGGCGCGCGAGGGCTTTCAGTCGTCCAAGAATGAGGCCGCTAATTCCTTTGGGGATGACCGGATTTTTATCGAGAAATTCGTGACCCAGCCGCGCCATATCGAAATTCAGGTTCTGTGTGACAGCCACGGCAATGGCATCTATCTGGGCGAACGCGAATGCTCGATCCAGCGTCGGAACCAGAAGGTGGTGGAAGAAGCACCGTCGCCGTTCCTGGACCCCGAGACCCGCAAAGCCATGGGTGAACAGGCGGTCGCGCTGGCGAAGGCCGTGAATTATGCCAGTGCCGGGACCGTCGAGTTCATCGTGGATGGGGAAAAGAACTTCTACTTCCTTGAAATGAACACCCGCCTGCAGGTGGAACATCCTGTGACTGAGTTGATCACCGGTGTCGATCTGGTCGAACAGATGATCCGCGTGGCGGCAGGCGAGAAGTTGTCCATTACGCAGGACGATGTGACCCTGACCGGCTGGGCGATCGAAAACCGTCTGTATGCCGAGGACCCTTATCGCAACTTCCTGCCTTCGATTGGTCGTCTGACCCGTTATCGCCCTCCGATGGAAACGGCGGCTGGTCCGATGCTGGTCAATGGCAAATGGCAGGGTGATGCGCCCGAAGGCGAGGCCGCGGTGCGCAACGACACCGGCGTCTATGAGGGCGGCGAGATCAGCATGTATTACGACCCGATGATCGCCAAGCTGTGTACGTGGGCTCCGACCCGCGAAGCCGCGATTGAGGCGATGCGCGTGGCGCTGGACAGTTTCGAGGTTGAGGGGATTGGCCACAACTTGCCGTTCTTGTCGGCGGTGATGGACCATCCGAAATTCGTCAGCGGTGACATGACCACGGCCTTTATCGCCGAGGAATATCCGGACGGGTTCGACGGCGTGGAACTGCCTGAAACCGATCTGCGTCGCATTGCGGCCTCATGTGCTGCCATGTACCGGGTTGCCGAAATCCGCCGGACCCGCGTGTCGGGCCGCATGGACAACCACGAACGGAAGGTTGGGGCGCACTGGAATGTCGCCCTGCAAGGCCACGAGTTCGACGTCAAGATTGAAGCCGACAAAGAAGGTGCGACGGTTAGGTTCGAGGATGGTGAAACCGTGCGTGTGGCCTCGGACTGGACCCCTGGCGACCAACTGGCGGTTCTGGACGTTGACGGTGGCCCGCTGGTTCTGAAGGTCGACAAAATCTCGGGCGGGTTCCGCATTCGCAATCGTGGCGCGGATATGAAGGTGCATGTGCGCCGCCCGCGTCAGGCGGAACTGGCGCGCCTGATGCCTGAAAAACTGCCGCCCGATACGTCGAAAATGCTGCTCTGCCCCATGCCGGGCCTGATCGTGAAGGTCGATGTCGAAGTAGGGCAGGAGGTACAGGAAGGTCAGGCGCTGTGCACTGTCGAGGCGATGAAGATGGAGAACATCTTGCGCGCTGAGAAAAAGGGCATTGTGTCCAAGATCAACGCCGGTCCCGGTGACAGCTTGGCCGTCGATGACGTGATCATGGAGTTTGAATAGCCCATGCAGCAACGGGTGGCGGTTTTGTTGGCCTGGGTGGGCGGAGCGGCGGCAGCGTTTTTAGCGCTGTCCGTTCTTGCGCTTGGCATGCCCATGGACCAGGGGCCATCCGTTGCATTGCTGATCGTTGTACTCTGCGCCGGGGGATGGCTTTATTTGCATCACGCCGGAGATGATACGCAGGTTACGCACACGGTCATCTTCAAGTTTCTTTTTTCCATTGCGCTGCCGGTTCTCGTGGTTCTTGGCGCGCCGCTTCTGGTGTTGTCGCAGTTCTACGACATCGAAATCAGGCTGTGGCAGGCGATAATTGCCGGGCTGGTGATCGCAACCGGTTGGTTGACCACTGCGGTTTTTGCTGAACTGGAGCGCAAGCGGGCCAAAGCCGAGAAACTGCGGGACTACCACAAGGCGCTTTACGCTGAAATCGGGTACACGCTGCAGACCCTTTGGGATGACGGCGAAGCCGAAGCCGAGGCCGCGCGCATCGTAGACCAAATGCAGGCCAGCAGGAAGTTCATTCCCTTTATCCCGCGTGAGCATCACGATTTTCTATACGATTCCATGGTCGGAGAGATCGAGGTTCTGCCCCGCGTTACCATTGATGCGATCGTTGCCTATTATAGCCAGATCAAATCGATGACGGCATTGGCCGAAGACATGCGCGGAGAGGCCTTTCGCAGCCCTGATATGAAACAGGATCGTCGAATTCTGATGTATCAGGACTATTTCGAGATGCGAAAAAACGCGTTTGCCATGGGGCAACACGCGTTGGGATTAATTAAGGAATATGCGGAAAGCGGCCCAACTGCCGCTCAGGCGCTGGCTGAGCGGATCAATAGCCAGGCCGCGGCCCGGTCCGACCTGTCACAGGGATCGGAGTAAACGGAATGTTAGGATCTTTTTCCATTCGGTTTTCCTTTCCTTGGTTGCTTACAAGGCCATATGCCTTGTCTGCCTTAAATATAGGTGAATGCACAGCATTTCACAAGAGGTCTGTGCCTCAGCCGCCGCCGCGCCGCTCGCGAATTTCACGTTCGCGCAGGGGGGTTTTGTCAATGGATCGGCCAATCTCGCGCACGCTCCACGGGCTGGGTTTGCGCAGCTTCACGACACCGTCCTTATCGACGAACACCATCTGGAACCCGCGCGGGCGTAATTGCGACCGGATCGGGGATCGTGCTGCCGGGTCCGTGTCGGTCAACACGACCACATCCCGGTCCCGCATCGCATCTTCGCCCTCCAGCAGCATATCGATCTGCTGCTGGAAACGCGGGTCGGCGGGCGTGTCTGCAAACACCACAATGGGGCGGCTGACCCAGAGAAACTCGCTCAGATCGCTGTCACCTGCCGGGCGGACAAACGCATCCTCCGCCGGAGCCGCACCATCGGCGGCCATTGCGGCTATGGGCATAAGTGCAGAGAAAACAAGGCCAATTAAGCGTGTCATGGGGTCTCCTGTCCCGTTGAATATAGCCCCTGTCTCGGCGAATGCGACCTGCGAATCGCAGGCTGGCATCAAAATTATGCGCGTTTGCCGAGCCACAGGGTCGCGCGCAGGTCGGGAATGCGCTTTGCGGCGGTCTCAACGACGCGGAATCCAAGCCGGCGAGGTGTGCGCATGGAGGTGATCTTGCATTGCGGCGCGCATCGCTGCGCGACCACCAGTTTTCAGACCTACCTGGGCGCAAATGCGGACGCACTGGAACAGCTGGGGATGGTGTACTGGAGCCCCGAGAGGACACGTACACTCAGGCTGAACAGTCTCGACAAGATGACGCCGCAGGTGCAGTCCGCTTTGCAGCGGGAATTGGATAATTGCGCACGAACCGGCGCGCGACACCTCGTGATCAGCCAAGAGAATTTTGTGGGCTCTATGCAGCGTAACCTGGCCTTCGCGACCCTTTATCCCGGTGTCGCAGAACGCGGTGGCATTCTGGCGCGCGCGTTCGGTGGCAGGGTCACCAGACTTGCGCTCAACATCCGGGCGCAGGACGCCTACTGGACCTCTGTGGCGGCCTATCTGTTCCGGAAGGGCAGCGATCCGGTTCAGACCGCGCGTTTGGCTCGTATCGCGAACAGCAACCGCAGTTGGCGCGATGTCATCACCGAACTGGGCGGCGCCTTTCCGGATGTTCCCTTTCTCGTCCTGCCGTTTGAAGAATTTGCCGGACACCAGCGCGCGCAGCTGGAGGCGCTGACCGGGTGCCATGCGCCAGAACACAAGGATGGCACAGCGATGAACGGCGCGCCGGACCCAGCGCCCCACGGGCTGAACGCCTCACAGGCGATGAAGCTTTGGGGCGATTATGCCGACGATCTGGCCTGGCTAGCTGCCGGGGCCGATGGTTTGGCGCAACTGATTTGCAACCCGAATACTGATGATCGCGGGTTCGCACCCGCCGAACTGCGAATGGAACAAAGGAAACCGATATGACCGACACAAAGGATTGGCGCGCGCTGGCCGAGAAAGAGCTGCGCGGACGCCCGTTGGACGATCTGACCAAGGAAACGCTGGAAGGCATCGACGTCAAACCGCTGTATACACAAGAAGACACCGCTGAGTTGCCGCATATGGGCTCTCTGCCCGGCTTCGGGCCGTTTACGCGCGGGGTCAAGGCGACGATGTATGCGGGGCGTCCGTGGACGATCCGTCAATATGCAGGGTTTTCGACGGCTGAGGAATCC
This sequence comes from Ruegeria sp. AM2, assembly GCF_056540685.1. Classification (NCBI taxonomy): domain Bacteria; kingdom Pseudomonadati; phylum Pseudomonadota; class Alphaproteobacteria; order Rhodobacterales; family Roseobacteraceae; genus Ruegeria; species Ruegeria sp. AM2. The sequence continues at coordinate 974,848 of NZ_JBQFXE010000001.1, read as the reverse complement.
AACGCTTTCTACCGCCGCAATCTGGCTGCGGGTCAGCAGGGTGTCTCTGTGGCCTTCGATCTGGCCACGCACCGGGGCTATGACAGTGACCATCCGCGCGTCGTGGGTGATGTTGGTAAGGCCGGTGTGGCCATCGACTCGGTCGAGGACATGAAGATCCTGTTCGACGGGATCCCGCTGGACAAGGTCTCGGTCTCGATGACGATGAACGGCGCGGTGATCCCGATTCTGGCGAGTTTCATCGTGGCAGGGGAAGAGCAGGGGCACGACAAATCGGTCCTGTCCGGCACCATTCAGAACGACATTCTGAAAGAATTCATGGTGCGCAACACCTATATCTATCCGCCTGAACCGTCGATGAAGATCATCTCGGACATCATCGACTATACGTCGAACGAGATGCCCAAATTCAACTCGATCTCGATCTCGGGCTATCACATGCAAGAGGCTGGCGCGAACCTGGTGCAGGAGCTGGCCTATACACTGGCGGACGGTCGCGAATACGTGCGCGCTGCGACACAGGCCGGGATGGACGTGGACAAATTTGCGGGGCGTTTGTCTTTCTTCTTTGCGATTGGCATGAACTTCTTCATGGAGATCGCCAAACTGCGCGCAGCCCGCACCCTGTGGCACCGCGTGATGACGGACTTCGGCGCGAAATCCGAGCGGTCGAAAATGCTGCGCACCCATTGTCAGACGTCCGGCGTGTCACTGCAGGAACAGGACCCCTATAACAACGTCATCCGCACCGCCTATGAGGCGATGAGCGCGGTTCTGGGCGGCACGCAGTCGCTGCACACCAACGCTTTGGATGAGGCGATTGCCCTGCCGACCGATTTCTCTGCCCGCATAGCCCGCAACACGCAGTTGGTGCTGCAGGAAGAGACCGGCGTGACCGATGTGGTCGATCCATTGGCGGGGTCCTACTATGTCGAAAGCCTGACCAATGAACTGGTCGAAAAAGCCTGGGCCCTGATGGAAGAGGTCGAGGACATGGGTGGTATGACAAAGGCCGTCGCCTCGGGGATGCCCAAGCTGCGGATCGAGGAAAGCGCCGCGCGTCGTCAGGCGATGATCGACAAGGGCGATGAGGTGATCGTCGGCGTCAACAAGTACCGCAAGGAACAGGAAGATCCGATCGATATTCTGGACGTCGACAACGTGGCTGTGCGCGAGGCGCAAGTTGCGCGGCTGGAACGTATCCGCGCAACCCGCAACGACGACGCCTGCCAGCAGGCTTTGGACAATCTGACAAATACAGCCCGTGAGGGAGGAAACCTGCTGGCCGCCGCCGTCGAGGCCGCCCGCGCTCGTGCATCCGTAGGAGAGATCAGCATGGCAATGGAAAAAGAATTCGGTCGTCACCGCGCCGAGGTGAAGACATTGGCTGGTGTCTATGGCGCGGCCTACGAAGGGGACGAAGGCTTTGCCGCGATCCAGAAATCCATCGAGGATTTCGCCGAAACTGAAGGCCGCCGTCCGCGTTTGCTGGTCGTCAAGATGGGGCAGGACGGGCATGACCGGGGGGCCAAGGTGATCGCGACGGCCTTTGCCGATATCGGGTTTGATGTGGATGTGGGTCCGCTGTTCCAGACACCTGCTGAGGCAGCTCAGGATGCGGTGGATAATGACGTGCATGTGGTCGGGATTTCTTCGCAAGCGGCCGGACACAAGACGTTGGCCCCGCAGTTGGTTGAAGAACTGAAGAAGGCCGGGGCAGAAGACATCATCGTCATCTGCGGCGGCGTAATTCCGCAACAGGATTATCAATTCCTTTACGATCATGGGGTGAAGGCGATCTTTGGGCCCGGAACGAATATTCCCGAGGCGGCACAAGATATTCTGGGTCTGATCGGCGAAGCGCGGGCGTAAAGCTGGGCAGGGGGCCGTCTGCCCCCTCTTTGCCGTCGGCAAATTCACCCCCGAGGATATTTTGGGCCAGGTGAAGAGTGGGGCGCGGCTTTGGCTTGCGCCCTTCTGCGTTGAATGTAGGCTGGCGCGGGATGGAGGGAGGACGCGATGGAACTGGATCATATTGCGGTGGCAGGGGCGACTCTGGAAGAGGCGGCGGCGCATGTGGAAGAGGCGCTAGGTGTTAGCCTTCAGAACGGCGGCAAACACGAAAAGTTTGGTACGCACAACCGGTTGCTGGGTCTGAGGGATGGCTTGTATTTGGAAGCGATTGCAATTGATCCCGGTGCGCCGAACCCGGAGCGGACGCGGTGGTTCGATCTGGATCGCTTCGAGGGGACGCCGCGCCTGACGAACTGGATCTGCCGGGTCCCGGATATCGAAGCGTCGCTGTCGGTATTTCCAGATGGTGTCGGCCATCCCATAGATCTGACCCGAGGCGCGTTGCGTTGGCGGATGGCGGTGCCGCCAAATGGGCGTTTGCCTTTCGACAATCTGTTCCCGGCGTTGATTGAGTGGCAGGGTGATTTGCACCCGGCGCAGATGTTGCAGGACAGCGGATTTCGTCTGAGCCGTTTGGTTGTGTATCACCCCGATGCCGTAGAGTTGGCCACCTTGTTGGGTGCGTTGGAGCATGTGGTATTCGACACCGGCCCTGTGGCTTTGAGGGCTGAGTTTGAAACGCCCCATGGACCACGTGTGTTGGAATGATCATCCGGCAGGCCCGGGCCGACGATGCGGTGTTCGTTGCGGACATAGTCAACGCGATAATTCGGGAAAGTCTGGTGACATTCACCACAGAGGAACGCGCGCTGGCCGCAATTGCAGCGGATATCGACGCGCGCGGTCCCCGGTTTCTGGTGGCCGAGAGTTCGGGGCGTGTTGTTGGATTTGCCACCTATACAGCGTTTCGCGCCGGACCGGGCTATGCGCAGACCCGAGAACACTCGATCAACCTTACGCCAGACGCGCGCGGGCAGGGTGCTGGCAGGGCATTGATGACGGAGTTGGAAAAAGCGGCGCGGCGGGATGGGGTGCATGTTCTTGTGGCGGGGATTTCATCCGCCAACCCAGGGGCAATCGCCTTTCACAAGGCTCTTGGCTTTACTCAGGTCGGTCGGATGCCCCAGGTTGGCCGCAAATGGGGCAAATGGCTGGATCTTGTGCTGATGCAGAAAATTCTTGCCGCCGACCAACCGGTTGCACCTGACAGGCGCAATTTAGGGCGTTAGGGTGCGCACATGTCGATCTGGACCCGTATCTCTGATGCGCTGAGCGCGCTGGCCCAAGGCGAAAGCCTGGCGGCTGTCTTTGAGAAATTGCGCTCGCCGCCGGAACGCTCGGTCGCGTTTGCGATCGCCGTTATTGCCTTGGGCGCCAAGATGGCCAAGGCTGACGGCCAGGTGACCCGGGACGAAGTGACCGCATTCCGCGACGTGTTCCAAATAGCGCGCGAAGACGAGGCTGGCGCGGCGCGCGTCTTTGACATGGCGCGCACGGACGTGGCTGGGTATCAGGACTATGCCCGTAAGATCGCGCATATGTTTGCCGACGACAGCACGACGCTCTGCGATCTGATGGAAGGCTTGTTTCATATCGCGATGGCCGACGGGTTTTACCACCCGAATGAAAACCAGTTTCTGGAAGATGTCAGCCGAATATTCGGCCAGACCGATGCGCAGTTTCTGGCCTTGCGCGCGCGATTTGTTCCCGACGCGCCGAAGGACCCTTATACCGTGCTCGGCGTGCCCCGCGATATGCCGATGCCGGACATTCGAAAGGTCTGGCGACAATTGGTTCGTGATACACACCCCGATGCGATGATGGCGCGTGGAGTCCCGGAAGAGGCGATCCGCCTGGCTGAAAAGAAAATGATCGACATCAATCGCGCCTGGGATGAAATCAAGGGCGCGCGGGCGTAAGACCGATGCGGTTGGCGACGTATAACGTAGAATGGTTCGCCAACCTGTTTGATCGTCAGGACAATTTGATCGCCGATGACAGTTGGTCGGGTCGGCACGATGTCACCAAGATTCAACAGCTTGAGGCGATTGCCAAGGTCCTGACCGCCATGGATGCAGACGCGGTGTTGATCGTCGAGGCACCAAACTCGGGCAAAACCCAGAACACGGTCCGGGCCTTGCAGTCGTTTGCTGAGGCATTTGAGCTCAGGACATCTCATGCCGTGATGGGATTTGCCAATGACACGCATCAGGAGCTGGCGCTGCTTTTCGACCCTGACCAATTGAAAGCGCGTCACGACCCTGTAGGTGAGGCTGATGGCAACAGTCGCGCACCGCGTTTTGATGCGGAGTTCCGGATTGATCTGGACGTGGATGCGACGCAAGACCGTGTTCGATTTTCCAAACCGCCGATGGAGCTGGCTGTTGAGACCGCGTCCGGCTCGGCTTTTCGCCTGATCGGCGCGCATCTGAAATCCAAGGCGCCACATGGGGCCGAAACACGGGATGAGGCTGTTCGAATTTCGATCGCGAACCGACGTAAACAACTGGCCCAGGCGATTTGGCTGGCCAGACGGGTCGAGGCGCATGTCGCCGCGCAAGAACCTGTCATTCTGCTGGGCGATCTGAATGATGGTCCGGGACTGGATGAATTTGAACATTTGTTCGGGCGGTCATCGGTTGAAATTCTCTTGCAGGCCGGGCTTTACGATCCCCATGCGGCTCGGGCGCTTGGGCCTCGCCCTTCGTCGGTGCCTGCGACGGCTCGATTTGCGAGGCCCAAGGAGGGCCGCTATCTTGAGGCGCTTCTGGATTACGTCATGATCACCGAGGATCTGCGTGATCGACGGCCCAACTGGCGCATATGGCACCCGTTTCGCGACTCGGCTTGCTGGGGCAATCCCGAGTTGCGTGACGCGTTGTTGACCGCCTCGGATCATTTCCCGGTGACGCTGGATATCGAGCTGTGATCTTTCAACCAACGTTTGCGCGTCTTATATTCGAAACATGCGACACATCCTGATAATTTGCGCGGCCTGCGTCGCGATTGCAGCCCCTGCCAACGCGCAGGAGGACTCGGGTAAATCTCTGATGGAGAGAGGGGCCGAATTGTTCCTGGAGGGCTTTAGGCAAGAGATGGAGCCGACGCTGGATGATCTAAGGACACTGGCCGATCAGTTCGGCCCGGCGCTTCAGTCGTTCATGCAGGAAATGGGGCCGGCGCTGGCGGAATTGGCCAATCAGGTGCAGGATTGGAGCCGCTACGAAGCGCCTGAGATGTTGCCCAACGGCGATATCATCATCCGAAAGAAACCGCTGCAGGACAAGCCCGAGCCTGAAGATACGCCATCGGATGGGTATACGGATCTCTGATCAGCCTCGGATAATCACTCGCGTTTCGGATTTCAGGGCGCTGGCAAGGGAGTTCAGTCGCGCCTCGGCCACTTCGTTGAACAGGGGTTTGGCCGACTTGGGCAGTCGCAGTTCAAGCTCATGCTTCTTGGGATAGAACCGTAGGGTTCCCATGGGCGCGTCGCTTTGCATCCACAGCATTGCCCCGAACCTCATGGCTTTACCCAGAATCTCAGCTTGTTTCTGGTCACGCTCGTCCAGCAGCTCGTAAAGACCGGCAAACCGCGTACCCTCGCGCTTGTTTCGGTAGCGATGTTGCAGGGCGAGGCCGATGAACACACGTTCCGAATGCTTAAGGCCGCTCATGTTGGCACGAGTTACGTTCTCAAAACATACTTCGGCGCGATAGTCGGGATGCGCGCGCCAGCTGACGTCATGAAGCAGGCAGGCGGCCTTGATCAGCCTGACCTTTTGCGGCGGCGCTGACTTAAACAAGGGCATCACGAAGTCAAACAGGTGTTTGCCGAAACCGGGCAGTCGGGCGTCCTTGGCCTCGGCAAAGCGACTGGCCTCGATCAGGGGATCGCGGTCGCGCAGATGTTGCGGCATCTGCTGGTACAGCAATCCTTCGCGGATACCATAGCTGGAAATCGCGATATCCTTGGGCTTGAAGGTGCGGATCAGACGGGACAAAACGTCCATCGCGTAAGGGATCAACGCCATACGAGAGCCCGAGACCGCGGCCTGACTGCGCAATTTGTCGGGGTCGCTCTTTTCGATGAATTTTATGGTTTCCCGCACCTGTCGGTGGGTCATCCGGTATTCGTGCAGCACGTTCAACGGATAGCCACGCCGTAGCATATCGATCCGCGCAAAAGCGCGCCAACTTCCGCCCACCAGAAACAGCCGGTCGCGCTGAGGGCCCATCCGGTCCTTCATGTCTTCCAGAGTCTTTTTGATGTGCGCTTTGCGCGCCCGCCGGCCGCCCTTGATGTCGCGCAGCTTGAGAGGACCAAGCGGTGAAGTCATTCGGCGACCAACGTCGCCATCGCCGATCTCGGCCAATTCCACCGAAGATCCGCCAATGTCGCAGATCAGACCATAGGCACCAGGCCAGCCCAACAGTACGCCTTGCGCGGACAGGCGTGCTTCCTCCTCTCCGTCTACAACATTTATCATCAGGCCGGTCTCTGCCTCGACCTGCGCGCAGAATTCAGGCCCGTCCGCCGCCTCACGAACAGCAGCTGTGGCAACGGCGTGCAGGGCAGGTAGGCCGATATCTTTGGCTAGGAACTGGAAGCGTTGGATCGCGGACAAGGCGCGCTCACGTCCACGGGGGTTCAGGCGGCCTGTCTCAGACAGCCCGGCACCCAATTCGCACATGACTTTTTCATTGTAGAAATACGCCGGAGACCGCGCGGCCCCGTCAAAGATCACCATCCGGACCGAGTTTGAACCGATATCCACCACGCCCACCCGCGACAGCGCCCGCGCGCCGGGATCATCGACCAGCGGTTTTCCGAAAGGCCCGTAGTCCTGGGGTTCCGTTTCGATGGTCTGTTCCATGTGGCTTCCAGTTGTTTGTGGCACAGGATGCGAAATCAGGGGTTCCCGGTCAATCACCGGGACCGGGTATCGGGTATGATGTATTCAGAACGCGAACAGCCAGCGCGCGTGTGATGTCTCGTTTCTCACTAAGCGCCAATGCATCCAACTGATCCACAACGTCGGCGGCAGTTTCAAAGCTGCGATCCATGTGTTTGACGAGATACGCGATCACTTCCGGCCCTGGGTTGAGCTGCCGGTCCAGAAACAGCTTGGCCAGTACAGCGCCCAGCAATGCATCGTCCGGACCGTCCAAAGCCACATGATGCGCCCCTTCGACCCGGCTTTGCAGATCAGCCAAAGGCAGTTTCCACAGCTTGGGGGCAGTGCGACCAGTCATGAGCAAGGCGTGGCCTTCAGCGAGTGTCAGATTGTGCAGATGAAACAAAGTCTTCTGCTGGTCCAAGTCCGTAGCGATCGTTGGAACATCCTCGACCGCGACAGGCGATCGCGCCAGTTCAGGGACGTCTTCATGTCGCAACGCCGCAGCTTGCACGATACGCCCGCCGGTTTCGGCCGCCCAGACATGGGCCAAGTGGGTTTTTCCCGCACCGGCCGGTCCGGTCAGCACCAGCTTGTTTCCGGGCCACGACGTGGCCGACATCATCGCGACAGCCAACGCATTGGCTGGAGAAACGAAGAAATCCTCTCGCCCCAGTGCAGTTTTCGAGGGCAGGTCAAAGCTGAGCTGAGTAGCCATTTATTCGCCGTCCTGCTGCTGTCCTTCCAAACCGGTGTAAAGACGGCTGCCCAAGTATTGCTCGGTCCCAAACCGTGCAAGTACGCCAAGCGCTGCGGCCACCGGAACAGCGATCAACATGCCAACAAATCCAAAGAGCGCGCCGAATACCGACAGCGCCAGCAGCAGCCAAACCGGGTGCAGGCCGACGGAACTGCCAACCAGCTTGGGGGTCAGGAAATTACCCTCGGTCACCTGACCCAGCGCAAAGATTCCGGCGACCAGCCCGATATGGGCCCAGTCGCCCCAGAACTGGAACAGGGCGAGGCCGATTGCCAAAGACCCGCCGATCAGCGCGCCCAGATAAGGGATGAACGTGACAAGCCCCGCGATGAACCCAACAATCAGTCCGAATTGCAGACCAACCAACATCAGCGCGACGGCGTAATACGTTCCCAGAATCAGACAGACCGTCCCCATGCCGCGCACGAATGAGGCCAGTACGGCATCAATCTCGCCAGCCAGTCGAATGATGGTCGGGGCGTGGTCACGCGGCAGCAGCTCTCCGATCCGCTTGATCATCCGGTCCCAGTCCATCAGCAGGTACACCGCGACGACGGGTACGATCACGATCAGCACAACGACATTGATTGCCGAACCAACCGAAGCCAGCAACGTCTGCAGGACATCGCCGGTTTTGGATTTGAGCGTTTCGCCGAAGGACACTAACATTTGGTGCGTATTAGATTGTTGGTCCAACAGGGACGGGAACCGGCTTTCGATGAAGCCGCGTAATTGACGGAACAGGTTGGGAAGAGTGTCGACAAGGTCCAGAAGCTGCGTGATCAGCGCAGGCACCACCATCACGATGAGCAGAACAAATCCAAGAACCGCGACGACGGTGATGATCCCGGTCGCGGCCATCCGGGACAAACCCAGCCTTTCAAGCCGATCCGCGACAGGGTCCAGAAAATACGCAATAGCGCCGCCGATGACAAATGGCAGCAGCACATCACCCAGGAACCAAAACACCAGAACAAAGAGTGCAGCCACAATACCCCAGTACCGAAGCTGATCCTTAACCGGCAGAGCCATGGTGATCCCCTTGTTGCGGCCTTTGCAGGTGTTCTTCGCTTATCGACGCCTGCGATGCAAGCGGTTCATCACCCAGAGGTTTTCCGGGTGCTAATCGCGCAACGTTCCCAACTCGGGCGTGTCATGTGCCGCTGTTTCATCAGGCCAGTTGGTGCGCCAGATTTCAGCCGACCAGTGCCCACAATGCACCGCAGGCCGGTCGAAACCAGCAACCGGAGGCAGCAGCGGCGCGACCACGACATCATGTCTTGGCACGGCAAAATACGGGAAGGAATATCGTTCCTTTCCGGACTTGTTGACGACCCGGTGCGGCGTCGACTTCAAACGGCCACCCGACCAAAGTTCCAGCATGTCGCCGATATTGACCACGAATCCACCCGGTGGACAGTCCGGTGTGATCCATCCTCCGTCCCGGGTCTGGACCTCAAGCCCGCCAACCGGGTCGGGAGCAATTATGGTCAGCGCGTCCGTGTCCTTGTGCGGATGGATGCCGTACCCGCTCTCTTCCGGAGCTTGCGGCGGGTAATGAAGCAGCGTCATGTTGGTCATCGGATCGCGGAACGCATCCCGCAACTGACCGGGTTTGACCTCAAGTCCAGCCTCAAGCGCGCCCAGCAACAGGTCCGTGACCTCGTCCAGGCAGGCCCAATAGTTCAAAATGATATCCCGCGCTTCGGGAACTTCTTGTGGCCAGATGTTTGGGCCATACAGCGCGCATTCTTCACGGATCGGTGCGTTTTCGAGGACTTCATAGTGCAGCTTATACCCCTCGTACTTGTCCGCCTGACCCGAGCCATCATTGGGCGAAAAGAAACCCATGGAGATATAGCCGCGATAGGCCTCGCGGGTGATCGCCTGATCCCATTTGCGCTGCTCTGGAATGTCGAAGATCGCGCGCACCACGGTCCGAACCTGATCCACCATGGATGGAGGCACACCCGTTCCGGTAATGGAGAGGAAACCAATCCCGGTGCAAGCCTCAAGGATATTCTGCACTGTCGCGCCATCGTCCGGGCGTTCCCGAAGCGGCGAGATGTCGATTGTCGGGATGCAATCCATCAGTGCACCCGAACGCCCTGACGATCCAGTTCCGCATGGACCAGTGTCAGGTCCATGTTGTGAAGTTCCTGATTGCTTTTTAACGCCAATGCGGCAGCAATACCGGCGCCCTGACCCATGACAGCACAGCAGGACATGTTGCGCGTTGCGGCGTGCGCTACCCGGTCCGCCCCATGTGATCGGCCAGCGACCAGCAGGCCTTTGACCCCTTTGGGCAGCATCGACCGATAGGGGATCTGCATATAGCGACCAGTCGTCGGTAGGATCAGGATGCCGTAGCCATCAATAAATTCGGGATAAATGCCGATGGAGTCCTCGAACCGTCCCTGATTTCGCGCGTCGTTTTCGGTCATATTGTAGACCGCGTCGATCTTGCGTGTGTCCCGAATGCCGATGGTCATACCAAAGTTGCGTAACCGGGCGTTTTCGCAGCCGGGCATGAACCGACGCAGCGCTTCGATGGCCAGCATGGATTGGCGGCGCCCTTCGATTTCACCCCGCGTCAGGCTGTCAGGATCGGTGCCGTCGATGCCGTCCATGTGGATCAGGTTCATATAGGTCAACTCACCCGTGTCGTGCATCGCGCCCCATGTGCCCGCGATCGTGTTCAGATGTGCCGGGATCAACCCCTGTTCGATCGCCTGCTGGAAAGGTTTCTTGACGAAGGGCGAGAACATGTCGTCCTCTTTCCCGCTTGTCTCGATGTTCCATTCACCGCCGCCGCCCCAGTCCTTATAGGTCTGCGGGTCAGCCTTGATGCCTTCCATAAAGGCGCGTTTGTCCACACCGGCAAGATGGAACATCACCGATGCCGCCATCATGTCCTCGCGTGCGGTTTTGTGCGTTGGCGCGCCCGCGCGGTGGGCGACGTCTGCGTCCCCCGTGGCGTCGATCACGATGCGGGCCAGAATCGCCTCGCGCCCGGCCTTGGATTCGGTGATGACGCCGGTGATCCGGTCGCCCTCCATGATCGGAGCGACGAATTGACGGTGCAACATGGGATGAACACCAGCCTCTTCGACCAGTTTGTCCGCTACCAGCTTGAACCCCTCGCTGTCCAACTCATAGCTGAGGGATTGGCTTTCGGGCACAGCCGCGCCCATTTCCTTGGCGCGGGTTTCAAACTCCATGCCGATGCCACCTGCCTCAACCGTTTGTTCGTGCCGATACCATGCGAATCCTTCGACACCGACGGCAGTGATATTGCCGCCCATGCAACCGAACCGATCCATCAAGGTGACCTCGGCCCCGGCGCGCGCCGCAGCCAGCGCCGCTGACAGCCCCGCGGGACCTGAACCCACCACCAGAACATCGGTCTGATGCACGACGGGAATTTCGCGGGCGGGTTCGGTGATGGTCTGCATGGCAGTCTCGCTTTGTTTCTTTCGTATCACCTTTGAGTTTCCTGACTGGTGGGTCAATTATGAATCCGACGGTTGCAAGGTCGCAAAACTGCCAATGCACGATTGCCCCCGGCAAGCCTTTGGCATAATCACCCAATTGTTGAAGTATCACCTAAAAGGTTACGAAATGCGCCTGAGCCGTTACTTTCTGCCCGTTCTCAAGGAAAACCCATCCGAGGCTCAGATTGTCAGCCACCGGCTGATGCTGCGCGCAGGGATGATCAAACAGGCTGCCGCCGGGATTTATTCCTGGTTGCCAATGGGGTTCAAAGTCCTGCGCAAGCTGGAAAATATCGTGCACGAGGAACAGGCGCGCGCTGGGCATATTGCAATCCAGATGCCGATCCTGCAATCGGCCGATCTATGGCGCGAATCCGGACGGTATGACGATTACGGTCAGGAAATGCTTCGGATGAAGGACCGGCATGACCGGGATATACTTTTTACGCCCACGGCCGAGGAGTTGGTAACGGATATCTTCCGGGGTCACGTCAACAGCTACAAAGACCTGCCGCTAACGCTCTACCAAATTCAGTGGAAGTTCCGCGATGAAATCCGCCCGCGTTTCGGCGTCATGCGCGGACGCGAGTTCTACATGAAGGACGGCTACAATTTCGACCTGACCAAAGAGGACGCGCTGCACGCCTATAACCGCCATCTGGTCAGCTATCTGCGCACCTATGAACGGATGGGCCTGCAAGCCATCCCGATGCGTGCCGACTCCGGCCCCATCGGCGGCGACTACACGCATGAGTTTCTTGTTCTGGCAGACACTGGCGAGTCCGAGGTCTTCTATGACAGCGCCGTGACCGATCTGACATTTGGGGATCGCGAGATCGATTATGACAGCCGCGAACAATGTCAGGCCATTTTGGAAGAGTTTACCTCAAAATACGCCCGCACGGACGAAACCCATGATGAGGCGCTCTTTAATGAGGTTCCAGAAGACCGCCGTCGCGTGGCGCGTGGAATCGAAGTTGGGCAAATCTTCTATTTCGGTACTCAGTACTCCGAACCGCTGGGCGCGACGGTGCAAGGCCCTGATGGCAAGCCGGTTCCGGTTCACATGGGCAGCCATGGTATCGGTGTCAGCCGCCTGCTGGGTGCGATCATCGAGGCCAGCCATGACGACAAGGGTATTATCTGGCCCGAAGGCGTCACACCATTCCATTGCGGGATCGTTAATCTGAAACAGGGTGATGATGAGGCGGATGCGGCCTGTGAAAAAATCTACAAAGCGCTGACCGCGCTGGGTCTTGAGCCGCTTTATGATGATCGTAACGAACGGGCAGGGGGCAAGTTTGCGACTATGGACCTGATCGGTCTGCCCTGGCGAATTACCGTCGGTCCGCGTGGTCTGAAGAATGGTGTTGTTGAACTGACAAGCCGGAAGACGGGTGAAAGCGAAGAACTCAGCCCCGAGGCGGCAGTGACCAAAATCGCGGAAATCTACGACGGCGTCGCCTGAAACAGGTTGGCTTTAGATTGCACCCGATGTCGGGCGTGCCCGCAGCACGTCCCCGTCCGCGTCGCAGCCGCGTGCGACAACGATGGGGCGTCCCATTCTGCGTACAAGGTCGACCAATTCAAAACCGAGGAATCGTAGGCCACAGACCTGCTCTCCGGTCATGCGATCCGTCACACATAGACGCCCGCTTCGAAATTCCAGACGATAGCCTTTGTCCCTGAGAATATCCGCCAAGCTGGCCCAACTTGCAGCGCCGGCGAATAGAGGCCTAATCGCGGCCCGTAGCAATGCCGCCGTTTCGCAATCCAGGTCTGATGTTGCGTTCCGGGTCAAAATCGGACCCGGGGTTTCAATGTTTCCTTCAATACCCATGAGCGACCCCCGCTCTTACTAAATACGTTCCCCCAAGAATAGAGTGACAAAATTCCGGAAAATAAGCAAAACACGAAATAAAATTGCTCTGGTTTTGTTGCATTTGGAATTCAGTTTATGTCTCCATGCCCTCATTAACTTCATAACTGAAACAATTAGCCCTTGTCTGTGAACGGCGTCACAACCATTGGTGTAACCGATTGGGCGCGTGATCGCTTATTTATTGAGTGCCCTTCGCGTGTGATTCGATTCAAGCTAAATTCGCCCGCCTAAGGCATGTCGACTGAGGCGCATACCGCCACAACCTGCTTGACCCCCGCGCGAAATGCCGAAAGGGTCGCGCAAAACCGATAACCGAGGCAGGAATGGCCAAATCCCCCCCGCCCTTTGCTCCGTTCGAATGGAAAATTGCCTGGCGCTACCTGAGGGCCCGCCGGGCCGAAGGTGGTGTCAGCGTCATGACCTGGATTTCTCTGATCGGGATCACCTTGGCCGTCTTTGCCCTAATCGCGACGCTCTCGGTCCGGTCCGGTTTCCGGTCCGAGTTTGTGGGCACCATTCTGGGGGCCAACGCGCATGTCACCGTCTATTCGGCGGGCGAGATAGATGATCGCGGCCGCGTGGACCGGACAATCGCTGATTTTGACACCATGGCCGAACGCATCGCGCAGGTGCCAGGGGTGGAGAGAACCGCGCCCTTGGTCAAAGGGCAGGTGCTGATCACCAATGCGGATCGCAGCTCGGGCGTTCAGGTATTTGGCATTCGGCCAGATGACCTGCAAAGCCTGCCGGGCATTGCCGAGGCTGAACAATCAGCAGGAGATTTGTCGCAATTTGCCAACGGGATTGCCATCGGGTCGGGCGTGGCGCGTACGATTGGCGCAACCGTGGGCGATCGGGTCAAGATGACATCGCCCAATGGGGTCAAGACTGCCTTTGGAACCTCGCCACGCGTGAACGCCTATGACGTGGTCTATGTGTTCTCGGCAGGCCGCTATGATATTGACCGCACTCGGGTCTACATGCCGTTTGACGAGGCGCAGAGCTTTTTCAACCGCGAAGGCGTGGCCGATGAGATCGAGGTGATGGTCGACCGCCCCGAGGAGATTGGCCCGATGCTGATCCCTATCATCGAAGCGGCGGGTGAACGCAGTCAGGTCTGGACATGGCAGGACGCTTCGGGTGGGTTCCTGCGCGCGTTGGAGGTCGAGGACAACGTGATGTTCATCATCCTGTCGATCCTTGTCCTGATCGCGGCGATGAATATCGTGTCGGGGTTGATCATGCTGGTCAAAAACAAAGGGCGCGATATTGGCATTCTGCGAACAATCGGCCTGAGCGAGGGCTCGATTTTGCGGGTTTTTTTCATCTGCGGCGCGTTCACGGGGATCATCGGGACGACGATGGGTGTCATCCTGGGCTGCCTCTTTGCACTCTATATCGACCCGATCTTCTCATTCGTGAATTATGTGATGGGCGGCGGTGTTTGGGACCCGTCCATTCGCGGCATCTATGCGCTTCCGGCCGAGTTGCATCTGTCAGATGTGCTCAAAGCGATTGGATTGTCTTTGGGCTTGTCCTTCCTCGTCACCTATTTCCCAGCGCGTCGTGCGGCGCGGCTAAATCCGGTTGAGGCATTGCGCTATGAGTGATGTGACACTGCGCCTGAGCGGTCTGACCAAAACCTACCTGCCAGGTACGCCGGGTGAAGTGCAGGTTCTGCGCGGGGTCGATCTGGACCTGCGCGCCGGTGAGGCGGTGGCCCTTGTGGCACCGTCCGGGGCGGGCAAGTCGACGCTGTTGCATATTGCAGGATTGCTGGACACCCCGGATCACGGTTCGGTCGAGATCACGGGACAGGCCGCCACAGGCAAGGGTGACCGCACCCGCACAGCCATTCGCAGGCGAGATGTTGGGTTCGTTTACCAATTCCATCATTTGTTGCCAGAATTCACGGCTTTGGAAAACATCGTCTTGCCGCAATTGGCGAACGGGACATCTGACAAGGCGGCGCGGGACCGTGCGATGATGCTGTTGGACCGGGTCGGTGTCGCGGCGCGATCAGACCACCGGCCAGCGGCCCTGTCGGGCGGAGAACAGCAGCGGGTTGCGTTTTGTCGGGCGCTCGCCAACGAACCCAGCGTTCTTTTGGCTGACGAACCAACGGGCAACCTTGATCCCGACACGTCTGATCAGGTCTTCTCGGCGCTGATGGACCTAGTGCGTGAGGCCGGATTGTCCGCGCTGATTGCGACGCACAATCTGGACCTCGCGGCCCGAATGGATCGGATGCTGAGGCTTGAGGGCGGAGTGCTCAGGCCAGTTGAGTGATCGCGACACCGATTGCCATCACTGTGATTCCGCCCGCCCGCATCAGGGTCAGCGGGGTGACCTGTGCCCCAAACAGGCCAAAATGATCGATGGCGGCTGTGCTGATCAATTGTCCGAGCAAGACGAAGAAAACGGCGTTGCCGACCCCGAAATGCGGGGCGACATGTGTGATCGACAAAACGTAGAAAGCAATCAGGACGCCTGCGAGCAACAAGTGTTTCGGCGCCTGTGTGACTTTGGCCAGCGCGGTCATGCCCGGAAAGACCAGCATCACGACGGCTGATGCCGCGAAAGCTATTGCAAACAAAACGACCGCAGCCGTCGTGGGGGAACCGATCAGCTTACCCAGTGCGGCGTTTAGGGCGGCGAGAATGGGCACTCCGATCCCGGCTGCCAGCATGATCGCTGCATATTGTGTCATCGCCCTAACCCCTTGTGCCGCTTCGTTGATCTGGATCATTGCGCCATAGAGCCCATCCGGCAAGTCTGAGTTTGCGGGGCTGGAAGGAGGAAAGTGATGAATAGGGCAATGCTTGGGACAAGTTTGGCGATCTTGGTTGGCCTGACTTCACAGGCCACATTCGCGCAGGATGCCGAAACGGGCGCGGAACTCTACATGCATTATTGCGCTACGTGCCACGGGTTGGACGCGACAGGTCACGGGCCGATGGCTGGTGTTTTGGTGATCCAACCGACAAATCTGAAAGCTCTGTCCGGCGAAGACGGTGTATTCCCCACAGCGCGAGTTGTGGCACGCATCGATGGTCGTGACCCGTTGGTCAGCCACGGCAGCCCCATGCCTGTTTATGGTCCGTATTTCGAGGGGAACGACACGGCCATCAAAACTCCAGCCGGGCAGCCGATCCTGACCAGCAAGCCAATTGCGGATTTGGTTGAGTATCTGAAAACGCTTCAGGGCAACTGACAGGTTCAGCCGCAGATACCGTTGACTTCCGCGCCCGCCCAAGGCAGCCCAATGTCGCTCTCGCGTCGGCTGCCAGGCAATTGCGCGACGTCAAAATGAGGGCTCAGCATATCATGCAGACGCTGTGTACGCGGCGCATCCGGGTCCAGAGCGCGGCAGCATACGTATTCTTCGACGATCGCGCCCTGCTGCTCAAACCCATAGGCCAGAAAGTCAGGCGAGGTATCCAGATCGAACAGATATGGATCATTCTGCCGACCATGTTCGGCTGCCGCGCGTAATGGGTGATAGCCAGTGGTCTTTCGGTTTTGCCATTGCCAGACATGGGTCAACTCGTGCGCCAGAAGCATGGCGGCGATCAGGTTCACTCGCTCGGGGTACTGAGACATATAGTCGTCCAGATACCAATCCCTTGTGAAATAAACGCGGTTGAACAGGGCCACGGCTGCTGGTTTCCCCGTCACGACTTCTTCGGTGACCGGCGGTAGAATCCGTTCGCGACAAGCCAGTCGGGGGCGGGCTTTCCGCGTATATGTGATTGCAGCCACTGGCGCGCCTTCGACCAGTCGAACGCGGTCCAGATCAAGGGTTTCTCCGTGAATATTGCCCGCAAAAGCGCGTTCTTGCTCGGTCAAAGGGCGACCGCAGGACGCAAACAGTATCAGGATCGAAATCAGCAGGGGGCGAACCATGCCCGAAAGCCTAGAGCACCTGATCCGCGCTGCAAGACGTTTTCACAGGCTCATCGCCAGAACCCGGCTGATTTCGTTAAGTGACCGACCGGATTGATCCATCCAGGTGTTAAATGCCTCCTGCACTGCAGTCAGGGCTTTCTTCGAAGTGGCGGGTTTGTCGATCACGCCCTCGGCGATCAGGCGCGCGGTGACGTCCTGCGACAGGATGAAACTGTCGCGCCCCGCAAATCGCATCGAATTCTGCGCGGTTGCCCCACCCAGCCGTGATCCGCGTTTGCCCAGCATGGCCAGCAGGCCGATAAAGTCGGTCGAGGGCCAACCCCCCAGTACCGTGCCAGCGCCCCCTTCTTCGCGTAGTTCCAGCAAGAAAGCCGCGTTGTCGCGCACTGTCGCGATCTTGGTGCCGTTCCGCACGATCGAGGTGTCCTGGAGCAAGGCGTCGAACTTCTCGTCATCCATAAAGGCGCATCGGCCAACGTCAAAACCGTCGAACGCGGTTTCGAATCCGTCCCATTTGGCCTCAATCACCTTCCAATTGAAACCGGCCTGAAAAATGGACTTGGTGATTATCGACAACCAGCGATCTTCTGGCATTTGCGCCAGTTCTTCGGTTGATTTCGGCTTGCTGAGCGTGCTTTCCAGCGCCTCAGAGCCTCCATGGCGTTGCGCTGAAATTTCATAAATCTCTTCAAAGTGACGCATAGATGTGTCCTCCGCCCGTCGAGTGTTGCCTTTTTGTTCCTGTCTGGCAAGCTGAATTTTTGGGCCTCTAAACACAGGAAGGGGGCGGTGAACAGATTTATAATTGACTAGTCAATCAATATCCCGCACGTTGCCCGGCATCGGCGTAGGGAACCGGATTGAAAAGGGTTGTATGCAAGCACTGAAATGGCTCTGATAGCGACACAAAGAAAACCGGGTTCCACAGCAACTGTCACCTTTCCTTTTGCGACCGAATTTGTGCATGTTGCGACAGGGCGCTTTAGCCAATCCATTCCCCAAGAAACGCGGGAACAGCAAAAATGAACAGGGAGTTCTGAGTTATGAAAAAACTGAGTGTCAGCCTTTTGGCAATGACCGTCGCCGGGTCGGCCTATGCCGCCGATATGGGCGCTGTGGATGAACCGATCAAACTGGCCATCAACGAATGGACCGGTCAGCACGTCACCACGCATGTCGCGGGTGAGATGCTGAAGGCTGCCGGTTACAACGTCGAATACGTTACCGCAGGCATGATGAACCAGTTCCAGGCGCTGGCCGATGGCGATATCGATGCGACGCTTGAGATCTGGTCCTCGAACGTCTCGGATGAGTACGCCAAGAAGGTGGATGAAGGCACAGTTGTAGAAATCGGTGATCTGGGTCTGGATGCCAAGGAAGGCATCGCATACCCCGCTCACGTGGCGGATCTGTGCCCCGGTCTGCCCGCATGGGAAGCGCTTAAAGAATGTGCGCAGGTCTTTGCCACGGCTGAGACGCTGCCCGGTGGTCGTCTGGTAGACTATCCTGCGGATTGGGGCACACCCGGCGCGGACCGCATGACCGGTCTCGAACTGCCTTTCAAAGCAGTCCCTGCGGGGTCCGAGGGCGCACTGATCGCCGAGCTCCGCGCATCAACCGAGCGCAAGTCGCCGCTGCTGATCACCTTCTGGCAGCCGCACTGGGCGATGTCGGCCTATGACGTTCAGTTCGTGGACCTGCCTGCAGGTGAAGAGGCGTGCTTTAACGATCCGGCGTGGGGCCCGAACCCGAACGCGGTGAACGACTGTGACTTCTCGCCCTCGCGCATCTTCAAAGCCAGCTGGAGCGGCATGGAAGACAAATGGCCCGCCGCCTATGAGATTCTCACCAACTATCAGCTTGCGGTCGAAGACCAGCAGCCGATGATGGGTGCGATCGACGTGGATGGCGGCAAAGTCGAAGAAGTCGTCGCGGCTTGGATGGCCGAGAACGAAGGCAAGTGGCGTCCGGTCGTTGACGCTGCAACGCAGTGAGCCTGCCTAAGTGACTGAAGCTAAAACGCCAGCCATTGCCTGCCAGAACCTCTGGCAGGTTTTTGGCCCCGGTGCTGACAAGGCCCTGACCGACGCGCTGTCTCGGTCAGGGAATGACGCCGACAAAGCCGCTACTGACCTGCGCGAACATGGGTTCATCCCGGCCGTGCAAGACGCTAATTTCGAGGTCAAAGAGGGCGAGCTGTTCGTCATCATGGGCCTGTCGGGTTCCGGCAAATCGACGCTGATCCGCTGTATCTCGCAATTGCTGCCCGGAACGGGCGGGGAAATTCGTGTGGACGGTGAAAACGTCATTGGTGCCTCAAAAAAGGTGCTGACCGACCTGCGTCGCAAAAAGCTGGGCATGGTGTTCCAGCATTTCGGCCTGTTTCCGCATATGACTGTGGCCGAAAACGTCGCCTATCCGCTGCGCGTTCAGGGCGTCGGCAAAAAGGAACGTCTGGCCCGCGCGCAAGAGGTGATCTCGCTGGTCGGGCTTGAGGGGCGCGAAGACAGTTTTCCCCGACAGCTTTCGGGTGGTCAGCGGCAACGCGTGGGGATTGCGCGGTCCTTGGCCGTGAACCCCGATATCTGGTTTCTGGACGAGCCATTCTCGGCGCTTGATCCCCTGATCCGCCGCCAGTTGCAGGATGAGTTCCTGCGCATTCAGGCGACGCTGAAGAAATCCATCGTTTTCATTACGCATGATATCCAAGAGGCGCTGAAGCTGGCCGACCGCATTGCCATCATGCGCGATGGCAAGATCGTTCAGATCGGCACGCCTACGGATATCGTGCTGCATCCGGTCGATGACTATGTGCGCGAATTCTCGAAAGACGTCGCCAAGGGGCAACACGCCAAGGTCGCCTCGGTCATGCGCGACGAATCCGAACGTGGCCCGGATGACCCCGGCCTTACGACCAGCATGACACTGGACGCAGCCTTGGCCCATTGCATGGAATTGTACGAACCCGTGCCCGTGCGTGATGAGGCGGGCAATATCGTCGGCACGGTTCACCCGTCCGATCTGGCCGCCGCGTTGCAGGTAGACGAGGCATGAGCGCCATAGCGGACCTCCCCGTACAGGCCCGGCTAACGGTCGGGGCCAAGGCGGCATTGATCACGGTTATCATCGGAGCCTTGTGCCTGGCGCTAGAGGGTGCCGCTCCGTGGCTGGTCAAATGGCCCGCCGCATGGGAGTTGCCTGCGACCGAGTGGGTTGGCATATTCCTCGACTGGTTCCTGAACGGCATTAAACCGGCGATGCGGCTGTTTTCCGACCTGATGACCTATCCGATGGATGCGGCCAATTTCGTGCTGGCGAACACGCCGTGGCCGATCCTGATTGGGCTGGTGACTGCGCTGGGCTGGTATCTGGGCGGGTTGCCGATGGCGGCGCTGGGGTTCTTTGGCCTCAGCTTCGTGCTGGCCTCGGGTTATTGGGCCGAGAGCATGAATACGCTGGCCCTGGTGGCGGTTTCGGTCCCTGTCGCGCTGGTTGTGGGCGGGGGGATCGGTATCCTCGCCAATGAAATCCCCCGTGTGAAGAACTTTGTTCAGGCGGTACTGGACGTAATGCAGACCGTGCCGACCTTTGCCTATCTGACGCCTCTGCTGCTGCTGTTTGGCTTTGGCCCGGTTGTTGGTCTGATCGCTTCGGCCATCTACGCCGCACCGCCGATGGCGCGCAATGTGATGCTGGGGCTGGAGCGGGTCGAACCCGAGATCAAAGAGGCCGCCATTATGTCCGGCGGAACCCGGTTCCAGCAGCTGTTTCAAGTGGAAATCCCGGCGGCAGCAACGCAGATTATGGTCGGTGTGAACCAATGCCTTATGGCTGCGCTTTCGATGGTCATCATCGCCGCCGTGATCGGCGGATTCAACGATATCGGCTGGGAGGTTCTGCTGACCATGCGCAAGGCGCAGTTCGGCGAATCCTTGATGGCCGGTCTGGTGATCGTGGTCTTTGCCGTTGTCATCGACCGCATGAGCGGCACGCTGGCAACCGAGCGCAAAAGCTATAACCAACGCGTTGTCTGGGCGGTTCTGGGCTTTACCGTGCTGTTCACAGCGGCCTTCTGGGCATGGCTACCCAACCCCTCCGAACTGACGGTGTTGGACCCGGTGGCCGGGGCAATTGACAGCGGCCTGACGGCCTTTACACAGGCCAATGGTCCATGGCTGGATGCGCTCAAGAATAACTCCCTGTTTTATGTGCTGCTGCCCCTGCGGATCGGGTTGGATCAGGCGGTGCTGCCCTTCACATGGGGGTTCCAGTGGACGCAAGGCATGAGCTACGGCCTCTTCGCTGTGGCTGCCGTCATCGCCGCTCTGATGGCGTTACGCGGGCATCTGACCGGAGGGCTGGTCGTGCTGATCCTGATCGGCATGCTTGAGACCGGCATCGCGAACCTGCCTTGGCCCTTCGTGCTGACCGGCGCTGCTGCGCTCAGCTATGTCGCGGGCGGCTGGCGTCTGGCGGCGCTTTCGGTGGGGCTGCTCTGCACCATTCTTGTTTCAGGCTTGTGGGAGCGCGCCTTGCTGTCACTCTACCTCAGCGGTGCGGCGGTGTTTTCCTGCGCCGTCGTCGGCGGGCTGATCGGTTTGGCCAGCGCAGTCTGGGTGCCCGTTTGGAAGGTCGTCCGTCCGATCTGTGACATGTTGCAGACGATCCCTCTGTTCGTGTTCCTGATCCCTGTGCTGATGGTGTTCCAGATCGGCGAATTCTCGGCTTTCCTCGCCATCTGCGCCTATGCGATCGTGCCGATGATCCGCTACACGCGACACGGGCTGGTCAACACGCCGGACGAGATGATGGAGGCCGCCATTTCCAGCGGCGCGACCGAGTGGCAGATCATGCGTGACGTGCGCGCGCCCTATGCCGCGCCGACCATCCTGCTGGGTTTGAACCAGACCATCCTCTATGCCTTTGCCATGCTGGTGATCGCCGCGCTGATCGGCACCACCGGTCTGGGTCAGTCGATCTATCTGGCGCTGGGTCAGGCGGATGTGGGGCTTGGCATCTCAGCCGGCGCAGCAATGGCGATTCTTGCGCTGATCGCCGACCGCATGGTGCAAGGCTTTGCCGAGGAACGCCGCAAGGCACTGGGATTGTAAAGAGGGCGGGGTGGCCGACCGCCCCGCTCTCGACTTGATTTCGGACAAAGACGGCCTCGGTGCACAGGTTTAATCCGAACCCAGCACGTTTGGAGGCTATCATGACGGACTGGTTCCTGTTTTTTGCGGCGCTTTTCATTTTCCTGCTGACCCACGCCATTCCGGTACGCTCAACCGTGCGCGGGCACCTGATCAACGCTTTGGGTCGAAAGGGGTATTTTGCGGCTTATTCCACCCTGTCGCTTTTGGTGCTCGGCTGGCTGATCATCGCCGCGGCACGCGCCCCTTATGTTGAAGTCATCCCACCGTGGGCATTTTTTCGCTGGGTGCCCTTGCTGTTGATGCCGGTCGTCTGCTGGTTGGCTATCGCCGGGCTGTCGATCCAAAATCCGTTCTCATTCGGCGGGCTCGGTCAACGCCCCTTTGACCCCGACAACCCAGGCATATTGCGCACGACACGACATCCGGTTCTGGCAGCTCTGATGCTGTGGGCAATTGCACATCTGCTGGCAAATGGCAGCTTTTCCCATGTGATCCTGTTTGGATTGTTCGCTGGTTTCGCGGCCATGGGCATGTCCCTGATCGACCGGCGAAAAGCACGTGAGATGGGGATCGAGTGGGTTCGCCTGTCTCGCAATACCGCGCGGTTTTCCTTGCGCGCGCCTCATCCCTGGCCGCCACTTTGGGTTCCGCTGGGCGCGCTCGCGACGTTTGCAATTCTACTTCACCTGCACGCAGCTGTGATCGGGGTTTCTCCGTTGCCATAGCGCAGGGGAGTGGTCGGACGCCGTCATGCGTGCTATCTGAAATGTCACCGTTTTATGATGAGGGTCTCTGAATGTACCTGGGCTATGTCACCACCACTGATCGCGGTGCTACCGATCGCCTGCTGAGCGCAGTTGCCGAGCAATTGCAGAAATCCGGTGCGCGACTGGCTGGTGTGGTGCAAACGAACACCGAATGCGTGGACAGCGCGAAATGCGATATGGATGTACGCGTTCTTCCCGAAGGGGAAACGATCCGCATATCTCAGTCCCTTGGAACGCAGTCGCGTGGCTGTCGACTGGACCCGGCCGCGCTGGAACAGGCCGTTGGATATGTGACAGCCTCGCTGGAAAGCGCGCCGCAACTGCTCATCATCAACAAGTTTGGCAAGCACGAAGCCGATGGGCGCGGGTTCCGCCCCGTAATTGCTGAGGCTTTAGCTCAGGACATCCCCGTGTTGGTTGGCGTAAACGGTCTGAACCTAGAGAAATTCGAAGAGTTCACAGGCGGTTCTGCCGAGCAGGTCCCGGCAGATGAGGATGCGATCATTGCCTGGTTCAACCGTATCGTTGCGCTGCGGGCGACGGCTGCATGAGGGGCTGAAACATTACCTCAAGCGCCTGCTCAGAGGATCTTTGACGGGCGCAAGCGTGACTGTCGCGCGCAACGTGCCACATATTTGCAGTGTTCTTGGGAAAGAAAAGTGGTGGGCGACCCTGGAGTCCGCACCTATGGAAATCAATAGCTTAGCCAATTTTTCCTTATGCCAACTTATACCTTTGTCCACCGAAAGTGGTATAAGTTCGCTTTTGGTATAAGGTCGGTGTAAGAAATTTTATACCACTTTATACCAAATCTCACATCTTTCGCGCGTCTTATACCAATCTCCCTATCGTAGAGGTGGAACTGGCCTTAATTGACCCGATCTGATTAAAGTTGAGCCAAGACAAAGTGCGAACTTACAGTGGGTTCTACGTTAAACGTTGGTAGGGGTCGAAAAGGTTTTCAAGTGTATTTCATATTCCGATTGCTGCAAGCGTGGTAGCCACATTGGGTTACGCTCGCGCCGCAGCGCAATTATTATTTCAATGGTAGTGCTTAGATTGAATTCGATTAGTGGAAGTCGATTTTGGAAAGACATGTTTTAGTAAGTGAATTGAGCCCACAGGAAGCGCGAGCATATTTTTGTCGAACGACTTCGTATTTTGATATGGAGTTGCCTCCATATTTCAACTTCCAGCCGCTACTAGAGCACTCGCTTGCTGAGGCCGAGAGCATTAAGCTAGAGGACATTTTTGGTTGGAAGCCCGAGCAAACAGAGGGACTAAACTATACTCTAATGTACAACAAGGACGGCGATATTGGATGGCGGCCGTTTGAGCTAATGCACCCCCTGATCTATGCAAAGTGCGTAGATATTCTGACCGCGGACAAAAATTGGCGCTTCGTCCAGGAACGTCTTAACTCATTTTCCGGTGGTGTTGTTGAATGTTGTTCGCTTCCAGTGGTTGACCTCGATGAAGAGCCAAATCCAAAGAAAAAGCAGATTTTGACTTGGTGGAAGTCGATTGAGCAGCGATCTTTAGAACTGTCTTTAGAATTCAGCCACGTAAGTTTGACTGACGTCTCGAATTGCTATCCTTCTATCTACACCCATGCAATTGCGTGGGCGCTTCATGAGCGGGAGCACGCAAAGAAGAATCGAAAACCCAACTTACTCGGGAACCAACTGGACAGGCTTATAAGAA
This sequence comes from Ruegeria sp. AM2, assembly GCF_056540685.1. Classification (NCBI taxonomy): domain Bacteria; kingdom Pseudomonadati; phylum Pseudomonadota; class Alphaproteobacteria; order Rhodobacterales; family Roseobacteraceae; genus Ruegeria; species Ruegeria sp. AM2. The sequence goes on along the minus strand of NZ_JBQFXE010000001.1, from coordinate 950,367 downwards.
GTTCCAGAGAGGGTCAGACTAACGGAATTCCACAAGCATCTTTGCTCTCGCATTTAGTAGCAGAATTGGTACTTGGGTATTGTGACACTTACATCGACAAAAAACTCGATGGTTCAAATGATATCGTCATACTTAGATATCGTGACGACTATAGAATTTTCGCGAACTCCGATGCGGACTGCGCGAAAGGCCTGAAAGCCGTTTCGGAATGCTTGAATGTTTTTGGTATGAAGCTTGGTTCTTCAAAAACATCACGTTCCTCTAACGTTGTTCTGGGTGCTGTTAAGCAAGATAAAGTCGATGCTCTATCATTAGCTCGCCGTCAAACCACCTTGCAAAAGGAACTCTTGGTGATCCATCGGTTTTGCACTGAAAAACCGGGTTCTGGGGCGACGAAATTTTTGATCCGAGAATTCTTGGATAGGCTCGAAGCCAGGCTCCCCCAAAATGCCTGGAAGATTGAGAATCCAAAGGTTCTCGCTGCAATTCTTCTGGATATCGCTGCGAAAACACCAGCTGTGTTTCCCGCTGTTGCGACAACCATCAGCAAAATCATGGCTTACCTTAAGGACTCCGATCAAGACGATCTATTCAGCCTTGTCGGGAAACGAACCAACAGGATACCGGACAATGGATATATGGAGCTTTGGTTACAGAGGATTGCGTATCCCAATCGCTTGAGTTTCTTAAGTAGAGAACCGATGTGCAAGCTGATCGATGAGGGGATTTCTCAAAGCCTTTGGTGCAATAGTTGGATTGGAAAGACTGATACAAAGACCAGCATAGAGGGCTACTCGGTGGTTGACCGCACTGTCTTAGATGATCTGCCAGCAGATATTCAGATCAATGAGTTTGATGCTTTTTGGAAAGAATATGGCTGAAATAGAGTCGAGCGGTAAGTCGCAGTTTTTGCCGCACTAGTTCGATTCCGTTGTTCAGAACCTTAATAGACAATTTTGCGAGCGAATTTAGACAGATGTCCACTTTTTGCTAATAGCTAACTCTTTACGGAGAAACCATATTTACGGGTGATATTAGCTAAAAGTTGATTTGCGGCCAAATTTAGAAAAAAGATGGTGCACGGCTTATACCATCTTATACCAGCTTACGCTCCGTAAGTGGTTATTTTTATTTAAAAAAAATTGATTGGTGGGCGACCCTGGAATCGAACCAGGCGTGCGTCTCCGCGAGGGAGTTACAGTCCCCTGCCACACCTTGCGGCCTGTCGCCCACTGTCAGGCGTTGCACCTGACGTGGAGGCGTGATTACTAGCGCCTTAAACGAGCGTCAACAGGAAAATACCGCATTGGCGCAGGAAACCGATTTCCCGGCCCGGAGGCCCATAACATGAAGAAACCCAAGTGGGTCGTCCAGAAAGAACAGGCGCGAAAAGTGGCCGCCGCCGAGACCGTCTGGCTGTTTGGGCTGCATGCGGTTCGCGACGCGTTGATGAACCCAGCCAGGCAAAAACTGCGCCTGATCGTGACGCGCAACGCGCGCGACAAGCTGTCGGAAGCCATTGAATTTTCGGGTGTCGAGCCCGAAATGGCTGATCCGCGCAAATTTTCGGCACCGCTTGACCCGGGGTCCGTGCACCAGGGCGCGGCCATGGAGGTCAAGCCGCTGGACTGGGGCGGGTTGGCTGAAAACTGTATCGGGCGCGAACATCCGCGCGTCATTTTGCTGGACCGGGTGACCGACCCTCATAATGTTGGCGCGATTCTTCGGTCTGCCGAAGTGCTGGGCGCAAGTGCGGTCATAGGCACCCGCCACCACTCGGCCCCGGAAACGGGCGCACTGGCCAAGACCGCGAGCGGCGCGCTTGAGCGCCAACCCTATTTGCGGGTCCGCAATCTGGCAGACGCGATTGTTGAATTGCAGGGTATGGGCTTTCTTGTGCTGGGTCTGGACGGCGAGGCCGAGCACACAATCGAAACTGCGTTGCAAGAGAAGTTGGCCCACCCGGTCGCTCTGGTTCTGGGCGCGGAGGGGCCGGGCCTGCGCCAAAAAACAAAGGAAACTGTGGATCTATTGGTTAAAATCGACGCGGCCGGTGGTTTTGGATCGCTGAACGTCTCAAATGCCGCCGCAATTGCCCTATATGCATCCAGACACAGGTAAATCGGAGAGCGCCATTCCTACCCCCTCGAAAATCGCCACCTGCTGCTATTGCGGAACGCGCGCCGCACTGGTGCTGAAAGGCAAGCAACGCCACGAGCTAAGCTGCTCCAGTTGCGGCGCCCCGTTGCATGACCTCAAGATGGTGCCCAAGCGAAAGCTGGCTGAAAACAAAAGCGCGCGCGATTCGGGCAGGGCGACGTACAGGAAGAACAAAAAGAAGAAATCCTTGTTCTCGCGTGTTCTGGACGAAGCCTGGGACGTGATCGAAGACGTATTCGATTAGCACCCAGAAGCCGTTGCAATTTGAACTGAATTGCCAATACCCTGCCACGCCATCGACGCTCTTGCGACATTGGCGTTCGCCTGCTTTTTCGGGGGAAACTGAAAATTCCCGTATTCACCCACGCGCGTTCACATCCACGTCAATTGGGGTTTCAGATGCGTTAATAGATTGCATCTTGAGGGTCTCATTTTCTAACTAAGACGCGATGACGATAACCCGACGCACCCTGTTTGGCGCATTAGCCGCCACCCTGATCGTTCCTGCCGCTTTTGCGCAGGATATGCCCGTCTATTTCAAGAGGGATGGCGCAGCCATGTCCGGGTACGACGCTGTTTCCTACTTCCACAGTGGTAAGCCCATCTTGGGGTTGCCTGAATATTCAGTGGTCTGGAAGGGGGCAGAGTGGCATTTCGCCTCGGCCGAAAATCGCGATGCCTTTGAAATGAATCCGCGCGCTTATGCGCCGCAGTTTGGCGGCTATTGTGCTTATGCGATGGCGCAGGGCGAACTGGTCAGTACGGACCCGAACCTCTGGCAGGTCATCGACGGTCGCTTGTACCTGACCCATTCACCCGAGATCGAGGATATGTGGACAAGCGATCGTGCGGAATACATCCGCATGGCCGAAGAAAACTGGCCGGTGATCCTGTACCACAACTAGGCAATTTTCCGCTTTTCGTGATCTGTCATCACAAAAATGCGCACCCCCTCTTTTTTTCTGCCAAGACATGCTTAAATGTCACAGTGACCGCGGAACGGAACTGCCGCGGGTCATTTCACTGTCCCTCGTTCCAACAACTGGCGCTCAGGTTTTACCTGAGCGCTTTTTTCTTTTGCATAAGCCGCTAGGGTAGCCCCATGGCAGATTATTCCGATGCATTCCTGACCGAAATTCTGCGACGCACCAAGGTGATCGCCGTAGTTGGCGTTTCAATGAATCCTGTAAGGCCCAGCTACTACGTGGCGCGGTATTTGTCGCTCAAGGGGTACACGGTCGTTCCGGTCAATCCCGGCCATGCGGGGAAGGTGTTGTTTGGTCAGACCGTGCAAGCCACGCTGTCCGACATTCCCACTCCCGTTGATATGGTCGACATCTTCCGCCGGTCCGAGGCCGTGCCGCCGATAGTGGACGAAGCGCTGAACGTGTTTCCCGATCTGCGCACGGTCTGGATGCAAATCGGTGTCGAAAGCCCGCAGGCCGCCGCCAAGGCGCAGGCGCGCGGGGTGGACGTCGTGATGAATTGCTGCCCCAAGATCGAATATCAGCGACTGTTTGGTGAGCTGCGAATGGGCGGGTTCGCAACCGGCGTAATCTCATCCAAGCTCTGATGGTCACTCGCCGGTATATGGCAGAAGCGGGCCGTATTTCTCCGCGCTTCGCTTTGCAAGCACGACTTCGCGCGGAACCCAGTCATAGCGCGTGTCTTCCAACAAGGGCGCCCAGAACAACGCGCCGCCATATCGCCAAGGGTCCAATATTACGCCGTCATACATCGCTTCGCCTTTACGGCTGATGATGGCGGTGCTGTGGTCGATGCGAAATGGGTTGTCTGCGTTGGCGATGGCACGGTGCACCTGAAGCGTGCGGAACCGTTCGCGGTTCAGGCGACGTTCAATATCCTCGGCCCAGTGCCAGCAAAGCCCGCGCGGCCGCAATCCCTTGTTCACCTTGGCATTGTGGATCAGTGGCGGGTCCGTGATTTCGTATTCTTCAACCAATTGCGCCGTGTAGGCATAGGCAATCCGGGCCGCGCGATCAGCCTCCTCCGGGTCGATATCGGGGCCAAGATCGCGAATTTCTGCCGCAAGACGCTGGACTTCGTCACCTGTGGGCTGAGGTGCGACAGCGCAAGCGGACAGAGTTGCCAGCAAAAGCAAACCAACAATTGCTCTGATCATTTTCGCGCCCCTCGTCAGGCAACTCACTTGCCCCAAAAATAATAGATCGAAGGCAGAGGCGTCACCCCTTTGGCCGAGCTGCCTTTTCAGCGATGCCGCTGGTGCCCTGACGACCAGCCAACTCGGCCAGTACATCATCCAACGCGATGTCGCGCGCAGCCAGCATGACCAGAAGGTGATAGAGCACATCCGCCGCCTCAGCTGTCAATGCGGCCTGATCACCTTTTACAGCTTCAATGATGGCCTCGACGGCCTCTTCCCCGAATTTCTCGGCGCATTTCTCGGGTCCCTTGGCCAGCAGCTTGGCTGTCCAGCTGCTGTCCGGATCAGCGTTTTTGCGGGCCTCAATTGTTGCGGCCAGTTCGTGAAGGATGCTCATGTCAGCCTCATTGGAATGCCCGCAGCGGCCATGTGTTCCTTGGCTTCGCGGATCGTGAATTCACCAAAATGGAAGATCGAAGCGGCAAGCACTGCGCTTGCGCCGCCTTCGGTCACGCCTTCAACCAGGTGGTCCAACGTGCCAACGCCGCCGGATGCGATGACAGGTACGTCCACCGCATCGCTGATCGCGCGGGTCAGAGGCAAGTTGAACCCGGATTTGGTGCCGTCACGATCCATCGATGTCAGCAGGATTTCGCCCGCACCTTTAGAGACGACAGTCTTGGCGAACTCAACGGCGTCGATGCCTGTGGGTTTGCGCCCGCCATGGGTGAAAATCTCCCACTTGCCCGGACTGACCGTTTTGGCGTCGATTGCGCAGACAATGCACTGGCTGCCGAATTGATCTGCCGACTCGGCGATTACGTCCGGGTTGGCTACTGCTGCCGAGTTGAAACTGACCTTATCCGCCCCCGCCAGCAGAAGGGCGCGTACGTCTTCTTTGGTGCGCACACCGCCGCCTACGGTCAGAGGGACAAAACACTGCTCGGCGGTGCGCTGAACGACGTCAAACATGGTGCCACGATTTTCGTGGGTCGCGTGGATATCCAGAAAACAGATCTCGTCTGCTCCGGCTTCATCATAGGCCTTGGCCGATTCCACCGGGTCACCAGCATCTCGCAGGCCAACGAAATTGACACCCTTGACCACGCGGCCATCGGCGACGTCCAGGCAGGGGATAATACGGGTTTTCAGCATGGGCCTTCCTTTGTTGGCCGCACCCTTACCGGCAAAGCCCCGCCGATGCCAGAGTTGTGATTGCAGCGACGCAGAAACCTGTGAAAACTGGGATGAAATTCAGCAAAGGAATTCCGATATGCGCAAACTGATACTGGCAACGATTTTCACGGTCGGAGGAACCCTGTCCGCCATGGCAGACGACATCATCAAAGTTCAGACTAACAAATCAGTGGCACAAGCGCTTGACGCGCTTGAGGCCGCTGTTGGCAATGCAGGCGCAACCGTATTCGCGCGGGTCGATCATGCCGCCGGGGCCGAGAAAGTCGGCACGCCGATCCCGGCCAATCAGGTGCTGATCTTCGGCAACCCTGCATTGGGCACGCCTGCGATGCAGATCGACCCGCGCGCCGGGCTTTTCCTGCCATTGAAAGTGCAGGCATACGAGGATGCCAATGGGCAGGTTTGGCTGGCCTATGAGGACCCTAAAGAGACGATGGACGAGTTGGACGACGTCGAGAATTCACCCGTCGTCGAGAAGATGCGCGGCGCGTTGGCGAAACTTACTGCGGCTGCTGCGCACTAACTCAGTTCAGGGCGCGAATGGCCTCGGCCAGGTCAATCGCGCCGTCATACAGCGCGCGGCCCGAGATCGCTCCGTTCAGTTCTACACCACAATCACGCAAGGCGATCAGGTCGTTTAGTGAGCTGACACCTCCGGAGGCGATCACTGGGATGGAAACGGCACGGGCCAGATCGGCCGTCGCCTCGATATTGGGGCCTTGCATTGCGCCGTCGCGGTTGATGTCGGTGTAGATGATCGCGGCAACGCCTGCGTCCTCAAAGCTGCGCGCCAAATCTGTGACCTTGACGTCTGTCTCTTCGGCCCAGCCTTTGGTGGCAACCATGCCGTTGCGCGCATCGATTCCCACGGCGACCTTGCCGGGGAATGCTTTGGCCGCTTCCCGCACCAGATCGGGGTTCTCGACCGCAACGGTGCCCAGAATCACGCGGGCCAGCCCTTTTTCGATCCAGGTTTCGATCGTGGCCATGTCTCGGATGCCGCCGCCAAGCTGGGCAGGGACGTTGCAGGCAGACAGGATCGCTTCGACTGGGGCGGCGTTCACGGGCTCACCAGCGAAGGCCCCGTTCAGGTCCACCAGATGCAGCCATTCGCAGCCCGCCTCGACGAAAGCCTTGGCCTGCGCCGCCGGGTCGTCGTTGAACACGGTCGCCTTGTCCATTTCGCCACGCAGCAGGCGCACGGCTTGGCCGTCTTTTAGATCGATTGCGGGGTAGAGGATCATGGTGCGCGGCCCTATATCAGTGTGACTCGGGCGGGATATCGCACAAGCCGGGCAGGGGATGCAACGCGACGCCAAGTCAATCTTGCCGGATCACGTATCGCGCGACACATTGTGCCCATAAAAGGGAGATGAGCATGAAAACTTCAATCATCGCAGCGGCGGCCTTGTCCGTTCTGTCCACCGCAGCGCTCGCCGATCCGGTGGACGGCTTGTGGAAGACCGAACCAGGGGACGAGGGCAACTATCTGCATGTCTCGATCCAGCCCTGCGGCAGCGCCACGTGCGGTACCATCGACAGCGCTTTTGATTCATCAGGCAATCAATCACTGAACTATGAACATCTGGGCAAGCAGATGATCTGGGACATGACGCCAGAAGGCGACGGAGCCTATGGCGGTGGCAAAATCTGGGCCCCGGACAGGGACAAAACCTACAGCTCGAAGATGCAGCTGGACGGGCAGAACACGCTGACCGTGAAAGGCTGCGTTGCGGGTGGTCTTGTGTGTCGAGGGCAGACCTGGACACGCGTCCAGTAAAGGCTCAGGGTTTCCAGGTCAGGAAATTCCCGATCATGCGCAGTCCTACATCCTGACTTTTTTCCGGGTGGAACTGCATACCGACCATCGTGTCGCGGCCGATCACGGCCGTGACTTCTTGCCCATAGTCCACATAGGCCAGCCGCTGCGCCGGATCGGTCACCCGGAAGTGATAGGAGTGGACGAAATAAGTGTGATCGCCTGATTTTACCCCGTCAAAGACCGGATGATCGCTTTCCAAAACAAGGTCGTTCCAGCCCATGTGTGGGACTTTAAGCGCGGTGTCGGACGGTTCGATCCGCACGACATCTCCAACTACCCAGCCCAAGCCGTCAGTCTCGGAATATTCATGGCCCTTTGAAGCCATTAGCTGCATTCCGACGCATATGCCCAAAAACGGGCGGCCTTTCTGTTCGACCGCCTCGACCATCGCGTCGTAAATGCCTTTGTGCCCGCGCAACTCGGCCGCGCATGCGGGGAAAGCCCCATCGCCGGGCAGCACCAAACGATCCGCGCGCGCCACGACGTCGGCGTCAGAGGTCACAACGACTTCGCCGGCATCCACTTCACGCGCCATGCGCTGGAATGCCTTCTCGGCCGAGTGCAGGTTGCCGCTCTCGTAGTCAATGATGGCTGTCAGCATTTACAGCGCGCCCTTGGTCGAGGGAATCGCATCTGCCTTGCGCGGGTCGGTTTCTACCGCCAAACGCAACGCGCGGGCCGTTGCCTTAAAGGCGGCCTCGGCGATGTGGTGGCTGTTGAAACCGTGCAATTGATCGATATGCAGGGTGATGCCGCCATGGGTGCTGAGCGCCTGAAAGAACTCGCGTACCAGTTCGGTGTCGAACGTGCCGATCTTCTGAGTGGGCAGGTCAACGTTCCAGATCAGGAATGGACGACCCGACAGGTCCAGCGCACAACGCACCTGAGCGTCGTCCATGGGCAGGTGACACTCGCCGTAGCGGCGGATGCCTTTCTTGTCGCCCAGTGCCTGCGTCAAAGCCTGACCCAGTGCGATGCCGGTGTCTTCGACCGTGTGGTGATTGTCGATGTGATAATCACCCTTGGCGCGGATCGTCATGTCAATCAGCGAATGACGTGCCAACTGGTCCAGCATGTGATCAAAGAACCCAACGCCGGTTTGGTTGTCGTAACTCCCGGTGCCGTCCAGATTGACCTCGACCTCAATTTGGGTCTCGGCGGTCTGACGGCTGATCTTTGCGCTTCGCATGGGCGAATTCCTTTTGCTACAGGGGCGCTTATAGACGGGGTTGGGACTGGTTTAAAAGACCGGCTGCACCAATCGCCGTAAACTGTTGCAGGGGATTGCACACGCTGCCTTGCCATGTCAGCCTGACGGCAACACGAACCATCAGGGCCAAATCATGTCCACCTGCGTTTTCATTCAAATCCGCTGCAAACCCGGCAAAACATACAATGTCGCCGAAGAGATCGCACTGCGCGAAATTCACTCTGAGCTTTTCTCCACCAGCGGCGAATATGACCTGCTGCTTAAACTCTACATCCCCGAGTCTGAAGATGTGGGCCACTTCATCAACGAAAACCTGCTGGTAATTCCCAACATCGAACGATCCCTGACGACGATGACGTTCAAGGCGTTCTAGCCCAGTTCAAACGTCGTCACGCCAAAGATCCGATCCAGGTCAATATCCGGCTGATAGTCCGAATACATCCGCGCGGTTTCAAAAACCTTCACCAGCCCCAGCGACTCGGCCAGCGCAAATGCGGCGGCGTTGGGTTGAGGCATGTCGATGAACACATCATGGGTTTCGTGATCGTCTGGGATGTCCTGCAAAACCGCGGCCAGCAAAGCCCTTGCAATCTCGGGACCGTCCGCGAACAAGGGGCCGATCTTGTACCCGTCCAGACAAGGGCGCAGGGTCGCATAGCCTTTGATCTGACCGTTTTCCATAAAAACACGTGATGAATGGCTGGCCGCGCTCAGCCAGCTACGCAGGAATACATCGCGCGGGGCAGGGAATAGCTTTTGGTCATAAACTGCCAGGGCATCCGATAGGCTGTTCAGCACCGAGACCCCATCCGCAGGTTGTGATCCAAGCGCGGCCAGAATCCCGCCCTTTGTGCCGCCGAACCGATAGTTGTTATAGGCAAAGGTGAACCCAGACTTGCGATAATTGTCCTGCTGCTCGACCACACCGTCCAGACCCATATTGCGGCCCTTGCAATGGGCCAGCGCGTGGCCCGCGATCTCAAGCCCGTGGCCGTGGTGGCGGAATTCGGGCTTAACGATGTAGAAGCCAAGAAACGAAAACGCCTCGTCATAGTTGACTGCCGAAACCGAGGCGATCATTTCACCGTCCAGAAATCCGCCCAGAAACCCATCGGGGTCCGTGGGGCGGAAACACTCGGCATCGTGCACGCCCGGATTCCACCCCTCGCGGCCTGCCCAGTCAACGGCGTGCTGGACTTCGGAGGCGGTGAGGGGGCGAATGACATAATCCGACATGAGCGTAGCCTTGCAATCTGCGTTGCAACCAGCATGGCGCAAGCCCAGCGAAAGAACCAGCATGTTCGGAAGTGTTTGGTATCTGGAGCGGGCGAGGCGATTCGAACGCCCGACCCTAACCTTGGCAAGGTTATGCTCTACCCCTGAGCTACGCCCGCATCAGATACTTATGTGGTCCGAAGACCTCTCAATGGAGCGGGCGAGGCGATTCGAACGCCCGACCCTAACCTTGGCAAGGTTATGCTCTACCCCTGAGCTACGCCCGCGCCGTTGAGTGAGGAGGGATGTATAAATTCCCAAGCAGCGCTGCAAGCGGAAAAACACAAAAACAACGAAATTCTTTTCGACGGAAATCTGCGCCTGATGCGTTCATGAATCAGTGGAATGACCAAAAAAGATCAGCGGAGGTGATGAAATGACAAGTTTTGCCGATCTAAAAATGATAGCGCTGGCTGCAACGATCCTGCTGGCTGCTTTTGTCTCGGGTGATGACGACGACCAGCGCCACCATGCCAAGCCTGTGCTGATGCAGGCCCCGCATGTTGGTGTCGCTGTCTTAACTGGTTGAAAATGAACCGCTAATTTAATATGCCAGCACAAGGTTGGCAAATGCCGCAACAAGAATGGACGCGAATGTCAGTACCATACCAAGCTGGCGCATAATCACGATTTGTGGTGTCTTTCCAAAGCCATAGGCATGCAGCACCCGGCCAGCGAGTATACTCAAACCCAATAGGTTGACCAACCAGCCCCCCGCGCCTTGCAGTTCGACCATTGCAATCAGCAACAGAGCGAGGGGCGCGTATTCGGCAAAGTTGGAATGCGTCCGCATCGCTTTTAGCATGTCCGAGTTGCCACCATCGCCATAGGAAATCTTGTCGCTGCGCCGCTGACCAATGACACGGGCGCTGAGCACGACATAAAGAATCGCCAAAAGTGCGGCGTAAACGGGGGTGATGGACAGCATTGTGAGACCTCCAGGCAGGTAATAAAAGGGCCGCCCGATTTACCGAGCGGCCCTAGAAACCATAGGATGTTTCGCAGGTTAATCCAGTTCGACCAACAGGTCCTTTGCGTCAATCTGACCACCGGGTTGGACGTGAAGAGCAGTTACCACCGCATCGCGTTCCGCGTGGATACCGGTTTCCATCTTCATCGCCTCGATGGTCAGCAGCAGATCACCTTCCTTGACTTCTTGGCCCGCCGACACAGCAACGGTCGCTACAACCCCCGGCATCGGCGCACCGACGTGGTTGGGGTTGCCGACCTCGGCCTTTGGTCGCGCCTGTGTGGCCGAGGTTACCAGGCGGTTAGGCACGCGGATCACGCGTGGCTGGCCGTTGAGTTCGAAGAACACTTTGACCTCGCCCTTTTCGTCGGTCTCACCAATGGCCTGACAGCGAATTTCCAGCGTTTTACCGGGGTCAATCTCGGCGGTGATCTCTTCGCCCGGTTCCATGCCGTAGAAGAAGGTGCGCGTGGGTAGGGTACGGACAGGACCATAAGTGCGGTGGCGGCCCATATAGTCGAGGAATACTTTCGGATACATCAAATATCCGTTTAGGTCCTCGTCATCGACCTCCATGCCTTCCAACTGTTTGGACAGGTCGGCACGGGTGGCCTCCAGATCGACCGGCGGCACATCTTTGCCGGGGCGGTCGGTGTTGGGGGCCTCATCCTTCAGCACTTTGTGGATGATCGCATCGGGGAACCCGCCCGGCGGCTGGCCCAGATTGCCGCGCATCATGTCGACGACCGAGTCCGGAAAGGCCACGTCGGTATCGGCGCTTTCCACATCGGCGCGGGTCAGGCCCTGGCTGACCATCATCAGCGCCATGTCACCAACAACCTTGGACGAAGGCGTCACTTTGACGATATCGCCGAACATCTGGTTCACGTCCGCATACATCTGGGCAACCTCGTGCCAGCGTTCCTCAAGCCCGAGGCTGCGCGCCTGCGCCTTGAGGTTGGTGAACTGACCGCCAGGCATTTCGTGCAAATAGACCTCGGAGGCGGGGGCCTGCAGGCTCGACTCAAAAGCCGCGTATTGGCCGCGCACGGCCTCGAAATAGTCGCTGATTTCGCGGATGGCCTTGATATCGAGGCCGGTGTCACGATCCGTATGGCGCAGCGCTTCGACCACGGTGCCCAACGTCGCCTGAGAGGTGTTGCCGCTGAAGCTGTCCATCGCGCAATCCACCGCGTCCACGCCCGCCTCGGACGCGGCCAGAATCGTGGCGCTGGCGATACCGGCGGTATCGTGGGTGTGGAAGTGGATTGGCAAGCCGACCTCTTCCTTCAGCGCGCGGATCAGGATCTTGGCCGAGGCTGGTTTCAGTAGACCCGCCATATCCTTGAGGCCCAGCACATGCGCGCCCGCATCGCGCAGCTCTTTCGCCATGCCGACATAGTATTTCAGGTCATATTTGGCGCGATCCGGGTCCAGAATGTCACCGGTGTAACAGACCGTGCCTTCACAGATTTTGCCATTCTCAACGACCGCATCCATCGCCACCCGCATGTTCTCGACCCAGTTCAACGAATCGAATACGCGGAACACGTCGATATTCTGCGACGCCTGACGGACGAATTCCTGCACCACATTGTCGGGATAGTTGGTATATCCCACCCCGTTCGCGCCACGCAGCAACATCTGCGTCATCAGATTCGGCATCGCCTCACGCAGATCGCGCAGGCGTTGCCACGGGCATTCCTGCAAGAAGCGATAGGCCACATCGAAGGTCGCACCGCCCCAGCATTCGACGCTGAACAGTTGCGGCAGGTTGGCGGCATATGTGGGCGCGACCTTGATCATGTCGATCGAGCGCATCCGCGTCGCCAGCAATGATTGATGCCCGTCGCGCATGGTGGTGTCGGTGATCAGCAACTGCCGCTGCGCCTTCATCCAGTCGGCCACGGCTTGCGGGCCCTTTTGCTCCAGCAGGTTCCGGGTGCCCATTTGGGGCTCAGCCTTGGGGGCGGGGGCCTTGGCGTGCTTCAGATCGGCACGTGGTTCAGGGCGATCCTTGGTTTCAGGATGCCCGTTCACGGTGATATCCGCGATATAGGTCAGAACCTTTGTGCCACGGTCGCGGCGCTTTTTGAACTGGAACAGGTCGGCGGTCTCGTCGATGAACTTGGTGGTGTATTCATTCGACAGGAAGGTCGGGTGTTTCAGCAGGTTTTCGACAAAAGCGATATTGGTGCTGACACCGCGCACGCGGAATTCCCGCAGCGCGCGGTCCATCCGTGCAATCGCTTTCTCGGGGGTTGGCGCCCATGCGGTGACCTTAGTCAACAACGAGTCATAATACCGCGTTATCACCCCACCCGCATAGGCCGTGCCGCCGTCAAGACGGATGCCCATACCGGTGGCCGAACGATAGGCTGTAATGCGGCCATAGTCGGGGATGAAGTTGTTCAGTGGGTCTTCGGTCGTCACCCGCGTTTGCAGGGCGTGGCCATTCAGACGGATGTCATCCTGGCTGGCTTTGCCTGTGGCCTCAGCGAGGGTCTTTCCCTCGGCGATCAGGATTTGCGCCTGCACGATATCAATGCCCGTGACCTCTTCGGTGACAGTGTGTTCTACCTGCACGCGCGGGTTGACCTCAATGAAGTAGAACTTGCCGGTGTTCATATCCATCAGAAACTCGACCGTGCCTGCGCATTCATAGTTCACATGGGCGCAGATGCGGCGGCCGAGTTCGCAAATTTCGGCTCGTTGTGCCTCGGTCAAATAGGGGGCAGGAGCGCGTTCGACGACCTTCTGGTTGCGGCGCTGAACCGAGCAATCCCGTTCGTACAGATGATAAATCTCGCCATGCTTGTCGCCGAGAATCTGAACCTCGACGTGGCGGGCGCGGGTGATCATCTTTTCCAGATAACCTTCGCCATTGCCGAAGGCAGCTTCGGCCTCGCGGCGGCCTTCCAGAACCTTCTCTTCAAGCTCATCCTCAGACAAGATCGGACGCATACCGCGCCCGCCGCCGCCCCAACTGGCTTTCAGCATCAGGGGATACCCGATCTCGGCGGCCTCAGTCTTGATGGCGGCCATGTCTTCGCCCAGCACCTCGGTTGCCGGGATGACAGGCACATCCGCAGCAATCGCCACTTTCCGCGCGCTGGCCTTGTCGCCCAACGCGCGCATGGTTTCGGCTTTGGGACCAATGAAGGTGATGCCGTTCTGAACGCAGGCATCCACGAATTCGGGGTTTTCTGACAGCAGACCATAGCCGGGATGGATCGCATCCGCACCGCTTTCTTTTGCCACGCGGATGATCTCATCAATCGACAGATAGGCCGCAACCGGCCCCAACCCTTCGCCAATCCGATACGCCTCATCCGCCTTGAAGCGATGCAGGCCCAGCTTGTCTTCCTCGGCAAAGACAGCAACGGTTCGTTTGCCCATCTCATTCGCTGCGCGCATCACGCGGATGGCGATTTCGCCGCGATTGGCAATCAGGATTTTCTTGAAGTCTGTCATTTCTGGTCCCGGTCCTGTTGGATTGGCCGCATTAATAGGTTGACGATACGCGCATGTATATCAGTCGTTTTGGGTAGAACCGGCACATTGACGTTCGCAAACGCCCCCTATTGGCGGTATTTTCTACATGCGCTGCGCTGCGGCATCAATCAGCTTTGTGATCGGCGGCAAAGCGTCCAGCTTGGTAGCCCCCAGTTGCCCCATATTGGCCAGTAAGTCCTGCCGCAAAATGTCGATGACATGCGGTGGGCCACCCGCGCCCAAGGCGGCAAGGCCGTACAGAAACCCACGGCCAAGCATCACGAAGTCCGCGCCAAGCGCCAAAGCACGTAGAATATCCAGCCCACCCGCCACGCCGCTGTCAAAGACGATCGGCAAGCTTGTGGCAGCGCGCACCGAGGGCAGCATGTCGATGGCGGCTGGAACACCATCGAACTGTCGCCCGCCATGGTTCGAAACCCAGATTGCATCAACGCCCGCATTTTCAAGGCGCTGAGTGTCCTCGGCCCGCAGAACGCCCTTGATAACCAGCGGGCCATCCCACGCGTCCCGCAACCATTTGACATAGTCCATATCCGGAGAGGTGCGCAGCAAATAACCGACATGGGCTGCAGGCGGCAGGTTGAGGCGCGTGTCCGTGTATTTGTCCAACGTTCGCATTCTGGGAAACCCGGTTCGCGCCATTCCTAACGCCCAAGCGGGCCGTCTTGCGATTTGTGCCAGAAGGCGCGGCGTCAGCCGGGGTGGATTGGTCAGACCCGACCGTGTCTGACGTTCTCGTCGGGAAGCAACAGGAACGTCCACTGTCAGAACCAGTGTCGAAAATCCGGCTTGTTTGACGCGGGCCAATACATCCGCGCGTATTTCCGGGTCTTTTGGCGGATAAAGTTGGAACCATGCATCCTCACCCAACACGGGGGAAAGGTCTTCGGGGCTTTGACTGGCGACATTCGACAAACAAAACGGAATATTGGCGTCCGAGGCCGCGCGCGCAAGAATGCCTTCGGCATCGGGCCAGATCAGCCCGGCCATGCCGATCGGAGCAACGCCGAAAGGCAGAGGATGCGTGCGGCCCAACAACCGTTTGGTCAGGTCGCAACTGATTTGGCCGTGCAGGATGGATGGAGTAAATCCGATCCGGTCAAACGCGATTCTGTTGCGGCCAAGTGTGGCTTCATCACCGGTGCCGCTGTCCAGGTATTCCCAAACAAAATGCGGCACCCTGCGTCGCGCGCGCTGTTTTAGGTCGGCGATGCCGGGGTAGGTGCTGTGCAGGTTCATAAGGTTTGATCAAACCTGCGCGATGATTCGGCAAGGTTTTTAGGCAGCTGTCGCGGGCGGAGGGGACTTTGGGTGACAGGCGTCTCCGGCAATTGCCACAGTATCGGACCGTGCCAGTTGCACCTGGTTCCGCCCCTTGTCCTTGGCTGCATACAACGCGTCATCGGCCGCGCGCATCAGGTCCTGCGGCATTACTCCGTGCGCAGGATAATGTGCGACGCCAAGCGAAATCGTTATCCGGGGCAGGAATTTCTCACCATATCGGACCGAGACCGCCTCGACCGCCTGGCGTAAGCTTTCGGCGCGAGTCATGGCGTCATCCGGAGAGTTGTCTGGCAGGATAATCGTGAACTCCTCTCCGCCAATACGACAGGCGACTTCGTCACGGTCGCAGCCTTGCTCCAACGCTGATCCAACCGCGCGCAGCACCATGTCACCGGCATCATGCCCGTGGGTGTCGTTGAACTTCTTGAAATGATCCACATCCACGGCGATCAAACTTAAAGGGGCACCGGACTGCTGGCTGCGGCTGATGGATTTGCGCAGTGTTTCGGTCATGTGTCGGCGATTGAATAGACCGGTCAGCGGATCACGGACCGACTGATCATGTAATTGATCCCGCATCCGCACATTGGCGATGGCCATGCTGATCTGTTCAGCGCAGAGCCGCGCCAGCTTCTTGCTGGCATGAAACGCATTGTCAGTGCCGCTATGCGCCCGCAAGTGCAATAGGCCGACGGTTTCGCCATGTGCGAGGATGGGAAAGCAGAAATAGGGTCGCCCGTCATGCGGTTCTGCGTGCTCGCAGACAAAGTCGATCTCGGACGCCCCGAATTCATAGGTCCGCCCGCGCCGTAGGCCCCAGCAGCCCTCGGGGTGGATATGTGCCTTGTGGTCGCCGCCGTTCCAACTGGCGCAGCCGTCCAGCACATCACGCGAATTGGAGTACACGTACACGCTGCCCTCCGCCTCCGGTAGGATGTGCGTCATGAAGCGTGAGACCATGTCGAACAATTCGTCCAATGATCGGCTGGACTGTAACCACTCGTTCAATTCGCCAAGTAGGCGAACCTCACGCGCTAGGCGAAGTTGATCGTCCATCAACTCTCGTTCCTTTACCGCGCGGTTTTTCAGGCTTCGCACTTGTTGCCGGTTACTGCGAAACACTACTGCGGCGACGGTCACAATCGTACCAATCATCAGGCAACCGATCAGCGCCAACAGCGGCCTGATCTGAGCCAGAAAAGCGACCCGCAGATCGCTGACATCGGTAAAGAACTGAACCGCGCCCAGATACGCACCGCCATTCGTGACCGGCGCGACGGTTTCGGCCACATCGCGGATCTGGTCGGATTGGCTGAGCGCGGCGGTTTCCGCATGCAGCACTTCCAACGCGGATTTTTGCGATAGCGCATAGAAAATGCGCCCTTTCAGTGTTTCGTCCCGGCGATCGACTGTCAAAGCGGGGGCATGGCTGTGCGGCCCGGCCGAAGACCAGATGGCGCGCCCGGTCGCATCATAGACCTGCATCCGGAACACATCCGTCGCACCCAGAAAGCGCCTTAGAACAGCGGCTTCATCCGCGTTGATTTTGCCAGTTGTAAACTCAAGCTGGAAATCGGGCATCAGCACCGAGATATGGCTTTCCCAAACTTCGGCCCGGTGGCGCACTTCGGCCTCGATCATGCGATTGACCAGCGGATCTGCCCCCTTGACCGAAATCCACCCGGCCAGTCCAACCACACAAACCAGCCCTGCACCCGCAACCAGACGCATAATTGCGCGCCTCAAAGATTCTTTCTTTTGCCCGTCCACCAAATCAATCCCCCAATGCACCTGCCACAGGGTCTGAGGATTCTCTTGAAATTTCGTTAAGGTCTGCAGACACCAGCTATGGTGAAGCCTTCCTAGGCAACCTCAAGGAAAACTGGGTGCGAACAAGGCGTGAACAAACTCTTCCCCTCGGCGCGCATCCGGCGTAGTTTGGAACCATGAGCAGTTTTGACGAAATGGACGCCTTCGAGGGCGCATCGCTGTCGGCGCGGGCGATGCCAGCGGCATCGGCGGAGTATCTCAACGACCTCAACCCGGCGCAGCGAGAAGCGGTCGAGCGGTTGGATGGTCCGGTGTTGATGCTGGCCGGTGCGGGTACCGGCAAAACCAAGGCGCTGACAGCGCGAATTGCGCATCTGCTGTCCACGGGGCAGGCGCGCCCGAATGAGATTCTGGCGGTGACGTTCACCAATAAGGCCGCACGTGAGATGAAAGATCGCGTGGGTCGGTCACTGGGTCAGCCCGCCGAGGGTATGCCTTGGCTGGGCACCTTCCACGCGATTTGCGTCAAGCTGCTGCGCCGCCACGCGGAGTTGGTCGGCGATGGTCACGTGCTGCCGGCTGTGGACGTTCATGATGCGACTGTTGACCCATTGGGGATGCAAGATGCGTCAAATTATGATCTTGGACCAGTTCCCCGACCGCAAGAGCCGGTTGTTTCGCAAGCTCAGGTGGTCGATCGGACGGTTCACCTGAAATCGAGCTTCACTATTCTGGACGCCGACGATAAATTGCGGCTGCTTAAGCAGCTGATTCAGGTGGCCAATATCGACGATAAACGCTGGCCCGCGCGGATGCTGGCCGGGATCATTGACGATTGGAAGAACCGTGCGCTGACACCCGATAAGGTACCCGCTGCGGATGCGGGGGCGTATAACAACAAGGGTATTGAGCTTTATGCCGCGTATCAGCGCCGCCTGCTGGAGTTGAACGCGGTGGATTTCGGCGACCTGTTGTTGCACATGGTCACGATCTTCCAGACCCATCCGGACGTGTTGGAGCAATACCAGCGCTGGTTCCGCTATATCCTTGTGGACGAGTATCAGGATACCAACGTCGCCCAATATCTCTGGCTGCGCCTGCTGGCCGGGGGGCATAAGAACATCTGCTGCGTGGGCGATGACGACCAGTCGATCTATGGTTGGCGCGGTGCCGAGGTGGGCAACATCCTGCGTTTTGAGAAGGATTTCCCCGGTGCCTTTGTAGTCCGGCTGGAGCAGAACTACCGCTCGACCCCGCATATTCTGGCGGCTGCGTCGAATGTCATTCGCGGCAATGAAAGCCGCTTGGGCAAGGAATTGTGGACTGACCGGAAAGAGGGCGAAAAGGTTCGTCTGATCGGCCATTGGGATGGCGAGGAAGAGGCGCGCTGGATCGGTGAGGAAATCGACGCGATGCAGGGCGGTACGCGGGGCGTGCGGCCGATGAACCTTGATGAGATGGCGATTCTCGTGCGCGCCTCGCACCAGATGCGGGCGTTTGAGGATCGGTTTCTGACCATCGGTCTGCCGTACAAGGTGATCGGTGGCCCTCGGTTCTATGAGCGGATGGAGATTCGCGATGCCATGGCCTATTTCCGGCTGGTGGTCAGCCCTGAGGATGATCTGGCCTTCGAGCGGATCGTGAACACGCCCAAACGCGGCCTTGGCGACAAGGCGCAGCAGACGATTCAGGTGGTGGCGCGGGAAAACGGCGTGTCCTTGGTCGAAGGCGCGCGGATCGCAGTTGAGAATGGTTTGATCAAGGGCAAGGGCGGCAAAGCACTGCGCGAGTTGATCGACGGGCTGGCGCGGTGGAATGCGATGACGCGGGGACCTCGGGTCGAGGTCGATGATGACACGGTGATCGACGATGGCGTTTCGCCGATCCGATATGGCGAACCCGAGCATACGCATATCGAACTGGCGCAGATCGTGTTGGACGAATCCGGCTATACCGGCCACTGGCAAAACGAAAAGACGCCTGAGGCTCCGGGGCGGCTGGAAAACCTCAAGGAACTGGTCAACCAGCTGGATAATTTCGAGAACCTGCAAGGGTTTCTTGAGCATGTCAGCCTGGTTATGGACAATGAGCAGGACGGCGACGGGGCCAAGGTCTCGATCATGACCCTGCACGCGGCCAAAGGGCTGGAGTTTCCCGCCGTGTTCCTGCCGGGATGGGAAGACGGGTTGTTTCCCTCGCAGCGGTCAATGGACGAGCAGGGCCTAAAGGGCCTCGAAGAGGAACGGCGGCTGGCCTATGTCGGCATCACGCGCGCCGAGGAGGTCTGTACGATTTCCTTTGCCGCCAACCGGCGGGTGTTCGGGCAGTGGCAAAACTCGATGCCGTCGCGCTTTGTCGACGAATTGCCCGAAGATCATGTGGAAGTTCTGACGCCTCCGGGTCTGTATGGCGGCGGGCAGACAACTGCGGGGATCGAAACCCGCGCGGCTGAGGCCAACGTTTATAACTCGCCGGGCTGGAAGCGATTGCAGGCGCGGCAGGGGCAATACGGAATGTCTCAGCCGAAGGAAAGCCGCAACACGGTGATTGATGCGACTGCTGTCGCCAGTTTCACCCTGGGGGAACGGGTTTTCCACCAGAAGTTTGGTTACGGTGCGGTGATCGGCATTGAGGGCGACAAAGTCGAGGTCGATTTCGACAAGGCCGGGACCAAAAAGGTTGTGTCGCGGTTCCTGACCACAAAGGACGACGTGCCGTTTTGATGCTTTGCGGGGCTCCGCCTCTCACTCCGAAGTATTTTTGAACAGAACAAACAGGGGGCGTTCGCGCCCTCTTTTTTGGTTTTGGCAAAGAAAAACGGCGGTTTCCAGGGAGGAGGAGAGGAAACCGCCGTTCTTTGCAACATCGAGGCAGGGAGGAGGAGAGCCCCGATGTATCCATTTCCGGGTTTGAACCCGGTATCTGAAGAGCGCAGCGACATCAGGGAGGAGGAGAGATGCCGCTGCGCGCTTTTCAACACCGGGATAGGGAGGAGGAGAACCCGGTGTATCAGTATCCGGCCATCAGAGCCGGTATTAAGGGCGACGACATCAGGGAGGAGGAGAGATGTCGCCGCCAAAAGTCAGATCCAAGGGAGGAGTAGGACCTGATCTCTGGTGTCTTATTTTGCCGACCGCGCGAAGTATTCTTCGGACGCTTGAATTGCCAGACGACGGATCATCGAGCGGTGCAGTCCCAGATCGGCCAGTTCCCGATCCGACAACTCGGACAGTTCGTTTACCGTCTGGCGATAAACACGATAGCGGGCAAACCGGAATTTTGCGGCTTCGATCAGCGAAGCCAAGCCGGTTGCCGGAGCGCTTTTGAGCGCGGTGTGGTTTGCTGCTACAGCCATTTGCGTAACCCGGTGTTAGTGTTTGTGCCGGTTAGGTCCGGCGTTTGCTTGGCACTGAAGATAGGCGAATGCTGCATCTGCACAATCACCAAAGTTGTCAATGCTGCTATGCAGCAAGTGCATACTTATCAATAAGTTGTAAACCTGTTCGCTGAAACGCTTTAAAAATACGGGTTTTGGACACCTAATTTAATTTTGCTGGAAATTGTTTGTGGGGCGGGATTGGATCAGTTGCCCTCACATTGGGCGGTATTTGCTGAAATGTGAGCATTGTGAAAACACAATACTTGCTCGCCCAGAGTGCCCTTATGAGACTTAAGGTGGGTTGCGCGTGGTTGGAGTGAGCGTCGTGCGGGTCTGGTCCGTGCGGTATGAAAGCGGGTCGATTCGGATTCGTTGCTGACGGTTGCGGCGATATCATTTTGAATATTGCTACCCGCTTGGAAAAAAATACAGGGAATTCATGGGAAAACTGGGCCAGCTTGATTTCGGCACATATGGTATCCCGTGTTATTACAGCGTCTAATTATGGTACGGCAATCGGATTTAGATGCGCCAATTGGCAGTAATCTACGGCTCAGGACCACGAAGGTCCCAAAAATATCTGTTGCTTTCCATGAATTCCCATGGCATCCCTTGTTTATCCGATGAGGACGAGGCAAAGGGGCACCAAACGACCCCGGACCAAAAAATTCAGGTTTCATACAGGCATCTCGCTTTCATCACTTAAGAGATCCGGCGCGCGGGCGAGCAGACATCCCCCCAGGTGGCGCGCGCAGCTGGACATCCCGCAAGGCGGGTCAATGCGGCGGGTTGATCAGTGGCAGCAGATCAACCCGCCGTTTTCAATCGGGGGGACGTTCGAGGTGGGGCGCAAGCGAAAGGGACAGTCGTCTTGGCGCGCAGGTTTAGAGGTGAAAGCCACCATAAGGTGGATACGAAGGGCAGGGTCTCGATCCCGGCCTCTTTTCGCCGCGTGCTTGAATCCTCGGACCCCAACTGGCAGCCCGGTGACAATCCAGAGCTTGTGATCGTCTACGGGGATCACCGTCGGAAATTCCTTGAATGTTATACGATGCAGGCGATCGACGAGGTTGATGCCAAGATCGATGCATTGCCGCGCGGGTCGATGAAGCGGAAGTTGTTGCAGCGCATGTTCCACGGTCAATCGTTTCCGACCAACGTTGATGAAACGGGCCGCCTGGTGTTGCCCGCAAAGCTACGCAACAAGATCGGACTGGAAGGTGAGGCGTTCTTTATTGCTGCCGGGGACACGTTCCAGATCTGGAAACCCGAAACATATGAATCCGATGAACTGGCGGTTGCGGAAGAGTGGTTAGATGATCAGCCCGACGATTTCGATCCGCTGGTGTTCCTGGATAGCGTCGAGGACGCGTAGCGGCATGGCCGGTGCTGCGACCCCATCGAACACACCTCATATCCCGGTTTTGCTGCGCCCACTGTTGGACGCGGTTGCACCCGTATCGGGCACTTGGCTGGACGGAACATTTGGTGCCGGTGGCTATACGCGCGGATTGCTGCAGGCTGGGGCGGACAGGGTTATCGGTGTCGATCGTGACCCGCTTGCTTTTGAGATGGCGGCAGATTGGGCCGCCGATTATGGCGACCACGTTGTGATGCAGCCCGGCGTCTTTTCGCGGATGGATGAGTACGCGCAGGATCTGGACGGCGTTGTGTTGGACCTTGGGGTCTCATCCATGCAGCTCGATCAGGCCGAGCGTGGGTTTTCATTTATGAAAGACGGCCCATTGGACATGCGAATGAGCCAGGAGGGCGAAAGCGCCGCCGATCTGATCAATGAGGCGACTGAAACGCAACTGGCCGATATCCTGTTTCACTATGGCGAGGAACGCGCCAGCCGTCGGATCGCAAAGGCCATTGTCAAAGCACGGGCAGAAGCGTCGATCACAACCACTCTGCGTCTGGTTGAGATCATTGAATCCTGTTTGCCGCGCCCCAAGCCGGGGCAGTCGCATCCGGCGACACGCAGCTTTCAAGCGCTTCGGATTGCTGTGAACGCCGAGTACGAAGAGTTGTTTCAGGGCTTGATGGCCGCCGAACGGGCGTTGAAGCCCGGTGGACAGTTGGCTGTGGTGACGTTTCACTCGGTCGAGGATCGGATGGTCAAACGGTTCTTTCAGTCGCGCGCGGGCAAGACCGGGCGCGCCAACCGATACGCGCCTGAGATTGAACAGGAACAGCCGCAATTTACGCTCAAGACGCGCAAAGCCGTGGGTCCAGACGAGCAGGAATTGCGGGAAAACCCGCGCGCGCGTTCGGCCAAGCTGCGTGTCGCGGTGCGCACTGAAGCTCCGGCGGGTGAAATCGATGCGCGCGCCATCGGGATGCCGCAGGCAGGGGGAAGGGTGAAATGAAGAGTGTTTTGTATGTGTTGACGGCCCTTGCGGTGTTTGGACTGGCGCTTTGGGCGTATCAGGAGAACTACCGCACGCAGCAGGTCGTTAAAGAGACGCAAAAGCTGCAGCGTGAGATTGGGATGGCGCAAGTGCGACTTGCGGTTCTGAATGCGGAATGGGCCTATTTGAATCGTCCCGACCGTCTACGTGAACTGGCCGATTTGAACTTTGAACGTTTGGGCTTGTTGCCGTTGCGCGCCGAGCAGTTTGGTCGCGCCGACCAGATCGCCTATGCCGAAGACCCGGACCTTCCCATCGTTGACCCTATTGAACTGCAGTCGATCACGAACCTGCAGTCCCTGGGCGAGGTGCAGATCCCATGACACGCACGCCCCTTCGCCCTTTGGCCCGTATTTTGGATGCGCGCGCGCGCGGAGAAAACCCCAAAGCCATCGAGCGTGAGAACATTCGTCAGCGTCACGAAGACATGAAGGACAGCGCCCGCGCCCGCGCTGAGGGGCGATTGCTGGTGCTGGGTCTGTTTTTCTTCTGTGCGTTCTCGGTTGTCGGGTTCCGCATGGGTGCTCTGGCGACGTCCGAGGCCCAAGAGCCGCTGGCCAGCGCACCGGGTGCGGCGATTGCAATGCAACGCGCCAACATCGTCGACCGCGAGGGGCGTATTCTTGCGACCAATCTGGATACCTATTCGGTCTACGCGCAGCCGCCCTTGATGATCGACCCCATCGCCGCCGCCGATCAACTGGTGGCGATCTTCCCCGATCTGGATAAGGAACGGTTGGTCAAGGATTTCACGGGCGAACGCAAGTTTCTGTGGATCAAAAAGCGTATCTCGCCCGAACAGAAGCAGGCCGTGCACGATATCGGAGACCCCGGCATTCTGTTTGGTCCGCGCGAGATGCGACTTTATCCCAACGGCAAGCTGGCGGCGCACATCCTGGGCGGCTCCGGTTTTGGACGCGAAGGGGTAAGTGCAGCCGAAGTGATCGGCGTCGCGGGTGTCGAGAAACAGTTCGACACCTATCTGCGTGACCCGGCCAACGGCAACAATCCCCTTCAGCTTTCGCTGGATCTGACAATTCAAGCCGCGGTCGAGCAAGTGCTTTACGGTGGCATGAAGATCATGAACGCCAAAGGCGCTTCGGCCGTTCTGATGAACGTGCATACCGGCGAGGTCGTCTCAGCCGCGTCTTTGCCGTCATTTGACCCCAACGACCGCCCGCGCCCGCCGACATCGGGGTTTGATCCCTCGGACAGCCCTTTGTTCAACCGCTATGTGCAGGGTGTTTATGAATTGGGTTCCGTGTTCAAGATCTTTACGGCGGCTCAGGCGGTTCAGCTTGGGTTGGTGAACTCGAACACGATCATCGATACATCTGGGCCGATGAAGATCGGACGGTTCCCGATTGGCGAGTTCAACGGCAAGAACTATGGCAAAATCAGCGTCGCCGATGTGATCGTCCATAGCTCGAACCGGGGCACCGGGCGGTTGGCTTTGCAGATCGGAGCGCAGCGTCAGCAAGAATTTCTGCGAACGCTGGGGATGTTCGAACCCACTCCATTTGAGATCGTTGAAGCCACAGGCGGCGAGCCGCTGAAGCCCAAAAAGTGGGGTGAATTGAGCACCGTCACCATATCTTATGGTCACGGGTTGTCGACCAGCCCAATGCACCTTGCGGCGGGATATGCCGCGATTGCCAATGGTGGGTACTATGTCAGCCCCACGATTCTGCGCAAAAACGGAACTCAATATGGACCGCGCGTGATGTCGGAAAATGCGGCGAAACAAGCGCAGTCCATGCTGCGGCGCGTGGTCACGGATGGCACCGCAAGCTTTGGCGATGTTGCGGGTTATGACGTTGCGGGCAAAACCGGAACGGCGGACAAGCCGAAACCGCGCGGCGGCTACTACGATGACAAGGTGATCGCGACTTTTGCCACGCTTTTCCCGGCCTATGACCCGAAATATGTGCTGATCGTCACACTGGATGAGCCTTCGATCGTTGCTTACGGTGAAAAGCGCCGCACCGCCGGGTGGACGGCCGTTCCTGTGGCCGCTGAACTGATCGCACGCATTGCACCGTTGTTGGGGCTGAGACCCCGGCTTGAGCCTGAGGCGCGCCCTGCTATAACGCTGACCTCGAATTAGGCTGTCCGGCAAGAGGTGGGTCATGGGCACAAGGACAAAGACACTCAGCCAGTTGGCCCTGACCGCGCGGGGTGGCGCAAACCCCGATATCACCGGACTGGCCGTTGACAGCCGCGAGGTGAAGGTTGGCTACCTGTTCGCGGCGCTTCCGGGCACGCGGGTGCACGGTGCCGAATTCATTCAATTCGCGTTACGTATGGGCGCTGCCGCAATCCTGACCGATGCCGAGGGCGCCGCGATCGCTGCCGAATGCATGTCCGGCTCGGACGCCGCTCTGGTCGTTGTCGAAGACCCCAGACAGGCGCTTGCCGGAAGCGCGGCGCTTTGGTTCGGGGCTCAGCCGGAAACAATCGTTGCTGTCACCGGGACCAATGGAAAGACATCGATCTCTACCTTTGTACGACAGATTTGGATGGAACTGGACCACAACGCAGTCAATCTTGGCACCACCGGGGTCGAGGGCGCATGGACCGCCCCGTTGGCCCATACGACGCCCGAGCCGATCACCCTGCATCGTTGCCTGGCCGAGGCGGTTGAGAACGGCGTCACCCATGCAGCGATGGAGGCATCATCGCATGGGCTGGAGCAACGTCGATTGGACGGTGTGCACCTCACTGCCGCCGGGTTTTCAAATTTCACGCAGGATCATCTGGATTATCACGAAACCTTCGAGGCGTATTTTGCCGCCAAGGCGGGATTGTTTGACCGCGTTCTGCCGCAGGACGGGACGGTCGTAATAAACATGAGTGACCCAAAGGGCGCTCAGGTCCGGCGCATTGCCGAGGCGCGCGGACAGGGCGTTCTCACCGTTGGACTTGGCGAGGCCGATCTTTGCCTGATCAATCAACGCTTTGACGCCACTGGGCAGGACCTTCGGTTTTCTTGGCGGGGGAAAGTGTTTCAAACCCGCCTGAACCTGATTGGAGGGTTTCAGGCTGAAAACGTTTTGCTGGCTTGCGGACTTGTCATCGCGGCTGGGGATGAACCGGAACGGGTTTTTGAAACGCTCCCTCATCTGACCACGGTGCGCGGCAGGATGCAGCTTGCCGCGACCAGAGAAAACGGTGCGGCGGTTTACGTGGATTACGCTCACACGCCGGATGCCGTGGCCACGGCGCTAAAGGCGATGCGGCCGCACGTTATGGGTCGGCTGATTGCCATCGTCGGCGCAGGCGGGGATCGGGACGCGGGAAAACGGCCACTGATGGGGCGGGCGGCGACACAAAACGCGGATATCGTGTTCGTCACTGACGACAATCCACGCAGTGAAGATCCCGCCACCATCCGGGCCGCAGTCATGGAAGGCGCGCCGGGTGCAACCGAGGTCGGTGACCGGGCCGAAGCGATCCTGCGTGGCATCGATGCATTGCAACCGGGTGACGCGTTGCTGATTGCGGGCAAGGGACACGAAACTGGTCAGATCGTCGGCGATCAGGTCTTGCCCTTTGATGACGCAGAACAGGCCAGCATTAGCGTTGCAGCGCTGGATGGGAGGGTCGCATGACGCTCTGGACCGCGGCCGAGGCCGCCGCAGCCACTGGTGGGCGCGCGACAGGTGACTGGCAGGTGGACGGAGTCTCTATCGACACCCGGACTCTTCAGCCCAAAGACCTGTTTGTCGCTCTGAAAGATGTACGAGACGGCCACGATTTCTTAGCGCAAGCATTGGAAAAGGGCGCCGGTGCGGCGCTGGTTTCCCGAATTCCCGATGATATCCCGGGCGACGCCCCGCTGCTGATCGTCGATGATGTGCTCAGCGGGTTGGAGGCGTTGGGACAAGCAGCCCGGGCGCGAACCGAAGCGCGAGTCGTCGGCGTAACGGGCAGCGTGGGCAAAACCTCGACCAAGGAAATGCTGGCCACCATTCTGGAAACGCAGGGGAAAACCCACGCCAGTGTGGCCAGTTACAACAACCATTGGGGCGTACCTTTGACGCTGGCGCGTATGCCACGCGACACTGAATTTGCCGTCATTGAGATCGGCATGAACCACCCGGGCGAAATTGCTCCGCTGGCGATTCAAGCCCGCCCGCATGTGGCGCTGGTGACCACCGTCGCGGCAGTACATCTTGAAGCCTTCGACTCGGTTGCCGGTATCGCGCGAGAGAAGGCGGCGATCTTTGACGGGCTCACTCCGGGCGGTGCGGCGATTGTGAACGCGGATATCGAACACTCGGACATCCTGCACCAGCATGCGCGTGAAACCGGGGCCGGGATCGTGGACTTTGGTCGCAGCGCTGCCGACTACGTGTTGCATGATGTGGTGCCGGTGGAGAACTCGGTGCGGGCTACCGCAAGCCTTGAGAAGGCCGAAATGACGTTCGACGTGCAATCGGCGGGTACTCATTTCGCGATGAATGCACTGGGTGCGCTTGCCGCGTGTGTCGAATTGGGTGTCGATCTGGATACGGCCATCGCCGGGTTGCGACATTGGTCGCCGGTCAAAGGGCGGGGCGTTCGCGAAACAATTGACTTGGCTGAGGGCGGTCAGATTGAGCTGCTGGATGACAGCTATAATGCCAACCCAACCTCGATGGAGGCCGCGCTTGATGTTCTTGCAGCGGCGCAGGGCACACGTCGGATCGCATTTTTGGGCGATATGAAAGAGTTAGGCGCTCAGGAACTCGACATGCATGCGGCCATGGCCCAAGTCCCGGCCATGACACGGGTCGATCAGGTCCATTGCGTCGGGCCACTGATGAAGGCGATGCATGATAATTTGCCTCCGGAAAAGCGCGGGATGTGGTTTGAAACCAGCGATGAAATGGCCGCGCATTTGCCAGACGTGATCCGGTCTGGGGATACGGTTCTGGCCAAAGGGTCGCTCAGCATGGCGCTGGCGCGGATTGTTGACGGGCTGCGGAAAATGGGGCAAGGGAGCGCGCTTGACCCATGACCGCTGACCGAGAAAGGTTTTGAGATGCTCTATTGGTTGACCGCCCTGTCGGACGGAGGGGACTTCTGGAACCTCTTCCGATATATCACGTTCCGTGCGGGCGGAGCCTTTATGACAGCGCTGGTATTCGGGTTTTTGTTCGGAAAGCCGCTGATCAACGTATTGCGCCGCAAACAAGGCAAGGGTCAGCCGATCCGTGATGACGGGCCCGAAGGGCATTTCTCGAAGGCCGGTACACCTACCATGGGTGGGCTGCTGATCGTCGGAGCGCTGATTACCTCAACGCTGATCTGGGCGCGATTGGACAATCCATATGTTTGGATGGTGCTGTTTGTGACGCTTGCCTATGCGGCGATTGGCTTTGCGGACGACTATGCGAAGGTTTCTAAGCAGAACACCAAGGGTGTCTCGGGTCGAATGCGGCTGGGACTTGGGATCATCATCGCCGTACTGGCCTCGCTTTGGGCGACCCTGCACCATCCCGGGGATCTGCAAAACCAGTTGGCGGTTCCAGTTTTCAAGGACACGCTGGTGAACCTTGGGATTTTCTACATTCCATTTGCAATTGTCGTCATTGTCGGGGCAGCGAATGCGGTAAACCTGACCGATGGCCTGGACGGGCTGGCCATCATGCCTGCGATGATCGCGGCCTCGACCCTGGGGATCATCGCTTATGCTGTGGGCCGGGTCGACTTTACGGAATATCTTGACGTTCACTATGTGCCCGGAACCGGAGAGATTTTCATCTTTACCTCAGCGCTGTTCGGCGCGGGGCTTGGTTTCTTGTGGTACAACGCCCCTCCGGCGGCGGTGTTTATGGGCGACACGGGCTCACTGGCCCTGGGCGGCGCGTTGGGTGCGATTGCGGTGGCGACCAAGCACGAGCTTGTGCTGGCCGTTGTCGGCGGATTGTTTGTTGTCGAAGCGCTGAGCGTCATTATCCAGGTGCTGTACTTCAAACGCACCGGGCGTCGGGTGTTCCTGATGGCTCCGATCCACCATCACTATGAGAAAAAGGGATGGGCCGAGCCGACGATTGTCATCCGGTTCTGGATCATCTCACTGATCCTTGCGATGATTGGTCTGGCAACTTTGAAAGTCCGGTAGCGCTCCCGCCAGGTTCGGCGGACCTGCGGTCCACCTGCCACCTGTTGGGCCCGGCTCGCGCGACTGCGCGAGCCTGAACCTGCCCTTGCCTTTGGGAAAACCTTCGGTGCAGTGTGGCGAAAATCTATGGTCGAAAAAGGTGGGCGGCATGATCCCGGTCAAAGGGTTTTCAGGACAAAAGGTTGCGGTTCTGGGGCTGGGGCGGTCGGGTCTGACCACGGCACGCGCATTGCGCGCGGGTGGGGCGCAGCCGGTGTGCTGGGATGACAACCCCGCATCGCGCGAGACCGCTGAGGGTGAGGGGTTCAGGTGCGTCGACCTACGCCGACATGGGGCGTTTGACGATATTGCGACCCTGATCGTTTCACCGGGCATTCCACATCTTTACCCTACGCCCAACCCGGTTGTGGCCGCTGCTTTGGATGCTGGCATTCCGGTCGATAACGATATCGGCCTGTTCTTTCGCTCTTTCGCGGGGCCGGAATGGCACAATTTTGACACCCCACCGCGGGTGATCGCGGTAACCGGGTCGAACGGCAAATCGACAACCGCTGCTTTGATCCACCACATCCTGACTGAGGCGGGGCGCGACTCGCAACTGGCGGGCAATATCGGACGTGGCGTGCTGGATATCGGTCCGGGCGGCGATGGGTCAGTCGTGGTGCTGGAGCTCAGCAGTTATCAGACCGAACTGGCGCGCGCGCTGACCCCGGATGTGGCGGTCTTTACCAATCTCTCGCCCGATCATCTGGACCGGCACGGCGGCATGGGCGGTTATTTTGCAGCCAAGCGACGCCTGTTTGCCGAAGGCGGGCCGGATCGCGCGGTAATCGGCATTGATGAGGCCGAGGGCGCGTTTCTGGCGGGCCAACTAGCCGAAGGGCCGTCGGATGACCGGGTTATCCGTGTCTCGGTTGCGCGCAAACTGACGGGGCCGGGGTGGCAGGTATTTGCCCGCAAGGGATTCCTGGCAGAGTATCGCAAGGGCCGTCAGGCGGGGTCCATTGATCTGCGCGGCATCAAGGGCCTGCCCGGCGCGCACAATCACCAAAACGCCTGCGCCGCTTATGCCGCCTGCCGGTCGCTGGGCCTTGCTCCGCGCGTGATCGAAGATGCCCTGCACAGTTTCCCCGGCCTGCCGCACCGCAGCCAGATCATCGCCGAGGCAGGTGGTGTCACCTATGTGAACGACTCGAAAGCCACGAATGTGGACAGTGCGCTCAAGGCGCTCAGCGCGTTTAAAAAGATACGCTGGATTTGCGGCGGGCTTGAGAAAGAGGGTGGGTTATCGGTTCTCAACGAGGCCGCAGCGAATGTTGAGAAAGCCTATGTTATCGGGCGAGAGGCCGCAGGCTTTGCTATGCAGCTAAACGTGGATGCGGAGGTCTGCACCACTATGGCTGCTGCTGTCGAGCACGCCATGGCCGACGCGCAGCCGGGCGAGACCATCCTGCTGGCTCCGGCTGCGGCGAGTTTCGACCAATATGACAACTTTGAGCAGCGTGGAGATGACTTTGTGGCGCAGGTGCGAAACCGGCTGCCGGAATAGGTGATTTGCAATTGATTGCCGGTTCGACCACCTTTGGCTGCAATCGCCTTGACGTGCTGAACCTATTGCTATTGCTGTCGGGGAAACAGAACCTGAGGTCATATACTATGCAAAATCGCAAATTCTCTTTGATTGTTCCTGCCGTTGCTCTTCTGGGTGCTTGCACCAACACCGGTGCGAACTATCAGCCGGTGATCGACGGCCCCGTGGGTCCCAACTACAATTTTGACCTTCAGCAGTGCCAACAGTTGGCCGCTTCACAAGCCGGCGTTGACGGGACGACCGCCGGCAATGCAGCTATCGGCGCGGCGGGTGCTGCTGCTGTGACAGGCATTGTTCAGGACAGCAGCGACAACCTGGGCCGCGCGGCGGTAGCCGGTGCTTTGGTTGGTGCCGGAGCGGACGTGATCAACAAAAACCAGAACAAAGAGGTTTTGGTGCGCAACTGCATGCGCGGGCGCGGCTATAACGTCGTCGGCTAACGGGCGGCGATTGCAGTTCCAGCCGCGTGGCCTGAAGACCAGGCCCACTGGAAATTGTATCCCCCTAACCAACCGGTGACATCCACCGCTTCGCCAATTGCATAGAGGCCGGGGACATCTCTGGCCTCCATCGTTTTGGAAGACAGGTCATCGGTGTCGATCCCGCCCAGGGTGACCTCGGCGGTTCGGTACCCTTCGGTGCCTGACGGAGTAAGCTGCCAATCGGACAAGGCGGCGGTCAGTTCAGCGAGCGCGGCGTCGGATTGGTCGGCCAGATTGCCCTGCATGGGGATTTGACCGCTCAGATAGTCAACCAGCCGTGCCGGTAAATGGCGCGACAGTTCGGTGGTTAACGCTTTGCGTCCGCTGCTTTGCCGCTGGTCACGCAATGTCTCGAACAGAGGCAAGTCCGGAATCAGGTCAATGCGAATGGGTTCACCTTCGCGCCAAAAGCTCGACAGTTGCAGAACGGAGGGACCACTCAGCCCGCGATGGGTGAACAATAGCGCCTCGTCAAAGCTCGTGCGGTTGTTGGACAGACGCGCTGGCAGCGAAACGCCTGAGAGCTCTTTGAACCGGCCTTCCGGGAACGTAAACGGCACCAGAGCGGCCCGAGTTTCAGAAACGCGCAAGCCGAACTGACGTGCGATGTCATAAGCCAAACCCGTCGCGCCCATTTTCGGGATCGACTTGCCGCCTGTTGCAAGGACCAGATTGGCGCAGGTCAGGTTGTGGCGCTGCCCCTCGCGTTCGATCTCAAGCTCATAGCCCGTCTCGATCTTGCGCAAATCTTTCAGTTCGGACCGAAGCCACAGTTCGGCGCCTGCACGCTTCATCTCGTCTAACAGCATCTGTATGATCTGTTTTGAAGACCCATCGCAGAACAGTTGCCCCAGCGTTTTTTCGTGCCATGCAATTCCCTGACGGTCAACGAGGTCGATGAAATCCCACTGCGTGTATCGCGCCAAAGCGGACTTGCAGAAATGTGGATTCTGCGACAGGAAATTTCCCGGCCCAGCATGCAAATTGGTGAAATTGCACCGCCCACCGCCCGAGATGCGGATTTTTTCGCCCGGAGCTTTGGCGTGATCGATCACCAAAGTGCGCCCGCCACAATGGGCCGCGCACATCATACCGGCCGCACCTGCGCCAAGGATGATCGTGTCAAAAGTCATGCGCGGGGGATGGCGCGGATTTGGTGCGATGGCAAGGGGAAGAGTGCGCGTATCTGGGGCGTCAGGAATAGGCACCGGACCAATGATGGCGAAGAAGCTCTCGGAGCGGTTTGAACGTCAGATTGTTTTCCGGGTTCGTGACCGCGACCATGATATCCATTCCCCAATACCGCAGACGTTCCTGGCAGATCCCACAAGGGGACAGAATCCTGAGTGGCGCATTTTCGTCTTTTCTGACGAGGCAAAGGCTGTGTGTGACCATCTGGTTCCGTTTGTGTGCTTCAAGCATCGCGCCCAACTCCATACAAACTGAAAGCGCGTCGAAATCGGTATCCGGCGCGATGCTGGTCAGGATATCCCCGGTGTCCAGCCGAAGGGCGGCGGCGCCACCCCAACCAATGGGATAGCGGCCTTGGATAAGGCCTGCCGCACTTTCATAGAGGTCTCGCTCGATGCTCATCAGATGCACCTCGTGCTGCGGTTTCAGGTCACTCTGGCCGTGTCGAATAATTGTCTCAAGGAAGGAAAACACAAAAGCGTAACAATCGGTTTGCCGATGACCGTGTCTGGGCAGCATAGGGTCGCTGAATTCTTGTTGAAGCCCCTTATTTCCCTAGCTCCACGGCCAATTTCCCTGTAGACTCATGGTCAGACCCCGAAAACGGGGCGTTAACGAGGCAGAGAGTGGCGGTATCTCATGACTGAGATGGTGTATGGCGCGGTCCAGGACCAGCGCGGGGAACCGATTCTACCAAAGTGGTGGCGCACGATTGATCGCTGGACGATGTCCTGCGTTCTGATCCTGTTTGTCATCGGGTTGTTGCTGGGCTTGGCTTCGTCGCCGCCGCTGGCGGGGCGCAACGGATTTGATCCGTTCCATTATGTCGAACGACAGGCGATGTTTGGGTCACTTGCGCTGGTTGCGATGCTGCTCACCTCGATGATGTCACCCGTTTTGGTTCGACGTCTGGCCATCCTTGGGTTTCTCGTCTCGTTTGTAGCTTTGGTTTTCCTGCCCGTCTTTGGCACGGATTTTGGCAAGGGCGCGGTGCGCTGGTATTCCCTGGGTTTCGCGTCGCTGCAGCCGTCGGAGTTTTTGAAGCCCGGCTTTATCGTCGTGGCGGCGTGGCTGTTGGCCGCATCGCAAGAGATCAACGGCCCTCCGGGACGGTTGTGGTCTTTTGCCTTGTGTATGGCGATTGTGGCGATGCTGGTGCTGCAGCCCGATTTTGGTCAGGCCTGCCTCATCCTGTTCGGCTGGGGCGTGATGTATTTCGTGGCGGGCGCGCCGATGCTGCTGCTGGTTGGCATGGCCGGAGCGGTCGTTCTGGGGGGCATGTTTGCCTATTCGAACTCGGAACACTTCGCCCGTCGCATTGACGGCTTTCTGAATCAGGAGGTCGATCCGACCACGCAGCTGGGCTATGCCACCAATGCCATCCGCGAGGGCGGTCTGTTTGGTGTCGGCGTTGGCGAAGGGCAGGTGAAATGGTCCTTGCCCGACGCGCATACGGACTTCATCATCGCCGTCGCGGCCGAGGAATACGGGCTGATCCTGGTGCTGATCATCATCGCGCTTTATTCGATCATCGTGGTGCGCTCACTGCTGCGGCTGATGCGTGAACGCGACATGTTCATCCGTTTGGCCGGGACCGGTCTGGCCTGCATGTTCGGTGTTCAGGCGATGATCAATATGGGTGTCGCGGTGCGTCTGCTGCCCGCCAAGGGCATGACGCTGCCTTTTGTAAGCTACGGCGGCTCGTCCCTGATTGCAGGCGGCATTGCAGTTGGCATGTTGCTGGCGTTTACCCGGGTCCGCCCGCAGGGCGAGTTGGGCGACATTCTGCGTGGGCGCGGCTGATGCCGTATCTTCTGATCGCAGCGGGCGGCACTGGCGGACATATGTTCCCGGCGCAGGCGCTGGCCGAAGCGATGCTGCGCAAGGGCTGGCGCGTGCGCCTGTCCACCGACCCACGCGGCGCGCGTTATACCGGAGCCTTTCCCAAAGGCGTTGAGATTGTTGAGGTCTCCTCGGCCACTTTCGCGCGCGGCGGTCTGGCGGCCAAAGTTCTGGTAGGACCGAAGATTGCGGCTGGTGTGACTGGCATGGCGGCGCAAATGATGCGTGACAAACCGGACGTGGTGGTGGGTTTTGGCGGCTACCCATCCATACCGGCATTGAGTGCGGCGACATTGCTGCGTATTCCACGCATGATTCACGAGCAGAATGGCGTTTTGGGCCGTGTGAACATGTTGTTTGCGACACGTGCGGCACAAGTCGCGTGCGGCGTCTGGCCTACCGATCTGCCAGAAGGTGCGGCAGGCATCCACACCGGCAACCCGGTCCGCGCTGCTGTTCTGGATCGTGCGGCTGCACCCTATATCCCGCCGGGAGATTACCCGCTGTCTGTGCTGGTGATGGGCGGCTCGCAAGGGGCGCGTATCCTCAGCGACGTGGTGCCCGGCGCGATTGCAGCCCTGCCCGATGACCTGCGTGTCCGTATCCGCATCGCGCATCAGGCGCGCGACGAGGATAGAGACCGCGTCACCACGTTCTACGCTGACAACGGCATACGGGCCGAAGTCTTGCCCTTCTTCGACGACGTACCCCGGCGCATGTCCGATGCCCAGTTGGTAATCAGCCGCTCGGGTGCGTCCAGTGTCGCCGATATCTCGGTTATCGGGCGGCCTTCGATCCTGATTCCATTTGCGGCGGCGGCAGGCGACCACCAAACCGCCAATGCCCGTGGTCTAGTTCAGGCGGGCGGGGCAATCATGATCCCGGAAAACGCGCTTGACGTTTCCGCGCTGACCGCGCAAATCACGGCGGTTCTGACAAACCCGGAAGCCGCGCAAAAGATGGCCCATGCCGCGCTTTCGGCCGGAGCCCCCGACGCGACCGAGCGTCTGATGCACCTTGTCGAACAGTTGGCGCAGAAGGAGACCTCATGACCCCAGCAACCAAACTGCCGCAGGACGTTGGACCGATCCACTTTGTCGGGATCGGCGGGATCGGGATGTCGGGGATCGCCGAGGTGCTGCTGAACCTGGGCTACCGGGTGCAGGGCTCGGACCTGAAAGCTTCCAAAATCACTGACCGCCTGGCCGGCCTGGGCGCTGAGATTTTCGAAGGCCAGCGCGCCGAAAACCTTGAAAATGCAGCTGTTGTCGTAGTGTCGACCGCGATCAAGCCAGGCAATCCGGAACTGGACGGCGCGCGCGCGCAGGGCCTGCCGGTGGTGCGCCGCGCCGACATGCTGGCGGAACTGATGCGCCTGAAATCCAACATCGCCATTGCCGGAACGCATGGCAAAACCACCACGACCACGATGATGGCCGAACTGATGGTGGCCGGAGATTTCGATCCCACGGTGATCAATGGCGGCATCATCCATGCCTACGGCTCGAATGCGCGGATGGGGCAGGGTGAATGGATGGTGGTCGAGGCTGACGAATCGGATGGTTCGTTCAACCGCCTGCCTGCGACCATTGCCATCGTCACCAATATCGATCCCGAGCATATGGAGCATTGGGGCGATTTCGATAAGTTACGTGACGGATTCTATGAATTTGTCTCGAACCTGCCGTTCTACGGGCTGGCTGTCTGCTGCACCGACCATGCCGAGGTTCAGACGCTGGTGGGCCGCATCAGCGACCGCCGCGTGCGTACATATGGGTTCAATGCTCAGGCGGATGTGCGGGCCGAGAACCTCACATACAAAGGCGGTGTCGCGCATTTCGATGTCCATCTGCAACACGAAGGCACGGTGATCGAGGGTTGCACCCTGCCGATGCCTGGCGACCACAATGTCTCGAACGCGCTGAGCGCCGTGGCCGTGGCCCGTCATCTGGGCATGAAGACAGCGGAAATTCGCGACGCGCTTGCCAATTTTGGAGGCGTCAACCGGCGGTTTACCAAGGTGGGCGAGGTTAACGGCGTAACTGTCATCGACGATTACGGCCACCACCCGGTTGAGATTGCCGCCGTGTTGAAAGCTGCCCGTCAGGCCACCGAAGGGCGCGTGATCGCCGTCCACCAGCCACACCGCTATTCCCGCCTGTCCAACCTGTTCGACGAATTCTGTACCTGTTTCAATGACGCGGATGTCGTCGCCATTGCCGAGATATTTGCCGCCGGAGAAGAACCAATCGAAGGCGCCTCGCGCGATGATCTGGTTGCTGGCCTGATCCGCCACGGCCACCGTCATTCACGCGCCATTTTGGACGAGAATGATCTGGTGCGTCTTGTCCGCGAACAGGCGCGCCCCGGGGATATGGTCGTTTGCCTGGGGGCAGGGTCTATCAGCGCCTGGGCCAACAACTTGCCTGATCGATTGATGGCCAAGGCGAGTTAGCGGCGTGACGGGATCGCTCATAATTGCTTGCGCATGGGTTCTGGCCTCGACCGTGG
Organism: Ruegeria sp. AM2; assembly: GCF_056540685.1. Classification (NCBI taxonomy): domain Bacteria; kingdom Pseudomonadati; phylum Pseudomonadota; class Alphaproteobacteria; order Rhodobacterales; family Roseobacteraceae; genus Ruegeria; species Ruegeria sp. AM2. The sequence goes on along the minus strand of NZ_JBQFXE010000001.1, from coordinate 913,519 downwards.
TCGCGATGCTGCCCATGAAGTATCAGTTTCCTCCGGGCGTCGTTCTATTTGTAAGCGCACCGGCACTGATCGTCTGGCTTGGCTACGATTTCGGCTGGTTCATAGCGGCGCTGGCGTTTGCTGCCTTTGCTTCTATGTTCCGAAACCCGCTGAGATTCTATTGGCGTCGCTGGACCGGTCGGGAAGCTGAAGAATGAACTGGTCAATCGCCCTGGCGGGTCTATGGGGCTTGGCCGCCAACGTTCTGGCCATGATCCCAAGCAAGGACAATCACTGGACACGCGCTTACATTCTGATTGGTGTCGGTATTCCGATATTGGGCTACGTGACTTACGAAAACGGCCCTTGGATCGGATTGATCGTATTGGCTGCGGGAATGTCTGTTCTGCGCTGGCCGGTGATCTATCTTGGCAGGTGGGTGCGGCGTGTTCTCGGCTCATCACAGTGACGGATACAACTTGCGTTGATGGATCAAATCCGCGAATTAGCGCATATGACCTCACTTCCCACGCCACGCGGTAAACTGACCGAAAACCGAACGCTGAGTGAGCTGACCTGGCTGCGGGTCGGTGGCCCGGCAGACTATCTGTTCCAGCCTGCCGATATCGATGATTTGTGCAGTTTCCTGCGCGATCTTTCCGACGACGTGCCGGTATTCCCAATGGGCGTAGGATCGAACCTGATAATCCGGGACGGCGGGTTACGCGCTGTCGTGATCCGGTTAGGGCGGGGCTTCAATGGTATCTCAATCGACGACAACACCGTCACTGTGGGCGCTGCAGCCTTGGACGCGCATGTGGCGCGCAAGGCGGCGGATGCGAGCGTTGATCTGACCTTCTTGCGGACAATTCCCGGATCCATCGGGGGCGCGGTTCGGATGAATGCGGGGTGCTATGGCAGCTACACGGCGGATGTGCTGCAAGCTGCAACCATTGTGACGCGACATGGCGAGGTCGTGGATCTGACGGCCAAGGACCTCAATTTCCGCTATCGCCAGTCCGATCTGCCTGAGGGCGCAGTGCTCGTTTCAGCGACTTTCAAGGGGGCGTTGGGTGACCCGGCAGAGTTGCACGCCCGCATGGACGCGCAACTTAAGAAACGGGATGAAACACAACCCACCAAGGATCGCAGCGCCGGGTCGACGTTCCGCAATCCGGCCGGATTTTCCTCGACCGGCAGGGCAGACGATACGCATGACCTCAAGGCGTGGAAAGTGATTGATGACGCGGGTATGCGCGGCGCGACGCGCGGTGGTGCGCAAATGAGTCCCAAGCACCCAAATTTTCTGATCAACACCGGTGATGCCACCGCGGCAGACCTGGAAGGGCTGGGCGAAGAGGTGCGAAAAAAGGTTTACGAAACAAGCGGCATCACGCTAGAGTGGGAAATCATGCGGGTCGGCGACCCGTTGAAAGAAAAAAGCCCCAACCGTCAGACCAAAACAGGCAATTAACGGCGACGGATCAAAGGCATAACACGGTACGGGCCGCTAAATAAGGTCCGGGGACATTGAGGCGCTAAGTGGGACTGTCGAGCAGGACAAACCCCAAAGTGGCGGTATTGATGGGTGGCCCCTCGGCGGAACGCGAGGTGTCTCTCAGCAGCGGGCGCGAATGCGCAGCCGCCCTTAGGGGAGAAGGCATTGAAGTGGTCGAACTGGACGCGGGTCCCGACCTCTATGCGCGCCTATTGGACATCAAACCGGATGTGGTTTTCAACGCCCTGCATGGCCGCTGGGGCGAGGATGGCTGTGTGCAAGGCCTGCTGGAATGGATGCGCATTCCGTATACGCATTCCGGCGTGCTGGCCTCGGCCTTGGCGATGGACAAGCAGCGCAGCAAAGAGATTTATCAGACCGAAGGCCTGCCCACCGTCCCCAGCGTGATCGTGCCCAAAGTCGAGGTGGTCGAGGTCCACGTCATGGAGCCGCCTTACGTGGCCAAGCCCAACAACGAGGGCTCCAGTGTCGGTATCTATATCGTTCACGAAGGGTCCAATGGTCCTCCGCAATTGTCGGAGGATATGCCCGATCACATCATGGTCGAGAAATACGTAGCAGGCCGCGAATTGACCGTGGCCGTCATGGGCGACCGCCCCCTGACCGTGACCGAGATCATGACGGATGGTGGCTGGTACGACTATGACGCCAAGTACAAGCCCGGTGGCTCATGGCATGTGCTGCCTGCGGATATTCCGCAGGGCATCTTTGACCGCTGCATGGACTACGCGCTGAAGGCGCACAACGCACTGGGCTGTCGCGGCGTGACCCGTACTGACTATCGCTGGGATGACAGCATGGGCGCGGATGGCTTGTTCTTGCTGGAAACCAATACGCAGCCCGGTATGACACCGACCTCGTTAGTGCCCGAACAGGCCGAGCATTGCGGTGTAACCTTCGGCCAGCTTTGTACCTGGATGGTGGAGGACGCTTCATGCGACCGCTGACTGCCACCCGTGCGCCTGTCATCCACCGCTCGAAACCTTTGGCGGGGCCAGATGCCGATTTCGCGTCAGGTGACCACCACGACGTGGAACCCAAACTCCGGTTGCGCGGATTGTTTGGCCGGAAATCGTCGCGTTTCGATCCCGCTCCGTCTCGGCTCAGCTACAGGCTGCAGCGCTGGATGCTGACGCCGGGTGTGCGCAGGGGCCTCAAGTTTGGCGTTCCCATCTTTGTGCTTTGCGCGGCCATCGGCGCCTATTTCAGTGCGGAAGAAAGGCGCGAGGCCGTCGTGGCTTATGTCGCGGACATAAAGACATCGATCCAGCAACGTCCGGAATTCATGGTGAACCTGATGGCCATCGACGGGGCGGGCACAAACCTGTCCGAAGATATCCGCGAGGTCGTACCGCTGGATTTCCCGATCAGTTCCTGGGATCTGGACGTTGAACAAATCCGCGACACGATCACCGGGCTGAACCCTGTCAAATCAGCAACCGTTCGCGTGCGGCCCGGCGGTATTCTTCAGGTTGACGTGGTCGAGCGTCAGCCCGTTGTCGTGTGGCGCACCCGTCGCGGAACCGAATTGCTGGACGAAACCGGCGCGCATGTCGAACGTATCGCCGCGCGCAAAGACCACGCCAACCTGCCGCTGATTGCAGGCCGGGGCGCTGACGAGCATGTCGGTGAGGCCGTGGAGCTATTGACCATAGCTCAAAGTCTTGGCGGGCGCGTTCGGGGCCTCGTCCGCGTTGGTGAACGACGTTGGGATCTGGTTCTGAATCGCGGTCAGCGCATCATGCTGCCTACTGACCGGCCCGTTCGCGCGCTGGAACACGTGCTGGCCGTGAATGAGGTCCAGGATCTTTTGGAGCGCGACGTGGCTGTGATCGACATGCGGTTGGGTCAGCGTCCGACCATTCGAATGACCAAAGCCGCCAGCGAAGACTGGTGGAATACAAAAACAGATGTGAGTGACGGGCAGTAACGACCATGATGACCGACCTTTATCAGTCCCAACGGGCCATGCGGCAAATGCGCAGACAGGCAATGCAACGCGGTGTTGTCGCCATTTTGGACGTCGGCAGTTCCAAGATCGCCTGCCTGGTGCTGCGGTTCGATGGAACCGGGCGGCTGAGCGAGGATAACAGCATTGGCTCGTTGGCCGGGCAGACCGGTTTCCGCGTGATAGGCGCAGCCACCACGCGGTCTCGTGGTGTGCAATTTGGCGAAGTGACGGCCATGCAGGAAACCGAACGCGCCATTCGAACGGCCCTACAGGCCGCGCAGAAAATGGCGGATATCCGTGTGGATCACGTCATCGCCTGTTTCTCGGGTGCAAACCCGCGGTCTTATGGCCTGGACGCGCAGGTGGATCTGGAAGGCCAGGTTGTAAGCGAGGCCGAAGTTGGTCGTGTCCTGAACGCATGTGATGTGCCGGATTATGGTGTCGGTCGGGAGGTTTTGCACGCGCAACCAGTGAATTTCGCGCTCGACAACCGCTCGGGTCTGATTGATCCGCGTGGGCAGATGGGGCAAAGCCTCGCCGTCGATATGCATATGCTGACTGTCGATGCTGTGGCGATCCAGAACATCGTGCGCTGTATCAAACGCTGCGATCTGGAACTGGCCGGGATTGCGAATTCGGCTTACGTGTCAGGAATTTCGTCTCTGGTCGAGGATGAGCAGGAACTGGGCGCAGCCTGCATCGATATGGGCGGCGGCACGACCAGCGTTTCAATCTTCATGAAAAAGCACATGATCTATGCAGATTGTGTGCGGATGGGCGGCGATCACGTTACTTCTGATATCTCGATGGGGTTGGGTGTTCCGGGCGCGGTCGCAGAACGGATCAAAACGTTCAATGGCGGTGTTCACGCGACCGGAGCGGACGACCGCGACCTCATCGACATAGGCGGCGATACCGGCGATTGGGAGCATGACCGCCGCACCGTCAGCCGTGCCGAGTTGATCGGGATCATGCGTCCACGGGTCGAAGAAATTCTGGAAGAAGTGCGTGTCCGTCTGGACGCCGCCGGGTTCGAGCATTTGCCCAGCCAACAGATCGTCCTGACCGGCGGCGGCAGTCAGATCATGGGGCTGGACGGCCTGGCCACGCGCATATTGGGGCAAAGGGTGCGCCTTGGACGCCCGCTGCGTGTTCATGGCTTGCCACAATCGGCAACAGGGCCGGGCTTTTCCTCGGCGGTTGGCCTAAGCCTGTTTGCGGCGCACCCACAGGACGAATGGTGGGACTTTGAAATCCCTGTCGACACCTATTCTGCGCGCCCATTCAAACGCGCAGTCCGCTGGTTCCGTGACAATTGGTAATCGCCTGGCTTGGGTCTGCGCCGCGCTGTGCGCAATTGCGCCTGCGGCGACCTGCGCGCAAACTCTGATCACACCCGAGGCATTTCTGGGCGCAGTGCAAGGAAAAACGGTCAAATTCCACGACCTTCCCAGCGGCGATCTGGTCGGAACCGAGGAATTTCTAAGCCCCAATCTGTCGGTTTGGAGGATGGAAGGCAGTGGCTGCGTTTATGGTCAGATCACAACGCCAAACGGGCAGATTTGTTTTCTCTACGACGATGATTTTGACGGGATTCCCGTTTGCTGGTGGCCTTTTTTGCACGAGGATCGATTGATGGTGCGTCTGGCCACGTTTTCTTACACCGACATTCAGGAAGTGCGCAGTATTTCTGAGGACGATCTGAACTGTCCAAGTATCCCAATAGGCTGAAGAAACGGGTTGCAGCTCGGGATTTTATCCCTCAAGATATCCACAAGGCCCGTCAGAGGCCCAGCGGCAGGACCTGAGCAGTTTTCCGCGCTAAAAATTCGATTGAACGGCACGTGACGCGGTGAAACGCCGTCACGATTGCTTCGGTGCGTTGGTGGTTGGGTCGGCAAAATCCGCAATATCTGGAGTGGCGCCCGAAATAGCTGCGTCTGCTGCCTTATTTCCTCCATATTTTGTGGAATTTCTCGATTTTTGTCGTGACCTTTGCGGTTTCAATAGATAGAATTACGGGCAGATAGGTAAGAAAAACACCGCTTTGGCGGGTCAATAAAACAGGCGGACAGAGCATGACACTGAATCTTTCGATGCCCGGGCACGACGAATTGAAGCCTCGGATCACGGTATTTGGCGTTGGCGGCGCGGGCGGTAACGCTGTCAACAATATGATTGAAAAGCAATTGGATGGCGTCGAATTTGTGGTCGCGAACACGGACGCGCAGGCGCTGCAGCAAAGCCAATCTACGGCGCGGGTGCAACTGGGCGTGAAAGTCACAGAAGGTTTGGGTGCTGGGGCGCGTCCAACCGTCGGGGCTGCTGCCGCAGAAGAAAGCATCGAACAGATCGTGGATCATCTGGCCGGCGCTCATATGTGCTTTATCACTGCAGGGATGGGAGGCGGCACCGGTACCGGTGCGGCCCCGATTATTGCGCAGGCCGCGCGCGAACTCGGTGTTCTGACCGTTGGCGTCGTGACCAAGCCCTTTCAGTTCGAAGGGGCCAAGCGCATGCGTCAGGCCGAGGACGGCGTTGAGTCGCTGCAAAAAGTCGTCGACACGCTGATCATCATTCCGAACCAGAACCTGTTCCGTCTGGCGAACGAAAAGACCACCTTTACCGAGGCGTTCTCGATGGCGGATGACGTGCTGTATCAGGGCGTCAAGGGTGTGACCGACCTGATGGTCCGTCCGGGTCTGATCAACCTCGACTTTGCTGACGTTCGCGCCGTAATGGACGAGATGGGCAAGGCGATGATGGGCACGGGCGAAGCGACCGGAGAGGACCGCGCCATTCAGGCCGCCGAGAAGGCCATCGCGAACCCGCTGCTGGACGAAATCAGCCTCAGGGGCGCCAAGGGCGTGTTGATCAACATCACTGGGTCCGACGATCTGACCCTGTTCGAACTGGACGAGGCCGCCAATCGCATCCGCGAGGAAGTCGACCCAGACGCGAACATCATCGTCGGCTCGACCCTGGACACCGCAATGGACGGCGGAATGCGGGTTTCGGTCGTAGCGACGGGTATCGACGCCAGCGAAAAGCAGGACGATGTGCCGGTTGCACGCCGCTCAATGTCTGAACCTCTGACGCGCACCGTATCTGCAGAAGAACCAGCGCCCGTCGCGACCGAGGAAGCACCGGCCACAGCCGCCGAGGATACCAACATCGCGCCGAGCCTGTTTGAATCGATCGAGGATGTGGAGCTGAAGGAAGGCTGGCACGAAGAGAAACAAGCAGTGGCCGTTCAGGATGACGGCTTGCCACCGCCTGCATACCAGCCGCAGGTCGCGCAGTTCGAGCCGCAGCAGGAACCTGAGGAACCCGCACAGAGCTATTCTGAACAGCAGGCCCCGGTCCCCGGTTCGCCTTCTCCTGCGGCCATGCAGCGGCTTCAAGCTGCGGTACAGCGCGTACCGTCGTCGCGACCGCAATATGCGGCGGACCGTCCGCAGGAATCTGTGGCGCAACAGCAGGGCGAAGCCGAAGATCGGCCTCGCTTTGGCTTCAACCGACTCATCGACCGCATGACCGGTCATGCTGCCGATACACCGGCCCAACCGGTGCGCCAACAGCCCGCTTTGCGCTCATCTGACGCCACGGCACCTGCACGGGAAGAAGCAGACCCGGACCAGGATCGCATCGAAATTCCAGCGTTTCTACGCCGTCAGGCCAACTGATCGCGGTAACAAAATCGATAGTAAGGGCCGCCGTTTGGCGGCTCTTTTTCTTTTGATATAAGGCATTTAATAGGGTGTAAGCAGGGTTTTGCCGATCTGTCACATTCATGTTTCATTCGGTTGCAAAGAGTGAGTTGAGCCTTAGCGCGCCCTTCCTTAACTGAGGGTGCAACACAGCCGTCACTCTGGCTGCAAACCACTCGCTGAGGTCAGTTTTGCAACATACGCTCAAATCATCGGTCACATTCAAAGGCGTCGGTCTACACGGCGGCAAACCCGCGACCATGGTTCTGAAGCCTGCTGCAGCGGGCCACGGCATCTGGTTCAAGCGCACCGATATTGAGCTAGGTAATGCGCTGATCCCTGCGATTTACGACATGGTTGAACGCACACCGCTGTGCACCCGACTGGTCAACGACGCGGGCGTTTCGGTTTCAACCGTTGAACACATCATGGCGGCTCTGGCAGGGTGTGGCGTGCACAACGCGATGATCGAGATTGACGGCCCCGAAGTTCCTATCATGGATGGGTCCTCCATTGAGTTTGTGCGGGGCATCATGGCCAAGGGCGTGCGCCGTCAGGCCAGCCCGGTTCTGGCGTTCGAGGTGCTGAAACCCGTTACGGCGACTCGTGAGGGCGCAAGCGCGTCGATCGTGCCGGCAGATCGGCTAATCATCGATTTCAATATCGACTTCGAGGACGACGCAATTGGCCGTCAGGCCAAAACACTGGATATGTGCAACGGTTCGTTTGCCCGTGAACTCAGCGATTGTCGTACGTTCTGTCGGCGTACTGACGTCGAAGCGATGCGTGAAAACGGACTGGCCTTGGGCGGCACGTTGGAAAATGCTGTGGTTGTACAGGGCGATGAAGTGTTGACACCAGGCGGTTTCCGCCGCGCTGACGAAGCTGTGCGTCACAAGATGCTGGACGCGCTGGGTGATCTGTATCTGGCGGGAGGCCCCATTTTGGGGCATTTCACCGGCGACAAGTCGGGCCACGCGATGACCAACACCCTTTTGCGCAAACTGTTCGAAACGCCTGGCGCGGTTCGTCCGGTTCTGTGCACGCCCGAGCAGGCGGCGCGTCTGCCGGGGCAAGGGTTGATATTGGACGAAATCCCCGAGGTTGCCTGACCAAATCAACTCTGACGACATTTCCGCTAGCGGGCGCATAAGACGTTTTGCACCGGAATATTATGTGCTAGACCAAGGCCCAATCAGGGGCGAACCCCGTTAGGTAAGACGACAAGGATGGGCGGAATGGTTGGCACCAAAGCGGCAGTCAGATTCGCAGGAGCGATTCTTCTGGCAGCAGTTTTGACGGCGTGCGGCAACAGGGGCGCAGACCGCGATCAGAACCTCGAAGGGTTTACACCCGAGCAAATTTACACACGCGGCGAATACGAGCTGTCCCAGAATCGGTCGGACGATGCGGCGTGGTATTTCTCGGAGGTCGAGCGCCTGTATCCATATTCAGACTGGGCTAAACGCGCGCTGATCATGCAGGCGTTTTCGTTCCACAACGACAAGAATTACGAGGAAAGCCGCGCCGCCGCGCAGCGTTACATTGATTTCTATCCCACGGATGAAGACGCCGCATACGCGCAGTACCTTCTGGCACTCAGCTACTACGATCAGATCGACGAGGTCGGTCGCGATCAGGGGCTTACCTTTCAGGCGCTGCAGGCATTGCGCACCGTGATCGAGGTTTATCCCGACAGCGAATATGCTACTTCCGCTGTGCTGAAATTTGATCTGGCCTTCGACCATCTTGCGGGCAAAGAGATGGAGATCGGGCGGTACTACCTGCGCCAGGATCACTATACCGCCGCGATCAACCGCTTTCGCGTTGTGGTCGAGGACTTTCAGACAACTTCGCACACCGCCGAGGCGCTATATCGTCTGATTGAGGCGTACCTCTCGCTGGGCCTCGTGGATGAGGCACAGTCGGCTGGTGCAATTCTTGGGTATAACTACCAATCGTCCGAATGGTACGACGCGGGCTATAAGCTGCTAGTGTCGCGCGGGCTGGACGTCAAGAGCCGGGGCAACAACTGGCTTAGCACAATATACCGGCAGACGATCAAAGGTGAGTGGTTGTAATCGCCATGGCCAAAAGGGTGGGACGCTAAGACCCGATGCTGCGCGCCCTCGATATCCGCGACATGCTGATTATCGACCGGTTGGAACTGACGTTTCAACCGGGACTGAACGCGTTGACCGGTGAGACCGGCGCGGGCAAGTCGATCCTTTTGGATTCACTGGGCTTTGTGCTGGGCTGGCGCGGCCGGGCCGAGCTGGTGCGTCAAGGCGCCGCTCAGGGCGAAGTCGTGGCGGAATTCGAGTTATCCGAAGGTCATCCGGCTCACGCTATTCTGGCCGAGGCCGGATTGCCCGGCGGTGAAGAGCTGATCTTGCGCCGTGTGAATACCGCTGAAGGACGCAAGACCGCCTGGGTCAATGATCGCCGGTGTTCGGGTGAGGTGCTGAGGGCTCTCTCTGAGACACTTGTGGAACTGCATGGTCAGCATGATGACCGAGGCCTTTTGAACCCGCGTGGACACCGCGCCATGCTGGATGCCTATGCTGATGTTGAGGATCACCTGTCAGCAGTACGCGCGGCGTGGTCCGAAATGTCTCGCGCGCGCAAGGCATTGGCTCAGACCGAGGACGCTCTGGTCGCGATGCGTGCCGAAGAAGAGTTTTTGCGCCATTCCGTTGCCGAATTGGATAAGCTCGACCCGCAGCCGGGCGAAGACGCCGATCTGGATGCCCGTCGCCGTATGATGCAGGGGGCCGAGCGTATCCGTGCCGACGTCGCACGCGCCTTTGACCTGCTGGGCGCAGACGGGGCCGAGAGCGCGATGTCCGACGCCGTTCGGTGGTTGGAAGGCGTGTCGGACAATGCAGGAGGTCAGCTGGAAGGTCCGATTGCTGCACTCGGGCGCGCGCTGATTGAGCTCGGTGAGGCACAGGATGGCGTTAATGCCTGCCTTCAGGCGTTGGACTTCAATCCGGCAGAGCTTGAGACCGCCGAGGAACGCTTGTTCGCGATCCGTGCGCTGGCGCGCAAGCACGACGTGGCGCCGGACGATCTGGGGGCCTTTGCCGACACGCTGCGCGACCGCTTGAGCCGCCTTGAAGCCGGAGATGCAGATCTGGCCGAGCAGCGCACCGCTGTTGCAACCGCTCAAAGCACATATGATGCTGCCGCCGCTACGCTCAGCGCCGCGCGCCAAGACGCTGCAGGCCGACTGGACGACGCGGTGATGGAGGAACTCGCACCGCTGAAAATGGAGCGTGCGGTCTTCCAGACCGAGATAACTCCAGCCGATCCGGGGCCGGAAGGTATTGACGCGGTCGCCTTCACCGTCGCAACCAATCCGGGCGCACCTTCGGGGCCGCTGAACAAGATCGCTTCGGGTGGAGAACTCAGCCGGTTTCTTCTGGCGCTCAAGGTTTGCCTGACAGGCGATGACAGTGCGTGCACGATGATTTTTGACGAAATCGACCGGGGCGTGGGCGGCGCGACCGCAGATGCCGTCGGTCGCCGTCTGGCGTCTTTGGCACAAGGCGGGCAGGTGCTGGTCGTGACGCACTCACCACAGGTTGCCGCGCGCGCGGCGCATCATTGGCGGGTGCAGAAACACGTGACGGGTGAGCAAACCCTGTCCACGGTGATCCCGCTGGCTGATCCAGACCGCGTGGATGAAATCGCCCGTATGGTCGCCGGGGACACGATTACGGACGAGGCGCGCGCCGCCGCCCGTGCTCTTCTGGACGCATAACCCCTCACAGACGCGCGACCTGTCTTTTATCTGTGTGCTCCGTGGCTTAGTAAGGGTTAGGTATTGATCCCCGAGGGCACATGACCCAGTCGACCCGCACTGTCCTGCGCAACCAGCTCAATCAGGCTTTGGCCGCGTTGAAGGATGCGTGGCGGGTGATGTCGCGGCGCGGGCCAAGCCAGATTCAGTTCTGGTTCATTGCGCTGGCGATCGGGATTGCCGCTGGCTTTATGGCGCTGGGATTTCGCAAGGCTATCCGGGCGCTGCAAGCATGGGTCTATGACACCGAAGACATCCTGCTGCTGCACAGCCATGCCGAAAAACTGCCGTGGTTCCTGATCCTGATCACCCCGATTATCGGAGGTCTGATTGTTGGGATCATTCTACACAGGTTCACTGATGATGGGCGCGTGCGATCGGTTGCAGACGTCATCGAAGGTGCGGCCCTGACCGATGGCCGGGTCGAAGGGAAGGCGGGGATCGCGTCCTTGTTCGCGTCGCTGATTACACTCAGCACCGGAGGGTCAACGGGCCGTGAAGGGCCTGTGGTGCACATGGCCGGGGTGATCTCGACCTGGGTATCAAACCGTATCCACGCGGACGGTATCACGGGCCGAGATTTGCTGGGTTGCGCGGTCGCAGCGGCCGTTTCGGCCAGCTTTAACTCACCCATCGCGGGGGCCTTGTTCGCGCTAGAGGTCGTGCTGCGCCACTTCGCGGTACACGCCTTTGCGCCCATTGTAATCGCCTCGGTCGCGGGCACTGTCATCAACCGCTTGGAATATGGTGACGTCACCGAGTTCACGCTGGACACGCCGGGATCGCTGCAATTCTACGTCGAGCTTCCCGCCTTTCTGATCCTCGGTCTGATCTGCGGGCTTGTGGCACTGCTGCTCATGCGGTCGATCTTCTTTGCCGAGGACATTGGTAATCATATCCAAAGTCGTCTGTCCTTGCCCGGTTGGCTGCGGCCTGCGGTGTCCGGTGCGATGCTGGGACTGCTGGCGATCTGGTTTCCGCATATCATTGGCGTGGGCTATGAAACGACCATTCGTGCCTTAACCGGGGATTTGGTCCTTTCCGCCGCCATCTTGTTTGCCGTCATCAAAACCGTCGCCGTCGCCATTACGATGGGCGGGCGTATGGGCGGCGGTGTGTTCTCACCCTCTCTCATGATCGGCGCGCTGACCGGCCTCGCTTTTGGCCTGATCGCCACCGGATTGTTGCCAGATGTGTCAGGCACGCATACGCTTTATGCCTTCGCCGGAATGGGAGCCGTTGCCGCCGCCGTGCTGGGGGCCCCGATCTCGACCACGATGATTGTTTTCGAACTGACCGGAGACTGGCAGATCGGCTTGGCCGTGATGGTCTCGGTCTCCATGTCCACGGCGCTGGCCTCGCGCCTCGTGGACCGGTCGTTCTTCCTGACGCAGCTGGAGCGGCGCGATGTCCATCTGGCTGCAGGACCGCAAGCGTATCTGTTGGCGATGCTGAGGGCGGGCTCGGTCATGCGCCCGATCGGTGACCCGCGTTCGATCACGAAAGCAGAGGCGCAGGCGCTGATCGAGCAAGGGCTTTGCGTCAAGGCTAGTGCGACATTGGAAGCGGCGATGCCCTATTTCGACCGGGACGACATTCCGTGCATCCCTGTCGTTGTGATCGACAATGATGGATGCGAAAACCCGGTCGGTGCGCTCTATCACATTGATGCCTTGAAGGCGTACAATCGTGCTCTGGCCGCGACGGCAGCCGAAGAGCACTCATAGACTAGCCACCATACACCGTGGCCGCATCGCCCAGATAGTTGTCCCAGGCAAACCAGTAGGAGATATGGCCCGCCACCCGCGGCAATTGTGCGCCATCTGGCCCGACCAGAGCCTCTTCGGTCATCGTCCACTTCTGACCGGACTGATCCACAAGACCGCCTTCTGATACCATGAACCGATTGGATTTCCGCTCGTAAGCGCGCACCGTTCGCCTGTCTTCATTGCCGATCAAAACCAAGGGGCGGTTGGCGATGGCATCATTGATCACCCGGGTTCGAGCGAATGCGTCCAGCGGCCAGGCGCGCGCCGCGCCAAACTGGCGGACCGCAAACACATAGTCCTTTTGACGGTGATCCGACTGATCGACCAACGCGGGGAACATCAGATCAGGTGAAGCGAAGTATTCCCGATAGACCACGCCCGAGCCATAGTTCCGCCTGTACCCGGTATCCAGCGACAAAACCTTGGTGTCCGGGTGCGAGGTTTTCCAGCTTTCCCACGTCGTGATGACCACCGGACGCTGTTGTAGCTCGATACCGCTGGTGACCAACGGACCGACAACGGGTTTGCCGGTATATTGGTTCCAAAGCGAATGCGTTTCGCGATCAAACATCAACTTGTTCGATCGATAGAGGAACCCCGAGGACCCAAAGACCAGCGGTTTGCGCCGTCCTTCCAACTGCGTTTCGAACAGAATGCCTGACCCGCACAGGGTGCAATAGGCCAGCGCCACCGGCACGCCGCCGATCACTTCGTTGAACATCTCGTGCCAACCCATGATCCGCAACGGATAGGCCCGCGCGTCGCCATTGATCTCGACGCCGAATACAAGGTCATCATCCTTCAGGTAATCCGCCTGTTTGACCGTCAGCAGCGATGGGTAGTCCAGCGATGGTATGCCGTCCTTGACCACGCCGCCCCAGGAAATCTCTTCCAGCCGGATCTTCATCTTGTCGCGCTCCAGGTACTCGGGGCGCAGAAACAGGTCAAAGTTCTGATCGATGCCCAGAAGCACCTCACGCTTGAACGGGATCAGCGACGGGTGCGGGACGATCTGAGGGTTTTGCTCTTGCCATAGCATCCAGTCGAACCAGTCATCACCGATGTTCTGGCCTGCCAGCTCATCCATGACCTCGGCAATTTCATCGTCGCGACGTCGGGCATATCGCATCGCGGTCAATAGGGCCGGAACAACGTCCGGATTGCCGCGTTGCCGCAGGAAATCCAGTCCCCGCTCGAACTCTGAGCTGCTGCCATAGAGCGTTGTCCGAATGGCCGCGAGAACCGGGTCTTCTTGCGCCCAAAGCGCAGTGGGTGTCAGTGCTGCGGTTCCCAGCAATCCAGTGAAACTGCGACGCGTGATTGACATGGCATCCTCCGATAGATTCCACGTCTAGTTTGCACGCAAGCGCGCTCACATTCACGAAACACCCTTGTGATCGGCACCAATTTTGGCGTTCAAGGCTGCTTGTCGGGTGCGCTTTCTTCAGGTTCGGGATCGTCCTCAGGCTGTTTGAGGGTCAACGGAGGGTCCTGCGCCTCTTCCGAAATCGGTGCTGGGGCGGCGACAGGTTCAGGTGTTTCCGGGTTTAAGGCCTCGTCTGGCCCTGGAATTGCGCGTACGCCGGGCGTTTCCTCTTCTTCCGGAGTTGCGACAACCGGAACCTCGTCGGCGACGGTTTCCGCAATGGCGCGGCGAAAAACCAGCACGTTGCGCCAGTTGGTTGTTGACCCGGTCAATCCGGAACGTTCCTCGCTGGGCAGCAATTCCGCCCGTTGATACTCCCAACCGTCCTGACCCATTGTGTTCAACAATTGCTCGACAGAATTGGCAAAGCGGCCTTCTGGGGTCTTGACCCCTTTGGCTTTGGTGCCCTTTTGCGGGGCGGGAACAACTTTGTATTCGTAGCGTTGCATCATTCGGTCCCGGTTGCGATGTCCCGGCACGTTAACATTTTGCCGCGCCGGGAAAAGCGATCTTCTTGAAGGTTTGAAATTCAACCGTCAGTGTTGCCCTGAGCCCGCGCCGCCTTTTCGACCAGCGACAGGCAAAGCTCGGTCGCAAGGGCCATGTCCTGAACCGAGATCCACTCCAACGGCCCGTGAATGCACTGCATACCGGTGAAAATGTTGGGCGTCGGGGTGCCGAATTCGGTCAACCGCGACCCATCGGTGCCGCCCCGGATCGGGACTGACACAGGTTCCACACCCAGTTCCTGGCAGGCCTCGCGGGCCAGATCGACCGGGGTCATGTCCTTTTCCAGCCAATAGCGCATGTTGCGGTATTGGTGGGAAATGTCGCAACTGATCTGCGCGCGGGGTTCTGTAGCCTGAACGGCAGCGCAGACCTGACGGACGATGTTGCGCTGCGCCTCCAGCCCCTCCATCTCGAAATCGCGCAGGATCAGTTTGATCTCCATCTCAGAGGACCCGCCGTTCATGTGGGTAACATGAATGAATCCCTCACGGCCATCGGTGACTTCCGGTGTCATAGTGGCTTGGGGCAGGGTCTGTACGATCTTCGCCGCCAGATGCGCGGCATTCACCATCTTGTCTTTGGCCAGACCGGGGTGGATCGAAACGCCGGTAATCTTGATGACCGCGCGGTCGGCCGAGAAGCTTTCGTATTCGATCTCGCCCACATCCTGCCCGTCGAGCGTATAGGCGAAGTCTGCCTTCAGGTCTTTGGGCAATTGCTCGGTCACGCCGCGGCCGATCTCCTCATCAGGGGTGAAGGCGATGCGGATGGGGCCGTGGCGCACATCCTTGTTCTCGATCAGATGCCGGGCCATGGTCATCAAGATCGACACGCCAGCTTTGTCATCTGCCCCAAGCAGAGTGGTGCCGGAGGCGGTGATCAGATCATTCCCAATCTTCTGCGCGAGATAGGGGTGATCGTCCGGGGACAAAACAAGATCAGGGTCGTCCGGAAAGGTGATGTCTCCCCCGTTGTACCCTTTGATCACGCGTGGTTTCACACCCGTTGCGTTAAACTGCGGGGCGGTATCCACGTGCGCAAGAAACCCCACGGTTGGTCCAGGTGCAGTTCCGGGAATGGTTGCCACAACAACGCTGTCGCCTGTGATCTCGACATCTTGCGCGCCGATATCGGTCAGTTCTTTCTGCAATAGGTGCAGCATATCGAACTGAATCTCGGTGCTGGGGGTCGAAGGCGAGGTTTCGTCGCTCTGGCTGTCGATCGCGGCATAGCGCATTAGCCGGGTTTCGAGTTCCTGATCAAATCTGTTCTGCATGGCACCTACCTCTCTGATGCGGAAGAAAGGGTGCAAATGAAAACGGAGTCAAGCCGATGACCTGACTCCGCTTCGCATTGGGCAGTAAGGGACTTACGACCCCAGTTTTTTGCTCACTAGCTCATTCACGGCCTTGGGGTTGGCCTTGCCGCCAGTGGCTTTCATGACCTGACCTACGAACCATCCCGCCAGTTTCGGGTTGACCTTGGCCTTTTCGACTTGTGCCGGGTTGGCGGCGATGATCTCGTCCAAAGCGGCCTCGATGGCGCCAGTGTCGGTGACCTGCTTCATGCCGCGCTCTTCGACGATCTGGGCCGGGTCGCCGCCTTCGGTATAGACGATCTCGAACAGGTCCTTGGCGATTTTGCCCGAGATGGCGTCTGAGGAAATCAGATCGATGATCCCACCCAACTGCGCCGGAGACACGGGCGAGTCGGTGATGTCGTGATCTTCTTTCTTGAGGCGGCCAAACAGCTCGTTGATCACCCAGTTCGCGGCCAACTTGCCGTTGCGGCCTTTGGCGACCTCTTCAAAATAGGCCGCCGATTCTACTTCGGCGGTCAGGACCGAGGCGTCATAGTCCGTAAGGCCAAATGCCTCAATAAACCGCGCCTTCTTGGCGTCGGGCAGTTCAGGCAGCTTGGCCGCGATATCGTCCACCCATGCCTGCTCAATCTCCAGCGGCAGCAGGTCAGGGTCCGGGAAATAGCGGTAGTCATGCGCTTCTTCCTTGGAGCGCATCGAACGGGTCTCACCTTTGTCCGGGTCATACAGGCGCGTTTCCTGATCGACCTCACCACCGGCTTCGACGATGGCGATCTGGCGGCGGGCTTCGACCTCAATCGCCTGCTGGATAAACCGCATCGAGTTCATGTTCTTGATCTCGCACCGTGTACCCAAATGCGAGAAGTCCTGCGTTTCCTGATACTTCTCATAAGCGCCCGGCAAACAGATCGAGACGTTGACGTCCGCCCGCAGGTTGCCGTTTTGCATGTTACCGTCGCAGGTGCCCAGATAGCGCATGATCTGGCGCAGCTTGGCGATATAGGCGGCGGCCTCTTCCGGGCCACGGATGTCGGGACGGCTGACGATCTCCATCAGGCAGACGCCGGTCCGGTTCAGGTCGACGAAAGACATATGCGGGTCCATGTCGTGGATGGATTTGCCCGCGTCCTGCTCCATGTGGATGCGTTCGATCCGCACCATGCGCGCGGTGCCGTCGCCCATCTCGACCAGCACTTCGCCTTCGCCCACGATGGGATGGTAAAGCTGCGAAATCTGATAGCCCTGCGGCAGGTCGGGGTAGAAATAGTTCTTGCGGTCAAAAGCCGATTTCAGGTTGATATCCGCTTTCAGGCCCAGACCCGTGCGCACAGCCTGTTCCACGCAATATTCATTGATCACTGGCAGCATACCCGGCATCGCCGCATCCACGAAGGCCACGTTCGAGTTCGGTTCGGCCCCGAACTGGGTCGACGCTCCCGAGAACAGTTTGGCATTGGAAGAGACCTGAGCGTGCACCTCCATCCCGATCACCAGTTCCCAATCGTGCTTGGCCCCGGCAATGGTTTTGATTTTGGGCATTTCGTATGTCAGGTCGAGCATGGCGCGCCTCATATCCGCAGAAATCTAAGCCTGCGTATTAGGCGTGCCACGCCAAAGGGGCAAGTGCTTAGTTGCCCGAGAATTGCAGCCCGGTTGGGGTGAACGTAACGCTCTGCCCGCTGCGCAGCTCGTCGCGCAACAAACCGGCAATAGCACGCAGCGCATCGCGGTGACCGCGGGCGGCAAACCGTTCCGGTGAACTTACACGAAGGCTGTTGTTGAACCCGTCCGCCGCGTGCGCCCAGATCAGGGGATGCAGCTCGGTCAGGTGATCGCGGATAAGCCAATCCGCCGCCGCGCAAATCTGCTGGCGGGCTTTGTCGGCATGTTCATTTAGGCCCATGCGGGATTTGAGCGTGATCGCACAATAAGCCGCCAACAAGTTGATCGTCTGCTGATCTGGTCGGCGTTCGACAATATCGCGTAACCCTTCCAAGAAATATTCGACGTCAACTCTTGCACAGGCCTCATCGTCCAGCGCGATGGCGTCGAAATGGACCCATGTATATCCACCTGCGCCCCAGACGCTCTGGGTTCCAGCCGCGTTCCGTAGCGCCTGAACTTCCAGCTCTTCGTAGCTACCGAACCAACGCGGCAAAAGGTGACTTCCCATAGCGCGCATGTGACGATGGTTTTCTGGATCGAGCGCGATCAGCGCTTCGTACTTTTCAGCCACCCGGGCGCGCGAAACGCGCTGTCCCGCCAACAGGGCACAATCTGCCGCCGCCACAGCAGGGCTATCCGGCAATGCCGCGCGGCAATCGGGCAGGATTGCTGATGCACGGTCAAAATGCGCGGCGCAGCGTGATTGATGCAGAGGCGGCAGGGCGCCCCCACGCCCCCGAGTCCCTCGCCAGGCCCAAGCCAAATCAATATGCGTCAACGCCACAATCAACCCGATCATGGGGTCGCCGGGGTGTTCCTGCATTTCGCCTTCCAGCTCGGAAATTCCACCCAGCAGGTCATAGTCACAAATCTCGTGTCCCTCGGACAAAGCATGTTCGACAGCCAGCACTACGTCCGAGCGTGCGCCAAATGCCAACAGGTCAACGATGGGTTGGCCACATGGCGCGACCTCGCGTGTCCTGTCGGCTTCCTGCATCTCGCGGGACAGTTGTGCCCAGTCATCCTGGCGAACCAGATCACGTCCACGCAAAAAGGCTTTCCGATCAACGATTTCATCCAGACCGGGCTGGGCGACCGGGATATTCAGCTTTCCGGTGTCCGCAAGCGGGATTTCCGCCACACGGCCAGACGGCAGGCCATGAGGCTGCGTGGCTTTGGAAGAACCGGAGAATCTGGCGGAAAACGCCTTGAAAGACCGAAACATGGCTAAACTCGAACAAAAAACATCACAGTAACCGCTCAAGCCTGTACGATTTTTCATCAAATTGCAAGGTCTGGGGCTGAATCCTGGGGCGTTCACGGTCAATCGCTGTGATCGCCATGGATCGTTTCAAAAAACCCTGAAATGGTGCCGCTCTACGGCAATTCCGGCGTGTTGGAGCAGCGATTCCAGCTGTTTATGCGGTGGCAGAGACTCGTCTGGCAGCCGAATGTGCTTGCCGGATTGTAGAATGGCAGAGACCCGTACCGAGAAGTCCCAGCGCGTATCAAATCGGAATCTGTCGACCTCGGACAGCGCCAATTCTCCATGTCTTTGGCCTGTGTGCCAACGCAGGGCGCGCCCGTCCATCTCGATCCCTGCACGGGTGTCGTGGGTTAGATCCCAAAGAGATGGGAGTGTCGGTATCGCCAACAGCGTGACCAACCACCATGCCGCGTTGAACAGGATCACCAAACCCAGCAAGACCGCATAGACTCCGATCAAAATCACAACCGTGCGCGGGGTGCGGTTGTGGCGCGTAAAGGTGAACGGTGTCATGACCCCAAGATTCGCGCCACCATTTCGGTTGTGTCGCGCGATAGTTCAGGGGTATCGGCGATCCGTCGTAACTGAGCCTGCAACAGAGATTGCCGAGCACCGTCGTAGCGCCGCCAGGTCTGAAAAGCCGAACACATCCGCGCGGTTGTCTGCGGGTTGACTGGATCCAGCTTTATCAGCCAATCGGCCAGCACTGTGTAGCCATCGCCGCTTTCGGTGTGAAATCCAGCGTGATTCATGGCCAGAGAACCCATCACGGCGCGGAAACGATTTGGGTTTTTCCAGTTGAACTCTGGGTGTTCCGTTAGTCCGCGCGCGATTTCGGCTGTGACCTGTGGCTGAGCCATCGACACCTGCAGACCGAACCATTTGTCGATCACCAGTCTGTCATGCTGCCATTGGTCATAGAAGCTTGCGAGTTCCAATTGACCCTTTCCAGCCCGAAGCAAACAAGCCAGTGACGTCAGTTGCAATGTCATATTGTCGGCTTTGACAAATTGTTCCGCCGCTGCGACGCCGCCATCCAGTCGAGTCATCAGCGACAGTGTTGCGCTTCCAAGGGCCCGTTTGCCGGACTGTTCGGCATCCGGGCTGTAGGATGCATCGACCACGGCCTCGCTCTGCAATCGGGGCAGCAAGTCCTGAACATGCTGAGCCAAGGCTTGCCGCAGAGTTTCGACCGCGGTCCATATGGCTGTGGGATCAGGTGTTTGGCCGCCTTCGAATAGGGCGGCAGCCAATTCCGCCTGCGTCGGTAGTCCCAGCATCAGCGCGCGATAAGCAGGATCCAGGTCCCGATCGCGCAGCACCGACAGAATCCCATCCAAATAATCGACGGTTGGCGTCGCGTCCTCGCGGATCATTTGCAAAAGCGTGTCCTGCGCCAGCGAACGCCCAGCCTGCCAGCGATTGAACGGGTCGGTATCATGGGCCAAAAGAAATGCGCGTTCCGGGTTGCTTTGCGTCTGCTCCAGAATGACCGGAGCAGAGAAATCGCGCAGGATCGAGGCCGTGGGTTTCGCCGCCAGCCCGGTGAACTGGAACCGCTGGCTGGCTTCGGTCAGTTCTAATATTTCGGTTGCGCGAACCTCGTCACCGTTGGGGCCAAGCAGGCCCACGGCAATCGGGATCACCTGCGGCAGTTTATCAGCCTGACCCGGGGTGGGTTCGGTATGCTGCGATAGCGTCAGAGTGTAAGTACCATCAGCCCAATCTTCGGCCACGGTCACGCGCGGCGTGCCGGACTGGCTGTACCACCGCTTGAACTGGCTCAGCTCGCGACCCGTCGTATCCTCAAACACCTTGATCCAGTCTTCGATGGTGCAGGCCTGCCCATCGTGACGGTCGAAATAGAGGTTCAATGCTTTGGCATAGGCGTCATCCCCCACCAGCCGTTTCAGCATACCGATGACCTCGGCACCTTTTTCATAGACGGTCGCAGTGTAGAAATTATTGATCTCCTGAAAGCTTTCAGGTCGGACCGGGTGCGACAGAGGTCCATTATCCTCGGGGTACTGCCGCGCGCGCAGATCGATGGCGTCATGGATGCGCTTCACCGGGGCTGACCGCATGTCAGAGGTGAACTGCGCATCACGGAACACCGTTAGCCCTTCTTTCAAGCACAGCTGAAACCAGTCGCGGCAGGTGATGCGGTTACCGGTCCAGTTGTGGAAATACTCATGGGCGATGATCGCTTCGATGCGTTCGAAATTGGCATCAGTTGAGGTCTCGGGGCTGGCCAGCACGGCGGACGAGTTGAAAATGTTCAGCCCTTTGTTCTCCATCGCGCCCATGTTGAAGTCATCCACGGCCACGATGTTGAACACGTCCAGATCGTATTCGCGGCCATAAACGTCCTCGTCCCATTTCATAGACTTCTTCAGCGCCTCCATCCCGAAAGCACATTTGCCCTCATCCCCTGGACGGACCCAGAGGTTCAGTTCGACCTCGCGCCCTGACATGGTGGTGAATTGACCGGGATGCGCAATCAGGTCACCTGCGACCAACGCGAACAGATAAGCGGGCTTGGGCCAAGGGTCGGTCCATTCAGCCCAGCCGTCGCCTTTGCCCGAAGGGTTGCCATTGGACAGCAGCACCGGAAGGTCTCCGTTGATGCGCACGGTAAATGTGGACATTACGTCGGGGCGGTCTGGGTAGAAGGTGATTTTACGGAACCCTTCCGCCTCGCATTGGGTGCAATACATGCCGTTGGACATATACAGCCCTTCAAGCGCGGTGTTGCTGGCGGGGTCAATCTCAACTTCGGCTTCCCAAACGAAAGGTGCATCGGGGGCGGCGGCGGTCAATCCCTTGTCGGTGATCTCGGGTGTGATCTCGGTGCCGTCAATGGCGGAGCGGATCAAGGTCAGATCCTCGCCATGCAGAAAGAAGGTGCGATCGGTCGCGTCGGGGTTCGGGCGGAAAGCAATGCGCGAGGTGACACGCGTCGCATGTGCGGCCAGATCAAAGGTCAGATGCACGCTGTCGACCAGATAGCCAAACGGCGTGTAGTCTTTCAGATAGATCGTTTGGGGGGCAGCGTCGCGCATCGGGGGCCTCGCATGGGTTGATGTCTTGCGCGACGTTATGGGTTGCTGCGATGGGCTGCAAGCGGGGGCATTTGGTACGCGTTTCTTAAAACTCCAGATTTTGGTAAATATTTTTTACCGGAACGCCACGGCACACGTTGCCTATCGGAAACTTTCGCTCTAAACGCTGGCTGTATGCAATGGCGCACTCAGGTGGGAGGAACACAATGAGCAACCGACAGACACGCAGCGGACTTCAGGTCGACACGGTTCTCGCCGCGTTTATCGAAGACAAGGCTCTGCCTGGTACCGGCGTCACCGCTGATGCGTTTTGGGATGGTCTGTCGCGCATGGTGTCTGAGTTGGGGCCCAAGAACCGTGATTTCCTTGCCAAGCGCCAAAAGATTCAGGGTCAGTTGGACGCCTGGCACATTGAACGTAAAGGTCAGGATCACGACGCGGACGCCTACCAGGCATTTCTGCGTGAGATCGGGTACTTGGTCGAAGAGGGCGGTGATTTCCAGATAGAGACCACCAATGTCGACCCCGAGATTGCCTCAACACCCGGCCCGCAACTGGTTGTGCCGATCACAAACGCGCGTTTTGCCCTGAATGCCGCCAATGCGCGGTGGGGCAGCCTGTATGATGCGCTCTACGGCACCGACGCGATGGGCGACATGCCTGCGGCAGGCGGCTACGACGAAGCGCGTGGTGGGCGTGTAATCGCTTGGGCCAAAAGCTTTTTGGATGACGCGGTTCCCTTGTCCGCCGGATCGTGGGCGGATGTGTCCGAGTTGCGCGTTGAAGACGGTGTTCTGCAGCCCGCACTCGCCGACAATGCCGGTTTTGTGGGCTTTGGCGGCGAGGCTGAAGCACCCGAATTCGTGCTTTTCAAAAACAACGGCTTGCACATCAAGATCATCATTGATGCGTCCAGCAACATCGGTTCCGCCGATCCGGCGGGCATTGCGGACGTCCATCTGGAATCAGCCCTGTCCACGATCATGGACTGCGAGGATTCGGTGGCCTGTGTGGACGCCCAAGATAAGGTTGTGGCCTATGGCAATTGGCTGGGTCTGATGAAAGGCGATTTGGCCGAAGACGTAACCAAAGGCAGCACCACCTTTACCCGCAGACTTGCTGAAGACCTTGCTTATACCACCGCTGGCGGCGCGCCGGGCGTGCTGAAAGGCCGCTCGCTGATGTTGATCCGCAATGTTGGACACCTGATGACCAACCCGGCCGTTCTGGACGGCGAGGGTCATGAGATCGGCGAGGGCCTGATGGATGCGCTCTGTACCACGCTGATTGCGATGCACGATTTGCAACGCGAGGGCGGGAACTCGGTCAAAGGCTCGGTCTACGTGGTGAAGCCCAAGATGCACGGCCCCGCCGAAGTGGCTTTCGCGGTTGAGATTTTCGATATGGTCGAAGACATCCTCGGCCTGCCGCGCAACACCGTAAAGCTGGGCATCATGGATGAGGAGCGTCGCACCTCGGCCAACCTCAAGGAATGTATCCGTGCTGCAAAATCGCGTGTGGCCTTCATTAACACAGGCTTCCTCGACCGTACTGGGGATGAGATCCACACATCAATCGAGGCCGGTCCGATGATGCCGAAGGGCGACATCAAGAACACGCCTTGGATTGCGTCTTACGAGGATCGCAACGTCGACATCGGTCTGGCTTGCGGTCTGAAGGGCAAGGCGCAAATTGGCAAGGGCATGTGGGCGATGCCCGACCGGATGGGCGATATGCTGGAGGCCAAGATTGGTCATCCGCGGTCAGGCGCTACTTGCGCCTGGGTCCCCTCGCCGACGGCTGCGGCCCTGCACGCCACGCATTACCACAAAGTCGACGTCCTGGCGCGCCAGGCCGAACTGGCCGCAGGAGGCGCGCGGGGCACGCTGGACGATTTGCTGACCGTGCCTCTGCTGGGCGGACGCAACCTCAGCGATGATGAAATCGCGCGTGAAATCGAGAACAACGCACAAGGCATTCTGGGCTATGTGGTGCGCTGGGTCGATCAGGGTGTTGGCTGTTCGAAAGTGCCGGACATCAACGATATCGGTCTGATGGAAGACCGCGCGACTTGCCGGATATCGTCTCAGGCACTGGCCAACTGGCTGCATCATGACGTGGTCAGCGAGGAACAGGTGATGGCCGCGATGCAGAAGATGGCCGCCGTGGTGGACCGTCAGAATGCAGGCGATCCAAGCTATCGCCCGATGGCGCCCGGCTTTGACGGCATCGCCTTTCAGGCCGCTTGCGATCTGGTTTTCAAGGGCCGGGTGCAGCCCTCGGGCTATACCGAGCCGGTTTTGCACGCCCGCCGTTTGGAGTTGAAAGCCAGCTTGGGCTGAACGGATAGGGTTGGAACGAGGGGGCTGTCTGCCCCCTCGCACTCCCCCGAGGATATTTTTAGCCAGATGAAAGGGATCAGGCATGGCTGTTACATTGCGCAAGGCGCGCACAATTGTGCGCAAGGCTTTGGAAAAAGGCCGCGAATTGGAACTGAAACCCCTCTCGGTTGTCGTTTTGGACGCCGGTGGTCATGTGATCGCGTTTGAACGCGAAGACGGTGCCGCGCCCGGTCGTTTTGCGATTGCGCAGGGCAAGGCCTATGGCTCGGTCATGCTTGGCATGGCGGGTACCGCGCAGATGGCGCGGGCCGAGGCGCAGGCCTATTTCATGGCCGCCGTGAACGGTGTCTATGGCGGGCAGGTCGTGCCGGTGCCGGGCGGTGTTCTGTTGCGCGACAAGAAAGGCGCTGTGATCGGGGCCGTTGGTGTGACCGGCGACACATCGGACAACGATGCCGCTGCAGCGATGGCCGGAATCGAGGCCGCAGGTTTGATAGGCGAAAGCTGATCCGACAAATAATTAGAGAGCCGACACGGCCCTCCATCCTACGGAGTTTGCGAAATGCCCTGGAAATGGGCAAACGCGCACGACTTGAACCGTATGTGCAGGGCTGAACAAGTACCTGCGCTGACACACAGGGCTTGTGCTATTGCGCGCGGCCAACCCTGCCGATAGTTTTCCTGAAACTCGCGGAAAAGTTTAGGAAAGCAGAATGTCTCGTCCCGTCGTCGGTATTATCGGCAACTCATATTTGATGAACGACCAATACCCGACCCATGCTGGCGGGACGATGAACTCGGATGCGGTGGCCAATGTGTCGGGTTGCTTGCCGATGCTTATCCCGGCCGATCCACGCTATGTTTCGGTCGAGGAATTGTTGGAGGTATGCGACGGGTTCCTGTTAACCGGCGGTCGGCCCAATGTTCATCCCGAGGAATACGGTGAGTGCGCGACAGACGCGCATGGAGATTTTGACCGTGCCCGCGACGCGATCACGTTGCCTCTGGTCCGAGCATGCGTTGAACGCGGCCAGCCGTTCTTTGGTATTTGCCGGGGCTTTCAGGAAGTGAACGTGGCGATGGGCGGCACGCTTTATCCGGAAATCCGGGACTTGCCGGGGCGGATGAACCACCGGATGCCGCCCGAGGGCACATTGGAAGAAAAATTTGCCCTGCGCCATGTGGTCACCCTAAGTGACGGTGGCGTCTTCCATCGCCTGATGGGGGCGCGTGAGGTGATGACCAATACGCTGCACGGCCAGGGGATCAAAACGGTGGGGCATCGGATCGTGATCGACGGCCTCGCGCCTGATGGCACGCCCGAGGCGATTTTCGTCAAAGACGCGCCCGGTTTCACTCTTTCGGTGCAATGGCACCCGGAATGGGACGCTGTGAACGACCCGGTGTCACGTCCGCTGTTCGAAGCGTTTGGTGATGCGGCGCGTGCGTGGTCAACCGGGTCGCAGGCCGGATTGGTGCAACAGAGCGCCTGAATTCGTGCGCCGGTCCGGGAGAGAGGAACCAGACCGGCGCATCGCGATCAAACCAGCAGATTGAACTGATTGATCAAGGGCAGGGTGCGCGCACGCTCACCCGTCAGGTCGAACAGCGCGTTTCCAAGCGCAGGCATGGACGGGGGTGTTCCGGGTTCGCCCACGCCACCCAGATGGCGATTGGTTTCCAGAATCTGAACCTCGGTCACCGGCGCGTTGTGCATCCGCAAGGCGTCATAGTCCGGGAAGTTGTACTGTTCGACTTCACCTTCGGCGAACGTGATCTCGCCCATTACGGCGGCGGAAAGGCCATAGATCATGCCGCCGAACATCTGCGCCTCGACCGTGCCGGGATCCAGCGCGAGGCCGACGTCGCAGGCAATCCACGCCCTGGCGATGCGGATGGTGCCGTCTTCGTCAACCACCTCGATCACCTGCGCGACCGGAGTGCCAAAGCTGTAGGTCATCGCCACGCCGCGCCCAACCCCGTCTGGGGTTTTACCAGTCCATCCCGACATGTCCTTTACAGCCTGCAGAACACCAGCCGAGGGTCCATGCTCGGCCTTGGCCAGTTCCAGACGGAATTCCAATGGGTCACGACCAGCGGCATAGGCCATCTCGTCCATGAAGGTCTCATGGAAAAAGCCGTTATGACTGTTGCCGACCGAGCGCCAAAAGCCCACTGGCACGTCCAGATCAGCAATATGACCGCTGATGCGATAGTTTGGCACTGCGTAGGGCTGGTTGAACAGGCCCTCGACCAGTATTTTGTCAGGGCCCCCGCCGGGCACGCCGGTGTAGCGTTCCAATGCTTGTTGGGTGCAGGATTGTGCAGCTACCTTACCGTCGATCAAAACCGCTTTGCCGTCCTTGACCGCACCGCGCATCCGCGCCAGTGCGCCGGGGCGATAGAAGTCATGGCGCATGTCTTCTTCGCGGCTCCACGTAGTTTGGACGGGAACGTTAGGCATCGCCATCGCGACCTTGGTAGCGATTTCGGCAAAATCCAGTTCTCCGCGCCGTCCAAAGCCGCCGCCCAGATAAGTGGTGTGAACCGCGACCGCGTCCTTGTCCAGATTGGCGGTATTGGCGGCGCGAATCTGCAACAGGGTCGGGGCCTGATTGCCGCACCACAGGTCCAGCTTGGTGCCGGTGAACAGCGCGGTGGCGTTCATCGGCTCCATCGTGGAATGGGCCAGGTAAGGCACGCGGTATTCGACCGAGATCTCGGTCGCGCCGTCGGGCAGTACGTCCACATCGCCATCGTTTCGCATGGTCGAGTTCGGCGAATCATCAAACGCTTCGGCGATCTTGGCGAACAGGTCGTCGGTCTCGGGCGGGTAGGGGGCGTCGCCCCAGTCCACGTCAATTGCCTCGACCGCCTGAATGGCCAGCCATGTGTTGTTTGCGACCACCGCCACGCCGTTGCCCAGATCGACAACCTTTTCAACACCAGGCATGGATTCCGCGTCGCTGGCGTCAAAGCCGTTCATCGTGCCGCCCAATTTGGGGTTCATCCGTACTGAAGCGAATTTGAGACCCTCGGGCCGCACGTCAATGCCGAACTCGGCCGTGCCGGTGGACTTGCCAACAATATCCACGCGCGGCAGGTTCTGGCCCAACATGCGCCAATTTGACGGGTCGCGCAAAGCAGCGTTTGGGGGCTCAATCTGTCCCGCTGCCTCAGCCAATTCGGTATAGGCAAGGCGGGTTCCGTCCGGCGCGATAACCGCGCCGCCCTGCGTCTGTAGCTGCGCGCGATCCACACCCAGCCGGTCAGCGGCGGCCTGCTTCAGCGTTTCGCGGGCAGTCGCGCCAGCTTGGCGCATCCGTTCGAACCCGTCGCGCATCGAAGTCGATCCGCCCGTGAGCTGAAGGTTCAGGGTCTTTCCAATCACGCCCAGTGCCTGTCCCAGATTGTGTTGAAAATCCGAGATGTCATAGCCTTTGTTCGGCAACCCCTCGCCGATCAGAGCGGTATTGTAATAGGCGGCTGCCGCGGGACCATGCAGGACGCGGATATCGGCCAGTTCCACGTCCAGCTCTTCGGCGATCAGAGCGGCCCATGTGGTCATCACACCTTGGCCCATTTCGGCGCGGGGGGCGAACAGGGTTACACCTTGTTGGTCGATCAGAATGAAGGGGCTAAGCGCGGTTTCGCCTTCTACCGGTTTTAGCGGGTTTGGGGCGGGACGCGTTACATAATACGCACCGAACGCGACACCGCCGACCACAGCGGCCGAGCCTATCAGGAAGGTTCTGCGAAGGATTTTACCAAAAGATGCCATGGGTTACGCCTCCTGCAGCTTTGCGGCGGCGTCGTGAATCGCGGCGCGGATTCGAGGGTAGGTGCCACAACGGCACAGGTTGCCTTGCATGGCGTCATCAATATCCGAATTCGTCGGGGCTGGATTTTCAGCCAACAATGCCGCGGCCTGCATGATCTGACCCGACTGGCAATAGCCACACTGTGCCACCTGATGCTCGACCCAAGCCTGTTGAATCGTCGCCATTGTGCCCGGTGTTCCCAGCCCTTCGATCGTTGTCACATCTCCCCACACGTCCGACAGGGACACCTGACAGGAGCGCACCGCTTCACCGTCTATATGAACGGTACAGGCACCGCAGGCCGCAACGCCGCAGCCGAATTTGGTGCCCGTCAGCCCGATCTCATCGCGCAGAACCCACAGCAGGGGGACCTCCTCTGGCAGATCGACCTGATATGACGTACCGTTAACTTTCAAATTGATCGTCATGGCGTTCCCTCTTGGATTTTCTGACGTTATGACATATCTATTGCAAAGTGTCAGACAGTCAACTGACAAAGTGAGGTAAAAGTGTCAGAGGCGCGATTAAAAGACTTTGTCCCGGACGAAAAGTGCCAGATTATTCTGGAATCAGCGCTCAGGGCGTTTTCGACCTATGGGTTCAAAAAAACGTCGATGGATGACATTGCAAAAGGGGCCAGCATGTCCCGGCCTGCGCTGTATCTGTATTTCGACAACAAGGATGCGATTTTGCGCGAACTGACCAGCAGATATTATCAGCGCAAGATAGCCGCAGTCGCGGAGGCATTGAAAATCGAAGGAACGGTGTCGCAGATCATCGGCAACGCCATTCACGTTCAAACGGACGGAATGGCCGAGATTCTGTCTTCGCCGCACGGGTTGGAATTGCTGGATGCGAGTGTGTCCGCAGCGGCGGACATCGTGACGCAAGGCGAGGCGCAGCTTATGGCGCTGTATGCCGAATGGCTCAAGCGCGAGGCTGCGAATGGCCGGGTGCGTTTGTTTGACGGGCCGCGGGAAACGGCCAAGATGATCGCCTCAGCGTTGCGTGGAATCAAGGTTTCGGCCACGGATTATCAGGAATTCACACGGTCGAACTCGAACTTTGCCACCATTATCGGCGAAGGGATCGAAGTCAGGTAACCCTCTGCCTCACCTTGTATTCCGGGGTGTCCCACAGGCGGTTCTGCATGATGTCGGCCAGGATTGTGACCGCATTTTCAACGTCCTGTTCATCGATGTATAACGGCGTGAAGCCGAACCGCATGATGTCGGGGGCGCGGAAATCTCCGATCACACCGCGCGCGATCAGCGCCTGCATGGCCGCATAGCCGTCAGCAAAGCGGAACGAGACCTGACTGCCGCGCTGCAGCGGATTGCGCGGACTGGCAAGTTGCAAGTCAGGGCAGGTGGCCTCGACCCGCGCGATGAACAATTCGGTCAGCTCGATGGATTTGGCGCGGACATCGGCCATGTCTGCGATGTCCCAGACATCCATCGCCGCCGAAAGCGCAGTCATCTGGATGATCGGTGGCGTCCCGACCCGCATCCTTTCGATCCCGTTGCCAGGGCGATAATCGAGGTCAAATGAGAACGGGGCCTCGTGCCCCAACCAGCCGGAAAGCGCTGGTCGCACCCGGCCAGCTAGACGCGGGGCGACATAGATGAAGGCAGGAGCCCCTGGGCCACCATTTAGATATTTATAAGTGCACCCTACCGCGAAATCGGCGTTACAGCCTGACATGTCTACCGGGATCGCGCCGGCGGAATGGGCCAAATCCCAGACGGTGACAGTGCCATTCGCATGGGCCAACTCGGTCAGCGTTTTCATGTCATGCATTCGACCCGACCGGTAGTCGACCTCGGTCAGCATCAGGACGGCTACGTCGTCGGTGATGTTCTCGGCCACATCCTCAGGACTGACGACGCGCAGCTCATAATCCGGCCCCAGCGACCGCAGCAACCCGTCCACCATGTAAAGGTCAGAAGGAAAGTTGCCGCTATCTGACAGAACGACCTTGCGGCCGGGGCATAACTCCAGCGCCGAAGCGACGGCCTGATAGACCTTGATCGACAGCGTATCGCCTGTCACCACACTGCCCGGCTCTGCGCCTATAAGACGCCCGATACGGTCGCCCAAACCGGTCGGCAATCCCATCCATCCGGCCTTGTTCCAGCCGGTGATCAGCATCTGCCCCCATTCCCTGTTCATCATATCGCCCACCCGATCACGTGCGGCGCGGGGCAGCGGCCCCAGAGAGTTGCCGTCCAGGTAAATAACGCCCTCGGGCAGGTGGAACATGGCTTTGGTGGCGGCAAAATCGGTCATGGCGGTCCTGCGTCAAAGGTCTTTTTCAAGGGCTAGCCCATCCGGGTGATCCTGTCCATCTGCGCAGGCTTTTCGACAGGTTGAAAGCCATCCCTGCGACTATCTGTTGTTTTGCCAAATCTGCCAGAAAACGATAGAGCGGCGGTCAAAAGCGACATCCCGTCGCCGAATCCGGCCAGAGAGCTAACCGTAATGCGTAAAGTTGATCTTCCTCCGGTCTGGTTGCTGGGCTTTGCGGTTCTTGCGTGGCTGCAGGCGCGGTATGTGTCGTTAGGCCTGTCGCTGGACGGCTGGTTCACCAATCTGCTCAGTGGTTTGCTGATCGGAGCCGGGCTTATCCTGGCCATGCTGGCCATAGCCGAATTCCGGCGGTTCAAGACCACAATCATTCCGCATCAGGTGCCCACATCGATGGTGCAGAGCGGGATATTCAAGCGCAGTCGCAATCCGATCTATCTGGGGGACGTGCTGATCCTGACCGGGCTGATCCTGCGGTTTGATGCCGTGCTGTCGCTGATCCTTGTCCCAATTTTCGTCTGGCTGTTGGAACGCCGTTTCATCCTGCCGGAAGAAGACCGCCTGCGCCGGACGTTCCGCGCGGATTTCGCCCGATATGAACGCCAGACGCGGCGCTGGATCTGAGAGGTTGACGTATTTTACACAACGTCAATTTCGCTGCGCTTGCGAAATAATGTTGCGCAAGATAGATGAATGATTGATGAGAAATACCGACCACCCGCTCGGTCAGAGTGAAAATTAGGGGGAATTGCCGGTGAAGATAGGCACACCAAAGGAAATTCTGGACGGAGAGAACCGGGTTGCGATGACGCCCGACTCGGCCGTGCAACTGCAGAAACTGGGCTATGAGTGCCTGATCGAAAAAGGCGCTGGCGCGGCGGCTGGGTTCTCGGACGCGGCATATGAAGCTGCGGGTGTTGAGGTCGTGAAAACCGCAGCGGCGCTCTGGAAGACTGCTGACATCGTTGCCAAGGTGCGCCAACCCAACGAGACCGAGCTGAAGCGCCTGACCAAGGGCAAGACGCTGATTTCCTTCTTCAACCCAGCCGGGAATGACGAGGGGATGGAACTGGCCAAATCCAAAGGCGCGAATGTCATCGCGATGGAGATGGTGCCGCGAATTTCGCGTGCCCAGAAGATGGACGCGCTGTCCTCGATGGCGAACATCGCGGGCTATCGTGCCGTAATCGAGGCGGGCAACAACTTTGGTCGTTTCTTCACCGGTCAGGTGACGGCGGCGGGTAAGGTGCCGCCGGCCAAGGTGCTGATCGTTGGGGCCGGTGTGGCTGGTCTGGCCGCGATTGGGACGTCCACCTCGCTGGGCGCGATCACCTATGCGTTCGACGTGCGCCCCGAAGTGGCCGAACAGGTCGAGTCGATGGGTGCCGAGTTCGTCTATCTGGACTTTGAAGAGCAGCAGCAGGATGGCGCGGCCACCGGCGGCTATGCATCGGTCCAGTCCGAGGAATTCCGCAACGCGCAGCTGGCCAAGTTCCGCGAGCTGGCGCCAGAGATGGACATCGTGATCACCACCGCGCTGATCCCGAACCGCGAGGCTCCTGAGCTTTGGACCAAGGATATGGTCGAAAGCATGAAGCCGGGCTCGGTCATCGTGGACCTTGCGGCGGAAAAAGGCGGCAACTGCAAGCTGACCGTCGCGGATGAGAAGATCGTGACCGACAATGGCGTGACCATCATCGGCTATACCGACTTCCCCAGCCGGATGGCGGCGCAGTCTTCGTCGCTGTACGCAACCAACATCCGTCACATGATGACTGACCTGACGCCTGAGAAGGACGGTCAGATCAATCATGACATGGAAGATGACGTGATCCGCGGCTCGACCGTGACCTATCAAGGTGAGATCACTTTCCCGCCGCCACCACCGAAAGTGCAGGCGATTGCGGCGCAGAAAAAACCCGAGGTCAAGGAACTGACTCCGGAAGAGAAAAAGGCGCAAGAGATTGCCGCGTTCAAGGCGCAGACCAAGCAGCAGTTCACCCTGCTGGGTGTCGGCGGCGCGCTGATGCTGCTGGTGGGTCTGGTCGCTCCGGCCAGCTTCATGCAGCACTTCATCGTGTTCGTGCTGGCCGTGTTTGTGGGCTTCCAGGTGATCTGGGGCGTGGCGCACAGCCTGCACACCCCGCTGATGGCAATCACCAACGCGATCTCGTCTATCATCATCGTTGGGGCGCTTATGCAGATCGGATCGGGCTCGGTCCTGGTCATTCTGCTGGCGGCGGTGTCGGTCTTTATGGCCGGGATCAACATCTTCGGCGGCTTTCTTGTCACCCGGCGCATGCTTGCCATGTTCCAGAAATCTTAAGGAGGCCGGGTAGATGATTGGCTTCACCACTGCCGCTTATGTTGTTGCGGCTGTCCTTTTCATCCTGTCCTTGGGCGGGTTGTCGAACCAGGAAAGCGCCAAGCGCGCCGTATGGTACGGCATTGTTGGTATGGCGCTGGCGGTTTTCGCCACGCTTGTGGGCCCGGGTTCCGGCCTGTGGCTGCTGTCGCTGCTGCTGATCGCGGGTGGCGGATTCATCGGTCAGTACGTGGCGCAGCGCGTCCAGATGACCGAGATGCCGCAGCTGGTGGCCGCCATGCACTCGCTGGTTGGTCTGGCGGCTGTATTCGTGGGCTTTAACGCGCATTTTGAGATCCAGAATGTCGCCGAAGTCTTTGCCATCGCAGATGCCGCGAAAGAGGTTGAGATGGACGGAATGGGTTCGTTTGCCCAACTAATCGCCAAGAAAACACCTGCGGAGCTGACAATCCTGCATGTGGAACTGTTCCTCGGTATCTTCATAGGTGCGATCACCTTTACCGGTTCGGTCGTGGCCTATGGTAAGCTGGCGGGCAAAGTGACCTCGGCGGCAACCAAGCTGCCCGGTGGCCACGCGCTGAACGCGGCGGCAGCTGGCCTCTCGCTGATCTGTCTGATCTGGTACACCGCGTCGGGTGGTTTGCTGCCTCTGATCCTGATGACGCTGGCGGCGCTGTTCATCGGCTATCACCTGATCATGGGTATCGGTGGCGCGGATATGCCGGTGGTTGTGTCGATGCTGAATTCGTATTCGGGTTGGGCCGCAGCAGCGATCGGTTTCTCGCTGGGCAACGACCTGCTGATTGTTGTTGGCGCGCTGGTGGGCTCGTCGGGTGCGATCCTGTCCTACATCATGTGCAAGGCGATGAACCGTCACTTTGTCAGCGTGATCCTGGGTGGCTTCGGCGGTCCGCAGGGTGAGCAGATGGCTGTTGAAGGTGAGCAGATCGCTATCGATGCGGATGGTGTGGCAGCGTCGCTGAACGACGCCGACAGTGTGATCATCATTCCGGGTTACGGTATGGCGGTTGCACAGGCACAGCAATCGGTCAGCGAACTGGTCCGCAAATTGCGCGCAAAGGGCAAAGAGGTGCGTTTCGCAATCCACCCCGTTGCCGGTCGCCTGCCGGGTCACATGAACGTGCTGTTGGCCGAGGCCAAGGTGCCCTATGACATCGTGCTGGAGATGGACGAGATCAACGACGATTTCCCGGACACGGATGTGGCCATCGTCATCGGCTCGAACGACATCGTGAACCCGGCTGCACAGGAAGATCCCAACAGCCCCATCGCCGGCATGCCGGTTCTGGAATGCTGGAAGGCCAAGCAGGTGTTTGTGTCCAAGCGTGGTCAAGGCACCGGCTATTCGGGCATCGAAAACCCGCTGTTCTTCAAAGAGAACACCCGCATGTTCTATGGCGACGCCAAACAGTCGCTGGACAAGTTGCTGCCGATGATCGACTGAGCAGCGAGTTAAGTAAAATTGCAAAGGGCGCCTGTCGGCGCCCTTTTCTTTTTCTTTTCGTGGGGGCTTTGCCCCCAAACCCCCAGGATATTTGTAGCCAGATGAAGCGGGCGGAATGTGGTATGCTGGTTCAAGGCCGCGTTTGATTGGAGGAGCGTGCATGGAGAAGGTGAACGGTATTGGCGGCGTGTTTTTTCGCGCGCGCGACCCGCAGGCGCTGACGGAGTGGTACGAAAAACACCTTGGGGTGAACCACTTTGATCCGGTGCCGTGGAAGCAAAAAGAAGGGTACACAGTGTTTGCGCCCTTTGCGCAGGACACAGACTATTTTGGTCGGGCTGAACAGCAGTGGATGATCAATTTTCGGGTCGATGATCTGGCAGCGCTCATTGCTCAGCTTGAGGCTGCGGGGATCAGCGTTGCGACCAATCCGGATTGGGACAGCGAGGTCGGAAAGTTCGCTCGCATTCATGATCCCGAGGGCAATCCAGTCGAGCTGTGGGAACCAAATCAATAGGATAGCCGGATTGTATACCGTTGTATCCTTGTAAGTATATGAAATAAAAAGATAATTGATGTATTTGTTATCTGTCGTATAGTGCCCCGACGATGCCGGAGCTTTGTATGACGCCAATTGATGACCATCCATTGCGCTACACGTTGGCGAATGAACTGCACGCGCGACCATTTCCCGTGGCGGTCACACCCAGCACAGTTGTGTTTCTGGCGATCAAGAAACCCGAAGAATCCTTTGGGCGCGACCCAAGTGAGGATATGGCCCATCTGATCAATTTGCTTGATCGTCACGGGGCACCGCACCCGCAACCCGAAGCCACCCACTATGCCGGTCAGATCGGTCGTCATTGGGTGAAATGGGAACAACATACTGAGTTTGTCACATATACGGCCATTACTTCGAACGTTAGTGATCGTGCGTTCAACCCGGCGGATTTTGAGGTTTTCCCGCCGGACTGGCTGATGGCAAGTCCGGGGCAACGGGTGACTTCGGCCATGATCCGTGTCGTCGAATACCAGGGGGATGACGCGGTGAAGACGGCATTGGGCGATTGGTTCGAACCGGAAAGCCTGGCCGTGGCGCGTGTGCTGGACAGTTCCGCCATCTGTGCTAGCGATTTTCGGATCGATCCGGCAGGGCATATGCGGTTTGCGATGTTCGTCGACAAAGAAACCGGGCGCCGTCGGATCGGGCGCGTCATCCAGCGGCTATGCGAAATTGAGACCTACAAGGCGATGTCCATGTTGGGTTTCGCCCGCGTCAAACAGCTGATGCCGCGAATAGGAGAGCTGGACGGAAAGTTGACCCGGCTGATGGGGCAGATGACCGACAATTCAGCCCATCCGGATGCGTTGCTGCCAGATTTGCTGTCTACTTCGATTGAACTGGAAACGCTCTCGGCTCGCTGTTCTTTTAGGTTCGGGGCGACCGGGGCCTATGAAGCCATTGTGAATCAACGCATCGAAGTGCTGCGAGAGGAGCGTTTTGAGGGCCGTCAGTCCTTTGCCGATTTCATGATGCGCCGCTATGACCCCGCGATCCGGACGGTGAAGTCGACCGAACGGCGCTTGCAGGCTTTGTCTGACCGGGCCATTCGCGCCGGAGAGCTGTTGCGCACACGCGTGGATGTGGAGCGGAGCGCACAGAACCAGGCCTTGCTGGAAAGCATGGACCGGCGCGCCGATCTGGCGCTGCGATTGCAGCACACTGTTGAAGGCTTGTCGGTGGTTGCGATCAGCTATTACGCTGTGTCTTTGGTCAGCTATTTGCTCTATCCGGTGACGCAGGCAGGGATCAGCAAAGGGATGTTGACCGCTGCGGTGACTTTACCGGTCGTGCTTGCGGTTTGGTATGGTGTCCGGCGGATTCGAAAACGGTTGGAATGAGCGGTCTTTGCCATTTGCCGCACGATCTGTAGAACAGGCGATGTCTGGCAAATCTGGCGAGGATTCCCTGTGATCGGTATTGTGGCTGCGTGGCGCGCTGTGGCTGCCATGTTCATCCTGAACGGAGCGCTGTTCGGCATCTGGGCGTCCCGCATTCCTGCGGTCCGCGACAAGCTGGATTTGACTCACGAGGCCTTGGGGCTTGGTCTTCTGTTCATGGCGGCAGGCGCGGTGTGTTCGTTCCCGGTGACTGGCCGTTTGACCGACAGGTTCGGCGCGGTGGCGATCACGCGGGTCATCGCGGTGCTTTATACTTTTTCGCTCGTGTTGCTGGCTTTCGCTGGAGGATTCTGGACGCTTGCGGCGTTCCTGTTTGTGTTCGGCGCGTTTCATGGCTCGATGGATGTTGCGATGAACGCCTGGGCGGCAGAGGTGGAACAGGCTTATGACAATCCGGTCATGTCGTCCTTTCACGCGATGTGGAGCCTGGGGGCCGGACTTGGAGCGCTCAGCGGGTATGCGGCGGTTCAGATGGGACTGTCAGTGCTGCAGCACTTTCTGCTGGCCGGTGGCGTTGTGGTGGCGCTTGCGCTTGGTTTGTCGTGGGTGCGTTGGACCTCGAAGCGAACGGCCTCAAAACCCGGTTCGGTATTTGCGTTGCCTTCAGGGGCTCTGGTCCTCGTGGGATTCACCGCGTTGTGCGGCGCGCTTGGCGAAGGGGCGGTTGCAGATTGGAGCGCCATTTTTCTGCGGGATGAGACGGGTGCAGCCGAGAGCGTCGCCGCCTTGGGTTATGCGGTCTTTTCTGTGACGATGGTGGCGTTTCGTTTGGCGGGCGGCGTTGTCATCGCCCGGTTCGGTCCCGTCGCGACGGCGCGGTTTGGCGGCGTTTGTGCCGCGCTGGGTGTGTTCGGTGCGGTTTCGGCAGGAGAGCCGGGGCTGGCGCTTGCTGGCTTTGCGCTGATGGGTGTGGGCTATGCGGTCATCATGCCGCTTGCCTTCAGTCGCGCGGCCAATGATCCGGACGTACCGCCCGGTCAGGCAATCGCCAGCGTTGCGACTTTGGGCTACGGAGGTCTGTTGATCGGGCCGCCCCTGATCGGGTTTCTGGCCGAGTTGATGACCCTGCGGCTGGCTTTTGCGGTTTTGTTGCCGCTGGCCGTTTTGATCATCGTGTTGGCCGGCGCGCTGAAGCGCGCCGACTGAGGTTCGTTTAACGACCGCGGATACGCGGATCCAGCGCGTCGCGCAGGCCGTCGCCCAAATAGTTGACGCTCAGCACGGTCAGCGAGATCGCTAGTCCGGGCCAGAACACGCGCTCGGGATATTGCTGCAGGTAATCGACACCATCGAACAATAGGCGGCCCCATGTCGGGAAATCGGGCGGGAAGCCCAGACCAAGGAAGGACAAAGCGCTTTCCGTAATGATCGCCGTGGCGATGCCCAGCGTGGCCGACACCATGATCGGCGACAGCACGTTGGGCAGGATATGCCTCGTGATGATCTGGCTGTTGCTGGTGCCGATAGACCGCGCGGCCAGAACGAATTCACGCTCCTTGATGGCCAGAACGTCCCCCCTCACGATCCGCGCAGTGGGCATCCACGATGTGATGCCGATGGCGCAGACGATCAGAATGAAGATCCCACGCTCAAGCCCGAAGGCTGCCGACAGGGGCTCGCGGAACAGCAGCATCATGACGAGAAGCAAGGGCAGCAGAGGCAGGGCCAGGAACAGATCAGTCAGGCGCATCAGCGGGCCGTCCAACCGTTTGAAGAACCCGGCCAAAACGCCGATGAACGATCCCAGAAACAGTGCCAGCAGCATCGCGGTGATGCCGACGGACACAGACGTCTGACCGCCGGACATCATACGGGACATGATATCGCGCCCCAACTGGTCGGTCCCGAAGGGATGCGCGAGGCTTGGCCCCTGATTGCGCGACCGGATGTCGATCTGCGTCGGGTCGATGGTCCAGAGATAAGGACCCAGATAGACGGCAGCGACGATGAAGATGAACAAAACTGCTCCCAGCATCGCACCTTTGTGGGTTTTGAACTGGTCCCACACGTCGCGCCATTGGCTGCGCGGTGGGGTGGCCAGTTCTTCCATCACATCAGTGGTGGGCAGAGCGGTCGAGGCGGGGGCCAGCCCTTCGTCGGGGACGAGGGTGTCGGTACGATCATGATCAGTCATAGCGAATCCTCGGGTCCAGAATGCCGTACAGGACGTCGGCGATCAGATTGAAAAGCACGATCAGCACGGCAAAGATGAAGGTCAGCGTCTGTACCATCGGCAGGTCATTCGCTTGAATCGCACCGATCAGCAACTGGCCGATGCCGTTTACCTTGAACACCTGCTCGGTGATGATGGCACCGCCGAAGATGGCCGGAATACCCAGCGCAATCACGGTGACCACCGGGATCATCGAGTTGCGCAAGACATGGACCATGACGACGGTGTATTCGCTAAGCCCCTTGGCGCGGGCGGTGCGGACGTAGTCCTGATTGAGGTTGTCCAGCATCGAGGCGCGCATGAAGCGGGAAAGCTGCGCGGTGATCTGCAGCGCCAGGACCATGACCGGCATGATCATCTGCTTCAATTGCAGCATGAAGCTGTCCCAGCTATTCACCACAAGGGTGGTGTCATAGATCGACGGGAACCAGCCTAGTTGGACCGAGAAGATCACGATCACCAATACGCCCGAGAAAAA
Organism: Ruegeria sp. AM2; assembly: GCF_056540685.1. Taxonomy (NCBI): domain Bacteria; kingdom Pseudomonadati; phylum Pseudomonadota; class Alphaproteobacteria; order Rhodobacterales; family Roseobacteraceae; genus Ruegeria; species Ruegeria sp. AM2. Next base: position 874,661 of record NZ_JBQFXE010000001.1, on the reverse strand, counting down.
CGGCGGAACCGAGAATCCCACCATCGACACGAAGGTCCCCATCTGATCGAACCAGGAATACTGACGGTATGCAGAGTAGATGCCAATGGGCAGGGCGATCAGGATAGCAACCACATAGGCGGTGCCAACAACCCACAGGGTCTGCGGGATGCGCTGAACGACGATGTCCATGACGGGCGAACGGGTCTGCCACGAAATCACACGCAGGTCACCTTCGGAAAAGGTGGTGCCGAACATGTGGTCGACCAAAACCTGTGGTTCGATCCAGAAGAACTGCACGATCCATTTCCAGAACCGGATATGCATCGGCTGGCCGAGGCCCAGCGCCTCGCGCATCTTCTCTTTGACTTCGGGCGGAACGGTGAGGGGAACCTGTGCCATCGGGTCGCCTGGGGCAAGCTCGAGCAGCAGGAAAATGACGAGGCTGATGAACAGCAGTGTTGGGACAGCCAGCACCAGTCGTCTGATTGTAAAGTTGAGCATTAAGAGGCGCCTTTATATGCGTCTTCTTGTTGGAGTGGGGTGCAAATGACCGCGCCCCGATATCGGTCGGGGCGCGGCTTTGCAAGATTAACGCTTAGGAACCGGTTTTGCGGTACCAGTCCGCAATGTTCCAAAGCTCGCTGTCCCAAACGTTCAGGACAACACCACCCAGGGTGTTAGCATGCGCCGACAGACGACCGCGGTGCACCAGCGGGATCATACCGCCGTTCTGAACGATGATGTCGTTCAGCTGTTTGGCGATCTTGGCGCGGTCTTCAAGACCAGCAGTTTCGGCCAGCTGACCGTGCAGCTTGTCGAACTCTTCGTTGCAGAAGCGGCTGATGTTTTCGCCCTGCCACTGAGTCTCAGGACGCGGTGCCTTGTCGCACAGGCCGTTGCCCAGATAGGACTGCGGGTCGGTGCCGTTAAAGGTGTTCGCGTACATCTCAACGTCGGCATAGAACTTCTGGAAGGTATCGGGCGAACCCGGATCACCACCGAAGAAGACCGATGCGTTGATATTGCGCAGCTCGGTTTCAACGCCGATCTGGCTCCACCATTCCTTGATCAGCGCCTGGAAGTCCTGACGGACGGCGTTGGTCGAGGTCTGGTAGACGATTTTCAACGGAACGCCGTCTTTTTCACGCACGCCGTCGCCATCACTGTCGACGATACCTGCATCATCCAGCAGCTTTTTCGCGCCTTCGATATCCTGCGTGTCGCAGGTCATCGAGGTCGAGTTGAACGCCGCCGGGGCCGGAACCCAGTTACAGGTCACTTTGCCCGCCTGACCGTAGCCGATTTCAACCAGCAACGGACGGTCGATGGCCATCGACAGAGCCTTGTAAACCGCAGGATCCTGCAGGAACGGGTGTGGATGCTTGGCCGTCGAACGTTCGCCTTCTGGCAAATCGGGCGAGGGGTTGGTCTGGTTCAGCATGATACGCTCGACCAGCGGGCCGAAGCCAGCAACCGGAGTGCCTTTGCCGCCCTCTTGCATTTGCGAGATCACCTCGGGTGCAAGCTGCAGGTTCCAGGCATAGTCAAACTCGCCGGTTTCCATGACTGCACGGCCAGCCGCGGTTGCATCGCCGCCACCTTTGAAGGTGACTGTCGCAAATGCGGGCTTCGCTGCATCGCGGTAGTTGTCATTGGCCTTGAAGGTGATCACGTCGTTCGGTTTGAACTCGGTGACGACAAACGGGCCGGTGCCGATCGGGTTGAAGTTCTCGGTTGTGCACTCAGGCGCTTTTGCACCAAGGCAATCCGCGAACTGAGCAGCCTGAATGATCGGGCTTTCACCGCCCACGAACGGGCCGTAAGGGAACGGAGTCGGCGCGTCGAAGGTGACCTTGACGGTCAGGTCGTCCACAGCCTCGACCGAAGTCACGCCTTCGAACTTGGTGACCTGCGCGCAGCCGCCTTCGGGGTGCATACAGTATTCAGCGGTGAATTTGACGTCTGCCGAGGTAAATGGCGTGCCATCCGACCAGGTGATTCCAGGTGCGATTTTCCAGGTGATCGAGGTCAGGTCTTCGCTGACGCCACCGTTTTCCACGGTCGGAATTTCCGACGCAAGGAACGGAACCATATTGCCGTCTTGGTCATAGCGCGCCAAGGGCTCAATCACCAACGATGCCGATTCCACATCCTTGGTGCCGCCCGACAGGAACGGGTTCAGGATCGAGGGCGCTTGCCAGTAAATGATGCTGACATTGCCGTCCGATCCGCGCTCGGCAAAGGCCATCGGGGCCATCGCCGTGCTTGCAATCGCACCAAGCAAAAGGGTTTTGATCTTCATCATACACTCCATGTTGGACACTTGCGTGTCTCGATTTTCTCCGCGATGCCCGCGGATTAGGCGTGGCCGTATCTGGGGTTATCGTTTTGATTTGAAACGATAAAGAGTCTCACATAAACGTGTTTTCCGTCCTCTCCCAAAAACGGTTACGCGGCGTATCGAAACAGAGTTTTGGAAAATTGCAAGCCTTGGCTTGCGAAATTTGACCAATCGGTTTGACTTTTCCCGCCCTGCCGCCTTAGCGTTTGGCATTCGCTCAGATTTGCCGCCAAGGGGAGTGCGCGCGTGCTGGACCAGCCAATTGCCCAGATCAGAAAACTGCGTGTTGAGTTTCAGACCAAAGATGGTCCCGTGGTGGGGGTCGAGGATGTCTCGTTCGAAGTCAATCCGGGCGAAACCGTCTGTATCGTTGGTGAATCCGGGTCGGGCAAATCCGTTTCCTCGCTGTCGCTGATGCGGCTGGTGGAATTCGGCGGCGGCGAAATCGCCGGTGGTCAATTGTTGTTCGATCGCCGTGATGGTGACGAGATGAACCTGGCCAACGCCGATCAGGATCTGATGAAACAGATTCGCGGCAATGAGATCGGAATGATTTTTCAGGAGCCGATGACGGCGCTGAACCCTGTGTTCACCGTTGGTCGGCAACTGACCGAAGGATTGCGTATCCACAAGGACATGTCCAAATCGCAAGCCGAGGACCGAGCGTTGGAGCTGCTGCGCCAAGTGCGTATCCCCGAGCCCGAACGGCGTCTGAAGCAATATCCGCACGAGCTGTCCGGCGGGATGCGTCAACGCGTTGTGATCGCGATGGCCATGGCCTGCGAACCGCGCCTGCTGATCGCAGATGAGCCAACGACTGCGTTGGATGTGACAATTCAGGCCGAAATTCTGGCGCTGATGGATCGCCTCAAGCGTGAAACCGGCACGGCAGTGATGTTCATCACGCATGACATGGCGGTCGTGGCCCAGATGGCAGACCGCGTGGTGGTAATGTATCGGGGCAATAAGGTCGAAGAAGGTACGGTCAACGAAATCTTCGAGAACCCGCAGCATGATTACACCAAAGCTTTGCTGGCGGCGGTTCCTAAACTGGGTGAGATGCATGGCAAGGCCGCACCCGAACCGATGAAGCTTTTGGGGGTCGACGGCCAAAAGATCGCGCCCATCCCTGGAACGAGCGAAGTTCTTTTGACCGTCAAGAACCTAACCACGCGCTTTCCGGTCAAAGGCGGGTTGCTGCGCCGAACGATCTCGAACGTTCATGCGGTCGAGGATGTGTCGTTCACCCTCAATCGTGGACAAACGCTCAGCCTCGTGGGCGAGTCGGGGTGTGGTAAATCTTCGGCCGGACGTTCAATCCTGCGATTGGTTGAGCCGATGGCGGGTGAGGTCGACCTCGATGGCGTCGATATCATGAAGCTGGACCCGGCGGGCCTGCGCAAGGCGCGGCTGGATATGCAGATGATCTTTCAGGACCCCTTCGCCTCGCTGAACCCGCAGATGCAACTGGTCGATCAGGTCGCGGAGCCGATGCGCAACTACGGCGTCGCCTCAGGGTCGGAGTTGCAGGACCGGGTGGCGCAACTCTTCGACAAGGTGCAACTGCCGCGCAGTTTCATGCGCCGTTTCCCGCACGAGATGTCAGGTGGTCAGCGTCAGCGGATCGCCATCGCCCGCGCATTGGCCCTGAATCCCAAACTGATCATCGCAGATGAGGCGGTGTCGGCCTTGGACGTATCCGTACAGGCTCAGGTCCTGAACCTGATGATGGAACTGCAATCCGAGCTTGGTCTGTCCTATCTGTTCATCAGCCACGACATGGCCGTGGTCGAGCGGGTCAGCCACCATGTCGGCGTGATGTATCTGGGCCGGATCGTTGAACTGGGACCGCGCGCACGGGTGTTCGAGAACCCCCAGCACCCATACACGCAGGCATTGATGAAGGCCGTGCCGATTGCCGATCCAAATCAGCGCAAATCGGAAAAGGACCTGAACTTCAAACCGATCCCGTCGCCTATTCATCCCATTGGCTACACACCCGAACCCTCACAATATCAAGAGGTTGAGCCGGGCCATTTCATCCTGACCACTGACAGCGGATATTGATCACCATGGCTGAGCGCCTGTCTCCGCTGGAGATCATGACAAAGTTGATCTCGTTCCCAACCGTCAGCCGCGACACCAACCTGCCGCTTGTTGATTGGGTGGAAGGCTATCTGCAAAGTCACGGCATTGACTCGCACCGTTGGCCGGACCCGGATCAGCCGCACAAGGCGGCGCTTTTTGCGCATGTCGGTCCGTGGGAAGAAGGGGCGGTCGTCCTTTCAGGGCACACGGATGTAGTTCCGGTCGATGGCCAGCCTTGGGACACCGATCCATTCACGGTGACCGAGAAGGATGGCAAGTATTTCGGGCGCGGGACCTGCGATATGAAAGGCTTTGACGCCCTGGCCATCTGGTCGCTGGTCGAGGCGCACTACGCCAGCATCAATCGCCCTTTGCAACTGGCGCTCAGCTTTGACGAAGAGGTTGGTTGCACCGGTGCCCCGCCGATGATCGAGGCGATGCAGGACGTGCTGCCCAAGGGCTCGGCGGTGATCGTGGGTGAGCCATCGGTGATGCAGGCTGTGACCGGGCATAAGGGCGGATTCGGCTTCGACACGCATATTGTGGGCTTCGAGGTGCATAGCTCTATCATGCACACAGGCGTGAACGCGATCATGGAGGCCGCGCCTCTGATAGATTGGGCCAACGCGCGCAATGCCGAGAGCATGGCAGCACAGCCTTTGGAAATTGCATCCGTGTTCGATCCGCCCTGGACCACATGCCATGTGGGTATGATCGAAGGCGGCACCGCACACAACATCACCGCCAAGGACTGCCGGTTCATGATGGATTTCCGGACGGTTCCGGACGACAAAAAGTCGGACTGGCAAAAGGCCTATTTCGACAAAGTGCGAGAGGTCGAGGCGCGGATGCAGGCGGTTCATCCCGAAGCGCGGATCGAATTGTCCGAACACTTCTCGATTCCAGGTCTTGTGCCCGAAGAAGATGGCGAGGCCGAGATGCTTGTGCGCTCGCTCACAGGTGACAATGCCAGCCACGTGGTGAGCTATGGCACCGAGGCTGGGCAGTTTCAGGAGGCGGGCTATTCCGCTGTCATCTGCGGCCCCGGCGATATCGCACAAGCCCATCAACCAAATGAGTTCATTACGATTTCTCAATTTAACGCAGGCCAAAAATTTATGGAGCGTCTGGTACAGAAGCTCTGCGACTGACACCTTGAAGGAAGATAGAAAATGCCCGTCAAGAACCGGCTCGCTGAAACGCATGCTGAGATCACCAAGTGGCGCCGCCATCTGCATGCGCATCCTGAATTGATGTATGACGTCCATAAAACGGCGGCATTCGTTCAGGATCGGTTAAAGGAATTTGGCGTCGACGAAATCACGCCCGGTATTGGAAAAACGGGTGTTGTTGCGGTGATAAAGGGCCGCACGGATACCAAGGGCCGGGTTATCGGTCTGCGCGCTGACATGGATGCCTTGCCGATCGAAGAGGCGACCGGGCTGGACTATGCCTCGACCGTATCCGGCAAGATGCATGCCTGTGGGCATGACGGCCATACCTCGATGCTGTTGGGTGCGGCGCAATATCTGGCAGAGACGCGGAATTTCGACGGAACGGTGGTGCTGATCTTCCAACCTGCCGAAGAAGGCGGGGCCGGTGGTCTGGCCATGTGTCAGGACGGTCTGATGGACCGTTGGGGCATTCAGGAAGTCTATGGCATGCATAACATGCCCGGCCTGCCGGTCGGAGAATTCGCGATCCGGCCCGGCGCATTATTGGCCTCGTCCGATGAGTTCGAGATCGTTGTGACCGGCAAAGGTGGCCACGCCGCTGCTCCACATGACGCGGTGGATACGACCCTTGTGGCATCGCATATTGTTGTGGCCTTGCAATCGGTTGTGTCCCGTACCGTTGACCCGGTCAAGCGTGTCGTGCTGACCGTGGGTACGTTTGAAACGGACAGCGTCGCCTCGAACGTAATCGCCCATACGGTGCGGTTGCGAGGCACGGTGCGGACGTTGGATTCAGAATACCGAAAGATTGCCGAGGAGCATGTGCGCAGGATCGCCGAGGATACCGCTTCGGCCTTCGGTGCTTCGGCCGAAATGACGTGGACGCCGGGTTACCCGGTGACGGTGAACTCGGACGACGAAACGATCTATGCCGCTGAGGCTGCTCAGGCCGTGGCGGGCAAGGTCAATGACAGCACCGATCCGATCATGCCGTCGGAAGATTTCGCCTACATGCTTGAAGAACGGCCCGGAGCCTACATCTTTATCGGAAACGGGGACACGGCTATGTGCCATCACCCGGAATACAACTTCGACGACGACGCCATACCCGCCGGTTGCAGCTGGTTTGCTGAACTGGTGGAACGACGATTGCCCGTCGCCTGATTTGGGAGGATCAGATGCCAATCAAGAACCGACTTGCCGAAATGCACGAGGAAATCACCGGTTGGCGGCGGGATATTCATCAACACCCCGAGATCCTGTATGAGACCCACCGCACCAGTGCCCTTGTGGCCGAAAAGTTGAAAGAGTTCGGCTGTGATGAAGTTGTGACCGGCATTGGCCGCACCGGTGTTGTTGGCGTGATCAAGGGCAAGACCGATACGCAGGGCCGCGTGATCGGCTTGCGAGCGGATATGGATGCGCTTCCGATGCAGGAGCAGACGGGGTTGGACTATGCCTCCAAGACCGAAGGCGCGATGCACGCTTGCGGCCATGACGGCCACACTGCGATGGTGTTGGGCGCGGCGAAATACCTCTCTGAGACGCGGAATTTCGATGGCACGGCCATTGTGATCTTCCAGCCCGCCGAAGAGGGCGGGAATGGCGCCGAGGCGATGTGCAAGGACGGGCTGATGGACCGCTTTGGTATTCAGGAAGTCTATGCCATGCACAATGTGCCCGGTGTACCCACCGGTCAGTTTGCGATCCGGTCCGGACCGCTGCTGGCAGCAGCGGACGAGTTCGACATTCATCTGGAAGGTCGGGGCGGCCACGCGGCCAAGCCACATGAGACCATTGATACGACGGTGATGCTGTCGCAACTGATCGTCGCGCTGCAGACCATCGTGTCGCGCAACGCGGACCCGATCTTGCAGGCGGTTCTGTCTGTGACTTCGGTTGAGACGTCATCCAAGGCGTTCAACGTGATCCCTCAGTCGGCACAGGTGCGCGGCACGGTGCGGACGCATTCGAACGATATGCGTGACCTGATCGAAAGGCGACTGACCGGGGTCGCGCAGGGCATTGCCGAAACCTTCGGTGGCACGGTCAAAGTGACCTACACGCGTGGCGTTCCGGTGACCATCAACGCCGAAGAACAGACAGGTTTTGCTGCTGAGGCAGCCATTTCCGTTGGCGGCAGTTGTGGTGAGGCCCCGATGGTGATGGGTGGCGAGGATTTCTCGTTCATGCTGGAAGAGCGCCCCGGCGCCTTCATCGTGCTGGGCAACGGTGACAGCGCCGGGCTGCACCACCCCGAGTACAACTTCAACGATGAGATCATCCCAATGGGATGTTCCTGGTTTGCCGAAATGGTCGAGCGCCGGATGCCGGCGGCTTGAGTTAGGAGAGATAAGAAATGCCAGTTAAGAACCGCTTTGCCGAATTGCAGGCCGAAATCACCGAATGGCGACGGGACATTCATGAGAACCCAGAAATTCTGTTCGAAACCCATCGCACCAGTGCTCTGGTCGCCGAAAAGCTGAAAGAGTTTGGGTGCGACGAGATCGTAACCGGCATCGGACGCACCGGCGTTGTCGGTGTCATCAAAGGGAAAGCGGACACAGCGGGCAAAGTCATCGGGCTGCGCGCGGACATGGACGCGCTGCCGATCCATGAGGCGACGGGGCTTGACTATGCCTCAAAAACCGATGGGGCGATGCATGCCTGTGGCCATGACGGGCATACTGCGATGTTGCTGGGGGCGGCAAAATACCTGTCCGAGACGCGCAATTTCGATGGCACTGTCGTTGTGATCTTCCAACCCGCCGAAGAAGGCGGCGGCGGCGGCAAGGAGATGTGTGACGACGGCATGATGGACCGCTGGAATATTCAGGAAGTCTACGGCATGCACAATTGGCCGGGCAAACCGGTCGGTAGTTTCTCGATCCGTCCGGGCTCGTTCTTTGCCGCGACCGACCAGTTTGACATCACCTTCGAAGGCCGTGGTGGTCACGCGGCGAAGCCTCAGGAGACCATTGATACGACGGTGATGACCGCGCAAGCCGTTCTGGCTCTGCAGACCATTGCTGCGCGCAATGCCGATCCGATCGATCAGGTGGTGGTGTCGGTGACGTCATTTGAAACGTCTTCGAAAGCGTTCAACGTGATCCCGCAGACGGTGCAGATCAAAGGCACCGTGCGCACCATGAGCAAAGAGATGCGCGATCTGGCCGAAAAACGGATCAATGAGATTTGTACCGGCGTTGCCGCCACTTTCGGAGGTACGGCGGATGTAACCTATATTCGTGGCTATCCGGTGATGATCAACAGCGACGAGCAGACAGATTTTGCCGCCGAAGTGGCGAAGTCGGTGTCTGGCAGCTGTGATGACGCGCCGCTGGTCATGGGAGGCGAGGATTTTGCCTTCATGCTTGAGGAGCGTCCTGGGGCCTACATTTTGGTGGGGAATGGAGACACCGCTGCTGTGCACCATCCCGAATATAATTTCAACGATGAGGCCATTCCGGCTGGGTGTAGCTGGTGGGCCGAGATTGTTGAGCAGCGGATGCCTGCTGCGTGATCGGGTGAAGCGAGGGGCCAGCCCCTCGCGCTCCCCGGGATATTTCTAGCCAGATGAAGAAGGATTCGGGATCGCTGTGAGGTCAAGTTCTTTGCAGAGTGTTTGGATCACGTCCTCTAGCGCGGATTTTTGCAAATTTACGCAGCTTTGCGCCGCTGCTCGGGCTGTTTTCAAGGCTTCGGGATCGCTTAACCAAGTTGCGACTGCATGTGACAGGTCGCTCGCCTTTTGGACCTCGATTGCACCACCCGTTTCGATCAAGGGCGCAAAGGTTTCAGCAAAGTTGAAATAGCCGGGGCCAGTGATGACGGCTGCACCGGCTTGCGCGGGTTCAAACGGGTTGTGGCCGCCGATTTCCTTGAGGGACCCTCCCAAAAATACGATGGGGCAGAGGGCGTACCACGTGCCGGTCTCACCCAATGTGTCGGCGACGTAGATTTGCGTTGTGCTCGTGATGTTTTGGTGTGAACTGCGGAGCGCATAACTGAGGTTTGCTTTTTTGATCAGGTCAGTGACATCTGTCCGACGTTCCGGGTGGCGGGGGATCAGCAACAAAAGCAGATCTGGCCAGCGTCCTAGAAGTTCCGAATGCGCGGCTAGGACGGCTTCTTCTTCTCCGGCATGCGTTGAACTTGCGATCCAGACCGGGCGTCCCCCGATCTGAGTGCGGATGTCCTCCAGCGTTTCTTGATCCACGGGCGGGGGGTCGGACATGGCTTTCAGATTGGTGCCAGCGTGCACGCGATCCGGGTTCGCGCCCATAGTTAGAAGGTTGTCGGCGGTTTTCTTGTTTTGGGTCAGGAAAACCTTGAACTGTCCCAGCAGAAAGCGCGCGGTTTTTGGCCGCTTTTTCCAGCCAGCAACCGACTTGTCGGACAGACGCGCGTTCAGCAGCGCCAGCGGCATACCTCGGAGGCCGCTTTCGACAATCAGTCGTGGCCAAATCTCGCTTTCGACAAAGATGCCTGCGTCAGGTTGCCAGTGTTCCAGAAACCGGCGCACAGGTCCTGCGGTGTCCAGCGGGGGGTATTGATGACGGGTGCGGGGCGGCATCCGTTTTTCGATCAGTGCGGCTGAAGTCGGGGTGCCGGAGGTGATCAGAAACTCGGCGTCTGGCAGGCGGTCGCCAAGTCGTTTGATCAGGCTGAGGACGGACAGGCTTTCACCGACACTCGCGGCGTGAAACCAGATCAGCCGGCCATTGGGGCGAGGGTGACTGGCATAGCCCAAGCGTTCCCTTTGACGGGTTTCGGGCACATCGGCAGTCTGCAGCTTTTTGCGCACTGTGTTCCAGGCGAGCGGCTCAATAAGGGCCGTGAATGTGCAATACAGACGATAAATCAGCGTTGGGCGCAGGTCCCGCGAAGACATGTCAGCCGCCAGTATGGCTCATGTGACGGGTCATTTGACCGTCGACAGCTTGCCGGGAATAATCAAAGTCATGGCCCTTGGGCTTGAGGTTGATCGCGGCGCGAATTGCATCCTCAAGCGGCGCTTCGGTGTCGGGGTGATCCCGCAGCGCGCCGCGCAGGTCGGCCATGTCTTCCTGGCCCAGACACATATAGAGTTCACCCGTACAGGTCAGACGCACGCGGTTGCAGCTTTCGCAGAAGTTATGGCTAAGCGGCGTGATAAAGCCGATCTTTTGGCCGGTTTCTTCCAGCCTGACATAGCGGGCCGGGCCGCCGGTGCGCTCGGCCAGATCGGTCACGCTGTAGTGGTTCTCGTATTCCTTGCGCACGTCCTTGAGGGACCAGTACTGATCCAGCCGGTCTTCATTGCCGATGTCGCCCATGGGCATAACTTCGATCCAGGTCAGGTCCATGTCGCGTTCCGCGCACCATTCGGTGATTTGCGGCAATTCTTCCTCGTTGAAGCCTTTCAGAGCGACCGCGTTGATCTTGATCCGCAAACCTGCCTTTTGGGCCGCGTCGATGCCGTTCAGAACCTGTTTCAGGCGGCCCCAACGGGTGATGTCGCTAAATTTCTGATCGTCAAGCGTATCCAGCGAGACATTGACCCGCCGCACACCCGCCGCGTAGAGGTCATCTGCGAAGCGGTGCAATTGCGAACCATTGGTTGTCAGCGTCAGTTCCTTCAATGCGCCGCTTTCCAGATGCCGCGTCATGGAGTTGAAGAAGGTCATGATATTGCGGCGCACCAAGGGCTCGCCCCCGGTGATCCGCAGCTTTTCCACGCCCAGCTTAATAAAGGTCGAACACATCCGGTCCAGTTCTTCCAGCGTCAACAGGTCTTTCTTTGGTAGAAAGGTCATGTTTTCCGACATGCAGTAGACACAGCGGAAATCGCACCGGTCCGTGACGGAAACTCGGAGATAGGTGATAGCGCGGGCAAACGGGTCGATGAGCGGAGCAGTCATGCTCCATACGTAAAGCGGAGGTGGGGCAGCGGCAAGAGGGAACCCTTAGATAACGCTGGAACAGATCGGCGCAGAGATATAAGTTTTTGGCATGAAATACACGTGGCTTATCCTCTGTCTCCCGTTGGTGGGGTGTGACGCAGTTCGATCGACGACAGAGCGAGTGTTTGGTGGTTCGGAGCCACCGCCGCAAGACGCGCCAGAGGTTGTTGAGGCTGAAACAGACGAACCTGAACCCGCTGTGGCGGTCGGCTGGGTTGGACCGAAGCGGACGATTGCGAGCCTCGGTGATCCCACCACGCCGGGGCGTTGGTTGCGGACACCCTTGGTAGAGGCCGAGATCAATGGGCGGGTTGTTGTGCCACGTACCGGGGCGCAGGCTTACATCACTCTGGTGCCAACACCGGGTCCCGCGGGCGGCGGAAGCCAATTGTCGCTTGACGCGATGCGAGAGCTTTTGGTGCCATTCGACGAACTGGTCGAATTGGACGTCTATTCAAACTAGCCCCGCAGGTACTTGCCTGCTTCTTTGCGGGCAAAGGGCTTCATTGCGTCGCCGTGCTGCTTCAGGAAAGCTTTGACACGGCCGGGGTCGTGTTTTGACAGCTCGCGCAGCCACCACGCGACCGCTTTCTGGATGAACCATTCGCGATCCGGAACATTTCCGGCGGCCCAACCCAGAACCCGGTCCCTGTGGACCAGGTCCTCGGGTTTCGGGTGGTTTTGCTTGGTCCAGGGCAGCGTCGCGACCAACGCGGCGCGGCGGGTCCACATGTGGTTAGATGTGGTCCAGGATTCGACCTGATCCAAACGCGTCGGATCAGTACTCAGGCGTTTCTGAATTGCCACACAGGCGTGATCGGCGATAGCCCAAGCGTCAAAGTCGGGCACCCAGCTTTGCAGCAGGTCCCAGACGGCGTCATCCGGCTTGATCCGAGCCTGCGTCAGCAGCTTGGCGGCGGCTACCCGGGCCTCGTGAATGTTGGTTTGCCAAAGGTCACAGGCGACGGGAACTCGATCAGCGACGCTTAGCTGTTGCCGCCAACCCTTTGTCAGGTCGTTCAGAACCGGGTTCGGCACCCCAAGATAGATGCGGTCGACCTTGTGATAGGCCGCGACCTGCTCGGCGCGCTCAGGATCGGCATGCGCTTTGATCTGATCCAGATAGGCCCGCACGACCGGTCACTCGACCGTTACGGATTTGGCCAGATTGCGCGGCTGGTCTACGTCGGTGCCCTTGGCGACGGCTGTATGATAGGCCAACAGCTGCGCGGGCACAGAATAAAGGATCGGCGCCAGGCTGGTATGGACGTGTGGCATGCGGATCGTGCTCCAGACGCCGTCTTCCGCCTCGGCAATGCCATCGTCATCCGACACCAGAATAACCTTGCCCTTGCGTGCCATCACTTCCTGCATGTTCGACACCGTCTTGTCGAACACCGCGTCACGCGGAGCCATGACGACCACCGGCATATGCTTGTCGATCAGGGCGATGGGGCCGTGCTTTAACTCGCCCGAGGCGTAACCTTCGGCATGGATATAGCTGATTTCCTTGAGCTTCAACGCCCCTTCCATTGCCAGCGGATACATCAGGCCACGACCCAGAAACAGAACGTCGCGCGCTTCGGACAAACGCTGAGCCGCCTTTTTGATGGCGCGGTTCTGGTCCAGCGCAGTGTTCAGAACCGAGGGCAACCCACGCAAAGCGGCGGCGTGGTCGGCGACTTCTTCTTCGCTCAGGGTGCCCCGGTCGGCGGCGGCTTTCAGCGCCAGCATCAGCAACACGCTGAGCTGGCAGGTAAAGGCTTTGGTCGAGGCCACGCCGATTTCAACACCTGCATGGATCGGCAATGCGATGTCACTTTCGCGCGCAATCGAGCTTTCGGGGACGTTCACGACCGAAACAATCTTGTCGGCCTTGCCTTCGCAATAGCGCAGAGCGGCCAGCGTGTCGGCGGTTTCGCCTGATTGGCTGACAAACAGTGCCAGCGTGCGGTCGGTGATCGGGGGTTCGCGATAGCGGAACTCGCTGGCGATATCGACTTCGACCGGCATCTTTGCCAGTTGTTCGAACCAGTATTTCGCAGTCAAACAGGCGTAGAACGCCGTACCGCAAGCGACCATGGTCAGACGGTCCAGCTTTGAGAAATCCAGATCGGTGCCCGGTAGAACAACCTGATCGCCACCGGTGGGCAGATAGGACCGGATCGCCTCGGCGACCACAACGGGCTGCTCGGAGATTTCTTTGGCCATGTAATGCTTGTGCCCGCCTTTATCTACGCGGGTCTGATCCAGCTTGATCCTGCGCGTCTCGCGATTGGCCAACTCGCCGCTCTCGTTGCGGATTTCCAGGGACGTTCGCGTAACGACCGCGCGGTCGCCTTCCTCGAGATAGGTGATCCGGTCGGTCAGCGGGGCAAGCGCGATGGCGTCTGAGCCGACGAACATCTCGTCGTCCCCATGCCCGATGGCCAGCGGAGACCCCTTGCGTGCGGCGACAATCAAGTCATCCTCGCCATCGAACAGGAAGGCCAGCGCAAAGGCACCTTCCAAACGATCTATGGTTTTGAAGGCCGCCTCGACAGGGGACAAACCAGTGGACATGTAGTGCTGAGCCATCAAGGCCACTGTTTCGGTGTCCGTCTCGGTTTCAAAGCCGATTCCGTTGTCGGCCAATTCGGCACGCATTTCGCGGTAATTTTCGACGATGCCGTTATGCACCACTGCAACGGGACCTGCCTTGTGCGGATGTGCGTTGGTCACCGACGGCGCGCCATGGGTGGCCCAGCGGGTGTGTCCGATACCGGATTTACCGGGCAGCGGATCATGCACCAGCAGATCGCTCAGGTTGACCAGCTTGCCCACGGCTCTGCGGCGACCCAACGCGCCATCATTGACCGTCGCGATCCCGGCGCTGTCATAGCCGCGATATTCCAGCCGTTTCAGCGCCTCGACCAGAATGGGCGCAGCTTCGTGTTGACCCAGTACACCTACAATTCCACACATGCCTTAGGCTCCTTTGTCACGGCGAGCCTTTTTCGCCTTCAACATTTCGAACAATTTACGCGCATAACCCAGTTTGTTTTCCTGTTTGGATCGTGCCACGGCCAGGGCATCGGGCTCAACATCCCGAGTCACCACCGTTCCGGTCGCGGTCATGGCACCGTCGCCCAGCGTCACCGGGGCCACCAGCATGGTGTTCGATCCGATGAACACATTCTCACCAATGGTGGTGCGATGCTTCATCACGCCATCATAGTTGCAGGTGATCGTGCCCGCGCCGATGTTCGATGCAGCCCCGACCGACGCATCGCCAATATAGCTGAGGTGATTGACCTTCGCGCCTTCGGCAATCTCGGCATTCTTGATCTCGACAAAATTGCCGATCTTCGCGTTTTCGGCCAGTTCCGCGCCGGGACGCAGCCGGGCATAAGGGCCGACAACCGAACCGCGGCTCACGTGGCAACCTTCCAGATGCGAAAACGCCCGGATCGTTGCGCCACTTTCGACGGTCACGCCGGGGCCGAAAACCACGTTGGGCTCGATCACGGTGTCGCGCCCGATCACCGTATCTGCGGCGAGATAGACGGTTTCGGGGGCCATAAGCGTGACGCCAAGACCCAGCAATTCGGCGCGTGCCCGGGCTTGAAACACCGCGTCGGCTGCAGCCAGATCCGTGCGAGAGTTCACGCCCAATGTTTGCGCCTCATCACAGGCGACGGCAGTGACGTTCAGGCCGCGATTGCGGGCAATCTCGACCACGTCCGGCAAATAGTATTCACCTGCGGCATTGTCATTGCCGACCGCTTCGATCAGGGAAAAAAGAACCTGCGCGTTACCAGCCAAAAGGCCAGAGTTACAGAATGTTATCGCGCGTTCCTCATCTGACGCATCCTTGTATTCGACGATCCGTTCCAGTGTTTCACCCCGCATGACCAGACGGCCATAGCGGGCGGGGTCAGCGGCCTGAAACCCTAAAATGACCAGATCGCTCTGCGCGCGGGCTTCGATCATGCGCTCTAGCGTGTCGGGCTGCAAAAACGGCGTGTCGGCGAACAGGACCACGACGTCACCTTCGAACCCGTCCAACGCGCCGCGCGCCTGCGCCACGGCATGGGCGGTGCCCAACTGCTCATCTTGTTTGACGACGATGGCTGTTTCATCTTCGGCCCGCGCGGCCTTGGCAACAGCGTCGGACCCGTGTCCGGTGACGATGACTGTGCGCTCAGGCGACAGGGCAGCCCCGGTGCGCATGGCGTGGATCAACATTGGCGTCTGAGCGATGGGGTGCAGGACTTTTGGAATATCCGAATTCATCCGCGTGCCTTTTCCGGCGGCAAGGATGACAAGGGCAGTGGTCATGAAATCGTTTTCTCTTTGTGTTTTGTTGCGCTCCGTTTTATCCGCTGGGGGCAAAGGCGCAAGCGGTTCAGCCATCAAACAAGATTGCCGTTTGCAACATCTCATGGCGGGAACCCGCCGAGGCAGGAGGCAAAATGCGCACCGTTATCTTCGATCTGGACGGCACTTTGGCCGATACATCGGGCGATTTGCTGGAGGCCGCGAACCATTGTTTTCGGCATATGGGCCACGGAGATGTCTTGGTGCACGGGCAGGACGCGGGTGTCGCCCTGCGCGGAGGGCGTATGATGCTGACCCATGGTTTAAAACGCGTCGGAGCGTTCGAAGAACAGATCATAACGGACTACTACCCGATGCTTTTGGACGCCTATGCGCAGGCTATCGATATCCACACCACTTTCTATCCCGGTGCATTGGACGCGGTCGAGGCATTGAAATCCATAGGCTACGGCGTGGGTATTTGCACCAACAAGCCCGAGGGACTTGCAGATCAGCTTTTGAACCAGATGGGCGTTCGGGAACAGTTTGCCTCGCTTGTCGGGGCCGACACTCTGCCCGTTCGCAAACCGAACCCTGAACCGCTGCGAGAAGCGGCGCGCCGGGCCGGGGGGGATCCGGACCTTTGTGTGCTGATCGGCGACTCGGACACAGACCGAAACACAGCGCGTGCTGCCGGAGTGCCTTCGGTTCTGGTTACGTTTGGACCGTCCGGTGATGATATGGCCGCGCTAGAGCCCGAGGCTCTGTTGCATCACTTCGATGACCTGCCGCAGGTGGTGACCGGTCTGATCGGTGCGGCGGCTTAGTCTCTTGACGCTGCGCGCGCGCGGCCTCAGAACGTGACTATGACCGAGACGTTTACTGGCAGTTTTACGCAGCAAGAACCCATCCCGGATGAGGCGATCGAGGCCGCCATGGCCGTGCTGCGCCATGGCCGTTTGCATCGGTATAACGTCGTGCCCGGAGAGTTGGGCGAAGTTGCTTTGTTGGAGCAGGAATTTGCGGCGCAAATGGGGGCGAAATTCTGTCTGGCTGTCTCGTCCGGGGGATATGCGCTGGCGACCGCGCTGCGGGCGGTTGGGGTGAAGCCCGGTGATCCGGTTTTGACCAACGCGTTCACGCTTGCGCCAGTTCCGGGGTCGATTGCATCGGTCGGCGCGCGCCCCGTATTTGTGGGCGTGACCGAGGGATTGGTGATCGATCTCGACGATCTCGAAGCCAAATTGGATCAGGCGCGGGTGCTGATGCTCAGCCACATGCGCGGTCATTTGTGCGATGTGGATCGGCTTATGCAGATGTGCGATACCGCCGGTGTGACCGTGATTGAGGATTGTGCGCATACGATGGGGGCCTCATGGCGGGGTCAGTTGTCGGGGCGGCAGGGAGCGATCGGGTGCTATTCGTGCCAGACTTATAAGCATGTGAATTCCGGTGAGGGCGGGTTGCTTGTCACCGATGACGAGGAGTTGGCGGCCAAGGCCACGATGCTGTCAGGGTCCTACATGCTTTACGAACGCCATCTGGCCGCGCCAGGGCCAGAGGTGTTTGAGCGGATTAAATATTCAACGCCCAATGTGTCGGGGCGCATGGACAACCTGAGGGCGGCGATATTGCGTCCGCAGTTGCGGGATCTGGACCGGCAGGTTGAGCGCTGGAATGAGCGGTACAGAGAGATTGAGACGGGTCTGCGTGATACTCCGGGTTTGACCATAGTCGATAGGCCCGAGGGCGAGACTTATGTGGGCTCGTCGATCCAATTCCTGTTGCTGGATTGGTCGCCCGAACGGATCGCTGATGTGATCCGCCGCTGTGCCGCTCGCGGGGTGGAGTTGAAGTGGTTCGGTGGGGCCGAGCCGACGGGGTTTACCTCGCGCTATGACAGTTGGCGCTATGCCGACAGTGCGCCCATGCCTGCGAGCGACAGAGTTTTGGCAGGGATCATGGATATGCGCGTGCCACTGACATTCTCGCTGGAGGATTGCCGCCTGATCGCGCGGATCATTCGGGCTGAGGTTGGCGCAGTCTATCAATCGTAATCCAAAGGAGTGCGCTGGTCGCGCACGCTCATTTCTTTAACACCGCCGCCCCTGACGGGACGGCGGTGTTTTTTCTGTGGCTGTCGTTGACCGCAGAACGATTCGCTGATATTTATTGAACAAGTGTTCATTAAAGCGGGAGGAGATCGCCTATGTTCACGGCAACCATGCAGTTCGATCTGGGCGAGGACGTGAACGCGTTGCGCGAGATGGTGCATCGCTGGGCGCAGGAGCGGGTCAAGCCCATGGCGGCTGAGATCGATGCCTCGAACGCGTTTCCCAATGCGCTTTGGCGCGAAATGGGCGAGCTGGGCATGCTGGGTATTACCGTGCCTGAAGAATTTGGCGGAGTGGCGATGTCGTATCTGGCGCATACGGTTGCGGTCGAGGAAGTTGCGCGGGCCTCGGCTTCGGTTTCGCTATCTTACGGCGCGCACTCGAACCTGTGCGTCAATCAGATCAAGCTGAACGGGACCGATGAGCAGAAGGCGAAATACCTGCCGCGGCTTGTGTCGGGCGAACATGTGGGTGCGCTGGCCATGTCCGAGGCCTCGGCTGGGTCGGATGTGGTTTCCATGAAGCTGCGCGCGGAAAAGCGCAACGATCACTACCGTTTGAACGGCAGTAAGTACTGGATCACCAACGGGCCGGACGCCGATACTCTGGTTGTTTATGCCAAGACCGATCCGGATGCAGGGTCACGTGGGATTACGGCTTTCTTGATCGAGAAAGAGATGACCGGTTTCTCGACCTCGCCCCATTTCGACAAATTGGGGATGCGTGGGTCGAACACGGCGGAATTGATTTTCGAAGATGTCGAAGTACCGTTCGAAAACGTTCTGGGAGAAGAAGGCAAGGGCGTCGCTGTCCTGATGTCGGGTCTGGACTACGAGCGCGTCGTGCTGGCCGGGATCGGCACGGGCATCATGGCGGCCTGTCTGGACGAGATCATGCCTTATCTGTCTGAACGTAAACAATTCGGCAAACCCATCGGCAGCTTCCAACTGATGCAAGGCAAGATCGCTGATATGTATACCGCGATGAACTCTGCGCGGGCTTATGTCTACGAGGTGGCCAAAGCCTGTGACAGAGGGGACGTGACCCGGCAGGACGCGGCTGCGTGCTGTCTTTATGCCTCGGAACAGGCGATGACGCAGGCGCATCAGGCCGTTCAGGCCATGGGCGGGGCCGGGTTTCTGTCGGATTCGGCAGTCAGCCGCATTTTCCGCGATGCCAAACTGATGGAAATCGGTGCAGGCACCAGCGAAATCCGCCGGATGTTGATCGGGCGGGAACTTATGAACGAAATGCTGTGACAAAAACGCCCCGCGAACAGACTGTTTGCGGGGCGATATTTGCGATGGATCAGAAGCGATGGACGTAGGATACGCCGACCAGCCAGGGATCGATTTCCGCGGTGCCGATATCGGCTCCGTTCAGTTTGACGTCCGAGTCGATGTCGAACCAGCGCACGTTCAGACGGACAGCGCCTTTTTCGGTGACCTGATAGTCCAGGCCGGCCTGGACCGAAACGCCGAACGAGTTGTCGAGTTCCAGATCGCCCAGCGGAGAGCTTTCGTCAAAGAAGATGGTGTAGTTCAAGCCCGCGCCAACATAGGGCTTCCACGCGCTGTTGGTCGGGAAGTGATAGTTCAGCGACAAGGTGGGCGGCAGGTGCTTGGTGCTGCCGGCATCGGTGCTGCCACCCAAGGTGATATCGTGCTCGAACGGCGTCGAGGCCAGCAATTCGATGCCCAGATTGTCGCGGACAAAGTACTCGACGGTAAAGATCGGGCGGGTGTCGTCGTCGACATCTGCGTCAAGCCCAGCAAGTGTTCCGTTGTCGGATTTCGGGTCGAGGTAGCCGACACCGACACCAACGGTCCAATCGCCCTGAGACTGGGCGAAGGCGGGGGCGGCCAGCGCAACAAGCGCTGTGGAGAGGGTCAAAGCGGCGAGTTTCATGGTCATTTCAGAACCTTTGAATTTGTTGATGGTGCGGTTTTGCACGGCAGGCGCAAGCCAAACTCTGATCTGAATCAAATTTCTGCGAGACGAAAAAACTGCGGACGTAAGGTAACTTCCAGAAAAACAAGGAGCCGCGCGGATGTGTCCCGGTAGCGTCATACCGGGGTTGCTCACGGAAGGTGGCTGGAACGTACCGCATCGCCTGAACATGGCGCGGCAGTGCCTGTTGCATCCGGACGACAAGACCGCAATTGTTGATCTGGCCGAAGCGGAGCGCCGGGAGATCTCCTATGGCGATCTGAGGCGCATGACCGATGGTCTGGGGCGATATCTGTTGCAGCGGGTGCAACCTGGCGACCGGGTTGGTGTGCTGCTCAGCCAGTCTCCGTGGTGTGCGGCTGCGCATCTGGCGGTCTGGAAGATCGGTGCGATTTCGGTGCCACTGTTCAAACTGTTTCAGCATGATGCGTTGGCTTCTCGGATCGGAGATTCCGGGGTCGATCTGGTTCTGACGGATATTGATGGGGCCGGAATGCTGGGCAATCTGGCGCACCCCGTTCTGGTCGATCAGATTGCACCTTCGGACGATCCGCTGCCCTTTGCCGATACCGGACCCGAAGATCCGGCGGTGTTGATCTATACCTCTGGCACCACCGGCAGCCCCAAAGGCGCGCTGCATGGTCATCGCGTTTTGACTGGCCATCTGCCGGGTGTTTCGATCAGCCACAATCACCTGCGCGACCGAGATTGCCTGTGGACCCCTGCCGATTGGGCCTGGATCGGAGGGCTGTTCGACGTGCTGATGCCCGGCCTGGCGCTGGGAATCCCGGTGGTCGCGGCGCGGCTTGAGAAGTTCTCGCCCGAGGCTTGTGCCGTCGTGGTGGCACGCGGCAGGGTTCGGAATGTGTTTTTCCCGCCAACCGCTCTGCGGATACTGAAGGCGGCGGATCAGGCGATCCCCGGTCTGCGTTCTGTTGCATCGGGGGGTGAGCCGCTGGGGGCCGAGATGCTGGCCTGGGGGCAGCACGCGTTTGGTCTGACGATCAACGAATTCTACGGCCAGACCGAGTGCAACATGGTCGTGTCCTCTTGCGCTGAAGATTTCCCGGTGCGCCCCGGCTGTATCGGCAAACCGGTTCCGGGCCATGAGGTCGCGGTAATTGATGAGGATGGCACGCCCACGAGGGACGAGGGTGACGTGGCCATCCGGCGTGGCTCGGCCTCGATGCTGCTGGAATACTGGAACCGGCCTGATGCCACTGCTGAGAAGTTCCGCGGCGACTGGCTGATCACCGGAGACCGAGGCGTATGGGACGGCGACTATCTGCGCTTCGTGGGCCGCGATGATGACGTGATCACCTCCGCCGGATATCGCATCGGCCCGGCCGAAATCGAGGATTGCCTGCTGACCCACCCGGCGGTGGCAACGGTCGGCGTGGTCGGCAAGCCCGACCCGCTGCGGACCGAGATCGTGAAGGCCTATGTGGTGTTGAAACCCGGGGCCGAGGCGACGGGCGCGGATTTGCAGGACTGGGTCAAGGACCGTCTGGCGCAGTATTCCTATCCGCGCGAGGTGGCGTTTCTGGACGAGTTGCCGATGACGGTGACTGGCAAGGTGATCCGCAAGGAATTGAAGGCGCGAGCGGCGGGGGAGCTGGTCGAATGATGCGATTGGCTCTGTTGGCAGCTGCGTTCCCAACTTTTTTGAACGCACAGCAGGCTTGGGTGGATCAAAGCTACATCGAATGGTGTTTCTCACAGGCTGAGCAACGCGACGGTCTATCTTCTTGCATGGGTAAAGCTGCGGCAGCCTGCCAAACGGCACCGGGAAACGATACAACCATTGGGATAGCTCAGTGTGTTCAGGCTGAGACCCAAGTCTGGGATAGGTTTCTGAGCGAACAGTATCAATTGCGCCGCACCGAACTGCTCGGAATTGGCCCGGACCTGCCTGATCAACTACGCGATGCGCAGCGCGCCTGGATTGGATTTCGGGATGCTGATTGCGGGTTGCGGTACAGTATCTGGTCGGGTGGAACAATACGTACAATTGTTGCAGCCAGCTGTATGCTCTCGCACACCGCCGAACGTGCTGTGGACTTGCGTGACTTGGGAAAGATGAAATGAGACTACAGTCAAAGGCTACGCCCGCCTCCGAGGGCTTCAAGGCAAACCGCACCGCCCATCTGGACGCGCTGGCGCAAATCTCGGCCGCTGCTGAAGCGGCCCGCATGGGAGGCGGTGAGAAATCCCGTGCGCGGCATGAGTCGCGGGGCAAGATGCTGCCACGGCGCAGGGTAGCCAACTTGCTGGACGCGGGGTCTCCATTTCTGGAAATCGGCGCGACGGCTGCGCATGGGATGTACGACAACGCGGCCCCTTGTGCTGGGGTGATCGCGGGCATTGGCCGGGTGCAGGGGCGTGAGGTTATGGTGGTGTGCAACGACGCCACCGTGAAAGGCGGCACTTACTATCCGATGTCGGTTAAAAAACACCTCCGCGCGCAGGAGATTGCCGAGGAGAACCATCTGCCCTGCATCTATCTGGTGGATAGCGGGGGTGCGAACCTGCCCAATCAGGATGAGGTTTTCCCCGACCGCGACCACTTTGGCCGCATCTTCTACAACCAAGCGCGGATGAGCGCGAAGGGAATCGCTCAAATCGCTGTGGTGATGGGGTCGTGTACGGCGGGTGGGGCCTATGTGCCCGCGATGTCGGATGTGACGATCATTGTAAAAGAGCAGGGCACGATCTTTCTGGCCGGGCCGCCTCTGGTGAAGGCCGCGACCGGAGAGGTGGTCAGCGCAGAGGATCTGGGCGGCGGAGACGTCCATACCCGCCTGTCCGGTGTGGCAGACTATCTGGCCGAAGATGACGCCCACGCGCTGGCTCTGGCACGTCGGGCTGTTGGCTCGCTGAACCTACGCAAGCCGCAGACAGTCGATTGGGCCAGCCCGGAAGACCCAGCTTATGACCCTGAGGAAATCCTTGGCGTTGTTCCGGCTGATCTGCGGACGCCCTATGACATCCGCGAAGTCATTGCGCGTCTGGTCGATGGTTCTCGGTTCGACGAATTCAAGCCGCGCTTCGGCGAGACGCTGGTGACCGGGTTCGCCCATGTCAAAGGCTGCCCTGTCGGGATCATCGCCAATAATGGCGTGCTGTTTTCCGAGGCCGCACAGAAGGGCGCGCATTTTGTGGAGCTGTGTTCTCAACGTCGCATTCCGCTGGTGTTTCTGCAGAACATCACTGGCTTTATGGTCGGTCGTAAATACGAAAACGAAGGCATCGCGCGGCATGGCGCAAAGATGGTGACGGCGGTGGCGACGACCAGCGTTCCCAAGATCACGATGCTTGTCGGAGGGTCCTTCGGGGCCGGAAACTACGGCATGGCGGGCCGAGCCTATCAGCCTCGGTTCCTGTGGACCTGGCCGAATTCACGGATTTCCGTGATGGGCGGCGAGCAGGCGGCGGGCGTTCTGGCCACCGTCAAGCGCGACGGGATCGAACGGCAGGGCGGGACATGGTCGGCTGAGGAAGAGGCAGAATTCAAACGCCCGACGCTGGAAATGTTCGAAGAACAGTCGCACCCGCTTTATGCATCCGCCCGGCTATGGGATGACGGCATCATCGACCCGCGTAAGTCACGCGATGTCCTGGCCCTATCGCTGAATGCCGCGCTGAATGCCCCGATTGAGGAGACACGTTTCGGCGTGTTCAGGATGTAAGATGAGCGATCTGGAACACCTGAAAACCCGCTATCCCGGCGCGCAGACTTTCAAGTTCGGAGACAATGCTAAGCTGAGCGCCGAGCTTCTGGCTTTGGTGCGATCAGGTCAGAAAACCGCAACCTGCGGTGCTTTGCGAGACTATCCCGAAGGCAGTGCTGAGACTCCGGTTGTGGGGCGACGGGACATTGCTTTGGACTGGGATGACCGTCCGGCGCTGGTGATCGAAACGGTTGAGGTTTCGATCTGCCGGTATTGCGATGTGACCGAGGATTTCGCGCTGGCCGAAGGAGAGAACGACACGCTTGAAGGCTGGCGAGAAGATCATCGCCGGTATTTCGAGCGCAACGGAGGTTTTGAGCCCGATATGGAACTGGTCTGCGAACGGTTCCGACTTGTCGAAGATCTTGCGGACAAGGAATAAAACATGTTCAACAAAATCCTGATTGCCAACCGGGGTGAGATTGCCTGCCGCGTGATTGAAACCGCTCAGAACATGGGCGTGGCTTGCGTTGCGGTGTATTCAGACGCGGATGCATCGGCCAAGCATGTGCAGATGGCGGATGAGGCTGTACATATCGGCAGGGCGGCCCCGGCCGAGAGCTATTTGAAGGGCGATGTGATCATTCAGGCAGCACTAGATGCGGGGGCGCAGGCGATCCATCCGGGCTATGGGTTTCTGTCCGAAAACCCGGATTTCGTGGATGCGGTTGAGGCCGCCGACTTGACCTTCATCGGTCCATCGGCGGATGCGATCCGCAAGATGGGCCTCAAGGACGCGGCCAAGGTGTTGATGGAAGACGCAGGCGTTCCTGTCGTGCCCGGATATCACGGCGACAATCAGGACCCTGCTCATTTGGCCGACGCGGCAGCAGTCATTGGCTACCCTGTTCTGATCAAGGCGGTTGCGGGCGGTGGCGGCAAGGGCATGCGGCTGGTGGAGACTCCCGAAGCGTTCTCGGACGCACTGAATAGCGCGCGGGGTGAGGCACGCACCGCCTTTGGCAATGACGCAGTGCTGGTCGAGAAATTCGTCTCCAAGCCTCGGCATATCGAAGTTCAGGTCTTTGGCGACGGCACCCATGCGGTGCATCTGTTTGAACGGGACTGCTCGCTTCAGCGGCGACATCAAAAGGTGATCGAAGAAGCTCCGGCGCCCGGCATGACGCTCGAGATGCGCGAGGCGATGGGGCAGGCGGGCGTACGTGCGGCCGAGGCGATCGGCTACAAAGGCGCGGGTACGGTTGAGTTCATCGTCGACGCCTCGGATGGGCTGCGACCGGATCGGTTCTGGTTCATGGAGATGAACACCCGCCTGCAAGTCGAACACCCGGTGACCGAGGCGATTACGGGCATCGATCTGGTGGAATGGCAGTTGCGCGTGGCATCGGGCGAGCCGTTGCCAAAAAGCCAGAGCGAACTGTCGATCAACGGCCACGCGTTTGAGGCGCGTCTTTACGCTGAGGACGTGCCCAAAGGCTTTCTGCCTGCGACAGGGACTTTGTCGCATTTGCGTTTCCCTGCGCACTGCCGCGCCGACAGCGGCGTGCGGGCGGGGGATACGATCAGCCCGTGGTATGACCCGATGATTGCCAAGGTTATCGTGCATGGCCCCACACGCGCCGTTGCGCTCGAACAATTGCACCGTGCGTTGCAACAGACAGAGGTTGCCGGAACTGTCACCAACCTAGCCTTTCTGGGCGCGTTGACTCGTCATCAGGGCTTTGCGTCGGGCGATGTGGATACCGGGCTGATCGGACGTGATCTGGACGCGTTGGTTCAGTCTGCGCCAACCTCGAACCGGGCGAGCGTCGCGGCAGCCATGACGGCGCTGGGGCTGGTGGAGACCGACGAAGAAACGGGGTTTTCTCTCTGGGCTCCGCTGCATCGTGCGGTTCAGTTGCGGTCGGAAGAGGTTATCGATCTGGATGTGCAGGTCGAAGGCGCGAACCGGCAGATCTGGCAGATCGGTGATGAGACTGTCATAGCCAAGCGCTCGTCCGGCGGGTGGATTATTGATGGGGTCGCCATGCCGCGCGTCGCCATGACTGGGTCCCGGATCACGGTATTCGAGGACTATGGGCAGGTCTTTGACGTCATCGATCCACTGGACCGCGATACCAGCGCGACCGGCGATACCAACGTGATCGAAGCTCCGATGCCCGGGCTGGTCAAGGCTGTCTTCGCAGAGGCGGGGCAGACCGTGGCCGAGGGCGACCGGCTGGCCATCCTTGAGGCGATGAAGATGGAGCATTCGCTGCTGGCCGCCCGCGACGGTGTTGTGGCCGAAGTGCTGGCCGAGGCGGGCGCTCAGGTCGAAGCCGGCGCCGCTTTGGTCCGGCTGGAGGAGGAATGATCTGTTCCAATCGCGCCAGCCGTGGCACAGTCGGATCAACAACTTGGCGGGAGGAACATAATGGGTGATCGGGTCGAGATATTCGAAGTGGGGCCCCGTGACGGGCTGCAGAACGAACAGCACGAAATTCCCGTGGCCGAGAAAATCGCCCTTGTGAATTGCCTCAGCCGTGCCGGTTTTAACCGGATCGAGGTTGCAAGCTTCGTCTCGCCCAAATGGGTGCCGCAGATGGCTGGCAGTGGCGAAGTGCTGGCCGGGATCACGCGTGCGGATGGTATCCGCTACGCTGCGCTGACGCCGAATATGCGCGGATATGAGGACGCGCTTGCCGCCAAGGCCGATGAGATCGCGGTTTTCGCTTCGGCCTCCGAGGGGTTTTCCAAAGCCAACATCAACGCGACCATTGCCGAATCCATTGAACGGTTCACGCCGATCCTGGAGGCCGCGCGCCATATCGATCTGCCGGTCCGGGGCTACGTGTCCTGTGTGACCGATTGCCCTTATGACGGCCCGACGCCGCCCGAAAAGGTGGCCGAAGTAGCTGATACTCTGTTCGCATTGGGCTGCTATGAAGTCTCGCTTGGTGATACCATCGGGCAGGGAACGCCCGACACCATTGCCCATATGCTTCTGGCTGTTCGGGATCGCGTTCCCGTAACCCGGCTGGCAGGGCATTTCCACGACACCAATGGCCGGGCTATCGACAATATCGATGCGGCTTTGGCGCTGGGCGTACGGACGTTCGACTCGGCGGTCGGAGGGCTGGGAGGTTGCCCATATGCGCCCGGCGCGGCAGGGAATGTCGCCACCGAAGCCGTCGTCGCGCATCTGGACCGTCTGGGTTATGAGACGGGAATTGACCCTGTCGTCGTTGAAGAAGCAGCGCAGA
Organism: Ruegeria sp. AM2; assembly: GCF_056540685.1. Classification (NCBI taxonomy): domain Bacteria; kingdom Pseudomonadati; phylum Pseudomonadota; class Alphaproteobacteria; order Rhodobacterales; family Roseobacteraceae; genus Ruegeria; species Ruegeria sp. AM2. The sequence continues at coordinate 847,833 of NZ_JBQFXE010000001.1, read as the reverse complement.
TGGCGCGGGCCATGCGTGCGGAGTAGGTGATGTTTGCCACGATCTCGATTTCCACAGATGCACGCGGCGTTGCCACATTGGCGTTGAATCGTCCGGACAAGCACAATGCGATGTCGGCGCAGATGATCAGCGAACTAACGCGCGCCGCCGCGCTGTTGGGTGAGGACAACACCGTTCGGGTTGTCGTTCTGACCGGCACCGGCAAAAGCTTTTGTGCAGGCGGCGATTTGGGGTGGATGCAGGCCCAGATGGCCGCCGACCCGGAAACCCGCTTTGTCGAGGCGCGCAAGTTGGCCGAGATGTTGCAGGCACTGAACACGATGCCGAAACCGCTGATCGGCGCGGTGCAGGGCAATGCGTTCGGCGGTGGCGTCGGGATGGCGGCGGTCTGTGATGTGGCGATCGGTGTGGAAACGCTGAAAATGGGCCTGACCGAGACCCGTCTAGGCCTGATTCCGGCGACCATCGGTCCCTATGTGATCGCGCGCATGGGCGAGGCGCGTGCGCGGCGTGTGTTCATGTCGGCCCGTCTGTTTGATGCCGCCGAAGCGGTGGACCTTGGGCTGTTGGCCAAAGCGGTTCCCGCCGACGCGCTGGCGGATGCAATCGAAGCTGAAGTCGCGCCCTATCTGTCTTGCGCCCCCGGTGCCGTGGCATCCGCCAAGGAATTGGTGCGGGCGCTGGGCCCACGTATTGACGATTCCGTGATTGACCAGACCATTCGGGCGCTTGTGGGGCGCTGGGAAACGGCTGAGGCAGATGAGGGAATCAGCGCGTTCTTCGAGAAACGAAAACCTGTATGGAGCAGTGAGCTTTAGGAGCAGGTCCCAATGGGGTGACCGCAAAGAAAACCTCAATATCCAAAGCGCCAAATTAAACCGAATATTAGCACCCTGCGCGTCTGAGTTCGGTTGACCCTCTGACCCCGCACGGATAGAGAATGTCCAGTCAACTCGCCAATTGACGGCGCACCTTTCAAAGGTATGCGCAGGAAAGGAGCTATTCGTGGAAGACCTGCTGCGGGAGTACCTCCCGATTCTGGTGTTTCTGGCCGTTGCCGTGGGCCTCGGGATCGTCCTGATTCTAGCCGCCGTGGTTTTGGCCGTCCGCAATCCAGACCCCGAAAAGGTCAGCGCGTATGAATGTGGCTTCAACGCCTTTGACGATGCGCGAATGAAGTTCGATGTCCGGTTCTATCTGGTCGCGATCCTCTTCATCATCTTCGATCTGGAAATCGCTTTCCTGTTCCCTTGGGCCGTGGGCTTCAAAGACATCAGCGATGTAGGCTTCTGGTCCATGATGGTGTTCTTGGCGGTGCTGACCATCGGCTTTGCCTATGAATGGAAGAAGGGGGCCCTGGAATGGGAGTGATGACGGGTGCAAACACCGCCGGCGTCGACAAAGAAGTCGCCACCCAGGCCCTGAATGCCGAGTTGCAGGACAAGGGTTTCCTGCTGACCTCGACCGAAGACATCATCAATTGGGCCCGCACAGGATCGCTGCACTGGATGACCTTCGGTCTGGCCTGTTGCGCGGTCGAGATGATGCATACCTCGATGCCGCGTTATGATGCCGAGCGGTTTGGCATCGCGCCGCGCGCATCCCCGCGACAGTCGGACGTGATGATCGTGGCCGGGACTCTGACCAACAAGATGGCTCCGGCGTTGCGCAAGGTCTACGACCAGATGCCCGAGCCGCGCTATGTGATCTCGATGGGGTCCTGCGCCAATGGCGGCGGGTACTATCACTATTCCTATTCGGTCGTGCGCGGCTGTGATCGGATCGTTCCGGTGGATATCTACGTCCCTGGCTGCCCGCCAACCGCCGAGGCGCTGCTTTATGGTCTGATGCAGCTGCAACGCAAAATCCGCCGCACCGGCACCATCGTACGCTGAGGGAGAGGGCGGATGAGCGAAGCACTCAAGGAACTTGGGGTACAATTGGAGCTGAAAAGAGCCGATTGCGTTCTGTCCTGGGATGTGACCCATGGCGAATTGAACGTCGATGTGGCCCCATCGAATCTTGTGGAATTCATCGAGTTCCTGAAAACCGACCAGAACTGCAAATTCTCGTCCCTCGTGGACATCACCGGTGTCGACTACCCCGAGCGCGCCAAGCGGTTTGATGTGGTCTATCACTTCCTTTCGATGTACCAGAACCAGCGCATTCGCCTGCGGGTTTCGATCCGCGAGGAAGACATGGTGCCCTCGATCGTCGACGTACACCCCTCGGCCAACTGGTTCGAGCGTGAGGTGTTCGACATGTTTGGCATCCTGTTCTCGGGCCATCCGGACCTGCGGCGCATTCTGACGGATTATGGTTTCCGTGGGTACCCGCTGCGCAAGGATTTCCCGACCACGGGCTATACTGAGGTCCGCTATGACGAAGCCCAAAAACGCGTGGTCTATGAGCCCGTGAGCCTGGTGCAGGAATACCGTCAATTCGATTTCATGTCTCCGTGGGAGGGTGCGAACTACATTCTGCCGGGGGATGAGAAACAGGAGAGCGAATAATGGGTGGCATCTGGTGGTTGATCCTGTCTGCGCTGACCATCATCCCGATGGTGAAGATTTTGCCGTTTTTCGGGATCAACAAATACTGGTGCCTGTTGTGTCTGATCCCGTTTGGCACGATCGCGCTGCTGTGGTGGGTCGGGATCAAACTGCAAGAGCTGGAGCGCCTCTGAGATGATGGGCGAATTGATCATTCTAGGCGCGTTGGGCGTTCTGCTGGCCGGGGCCGCAGCCAAGGCGGCCGAGGCTGAAAAGGTCCGGGTGCGGGCCGAAGCAAAGAAGAAACGGGGGCGTTGATGGACGGCTCAAGATACGATGACGGCAGCACGGACGCGCTGAGCGGAGAACAGAAGATCCGCAACTTCAACATCAACTTCGGCCCGCAACACCCTGCGGCGCACGGAGTTTTGCGTCTGGTGCTTGAGCTGGACGGCGAGATCGTCGAGCGCTGCGATCCACATATCGGCCTGCTGCACCGTGGCACTGAAAAGCTGATGGAAAGCCGGACCTATTTGCAAAACCTGCCGTATTTCGACCGTCTGGACTACGTGGCACCGATGAACCAGGAACATGCTTGGTGTCTGGCCATCGAAAAGCTGACCGGGGTCGAGGTGCCACGCCGCGGTTCGTTGATCCGGGTTCTGTATTCCGAGATTGGCCGCATCCTGAACCACCTGTTAAACGTGACCACGCAGGCGATGGACGTGGGCGCTCTGACCCCGCCACTGTGGGGCTTTGAAGAACGCGAAAAGCTGATGGTGTTTTATGAACGGGCCTGTGGCGCCCGCCTGCACGCCGCCTATTTCCGCCCCGGTGGCGTGCATCAGGACCTGCCGCCCGAATTGCTGGACGATATCGAGGCCTGGAGCCACGAATTCCCCGACGTTCTCGACGATATTGACGGATTGCTGACAGAAAACCGTATCTTCAAACAGCGCAACGCCGATATTGGCGTTGTGACCGAGGATGACATTCAGAAATACGGCTTCTCGGGGGTGATGGTCCGAGGTTCGGGCCTTGCTTGGGACCTGCGCCGCGCGCAGCCTTATGAATGCTACGACGAATTCGATTTCCAAATTCCCGTCGGCAAGAATGGCGACTGCTATGACCGCTATCTCTGCCGAATGGAAGAGATGCGCCAGTCGCTGCTGATCGTCCGTCAGGCTATCGCCAAAATCCGCGACTGCCCCGGGGACGTTCTGGCGCGAGGAAAGATCACCCCGCCGAAACGCTCGGACATGAAGACCTCGATGGAAAGCCTGATCCATCACTTCAAGCTCTATACCGAAGGCTTCCACGTCCCTGCCGGCGAGGTCTATGCCGCCGTCGAGGCCCCCAAAGGCGAGTTCGGCGTCTATCTGGTCGCCGACGGCACCAACAAGCCTTACAGGGCCAAACTGCGCGCGCCGGGGTTCCTGCACCTGCAAGCCATGGACCATGTCGCCGGAGGACACCAGCTGGCTGATGTGGCCGCAATTATCGGGACGATGGACGTGGTGTTCGGGGAGATTGATCGTTGAGCCTGACACTGCTTGCCATGATTTTTGCCGGTATCGGCGGCGCGTTTCTGGTTTTGCTGGGCGCTTTGTTCTGGGCCAACCCGGCGCAGGGCTTTGCGCAGACCGGGCACCACAAGGAACAACTGCCGCATGTCATGGCGGACCGCTATCTTGCCTTTGCTCTGATCGGGACGTTCGCAGCGCTTTATAATGACCTCAATGTCGTGCTTGTGTTTTTTGCGGCCTGCGCTGTGATGGCATTTGTCGATACGCTGATCTATCGCCGGGCCGGGCAGGACACGACTAAACATCTGATTGCCGGTGCGTTGTCCGTGGTTGCATTTGCTGTCACGGCCACCGCCCGATTGACCGAAGGAGCCGCCTGATGCTGCGCCGTCTTCACCCCGAACAACCCGAAAGCTTCGCCTTCACCGCTGCGAACCAGCAATGGGCCGAAGCGCAGGTTACCAAGTATCCCGAAGGCCGACAGGCCAGTGCGGTCATTCCTTTGCTCTGGCGCGCGCAGGAGCAGGAGGGCTGGCTGTCCCGTCCGGCGATTGAATCGGTCGCCGACATGTTGGGTATGGCCTATATCCGCGTGCTTGAGGTCGCCTCGTTCTACTTCATGTTCCAGCTGCAACCGGTTGGATCGGTGGCACATATTCAGGTGTGTGGCACGACGTCGTGCATGATCTGCGGGGCCGAGGACCTGATTGCCGTCTGTAAGGAAAAGATCGCCGCCAAGCCTCATGAGTTGTCCACAGATGGCAAGCTGAGCTGGGAAGAGGTGGAATGCCTCGGTTCCTGCACCAATGCGCCGATGGCGCAGATCGGTAAGGATTATTATGAGGACCTGACCGCCGAAAGCTTTGGCAAGATCATTGATGATCTGTCTGCGGGCAAGGTTCCGACGCCGGGCCCTCAAAACGGGCGCTATGCGGCGGAACCATTGAAAGGGCTGACCAGTCTGACCGAGCACGAGGCCGGTAAGCCCGACCAGAATGCCAGCGTGGCGCTGGCGACCGACCTGGGCGACACTGTCAAGCGCATCGACGGGACCGAGGTTCCGATCCTGACCCCTTGGATGGGCAAGGATGGCAAGGCAAGTGCTGCGGCTCCGAACCCTCCGAAAGCGCCCAAGACGCCGAAACCGGCGGTGAAACAGGCCGCAGAGGCGAAAGCGGCTCAAGAAGACCAACCCGAGACGCTGACCGGCGCGCGGGATGGCAAGCCGGATGACCTCAAACTGTTGAAAGGTGTCGGGCCCAAGTTGGAGGAAACTCTGAACGGGCTGGGATTCTATCACTATGACCAGATCGCCGCCTGGACGCCGGAACAGGTGGCCTGGGTTGACGCGCGCCTCAAGTTCAAGGGCCGGATCGAGCGCGACGGCTGGATCGAACAGGCGGCCAAGCTGTCGGCGGGTGAAGAAACCGAGTTTGCCAAGCGCGCCAAGAAAGACGGCATTTACGAAGACTAGGACGGGTGCCCGTTCGGGGCACTGGGATGAGATGGACAAGGATCAGGCCATAGCCCGCAAGGGTCGACATATCGGCGTCGTCATCGCGGTGACGATGGTGATTTGGCTTGCCATGACACTGTTTATCGGCCCCGCGCTGGACTTGCCGGGGCGCTATGCGCTGCTGTTTGATTTTGCCGCTCTGGCAGGGTTCATCTATGCGGGCGTCAACATATTTCAACTCTGGCGCATGCGTCAGGATAGCCAAGGGTAACTGAGCCATGCTGAAGGATCAGGACAGGATCTTTACCAACATCTACGGGATGCATGAGCGCACGTTGCGCGGCGCGCAGGCCCGGGGGCATTGGGACGGCACCGCTGGCCTGATCGAAAAGGGTCGCGACTGGATCATTCAGACGATGAAGGACTCCGGCCTGCGCGGTCGCGGCGGGGCGGGTTTTCCGACCGGTCTGAAATGGTCGTTCATGCCCAAGGAAAGCGATGGTCGCCCGGCCTATCTGGTGGTAAACGCCGATGAATCCGAGCCCGGCACCTGCAAAGACCGTGAGATCATGCGCCACGATCCGCACACGCTGATCGAAGGGTGCCTGATCGCTTCATTCGCGATGAACGCGCATACCTGTTACATCTACCTGCGTGGCGAATACATTCGCGAGCGTGAGGCGCTGCAGGCTGCGATTGATGAAGCCTATGACGCCGGTCTTCTGGGCAAGAACGCGGCTGGTTCGGGCTGGGATTTCGATCTGTTCCTGCATCACGGCGCGGGCGCTTACATCTGCGGTGAGGAAACCGCCCTGATCGAAAGCCTTGAGGGCAAGAAGGGTATGCCGCGGATGAAACCGCCTTTCCCGGCAGGTGCGGGGCTGTATGGCTGCCCGACCACGGTGAACAACGTGGAATCGATCGCTGTTGTGCCGACGATCCTGCGCCGTGGGGCGGACTGGTTCGCAGGCTTTGGCCGTCAGAATAATGCGGGCACCAAACTGTTTGCTATCTCGGGCCATGTGAACAATCCCTGCGTCGTTGAAGAGGCGATGTCGATCCCCTTTGAACAACTGATCGAGACCCATTGCGGTGGCATTCGCGGCGGTTGGGACAATCTTCTGGCGGTGATCCCCGGTGGCTCGTCCGTGCCTTGTGTGCGCGGTGAGAACATGCGTGACGCGATCATGGATTTCGATCACCTGCGCAACGACCTGGGCTCGGGGCTTGGGACGGCAGCGGTGATCGTGATGGACAAGTCCACAGACATCATCAAGGCGATCTGGCGATTGTCGAAGTTCTACAAGCACGAAAGCTGCGGTCAGTGTACACCTTGTCGAGAGGGCACCGGCTGGATGATGCGTGTGATGGACCGTCTGGTGCGCGGCGAGGCCGAACTGGAAGAGATCGACATGCTGTTTGATGTGACCAAACAGGTCGAAGGCCACACGATCTGCGCCCTTGGTGATGCGGCGGCCTGGCCGATCCAGGGCCTGATCCGCAACTTCCGTGAAGAGATTGAAGATCGCATCAAGGCGCAAAAGTCGGGTCGCATGGGCGCAATGGCAGCGGAGTAAACATGATGGACATTTTTGCAGAATATGGCCACGCGGTCGCCTCGGTAGTGATTTTCACGCTGGTTGTCTTGTTCTTGGCGCCTTTTTCGGCGTTGGCCAAAACCGGCAAGGGTCTGGCCCCCGGCGCCACACCCGAACAGGATTACTCGGACAACGCCTATCGCCTGAACCGCGCTTATCTGAATGGCACTGAAACTCTGCCAGCCTATGTGACCGTCACAGTTGCCGCGATTCTGATGGGGGCTAGTCCTTTTTGGGTGAACCTGTTGGCCTCGGTGGCTTTGGTTGCACGTTTGATCATGCTGTTCGTGCATATTCGCGGCATTGGAAAACCTAACGCAGGATTGCGGTCGACTCTTTATGTTGTGGGTTGGGCTTGCATGTTCCTGATGGGTCTTATGGCGTTGGTGGCCGCGTTTTGATGCAAGCCGGCAGGGGACATCATACCAGGCGGTCAATGCCTTTGTTGAAACGCATCGCGATGTTCGGCGCGCTGGGTGCGCTGACATTGACCTCGGCCTGCGGGGTCGTGCGCCCACCGCCAGATCGGGCTGTTTTTGACGGGCAGTATTTTCGCGCCAAGGCAAAACCGGTCGACAAAAAAGCTGCGCCCACCGAATTCACGGTCGTTGTGAATGGCGTTTCCAAATCATTGGATGGCGCGCGCGAAGCGGGACGGTATGAGGGCACCAAGTTCTGCATTCAGAATTTTGGGTCTTCGAGAATTGCGTGGAAAGTTGGCCCTGAAACCGAGCCACAGAACCTTCGCATCAGCGATGACAAACTGACCTTTGCCGGAAGCTGCAAGAGACCATGAGCCGAGTTCCCTCATATCGGGCCCAGGTCGTTGCGATGTTATTGCATAGCAACCCGCCTGCCGATCGTCTTGGGTTTCCCAAGACGAAAGGAACAATCATGTCCGGTATGAAAACGATTGCGCTGCTGGTCGCGGTGACGATGCCAACGGTGGTCGCGGCGAAACCGCCCTTGCGCGATGTCAAGGAAATCGACAATGAGCTCTACTACATCGCGATCGCAAATGAGATTTCCGAGCAATGCCCGTCTATCAGCGGGCGTCGGTTAAAGGCGATTGGTGTGATGTGGGACCTAAGGTCCAAAGCGAACAAACTGGGGTATTCGGACAAGGAAATCCGGGCCTATGTGGACTCGGATGCCGAAAAAGACCGAATGCGGGCAAAAGGCGGGGCGTATTTGGCCCAGCATGGCGTGTCTTATGAGAACCCCAAGACCTTCTGTACTTTGGGCCAGATGGAAATTGATAGAAACAGCGCCATCGGCGTTTACTTGAGGGCGAATTGAGAATGAAGTTGGTTGCATTGACCAAGGGGTTCGGTACCTGCTTGCTGCTGGGGGTCTTGGCGGGATGCCAAACAACCACTAGCGAGACGCAGGAAACCGCCTCTTCGCGCGCTCAATTTCGGTCTGAAATGCCGGAAAACCTTTATGACGTTGCCTTTGCAAATGCGATGGCAGAGCAAATTGCAAACGGATGCCCGACATTGTCTCGGAACCCTTCGGAAATAGCACGCGGAATGAAAGCTGTCGCAGACGACCTGGAAGCCAAGGGCTATCGGGAAAGCGACTTCAAATACCTCGAACGAAACCTGCCTCGAAAACGCATACAGGATGATGCGATCCGCTATATCCAGGACAACGGGATCGTGATCGGCGTACCAGAGACGATGTGTTCGGCGGGCCGAAGTGAGATCGCCAAAAACTCCACCATCGGCACATTCCTGAAAGGTTAAAGTCACAATGTCTGACCTCCGCAAAGTGAATATCGACGGACAGGAAATCGAAGTCGACGGGGCCATGACCCTGATCCAGGCGTGTGAGCAAGCCGGGGTCGAGGTGCCGCGTTTCTGCTATCACGAGCGTCTGTCTATTGCCGGGAACTGCCGGATGTGTCTGGTTGAAGTTGTGGGTGGACCACCTAAACCTGCCGCGTCCTGCGCGATGCAGGTGCGTGATTTGCGTCCGGGACCGGAAGGCCAGCCGCCGGTGGTAAAGACGAATTCACCCATGGTCAAAAAGGCCCGCGAAGGTGTGATGGAGTTCTTGCTTATCAACCACCCACTTGATTGCCCGATCTGCGATCAGGGCGGTGAGTGTGACCTGCAGGATCAGGCGATGGCTTACGGTGTGTCCGGCTCACGCTTCAAGGAAGCAAAGCGAGCGGTCGATGATCTGGATCTGGGGCCGCTGGTCGGAACCGCGATGACGCGCTGCATCAGTTGCACCCGCTGCGTGCGCTTTACGACCGAGGTCGCCGGAATCACTCAGATGGGTCAGACCGGGCGCGGCGAGGATGCCGAGATAACCTCGTATCTGAACGAGACGCTGCAATCGAACCTGCAAGGCAATATCATCGACCTGTGCCCGGTTGGGGCGCTGACGTCCAAACCTTACGCCTTTACGGCCCGTCCTTGGGAACTGACCAAAGCCGAAAGCGTTGACGTCATGGATGCTCTGGGTTCGAACATCCGCGTGGACACGAAGGGGCGCGAAGTCATGCGCTTTCTGCCGCGCAACCACGACGGCGTGAATGAGGAATGGATCAGCGACAAAACAAGGTTCGTATGGGATGGTCTGCGTCGTCAGCGTCTGGATCGGCCATACGTGCGCGAAAATGGCAAGCTGCGCGCCGCGAGTTGGCCTGAGGCGCTGACCAAGGCCGCCGAGGCACTGAAAGGGGCCGAGAAACCTGCGGGCATCGTGGGCGATTTGGTTCCGGTCGAGGCCGCATTCGCGCTGAAACAAGTGATCGAGGGGCAGGGCGGTGTTGTCGAATGCCGCACCGACGGGGCCAAGCTGCCAGCGGGCAATCGCGGGGCTTATGCCGGAACCGCCGCGATAGAAGATATCGACGGGGCCCAACGCATTCTGTTGATCGGGACCAATCCGCGTGATGAGGCTCCGGTTCTGAACGCGCGCATCCGCAAGGCGTGGGCGCAGGGGGCCGAGGTGGCCCTGGTTGGGCCCGCCGCCGATCTAACCTATCCCTATCACCATATGGGTGACGACCGCGCGGCGCTGCAAACCGCGCTGGATATGGGCGCCGATGATGAGATCAAGGGCAAGGCGTCCCTGGTCATCGTCGGTCAGGGAGCGCTGCAAGAGGCTGACGGGGCCGCTGTTCTGGCCGCCGCTCAAGCTATTGCCGCCAATACCGAAAGCGGGCTGATCATCCTGCACACCGCCGCGTCGCGTGTGGGCGCGATGGATGTGGATGCCACCAACGCAGCCGGCATGGACGCCCTAAGCGCCGCAGATGTAATCTATAATCTCGGTGCGGATGAAATTGAAATCGGCGATGGGGCCTTTGTGATCTATCAAGGCAGCCATGGCGACAGGGGTGCCCACCGCGCAGATGTGATATTGCCTGGCGCCGCCTATACCGAGGAAAACGGTTTGTTCGTGAATACCGAAGGCCGCCCGCAACTGGCTATGCGCGCCGGTTTTGCGCCGGGGGAAGCCAAAGAGAACTGGGCGATCCTGCGTGCGCTGTCAGCAGAATTGGGCGCAACGCTGCCCTTCGACTCGTTGGCTCAGCTGCGAACAAAGCTTATCGAGGCCGTTCCACATCTGGCCCGCATCGATGAGGTGATCGAAAATGAAATGGTTGAACTGGAGGCGGGAAAACTGGGTGATGCCAGTTTCCGCAACGCGATCAAGGATTTCTATCTGACCAACCCCATCGCGAGGGCTTCGCAACTGATGGCCGAACTTTCGGCGCAATCTCAGGCAATTAAATCCGGGAAGATTGCGGCAGAATGACTCTGGCAACTTTCATATCTCCGACATGCGCGGTTGCAGGGTGGCCGATAGCCGCGCCGGATTTGCGGGTGAAACTCAAGATTAAGGGTGGCGCTACGGCATCATATGCTGTTTACACCAACGCGCCGACCCAGCCGCTGATGGCGCAGGCATCTGGCCTTAGCATCGCGCGCGGAAAACGGAATACCCACGGTGTGAGGACCAATGGCTGAATTCTTTAACACCCCAGGCGGAATTGCCATCATCATTTTGGCGCAAGTGCTTGCGGTTGTGGCCTTCGTGATGATCTCGCTTTTGTTTCTCGTCTATGGAGACCGCAAAATCTGGGCGGCGGTACAGATGCGCCGCGGCCCGAACGTGGTGGGCGTTTATGGCTTGCTGCAATCGGTGGCGGATGCGCTGAAATACGTGGTCAAAGAGGTGGTGATCCCGGCGGGCGCCGACCGCACTGTCTTTATACTTGCCCCGCTGACATCGTTCGTTCTGGCGATGATCGCCTGGGCGGTGATCCCGTTCAACGACGGCTGGGTGTTGTCGGATTTAAATGTCGCTATCCTCTATGTCTTCGCGGTGTCTTCACTGGAAGTTTATGGCGTAATTATGGGCGGTTGGGCGTCGAACTCAAAGTATCCGTTTCTTGGGTCCTTGCGATCTGCGGCGCAGATGATCTCGTATGAAGTCTCTCTGGGTCTGATCATCATCGGAGTGATCATTTCGACCGGATCGATGAACTTCGGCAACATCGTCGAGGCGCAAGACGGGCGTTTCGGTTTCTTCAGTTGGTACTGGCTGCCGCATTTCCCGATGGTCTTTCTGTTCTTTATCTCGGCGCTGGCCGAAACCAACCGGCCCCCGTTTGACCTGCCCGAGGCGGAATCGGAACTGGTCGCAGGCTATCAGGTTGAATACTCGGCCACGCCCTTCCTGCTGTTCATGGCAGGGGAATACATCGCCATCTTCCTGATGTGCGCGCTGATCTCACTGCTGTTCTTCGGTGGTTGGCTGTCGCCGATTCCCGGCCTGCCGGATGGCGTGTTGTGGATGGTCGCCAAAATGGCGTTCTTCTTCTTCCTCTTCGCGATGGTCAAGGCGATCACGCCTCGCTACCGCTATGACCAACTGATGCGGTTGGGCTGGAAAGTTTTCTTGCCGTTCAGCCTGGTCTGGGTAGTGTTCGTGGCCTTCGCGGCAAGGTTCGACTGGTTCTGGGGCGCATTCGCGCGTTGGAGCGTAGGAGGCTGATATGACCCAAATCGACTATACCCGCGCTGCCAAGTACTTCCTGCTGCAGGATTTCTGGGTCGGAATGAAGTTGGGGTTGAAATACTTCTTCGCCCCTAAGGCCACGGTGAACTACCCGCACGAAAAAGGCCCTCTGTCCCCGCGCTTCCGCGGCGAACACGCGCTGCGTCGCTATCCCAACGGTGAAGAACGCTGCATCGCCTGCAAATTGTGTGAGGCGATCTGCCCGGCGCAAGCCATCACCATCGATGCTGAACCGCGCGAAGACGGCAGCCGCCGCACCACGCGCTATGACATCGACATGACCAAGTGCATCTATTGCGGCTTCTGCCAAGAAGCCTGCCCGGTTGATGCCATCGTCGAAGGTCCGAACTTCGAATTCGCCACGGAAACCCGGGAAGAGCTGTTCTACGACAAGGAAAAACTGCTCGACAACGGCGAACGTTGGGAAGCCGAAATCGCCCGAAATCTGGAAATGGACGCGCCGTACAGATGAGTGACACGCCGACAAACCCGTTTGAGCTGATGATGAAGCAGGCCCAGGACATGGCCAAGGCGCTGAACCCTGCGATGGAGAGTTTCTCGCCCAAGGGGTTCGAAGCGCTGTGGCCGACCATGCCCAAAGAGGTCATGGAGATGATGTTTGGCAACGCGGTCAACACCGACGGGCTGGATGCCAAAACCCGCCTGTTGCTGACGCTGGCGGGGCTGACCTGTCAGGGCGCGCAGGCGGATACAGCGGTGCGTCAAACGGTGCGGCATGCTTTGGAAGCGGGCGCGAAGAAACAAGAGATCGTGGAAACGATCGGTCAGATGTCGGTCTTTGCCGGCATCCCGGCCATGACCCGCGCGCTGGATCTGGCGCAAGAGGTTCTGGGCGATAACGAGGATGAGGATCAATGACCGTCTTTGCCTTCTATCTGTTTGCCATCAGCGCCATCACCGGCGGGTTGTTTACGGTGATCAGCCGCCAGCCGGTGCACTCGGTGCTGTGGCTGATCCTGTCCTTCTTGTCCTCGGCGGGGTTGTTTGTGCTGCTGGGGGCCGAGTTCGTGGCGATGCTGCTGATTATCGTCTACGTGGGCGCGGTCGCGGTGCTGTTCCTGTTTGTGGTCATGATGCTGGACGTGGACTTTGCCGAGCTCAAGGCCGAGATGGCGCGCTATATGCCGCTGGCCCTACTGATCGGTCTGGTCATCCTGATGCAATTTGTCATGGCCTTTGGCGCATGGGACAGCGCCCAAGGCGCGGCGGCCAATCTGGCCCAGCCGGTTCCGACCGACCGCCACAACACCGAGGCGCTGGGCGTCATTCTTTACGATCAATATTTCCTTTTGTTCCAGCTTGCGGGCCTGATCCTTCTGGTGGCCATGATCGGAGCCATCGTGCTGACCCTGCGCCACCGTCAGGACATCAAGCGTCAGGACATCATCGGCCAGATGATGCGCGACCCGGCCAAGGCGATGGAGCTGAAGGACGTGAAACCGGGGCAGGGGCTGTGATGGGCCTATCTCTCCATCCTATTTCGGTTGCTCTTCTAATGTGCGTAGTGAGTACGTCTGCGAAGGCATGTTCAATGATCTTCCCAGAGCCTTGGGAGAATGAACGTGTCGCCCAAAATAGGGATTGCAGTTTCGTTAATGGCGGTGAGTTTGACTGGATCGAAGGTGGAGCTGTCGAGGATTTGGGGAACGACTTTGTTGCCCAAATGGTAGACGAGAGTGTCAGTGTAATAGACTGCAGCGATGGGACTGGCATTAATATTGTTGGCCCTGTCGTTGGCTGGGACTCTTGTGGCCCTGAGATCGATATTGACCAGATTTGGCCTCTACCGCTTAGGCTCATACCAAGCGCAGAAGGGCGTTTGGTTGATTTAGCCGAACGCGCCACTCGAAGTGACCTCAAAGTTCACTATGACCTGAACAAACGTTTCAAAACAGAGAAACGTAAAGATCGTTTCAGCCAATTGTGCGGCTGTAAACTCTACTACCCCGACTCGCCAGGAGCGAAGCTATGATCGGACTCGAACACTATCTTACGGTCGCGGCGACGCTGTTCGTCATTGGCATCTTCGGTCTCTTCCTGAACCGCAAGAACGTAATCATCCTGCTGATGAGCATCGAACTGATGCTGCTGGCGGTGAATATCAACCTTGTGGCGTTCTCCAGTTTCCTCGGCGATCTGGTCGGGCAGGTGTTTACGCTGTTCGTGCTGACCGTTGCGGCGGCCGAGGCGGCGATTGGGCTGGCTATTCTGGTCTGCTTCTTCCGCAACCGCGGCACCATCGCGGTTGAAGACGTCAATATGATGAAGGGCTAAGAGAACTATGGAAACCACCATCCTCTTTGCCCCATTGGTGGGCGCGCTGCTCTGCGGGTTTGGCTGGCGCTTTATCGGAGAGAAGGCGGCCATGTGGACCGCAACGGGCCTGCTGATTCTGGCCTGTTTGCTATCGTGGATCGTGTTCTTCACGTTCGATGGCGTCACCCAACAGATCGAGATCATGCGCTGGATCGAGAGCGGCTCGCTGTCGACAAGCTGGGCCATTCGTCTGGACCGGCTGACCGCGATCATGCTGATCGTTGTGACGACTGTGTCGGCGCTCGTGCACCTCTATTCCTTTGGCTACATGGATCACGACCCGCAATGGCGCGAGGGCGAGAGCTATAAACCGCGTTTCTTCGCCTATCTGTCCTTCTTCACCTTCGCCATGCTGATGCTGGTGACGGCGGACAATCTGGTTCAGATGTTCTTTGGCTGGGAAGGTGTGGGCGTCGCCTCATACCTGCTCATCGGGTTCTACTATCGCAAACCGAGCGCTAACGCGGCGGCGATGAAGGCGTTTATCGTCAACCGTGTCGGTGACTTTGGCTTTGCACTTGGCATCTTCGCGCTGTTCTTCCTGACGGACAGCATCAATTTCTCGGACATTTTTGCGTCGGCTCCGGCGCTCGCAGAAGAGAAACTGCACTTCCTGTGGGGCGAATGGACTGCGATCGAGGTGATCTGCGTCCTGCTGTTCATCGGTGCGATGGGTAAGTCGGCGCAGTTGATCCTGCACACATGGTTGCCGGATGCGATGGAAGGCCCGACGCCGGTATCAGCCCTGATTCACGCCGCGACGATGGTGACTGCGGGTGTGTTCCTTGTCTGCCGCATGTCGCCTTTGATGGAGTTCGCACCAGGTGCGACCGGGTTTATCACGTTCCTTGGGGCTTCGACGGCATTTTTCGCGGCCACCGTGGGCCTCGTGCAGACCGATATCAAGCGCGTCATTGCATATTCGACCTGTTCTCAGCTGGGTTACATGTTCGTCGCGGCTGGCGTCGGCATGTATTCGGCGGCGATGTTCCACCTGCTGACGCATGCATTCTTCAAGGCGCTCTTGTTCCTCGGGGCCGGTTCTGTGATCCACGCGATGCATCACGAGCAGGAGATGACCGAATACGGCGGGTTGCGGAAGAAAATCCCCTATACGTTCTGGGCGATGATGATCGGCACGCTCGCCATTACCGGCGTTGGTATCCCGCTGACCACCTTCGGCTTTGCCGGGTTCCTGTCCAAAGACGCCATCATCGAAAGCGCCTATGCGGGCGGCACAGGCTATGCCTTCTGGATGCTGGTGATCGCAGCGATGTTCACTTCGTTCTACAGCTGGCGTTTGATCTTCCTGACGTTCTACGGTGAAGAACGTGGCGACAAGCACACCCATGAACACGCGCATGAAAGCCCGATGTCCATGTTGATCCCGCTGGGTGTGCTGTCCCTTGGCGCGGTGTTTGCCGGGATGATCTGGTACGGCAACTTCTTTGGTCACGCGGATAAGGTCGGCAAGTTCTATGGAATTCCTGTGGCCGAAGCGTCTGAACACGCGGAAGGCCATGATGCGGACACGCATGCCGAACATGTGGCGGACGGTACTGCAGAAGAACATCACGGCGACGATCATGGTGACGCCCATGCCGATGACGGTCACGGTGAGAAAGATGCCCATGGCGAGCATCACTATGCCTTTGTGGGTGAGCCGGGCGAGGGTGCTCTGTACATGGCGCCGGACAATCATGTGCTGGACGATGCGCATGCGGCTCCGAAATGGGTCAAGGTCTCGCCCTTTGTGGCGATGCTGCTGGGCTTTGTCGTGGCCTATTGGTTCTATATCGTGAACCCGTCCCTGCCGGGGCGGCTGGCACAGAACCAGAGGCCGCTGTACCTGTTCCTGCTGAACAAATGGTACTTTGACGAAATCTACGACGCGATCTTTGTCAAACCCACCTTGGCGCTTGGCCGGTTCCTGTGGAGACGCGGGGATGGCAATACAATTGACGGCTTCCTGAACGGGGTGGCGATGGGCGTCGTACCTTTCTTCACCCGCCTCGCAGGCAAAGCTCAGACCGGCTACATCTTTACTTACGCCTTCTGGATGGTTCTGGGTATTGCTGCCCTTGTCACCTGGATGTCGATCGGGGGCGCAAACTAATGGACAATATTCTCTCGATCGTCACCTTCATCCCGGCCGTTGCAGCAGGCATTCTGGCCCTGTTTCTGCACGGGGATGACGACGCCGCGCAGCGCAACGCGAAATGGGTAGCGTTGGTGGCAACCACTGTGACCTTTCTGGTCTCGATCGGCATCTATACCGGATTTGATCCGTCCAACACCGGCTTCCAAATGGTGGAAGAGGGCGCGTGGCTGCTGGGTCTGAAATACAAGATGGGTGTCGACGGCATCAGCGTGTTGTTCGTGCTGCTGACCACCTTCATCATGCCGCTGACCATTCTGGCCAGCTGGAATGTGACCGAGCGGGTCAAGGAATACATGATCGCCTTCCTGCTGTTGGAAACGCTGATGCTGGGCGTGTTCATGGCGCTGGATCTTGTGCTGTTCTACCTGTTCTTCGAGGCCGGTCTGATCCCGATGTTCCTAATCATCGGCATCTGGGGCGGCGCGAACCGGATTTACGCGAGCTTCAAGTTCTTCCTGTATACATTCCTCGGCTCGGTGCTGATGCTGGTGGCGATGGTGGCGATGTATGCGGATGCGGGCACCACCGATATCGAGGCGCTGATGACCCATCAGTTCTCCTCCGAAGGGTTCAGCGTGTTGGGCGTCTATATCGTTGGCGGGATGCAGACGCTGATGTTCCTGGCTTTCTTCGCGTCCTTCGCGGTGAAGATGCCGATGTGGCCGGTCCATACCTGGTTGCCGGATGCGCACGTTCAGGCGCCCACGGCGGGTTCGGTCGTGCTGGCGGCGATCCTTTTGAAGATGGGCGGCTATGGCTTCCTGCGGTTCAGCTTGCCGATGTTCCCGGTGGGGTCGGCAGTGATGACCGATCTGGTGCTGTGGATGTCGGCCATCGCCGTTGTCTACACCTCGCTGGTGGCGCTGGTGCAGGAGGATATGAAAAAGCTGATCGCCTATTCCTCAGTCGCGCATATGGGCTTTGTGACCATGGGGATTTTTGCGGCGAACCAGCAGGGCATTGATGGTGCGATCTTCCAGATGCTCAGCCACGGGTTTATTTCGGCAGCCTTGTTCCTATGTGTCGGCGTGATCTACGACCGGATGCACACCCGCGATATCGACGCATACGGAGGTCTGGTCATCCGGATGCCCGCCTATGCGCTGGTCTTCATGCTGTTCACCATGGCCAATGTCGGCCTGCCGGGCACCTCGGGCTTCATCGGTGAATTCCTGACCCTGATGGGTGCGTTCCAGGTCAACACCTGGGTGACCGCAGTGGCGGCGACCGGCGTGATCTTCTCGGCGGGCTATGCGCTTTGGCTCTATCGTCGCGTGGTCTTCGGCGACTTGATCAAGGAAAGCCTCAAGGCGATGACCGACATGAGCTCGCGCGAGCGGCTGATCTTCGCGCCTTTGATCATCATGACGATCTTGCTGGGCGTCTACCCCTCGCTGGTGACCGATGTGATCGGCAACTCGACCGCCGCGCTGATTTCGAATTATGACACGGCTCTGGCCGCGGCTGAGGCCGTGAACCAGACAGCCGCTTCGCATTAAGGAGGCTTTGGAGACATGATCCAAGCTGATCTGACAATCATTTTGCCGGAAATCGTTCTGGCCGTGTATGCGATGGCTGCTCTGATCGGGGCTGTCTACACCACCAAGGACGGGCTGGCACCCGTTCTGGTTTGGGCGACATCGGGCCTGATGGCCTTGCTGGCGATCTGGATCGCAACGAATGGTGATGGCACCAACGTCGCGTTCAATGGCATGTTTGTGGATGACGGGTTCTCGCGCTTTGCCAAGGTTGCGATCCTGCTGTCTGCCGCCGCCGTCTTGCTGATGAGTCAGGACTATATGTCCCGCCGTGGATTGCTGCGGTTTGAATACCCCTTGTTGGTCGCATTGGCCGCCGTTGGCATGATGATGATGGTCAGCGCGGGCGATCTGATGTCCCTTTACATGGGGCTGGAGCTGCAGTCCCTGTCGCTCTACGTCGTTGCTGCGCTGCGCCGCGACAGTGCGAAATCGACCGAGGCCGGTCTGAAATACTTCGTACTGGGAGCGCTTAGTTCGGGGCTGTTGCTGTACGGCGCGTCTTTGGTCTACGGCTTCACCGGCACCACGCTGTTCTCGGGAATCATTCAGACGGTCCATCACGGAGATGTCTCGCTCGGCCTGCTATTCGGCCTGATCTTCCTGATCTCGGGTCTCGCTTTCAAAGTATCCGCAGTGCCGTTCCATATGTGGACTCCGGATGTGTACGAGGGTTCGCCCACGCCGATCACTGCCTTTTTTGCTACTGCGCCGAAAGTGGCCGCGATGGCACTGTTCGCACGCCTGCTGCACGACGCCTTTGGTGGCGTGATCCAGGATTGGCAGCAAGTGATCGTTCTGCTGTCAGTTCTGTCGATGCTGCTGGGTGCGGTTGCCGCGATCGGGCAGCGTGACATCAAGCGCCTGATGGCGTTTTCGTCGATTGCCCATATGGGCTATGCGCTGATTGGTCTAGCGGCGGGCACCGAAATGGGCATCAAGGCGATGCTGATGTATCTGGCGATCTACGTGACCATGAATATCGGTACCTTCGCCTTCATCCTTATGATGGAGCGAGACGGCAAGCCCGTCACCGACATTGATGCGCTGCGCCAATACTCCAAACGTGATCCGGGCAAAGCTCTGGCCGTTTTGATCCTGATGTTCAGCCTTGCGGGCGTGCCGCCGATGCTAGGCTTCTTCGCCAAATTCGGCGTTTGGCAAGCGGGCGTCAGCGCGGGGCTGATGGGGCTGGTGATCGTGTCGGCCATCGCCTCGGTCATCGGTGCGTTTTATTATCTGCGGATCGTGTTCTACATGTATTTCGGAGCCGAAAACGAAGACCCGATCGAGACACGCTCGACCCCCGTATTGTGGGTGGCACTGATGGGCTCGGCCGCTCTGATGCTGATCGGCGTGTTCTATCAGTTCGGTGTCGAAGGCGCGGCAGCGGCTGCGGCGGCGACGCTTGTCAACTGATCCGATGATCATTCAACGCAATGGGGCTCGGTCGGTCGACCGGGCCTTTTTGTCATGACGCAGTGGCCGCAAGGATACGGTCTGCATGTCGTGCAGGAAGTCGACAGCACGCTGAACGAGGCCGCGCGGATTGCGCCTTCGGCGCAAGGCCCGGTCTGGATCATGGCGCACCACCAGACCGCAGCCCGGGGGCGTCGCGGCCGGGCGTGGACCAACCCAAAGGGCAATCTTGCAGCGACCCTTTTGATGCGGCCCAGCGGCAACCCGGAACACGCGGCGTTGCGCAGTTTTGTTGCCGCCCTGTCTTTATTCGATGCGTGTGTTGCCGTGACCGGACGGGCAACCGGGCTGTCGCTGAAATGGCCCAATGATGTGTTGTTAAACGGCGGCAAGCTCGCGGGCATTCTGCTGGAAAGCACCGGGCAGGGGCGGGACATTTCTCATTTGGCGATTGGGATCGGTGTGAACCTCTCGGAAGCCCCGCCTGTGCATGCCGTCGAGGCGGGTGCTGTTCGACCTGTGTCATTGCTGTCTGAGACTGGGGCAGATGTCACGCCCGAGGATTTTCTGACCGAACTTGCGGCGGCCTATGCGCGGTACGAAGCTCAGTTCGCCACATATGGGTTCGAGCCGATCCGAACCGAATGGCTGGCCCGCGCTGCACGTTTGGGCGAGGTCATCACCGCCCGCACCGCCGCGTCCGAGACGGTTGGCACGTTTGAAACAGTGGACGCAGGCGGCAACCTTGTCCTAAACACCGCCAAAGGCCGGATTAGCATACCGGCGGCGGACGTGTTTTTCTGAAGGAGGCTCAGATGCTTCTGGCAATCGACTGCGGCAACACCAACACCGTCTTCTCGATTTGGGATGGTGAGACGTTCCTGTGCACCCTACGCACGTCCACCCATCATTCGCGCACGGCGGATGCGTATTTTACGTGGTACTCGACGCTGGTGAAACACTACGGGATTGAGGCGGAAATCAAGGATGTCGTCATCGCCTCGACCGTGCCGCGTGTGGTGTTCAACCTGCGCATTTTCGCGGACAGGTTCTTTGGTTGCAGGCCGCTGGTTGTGGGTAAACCCGAGTGCCTGCTGCCCGTCGCACCGCGCATTGATGAAGGGACCATTCCCGGTCCGGACCGACTGGCAAACGCCGTCGGCGCATTTGATCGCCATGGCGGAGATGTCGTGGTTGTTGATTTCGGAACTGCCACGAATTTCGACGTCGTCGCGTCGGACGGCGCATACGTCGGCGGGATCATCGCGCCGGGTGTGAACTTAAGCCTTGAGGCGTTGCATCAGGGTGCTGCCGCCTTGCCGCATATCGACATAACACGTCCTGATAAAGTGATTGGTACGAATACGGTTGGCTGTATCCAATCCGGCGTGTATTGGGGCTATTCCGGATTGATCGAGGGGCTGATTGCCCGCATCAAGTCGGAATATGGTACGCCGATGAAAGTTGTCGGGACCGGAGGGCTTGCGCCCCTGTTTGATCAGGCGGATGTGGGGTTCGACGCCATCGAAGACGATTTGACGATGCACGGTCTGACCGTGATCCATCGCTATAACAAGGATAATGGCTCAACATGAGCAATGAACGACTGATCTATCTGCCGCTGGGCGGTGCCGGCGAAATCGGGATGAACGCCTATGTCTATGGCTATGGAAAGCCGGGGCAAGAGCGTCTGATCCTCGTCGATCTGGGCGTCGCATTCCCGGATATGGACAGCTCACCCGGGGTGGACCTGATCTTTGCCGATATCACCTGGCTGAAAGAACGCGCGGATCAGCTTGAGGCGATCTTTGTCACCCATGCGCACGAAGACCATGTAGGCGCGGTGGCCCATTGCTATGAGGCCTTGGGCGCGCCGATCTATGCGCGGGCGTTCACGGCCAATATCGCGCGGCGCAAGATGGAAGATCAGGGCCACCCGACCGAGGCGGTGCGAACGGCCTCATCCTGGCCGGAACAGATCACGGTGGGTCCATTTAATGTTGGCTTCTTGCCGGTGTCCCACTCGATTCCCGAAAGCGCGGGCCTGATCATCGACACGCCCGCAGGTCGGGTCGTGCATACAGGCGATTTCAAATTGGATGCCGATCCGATCGTTGGTGAGCCTTTTGATACCGATCTTTGGGCCGAGGCGGCAAAGCCGGGTGTCAAAGCGCTGGTTTGCGACAGCACCAATGTGTTCTCGACCCATCCCGGCCGCTCGGAATCCGAGGTCGGCCCGGAGATCACGCGGTTGGTGCAAGATGCCAGCGGCATGGTGATTGCGACCACCTTTGCCTCGAACGTGGCGCGCGTGAAAACGCTGGCTGAGGCTGGGCAGAAGGCGGGCCGTTCGGTCGTTCTGCTGGGTCGTGCGATGCGGCGGATGATCGAAGCGGCGACGGAAACGGGCATTCTGACCGATTTCCCCAAGGTTATCAGTGCTGAAGAGGCGCAAGAGGTCCCGCGCGGGAATCTGATGCTGATCGTGACCGGCAGTCAGGGTGAACGTCGTGCTGCCAGTGCCCAATTGGCCCGAGGCAAATATCGCGGGCTTGAGGCGAAAGAGGGCGACTTGTTCCTGTTTTCGTCAAAGACCATCCCCGGCAACGAACGTGGTGTGATCCGCATTATCAACCAGCTCAGCGAAAAAGGTGTGGATGTCGTGGATGACAGCTCGGGTCTCTATCACGTTTCGGGTCACGCAAACCGCCCCGATCTTGAGCGTGTTCATACTCTGGTCGAGCCGCAGATGGTGATCCCGATGCATGGTGAACATCGCCATCTGCGCGCCCATGCCAAACTGGCGGAAGAGGGCGGGCGCACCGGCATTCTAGCCGTAAACGGCACCATGCTGGACCTGACAGGAAACGCTCCGAAAGTGGTGGACTATGTCGAAACCGGCCGGACCTATCTGGATGGCTCGGTGCAGATCGGAGCGCTCGACGGCGTGGTCCGTGACCGTATCCGCATGGCCCTAAACGGGCATGTGACGATTACCGTCATACTGGACGAAGAAGACGAACCGCTGGGCGAGCCTTGGTGTGATACGATGGGTCTGCCCGAAACGGGGTCTTCCCGCGCGGCGTTGATCGAAGTGCTCGAGGAAGACCTGAACCAGTTCCTGATGCGGGCGGATGCCAAGACCCTGCGCGACGATGACAAGCTGGAAGAAGGTCTGCGACGGATCGCACGGCAAAGCGCGCTGTCCGAGATCGGCAAGAAGCCTGAAGTGACTGTCGTCGTGAGCCGGATGCGCTAGGGCTCGGACGGCATCGGATAGCCGCGCAGCTGCAGGAACAGGCTGGCTTCTTCGTTGTTGAGAAAGAAGGGCACGGTTTCCGGTGGGCGCGTGTCTGTTGCGCGCGCGGCGATTTCGGCTAGAACGACCTCGGTGATGAAGGGCAGGTCGAATTCGCGCGCCTGTCGTATCTTCACCCATTGTAAATGAGACAGCTCGTCCGAGGCGTGGGTGAAATCGTCCAGATCGCCCTGAATGGCCTCGGCATCCACCAAAAAGAACCGGGCATCAAACCGGCGCGGACGACCGGGCGGAGTGACTGCGCGGAACACAAACTGCAAAGCTTGGGCAGCGGGGACATGGCCTGTCTCCGCGAAACTCTGCCAGTCCTCGGGCACAGGGTCGGTCCAATGCCCGCTTTGGCCAAGGATCAACCCGGTTTCTTCCCAAAGCTCGCGGACCGCAGCGGCGGCCAATGCGCCATGAAGCCCGGGTTGGGATTCTTGTGACAGGCGATCGATGCAGAGATCCGGCAAAGGCGACGCAAGCGGCACATCGGCATCCGCCAGATCAACCGCGCCGCCGGGAAACACGAACTTGTTCGGCATGAACGCTGCTTTTGAGCCGCGCTGCCCCATCAAAATGGACGGGTCTTTGAACCGATCCCGCAATACGATAACGGTTGCCGCATCCCGGATTGCGGTCTTGTCTTGCGTCATACAGACTTGCCAAATCCGTGCATACGTTTGGCCCATTGATAGCCCACAATGGCCCCTTTCAAACGCGGCAAAAGATAAAGTGACAGCGCGACACAGGCGACGGACAGCCCAATCGCCATCGTCCACGGGCCCGGTCGCCAATGCACATACGATACATGCAGAGCGGGTGCCAACAGGTGACCGACGATCAGAATGGTCAGGTAAGCAGGGCCGTCATCTGCACGGTGATGGAACAGTTCCTCGCCACAGTTCGAGCAAGTGTCATTAACCTTGAGATAGCTGTGCAGCAGCTTGCCCTCGCCGCAATTCGGGCATTTGCAGCGAAAGCCCTTGATCAGTGCGGGCTTGGTCGGGCGATCCTCGACAATCTGAGTGTCAATGGTTTGGTCGGTCATTCGAATCTCACGCGTTCGGTCTGCACTTATAATGTCTTTGCGTGACGCGAGTTAAAAGGGGGTGCGTCGCTTTGCGGCGGTTCAGGCGTCTTAAGCACAATATTGGGGCGGCAAAAAAAATTTTGGGGACGGCCGACGGAAACCCGGGTGGACCGCGTTTCAATAAGTATCAACGGCGGCATGACGCACGCCAAACAAAGGAAACCTGAATATGAAAACTGCTACATATATCTCTGCGATTGTTCTGGCTTCAGTCGTGGTGACTGGCACCTCGGTCATGGCCAAAGGTCCCGGCGATCGTCAGCCAGCCACCTTTCAGGAACTGGATGCCGACGGAAACGGCGAGATCACCAAGGCCGAACTTGAGGCCCATCGCAATCAACGTTTCACTGCCGCGGATAGCGACGGCGATGGGAAACTGAGCGTTGAGGAAATGCAGACTGCGGCGCAGGCGAAGGCAACGGACCGCACCAATAAAATGTTCGAAAAATACGACGCCAATCAGGATGGGTTTCTGAGCGAAGATGAGTTGCCCAAACCGCGTCGCGGCGCGAAGATGTTCGACAGGATCGACGCGGATGGAAATGGTTCAATATCGGAACAGGAATATGCCGATGCGAAAGACAAAATGGGTCGCCACAAGAAACGGCATGGTAAGCAGAACTCGGACAGCAACTGATGCAGGATGGAGGATCTGACCTCCCAGCCGAAATCTGAGCATGGCGAAGAATTTGCCATGCCGCGGCCCAGCGACGATGTGTTGCTGGGCCAGTATGCTGATGGCGACCCGTCAGCGGCGCGGGTTTTGACCGATCGCCTGGGTCCGCGCTGTTTTTCTGTCGCACTTCGCATGCTGGGAAATCGGGCCGAAGCAGAGGACGTCACGCAGGAAGCGATGATGCGGCTATGGAAAATGGCGCCGGATTGGGTATCGGGTCAGGCGCAGGTTTCGACCTGGTTGTACCGCGTCACGTTGAACCTTTGCGTTGATCTGCGGCGAAAGAAGCGACCCGCGTCGCTTGAGACCGAGCCTGAACCCGAAGACCAGGCAGCGAGTGTTGTCGACAAAATGCAGGACGATGCCCGCAAAGACGCGTTGCAGCAGGCCCTGGATGAATTGCCTGAACGCCAACGGCAGGCCGTGGTCCTGAGGCATATCGAAGAATTGCCCAACCCGGAAATCGCCGGGATCATGGGAATTTCCGTTGAAGCGGTTGAAAGTTTGACCGCGCGGGGGAAAAGGTCTCTGAAAGCGATCCTGTCGGGTCGCCGGGAAGAACTGGGGTATGAACATGGCTGAAAGCAACAGAGATTTGGAAGACCTTTTTGCCGAGGCCAGGCAGTCTCGACCCGAGTTGCCGCAAGATTTGGCGGTGCGGATTGAAACCGATGCTGAAGAAGTGAGGCTTGGCCGGCTTTCACAGGCGTCTCGCGCGCATCCTAAATCGATGCGTCAATGGATCTCCGTTGTTGGAGGCTGGCAGGGATTGGGTGGGCTGATTGCTGCAAGCGCCGCCGGTGTTTGGATCGGTTTTTCAGCGCCATCGTTTCTGCCTGATCCGGCGGGTTTGCTTGTCAATCAGGAGACGACCTATCTGATGGCGGATTTGAACCTGGATATCGATTATCTGGAGGAGACGGAATGAGCGACAAACCAACAGCCAAACGCAAGTGGGTGCCGATCGTTCTTGTGATCTCGCTTGCTTTGAACCTTTTGGTGGCGGGCGCAGTGCTTGGCACCGTTCTCAGGTTTCGCGGAAGTGACCACGTTGGCATACCGCCCGGCTTTGGCCCGGCGCTTTATGCGGCCCTGCCCAAAGAAGACCGAAAGGCTTTGCGAGGCGAGCTGGCAGGCAAGCGGGTCAAAGGATCTGATCGCCGCAAGCAGGATTTCATGGCTTTGAGCCAGGTGCTTCAGGCCGTTCCATTTGATCCCAACGCCGTGGCCGTGGTGTTGCAACAACAGGCGCAAGCCGCCAGCGAACTGCAGGCCGCGTTGCATCGGCAATGGCTCAGCCAAGTTACTGCGATGAACGACGAAGAACGGGCAAGCTACGCGCTTAGACTTCAGGAGGTGGTGGAGAGAGGCCCCAAGCGGAAAAAGAAAAAGGACTAAGACGGAGTCATGCGGCGCTTTGACGAATGCGCACCTGGTTTCTGCCCGCTTTTTTGGCTGCATAGAGCGCCTGGTCCGCCGAGCGGATCAAGCCTTCAACCAAACCGTCCGACCTGAGCACTTCGACCGGAGCGCATAGTTTCAGGCCGACGCTGATCGTTACCGGAACCGGTGCGACCCGATCCGGCATCAGAAAGGGTTGATTGCAAATACTGCCGCAAATGATATCGGCGTTTCGCATCGCCTGTTTCGACGTGCAATCCGGAAGGACGATCATGAATTCTTCGCCACCGATGCGGGCCACAAATCCCTTGTCGCCTGTCGAGCATTTCAGCCGTCTGGCCGCTTCGGTCAGGACAAGATCACCACCCGCATGCCCGAACCGGTCATTGATTGCCTTGAAGTGGTCGAGGTCGGCCAACATGATGGCAAACCCTCTGCCTGAAAGGTGGGATTGTCGTGCAACTTGCTCCAGTGCCCGCATCGCATAGCGGCGATTGTGCAGGCCGGTCAACGGGTCCGTCAGCGACTCGGCCAGTCCACGACGCATCGAGGCGCGCAGACTGTCGTCACGCGTCTTTCGTGCGATCTGGGTTTCCAGCCGCAACGTGACTTCGTCCGTGCTGAACCCGCCCATACAGACCGCGTCCGCGCCGCGATCCAGCGCTTCGGCGGCCAGCTTTGCGTTCTCGCCCTGCACGACTGCGATCAGGACCGTGTGCCGCGTCGCCCCACGCGATCGGAGATCGGCCAGGGTGCTCATCCCGACTGAATCCGCCCCAAGTTCGATCACTATGGCATCGGGTGGGGGATCAGACAGGATGCCCCTGAGATTGGGCAGCGTATGGCATGTCAGCTGATGCTGGCTGTGTGCGGCGAGCGCATTGCTCCACAATGCTCCAGTCCGTGCATTTTGCGTCAGGACCGATATGGAGGCAGTAGGGGGCGGCGTAATCAGGGCCGCGCCAGCTTCCGCGAACCCGATCGACTGAGGATCATCCCTGACCTTCAATTCCTGCCGGTCTGCCCGCACACGCAGCAAGCTGCGGACCCGAGCCAAAAGCAGCGCGTCGTGGTAGGGATAGGCAAGAACGTCATCCAGCCCATCCGACAACGCTCGCATCCGGGCCGCTTTGTCGTTCTGCGGCGCAATTGCTACGACCGGCACGTCTGACATCGACGGGTCCCGCGCCAGCAACTTTTTGACATCTGCGGCCGTTCCGTCCGGAAGGGTCTGGGCGGTCAGGACAAGGTCCGGCCGCGCACGCCGCAACAGGGCGGCCAGCCCCGCCACTTTTTCCCCTTGCACAACATGGTACCAGGCCGCCGTCAGCTGCACCTTGAGCATGATGCGATTGGTCGAAACCCCGTCTAGGACAAGTATCGTGCCTTGTACGGACATAGCCACTCACCGTTAGATTGCATGCGTTGCCAAAGTGTTTATGACTCTGGTTAATAAACCCTTTCCATTTCCCAATCCGAGACAAGATTATGGCAATAACTCCCGAGGCCGCCGAAACCATGGCTTTGAACGTGTTGGGCTGGTTGGTCGGAAATGATGAACTAATGCCGGTTTTTCTGGGCGCAACAGGGGCTTCGGCGCAGGACCTGCGGGATCGGGCGGGTGAGGCAGAGTTTCTGGCCTCAATCCTTGGCTTTCTGATGCTTGACGATTCGTGGGTGGTTGCGTTTTGTGACGCCAATGCGGTGCCGTACGACCTGCCGGGTCAGGCGCATGCGGTCTTATCCGGTGCATCTGAAATGCACTGGACCTGAGGGAGAAATTGCTGATGCCCATCGAGGCCTTGCTGTTCGACAAGGATGGCACACTGTTCGATTTCGCTGCGACCTGGGGTTATTTCGGGCGGGCCGCGATGCTGCGGCTGGCCGACGGAGATCATACGCAAGCTGCTTCCCTTGGTCAGGCGATCGGCTTCAATTTCCAGGACGAAACCTATGCGCCGGATAGCGTTGTCATCGCGGGAACGGTGGATGAGATCGCCGAAGCTTTGTCGCCACAGTTGCCCGAAATGTCCTGGTCGGATTTGGTGGCGCTCTTGAATCAGGTGGCAGCCGAGGCAACGCAAGTTCCGTCTGTGGCGTTGGTTCCTTTTTTGGACGGTTTAAGACGGTCCGGATTGCGCCTGGGTGTTGCGACCAATGACGCAGAACACCCGGCTTTGCAGCATCTGGAGTCGGTTGGGATCAAGGACCATTTCGACTTTGTCGCGGGGTATGACAGCGGCCATGGTTTCAAGCCCGGTCCAGGCCAGTTGCTGGCCTTCGCCAAGCATGTGGACATTGAACCGCAACGTATCGCAATGGTTGGCGACAGCCGCCACGATCTTCAGGCTGGGCGTGCGGCCGGGATGGTCACAATCGGCGTGCTGACGGGCCTCGCGCCAGCCGAAAAGCTTGCACCTTTGGCTGATGTCGTCTTGCCGGATATCGGTCACATCCCCGGTTGGTTGTCCAAAACCTGACCGTTCGACGCCTAGAATCGGCGCTCTGCTATTCAAAACCGACACAGACTGTCGCAGACAGAGCGGCCATACCCCGATCTTCCGGGCTTGCTTGAGGTAGGCAAGTTCGGAGGACAGCATGGCCGACACGAAAACCCGCAGACGTCGCAGTGGTGGACGCGCCGGAGCAGCAGAACGCCGGGGCAGTGCGGTGATCGACCAGATGCCGTGGAGCCCCCCCATCAATACTGATGCTCCTACCGAACCCTTGGGGCCTGAGGGGATTCAGGCCATCCACGAGGGTGCTATGCGCATTCTCGAAGAGATCGGGATTGAATTCTATAACAAGGAGGCCATCGGTATTCTGCGCGAGGCCGGATGCACCATTGACGGCGACAACGTGCGTATGGGCCGGGACTTTGTGATGGAGATGGTCGCAAAAGCGCCTGCGTCTTTCACCATCACGCCGCGCAACCCGGATCACAAGATTGAAATTGGCGGTCGCACTCTGCTGTTCGGAAATGTCTCGTCCCCACCGAATTATTGGGACATGGAGATCGGAAAGAAAGTCCCGGGCACGCGGCGGATGTGTCAGGATTTGCTGAAACTGACGCAGTATTTCAACTGCATTCACTTTGCCGGCGGCTATCCGGTTGAGCCGGTGGATATCCATGCCAGCGTTCGTCATCTGGACGTGCTTTATGACAAGCTAACGCTGACCGACAAGGCAATGCACGCCTATTCGCTGGGCAAGGAACGCGTCGAGGATGTGATGGAAATGGTCCGCATCGCGGGGGGGCTGAGCCACGATGAATTCGAGGCCGAACCGCGCATGTATACGAATATCAATTCGACCTCCCCGCTTAAACATGATCATCCGATGATCGACGGGTGCCTACGTCTGGCGCGGCGCGGGCAAGCAATTGTCGTGACGCCCTTCACACTGGCCGGGGCGATGGCACCGGTCACGATGGCAGGCGCAGTTGCGCAGTCCCTGGCCGAAGCGCTGTGCGCGATCGCATTGTTTCAGTATGTGCGGCCCGGAATTCCCTGCGTGATCGGCACGTTTACCTCGAACGTGGACATGAAATCCGGCGCGCCTGCGTTTGGCACGCCTGAATATATGCGCTCGACCCAGATGACAGGCCAGATGGCGCGGTTCTATGGCTTACCAATGCGCTCATCAGGTGTGTGCGCGGCGAATGTGCCCGATGGGCAGGCAATTTGGGAGACGTCAAACTCGCTGTGGGCGGCGGTTCAGTCGGGGACCAACATGGTCTATCATGCGGCTGGATGGCTGGAAGGTGGGCTTATCGCCAGCCCCGAAAAATTCATCATGGATTGCGAGATATTACAGCAAATTCAACGCTATATGCAGCCAGAGCTTTGCGCAACGCAGCCGGATGATATTGCGCTAGACGCCATCCGCTCGGTCGGAAATGATGGGCATTTCTTTGGAATTCAGCACACTCAGGATCGTTACACCACCGCCTTCTATCAACCGTTTCTGAGCGATTGGAAGAACTTTGAAGGCTGGGAAGCGGCGGGCGGCATTTGGACCGCGGAACGCGCGCATCACATGTTCAAGGAAATCGTCGGCAGCTTTGAAGCACCTCCGATTGACGACGCAATCCGCGACGAACTGGTCGATTTTGTCGCGCGCCGCAAAGCCGAGGGCGGAGCACCGACCGACTTCTGATCGGTACGCCAAAGGTCAACGTATCAGTGTGATATTGCATCGCATTTTCGCTATCCTCGCGCCGGAATTGTGCGTTTGTTAAACTTTCTGCGCTCTGTTGGACTGGATATCCAACCTGAGGGCGACTCATGCACGGTCTGATCAACAGGGCCATTCAATCCTTTGTCTGCGCTACCTATGGCCGTACCTGTTGGGTTCGGGCCACCGAAGCAGCCGGGTTGGGGTTTGTCGAGTTTGAGGCGATGCTTGTCTATGATGCGGACATGTCAGCCGGGGTACTGGATGCGTTGTGCGCCGAGCTTGACCGCACCCAGGCCGAGTTTCTTGAGGATTTGGGGACCTATCTGGTCTCGCATCCCAACACGGAAGGGTTGCGCCGTCTGATGCGATTTGGCGGGGGGTCGTATGTGGAATTTCTTCATTCGCTGGACGAACTTGCCGACTGGGTCAGGCTGGCAGTGTCGGATCTGGAACTCCCGGCCTTGGAATTGCATGAGGTCTCTGCATCGGAATATCGGTTGCATTGCTTTCGCGGGCTTCCGGGGTATTCCGATGTCATGACGGGCGTCCTGAGGGCCATGGCGGATGACTATGGCGCGCTGGCTATACTTTCTGGCGAAGGTCAGCAGGGCGAAGCCGACGTCATCTCAATCACCCTCGTGGAAAGCGCGTTTGCAGAAGGTCGTCAATTCGAACTAGGGGCGCGTCAACCGTGATGAATTCGGATCAACTCGCCGCTTTGTTGGAAACCTTGTGCCCGATGTTTGTGCTGGTCGATCAGACCGGACAAATCCGGCAAGTGGGGCCAACATTGCAAAAATTGCGACCCGATCAACCTATGGCGGGACAACAATTCCTGAACATGTTCCGTCTAATCCGCCCCCGATCGGTTACGACGCTTCCGGCATTAATGTCGACCGCCGGCGCGAAACTGCATTTGAAATTCCGTGACAATCCCCAAACGGCTCTCAAAGGGTTGATCGCGCCGCTGCCGAACGGTGAGGGTGCGGTGATAAACCTGTCCTTCGGCATTTCCGTTCTGGACGCTGTACGCGACTATGCGTTAACGCGGGCCGACTTTTCGGGAACGGACCTGGCCATCGAGCTGCTCTACCTCGTCGAGGCCAAATCCGCCGCGATGGAGGCATCGCGATCTTTGAATCTGCGGCTGCAGGGCGCGATGCTCGCCGCGGAAGAACAAGCGTATACCGACACCCTGACCGGGCTCAAAAACCGTCGGGCCATGGACCACATATTGGGGCACCTGGCTTCTGCGAAGACATCTTTTGCGTTGATGCATCTCGATCTAGATTATTTCAAGGCGGTCAATGATCGATTGGGGCACGCCGCCGGGGACTACGTTTTGCAGCAGGCTGCGGCGATCATGTTGGAAGAAACGCGTGGCGATGATACTGTCGCCAGGATCGGTGGTGACGAATTCGTTCTCATTTTCAAGGGCCTGACCCAAAAAGAGCGGCTTGAAAAGATTGCCGCTCGGCTCATCAATAAGCTTCAGCACCCTATGACCTTTGAGGATACGGTTTGCGCGATTTCCGGCAGCATTGGTATCGCAACCTCGGTTCAGTTTGAAACCCCGAACGGGGCAGGTGTTTTGCAGGCTGCTGACCTGGCTCTTTATCAGGCGAAACGCGAAGGGCGGTCCTGTCATCGCTTTTATTGCCAACAGCTTGAGGCTCAGCAATCGGAGTGACCTAGGACGTTTGGCCGTCAAAAATTTTCAACTTCTAGCGACGAGGTTGTTGTCCAATCGCTTTGCGATCTGCTGCTGAACTTCGGGCAATTCACCGATCACGGGCATCACCAGACCCGCAAAAGATGCATTGGCCAGTTCGTTGGGGATGTCTTCCAGCACATGTCCCCCTCGGCAAGCGAAGAAGGGCAAGCAGATGGACGTTTCACCAAGGCCGTCGGCCGCTTCGGCGATTGATGGGGTTTGTTCGACAAACCCGACGCGAACCTGGCGGAACGGCACCAAACGGGACACCTCGTTGGCGAAGGAAGCTGCGACTTTGGCAGGGTTGGCGCTGCGGCCAGAACCATGGGCTGCAACAACAAGATCTGTTGTCTCGGGCCTCCATGCATTTTCAGACAATCTGGCCCGCAACGCGTCCGCCACAAGAGATGGAAGGCAAGGATCCGTTCCCAACGGCTCCATAATGTCAACCTGACGTTTTCCGATGCGTTTGGGCAGTGCGCTTGTGACAAACCAACCGCGCGCCATAAATAGCGGGTAGACCAATGTACCCGCAGGCAACGCGTCCAGACATGCCTCAAGCGCATTGGGTGCGGCCAATGTCGCCGAATGAACGGCCACATTTTCACACAACCCATCAATCTTTCCGGCCAAATCCGCCAGAGCCGCCTCGGCGGGATCTGGGTCAGAGGGTTGGCCGTGTGCAACGATAACGGCGTGACGCATATTCGATCTCCGAAGTTGGCCTTGTTGTAAATGCTCCGCTTCGCGGCAGAGTCAATCTGTCTGCTACCCCAAAAGGGACAGCCAAACCCAGACGGTCAAAATGGACGCAGCAGTTCCGATCAACACCGAGGACGCCGCTACACGTTTGGCCCGCCCATACATATTGGCAAAAATGTAGGCGTTGAACCCGGGTGCCATGGCCGCGGTCAGAACACCCGACCGGAACAGGTCGTTGGGAAGGGATAAGGTTGTGCCAAACAACCACACCAGGCTTGGATGTAGCATCAGTGAGATTACGCAGACAAAGACGATGGCGCGCAAATCGCCCTCGGGTCGGTATTTGACCAGAACGCCGCCCAGCGCAAACAGAGCGCCCGGCAAGGCGGCGCGCGTGATTAGGTTAAGCGCCTCATCCAAGACATCAGGGATTGCGATACCCGAGAAATTCACCACGAAACCCAAAGCGATTCCGAGGATCAGCGCGTTTTTGAACATCGCCGTCAGAACCGCGCGCAGCATGCGTGCTCCGCCGTTGCCCCGATGGCGAAAGACCTCCATCACGGTGATGCCGACGCAGTAGCAGAACGGCGAATGGAACGCGATGATTGCGTAATTTCCGGTCAGGTTTTCAGGCCCATAAGCCCGCTCTGTTATCGGCAGGCCCAACAAAACCGAGTTGGAGAACAGGCAGCAAAACCCGATGGCCACGCAATCTTCCCATTCGCGGCCAAAGATCAGTCTTGCACCCAGCATTCCGGCCAAGAAACACAGGCCAGCTGCGGAATAAAAGCTTGTCAGAAGCCGGGGGTCGAAACTGGCGCTCAGGTCAAGATTGGCGATGGCGAGAAACAGAAGGCAGGGAATCGCAAACCCTTGGGTGAATTTCATCAGCCCATCAATATGCGACTCTTGAAAATACCCCGCTCGGGTTGCGGTATATCCGGCGCCAATGACCAGAAATACCGGGAGGATAACGTCGATCAGGCTCTGAAACATGGCAGAGCCCTTGTGCTTTGGGCGTCTATGGCGGGCCCGGTCAGGTGTCAGGCCCTCAGCGGTTGCCGGATCACCATTCCGTCATAGGCAGGGGTGATGTTCGCGGGCGTTTCCGCATCGAGCGTCGCGTAGTCGAGGTCAATATGCATATTGGTCAGCACGGCGCGCTTGGGTTTCAACTGATCTATCCAGCCCAGCGTTTTCTCAAGATGCGTGTGGGTTGGATGGGGTGCGCGGCGCAGCGCGTCTATGATCAGGCAATCCAGACCTTCCAGTGCCGGCCAGCTTTCTTCGTAAAGATCAGCCACATCCGGCAGATAGACCAGATCGCCGATCCTGAAACCTAATGAATCGATTGAACCGTGATTTACCCGAAAAGGATGAAATGGAATTGGGCCTCCGGGACCTTCGATTTCGAACGGTCCGTCAATCCCATGGAGCTCCAGTATCGGAGGGTAAGGCGAGCCGTCGGGTTGAATGAACGCATATCCAAACCGGCTAAGCAGCGCGTTTTGTGTGTCGCCATCCGCATAAACCGGAACGCGGGACCGCATGTTGAAGACGATCATGCGCAGATCGTCGATGCCGTTCACATGATCCGCATGTGCATGGGTGTATACGACACCGTCGAGCCGTCCGGTTTCGGTGTCCAGCAACTGGCTGCGCATGTCCGGAGACGAGTCGATCAAAACGGACGTGGTACCATCCGGCCCGTCACGTTCAACCAGCAAAGAGCAACGCCGCCGTCGGTTTTTGGGGTTGTCCGGATCGCAGTCACCCCAATGACCGCCAAGCCGGGGCACGCCTCCGGATGAACCGCAGCCGAGGATCGTACAGCGAAGCTCGCTCATGCGGCGGCCCGATAGGTTGCGGCCTTGGAAAACAGACGGTCGAAATTGGCCTGGGTTTGCGCGGCAAATGAGGCATAGTCCATGCCGAACACTTCGGCCCCTTTGCGCGCCGTATGTGCGGTGTAGGCAGGCTCGTTTCGTTTGCCACGGTATGGAGGCGGGGCGAGATAAGGCGCGTCGGTTTCGACGAGAATGCGGTCGACGGGTGCGGCGGCGAAGATATCGCGCAAATCCTGACTTTTGGGGAAGGCGGCGATGCCTGACATGGACAGATAGAAACCCAAATCCAGCGCCGCCTTGGCCAGCTCAGCCGACGAAGAAAAGCAATGCATCACACAGGAATAAGGCGCGTTGCGGTACTCTTTTGTCAGAATGCGGGCCATGTCCGCATCCGCGGCGCGCGCGTGGATGATCAACGGCAGGCCGGTGCGCTGAGCGACCTCGATATGGACGCGTAGAGATTGCTTCTGCACATCTGCGCTGTCAGCGGTGTAGTGATAGTCCAGCCCGGACTCACCGATACCCACGAATTTGGGATGCCGAGACAAGGTGACCAGTTCGTCCACCGTGGCCATTGGCTCGTCGGCGGCACTCATGGGGTGGGTCCCAGCGGCGTAGAAGACCGGTGCATGGGCTTCGGCAATGGTCCGGACGGTTGGCTCGTTGCGCAGACGGGTGCAGATCGTGACCATGCGGGTGACACCAGCCTGGACTGCATTTGCGATGATTTCGTCCAGTTGCCCGTCAAAGTCCGGAAAGTCCAGATGGCAATGGCTGTCGGTAATTTGCGGTGTGTCGCTCATCTGCTCTAACCGGCGGTTTCCTGTATCTTGAACACCGTATCTAGGACCAAAGCAGCAGGGTCAAGGTTCACCGCCTGACCATGTCGCGCGCGGGCTGTGATAATAGCAGCCGCCTCGGCCCATTTGCGAGCCTGATGGGGGGACTGGGATAGACGAGAAAGGACTTCGGCCTCGTTCGGGGCAGCTTCGGGCGCGGGTGGCGCACCGGTGGCGCCCGTCAGAGCAAGTCGTGACAAGGCCACGTCAATCAATGTCAGCAACAGTTCAAATCGGTCAGCCGCACCGCGTTGGGCTGCGGCCTCGGCCAGCTTCAGCGCGCGCTGACGGTCCATGCGGGGCAGGGTGCCAAGGATGGCGATAATCTCGGCATAAATCTCCAGCCCATCGAGAGTGATCAGGCGGACGGCGTCGCCAACCGAACCCGCTGCCAGCGCGGACAAATGGTCTGGGTTGCCGGGCGCATCGGCACCGGATTGCACCAAAGCGTCCTGCATGTCCTCGGGTCCCAAGGGCGACAGGCGCAGCGTTCGGCACCGCGACCGGATCGTCGGCAACAGACGCGAGGGTTGGTGTGAAATCAGCAAAAGGGTCGTGCGCGCCGGAGGTTCCTCAAGCATTTTCAGTAGGGCATTGGCGGCGCTGACATTCATCTCGTCAGCCGAATCGACGATGACGACCCTGCGTCCGCCATCCGCCGAGGACAGCCCGAAAAATTTGCCCAGCTTGCGGATATCGTCCACCACGATCTCGTTCCGCAACCGGCCCTGATCGTTCACCGACCGAGTAATGGCGGCCAGCCCGGGTTCCGCTCCGGCCTGTATGCGATGCGCTATCGGGTGGTTGTCATCAACCTCAAGCGTTCCGGGCGGAGGTGGGGCATCGAAAAGCCCGTCATCCTGGGCGACAGGCGTCGCCAGCAGAAACTTGGCAATTCGCCAGGCCAGCGTCGCTTTGCCAACCCCGCGCGGGCCGGTCAGCAACCATCCGTGATGTAACCTGTCAGACGCGTAAGCGCTCAGAAATGCTTGCTCGGCTTCGGCTTGCCCGAACAGGCGCCGGGTTTCGCGCGGGTGCGGTGCTCCGGGGGCTTGGTCCGGGGTTGGGGTGTCGTCGCTCATCAATCGTTTGTCACAAGGCTTGCAGAACGATATCTGTCACATCGCGGGCCACGCTGTCCATGTCTCGGTTACCGTCGATCACGCGAAACCGGGCCGGAAACTCGTCAGCCAGGGACAAAAAGCCTGCGCGCATCTTTTTCTGTAGGTCGAGGCCAAAATCTTCGAAGCGCTCTTCTGTGCCCTGTCGCCCTTTGGCGCGTGAAAGACCGGTTTCAGGATCCATGTCGATCAAGACAGTCATGTCTGGTTCGCGACCGATCATGAGCGTGTGCAACTGATCCACCAGCCCCCGCAAATTTCCGCGCGACAAACCCTGATACATACGGGTGCTATCCGCAAACCGGTCACAAATCACGACTTTTCCCGCTGCCAGCGCAGGTTCAATCGTGCGTTCAAGGTGGTCACGCCGGGCGGCGGTAAAAAGCAGGATTTCCGTCTCGGCAGACCAGCGGTCCGGGTCACCTTCCAGAACCAGCCTACGGATTTCCTCGGCCCCGGGCGAGCCGCCGGGTTCGCGCGTCAGCACGACATCGTGGCCCAAACCACGCAAATGGTCTGCCAGCAGGCGCGCCTGCGAGGACTTGCCTGATCCGTCGATGCCTTCGAATGTCAGAAACAACCCGGCTGCTGTCACAATGCATCCAGCGGGTTGCCGATAACGTCGGTCAGGACAATGCCGCCTACGGTCAGCATGCGCACCACGAAACCTCCGGCGGGGACATCCTGCGCAGCCACCAGCGGGCGGCGGATTTCCGGTAACCCTTCGGGCTGAATGACCAGTTCCGCCAGTTGTTGACCCTTGGCAATGGGGGCATTGATCGGCCCGTCATACACAACTTCGGCCTCGATATTCTTGTCGCCCAGAACAGGGAACAGAAGCGTCATGTCGCCCTCGGGCACCAATCCAACCGTCTTTTGCGCACCCATCCAAACCTGGGCTTCGGCTATTGGCGTATCCGCGTTGGCAACTGTCCTCTCGACAAAATTTCGAAACGACCAGTTAACCACGGCCTCAGCCTCCTCTGCGCGACGGGCAGTGCTGTCGAGGCCCGAAAGGACAAAGACCACCCTGCGGTCGCCTTGCTTGGCTGATCCGACAAGGCCATACCCGGCCTCTTGCGTGTGGCCGGTTTTTAAACCATCCGCGCCGATCCCCAGTTTGAGCAGGGGGTTGCGGTTGCGAGAGTTCGAGGGCGCGCGACCATCAAACTCGAATTCTTCCTCGGCAAACAACGGATAATACTCGGGGAAATCGGTGATCAACCGGTCTGCCAGTACGGCCAGGTCATGGACAGACATCATATGTCCTGCGGCGGGCCAGCCATTAGAGTTGGCAAAGTTCGAGTCATTCATCCCAAGTTGTTGGGCGCGCTGAGTCATATAGCGAGCAAACCCGGCCTCAGTACCATCCGGGCTGAGCGCTTCGGCAATTACCACACAGGCATCATTGCCCGACAGAACGATAATGCCACGCAGCAAGTCTTCGACAGTGACGCGATCCTGCGTGTTCAAGAACATGGTCGATCCGCCATAGCTCATGGCGTGTTCCGAGACGGGCAGAGTTTCGGATAGTGTCAGGCGTCCTTCCCGCAGCGCCTCAAATGCAACATACAACGTCATCAGCTTGGACATTGATGCGGGGGGCAGCGGCTGATCCGCCTCTTTTGACAGCAGGACCGTGCCGGTTTTCTGGTCCATGACATAGGCCGCCTTTGCCTGCGTATCGAACGCATGCGCTGGCAACGCCAACAAAGCCAGTCCAAAAGCGAAAGTTGTTGATCGCAGTGCCGTCAGCATTCTGGATCTCCTTTCTTCATTTTTTGGCGATAAAGGCGTCGGTGAACCCAAGGTCCTTAACGTCCGACAGCAATGCCCGCCGTTCTGCACGGGTTGTAGCCGGGCCGACCAACACGCGCCAGACCGAATTTTCGTCCGTTTTGAGCTCGGACACTTGCGCGGAAAGACCGTTTCGTTTGACTTTCTGAGCCGCGCTGTTGGCGTTTTCCTGAACGCTGAACGTGCCGACCTGTACGAAGGGCTTGGCCAGTGGGGATGTCGTGGCCGCAGTTTCCGCAGCTGGTGCCGCAACTGGCGTTGGATCGGCAGCCTCAATCGCCGCTTCCGCACCAGCGATAGGATCAAGATTCGTCGTGGTGATTTCGTCGGGCTTTTTCTTTTGCCACCACTTCCGTTTCGCGGGCTTTTCAGCGGGGGCAGTTACCTCGGGATCAGTCAGAGCTGCTGTTTGCGTTTCTACTGCAGCGCCTTCTTCGGCCACCTCGGCAGCGGCTGTGCCCGCGGCGGCTCCGGCCACTGCAACGTCAGCCGCAGCAACACTTTCTTCGGCGGGCTTTTTCTGCCACCATTTCCGCTTGGCCGGTTTTTCGGCTTCCGCCGTTTCCACGTCTTGCGAAAGTTCGGCGCTTTCGGTCGGCGTGTCGGCCGTTTCGTCCGACGACGTTGCAATCGCAGTCGCCGCGGCGGCCCCGGTTGCGACGGCGACCGCCGCATCCGCCTCAGCCGCTGGTTTTTTCTGCCACCACTTCCGCTTGGCTGGCTTTTCCGGTTCATCAGCGTTGGCCGAGGCTTCGGGCGTCTCTGCTGCCGCCGTTTGCGAGGTGTCCGCTGGCTGCGCGTCCTCCGCCGGAGCTTCGGGGACAATGATTTCCCGCCGCAATGCTACAACCTGAATTCTGGCAGGCGATCCGGCCAGCATGCCAAGTTCGGTTGCTGCAGACGACGAAACCTGAAGGGCAGGTCCAGGCAGATTTCGATCCCTACGGAACAACGCACCAGTTATCGATTTGTCATTGGAGGTATTTTTGATCAGCACCCGCTGAGGTTGATCGACATCCGGATGTGCGACCCAAATGCCACCCAACGAGGGGCGACCGTCCCACAATCCGGCATCCGTCACCTGAAACACCTCTGGCGCCTCGACATCGCGTTGAGAACCGGAAGCGGTCTCAGGGAACAGTTCAACCGTCTTTTTGCCGACTGTGCCTTCCTCTGTCGCTTCTTTAGCGTCGGGCTCTTGCAGATTGAACCCTTCCTCGCAGCCTGCCAATGCTGTCATGCACAAGGCCACTAACGCCAGCCGCTGCGGCTTAGGGCGTTTGCTGGTCGCTCGCTTCATCGTTTCATCCCTTGCCTGACAAGGCCCAACGGGCCGCGCCTCAACCGCTGTCGCTGGTTCTTTTGCCAGTCTAGCGCGGTCCTCTGTGCAGACAATAACGCGCCAGTTGTGTCATGGAAAGACCGCTGCGGTATCTTCGGCAAGTTTTCCCACATTGTGACTTGCCTCCGGTTTCAACTCACCGTAGACGAGGCTTTACGCGGGGAGGTGGCAGAGTGGTCGAATGCGGCGGTCTTGAAAACCGTTGAACGTGAGAGCGTTCCCAGGGTTCGAATCCCTGTCTCCCCGCCACAGGACTTTCATCAGAAAGACCAACGGTTTTCCGAACTAATTTCTGGGTGACAGCCGTTCTGAATGAACGATGAGAGCCTTTGCGTTTCGCAGCTTTACCGCCTTTAGGCCCATTGCGCCTCTGTCTTGGCGTGAGGCGCTGTCGGACACAGCCTCAAACAAGCCTGCCGCCCGAATGAACCGGCGGCAGACAAGGCCTCAATGACACGAGGCACTTGGATCAGAGTTTGATGCGGAACGCTGCAAAACCGTCTGCGCCGTCGCCGGCGTCCTCGATTTGGACACCTTTGACGTCATTCATGTAATCCCGCGCCTTCGGGCCGGTTTCAAACAGCACTGTTGTGTTCTCAAGCGGCGCAAACGACCAGTTCGCGTCAGCTTTCGGATCGATTGTGCCCTGTTCCACGATATAGCGCACAATGACGTCGCGGTTGGTGTCGGGGGCCTCGAACACGATGGTGTCACCCAGCGCACCAGGGAACGAGCCGCCGCCGGATGCACGATAGTTGTTGGTGGCGATGATGAACTCCATGTCATCCGTGACCGGTTCGCCGTTGAACATCAGGTTCACGATCCGCGCGGCATCAGGGTTGACCTCTTCGCCTTTGGGGCCGAAGCGCGACGGTTGGGACAGGTCGATCTGGTAGGTCACACCGTCCATCACGTCGAAATTGTAGGACGGGAATTCCGGGTTCAGAAGGATAGCGTCCTTGGACCCAGCTTCGACCTGATTGAACATACCAGCTGATCGCTCCAGCCAGCCGCGCACCTGAGCCCCGTTAACGCGTACCGCGCGAACCGTGTTCGGATAGAGATACAGGTCGGCCACGTTCTTAATGGCGACGTCACCAACGGGAACATCGGTGTAGTATTCCGGGCCACCACGGCCACCGGCCTTGAAGGGGGCCGCAGCCGACAGGATGGGCAGACCTTCGTGCTCGGTGCCTTTCAACATCTCGTCAATGTACCATTTCTGGGCGATCGACACGATCTGAACGGATGGGTCATCGGCAACCAGCGCGAAATAGCTGTGCAGAGGCGCAGACGTCTTGCCAACCGCGCGTCGCACATAGGCCAGCGTCTCGTCATGATCCTGCGCAACCGAATCCAGAACCTTCTGATCGTCCCCGACCAACGCAGTGATCGAGCGGTCTTCGTTGCGCTTGGAGATGGGGCGCGCTTCGGATGTGGTGGTCACCACGCGCCACTCATTTCCGTCGCGCTCCAACAGCAAGTCAAGCAGGCCAAGATGTGATCCCCAGAAGCCGCCCATGACGGCAGGCTTGCCCATCAGCGTGCCCTTTTCCACATCGATGCCAGGGCGATCCGCAAAGGTCGCGGAAGGGAAGACCAGGTGATTGTGGCCAGTAACCAGCGCGTCGATGCCGTCGAGACCGGCCAATACAACCGAGGCGTTCTCCATCCCGTCTGCATGATTGGCGTCACCAATCCCCGAATGCGACAGAGCGATGATCAGATCGCATCCCTGTTCCTTCATTTCGGGCACATAGGCTTTCGCGGTCTCGACGATATCGCGGGCCTCAACATTGCCTTCCAGATGCTTGCGATCCCAGTTCATGATCTGCGGGGGCGTAAAGCCGATCACCCCGATTTTAATAGGATGCTTGGTGCCATCGCCCATTTCGATCTCACGATCCAGAATGGCGTAAGGCTTTACCAAAGTCTTGTCATCGCGCGGGTTCGCGCCTTTCTCTTTTGCCACATTGGCAAGAACTACCGGGAAGTCGGCACCGGCCAATGATTTGTCCAAAAACTCGAGGCCATAGTTGAATTCGTGGTTGCCCAGCGTCGCGGCATCATAACCGACCGTATTGAATGCCGTGATGATCGGGTGGCTGTCACCCTCTTTCATGCCGCGCTCATAAGCGATGTAGTCGCCCATCGGGTTGCCCTGTAGAAAATCACCATTGTCGACCAACAGCGAATTCGTCGCCTCTGACCGGATCTCGTTGATGATCGAAGCGGTGCGCGACAAGCCCACCGTGTCGCGGGGTTTGTCGGCGTAGTAGTCGTACGGGAAGACGTGGACGTGGATATCCGTGGTTTCCATGATCCGCAAATGCGCCTGGTTGCTGGCAGCAGCAGCAGAGAAGGGGTGCAGTGTGATGGCCGCAGCACTTGCGGTTGTTGTGGCAAGAAACTGGCGACGCGAAATTGAAGAGCGGCTGGAGAAGGACATGGATCACCTTTCAAGGTTGTTGGTCAACGCGCTATTTGCAGGCCTTGGGCAACAACCGTGTGACACAGTTTGCCGTCACTGCAGGCGCTTCGTTTTGGAGGTGGTAGTGCGCTATACCATACTCTAGTTTCGCGCGCTTTAAACGGCTTGGCAATGACGGAGATACTGGGCGAAAGCCTGTTCGGTGTATGCCAACGGCTGCAAATCTGTGTGGTGCAATGCTGCGCATTCATCTAACTGCTTCATAAGCATTCAAACAGCAGCATTCAGGTTTTTGGCGAAAACAACAGTTTCAGATAGGTCCGGAACAACATGATCTGTTCCGAGGCATTGTTGTGTTCGCGCAGGGCTCGCTGTAGGACAAGCCCGCCTTCGACCACACCCGACACCATATCGCCCAGGGCATCCATATTGACCGGTTCGTTCGGTTCATAAACAGCGGCGATCTCTTCGAACATTCCGCGGAAACGTTTGCGCCAGCCAAGAATGGCTTGTCGGTTTAACTCGCGAACGCCTTCGTCAAACAATCGATCCTGATAGGCGGTTGAAGCAATGACACAGCCCGGATGGCCGGTCGGCATCTCTTGCAGCATTTCAGCCAGCAGCTTTAGGCCGATGAGCATGCAGTGCAGCGGGTCGTCGTTCAACTCGCGCGCGCGGGCGAACAAATCATCATACAGCGCGTTTTCCACTTCGATGTACCGCTCTAGCATGGCGCGGGCGAGGGCGTTCTTGTCTTTGAAATGATAAAAAAAGCCGCCACGCGAAATCTCGGCGCCAGCAACGATCTCCTCGATCGAGGTCGCCTCGAACCCTTTCTCAAGAACCGAAGCCTCGGCGATATCCAATATCCGGCTGCGGGTATCGACTTTCTGGTCCATCTCTGACGCTCCGACTGTACTGCGAGTCCAGTTCCCGAGGGTTCGGCCCAAAATGGCGGCATCAAGCTTGGGCTTAGTCTCTGAAAATACGGTAAAAACAATTCTCGCACAACCGGACCATGCGACAACTATCTGACAGGCACTGGCGGCGTTAGGTCTTACGTATTGAACAAGAAAGGACCACTTTAATGCGAATTCAAAGACTTACGGAAACGCGCCGCTTTTTCCTGTCAGATGGCGGGCTTGAGACATTTCTGATTTTCGACAAAGGGTATGATCTCCCTTGTTTTTCAGCGGCTGTGCTGCTGGACACCGAGCAGGGGCGGGCGGACCTGACCGACTATTTCGAGCGGTTCATCTCAATCGCCAAATCTTCCGGACGCGGATTCATTCTGGATGCGCCGACATGGCGAGCGGGTACGGCATGGGCCGGGCCGCTGGGGCAATCCGTTGGAAAGGTCATGGACACAAACTATCGGGCCGTTGCCTTTGTGTCCGACCTGCGCGACACGCACGAAAGCGATGCCTGTCCGATCCTGATCAACGGTCTGGTTGGTCCAGCGGGCGATGCGTATGCACCCGGAGCCGCAGTTTCGGCTGAGGATGCCCAGTCGATCCACGCGCCGCAGGTGCACGCATTGGGTGCGGCCGGAGTGGACATGATCAGCGCGATGACCCTGACCCATGCCAGCGAGGCCACCGGCATCGTTAAGGCGGCCAAGGAAATCGATGTGCCGGTTGTCATTGCCTTTACGCTTGAAATTGATGGGCATCTGCCGTCCGGACAGTCTTTGGCGGATGCCATCGCCGAGGTTGATGCAGCCACAGATAATGGGCCGCTTTATTACATGATCAACTGCGCGCACCCCGATCACTTCCGGCACATTCTGGATGCCGACGCCGCGTGGACGCGCCGGATTGGTGGCCTCCGTTCGAACGCGTCACGCATGAGCCACGCGGAACTCGATGAGGCCAAGGTTCTGGACGATGGCGACCCGGTTGAGCTTGGTCAACTAAGCACCGAGCTTCTGACCTATCTGCCAAACATCCGCGTGGTCGGAGGGTGCTGTGGCACCGATCACCGGCATGTCGGTTGCATCGCCGGACAGGATCCGGCCAGGACTGCTGCCTGATTTTCTCTACCAACCAATCCAGTTAAAATAGGGCGTTACAGTGCTTAAGACCCTGATGACCATTTTCCCATTCTTTCTGGT
Organism: Ruegeria sp. AM2; assembly: GCF_056540685.1. Lineage (NCBI taxonomy): Bacteria > Pseudomonadati > Pseudomonadota > Alphaproteobacteria > Rhodobacterales > Roseobacteraceae > Ruegeria > Ruegeria sp. AM2. The sequence goes on along the minus strand of NZ_JBQFXE010000001.1, from coordinate 803,704 downwards.
GGGCCCCGTCTTTGCCGAGGGCTCTGACAACAAAAAACAAACGCTAATTTCAACCGCTGAAGCTCGCGCGTCTCACGGAGATCAACCCGGTTTTGAATCTTCGGTAGACCGGATCAAACGCCGCCATGCCGAGGTGGACGAGCGTAACCATCTTGAATGGGACTCCGGCGCCCCTGTGGGGCCTGTCGAAGACGGACAATTTCCCGAGCCGACGTAGCACCGGCCGACGACGCGTCGACCAACTTAAAAAGTGAAGTAAGGAAACGAGTTATGAACATTCAAACGACCAGTACAATCCGAAGCGCCAAGGTTCAGGACGCCAGGGCGTTGGCGGAGTTGATCAACCTCGCGGGCGAGGGCATCCCCATCTGGCTGTGGACCCGCGCCTGTGTCGAGGGGCAGCACCCGTTGGACATCGGAGCCGAACGCGCCAAGCGCACCAGCGGCGGGTTTTCATATACGAACGCTTTGATTGCAGAACAGAACAGCCGACCTGCAGGCATGGTGCTGAGCTACGCGATCTCACATGCGCCTGAAGATGATCCCAACGACCTTCCGCCGCCGATTGCACCGTTTGTCACTCTCGAAGCGCAATCGGTCGGCACGTGGTACATCAACGCGCTTGCCGTATTTGCCGAAGCGCAAAACCGTGGCACTGGCAGCCGACTTATGCAAGCGGCCGAGGATCAGGCGCTGGTTAACGGTTTTGAAGAAATGAGCATACAGGTCTACGGTCAGAATACGGGCGCAGTGCGTCTGTACGAGCGGCTTGGCTACAGGGTCGTGGCCAGCGAGCCGGTGCGATTGCATCCGTCCCCGCCTTATTACACCGGAGACGTGTTGCTGTTGAAAAAGCGGCTAGCAAAGTAGCGCTGATCCGCCGGTCTCAGCTATGGTGGGCTGAGACCGGCTTGGACCACCCATAGGGGTCACGCTTGACTATCTGCCGAGCGCGTCGGTTCATGACTGGGGGTAATTATGTTGCGTTTTCTAGCGCGAAATCGAAACGTCATGACAAGAGCCTCGCGATCGTCTAGATGTTCACGGTAGATTATGTGAAGACAATACCCTTGTGAATTCTGTGGAACAGCTGGTTTTTACGTTTGAGATGGGAGTCGTTTGCGCGCTGTTGGCGTTCACCGTATTCCTGTTCGTATCAGAGATTGTCAGAATTGATCTCTCGGCCATTTTGGTTTTGGTGCTGGTCGGGCTGCTTAGCTACGCGCCGGGGCTGGGGAACCTGGCGGACGTGACTCACCTCTTTGATGGGTTTGCCTCAAACGCCGTGATTTCGATCATCGCGGTCATGATCGTCGGCGCGGGCCTGGACAAGACCGGCATCATGAACAAAGTGGCGGCGGTTATTCTGAAATACGGTGGCACGGCGGAAAACCGGGTGTTGCCAATCGTTTCGGGTACGGTCGGCGTGATCTCATCATTCATGCAAAATGTCGGCGCGGCGGCGCTGTTTCTGCCTGTGGTCAGCCGAATATCTTCAAGATCGGGAATTCCACTTTCGCGCCTTTTGATGCCCATGGGCTTTTGCGCGATTTTAGGCGGCACGATGACGATGGTCGGTTCGTCACCTTTGATCTTGCTCAACGATCTGGTTTTGACAGCGAACGATGGGCTGCCCGAAGGGCAGAAAATCCAGCCGTTTGGCCTGTTCTCTGTGACACCAATCGGGGTGGCTTTGATCCTGACCGGGATCGGGTATTTTCTGCTGCTCGGGCGTTGGGTACTGCCGGGCGAAACCGGCTCGGACAATACGGGAACAGGACAGGGTACGCAGGAATATCTGCAACGGGTCTACGGTCTGAAAGCCGATGTTTTTGAGGTGGTCGTACCCGCGGACAGCCCGCTGGTTGGACAGGTGCTGGCGGATATCAACCATGAAAACCACTTGTACATAATCTCAACCTTTTATCGCGGCAAAACGTCGATGGTTCAGGTTCTTACCGCCGAAATAGCCGCTCCGTGCCGGTTGGCCATCATCGGGCGGCGCTGGGTTGTCGAGGAGTTTGCCCAGAAGTTTGGCCTGACGGTTCTGCCAGAGCTGGATATCTTTGTCGAAGAATTCGCGCCGACAAACGCAGGGATTGCCGAAGTTGTCGTGACGCCGGACAGCAAACTGATCGGCAAGTGTCCGCGAGAACTTCTGTTTCGCAAGACATACGGCATGTCGCTGCTGGCCATTCACAGAGGTGAGGAAACGCTCAGCCACGTTGAAACTGACACACATCAATCAACGCAGATCGGGCTCGAGGCGTTCCATGCCGGGGACATGTTGGTCGCGCATACCAGATGGGACAACCTGATGCGGATCAAACGGGACCCGGATTTTGTCGTCGTGACAACGGATTTTCCCCAGGATGAGTTGCGGCCCCAGAAGGTGGGCTGGGCTTTGGCGTTCTTCGCGATCTCGCTATCGCTGATTTTGTTCACCGACGTTCGGCTTTCGCTTTGCCTTTTGACCGGGGCGGCTGGGATGATGCTGACCCGCGTTCTAAGTGTGGATGAGGCATATCGGGCCGTCGGATGGAACACGGTGTTTCTGCTTGCCTGCCTGATCCCGCTTGGGCAAGCCGTGCAAAACACTGGGACTGCCGCCTGGATTGCGCAACAAATTCTGATCGTGCTGAACGGTTGGCCGATCTGGGCGCTTCAGGCCGGGGTCGCAATACTAGCGACCGCGTTCTCGCTTGTGATGTCGAATGTCGGAGCAACCGTTCTACTGGTGCCGCTTGCCGTGTCGATCGCAGTTGCGGCTGGGGGCAACCCTGCTGTTTTTGCCCTTACGGTGGCCATATCGACCTCGAACAGCTTCATCATTCCGACCCATCAGGTTAACGCACTGATCATGGGGCCTGCGGGGTACAAGGTGATGGACTTTGTGCGGTCAGGCGGCGTCATGACCATCCTGTTCCTGATTGTTTCGCTGCTGATGCTCAACCTGTTGTACTAACGCCCGAAGAAGGCTGGCATTTGAAATCCGCTTTGGTTTGCGATGAATGTCAAACAGCCTTTCGGCGGTTGGTTTCAATGCAACCCGAACAACGTGGCCTGACAGATCACGTTGCAGCAGCAAATTCGCGCAAAACCCGGCCGGAGTTGACAGCGGTGCGCGCGCCATTTTTCATCGAGAGCTGTCCGTTGACCAGAACATGGGCGATTCCAGATGCATAGCGACGCGGGTTCTTCGCCGTTGCGTTACTGGCGATATTGACCTGATCAAACACACAGATATCTGCCTGATTGCCTGCGCGCAGTCGCCCGCGATCCTTCAATCCAAGGCGATCCGCCGGGATCGACGTCAGTTTGGCGATCCCTTGTTCCAAGGTCAGCGCAGCTTTGTCGCGCACATAATATTGCAGGAACCGGGCCGCCCAACCGTAGCCGGACAGAGACCCGATGTGGTCTTTCAGAATACCCTCGTTCGCGATGGCCACGGTGTCCGAGATCACCGCGCATTCAGCTTGCTCCAGACACAGCTCGACATCCGAGTTGCGAAACGATTTGGATGACCACATGCAGGCCATCAGGTTGTCGCCTTCTTCCAGCAGGATATCCAGCACCGCGTCATAGGGATGGCAATTGCGCATCCGCCCGATCTCGGCGAAGTCTGCCCCGACGATGTCTTTGTTGATGGTGGCATTCAGCAGGATGATGTCCGACCATTTCTCGGCCTTGACGATCAACCACATCGGTTGCGGGTTGGCTTTGATCTTTTCGCGGGCTTCGGGATCGGCCAACCGCTTGAGGACATCATCGACCGACCCGGCCTGCGCCCATTTAGGCAAGATCGCAGCCATCAAAGTATGGTTCCAGTCATGCGGTATGACGTCAAAGGCAATGTCAACATCGTGGCGACGGGCCAGTTCGATCATCTCCAGGGTGTGGTCCATCGCATAATCCGGTGCACCGAATTTCGGTTGGATATGGCTGATCTGCAGTTTGGCACCGGATTGCCTGGCTGTGGCGATGGCTTCGGCAAATCCCAGATCGTAATGGGTATCGCGGTTGCGCACATGGGTGGCGTAAAGGCGTTTGTGCTTCGCCGCGACCTCGCACATCGGTACCAAGTGCTCGGGCGAGGCAAGGCTTCCAGGGAAGTATTCCAACCCCGAGGAAAAGCCTCCTGCGCCTTCATCCATGCACTGATCCACCAGACGGGCCATTTCGACTATGTCCTCGGCTTCACCCGGATGCAGCTGGTCGCCCAGAACCGCGCGATGGACTGTCCCGTGGCCGACAAAGGCCATGACGTTCACACCCAGTTCGGTTCTGTCCAGAACGTCCAGATAATCTCCAAAGCCCAGCCATGTGTCGTGCTTGGCCTGATCTGTATACCACGGAGCAACACGACTGATGTCAGCAGGACTGTTGACCGGGGCACAACTGATCCCGCATTGGCCAATTACCTCGGTCGTTACCCCTTGATGCACCTGGCTTTCCGCGCGCCCATCCGCGATCAGGGTGAAATCGGAATGGGTATGCATGTCGATGAATCCCGGCGCGACCACGAGGCCAGAAACATCGATCTCTTGCGCGGTTTTTTGTGTCTCCAATTCGCCCGCGGGCAGCACTGCAGAGATCCGCTCGCCCGTGACCGCGACGTCGCCGACAAATCCGCCTTGTCCCGTGCCATCGACAATCGTGCCGCCTTTTAGAACAAGATCGAACATGTCAGCCTCCTATTTTGCTTCTCCGTACAGCCAATCGGGCAGGAAGGTGGTGAGATCTGGGAAAAAGATCAGGATCACCATACCGATGACATAGGCCAGAATGAACGGTAAGACAGCGACGGATATGCGTTCAATCGAGATGCCGGATATCCGTGCCGCAACCGTCAGGTTTGCACCCAACGGCGGCGTCAGGAACCCGATCTCGCAGGTGATGACGGTGAAAATCCCGAACATCACCGGATCAACGCCCAGAGAGCTGACCAGCGGCAGGAACACGGCAGTGAACAGGACGATCTGGGCCAGTGACTCCATGAATGTACCGATGAAGATGTAGAACACGCCGATCAGCAACAGGACAAGAAACTTGTTTTCGGTGATCGAAGTGATCCCGTCTTGCACTGCAGTAGGCACGTCGTAGAACGCGGTCAGTTGGCCAAAAGCCAGAGTGGGTGTCAGCAGGATCAGGATGCCGGTCAGAAGCGAGGTAAAGCGCAGCGCCTCGATCAATTTTTTGATCGTCAGTTCGCGGTAAATGAAGAAGCCGACGAACAGCGAATAAAACACGGCGACACCTGCGGCTTCGGTTGGGGTGAAGGCCCCTCCGTAGATGCCGCCAAGGATCAGAACCGGTGCGCCGATCGACCATTTGCCGTCCCAAGCCGCGCGCAGGAAGGGCCCCCATGAGAACCGCTCGCCATCGCCTCCGTACCCGCGCCGACGGGCGACGATGTATGTGGTGATCATCAGCAAGATTGTCACCATGACCCCTGGAATTAACCCCGCCAGAAACAGGCGCGGGATCGAGGTTTCCGAGACCAGCCCGTAAATGATCAGCAGGTTCGAGGGCGGGATCAGGCTGCCCAATGCGCCCGCGCTGGCGGTAATGGCGGCGGCAAAGGGCACGTCATAGCCTTCGCGCTTCATGGCCGGAACCGTCACCGAGCCAATGGCTGCCGTGGTAGCGGGGCCCGAGCCCGAAAGCGCGGCAAACAGCATACAAGCAAAGACCGTCACCAACCCCATCGAGCCGCGATAGGCCCCCACAAGGTTGGTCGCGATTGAGATCATCCGGGTGGCCATTCCACCCACTTCCATCAATCGTCCGGCCAACACGAACAGCGGAATGGTCAGCAGGGGAAAGGGCGTCAGACTTCCGTATCCGGTTTGCGCCATCAGCGTGTAAGGAATGTCGATTAAGTAGAGCGCGAGCGCCGTGGTCAAACCGACCGAGACAAACAGCGGAACACCAATGACCGTCAGCAGTACAAAGGCGATGGCCAGAACCATCAGAGCACTCATATCTGATGCTCCTGATCCTTGGTGGTCGCTTCCCATTCCTCGGCCAGCATACCCGGCAGGCCGTTTCGCCCGTCACGCCACCAGTTGAAATAAGTTTGCGCAAGCCGGATCAGCATCAGCCCGTAGCCGATCACCAGAATGGTTTGCGGATAGAATTGGTTGATGCCCAAACTGGGGCTGGTTTCAGGAAAGCGCCAGAAAACGGTCAGGTAATCCCAACTGATCCTCAGCATGAACAGGCAAAAGAACGCCCAGAAAATGTCGGCGATGAAAATGACGATCTTGCCAAAACCAGTGGGCAGAGCCTGCACCGCCACCATGATGCGGATGTGAAAACGTTCGCGCACACACAGAGACGCGCCCATATAGACCGCCCAGACCATGCACATGGCGGCCGTTTCTTCGGTCCAATGCAATGCGACTTGAAAAACATACCGCGCTACAACCTGTGCAAAGACCGCCACAGCGATCACTGCCAGACAGGTACAGCAGATCAGTTCCTCGAAATGCCGTTCGAGCCACTTTAGTGCAGCCATGATTGTCCCTCGTCCGCTTTTCGGGCCGAAAAAGGGCGCCTGATGGCGCCCAGCTTGTTTATTGGGCCGCAGCCTGGATGGCGCTCACCAAAGCGATGAAATCCTCGCCTCGTTTTTCCGCGAACTCCTGCTGCACGCCCTGAGCGGCTGCGATAAAGTCGGTGCGGTCCGGATCGGTACGGGCCATGCCGCCTTCATCGACCAGCCACTGGCGGACCTCTTCTGTTTCGGTCGCGACTTGCGCTGCAAACTCCGCACCGGCCTCTTCGGCGGCAGCCAGGATCTGTGCGCGCTGCTCATCGTTCAGCTTCTTCATGAAGTTGTCCGACGCGAACAAGGGCGCAAAAGCCACGAAATGCTCGAGAATGACCAGATGCGGCTCAAACTCAAAGAACTTCATGTCGCGGATGAACGAGGTGCCATTGTCGCCGCCATCAACGGTTCCGGTCTGCAGCGCCGTGGGGGTTTCCGACCATGCCAGCGGCACGGGGTTTGCGCCAAAGGCTTCGAACGTGGCGATCATCACCTCGTTCTTGGGCACGCGGATTTTCAGCCCTTCCATATCGGCCATCGTATTCACCGGGCGTACCGAGTTGTAGAAATCACGATACAGCGCCGGACCAAAGGCCAGCAGGTGGACGCTGGTGTCGGCCTGCAACTGGTCTTTCATCTGCTGACCAACTTCGCCGTTCAGCACCCGGTCCAGGTGTTCGGCGTTCTGGAAAATATATGGCAGAACCGTGACATCCATCAGCGGCCAATGAGGGGATACGTTGTTGGCGGTAATGAAGAAACCGTCCACCGTGCCCAGCTGCATGGCCTTGAACGCCTCATCCTCGCTGGAAATCTGGTTGCAGCAACGCAGCTTGACCTCGATCGCGCCGTCCGTGTGTTCAGCCACTTTTTCCTGAAAGATCTTGCCGAACCGACCATAGAGGGATTCTTCGGGCGCGCCAAAGCCGACATTCATTGTAATATCGGCGGCCAGCGCGGATGTGGCGGATAGTGCGAATGCCAAAACCGGCATCGTCACTGATTTCAAGTTCCAAAGTTTCATGAAGTCCTCCTGGTTGGTGCGTTCTTGTTGTTTGATCTTGCCGTTTGCCGCCCCGTTTTTTCCTGATGTTCCGCAAACCTATTATGAGCAGGTCGAATTTTGCAAATCCTAGTGCGTCAAGGCTTGCCAAACACGGGCGTCTGGGGCCCTTCGGTTCGGTGAGTGGGATATGGTGACGCTACTCAATACCGATTGATGCAGAAAACAGTTGTTTTCTGCGGGTATTCTTGCATTTTTTGAGGCTATTGACCGGTCTGCGTCACGGATGAGGTTAACAGGTGGTCAAACCCGCCCTGGTCCGAGATTTCACGACACGTCTCTAGCACCTTACGCACCAGAGCCGAGCGTTTGCCAGCCCCGGTATAGGCAACTCCATAATACGGAGCGTCTTGCTCCCCAGCAATCGGCCGCGCCACATAGCCGTTTTGCCCCTTGCGGTCCAAGGGGCCGCAGATGTTCAGGATGGTGTACCCAAGATTTGCCGCAACCATTCCGCGCAGAACTGACGAGCTTTTGGTGGTGTGGGCGATACGGGGGCGCAGGCCTTCGGCAGTGAAAAGACTCTCGAAGTATTCGGTGGCATTGGGCAGGTCCAATAAAATCATGGGCAGATCAGCCAGTTCCGACAGCGCCACCCGAGTCTTTTGCGCCAGTGGCGAGACATCGGGGATCATCGCGATCGGCGCGGCCTTGAACATTGGCAGGAAGGGTTGGGCCTTGGGGGCCGCGCGGCGATAGGTCAGGGCCAGATCGACAACGCCGCTGTTTAGCATCTCGGTCATGCTCAGCATGTCGCCTTCCTTGATCTCAACCCGTATCTTCGGAAATTCCTGCGAAATGCGTTTGAGGATGGGCGGCAGTACATAAGGCGCGGTAGGTGCGTAGCAACCTAGGCGCAAGGTGCCCGCGGGATCACCAGTCAGCGTCAAAAGATCAGATTCGAAAATGCGCGCTTGTTCTAGAAAGTCGCGAATCCGAGCGCCGATCTCGATTCCCATGTCTGTTGCCACGATGCCTTTGGCGGGCATGCGGCGCAACAGCTCTGCCCCGGTCGTGCTTTCAATCATGTCGATGGCCGCCGTGATCGAAGACTGCGAGATATTCATCTCAACCGAAGCGCGCGCGATCGATCCGGTGCGCAATGCAGCGTCGAAATATTGAAGCTGTTTTAGGGTAAAGCGCACATTATATCCTATATTTTTTGTGAGATACTCAGACACTAATACTATTTTTTCAACTGAGTAAATCTGGGTAGCTGTTTCAGAATGACAGCGGGGCACACATGATAAAAACCGTTCTTTTCCAGGCGAAATCGGTCCTGACTATGGATCGAAACCAGCCCAGCGCAACGCATGTCGCAGTGCGAGACGGGCGCGTTTTGGCGGTCGGCGGACCTGATTGCGCCGATGCCTGGGGCGGTGCCGATGAAGCCATCGATCTGTCCGACGCGGTCCTGACGCCAGGTTTTGTGGAAGGCCACGCGCATATGATGGCGGGTGCGATGTGGGACTACGCTTATTGCGGTTATCACGACCGGATCGACCCTCAGGGTCAGTTGCACAAGGGCATGACGGAAATCGGGCAGGTCATTGAGCGCCTACAGGTGTTCGAAGCCACATTACCGCCAGAGGCACCGTTAGTTGGTTGGGGCTTCGACCCGATCTTTTTGCCCGGCGAACGTTTGAACCGTCACCATCTGGACCAAGTCAGTACGGAGCGACCGATCGCGATCGTTTACTCGAACTTCCACCTTTTGTGCGCCAACAGCGCTGCGTTGGCTTTGGCAGGTTACGATGAGCACACCGACGTGGAAGGCGTGGTCAAGGGTGACAGTGGCAAGCCGATGGGTGAGCTGCAGGAAATGGCGGCGATGTTTCCGATCATGCGCCGCACCGGCATAGACTTCCGGGCGCTGACGCAAACGGATGCGGCCATTCACACCTATGGCGAAGTGTGCAAACGCGCCGGCGTTACCACGGTCACAGACCTGTTTGCGACGCTCACGCAAGAGGATGTCTCGCGTCTTGTTCAAGCGACCAGTCGCGTGGAATTTCCGGTAAGACTGGTCCCGGCGCTGGGCGCTATGGGGGCCACCCCAGCTGAGATTGCCGCCACCGCACTTGAGATGCGCAAGGCTTCGACCGACAAGTTGCGGCTGGGCGCGGTCAAGTTGATGACGGATGGCTCAATCCAGGGCTGGACGGCGCGTGTGCGTGCGCCGGGTTATGTCGGCGGTCAACCGAATGGCCTGTGGAATACCGCGCCGGACATGATTTTTCAGCTCTGCGAAGAGATGCAGAAACTCGGCGTGCAGATGCATATCCACGTCAACGGCGACGAAGCAGTCGAAGTGACATTGGATGCCCTTGAGGCCGCTGCACGCAAACACCCTTGGCCATCAGCGCGACACGTATTGCAACACTGTCAGATGATGGATGCTGCCCTGTTCCGACGCGCGGCAGAGTTGGGTGTGGCGTGCAACATCTTTGCCAACCACATTTGGTACTTCGGCGATCAGCACGTGTCCCTGACCCTCGGTCCGGACCGCGCCCGCGCGATGGATGCGGTGCGGGACAGTCTGGATGCAGGGGTCATCACGGGGATCCATTCCGACGCGCCGGTAACGCCCATGGGGCCGTTGTTCACCGCATGGTGCGCTGTAAACCGCCAGACCATGAGCGGGACAACTCTGGGTCCTGCCCAGTGCATTTCTGTGTCAGAGGCCCTTTATGCCATCACCTTAGGGGCCGCTCAGACGTTGAAGATGGACGATGAAATCGGCTCGATTCAATCCCGGAAACGCGCGGATTTTGCGATCCTTGGCGCCAATCCCATGGACGTAAATCCTGAGGCGCTGAAAGACATTCCGATTATGGGGACCGTGTTGGGGGGCGAGGTGCATCGGATATGAACCCGCTTCCTATGACAGTGATAGGGGGGTATCTGGGGGTGGGCAAAACGACCTTGATCAATCGGCTGCTGGCCGCGGATCATGGTCTGCGCATTCTGGTGCTGGTCAATGATTTTGGCGCGATCAATATCGACGCTGGGCTGCTGATTTCCGCAGACGAGGATACGATCGAGCTTGCCAACGGATGTGTATGCTGCACGATGGGGGCAGATCTGTTCCTGGCGGTCGGCGACGCCCTGGACCGAACCCCTCGACCCGACTACCTTATCGTTGAAGCCAGCGGGATAGCGGATCCCGCCCGTATCGCGAACGTGGCCCATGCAGAGCCGGATTTGTTTCCCGCCGGAATTGTCACCGTTGTCGATGGCCAGCAGTTCAATGACTTGCGCACTGATCCGTTGATCGCGCCACAGGTGGAAAGCCAGATCGAATGTGCCCATATGATCGCCGTAACGAAATCCGCACTGGATTCAGACCTTCGCGAAAACCTATCCGCGTTGAACGCACAAGCAACGCTGATGATGGCCGAGTCTCTGAGCGTTGAACAGTTGCTGCTGGGAGCGCAGGACGCGTCACAAGCGGATGAAACTGCACATCCTGCCTATGCGAAATGGTCCTACGTCGGAGGCCAGTCGTTCGACAAGCAAAGCCTGTCTTCGGCCCTTCTGTCCCGCCCCCAAGTGCTCTATCGGCTTAAGGGCTGGGTGCGCGGCAACGGCGGAATGGGTTTCTTGATTCAAGTTGTTGGGACTGATGTCGCGATCAGTGAGGTTGAGCAACCAGAGCAGAGCGAATTGGTCGGTATCGGACTGGCTTCAAGGCTGGTTCCAGCGGCCTGCGATACTTGGTGGAACGCTCAATTGGCGGCTGGCAAAGTGAAGGGCGTTGAGGTTTGATGCTCAATCATTTTTGGATGATCCAGTTGTCTTCTATGCGAGGCGGTTTCAAACCCCCAGCGCGTCTATCGCCTCATCCAGCAAACGCCGGAAGTGGATACTTGATGCAGGCACAAGCGCCAGGATGTGATCCTTTCGCAATTCTGGATTGCGACGCAGTGCCTCGCTCACCCACCATTGTGCCTTGGCAGGATCGTCATTGAGCCAATTGCTCATCGCGGCAAAGAATGCCATTCCCGCGTGCGACCAAGGCGTGCTCGCGGCGATCTCGGCCCATTTCGCGGCCGAGCCGTAGTCTTCCTGTGCGATATGAACCCACATCTTGTTGCCTGTCATGCCCGGTCGAAATGGATCGATCGGGCTCAGGTCTATCGCACGGTTTGCAGCTTGCGAGGCGTAATCGAAATCGTCGGTGAACACGCTCGCCCAGCTGGCCCCATAGTAACCCCAGGTGTAGTTCGGACAGACGTCAATTGACTGAGAAAACCACGGTTTGCTGCCCTCCGGATCATGGTCCAGCCAATGGCATCGACCCATCATGAAGTTCGCAAACGGGTCCCGCGGTTGCAGCGAGACGCTTTGTTCCGCATAACGCCGTGCCGTATCAGAGGCTTTGGCAACATCCGGCGTATAGCGCATGAATGCGTTCTGGAAGTTCACAAAGGCCATGCCCGCCTGCGCGCGTGCCAACGCCGGATCCAACGCGATTGCCCGGCTTAACATCTGCTCGGCCATTTCGTTCCCGGCATGGCTGAACTGGCTCATATAGTGAAACCCAAGATGCATCGCGGACCATGCATCAAGGTTCTCGGCGCTGGACCCGACCAGAGACGTGCTCACGTGCTGAGGTATCTCAAGTTCGGCAACCATGATGACGTTTGCCGCGATTTCGGCGCGCAGCGCATGAATGTCGTCGATGCTGGCGCTTTTTCTCAATGCCCAGATCACTTCGGACGTGAGGGTATCAGACAGCTCGGTGTCTATTGTGATCCTGTCTCCGATCAACTCGATGACGCCGGTCAAACAATAGCGTGCGTTCAGAATGCGGTTGACCTGGGACAGGTCAATTTGGCTGCCGCGAAACTTGAACGCAGAGCCGTGGGAAACAACTTTGATCCAGCGGAGGCTGGCAAGGGTCAATATCAGTTCCCGTGGGATGGCTTCTTCGATCGCTTCGAACCGGTCGAGGTCGCCATTTCTTTGAAACGGCAGCACGGCAATGGACGGCTGCGTGCTAATGCGACCCAGCGCTTCGTCTTGCGCGGAAGGATCTGGCGCTCTGCTCGACGGAGGCACCTCAGCCTTGGGTCGCGCTTCGGCCTGTAATGCGACGTCGCCGACAAACCGGAACCCATGCCCTCGGATCGTTCGAATAAGTTTGGGGTCTTGCCCATGATCCGAAAAGGCCCGCCTGAGGTCCCGGACACGGCTGGACACCGCGTCATCCGACACGATGCGACCTTTCCAGACCTTCTCGACAATTTCGTCGCGACTGACGACGCGATGGGCATTTTCAACCAAGAGGCACAGCAGGTCGAACACCTGAGGCTGCAGGTGCACCGTTTGCGCATCACACCGAAGCTCACGGCGTGAGCCGTCCAATAGAAAGGGTTCGAACAAGTACGACACGTCGCTAAATCACTTCCGCATATGCGCGTCTCAAGCATAATCGGTATGGAAATCCCTGCAATATACCTGAAATCTCCCGACTGTCTCCCAGCAGCAGTGTCGAAACCGCACTAGTCCAAGTGCATTGAAACCTGCCGTAGGAGGCAATTATGCATGACCAATCATCAACATCCAGTCGGCCCGATTTTCCCTTGCCCGAAGAGGGGTACTTTCTCTCTGATGGCGGAATTGAGACAACGCTCATTTTCCAGGACAATATCGACCTTCCGCTGTTCGCGTCATTTGTTCTGCTTGAAACGGAAGACGGACGCCAGGCTCTGACGGACTATTTCGAACGTCACATTGCGGTCGCCAAAGCGCATAAGCTCGGCTTTATTTTGGAAAGCCCGACCTGGCGGTCCAGCCCCGATTGGGGTCAACAGTTGGGCTATGGTCCCAAAGATCTGGACAGAATTAACGCCGAAGCGATCTATCTGATGCGCACGCTGCGCAACAAGCATGAAGGCTCTATGTCCTCGCTGGTCATTAGCGGCTGCGTTGGCCCCCGCGGCGACGGATATGTGCCCGGTGAAATCATGACGGCAAGCGAAGCAAGGGACTATCACGCCCCTCAGGTCGCGGCGATGGCCAATGCGGGTGCGGACATTGTCACTGCGATCACCATGAACAACGTCCCCGAAGCGACGGGTATCGTCCTGGCGGCCAAACAGCAATCTGTTCCTGCGGTCATCGCGTTCACCGTTGAAACGGATGGAAAGCTGCCGACCGGCCAGCCCTTGGCAGAGGCGATCCGTGAAGTCGACGACGCGACCGACGGATATGCCAGCTATTTCATGGTCAACTGCGCGCACCCGGATCATTTCGAAGCTGAACTGCGCAAGGGCGGCGATTGGCTCGACCGTATCGGTGGGGTCAGGGCGAATGCCTCGCGAATGTCGCACGCGGAACTGGACGAAAGCGAAGTTCTGGATGACGGCAATCCGCAGGAACTTGGCGAGGATTATCGCAGGCTGATGGAAATTCTGCCGAACCTGCGGGTTATGGGAGGGTGCTGTGGCACGGATCATCGCCACGTCGATGCCATGGGGCGCGCTTGCACGCATAGTCAGCCCGTAGCTGCACAATAGTAAGTTGAACTTTGGATGCGACCACAGAGTAGCTTTGGGTCGCATCCCCGAAAACAGGATTTCAAAAATGAATTTCTCAATCCGACCCGTCACCATTGAGGACACAAAAGCCGTCGCCAAGGTGTTTTCTGACCCGTCTGTGATGCTGGGTACAATGCGGTTGCCATTTGTGGCTGAATCGCTGGTTGCCGAACGAACCATGGCGGAACCGGGGCTGTATCGCCTTATCGCCGAAACGGAAACCGAAGTGGTCGCATATTGCCAGTTGCGGACGTTCCAGGACGTCCCGCGACACAACCATGTCGGCGAGATCGATCTGATCGCCGTCCGAAGCGGATTTCAGGGCAAAGGCGTCGGCAAAGCGCTGATGAACGCCGTTCTCGATCTGACCGACAACTGGCTACAGCTGGAGCGCACGGGCCTTCTGGTCTGGTCTGACAATGCGCGCGCGATTGCTCTGTACGAAGCCTTTGGCTTTGAGATCGAAGGAACGATGCGCCGGTACGCAAAACGTCCGGGCGGTTTCGCCGACGCTCACATGATGGGGCGGGTGATTGCCAGAGATCAGTCTTTGTCGCAGCATGCAGGTCGCAGCGCTGTGCGGGCGTAGATCGATTCAGCGCCCCGGGCTTCTTTAACCGAAAAGCTTAAAAAGGATTTCAGCCGCTGGACACAATCCGGCGGCTGTTTCTTGCAGGCACGGGCTACAAAAGCCGCAGGCTTTGCTGATGTGGCGGCCTTACCTTGCTTTTTTGTCCCGCGCCCAAAAAGGTCGCAAGCTTTCGCTGAACAGCTCGATGAACTCCAATGTGATGAGCGAAGGTTGCTTCAGCACCGGCCTGACCAGAGACAGTGTATGCGGCAGCGCTGGCCTAAAAGGCCGATGACACAACCCTTGATCCGCGAACTGAATGGCATCCAGTTCGCTGACTACCGAGACGCCGACACCTTTCACAGCAAGTTCGCACGCGGCCGTGAATTGCCGAACCTCGATATGAGAAACCAGCTCGACCTTGGCATTTTGGAAAACCCGTGAAAGCCGGGCGAAAAAGTCACTGTCCCGCCTTGTATGGATGATCTTTTCTCCGGTGAGATTCCATGGCGTCACTTCGGAAAGCGCCTGCAAGTGGTGACCTTCAGGAAATACACACACCGTTCGCACGTCCACGTTTCTGCTTTCGACGGCCGGATGCCCAAGAAATCCATCGGTGATCCCGAAATCATATTGCTCACCTATCATCCATTCGAGAATACGCTCGGGCCTGTCCGGCTCAATCGTCATTGTGACGCCGGGGCGGTCTTTCAAAAACTGCGCGACCACGTCGGGAAGGTGGCTTGTGGCAAACCCCGGCAGGCACGCGACGCGGATATGCCCGGCCTTGCGGTGGGTGATGTCGTGGCTGACATCTGAAATCTGCTTCATAAGTTCCAAAACACGTTCGACGCTCGGCTGAAGGTAGCGAACCTCTTGCGTGGGGATCAGGCGGCCTTCACGTCTGTCGAACAGTTGAAACCCAAGCGATTTTTCCAGGTCCGACAACAATCTGCTGACCGCAGGCTGGCTGACGCCCAGATCGGTCGCCGCGCCGGTCACCGACCCGTTGCTTGCAACAGCCATGAGCGCTTCGAGCTGTCTAATTCTGGGGGCTTGAGCCATTGTCGTTCCACTCGGTTCTTCGCATTGCGCCGCCAGCATATAATGCAATGTTATATTTTTTACGAAAAATCTCGGCTTGAATTATGATTTTCGGGCGGTAACGTCGTAGAAATGTTAAGGTCGCCGTATACGCCATGCGTGCACCGCTAACAAAAAGCATCGATTTGGATGCGTGGGAGGAACCATGAAAAAGCAACTTCTCGGCGTTTTGGCCGCTACGACTGCCTTGCTGCCGGTCTCGGCAATGGCGCAAACCGAAATTCAGTTCTGGCATGCGTTTACCGGCCGCCTTGGGGATTTGGTGAAAGCGCAGGTCGAAGAGTTCAACGCCAGTCAGGATGAATACGTTGTCGTCGAAAGCCACAAAGGTAACTATTCTGAAACGTTGAACGCGGGAATCGCTGCATTCCGTGCCAGCGAACAGCCTCATATTCTGATGGTCTTCGAAGTTGGCACCGCGACGATGATGTCCGCCGAGGGCGCGATCAAACCGGTATTCGAGGTGATGGCAGACAGCGGCGCTTCGTTTGATCAGGACGCATATATCGGTGCCGTCAAAGGCTATTACACGACGACGGACGGCGACATGCTGTCTTTGCCATTTAACTCGTCAACTCCCGTGCTGTGGGTGAACCGCGATGCGTTCGAGGCGGCAGGTGTTGATCCGGACACCGATCTGTCGACATGGGAGAATGTGGGCGAGGTTCTTGAGCAGTTGAAGGCTGGGGGCGAGGACTGCCCGCTGGTTACCGCGTGGCAAAGCTGGATTCACCTGGAAAACCTCTCGGCCTATCACGATGTTCCGTTTGCCTCGAAGGACAACGGCTTTGCCGGCTTGGATACCGAGCTGATGCTGAACGGTCCGGCGCAAGTGGCGCATTTGACCGCGATGGGTGACTGGGCCAAGGACGGCAAATTCATCTACACCGGACGCAGAAACGAAGGTGGCGCGAACTTCCGGGCCGGTGAATGCGCGCTGTTTACGGAAAGCTCGGCGGGCTATGCCGGGATCAGTTCAGAGGCCGAATTCGACTTTGACGTACGTCCGCTACCCTATTGGAAAGCCCTGATTAACGAGCCACAAAATACCATTATCGGTGGTGCTTCGCTTTGGGTTATGGAAGGTCACGATGCTCCGGAGTACAAGGGCGTTGGTGAATTCCTGAGCTTCCTTTCGACATCTGATGTTCAGGCCGACTGGCACCAGAACACAGGCTACCTGCCGATTACGGCAGAGGCAGGCGACGCGACCCGCGCAGCTGGCTTCTATGAGCAAAACCCAGGCACCGATATCGCCGTAATCCAGATGACTGCCAAAGAGCCGACCGCAAACTCCAAGGGTTTGCGTCTGGGGTCCTTTGACCAAATTCGCGGCATCATCGACGAAGAGCTTGAGGCCGTCTGGTCCGGCGAAAAGACGGCTCAGGAAGCGATGGACAGCGCCAAGGAACGCGGCGATGCCCTGCTGCGTCGCTTTGAGTCCGCCAATCAATAAGTCACGAACCGATGCGGGCCTTCCGGGGCCCGCATTTTCTATTTTGGCGGGTATGAAGAATGGAAAAACGCGTCACCTTTCGCGGTTGGCTTTTGCCACTTGCGCTGATTGCGCCGCAGGTCGTTATCTCCGCCGTTTTCTTCTTTTATCCGGCCGGGCAGGCGGTCTGGCAGTCGCTGTTCATTCCTGATCCGTTTGGACTGTCTTCCCAGTTCGTTGGCCTTGGAAACTTCGAGTTTCTACTCAGCGACAAATTCTATCGTGCGTCATTCGTAACGACGGCCGTGTTTTCGACGCTTGTCACGTTATGTTCGATGATCCCTGCGCTGTTTCTGGCCGTCATTGCTGATCGCCTGATCAAAGGCTCGGGCGTTTATCGTACGCTGCTCATCTGGCCCTACGCTGTCGCGCCAGCAGTTGCTGGTGTGCTGTGGCTGTTCATGTTTAACACGCGCGTTGGCGTCGTGTCGTGGTATCTGGGCCAACTGGGATACGACTGGAACCATGTCCTGAACGGGACCGAAGCTATGGGATTGGTCGTCGTGGCCTCGGCGTGGGGGCGCATCAGCTATAACTTCCTGTTCTTTTTCGCGGCCCTGCAATCCGTTCCCCGCTCTGTGATCGAAGCGGCGGCCATCGACGGCGCGCATTTCTGGCGACGGTTTTTTACCATCGTCCTGCCCTTGCTGTCCCCGACCGCGTTCTTCTTGCTGGTTGTGAATGTCGTCTACGCCTTCTTTGAAACCTTCGGTGTCATCCACACGATCACCGGCGGGGGACCGCAGCAGGCGACGACAATTCTGGTCTACAAAGTCTTCTCGGACGGGTTTGTCGGGCAGGATCTTGGGTCGTCCTCGGCGCAGTCGGTGATCTTGCTGATCGTCGTCGGTCTGTTGACCGTCATCCAGTTCAAATACGTCGAAAAGAGGGTGCATTACTGATGGCGACCCAGCAAAGCGGCATGGTTGAAAAGCAGGGCATGGGCATCTGGATGACGCATGTCCTGATGATACTGGGTGTTCTGATCATCTTTTTCCCGATCTGGCTGGCTTTTGTTGCGTCGACCGTTTCTCAGCCCGAAATCGTCTCGCCCCCCATGCCCATTTGGCCGGGAGATCAGTTTTGGACCAACTACAAGGCGGCGCTGTTTTCCGGGGTAAACGTCCCGGTCGCAACGATGCTGTTCAACAGTCTGGTGATGGCCATCGGCATTGCCGTCGGAAAGATCATCATCTCGCTGTTGTCGGCCTTTGCGATTGTGTATTTCCGCTTTCCCGGCCGTAACACCTTCTTTTGGCTGATCTTTCTGACGCTTATGCTGCCGGTTGAAGTGCGTATTGTGCCGACCTTTGAGGTCGTGGCCGGATTTGGCATGCTCAACAGCTACTACGGATTGATCTTTCCGCTGATCGCCTCGGCCACGGCAACGTTCCTGTTTCGCCAGTTCTTCCTGACGATTCCCGACGAATTGGCCGAGGCGGCGCGGGTCGACGGTGCCCGCCCCATGCGGTTCTTCATCGATATCGTTGTTCCGATGAGCCGGACCAATATCGCGGCGCTGTTCGTGATCCTGTTCATCTATGGTTGGAACCAATACCTGTGGCCGTTGCTGATCACCACTGACCCGGAAATGAACACCATCGTCATGGGTATCAAACAGATGTTCCCATCGGGGGACGATGTGGCCGAATGGCCGGTCATCATGGCAACGTCCATTCTGGCGATGATCCCGCCCGTCATTGTGGTGGTGTCCATGCAAAAGCTCTTTGTGCGCGGCCTTGTCGATAGCGAGAAATAAGAAATGGCAACTGTATCACTCGAAAACGTCAAAAAGAGCTTTGGCCCCACAGACATCATCCATGGCATCGATATCGAAATTCAGGACGGCGAGTTCATCGTGATCGTCGGTCCTTCGGGATGTGGCAAGTCCACTTTGTTGCGCATGGTGGCTGGTCTGGAGACCGTGACCTCCGGCGAAATTCGGATTGGCGACGAGCGGGCCAATGAGAAAGAGCCGATGGACCGTGACATCGCGATGGTGTTCCAGAACTATGCGCTGTATCCGCATATGTCGGTGCGGCAGAACATGGGATACGGGCTGAAGATCGCGGGGCTGCCAAAGGCGCAGATCAACGAAAAGGTTGAGGAGGCGGCCAAGTTGCTGCAGCTTGAACCTTTGTTGGACCGCAAACCCCGGCAACTGTCCGGCGGCCAGCGCCAACGGGTCGCCATGGGACGCGCAATTGTACGCGAGCCTGCGGTATTTCTGTTTGATGAACCGTTGTCGAACCTGGACGCAAAGCTACGTGTTCAAATGCGGCTTGAAATCCGGGAGCTTCAGGAGAAGCTTGGAATAACAGCGCTTTACGTGACCCATGATCAGGTCGAAGCCATGACGATGGCCGATAGAATGATCGTCATGAACGGTGGCATCGCCGAGCAGATTGGGACCCCGCTGGAAGTCTATGAAACGCCGCAGACCCTGTTTGCTGCACAATTCATCGGCAGCCCCGCAATGAACATCTTCGATGCGCGCCGCGAAAGTGGGTCAATCAGGATCGGCGCGCTCGAAATTGCCCCATCCAATGGTGAGGACGCGCCCGTAACACTGGGTTTTCGCCCAGAGCATCTGGTTCAGGACGAAAACGGACCGCTTGAGGCGATAATCCAGATGGCTGAACCTTTGGGTGCGAATACGCTGTTGCACGGCCATCTGACGGAAACCAACAGCGCCATAACGGTCAGTTTGCCGGGTGTGCACCCTATCGAAGGCAAACACCCAAGCCTGCGCTTTTCGGTTCTGTCGGGGCAAACGCATCTGTTTGACCCTGCGTCAGGACGCAGGCTGACGACCTGACCACCCGCTGTGCGGCAGGTTCAAGGCCGAATCCCATGAAAAAGTTGATGGCTCCTGACTGAGCAGCTAGGCTTGGTCGCGACGCTGGTGCGCGATCATCGGTGTGCGTGACGTCCGAGGCAAGAGAAGACGAGCGTTTCCGATTGAAGTGGACCCATTTGATCCCATGTATGTGTTTGTTATTGTTTTATTGTTTTGCGCTGGCGCGGCGAATGCCGCTCCAAACTGTGTTGATAAGCCGGCCACCAAGCCTTCGCGACTTATTAAGTATGAGCCGCTGAGCACTGTCGAGTTTCCAACCGTCGCTGTGTCCAGCGTCTCGGGTCGATTGGTCGATGTTTCCCTCAGACCGGCTTTGCGGCCGTGCAAGTTTCAGAAAATCGCTCTCGGGCGGGCGCAGATGCAGCAGCGTGGCGCGGTGTGCGGCGATTGGATGATCCTTGGAGAGGTGCAAAGTTCATTCTCGGGCAAGTTCCAAGGGTGCGGTATCGTCGAACCCGTTCGCATTCATAAGGTTGCCGATGTCGCGCTTAGCCAGCTGGCGTTGATGGATTGCCAGACGGCGGTGACGCTTAAGACCTGGGTAGAATACGCCGCAATACCCGCGTTTGAAGGTTTTGGCGGAGGGCTGAAGGGCATGCGTCTGTCCGGGCATTATTCTTGCCGGACCAAAAACAACCAACGGCACACCAGCCTGTCCGAGCACGCCAGGGGCCGCGCAATCGACATTTCGGAATTTGTGCTGCACAATGGGACCCGCGTCAGCGTTCTGGAAGGGTGGAACACAGACGAAACCAGCGACATTCTGCGTCAATTGCACAGCGGGGCGTGCGGCATATTCGGCACTGTTCTGGGACCTGATTCTGATCGATTTCACAAGGATCATTTCCACTTTGACACGGCCCGTAGACAGTCCGGGGCTTACTGCAGATAGCGCGGCCCAGACGGTCAGGCCCTGCGCAGGCTCGGGCAATTTATGTATTGGCATCGCGACATGGCCCAATGTGCGGATGGCCGAATTCTTTCTACCATGGGGCATGGGCTATTCATGGTTTGCGATACGCGGGAAGCGTGTGGACGAGTTTATGGAATTTGGGAAGGCAACATCGTCGCCGCAGAAAGCACATGACCACGCGCCCACGCGTGATCCGGAATTCGAACCGGCCCCCTTTACTGCGATGACCAAATACGTCGATCTAATCGGTCTGTCAAAAGGGGACGTGCAAGCGGTGTTCGATACGGTCGCCGAAACGGCGGCGGATATTTGCGGTGCCGCCCATGGCCTTTTAATGCGGCGTGAGGGGGAAGCGCGAACAATTAACCCAGGCGCTGCGCAATACACCTCAGAGGCGAAAGGGCGGGGCATGACCGGGGACCTCATTGATCTTGACGTGTATCCCAAACCGAAATCCGAAGTCGGGGTCGAGTTCGCGGTCGGGCTTGTCACCACGATCCTGCAGGAACTGCCGGGATTGGTGTTGGATCCCAATGCGCGGCCGCAGCCCGCGCTGCAGATGGATGCCGCCACGCCGCGCATTCCATAAAGTCAAACGTAAGCGTTTTCGGGGCAAGGGCGCTGATCAATCTGTTGTGCGATGCATCGAATTAGGTGCCGAAGACTATTTGCCCAAGCCAGTCAACACAGCACTGCTGTGAGTTCGACTTTCATCGAGCCTTGAAAAGAAGCGCCTGCGCGACGGGCAAAGGCGACTACCGGAGGGATTTGCAACACTTGAAGTTCCGCGTGACTTGCAGAAATCGGGCCCTTCGATTGGTAGGCGCAGAATGTCGGCCTCGGTGCTGATCTGCGACATCCGGGGATTTTTCGGCCTTGTCCGAAGACCTGTCGCCCGAAGCAACCATCGAGTTGCTGGACGTCTACTACGCACTGATGTTCGAGGCCGTCACCAGTAACGGCGACATCGTAAGCTTGATGATCGGAGACGGGTTGATTGGTCTAATCGCCGCGCCGCAACCTTTCGAGAATTCGGCGCAAAGTGCCGCGACAGCCGCCAAGGAAATGTTCAATTAGGCCAACGCCCTGAGTGCCGAGCGAGCCGCAAATGGGGCCTTGGCAATCAAGCTGGGTGTCTGCATTTGGGCCGGGCGGTCGCAAGGGTATTGCAATTGCCGACGACGTTCCTCGGGCAGCCTAATGCGTGAAGTTCTCGTGAAACCAGGTTTGGGTTGCGGTGTCCGCTGGCAACAGGGTTTCAATGCGTAGGTCGTCCAGCGTTGCATCGGCGCTCATGCCGATTGTTGCGATCAAGGAGAACATGTTCAGTTCGACATCATCAACACGAAATCGGATCGACAAAACCGGAGCGGTCGAAGCGGTGCCTGAACGCATGTGCAGGTCCGCAACACCGTCCAAGGTTTTCAATTCGGACAAAAAGCCCTGTGCCTCATGGTCGTTAGGGCGCCGCGCGACCTCTAGCTCCAACAACCGAAGCAAGGCGCGGGCGGTGTCGTCCCAGTTCACAATACTGTCCCGAACCGGACCGGGAGACAGGATTTCCATCAAAAGATTGGGCTCTCCTCTGGCACCAAGCATGGCAAAGAACCGTTGCGCAGGCTGGTTGGCCTTGACCAGGGTCCAAATCCGGTCGATCGAAACCGCCGGAAAGGGCGCATGTCCGGTCAGGACATGGTCGATCGATGCATCAATGGCCCGCTGCCATTCCCCATCCCACCCGCGGCGCGACGACCGTGCTGCAAATCCGGCGGACAGCAGCATCGCGTCGACTTCTGCCGCCGGCATCTCTAACGCCTCGGCCAGTTGGGCAATGGCAAACCGGCTGGGGTTTGATCGCCCGGTTTCCAGAAAGCTGAGGTGCCGCTGGGACATTCCGGATTGCAGGGACAGTTCCAACTGACTCAGTCTGCGACGCTGCCGCCAGCTTTTCAGAAAGGCGGGAAATGCAGGCTCGGGTATGCTTGGATCATAGCTCATGGTCCAATCCTGCATGAAAAACTGCGGCTGGTCGATTACCCGCGACGTAATTGAGAAGGTCGCTTCAGACGTCAGTATCGGGGCAGCCGTTAACTGATCAGAAAGTCTGAGTCATGGAAAATTCAAAAACCTCTCGTGGATTCCTCGGGCTTAACGCCCTGTTTTCATTGGTGTTGGGTGTTTTTCTTTTGATGGGTACCAACGCCGTTGTCGGTCAATTGTTTGCTGAACCCGAGGGTTGGCAAACGCCAATTTTGCGAGTGTTGGCCGTTGGTCTGCTGATATTCGGGCTGGATTTGTGTCTGATGGCAACCAACCCGTTTATCACCAGGGCCCAGGTCATGTTGATCACCGCAATGGATGTGGGTTGGGTTTTGGGCAGTATCGCCTTGCTGATGTTCTACGGGCAAATATTTACTGGTATGGGCCGGGTCGCGATTGGTGTAGTAGCGGTCTTTGTGGCCGTGTTTGCACTTGGTCAATACCTGGGCGCGCGTGCGATTACGACGCGGCTCAGTCAAGCTTCGGTCTCATCCTCCAAGGGAAAACTGCTGGCAACGGTAAGCCGACCTGTCAACGCGCCCAGCGACGTGGTCTGGCGTGTCATGACCGATCATCCTGGCTATGCCGATGTCGCTGACAACATTGCCAAAGTTGAGGTAGTGGATGGCAAGGGGTTCGGGATGCAGCGACGGTGTTACGGCCTGAAAGGTGAGAATTGGCTGGAGACCTGCGATCTATTTGAGGAAGGGCGCGCGTTTGGGTTCCGTATACACACCGAAGCCGATGACTATCCGTACCCGATTTCCGATTTGCATGGAGAATGGAGCGTCGCCCCGAACGGTAGCGGATCCGTTTTTGCAATCAGAATCGAGGCTGAACCAAAGGGCAACGTTCTTGTCAAAACGCTGTTTACTGCCGCGGCAAAGCGACAATTCAGAACCGTGCTTGCCAATCTGGCCGACTCGTGGGCAGAGCGCATGGAACGAGAGGTCAGGGCCTGACCGGATTTCGGAAACAATATGGCAAATCCAGTAGCGTCGAACAGCGTCGGCGCTACTGGAATTCGGCGCCGCACAACCCAACCATGAATCTGCGCGATTTGGAGGGGGAGATCTCAGTAATTTCTGGATTTTTTTCTTGTTTTCCGGCACAATAACTGGCGCTGCTGCCCCGGCGGGCAAAGAACCGGGATCGAAAAAATCTGGGGAAATGCGTCACGTTCTTTGGCCGTGAACGGGTCGTTTTTCTCAATCCGGTCAAGCTTTTCCAAGCCGCCGTCGGGCTTGTAGCGCATTGTTTGTTTTTTTGGATTTTGGCGCGAAATTTTGGGGGCACATGAAAGGTATTAAAGCGCAACAGGCGTCCTCGGTGGGCGCGCTTTCCGGGCAAGCGCAGCACGGTCCAATGTACTGGAGTCAGGTGCACAAGTTGGCATTTGAACGATTGCGGTTTGCTGTCACAAGCCGTGCGCCTTTGACAGTTTTTATTGGCCAGTTCGGGACAGGTCGAACAAGATTGTTACATGAACTGGCCGCACAGGGTTTTGCCGATATTACGATGCGTGTCGTTTACCGCATCAACGAATTGTCGGGCGAGGTCATGTCCGATGTTCTGTCTGCTTTCGACCCGGACCGCTGCCACCCCGGCGATACCGACCAAAACCAGATCGAGCTTTCCAAGCTTTTGCACGAATTACACTCTGCCTGCCGCTATCCGGTGTTGGTCATCGACGATGCCGACCAGATGTCCAGCATCTACCTTAGAAAGATCTGCGCGCTTTGCGATCAGAACATCGGATCCCGCCCCATGCTCAAGCTGGTTTTCGTCGGTCGTCCAGGATTGACGGACGTGCTATCGAGCGAACGACCTGACCTTACCGGCCCCGCTTTCGTGCTGAACGGAATGAGCGAGGATGATGCGGCAGAGTTCATGAAAACAAGCCTGCCAACAGTAGACCCGCAGGCTGCCAAGTTCTCGGAAGGTGCCATTTCCGAGGTGTTCGTACAGACAGAAGGAGTTCCGGCGAGGGTCATCGGGCTTTGCAGCCGTGTTCTTAAATTTGCAGCCCGGCAAGGGATAGACGAAATTTATCCAGAACATGTCAGCAGGTTCGAGGACCCAAACCGGCCTGCCGACCTGGATTCTGCGGCTGAACCGAAGCCGGATACGTCAAGCATTGCCGCAGAGGCCGAGGCCTCGGCGACCGATTCACAGCCCGTCTTGATCCACGAAACCCGGCGCGCCAGGGGTCGAAAGATCGGTCGCCCAGGTCGCAAGGCCGCCATGGGGGTCGGGGCTGCGCTTTTGTGCGGGGCGGTCTCGTTGCTTTACATGAACGGACCCGACCGTTTTCTGGCGCTGAAAGACAACATCAAAGCGGCATCGTCCGGGATTTTCGAGAATTTGGCAGGGGGGTCAGACACCCGCCCGGTCCCGGCCACAATCGATCCACAATTGGTGGCCGCTGCACAGGCGCGAGTTGCGCGGATTGCAGACGCCTTGGCTGACGCCGATGCGTCTGCGGACAGTCAATATCTGGCCGCACTGGATTTGGCTGAAACTTCGGCTGACGCGGCGGTTGCTGGCTATGCCCGCGCAGCGCTTTCGGGGCACGCACGGTCGGCCTATTATCTGGGTCAGATTTACGAGACCGGCGAAGGTGTTCCGGTTGACCTTGTGCTGGCGAAAGAGTGGTACAAAATGGCCGGGTCCGATATTCGCGGCGCGGTCAACAGGCTTATGGATCTGAACGTGGCATCCGAAAGCGGCGCGTTGTCCGAACCGACGCAATTGTTCTCGGGGAAATTGCCGGGCGGGGCGGTCGAGCTTGTCTGGACCAGCACGCATGGGCCGGACCCATCCTACTACCGTGTCGAGCTTTCAAGCGATGGCGGCGACATCGCCTTGGGCGTTCAGCCGGTGACGATCTCGGCCATTCGGCTGACGGCACCCGATGATGCACTTCAATGGCGTGTCATCGCCTTCAATGAAGCCAGCGGAGAAAAGGCGGCCTCGCCCTGGATCGCAATACGCCCCAACTAGGCCACCTTTAGCGGTTTGTCTGCAATTGTCAGCAGCCGATCACAGCGCAAATTCTGTTACGGTAGGCCGCGTTGGCTTCGCTTTCGATGCTGGAATGCGCAGGCGCGGAAGATGGTCCGCAGGTCAGTTGATAGTCTTCTCTCAACCCCAGATTCACACATTCCGAGATGTTCCAGCCCGGTGGAATATCGTTCAGATCAACGTCGTTCCATTTGGGGTGGCCAGATTGTTTGAGGGCTTGAAATTCCTTTGCAATCAGGTGCGCGGCGTCAGACACCGCCTTGCAGCTCTCGCGATGATACGCGTTGCGACCGGGATTGTATTCATACGTCATGAGCACCGCCTTGACCGCCACAACATCGATCGTCTGTTGCTGAAACGGATACGTGCCCGCTTGGATCCGAGAGGGGGTGTAAACCGCTGACAAGGTCGGATCCGTGATGGACAACAGGTGCAGCTTCGCGGGATCAATCTGGTCGGTCTGAAAGATCTTTGTGGGCGCGCCCGCAACGTAGAAAAACGCATCAATGCTGCCATCAAGCAGCATCTGCAGCGACGTATCAGCATTGATTGTCAGCCGTTCCGCCGGGACCACCCCGGCCAGATCAAGAACCAGCGATGCGGTTAGAAATGTGCCGCTGTCTTCGACACCAACGGCGACGCGGCGACCGGTCAGATCGGCCAGAGAATTAACGTCGCGCTTTGCCAGAATATGCACCTCTTCGTTGTAAAGCGGGAAGGCGATGCGGACGCCAAAGATGGCCCGCGCAATCTCGGGGTCTTCGCTGGAGTAAGTTTTGAGGTATTCCAATACATCGCTTTGCACGATGCCCAACTGTGTGTGCCGGCGTTTGCGGACGCCCAGAAAATTCTCCAACGAACCGGCGCTCTCGCGCACCTTCAAGTCAATGCCGCAGGCCGAAGCAAGGTCGCTCATATCGCGGCCGATCTGAATGTAGGTGCCCGTCGGCCCACCTGTCAGAATGTTGCGCTCAAAGGCTGAGGCTGCCGCTGGCACCGACAAGCTCAGCGTAAATAGCAGCGCGACGCCTCTCAGAAATTTCCCAATTTCAATCAATGTCATTTTACCCTCCCAAAAATAGCTAAAAAAACTAACAGATGTCTCCCGATCTAACCAAATGCCGCAGGGTTTGGCGGTTAATCTCGCCGGTTGCGGATTTCAAAGCATCAACGGCGCATGCGCCACTTGCCAATTCGGCAATCAAATCTTCGATAATGTCGTCTGACAAATCGGTCAGACCTGGGGCGTCGATCAACAGCGCGCGCATATCTTCAATGGGTCTGGCCGCAACCGAAAGGTCTCTGGACGCAGCCGACGTCTGCGTGTCGCTTGTCGCCGACGCGTCGCCCTGGTTGGTTTCCAACTGGTTGCTCAGCGATGAGAAACGCGTGTCCGCATCGATGGCACGGCGTTCCAGTTCCTCTAGGCTGGCCGTCAGCCTTGTCAGTTCGTCCTGGTAGGCTGCGGCTTGTGATCGCAACGATTCCAGTTCTACCCTGGCAGTGCCCGCGTTGTCCTCGGTCTCGGATCGGTCCGCTGTCGCATTGGTCTGCCCAGACGAAAGGGCCTCAACGTCCTGTCGGGCTTTGGCTTTGGCGGCTTCCAGTTCCGCCAATTGGGCCGCCGCTGCATCACGTCGCGTTTCCGCATCCGACGCTTGTGTTTTCAGCCGGTTCAGATCGTCCCGGGCTGCTGCGATTTCGCTTTGCAGGTCGCGCAGCTCGGCGCTTGCGGTGTCAATCTGGGCCTTCATCTCGGATAACAACGACGACATGCTTTCCTGGTCCGAGGCATGCTCACTTGCCAATTCAACTTCAGTTGTCAATTGGACCAACTGGGCGCGCTTTGTTTCTACATCGCGCACCAGTGCCCTCAGTTCGTTTTCTGCCGCAACGGTTTCATCCGAAGTTTGCATCAAAAGCGCGACCATTCTTTCACGCTCTTCGCGTGCGGCGGCTGTTGTGGCTGTAAGGTCCACGCGCCGCTCTTGAAGTTCGGAAAGCTCTGACTGCGCGGTGTCTCGTTCCTGAATGACCAGAGACACACTGGCGACGGCATCGTCATGTTCCTTACGGATCTGCGACAGCGCGTCTGCCAGCTCGGATTGGGCGACCGAGCCTTCGTCGACCTGGGCCTGAATCTGGGAGAGCCGGTTCAACAGATCTTGCTGCGTGGCGGTCAGCTCTTGGACAACACCTTCGGCCTCGGTGATTGCAAGCTGTGATTGTGCTAACGTGTCTTTCGACACCGCGACATCGGCTGCCAATTGCTCGTGTTCTAGGCGCAAGGTCTCGATGGTCCGCGCCGTCTCAGCGCGCTTGGCCGAACCGGTGGCAATGTCCGCCTGCAACCCTTCAAGCGTTTCGCGCGCGCTGGCGATCTCGTCTTCCAGGATGGAGCGCTCAGCGTTCAGACGCGCCGGATCGTTCGCTTCTTGCAAAGACAATAGCTTCTGCTGAAGGTCTGAGAGGGCAGTCTGCGCTGCCGCTCTTTCACCTTCCGCCGCCTGGGCCGCATCCCTCAGGCGGGCGCTTTCGTCGGACAAGCGGGCAAGCTCAGCCTCGGCGGCCTCGCGGCGGATTGTTAGGTTGGTAATCGTGGTGTCGATTTCCTTTCGCTCGGCCCGGCTTGACGCCAGTTGCTTTTGAACATTTGCCAGCGCGTCCTCGGCGGATTGATGATCCTGCAACAACCGGGCGAGATCTTGCGAAATGGTCCGGGACGCAGCGCTGTCCGTGCGCGCGCGTTTTACATCATCTGCAAGGGTTGCGAGTTCGGTCTTGTGTTCAGCGATTGCGCCTTCCAGCGCCGCCTTTTCCGCCTGCGATTCCGAAAGCGCTTGTGCTGCCTGTTCAAGTTCACTCTCGGCGCGTGTTGCTTGTTCCACTGTTGTGCGCAGTGTCTGATCCGCCGCGTTGATCCGGGCCTGCAAGTCGGACAATCTTTCAGTCCCCAACGCAAGTTCACTTTCGGCAGTTTGTCTTTCGACGCTCAGCGCGTCCAAGGCCTTTTCGGTTTCATCGATGTTCGCCTTCAGCGCTGCATGTGCCTCGGCTGTTCGCATCAACTCGGCTCCGGCCGACCCTTTTTGAACCTGCAGCATCTGGTAAGACTGATCAGCCAAATCGCGTTTTGCCACGGATGCATCGGCCGCATCAGACAGCGCGCTTTGGTTGGCAGCTAAGGTCTTAACATTTTGACGTAAACGCGCCTCTTCCTGCTGCAACGGGTCCAGCGCTGCGGCGACTTGCTGTTGCCGTTCAGTTGCCGCTTTGATTGCGGCTTCCAGGGCCTCTTTTTCTTGGCGCCGCTTTTGAACTGCACCATGCAGGCGTTTCAATTCGGACGTCACGCCCGTCATTTCTTGCTGAAGGTGCGACAATTCTGACCGGGTGGTTTCCAGCTTAACCTGACTGCCGCCAAGTTTGGACGTCACCGATTCAAGTTCGTTGTGCTTTCTGGACAATTCCGACGTTGCCGAGCTCAGGTTGGCCCGAGCCATCGCCAGCGACTGGTCGACACGTTCCACCTCGGCGTATTTGCCCTGCAAGTCGGCAACTTCGGACTTCAGGTTTTCGGAAATTTCACGGTCAGAATCTATCCTTGCCTTAAGATCAAGAACCTCAAGTTTCAGTTGATCCAGAACACCGACTTCCGTTCGCGCGGCCTCGATTTCGAGGTTGAGATCAGCCAGCAAGGTTTCGCCAGAGTTGGCCTGTGCCTCAAGTTCGGCCAGTTCGGAACGGCGCGCGTCCAGGGCGGTTCGCGTGCTATCAACCTCGGAGGCGAGCTGATTTCTGGCCTCTTCAAGTTCGGCAATTCGGGACGCGTGTTCCAGCCTTTGTGCATCCGCATCCGAAATCTGAATCCGCAGGGCAACCAGGTCGTCGCTGGCAATTTCGATGTCATCAAGCAGGCTGTCTCGGGTGGATTGCGCGCGCGCGATTTCTTCTTCCAACAGCGCAAAAATTTTCCGCAACGAAGCCGCCGTCTGGTCCGAACCCTCAGCAATCATTGAAGACTCATCGGTGTTCTGTGCCGTTGCGTCAGGCGCCCAGATGCCAAAATTGAATATCAAAAACGTCAAACAAAAAAGAGGTAGCCGAACCATCCCCCAAAACTCCAAACAAAATAAACGGCTGACTAATTGTTTCACAAAATGGCAAAAAAGTCGAATCACGCGGGGTGTCACACGCTTGGATATTCTTGCGTCAAACGGGCAGACGCCTTGTGGTTGTGGTGCCGCAAACGGCTGTCCGAGGCCTATGCTTTGGCTCGCCAGCATCCGTCTTGGGGTGGAATGCGGCGTGAGGCATAGTTCACAAGCTTTGAGTTTGCGATATAAGGTAAATGGAAGAAAGTATGAGAGGAAGTTGCGTGAATACTGCAAGCTTGACGCGCGAACAGAGGGGAAACCGGCAAAATAGCCGTCGATTCGAAGGATCGAGCTTGGACAGGATTGATGCCATGATTGTAAAAGAACTGTCGGCGGATGCTCGTATTCCTCGTGCCGAATTGTCCCGCCGTGTCGGCCTTTCAGCGCCCAGTGTCGCGGACCGCGTGCGACGTCTTGAGGATTTAGGCGTAATCACCGGCTATGGGGCGCGGATCGACCCTGCGAAACTTGGGTATGGATTGACTGTTCTCATACGTGCCCGTCCGCTTCCCGGCGAGATGAACAAAATGATCGATGCGATACGCGAGACCCCTCAGATCGTCGCGTGTGATCGTGTCTCCGGCGAGGATTGTTTTGTCGCGCGTGCCCATGTGCGTGATGTCGCGGAGATGGAGGCCGTCATTGACCGGATCGTGCCTTTCGGCGCGACGAACACCTCGATCGTACAGTCGTCACCTGTAGAAGAACGCTTGGTTCGTCTCTAGACAGCCATTTCGCTATCAAACTTGGGCAAATGGTAGCTACGGATACGCTTCGTTGCCCTCATCCGACAGTTTTCCGGACGTCAACGCTGCCAGCGCAACCATTGCCGCCGCTGTTCCCAGAACAAGGGGCAGTCCTCCGATCTGATAGGTCAGGCCGGACAAGACTGTGCCCAGCAGGCGGCCCGTTGCATTGGCCATGTAGTAGAACCCAACGTCCATCGTGACACGTTCCGATTTGGTAAATGCCAGTATCAGGTAGGAATGCAGCGATGAGTTGACAGCGAAGATCGCCCCAAAGGCCAACAGGCCCAGGACAAGTGTGATGGTCAGCCATGTCTGCGGGCCATCGGCCATCACAACTGCGACAGTCAAAAGGGCCGGGACGCAGAAAAGAGCAGCGGCCCAGCTGCGCGCGGCGCGGATCAAGTCGCCCTCGGACCGTTCAGTCGCGCGCAGGATCTTGGGGGCGCTGGCCTGTACGCCTCCGTAAAGGATGATCCACAAAGCCATGAAGGTCCCGATCATGAAGAACGCGGCCCGGTTGCCTTCTTCGGTTCCATCAGACAGGACCGCATAGAAATAAATTGGGATACCGACCACGAACCACACGTCGCGCGCGCCGAACAGGAAGACGCGAGCGGCCGACAGCCAGTTCACGTTTGCGGATTTCGAAAATACCTCGGAAAACTTGGCGCCTTTGCGCCCTTTTGGCAGCCCAGGCGGCATCAGCAAGACAACGGCCACCTGAATGGCGGCCAACACTACTGCCATCGCTAGAGCGGCCCAGGTAAAGCCCAACGTTGCCAGCAGAGCGGCACCCAGTAGGAAACCCAGCCCCTTCACCGCGTTCTTGGATCCTGTCAGTACAGCGACCCAACGGAAGAGGCCCCCGCCCTCGGTGGGTGCCAGCAGTTTTACAGCCGACTTGGACGACATCTTGGCCAGATCCTTGGCCACACCGCTTGCCCCCTGAACGATCATGACGAACGCCACGGAAACGGCAAATGTCCAGTTCGGATCAAGCTGAGTCAGCGCCAGCAGCGCAACGACTTGCAGCCCAAGCCCTGCGTAGAGCGTTGAGGTCAATCCGAACCGTGCCGCTATCCAGCCAGCGGCCAAATTGGTTACCATCCCCGCGATCTCGTACAGAACAAACAGATATGCCAACTGGACCGGCGAGAACCCCATCGTATGAAAATGCAACAGCACCAGCATCCGCAGGGCCCCGTCGGTCAGCATAAAGGCCCAATAGGCCGCCGTGACCGCGATATAGGCCGACAGTCCTTCGGGCCGTTGAGTCACAGCGAGGCCCCGACCATCAGTGCGACGTCAACAAGGCGGTGGGCATAACCCATCTCGTTGTCATACCACGCATAGACCTTTACCTGCGTCCCGTTCACCACCATGGTCGAAGGGGCATCGACGATCGAGGACCGTTCGTCATTGGTGTAGTCGGTTGAGACCAAGGGGCGCGTCTCATAGCCCAGAATGCCTTGCAGGTCGCCTTCAGCGGCCGATTTGAAGAACGCGTTAACTTCTTCGGCGGTGGTTGCCCGCTCAACCTCGAAGACGCAATCAGTCAACGAGGCGTTCAGCAATGGGACCCGAACTGCGTGGCCGTTTAATCGGCCTTTGAGTTCAGGATAAATCAGCGTAATAGCCGTGGCCGAACCGGTGGTGGTCGGGATCAGCGAATTCAGGGCCGAGCGCGCTCGTCGCAAGTCCTTGGCCGGGCGGTCAACGATGGTTTGCGTGTTTGTCACATCGTGGATCGTGGTCATCGAGCCATGGCGGATGCCCAGGTTCTCGTGGATGACCTTCACAACTGGCGCAAGGCAGTTGGTGGTGCAAGAGGCTGCGGTGACGATGTGATGCTCAGAGGGGTCATAGGTGCCCTCGTTCACGCCCATCACGATGTTCGCGGTCGGGCCGTCCTTGACAGGGGCCGAGACGACGACTTTCTTCACACCTGCCTCAAAATATGGGGCCAACTGGGCCTCGGTTTTGAAGACGCCGGTGCAGTCGATCACGACATCGACGCCGTCCAATGGCAGATCAGAGAGGTTTTTGGTGCCGATAAACGGCAGCCGGGTGCCATTGATGGTCACGCTTTCAGCGTCATGAGAAAACGCGGCATCCCAACGACCATGAACGGTGTCGAACTCCAGCAGATGCGCATGCATTTCAGGGTCGCCAACGCCGTCATTGATCCAGGCGATTTCAGCGCCTTTTTCAAGCAAGGGCTTCAGCGCCAACTTTCCCATTCGGCCAAGGCCGTTTACCGCATAAGTCGTCATTTTGTGTCCTCAAGAGGTGTTCTGCCGATTTCATCGACGGCATTTTGCAACGCGATCCTATCCAGACTTTCGAACGGCAGGGATGAAAACGCTTCGATCCGCCGCTTTAGGGCTCCGTATGCGTTCTGAAAGGCCAGGCTCTTCTCGGCATCCGTTCCGGTTGCCTTGACCGGATCCACCATTCCCCAGTGGCCGCTAATGGGCTGACCTTCCCATGCGGGGCAGTCTTCGTTTGCGGCCTGGTTGCAGACGGTGAAAACGAAATCCAGATCCGGCCCGCTATCTGAGGAAAACTCGGATACGTTCTTGGCCCGAAGATGGGATGTATCGTGCCCTTTGTCCTTCAGAACCTGCACCGCGAATGGGTTCAGTTCCGAATTGGGGCGGGTGCCAGCCGAAAATACGTTGAAACGATCACCGGCTGTTTCTCGAAGTATCGTTTCTGCAAAGATCGAACGCGCGGAATTGCCCACGCAGATGAACAAAACATTGAATTTCCGATCCGTCATTGTGCTCTTTCCTTGTGCAAAGGGGGTACAGAGATCAGGGCGGCCACGGCAGCAATCGTTGAGCAGAAAATCGAACATGTGTCGTACAACGTTCATATCGATCGAATAAAGCAGGGAGGTGCCGGATCGCTTTTGCGACACCAGTCCCGACCGATGCAGCGCATTGAGATAACTTGAGAGCGTGCTGGGTTTGATCCCCAGTTCCGATCCCAGTTCTCCGGCGGGAACGGCGTCGGGATAACGTCGCATCAGCAAGCGAAACACCGATATTCGCTGCGGGTGGCCTAGAATGGACAGTTGTTCTGCGATTTCTTTTTCCATATTTCGTGAAATAACGAAATAAAAATCTTGCCGCAAGTTCTTTTTCGATCCGTCGAACTGGTTTTGTGAAAAGACGGCACGCTGATTCAGGCGAGAACGCTAGACATACTCTCTTGTTTATCGGTTCCAAGAACTTTGATCAGTCGTGAAGCCTGTGTTTTTTGATGGCCGATGGGCTGGCGGGGTCTAAAATTCATAAATAAATACAGTGCTATAGATCTGCGTTGCAAAAAAGAGTTGCGGCGAATATTGAAATGATGTCCCAAATGGGACATCTATGTCTCATGACTAAATTCCGCCTGAATACACGTGACGCAATTATCGAAGCCGCGTTCGAGTTGTTTAACGAAAACCCAACTGCATCGCTTGGCGAGATCGCTGAACGCGCCGGTGTCGGACGGGCGACGCTCCATCGGCACTTTGCCGGGCGCTCAGAGTTGATGCAGGCCCTCGCGCGGGTCGCATTAACCGAACTTGAGGCGACGGTGTCAGACGCGACCGACAACGCGGACAGCTATGCTGAGGGGTTTCGCCTGTCTCTGTTTGCAATTGTACCGCTGGCAAGCCGCCAGTGGTTCCTCGCCAATGAGGTCAACGATGCCGACCCCGAAACCGCCGCAGCCTACGCCGCCAGCAGGAAAGAGCTTTGTGAGGACGTTGAGCACGCAAAAGCCGAAGGGCTGTTTGATGCGCATCTGCCAAATGCTTGGATTGTCGAGGTTTACGAGAACCTGATCTACGCAGCCTGGACATTGGTGCAATCGGGCGAAGCCACGCCGAAACAGGCCGCGGAATTGGCGTGGCGGACGTTTTCGACCGGATTGAGAAAGGGAACCCAGTGAATCCTGAAATTCTGACAACTCAGATTGATGAGGCGTTTTTCCTCATCGGTGCAGCCATCTTGCTGATCGAGATCGCCGAAATGGTGTTCAAGCGCGAGTTCAAGGCAAAGACCTTTGGCGAGATGTTGGTGAGTGCGTCGACGCAAATCCCTTACATACTGGTCGAAACGTTCATTCTAACCGGCGCTTACGGGTTGTATTGGATCATCGCCCAAGCAATGCCGTGGTCAATTCCGGTGACATGGTGGAGCCTGGCACTGGTCGTGCTATTGGCCGATATAACGTATTATTGGGAGCATCGGATCGCGCATGAGGTCCGGATTCTATGGACCCAGCACGCCGTCCACCATTCTTCTCAGGACATGAACATCGTGACGGGCGTCAGGTTCGGACCTCTGGAAGGTGTCTGGTCGCTGGTCGCACATCTGCCGCTGGCGTTTGCCGGGTTTGCACCCGAGGCGATCATCTTTGGCGTGGTCACCGTGTTGGCCTATCAAACATGGCTGCATACCGAGTTGATAGGAAAGCTGGGCGTGTTGGAATGGGTGCTGAACACCCCGTCGCATCACCGGGTCCATCATGGAAGTGACGACAAATACCTGGACAAAAACTATGGAGGCATCCTGATCATTTGGGATCGTATCTGGAACACATTCCAGGCTGAGGAAGAAACGCCACGCTACGGTTTGACCCGCGATTTTGACAGTCGAAATCCAATAGCTGTTTGGTTCTCGGAATGGCCGCAATTGTTCCGAGATATCAGAGGCGCAAGGACCTTTGGTGAAGCCATTGGCTACGTGTTCCGGCGTCCCGGGTGGGTTCCCAGAAAGTGATCTTCCCGATCTGAAGCCGTGCAAAAAGGCCCGGATGCGCATTGATTGGTGAATTCACCAGTCAGGCGCTCTGGGTCATGCACTGACTATGCTTCACGCGATATCCAGTTTGCTAAATGCACTGCGACGCACCAGCCTAGTCAAATCCGATGCTTACTTTTCCGAATGATCCAAAATCCGCTTGGATTTCGCTCCCGGACGGGCACTCGATCGGTCGGATGAAGCTTCCAGACAGGATGACGTGACCTTCTTCAATCTTCTGTCCGTATTGCGCCATGCGGCGTGCCAGCCAGACCACGCTTTCCACGGGGTCGTTCAGGACGCCAGCGCCCAATCCGGTTTCCTCGATCTCGCCATTGCGAAACGTCAATGCGCCGACCCAGCGGAGGTCAAATGCGTCAACCGCATGGCGCTGGTTGCCCAGCACGACACCTGCGTTTGCTGCATTGTCGCTGATCGTGTCAAAGACGGTTCTCGCTTTACCGGTGTCCGGGTCCGTGTGTTGGATGCGCGTGTCCAGAATTTCGATGGATGGAGCAACGTAATCGGTCGCCGCTATGACATCTTCGCGCGTCACATCCGCACCGCTGAGCGGTGCCTTCATGACGAACGCGATCTCGGCCTCAATTCTTGGCTGGATGAACCGGCCAGCGGGGACCTGATTGCCATTTTCAAAGACCATATCGTCAAACAGAATACCGCTATCGGGAATGTCGATACTCAACGCGTATTGCATCGCTTTTGAGGTCAGCCCGATCTTCCATCCGATCACCCTGCGCCCCTCTGCAAGTTTCTGGCGATGGATGGCCTTCTGAACCTCGTAAGCGTCGTCCATACCCATCTCGGGGTGGCGCAGGGTCAAAAGACCGATCTGGTCTCCGGTTCGTTCCGCCTGCAAAAGATCGGCGGCGGCGCGTTCGTGATCTTGGGGGGTCATGGTGCCTCATCCTCGACCGTGTTGCGCAGAGTGCCGATGCCGTCGACGGACACCTCGACCACATCGCCGGGCTTCAGGAACCGGGGTGGGTCAAACCGGGCACCCGCACCCGTGGGGGTGCCCGTGACGATGATGTCACCGGGCTGCAATGTCATGAAGGTCGAGATATATTCGATCTCGCGCCGGATCGGGAACATCATCCGGCTAAGCGTATCGTCTTGCCGCAATTCGCCGTTCACGCGGGTCTGAATGCGCGCATCATCCAATTGTGCCGCGTCCGTGAAGGGAACCAGCCAAGGCCCCATCGCGCCCGAGCGGTCCCAGTTCTTGCCTTGCGTGACGTTGAACTTTGCGTGCCGCACCCAGTCGCGGATCGTGCCTTCGTTGCAGAGCGTCAGCGCCGAGATGTGGTCATAGGCATCTACCTGCGCAATCCTGCGCCCGCCTTTGCCAATCACGACAGCCACTTCGCCCTCATAATCGAGTTTGTCGCTCTCTGGCGGCCGGATCAGCGGGCGCTCGTGCCCCGTAAAGCCGCTGGCAAAGCGTGGGAACAAGGACATATAGTCCGGTTGGGCACTGCCATCTTTGTACTCGGCGTTTCGGTCCGGGAAGTTGACGCCAACACACAGAATGCGCGTGGCATTGGGCAAAACCATCTCGTACCGAAACTCGGTATGAGACACAGGTTTGCTTTGAGCTGCTGTTGCCAGTTCCCCCAATGCGTCGGCCTTGACGACATCCAGCAGGGAGGGCCAATGGGGAAAGTCACCGTCCAACGCGATCATTCCGCCCTCGGTGACCGCACCGTAATGCATCTGGCCGTCGGCTGAAAAGGTTGCGAACTTCATTGCAATGCTCCCCACACGTCGCGGATGATCGCCGGGGCCATCATGACGTGATCTCGCGTCGTGTCGAACTGGCCGACCTGAAACCGAATGACCTTGCGCCCGTCGAACATTCCTTGGGTCAAATAGATGCGCCCGTCGTCGTTCAGGGCATCCACCAATCGTTGTTGGGCCGCGTCGTCACCGGGGCAGCGGAAGGAAAACAGGCTTAGAATGGGGTCGGTTACGATTTCAAACCCATCCATCGCGCGGATTTCCCCGCAAACTTCACTGGCCCAAGCCACGTGGTTGCGAATGCGCTGACGTAAACCGTCCAAGCCGTAGGATCGGATCAGAAACCACAGTTTCAAAGCCCTGAACCGGCGGCCAAGAGGGATGGTCCATTCCGAATAATTGGTCACTTCGGCGCCGGTCGTCTTGAGGTATTCTGGTTCGATCTTCAGCGTATTGAGCTGGGGCGTCGGATCGCGCAGGAACTGAACCGAGCAGTCGAACTGCGCACCCAGCCACTTATGGGGATTGAAGACGATGCTGTCATAGCCTTCGACTCCGTTCCAGAAATCGCCCCGGAATTCGGGGCAGATCATCGCCGCGCCCGCCCAAGCGGCATCCAGATGCGTGTAGAGGTCTTCGGCACGAGCCACCGCCAGCACATCAGCAAGACTATCGCTGGCTCCAACGCCGGTTCCGCCAGTGGCCGCAATGATCCCCGCAGGGATATGCCCTGCAGCGCGATCTTCGGTAATCGCCCTCCTCAAGGCATCTGTATCCATCGAAAACCGAGGCCCGGTGGTCGGAATTTTGATCAGGTTGTTCTGCCCAATGCCAGCCACCCAGCAGGCCCGGTCAATCGAGGAATGCACCTGTTCCGAGCAATAAATCCGCAGATCGCCCTTGCCGTTCAGCCCATCGCGATTGCCGGTGAACCCCGTTGCCCGTTCACGCATGGTCAATACCGCCGAGAGCGTGGCCGAGGATGCGCTATCCTGAATGACTCCGGTGTATTCTGATGGCAGATCAAGCGCTTGTCGCAGCCAGTCCACCATGACGCCCTCCATCTCGGTCGCCGCCGGAGAGGTCTGCCATAGCATGCATTGCGCAGCGATTGTCGTGATCAGCATATCCGCCAGCATGGACGGCGGCGCTGCGTTGGCCGGGAAGTAGGCGAAGAACCGGGGATGCTGCCAATGGGTCATGCCCGGCATCACGATGCACTCGAAATCGGCCATGATGGTGTCCATGGCCTCGGCACCGTCCGGTGGCGCATCCGGCAGTTGCGCGGCGATCTCACCTGGGGCCGTCTGCGCCCGAACCGGCAGATCGGCGAGGCCTTTGTGGTAATCCGCCGCCCAGTCGGCAATGTGCTTGCCCCAGTGACTGAATTCGTCCCAGTTCATTCCGCTCTCCTCAGGGCGCGATGATCGGCGTCGCCGCCAGCTCCGCGGTGCGTGTTTCGACACCGACAAACTGCGTGCCGTGTTCGAACCAACTGCGCGGAGCAGGGGCCCCCCAGAGTGTCTGGCGCTGCGGGTCTTTCAGGTCCCATTTCAGCGGCTCGTGATCCGGGTCCAGGGTCTGATAGTCCGAGCTGTAGATTTCGATCCGGTGACCGTCCGGGTCAAGGATATAAAGGAAGAACGCGTTCGAAATCCCGTGCCGACCGGGACCGCGTTCGATGTTTTCGACATAGCCGGTTGTCGCCATAACATCCAGCAGATCGATGATATGCAGCGGGTTGGCGACCCAGAAGGCGACGTGATGCATCCGCGGCCCCGTCCCATTGGTAAAGGCCATGTCATGCACACCACCCTTGCGGTGCAACCAAGCGGCCCACAGGCGTTTGCTGTCCTCATCCTCGGTGTATTCCGTCACGCGAAAGCCCATCAGGTTATAGAACGCGACGCTTTCGTCCACATTGGGGCTGAAGCAATTGAAGTGATCGATCCGCAAGGGCCGGACGCCATGATAGCGGGCATACTCCTGATGGATCGTCGGCAGCCGCTCCATCTTGTGATAGAACTCCAGCGGAATTCCGATGTTGTCCGACGTTAGCAGCGTGCGGCCCTGATGTGGGCGGTGGATCCATTGAGTGGGGCGACCTTGGTCCCGAAACCAGACCTCGGCGCGGTCCAGATCGGCCTCGTCAAAGACCTTGAAACCCATAACTTCGACAGTTCCGGGCTGATCTGATTTCTGCAGGATGACGCTGTGATGACCCCGTTCTTCGAGCGCACGAAGGTAGATATGGCTGTCGGTTTTCTCTGACACCTGAAGGCCAAAGAGGTCGACGTAAAAAGCGCGAGACCGGTCCAGATCAGCAACATTCAGACAGACATGGCTAAGGCGGATCGTGTTGAAATCCGGATAGAGGTTCGGAGCGGGGACTGGCATGGCAAACTCCAGGTGAACTCGGGGTTTCGATTGGGCGTAGCGATACGGGTCAGACACCCAGTCGGGCGATCTTGTGCTGACCTGTCGCAAAGCCGATGTGTTTTTGTTCCATGTAGAATTCGAAAGACCAGTCGCCGCCATCCCGACCGATGCCCGAGGATTTTACACCGCCGAATGGGGTCGGCAGGTGGCGGACATTCTCTGAGTTCACCCAGATCATCCCGGCCTCGAGCTTGTCGGTAAATCGTAGCGCGCGCGTCAGGTCGTTGGTCCAAAGATACCCGGTCAGCCCGTAGGGCGTGTCGTTGGCGATCTGCAATGCCTCGTCTTCGGTCGAAAACGGGATCGAGGTCAGGACGGGGCCAAAAATTTCCTCGCGCGCAATCCGCATTTGGTTGGTGGCGTTGGTGAACAGGGTAGGCCTTACGAAATAGCCCGTTTCACCAAACGTTTCGCCACCCGCGGCAATGGTCGCGCCATCTTGTTTGGCGACGTCGAAATACGAGGTGACTTTGGTGAAGTGTTCCTCGGACACAAGCGGGCCGACTTCAGTGGTCGGGTCCAGCGGATGCCCGACCCGAATGTTGTTCACCCTTTCGACCAATCGCGCCTCAAATTCCTCGCGGATCGTATCGTGCACCAGCAGGCGCGAGGATGAGGTGCAGCGTTCCCCGTTGATCGAATAGATCATGAAGATCACAGCATCCAAAGCGCGGTCCAGATCGGCGTCGTCGAACACGATGACAGGGTTCTTACCACCAAGCTCTAGATGGTTTCGCTTGAGTGAATCTGCCCCCTGTTTGGTAATCAGGCTGCCGGTGCGGCTTTCGCCGACGAAAGCGATTGCGCGGATCTTCGGGTGCTCGCACAGGGCTTTTCCTGCGTCTTCGCCGAACCCGTTCACCGTATTGAGAACGCCTGATGGCAAGCCTGCTTCTTCCGCGATTTCCACGAGCAAGCGTGCGGTTAGCGGGCTGGCTTCAGCCGGTTTGTGAACCACCGTACATCCCGCCGCCAGCGCGGGGGCGATCTTCCATGTGGACAGCATAAACGGCGTGTTCCATGGCGTGATCACTCCAACCGGACCTATGGGCACGCGGGTGGTGATATTCATGAGGGTCGGGGATTTCAGGTGCTGACCGTCGCGCGCCTGCACGACCTGATCCGCGAAATAGCGGAAATTCTCGGCCCCTCGCAAGGCCGCCTTGGACATGAATTTCAGTGCCTGCCCAGTATCCCAGCACTCGCACAGAGCGATCTCTTCTGCGCGGTCTTCAATGGCGTCGGCTATTCGGATCAGGATGTTGCGCCGTTGGATGGCAGGCATGTCCCGCCATTCGGCAAAGGCATCCGCTGCAGCGTTGGCGGCTGCGTCAATATCCGCCGCGTTGCCTTGGGCCACCTGACAGATGACGCTTTTATCGACCGGAGAGATGGTGTCAAAGCTGCCGCCAGAACCGGCTTGGTCTTTCCCGCCTATCCGGTTCGGGATGCCGCCATCTCGGAAACGTGCCAGAAAGCCGTCCAGTTTTTCTAAGTTCTTTTCCAGCGCAGACATCATCATCCCTCCAGATGATCGCGGATCGTACCGCATTTTGGGGCAAGTTCAGCGTCGATCTCGCGCAGCTCGGCCGACAGCGCGATCGAATGCGACTCCATCGCCGGTCTGAGATAGGCGCGGGCAGCGTCGAACACCTTCGTGATCACGTCGCGTTTGACTTCGGTCGCGCGGCCCTCGCGCAAGCGGACCGAGATGTCGATGAACCCATGTTTGGGGTTGCCATCGGCAATTGCATAGTGATCCACGCGAATGGCTCTAACGCGAATGCCGGGCAGGGGGAGGGCGTCGATATCCGCAGCCGAAGCCCTGAGCGCATCACACAGGCCGCCGATGTCCACCACCTGTTCCAGATTACCGGAATATTCAATGTGGATATGCGGCATGGCCCGCTCCGCGTTTGTTTGATATGTTAATTAAATTATGGCTAGCGGATATTGCAGCCGTGAGTCAATCCATTTATTTAACATGTGATGTAATCTGAGGGTGCGCCCGTGACTGCGAACGAAAAAGCAAGCCAAACCCTGCCGCCGACACGGAGCTCGCTTCCTGTCGCGCTGATCCGCGCGCGTGAGGCTGCCATGGCCCCAATCCGCAAGATGCTTTTGCAGGCGGGGATCACCGAGCAGCAATGGCGCGTTTTGCGGGTGCTCAGCGAGTTCGGGCAACAGGACGCGGGACATTTAGCGCGGCGCGCTGCGCTCATGCCGCCCAGTCTGAGCCGTATTGTTCAGACGATGGAGGCGGCGGGGTACGTGACCCGCGAAGCCGATGCCCAGGATCGCCGTCGCCAGCACATCTCGATCACGTCGAAAGGGCAGTCGATCATCGATCTTCACCTACCGGATGCGGTCCAAATCGCCGCGCATTATCGCAGAATGCTGGGGGATGAAGATCACGATTTGTTAGTAGCTTTGCTGCAAAAGCTGTCGTCCGGTATGGAAACCGATGAGCAGGGCAACGCCCCAGGCGGGAGCAGAACTCCGTAAGTTGGTAACCTGAGGCAGGATCTAGCCCGCAGGTTTGACAACCCCGGCGCTGACCCATTCATCAAAGACCTGCAGTGCAGTTTCGGCAAAGGCCGCATCGTTGATGTGGGCGTCCAGCTCAATCAGCGTCACGTTGTCAGGGCAGTTTCCACGGATTTCCTCAACAAAGGCGGTCAACCCGTCAGGATCGCTCAGCGGGCCGCCAGGGCGATCCCATTCGTTCCCCCCCTGAATCGGCAGGATAAGGGTGGTCGCAGACGTTGCCTCGCCCAGCTTGCGACACATCTCGCGCGCCATATCCCGCCGCTGATTGGCAGTCATCATGACAGAAGACAACAGCCTGTTATGCGCATGAGTTTCCTGACCTTCCAGTTTGGGCGGCGTGTCCTGCCAGCCGACGAAATCCACCAAATCGTAGCACCCGATTGAGACCATCTGGGGCGTCCCAGCGCGCCCCGCCGCGGTCATCCGGTCTGCCCCGGCCGAGATCGATGAACCCATCAGATGGTTGCCAACCTCCTGCGGGGCGAAATCCATGACAGCTGCGAACCGCCCTTCGGCGGCCAGGCTCTCGAACGCCCGCCCGCCCATGCCGGTAGCGTGAAATACCGCAACCTCAAATCCGCGCTCCTCCAGAGCGGGTTTCAACGCGACCATGTATTTCAGAACCGTTTTCCCAAACGAAGTCATGCCGATCAGAGGTTTGTCCCGATTGGGCTTTTCTACTGCCCGTGCCGCACCTAAGACGGCTCCGGCGGCTTGGCTCAGGGAGGATTTGCACACGGAATTCAATCCGTAGAGCCCCCCGGCCCAGAGGATCATCTGTATGTCGGCAGGCAGGCGGTCGGGCGGGATGAGCGGGGAAAACGAAACCGTGGAGACGATGTATTTCGGAACACCCACAGGCAGCGCCGAGCAGATATCCAGCGCCAGATCGGTGCCCATTGTACCGCCGAGGATCAAAACCCCGTCAATCTTCCCGTCGGATTCCAACTGGGCGGCCTTATTTGCACTGCCTTTGGCCATGATCTGCATGGCGGTGTTTTCATCGCCGCTGTCGATGGCATCCTGAATGCTGTGCCCTCCGGCTTCGGCGACTGTGTGTTTTGAAATTTCCGTCGGTTGCGATGGGTCGCCAAGCACCGAAACATCCATGGTCAGAACCTGACCGCCCTGCGCCCGGATCGTCTCGGCCAGATAATTCAACTCATCATCTTTGGTGTCATAGGTGCCGACGAGTAGGATGGTCTTGTCTGTCATCGCATAGGGTCCTCAGAGCTTGATCCAGGCGGTTTTCAGGTCGAAATATTTTTCGAAGGCATGCAGAGACTTGTCGTGCCCGTTGCCCGACTGTTTTACGCCACCCAAGGGCACAGTCACATCCGCGCCGCCATAGGTGTTGACGTGAACTACCCCGGCCTGAATGCGCGCGATCATCCGGTGGGCGCGCGATAGATCCGATGTCCAGACCGCTGCTGCGAGGCCGAAATCGGACGCATTGGCCAGCGCG
Organism: Ruegeria sp. AM2; assembly: GCF_056540685.1. Lineage (NCBI taxonomy): Bacteria > Pseudomonadati > Pseudomonadota > Alphaproteobacteria > Rhodobacterales > Roseobacteraceae > Ruegeria > Ruegeria sp. AM2. Next base: position 759,619 of record NZ_JBQFXE010000001.1, on the reverse strand, counting down.
ATGGCTTCGTCTTCGGTGTCGAAGGCCTGAACGGTAAGGACCGGGCCAAACACCTCTTCGCGTACGATGCGATCATCACCTTCGACGCCGGTTACGATGGTGGGGGCCATATATGTGCCGCCCGTTTCTTCAAGGATGCGGGTCCCGCCGGTGACTATGGTGCGCCCGGCGGCCTGAGCCTCGGCGACAAAGGCGAGGTTCTGCTCTAGCTGGCGCTCGGAATTGACCGCGCCTGCGTTGGTTCCGGGGTTCAGGGGATCTCCGACTTGCATCGCCTCGGCTTGGGCGACCAACTTTTCGACGTATACGTCATGGATATCACGCTGAACCAAAAGCCGGGATCCGGCCACGCAGACCTGACCGGAATTGCGGAATATCCCTGCGGCGGAAACCTTGGCTGCCTCATCCAGATCGGGCGCGTCGGCGAAAATGATGTTGGGGGATTTGCCACCAAGTTCCAGATAAACACGTTTTAGGTTTGACCGGGCAGAGGCCTCCATCAGCCTGCGCCCCGTCGCGCCTGACCCGGTAAAGACAAGCACATCCACTTCATGGGATTCGGCAATGGCCGCACCGACAACCGAGCCTTCGCCGGTCACGACGTTCAGAACGCCGGGTGGAATACCAGCGTCCAAAGCCAATTCGGCCAGTCGGATCAATGTCAAAGATGCGGTTTCCGCCGGTTTCAGAACAACCGTGCAACCTGCGGCCAAAGCGGGCCCCAGTTTCCAACTGCCTATCATCAAAGGAAAGTTCCACGGCACAATCGCGCCGACCACGCCCACCGGCTGTTTGTGGATCAACCCCAAGGCACCTGGCGTGGTTGGGGCGATCTCACCATAAATCTTGTCGATCGCCTCGGCATAGTAGCGAATTGTCCCCACGGCGCTGAACGGCTCGGCCTTGAAAGCCATCCCTATTTCTGTGCCGTTGTCGCGCACACCCAGAACGGCCAGTTCCTCGGCCTGTGCCTCAATCAGATCGGCCCATTTCAGCATTGCTTTTTTGCGGGCCGCCGGGGCCAGACCCGACCAGCGCCCATCCTCAAACGCCGTGCGCGCGGATCGGATTGCCTTGTCTGCATCCTCCCGCGTCCCTCTGGGCATGGTGGTCAGAACGGTTCCGTCTATCGGAGATACGATGTCCAAAACGCCGCTGTCTGATGCATCAACTCGCGCCCCGTTGATCACATGCTTGGCAGCGGGAATGGAGCGGTGCCGAAGCTCTTCTATTCTGGATGTGTCCACGTTGCCTCTCATCGGTTTGAATAATGAACCAAAGGTGTCAAAAAAAGTGTCAGATTTTAAACCTGCATTTGTCAATGATGATTTTTTTGTTGACAGGTGAAGAATCCAATTCAGAATAAATGATACTAAAGGTTCAAATAATAAACCAATAAGTTGCGCATCGCAGGGAGATGACATGTCCAAAACAACTAAGGCCCTTTTGGCCGCACTTGCCGTTGGTCTGGCCGGACCGGCGCTGGCCGAGTACCCCGAAAAACCCGTGAGCTTTATCGTCCCGTGGCCTCCGGGCGATCTCGAAGACGTTCTGACCCGCATGATTGCCGAGGATTTTCAGGCCGAATATGGCGTGCCTGCTGCTGTGGTGAACAAGCCCGGTGGCGGTGGTGGCCCGTTCCCCGGCGCTGTAGAGGTCGCGACCGCTCCGGCGGATGGGTACACGATCGGGTCGTTTGTTCCGGCCGTATCCTTGATCGGGCACGAGATCGACATTCCCGAACTGACGCCCGAAAAATTCGACCCTGTCGGTATTTTTCTGACCTATCCGTTTGTCGTCGCGACGTCGGGCAATGCGCCTTATTCGACAATGCAGGAACTTGCTGATTACGCTAAGGAAAATGACGTGTTTCTGGGGCATTTCGGTGACGTTCTGACGCCGACACAGGTCACCAAGGCGCTGTCGTCGACCATGGGGTTTGAATGGGGCGGCGACGCGGCCTTTGATGCTCTGGACTGCAACACGCTGGCCTCAGGCGATGCAGACGTGATCAACACTACGTTGCAACTGATCCTGCCATGCCTCGATGATGTGCAGGTTCTGGTTTCGATCACCGGTGAGCGGATCAGCAAGGTCCCGGATACGCCTGCCATAGGAGAGGTTGAGCCGAGCCTTGATATCTCACTGTGGAATGGTCTGTTTGTCACCAAGGACACCCCGGCAGATGTGCGCGACAAGATCGCGGCGGTGGCCGAAAAGACCGTGAAAAGCGAGCGGGCGCAGAAGTTGGCCGAGGAAACCGGTGCTCTGGTCTATTGGCTGAATGCCGACGAAAGCGCGGAGGTGATTGCCGAAGACAAGGCGACGCTGGGCACAATTGGTCAGGCGCTGGGTCAATAACCGCGTCTTTTTGAGAGGGCGGCGCGCTGCCCTCTTGTACCCATCAAAGGTCATCTCATGGACGATTCCGAGCTTTTACAGGTCAAGACAAAGACCTCTGGTCAGGTTGTGTTTGTCATCGCGGGACTGGTGCTGACGCTGATCCTGCTGTCGCAGATCGGCAATCAGACCGAATGGACTGAAAAGGCTCGCAATATTGGTAGTCAGCCCCGCTTATGGCCCGCGATTGCGCTGGTCACGATGCTGGCGGGGTTCGTGATCCATTTCCGGCTGATGCGGCGCAGAAAGCCCAACGCTCTGGACTGGATCGAAGCGCGCCGCTGGGCGGAGCCCTTGGAATATCTGCTTTGGTTTCTGGTCTATGTCGCCTCGGTCCCGAGGCTGGGTTTCATGCCGATGAGCATACTCTTTGCATGCGCGCTGACCTGGCGACTTGGGTATCGGTCCCGCGCGGCAATTGGCATCGCCGCACTGTTCGCCATCGCGATGGTGGTCTTGTTCAAGGGCTTTCTGGGCGTGAACATACCCGGCGCTCAAGTCTATGAATTTCTTCCGGACTCCGTCCGGACCTTCTTTCTGGTGTATCTCTGATGGAGCTGATCCTCTCTGCCATTGACGTGCTGGCGCGCTGGGACGTGATGTTGGCCCTGCTGGTCGGGGCGGTCGGGGGTGTCGCGATTGGTGCCATCCCTGGCGTTGGTCCTGCGGTCGCCATTGCCATCCTGTTGCCCGCCACGTTTTCGATGGATCCGATTGTTGGCCTGACGCTGCTGCTGGGCATCTATGGGTCATCCATGTATGGCGGCTCGATCCCTGCGATCCTGATCAACACACCCGGTACGGCAGTCAACGCGCTGACCACCTATGACGGGTTTCCAATGACGCTGCGCGGCGAAGGTCGCCGCGCCTTGTCTCTGGCCTATTCGGCGAGTTTTCTTGGCGGCCTGTTTTCCGTGATCTGCCTAATTTTCCTGTCGCCGGTTCTGGCCAAAATCGCTCCGATGTTTGGATCGCGTGAGATTTTTCTGGCCGCGCTATTGGGCCTTGTGCTGGTTGTCGTCGCCCACAAGGGGCAAATGGCCATCGCCGCCGCGCTGGCTGGGTTCGGTATTTTGATCGGCACCGTCGGGCTGGAGCCTGCCGCCTACACCCGACGTTTCACATTTGGCCAAAGCTGGCTGGCCGGGGGCTTTGATCTGATCGTCGTCGTGCTGGGACTCTTCGCGCTGTCGCAGGCCTTCTTGCTGCTGACGATGGATGACGAAAAAATCCGCCTGCCGCGCTCGCGCGGGTCGTTGTTCCAAGGGTTCCGAGAACTGGCCCGCCACCCGCGCGTGGCTGCGATTTCAGCCAGCTTCGGCGTGGTCATGGGCATGATCCCTGGGGTCGGAGAGTTCACTGCCCAGTTCATGTCATACACCTCGGCCCGCAAACTCTCTAAGAACCCAAAAGCGTTTGGGCACGGGTCCTCCGAAGGGCTGATCGCCTCGGAAACCGCGAACAATGCCGTGCCTGCGGCTGCGATGATCCCTTTGCTGGCGCTGGGTATTCCGGGTGAGGCGCTGACGGCGATGATGCTTTCGGTCTTTTATGTCCACAACGTCGTTCCGGGGCCTGGGCTGTTCCAAAACGACATGGATTTTGTTGTCGCGCTCTACATCGCTCTGCTGGTCCTGAACGTCATCGTCGTGGGTTTCCTCCTGGTTTCAACCGGTTGGCTGGTTCACTTGACGCGAATTCCAAACCGCTTTTTGGGCATGTGCATCCTGCTGCTCAGTTTCGTAGGGGTCTATTCGATCCGCAATTCGGCGATGGATTGCATCATTGCCGCGGTGTTTGGGCTGCTGGGGTTCATCCTGAAACGTCTGAACATGCCCATCGTACCGATCATCCTCGGGATGGTTCTGGGCGGCATCATGGAGGTCAAACTGCGGGCCTCGTTGGCGCGGGTCAAGACGCCGCTGGATTTCATCGATCGTCCCATCGCGTTCCTGCTGTTCTGCGTGATCCTGATCATCATCGGCTCGACCATCTGGCGGGTTCGCCGCGAATGGCGTCCGGTTGATCGGCGTTCTCCACAAAAGAAGGCGTCGAACGCGTTCGCGAAACGCATCTCGGGCCGGTCACACCGCCATTTCGAAAACCGCAAGAAACAACAAAGACGGAGGCGCTTTTATGACCATGTGGGTTCCTGAAGACGACGGGTTTGCCGACCTTGGCTCGCATGACAGCTTTGCCCACGGCGCGCCGTACAACACCTTTGCCCGACTGCGTCGCGAAGCGCCCTGTCACTGGTCCGAATTCGAGGGCGGCGAAGGATATTGGTCGATCACGCGGCATGCTGATATCGACAAGATGGTGCGGGATGTCGAAACGTTTTCTTCCGCGCAGGGCATCCGGATGGAGGATCAGACCTACGAGGAATACATGGCCCGCCGAACCTTTCAGGAAACGGACGGGACCGAGCATCGCAAGGTACGGATGAAGGTCGCCAAGGCGTTCTCGCCCAAGGTCGTCGCCGGGTTCGAGGATCAGATCCGCGATTTGTGCGGACCCATTCTGGACCGCGCCTTGGACAAGAGCTCATTCGACGCCACACGCGACATCGCGCGGGAATTGCCGATGCGGATGCTGGGGCAAATTCTGGGCGTCCCCGACGAAGACCTGCCCTGGCTGGTCGACAAGGGTGACGCGCTGATGGCCAACTCTGACCCCGATTTCACCGACCACGTCGTCGATAAGATGCAAACCGATGAGTTCCGCCTGATGCCCTTCAACTCGCCCGCCGGGGCCGAGTTGTACGAGTATTCGCGCACGTTGATGGACAGGAAGAACGCCAGCGGCGACACCAGCGGTATTCTGCACCTGATCCTGCAACCGGATGAGAACGGCGAGGCGATCTCGGAAACCGAGTTCCGCAATTTCTTCTGCCTGCTGGTCGCGGCGGGTAATGACACGACGCGCTATTCTATCGCAGCGGGCATTCAAGCCATCGCTCGTCAGGAGGGTTTGTTGAAAGAACTGCAATCAGGCGAGGTTTGGGGCAGCGCCGCCGATGAGATCGTCCGCTGGGCCTCGCCCGCGACTTATTTCCGCCGCACCGCAATGAAGGATGTCGAAGTCCACGGCAAGCAGATCAAGAAGGGCGACAAGGTTCTGTACTGGTTCATCTCTGCCAACCGCGACGAGAGCATGTTCGAAGACCCTTATCGCCTGAACCTGTCGCGCAAACCCAACCGCCAGTTGGGGTGGGGGCAGGGCGGCCCGCATGTCTGCCTAGGGATGCACCTCGCCCGTCTAGAAGTGCGAGTGCTGTTTCAGGAACTGGTGAAGCGGATCAAAACCATCGAACCGGACGGGCCCGAAGCGTTTGTTCGGTCCAATTTTGTAAACGGCATCAAGCGGATGCCTGTTCGCGTCACTTTGCAATAGGTCATCCATGTCAAACCGTTTACGCGCCCTTTTTATCGATCACCTCTCGATCCCGCGCGGCAAGTACATGCCCGCCAGCAAGATCGGTGACGCATCGACGCGCTTTGCACGCGCGACCTTCGGCGTGCACTACGATCGCGACCTGCTGCTGGATGCCCCGCATGCCAAGGTGCGCGACGGGGCGCCGGATATGGAGTTGCGCTGGCGCGGCGAGGAGGTGCGCACGGGATGGGAGCCTAATACGTCCATCGTGGTTGGTGACCTCCATGATGCAGACGGCACGCCATTGTCGCTGTGTCCGCGTGGAGCATTGAAGCGCGCGGTTGCGGATTGGGAAACGCACGGCCTCAAGCCGAAGCTGGGCATTGAACTTGAAGCCTACGCCCTGCAAGGCGGCGAGGATGGCCGTTTGCGCCCCTATGACGCGCCAGGAGGGGGGGTTTACGGCACCGGGCCATTCGCAGACCCAATGCGGATCAATGACGTGATCTGGAACAAGGCGCTGGAAATGGGGTTCAAGCTGGACCTGATCACAGCCGAATATGACAGTCCGCAATTCGAATACACGCTGACCTTCGATGACGCTTTGAAGGCCGTTGACGATATCGTGCTGTTCCGTCTGATGGCGCGCGAGATTGCGTTGGATCATGGGATCGTTCTGACCTTCCTGCCCAAACCTCTGTCCGAGCTGGGTGGATCTGGGATGCACATCAATTTCTCGTTCCAGGATGCCGAAGACAACAACGCGCTCGCCACTGGCGATGTTGGAGGACCAGATCATCTGAATGATCTCTCTCGTGGATGTCTGGCCGGTCTGGTGCATCACCACGAAGGGTTGGCGGGGTTGATCGCCCCAACGGCCGGGTCCTACCGCCGCCTGCAACCCGCGTCCTTGTCGGGCTATTGGAAGAACTGGGGCGGGGACCACCGCGGAGTGACCACGCGCGTCTCTGGAGAAGGCGGTGCAAAGGCACGGCTGGAACACCGCATGGCAGACGCCAGCGCGAACCCATACACTGCCTGTGCTGCCGTTCTTCAGGCCGCGCGTCTGGGATACGAGGCCAAGATGACCCTTCCGTCCATCGAGACCGGAGATGGGTTTGACAAGGTGGACGCTCGCACCGGCACTGCGCCCAACCTGCGCAAAGCCATTCAAGATCTTCAGGCCGACACGCCGCTTGTTGATGCGGTCGGGCGCGAGCTTGTCGAAAATCATGCCTTCATGAAGGAACGCGAATTCCGTAAGACGCGCGAATTGGAGCCTGATGCTCTGCTGGATTTTTATGTGTGGTTTGTCTGAGATGAGACTTGCAACCCTTGTCACCAACACAGATTTCAGCGCCTTTGCCAAGGCGCACCCGCTGGATGATGAGAAGTTCGCCACCCTCATTCATGAGGTGCGTCCGGATTGGGACATCACCGCGTTCTGGGTCAGCAGGGATGAATTCCCCGACGATATTTCGGCTTTTGACGGTGTGATGATCACCGGTAGCCCGGCCTCAGTCACCGAAGGTGCAGCGTGGATGCAAAAGCTTGAAACCCTGATCGGTCAGATCATTGGGGGTGGAATTCCTTTGTTCGGCGCTTGCTTTGGTCACCAGATCATCGCCAAGTCGCTGGGCGCGCCTATTGTTCGCAACCCCAATGGCTGGGCGCATGGTCGGATAGGAATGAGCCGCGTGGGCGCGACACCCTGGTCGCGCGCGGAGAGCGACCTGCACCTCTATGGTTCGCATATCGAACAGGTTGGGGCGTTGCCAGCTGGTGCCTCGCGCATCTTCGAAAGTCCTGGTTGTCCGATTGCAGGTTTTGCCGTAGGCGACGCTGTTTTCACTGTGCAGCATCACCCCGAGATGTCGGCGGAATTCATCGCGTCCCTCATCGAAGAATATGCTGATCACGTTGGCCCGCAGGTCACGCAAGACGCGCGGGATTCTGTAGAAGCCGGGCCAGTAGATCGCGTGGAATTCGCGCGCGAGATCGCAGGCTTTTTCGAGAACGGAGTGCGTTGAATGGGGACGATCACCAAAGCACTGGACCTGTTGGGTTTCTTCGACCGGGATCGCGCTGAAATCGGGCTGGGCGAGTTCGTTCGGCTGACCGGTCGCGACAAGGCGACAGTCCATCGCCATCTGACCGAATTGGCCGAGAACGGATTTCTGGAACAGCACCCCGACACACGGGCCTACCGTTTGGGCCCGGCGTTGTTGCGATTGTCTGCGCTGCGTGAAACTCTGTTTCCTGTGCGCAAACTGCTGCAGCCGATTGTGTTCGAATTGTCTGAGGCCATTGGAGAGTTGGCGCATGCCAGCCTGTTGCAGGGCGAGGTACTCAGCCCCGTCGCCCATGCCGACCCATGCCTGCATGGGGTTCAAGTGAATTTCGACATCGCTGAGATGCTGCCCCTCCACGCGACATCTTCCGGCATTGCCGCACTGGCGTTTGTTTCAGATGACCTGCGCAGCCGAGTCATGGCACGTCCTTTGTCGAAATTTACGGACCAGACAATTTCTGACCCGGCTGTACTGAAAGCCAAGGTCGACATGGCCCGGCAATACGGTGTCTGCACCGTGACCGGAACTTTTGACGAAGGCGTCAGTTCCGTCGGTGCGCCGGTTTTTGGCGACGGCGGTCGAGTCGTCGGATCGCTGGCTGTCGCAGTACCCTCAGCGCGGATCAGGCCCAACAAACTGCACGACATCGCATTAATGCTTCTGAAAGAAGCAAGCCGCGCCTCAACAGCCCTCGGTGGCAGGTTCCCCACCGATTTCGAACCGCTACCGGCAGAATGGGGCAATGAAACTACGGACAAACAGGTGATCTCATGAAGGACAGCAATTTTCTTAAGGAAAACAACGCGCGCCACCTGTGGCATCCCATGGCGCATCCTGCCGACAGTCTGGCCAATCCGCCGGATATCATCGTCGGCGGTGAAGGCGTCAAGATCACGGATGTAGATGGCCATACCGTGATCGACGGGGTCGGAGGGTTGTGGAACGTAAACCTCGGCTATTCCTGTCAACCGGTCAAAGACGCGATTGCTAAGCAGCTGGACCGTTTGCCCTACTACTCGATCTTCCGAGGCACGACCAATGATCTGGTCATCGAACTCAGCTGGATGCTGCAAGAGTTCTTTGCCCCTGACGGCTTGTCCCGCGCCTTTTTTACATCAGGCGGATCGGACGGGGTGGAAATTGCCCTGCGCCTGGCGCGGCAATATCACAAGGTCCGGGGTGATGGCGGACGGGTGAAATTCCTGAGCCTCAAGAAAGGCTATCACGGAACCCATACGCTGGGCGCTTCGGTCAACGGCAACCCCAATTTCCGCACGCAATATGAACCGTTGATGCCGGGCTGTCATCACATCCCATCCCCGTACACCTACCGAAATCCGTTCGGTGAGAGTGACCCGGCGAAGCTGGCGCAACTCTGCCTGGCTGCGCTGGAAGATGAAATCAAGTTTCAGGACCCGTCGACCATCGCAGCGATGATCATGGAACCTGTGCTGGGCGCGGGCGGGGTGATCCCTCCGCATGAAAGCTTCATGCCCGGCGTGCGCGAGATTTGTTCAAGGTACGGAATCTTGCTGATCGCGGATGAGGTGATCACCGCCTATGGCCGAACCGGAGCGTGGAGCGGGTCTCGACGTTTCGATGTTCAGCCGGATATGGCGGTCACGGCCAAAGCGATTACCAATGGGTATTTCCCATTCGGTGCCGTGATGATCAGCGATGAAATCGCAGAGGTTTTTGAGGCTGATACCAGCGGCAAAGGCGCCATCGGATCGGGTTACACCTATTCGGGCCATCCGGTTGGCGCAGCCGCAGCCATCGCTTGCCTGAAGGAAACCGAGCGTCTGAACGTGAAGGACAATGCCGCCAAACGTGGCCAACAACTGTTCGAGGGTTTTAAGGAACTGGCCGAGCAATATGACGTGATCGGAGATGTCCGCGGCGGATATGGCCTGATGTGCGCACTCGAATTGGTTTCGGATCGCGCAACCAAAACGCCGATCGACAAGGCGACCATCGGTCAGGTCCAAAAAACAGCCTACGATGCTGGCGCAATGGTGCGGGTATCCGGAAACAACATCATCCTTTCCCCGCCGTTGATCCTGAGCGAGGATGACGTTTCGGTCATCGTCGCATCTCTGGACAAAGGGTTCAGATCACTCTGAACCGCCGGTTCCGGCAGGCGTCACCGAAGGATACCAATCTGGACATTGGCGACGCGGAACGTCTCGCTGGTGCCGACCGGAACCCAGCTGTCCGGACCAACTTTGCGGTTTCCGACCCAGGTACCGTTCGATGAGCCCATGTCGCGCAGAAACAATTCGCCCGACTTTTCGACGCGTAACAAGCAATGCCGACCTGAGGCCTTGACGCTTTGGCTCAGGGCAAGGTCCGACCAGTCTGGATCGCGCCCGATTTTTATGCTTTGCGTTGATTTCAATCCTGAAGCTTCGTGGAAAACCAAAGATTTACCTCGATCGGCGCCATTCAATACGGTCAAACGCCAATGACCAATTGGCCGCGATGCCATCGGGCTGTACCAGACTACCCCTGCTGCTTTGTCATAGCGAGAAGCAGCGTTCGGGTTAATACCGGTCAGACCCAGAGTGAGAACCTTCTTTACTGCCCGTGTCGACCGTCGGATCGATGACAAGGGCTTTCCGTTCTTGTCTCGCATCGTCAGGCGCAGCGCAAATCGGCCAACAGTGTGCCCACCTAGAATGACCTCACAGATCAGCCAATATATCAGAACCAGAACGATATACGGGACTATGAAAAGGGACGGGTTGGAGACCCTGACACCCACGAGCTGGCGCAAAGCTGGTTCGGCGGTCGCCAGAACAAACCCCAAAAACATAAAGTCCAACAGCGCCGCAGCACTCAGCAGACGCGCTGCGTTTTTACCGTCAAGAGCACCTCCCAGTTTCATGCACCTGCCTCCAGCATCGTCAGAAACAAAAACACCGCACATCCAACCGAGAACAGCAAAAGCGCATCGCACCGAGTACGGAGGGCGCGTCGGTCGCGTCCCGCGTTGCTGCGAAAGTGGAAAGCGGACACCCACAAGGCGACGCCGCAGCCGACAACCGTGAACAGCATAGTTTCCGGCAACACTTGTCGGATGGGTACATTCGCCAGCCAGTCCGCCGCACCAACCATCAATCCACCCCAAATTAAGGCGACGACATATGCGATGAATGTCTGGGCTTCCTTCCGGCTTTTGCTGAGCCAGGCAACCAACGCGCCCATCCCCCATCCCAGCGCAGCGGCGGTCAACATCAACAAGGTCATACGAACCGGCAACGACAGTCTGGTTACATCAATACTGGGCGCTAAACCTGCTTTTCTACTGGCAAAATTCGATGTGATGCCCAAAAAGGCCATAACAGCCCCCAGAACGGCACCGATATTGCCTGCGAACTCGAACAGTTCATTGGTCAAATTCACTTTGTCCCTTAGGGCTTTGGGAAATTTCATATCGCTTTTACCTGCAGGTTACTCATCAAATTGGCTCAGATCATGAGCCGCGTCGGGGTGTTCAATCAGTCGTAAAAATTTGCGAATCGTTGATCCAAAATAAAAAATATGTGATTCCATAATCAATTATGAATAAAAAAGTACTTACGGAGAAAGTTGATGCGTTCTGTTACGATTTCCCTCGTTGCTTCCATATCCATGCTTTTGACGGCCTGTACCGACGAAGCCTTTCAATCGGTTTCTTCGTCGTCCGCCGCAGGAAAAACCCAACAGGAAAAGCAGCTTGAGAAGCAGGTCAAAAGCCTGGATCAAGTCTCGAAAGACATAATTGTCAACAATACAGTGCAAGGCGCTTTGGCCGGCGCGGTCGCGCTGTGCGGCGTCGCATTGTTGCTTGGCGGGGACGGTGGCGATTGCGCAACTGCCGCCGCAGCCGGGGCCGTTGTCGGGGGCATTGGCGGCAATCAGGTTGGTCGGCAGACTGCGGCCAAGAATGTCGAAATCGTAAACAGTAAACAGGTTCTTGCGGATCTGTCCAACGTCAGCAAACAATTGAATGCGGTAGAAGCAAATCTGCGATCCGTGTTGCGGTCTCAGGATGCCGAATTGAAGTCTCTGCGCCGCCAAGTGGACGGCGGTCAACTGTCCGAGTCGGCCTACAACAAGCGAGTGAAGGCGATTAAATCGAACCGTCAGGTCGTCTCGAATGAGCTCGCGCGCAGCGAAAAGAACATGGACGGCACGATCACCGAACTAAGAGCGGCCTCGCAGAAGGGTCAGCCTGGTTTGGGAGGCGCAACGAATGCCGCGGTTAGCAATAAGAACCGGCTTGCGCGGACACGGGCGTCGATCAAGCTGCTTTGATTTTCAAACTCCGTGCCTGAGTTTCGGGCGCGGAATTTCCAAGTGAAAGTGAAAAAGATGGTATCCATTAAATCTCGTTTATTCCGGTCGGCATTGTTTGTTTCTGCAGGGTTTCTTGCGGCTTGCACGGGTTCAACCGATCCGACCACGGCGACTTTGTTTGACAACATCACGAACCTGAACTCGGGGGAATATGACCGGCAGATCGCCAGCAACCAGGCGCAGGCCAACGCAATTCTGGCGCAGAACAAAGCGGCAGAGCAGCGCAATGCGCAACTGGCTGCGCAGCGCAATTCCAACCAAAGTGAGATTGACGCATTGCGTAAGCAGATTGCGGACGTGAAGGCGCAGGGCGCAAAAGCACGGTCGGCTTCGGCGTCGAGCCCGGAAAAACTCCAGCAGGTCAAAGCGCTGGACAACCAGTTGATTGCGGTCGAACGCGACATCTCGGGCGGCATGGATCCAGCGGTTGCCCGGTCCGAACTGAGCCGGATCAAATCCGCATATCGCGCGCTGTCAATTTAAGTTGTTCAAAATACCCGGTTTGCGCCTGCCATGTCACGCGCAGTCCGGGGCACGTTTTCTGAGGGGGGTCTTGGATTTTGGCTTACGGAATTTCTCGAAAACTGCTGGCTGCTGCGGCTGCAATTGTCATCGCAGGATCTGCATACGCACAGGACGGACGAACCCGGGCACCGGCTGAAGGTTTGGCCATCCTGGATTGTGCACCTGCCGCGCCCGCGCCCGAAGACAGCTGTCTGGTTCGTGTTCCATCGGGCAATGAGCGCGGCAATATGAGCTTTTCTTCGCTGGGCAACGAAGAGGCCGAGTTTGAATTCGTCAAGTCGCTGGACGATTTGCCTGGCGATTTGACCCTTTCAGCGACACTGGTGCTGATCGACCTATCCTTAGGAGAGCTCAACCGCCGTCGCGGAACATGGAATCGCGAACGGGACCTGATCGCGCAAGTCGTCTCGAACCTTCCGTCCGACGAAAAGGTGGCAATCTACGGGTTCGGTAACGAAATCGTGGAGTTATCTCCGTTTTCCACCCGCCGCTCGGGGGCCGAGGATGTCATCAGCGACCTCGACATTACCGAGAAGAACACGCGCCTTGTCGCAAACACTGCCCGCGCGATTGAGATCCTTGACCAGCAGAACGATGTGCTGCTGAAAAACCTGATCCTGATCACCGATGGTGACGAAGAGGGGCTGGTCACGGTCGAGGAAATCACGGAAGCGGCGGAAACGGCCGGTGTCTCGGTCTCTGCTCTCGGCATGTTCTGGCGGGAGCAGGGCGATGCGCGCACGACGCGCGGGATTGACGTGCTCAAGCGGCTGACCGAACCGAAGGATGGGCAGGATGGTCTGATCGAAGAGGTCTTTTTGCAAAACCCTGCAACGGTGGACGCTGCGGTTGCCGATTTCATCCGGTCCTACGGCAATTCGGTCCGCGGGTCCGGCCTGATCGTGCCGGTGGGCCAGCCGGTCGCCGCGCGGATCAACATTGAAATGATTGAGCCTGACCTAGCGCGGCCGGGGCGCACGAAAACTCAGGTGTATTCTGCCGAATTCCGTCCCGTTGTCCCACCCGCGCCTGTAGTGGATGACGACACCGACACCAAGACCGATGAGGATACGATTTTTGGCTTGCCAGCCATGTATGTTTACATCGGGGCGGGTGTCCTGGTGCTATTGTTACTTCTGCTGGCAGTATTGTTGTTGCGCCGCGGTTCGGGCGAAGGCGATGACGAACTGGAGCTTGACGGTTCTGAAGGGGAACTTGATGACCCGGGCGTTCGTTCGGGCGGAGGAGATGCGACGATTGTCGCCCCCGCGCAGCCTCCGATCGCATTTCTGGTGCGCGTGGATAACGGTCACAGATTCCCTGTGGCGTCCGGTCGTGCGACTCTGGGGCGCAGCAGTTCGAACGCTGTCGTGATCCCGGATGGCGGTGTCTCGCGCGTTCATGCCGAGCTGACCGGCTCTTCCGATGGGCGCTTCACGCTGAATGATATGGGAAGCTTGAACGGGACGCTCGTCAATGACCGGAAGATCAAGGGAACGCAGCGAATTAACGTAGGTGACATTGTGGGCCTGGGGTCCGTACGCCTGAAACTGGTCCGGGCCTGAGCCTGAGATCCATTGAACAGGAAAGGTAAAGACATGGGGAATGACAACAAGACAAGCTGGTTGTTCGACAAGGACGAAGAGGACGTAAATGACGACCTCGATTTCGAAGCGGGCGATGGTTTCACCGAAAGCATCTCAGGGTCGGACAATGATGCGACGCATGCCATAGGCGGATCTTCGTTCAGCGAGGCTCCGACGGAATATGTCGAATCCGAAAAGACGGAAATTTATCACGGCGGTCTGGCCAAGAATTTTGCTGGCAAAGCAGAGTTTGATCCGATGGTTGATCCGATCACGGGCTGGCTGGTGGTCGTCAAAGGGCCAGGATTGGGCCAGTCGGTCAATCTGGGTTCGGGCATGAACACGCTGGGCCGCGATGGTGATGAACGGGTTTCGCTGGATTTTGGTGACAAGATGATTTCCGGCAAGGACCATTTCCGCATCATCTTTGACGACGCCAACCGCGTGTTTTTTGCTGCACCAGGGACGGGCCGCAATATCAGCCGCATAAACGGCCAGATCGTTGCCAACACGATGCCGCTTGAAAACTATGCTTTGATCGAGTTGTCCAAACAGACGCATGTCCGATTTGTCGCCTTCTGCAACCAAGATTTCGATTGGTCGGAACTGGCCGAAAGCTCTGACGACTGATCCACATGGCAGTGATAAGCGGCAAACAGCTTCTGGGGCGGCGGGACAATCAGGAAGACGCGTTTGACGTCGTTTATCAGAACGAACGTGACCCAAAGTCTGATATCCTGATCTTGGTTGCGGACGGAATGGGTGGTCACGCAGGCGGCGAGGTGGCGGCCAACCTGGCATTGGCCGCATTCAAAAAGCACTTCGTCGAGGGTTCGACCGCGCCGCGCCCCCGTGAAAGGTTGCAGGAAGCGTTGCACGCGGCGAATGAAGCGCTGCGTCAGCGGATTGCAAGTCAACCCGACCTGAAAGGAATGGGGTGCACGTTAATTGCCGCGCTCAAGCTGGGTGACCGGCTTGTCTGGGTCTCGGTTGGCGACAGCAGCCTTTACCTGATGCGCGAAGGGCGGTTACGCAAGCTGAATGCCGACCATTCGCTTTATGGCGAGTTACTGCAGATGGTGGCCGCAGGAACGATCACCCAGGACGAAGCCGATAGGCATCCTCGTCGAAATGCGCTGCGTTCGGCCTTGATGGGCGACAAGATTTCGCTGATCGACGCCAACGCGGTTCACCTCAAGCCTGGTGATATGATCCTGGCGTGCTCGGACGGGCTGGACACATTGGCACCGTCGGAGATTGCATCGCTGCTGAAAGGCGGCAAGGGGCACGACGCCCGTGGTGTGGCGTCGGATTTACTGAATGCCGTTGAAGCCAAGAATAAGCCCAAACAGGACAATACGACTGTGGTTGTTTACGTTCATGTCCAGGAGGGCATGAGCAGTCTGTTGCGTGGCAGCCAGTGGAATTTTGGCGAAGGCGCGGGGCGGAACAAGACCCTTAAATACGCGTCGATTGCGTTGGGTGCCCTGGCCATCGGTGCAACGATCGGTGCGATAACGATGTCGGGCGGTGACGACGCTGAGGTATCTGAAGAGGCCCAAAAACCGGCCGAAGAGACCGCCCCGCGACAAGTACAGCAAATCGGTGACCGCCCCGTCGAACAGGAGCCTGAGCAAGGTGCTCCGATAAATGAAAACGACCAGGTCTTGGAACCGCAAGAGCCGCTCGACCCGCAAGGGCCGGACGAGGACGGCTCGACGACGGAACCGCCTGATGAATCCGTGACGCCGGACTCCGAAACGGTGCCTCCGAAATCGGAAGGCGCACCCGACGAAATCAACGAAACGCCGGGCGAACCCGTTGAACCAGAAAGGTAAGGACACCTGTGTCTATTCACCTGCCAAAGGGAGAGACATTTGCCGGTTACGTTCTTGGTAGCGTGCTGGGGCAGGGCGGGTTTGGCATCACCTACCAATCGCGCAATCGCAAGAGCGGCGAAAAATTTGCCATTAAGGAGTATTTCCCGGCAGATTACGCGCAACGCGCGGCCGACAACCTGGTGACGCCGACCAACGAAGGGCAGCAATTGTTCCGGCTGGGCCTTGAGGCGTTTTTGGAAGAGGCTGAACTGTTGCGCGATCTGCCTTCGCAACAGGGGTTGATGCGGGTGCGTGCGGCCTTTCGCAAACATGGCACGGCCTATTGCGTCATGGAGTATATCCACGGCGATCCTCTGGACCGAATGCTGTCGCGCATGATCGATGCCCGGGGGCATGTGCCGCAGGAGCTGGTTCTGACTTTTCTGCAATCCATGCTTGGCGCGCTGGATGCGGTCCATACCATTGGTGTGGTCCACCGGGACATGAAGCCCGCCAATGTGATGATCCGTAAAGACGGGCAACCCATTCTGATCGATTTTGGCGCCGCGCGGGTCATGGGAAAGGCTGGTGCGACGGGGTCAATGTTCACGCGTAAGTATGCAGCCATAGAACAGTTTCCTCCGGAAAAGACCGGGTTGGGCGGCAATGTTCAGGAAGGTCCCTGGAGCGATCTCTTTGCGTTGTCGGTGATCCTCTATGAAATGGTGTCGCAAAGCCTGCCGCCGAATGCAGAAGAACGCTGGCGGGAGGTCCGGAAATCCGGGCGTGATCCTTATGTGCCGGTGAGACAGAACCTAACCCGAAACAGGGTATCCGCGCGTTACGATGATGCGCTGCTGGACGTGATCGATCTGGGCTGCAACCTGTTGCCGCGGGATCGTATCCATTCCGCCCGCGATTATGCCCGCGCTGCCGGAATCGAACTTGGTGGCCAGAAACGGTCAGAAGAAAAACCCAAACGCAAAGCCCAAAAGAAGCCGCAGCGCCGTCCAGGGGCGGGAACAACCCGACCGCGCGGCAGACAGCGGGCAGCAATACTGGTTTTGATGTTCATCCTGATTGTGGCGCTCGCCGTCATTGCAAGTGGAATTATGTTGTGAAAATTGTGACTTGTCTTAGATATTTGAAGTTTGCAATCGCAGTAATGATTGCCGTTGGTTCGCCCAAAGCGGATGCTCAGGTGAACTCTGAGGTGGTCGAACTGGCCGATGGCGCGGTCGGGCGCGTAATGGTCACAGGCAAACAGGGGTGCTGTGGGTTCGGTTCAGGATTTGTATTCGCTCCGTTGCCCGACGGTGATGGATACTACTTTCTGACCAACCAGCACGTCATTGAGGGCCTCGTCAGCGCCTATGTCGGTTTCAAAAAGAATAACAGGGTCTACAAATACGACGTCTCAGTTGCATCCGTCTCATACGAAAGGGATATGGCAGTTCTGGAGATCAGGCCGAGAGAAAACTTTGATCACACCCCTCAGATACTGACCATTCGAGAGGGCGAGATCAAAAAGGGTGAACCTGTGGCCGCAGTGGG
Organism: Ruegeria sp. AM2; assembly: GCF_056540685.1. Classification (NCBI taxonomy): domain Bacteria; kingdom Pseudomonadati; phylum Pseudomonadota; class Alphaproteobacteria; order Rhodobacterales; family Roseobacteraceae; genus Ruegeria; species Ruegeria sp. AM2. Next base: position 741,946 of record NZ_JBQFXE010000001.1, on the reverse strand, counting down.
GTTTCCCTACACGTCGGATTTGTCCAACGAAAGCCGCAATGAGCAGGCGCTTTTTGAAACCACCCTCACGCAAGGCCATGTAAGCAAGGTCTCTCAGGGCACAATTCTTGATGATCGCGGCACACAGGAGATTATTCAGCACACGGCCGCGTTCAACAAGGGAAATTCGGGCGGTCCCACGATTGATTCTTGCGGCACGACGCTTGGACTTAATACATCCCTGGCAGACGGGACGTATTTCGCGTCATCAGCAAACTCGATCAGCAGATTCCTCAGGGACAACAACTTTCCGTTTACGTCCAACCCGAACAGCTGCGATCCTGACAATCCAGACATTGTCCGCGTTGGCGCATCGCCCGACAATCTGTGGGTCATATTGGCGGTTTTGTGTGGCGCTGGCGCGGCGGTTGTCGGCGGTATGTACTATGTCGCATCCAATTCTCGGGAAGGCGCTGGCCTGATATCTGGCAGTACCAAAGCTGCAAAGGCCAAGGGTGCCGCAATCTTGTCGCTGTCACTCGGTGGCAAATCTCTGAATGTCAGTGCAGCCCAGCTGCGCGCAGGGGTCACGATCGGTCGGGCCAGCGAGAACACATTTGTGGTCGGCGATCGTGACCTCAGCCGCCGTCACGCAAGCCTTTCGTTGCAGGGACGCAAGATCATGTTGACCGACCTGGGTTCGTCCAACGGTACCAAAGTCGACGGGCGTCGCCTGAAACCAAACGAACCGGTGCAGATCAACACCAAATCCAAAGTTGCGCTGGGAGGGATCGATCTTGTCCTCAGACGAACCTGACACCGCACGGACCGTTCTGTCAGTCCGGAATCTGGGTATAGAACGTGCGCCGGGGTTTTTTGTGGTGATCGAGGAACTTGACCTGCGCGCGGGTGAAAGCATCGTTCTGGACGCCGTAAGCGGTGCGGGTAAAAGCACGGCGTTGGGTCTGATCGCGGGCGCGCTGCCTCTGGCTGAACTGCCGGACACGCGGCACATCATCGACGGCGTGCGTATCAACCCAAAGATGCCCCGTTCCGATTTCGCGGGCCCGGACAAATTGGGGTTTGTTCTGCAAACCAACACGTTGGTACCTTATCTTAATCTATTGGAAAATGTCACACTGCCGATGCGAGTCGCGGAACGTTCGGTGGACCGGGACTGGTTGGATCATTTGATCCGGGCACTGGGATTGCGCGACTTCACCGCGCGGAAGCCCGGTCAATTGTCCGTCGGGCAAAGACAGCGGGTCTCGGTGGCGCGCGCGTTGCTTGGCCAACCTGCACTGCTGTTGCTTGATGAACCGGTTTCCGCGCTGGACCCGGCAAATGTCACCGAGGTCGAGGCTTTGATCGTTCATCTGGCGGCCGAGGCTGGGTCTGCTGTCGTTCTCGCCAGCCATCAGGCCCAGACCGGAGAATTCGCGCTGACGCCACGTGCCGACCATCGGATAGTCAATCATCAAGGGCAGGCTTATTCCATTTTCTCGACCGCAGGTCGGGCGGCGATAAAGGTGGCCTGACGATGCGGATACCTGTCACTTTGGCGTTGCGTGAACTGCGGCATGACTGGCAGGCAGCGCTGTGTTTTATCGCCGCGCTTGCCGGGGTTTTGGGACCATTGCTGATTGTTCTGGCCCTGAAGAACGGCGTGATTGGCACCATGGTTGGTCGATTGATCGAGGACCCGTCGAACCGGGAAATTCTGGCTATTGGCGCGGATCAACATGATGCGGCGTTCTTTGCTGCATTGAATGCGCGCGACGATGTTGCGTTCGTCGTACCAGCCACACGATCCATCAACACCTCTGCCAATGCCATTCGCCATGAGGCTGCCCGCAGGCTTGAACGCGCCGTGCCGTTGATCCCCTCTGCGGCTGGTGATCCCTTGATCAGCGGTGAGCCGGTCGAAGGCGGGCGGGTCTGGATTTCAGAAACCTTGTCCGAGGATCTTTCCGCACAGCCAGGAGACAGTCTGGACATGATCATTGGCCGCGAAGTCGATGGTCAGCGCGAAAATGCCCGGCGTGATCTACAGATCATCGGCATTGTGCCGTCGGAAATCTGGCCCCGCGCGGCCGTTTTTTTGTCGGTCCCGGATTTGCTTGCAGTGGAGCGGTTTCGCGACGACCTTTCAGCCACCCCGGCAAATTGGACCGAACCGGTGGACGAACCTGAAAACTACGCCAGTTTCAGATTGTATACGCGATCTTTGGACGACATCGGCGCTGTGTCGGAATACCTGACCTCGGTCGGGGTGCAGTCCAGGCCCCGCGCTGAAAACGCAGCTTTGTTGCTGTCGTTCCGTCGCAACCTCAACATCCTGTTCACGGCAATTGCCGCGCTGGCCGTTTTTGGGTTTTGGGCGGCAATGTCTGCAAACTTGCGCGGCATGGTCGAGCGTCAGCGTGTGATTTTCAGCCTGTTTTCGATGCTGACAATGCCCGAACGCCAAAGGTGTCTGATCCCGGTCGTGCAAAGCCTGGCTTTGGTCATGGGCGGCGTGGCTGCAACTTTGGTCATCATTGCTCCGTTTTTGCTGGCCATCAATGTGACCTTCGACACCACCGGCGAGGCTGTCGCTCGCCTTTATGTCGGCGATGTTGCCGCAACGCTTTTGCTGGGTGCAGTTACTGCGGTGACGGCGGCGGTTTGGGCGGTGATCGCCGTGCGCAACGTTGAACCTCAAGAGGTGCTGACCCATGCTTAGACTGACACTTGCCCCATTAATTGGCCTGGTGGTCCTGGCCACTACAGCACAGGCACAGGACATCACCTGGCGCGAAAAATACTATAACCCTCAACCTGCCGACGGAGATCTTACGCTGCCGATGCCGTGCGGTGGTGCGATGACATTCCGAAAGGTTGCAACGCCGAACACCGATGGCGTGATCGGTGATGTGGCCGTTGTACTGGGGCAGGAAGGTGGCGAGCAACCCTATCTCAACGGTTTGCGGCGGGCTTTTGTGTCAGGGGCCTTCGAAGATGAGGACGGCGCCGCCAAGGGTTACTTCTATATGGCCAAATATGAGTTGGCACAGGCGCAATGGGACGTCGTCATGACTGCGACATGTCCGGAAAAGGAACCGCGCCGACGCGCCTTTGTTCCAGCCGTAGAACAGACGCGGCTGGATTTTCAACGTTTCGCCGAGGCTTATACACTGTGGCTCATGCAAAATGCGCCAGAGGCCTTGCCGCGTGTCGGCGACACACGTGGCTATCTGCGCCTGCCCACGGAAGAAGAGTGGGAATATTCCGTTCGTGGCGGCCTGTCCGTCGACCAGGCGCTGTTTCGTGCGCCATTGCCGCCTGTTCCCGAAGGCACGCCTCAGGATGAGTATATCGCCCATGGCGGAACGGCGTCAGCAGGCGGCAAGGTTCAGGTGATCGGGTCTTTGAAGCCTAATCCGCTGGGCTTGCATGACATGCTTGGAAACGCTGCCGAGATCGTGGGCGATCCATTTGCTTTGGTGCGGCATGGGCGTTTGCACGGTCAGGCGGGTGGTTTTGTCAAACGGGGCGGGGACGCACGCACACCGCTTGCCGACATCAACTCGGCCACCCGGTATGAAGTTCCGCCTTTCGACATTCTTTCGAACACGGCGTCAGTAGATCGGTTCACCGGCACCCGGCTTGTTTTACAGGGTTTGGCGATCACGTCAGCCGATCAGGATCAGGCGCTGATAGACGGGTTGGATCAACTGGCACGCCCCGATGAAGGCCTTGCCGTTGCCGCCAGCGAACAAGAAGCCATGGATTTGCTGGACGAGATTTCAGCAGAAACCCTTTCAGACCGGACCAAAACTCAGTTGGCGGTCATCAAGGACACGCTTAATCGAGGGCGGGTCGAGCGGAACGCACAGCGCGACCAGTCGATCCGGTTGATCCTGACCTCTGGCGTTCTGGTCTGCGGTCAGGCCATCCGCCGTTATCTGAATGCCTTGGTCTCGTCGCTGACCATCCAGCCCGAGCTGGATGCGCTGGAAGCCGAGGCACGGGAAAGTGGCGATCAGGAGTTTTTGGAAGAAGTCCTTGCCGCCAAGGCCGACGCGCAGGCAAAGCTGGCTGAACTGGAGGCCAAGGCCAAAGCGGATATCGTCGAATACGCAAACCTGATTGAGGGTCTGGTAGACCAGTATTCACCGACGCTGCTGCGCAAACAAATCGACTTCATCTACCCGACCGAGGCCGGTCGCGGTCGCGAGCGCGAGAATTGCCTTGCCATGGTACAGGATCATATCGGCGCACGCACTGTTGCGGGGTTCTCGGACCTCGATGAGATTGCACAGAACTTTCAGGATGTGGCGCTGTCGTTTGTTGAAGATTGATATTGAAAGGTGATGAGATGCGGGATGTTTTGAGTAAATCGCTTGAGGTTCTAGTCTGGATCGCGGCTGGGTTTTTTATCTTGTTCTTCTGCATCGCGGCGATTGTGTTGCTGCAGATCCCGCCTTTCGGACCGGATTTCAAGACTATCATCGGAGCCTTCCTGACGGTTGTGTTCGGCATCACGTGGTCGCTGGTATTCGCCGGGATCTGTTTTCAAATCATGGACATTCGCAACTTTACAAAACACGCCGCGATAAGTCTGAAAAACCGGAGGTGAGGGGATATGGAACATTCGGTACTGGGTTTGCGCCCCGGCAGCGTTCTTCAGGATACGTATGAGATCAAGTCTCTGTTGGGCGAAGGCGGCATGGGGGCGACCTTTCGCGGCCTGAACCGGGCCAGTGGGCACGAGGTGGCCATAAAGGTCATGACCCCTGAATTCGCAAAAAACAAAAAGGCGGTGGATTTGTTTCGCCGCGAGGCCAATCTGCTACGTACTGTCCGCAGCGAGGCGGTCGTGCGGTTCGAAACTTCGATGCTGGACAAGGACGGGCGTTTGTTTTTGGTCATGGAATTCGTTCCCGGTCATCCGCTGTCTCATTATCTGAAGAAGGGCGCGCGGCTGTCGCCAGAGGACGTCCTGAAACTGGGGCTGCGCCTGTCCGAGGGGCTGGAGGCTATCCACAAGCTGGGGATCGTGCACCGAGACGTGGCGCCCGACAATGTCATGATCTCGCACGAAGACATCAACCAGGCCAAGTTCATTGATTTCGGTTTGGCCTCAGACAGCGTGGGCACCGACAAGTCGATCATCGGAGATAGTTTTGCGGGCAAACTCCGCTATTGCGCTCCAGAACAGCTGGGTCTGTTCGGGAATGATGTTTCGGCGGCCACTGATGCTTATGCTCTGGGTCTGGTCCTGATGCGAACCGCTGGTTTGGAATTACCCGGAGAGGGCAAGGGGTTCGCTGCTGTCGAGGATCGCAAAACGAATGTGCACATTGATGGCTCCAAGGTTTCTCCTGGCTTGAAAATGGCTCTGGAACAGTTGCTGAAGGCTAATCCCAAGGATCGCCCCAGCGATCTTCCTGGTCTCTTCCAAAAGGCGCTGGGCGGTGCGTCCGGTCAGGCCAAGCCCTCTGGCGCCGAGCCTTCGGGAAAACCCCAGCCTAAGGGTGATACCGAAGGCGGAAGCAAAATGCCCCTGATCGCTGCTGCTGTGGTCGGGCTTGCCATCATCGCCGGGGGCGCTTGGTATTTCTTGAACGGTGCAGGCGGGTCGTCGGCTAAGGTCGACCAATCCGTAGTTGTGGCGCGAGAGGCGGTTGCTTCGGATGATCCATTGACCTCTGCGCGAGCCTTGTTGGACGAGGGAGGCACCCAAAACCTTGAGGCTGCGCTTGGCGCGCTTATGGAGATCACAAACAATCAAGAGATCGCGCAACAAGATCGAGCCGACGCAAACGTTTTGATTGCCGAAATGTACGATCCGAAAACGCACACCACAACAACGTCGCCATTTCCGCGCCCCGATCCGGCGGCGGCGCTGCGCTTTTATCGCCGGGCGGCGGACCTGGGTTCTGCACCGGCTCAGGATGCCGTGAATCGGCTGGGGGAGTGATATGATGCATCTACCAAAACTGATCCATGTTCTGGGCGTGCTTTTGTTGGTCACGGCAGGCGCTGCAGTGGCACAAAACCCATCACCCTTGCCGATCGAAGGGAAGACCAATCTGTTCCAGCGCGTGCTCATCCGTGAACAAGTGCAGGCTACAGCCGAGCCAGAAAGCGAGCAGGGCGTTCAGGCGCTGTCACCGTTGCAAGTTTTCTTCGTTTATGATCGCAACGGAGACTGGATGCAGATCGGGCCCAATGACCAGGGTGAAAACTTGGTGTGGATTCCTGAATCGGCGTCCGTTGCGTGGAACCAAAACATTGTCGCGACGCTGGAAGGCAGCGACAATGTCGGCAGGGTTTTGTTCTTCAATGACATTGATCCAATCTACGACATCATCGAAAGCGAAAACCCCGCCCAATTGGCCGAGGGCGCGCGGGATGAAGCGCTAAAGGCCGAAACCGGCGGCACGCCATCTGAAACGGTGATTGCGCTTGGCCCGCGCGAGGTGATTGACCAGCGGCAGAACCTGTATGTCATGCCGATCCTTTCGGTCGAAGAAGCGGTGTTCGACATCGGACCCTTCGTCAATCTGCTACAGGTGGCAGTGGCCAGCGCAAATGCTCCAAAGCCCGCAGACCTGCCGATTTCTCAAGACGCAGGCGACCTGAAAACAGCCGTTGTTTTCGTGGTCGACACGACGATTTCGATGGAACCCTACATCCGAGCCACGCGCGAGGCATTGCAAGAGGTCTACAAGGAAGCCGCTGGCTCAGATGCAGCCGATGCCGTCAGCTTCGGGCTGGTCGGCTATCGCGACAACCTGTCTGCGGCACCCGCGCTGGGCTACGACGTGCGCACGTTTGTCGATCTGCAAGAGGGCTTGTCTGTTCAGAATTTCCTAAACGGTATCGATCAGATGCAAGAAGCCGATACCAGCAGCAAGAATTTCCGCGAGGACAGCTATCGCGGCATTGAGCACGCTCTGGAAGACATGGATTGGGGCGAATTCGGCGCGCGGTTCATCGTGCTTGTCACAGATGCGGGTCCGCGCGAATTCGACGACCAATTCTCGGCCACAGGACTGAGCGCGGAAAGCCTGAACCGTATCATACGGGAACGTATCGGAGGTGCCATGGCCGTTATGCACCTGCGAACACCGCGTGGCGCAAAGGATCACCCCTCGGCCGAGGCGGCGTATAAGCAGCTGACAGCCTATCCGAATTCGGCACCATTGTATTTCCCGATTGAGAATGGGGATCCCGCGCTATACCAGGAAACGGCGCGCAATCTGGGGCAGATCGTGGCGCAGCAAACCTCGTCGTACCGTCGCAGTGGTGGGGACGAAGTGCTGAATGAAGATGCCATCGTTAACGAGGATGGCGGCACGTTCAGCGGGTTGAACACTGCCGGTCGCACCATGCAGCTTGCCTATCTGGGAAAGACGGAAAACGCCCGCGCGCCGGATTTGTTCGAAGCATTTGTTGCGGATCGCGATTTTGATCGAACCGGGCTGAAACCGTTATCGATCCGGTTGCTGATTTCCAAAGCTGATCTGAGCAATCTGGAAGAAGCGCTCAGGATTATTGTCGATCAGGCCGAAAGGAACGTGGTCAACCCAGACCAGTTCTTCACCCAGGTGCTGGGAGTCGCTGCGGATATGAGCCGTAGGCCTGATAAAGTCTCACGGCAGTCAGACCCCAGCCTCGCCGAGGCGGTGGCCCTCGACGAATATCTCTCTGACTTGCCTTACAAGTCTCAGATCATGTCAATCACCGAGGACGACTGGGTGCGCCTGCCGATTTCTCAACAACAAACGATCGTTAATGGGCTTTACGACAAAATCGAGCGGTACAGGCGCTATAACGAGTCCACTGACCAATGGGTGGATTACCTGGGCGCGGGCCCAAATGCCGGAAACCTTCTATATCCAATGCTGCTTGACGATCTACCCTAGGCGAAACGCTGGCTGAACGCCTAAGAGCAACTTGCGGGTTTCTGGCGGTTTGATCCTTTGGTACCGGTAAGGACCATGGGCGCAGATGCGCCGATCTGAGGCTTGTTCTCGGTTTCCGATTCTCCAAAAACGGGAATCGTAGTATACTTTGTACGGATTATAGTGGCACCGATGTGCTCGGTCAGGCTCGCTGATCCGGGTTCAAATCTTCTTTGAACGATCGGGCGCACCTAGAAAAACCGCCACAGAAAATCTGGTTTCATTTTGAGCATTTGAGAGGGGTATTTTTCCCCTCTGGTTTCTATTTGTTACGGAGATTCCCCATGGCAGAGTCCAGCAATTCCCCTAACACCGTTCGTCAAATCGGCTACCGCGCGACGCGCACTGGCGGTAAGGCAAATCAGGCAGGATGGTGCCGACCGGGTGAGACACACTCAAAAGACACGAGCGACGAAGGCAAGACCGGCGATCCAGTCGGTCAGGGACCCGTCGTCCTATTCGGACCGGACGATCAATTCGTGGCTGAATTCGGGAAAAAGACGGTTTCAGTACGCGCGTTTGACGATCTTGACGCGGACAAAGACCCACTGATCCATTCAAAGATCGAGGCCACGATCATCAAGGCCCATGCGACCGGCGCGTCCACGCCGTTGCTTCTTTATGGGATCGACGACGAAGGGCGGGCATTGGCGATTGATTTCCGACCAAGGCCAAATTGCCCCGAGGTTGAAGGGCTTGCCGCCGAACCGAAGGTTCACCCGGTATCTGCCAAGATTGATGGCACGGTTTCCGACATGGTCGTTCTGCGCCGCAAACTTGTACTGACGGTTGCTGAGCGGGACGGCCACCGCGCATTGGTCGAAGTCAATCGGCGTACCGGACAGGCCGAAAGGCTGGGGCCGTTTCCATTGGACGGTGATCTAACCGCGCTTGATCCCGGTCGTCATAACATCCTGTTGGGACGAAACTCCGGAGAGCTGCGCCTGGTGATGACAGGCTCGGACGCGGTTTCGGGCGGGATTGAGATGCACCACTTTGACATTGATCGCGTCTCAGCCGCTGCAGTGTCAGGTGGAACGCACCTGATTTTGGCGCGTAAGGGTGGATTGGTTCAAAAGGTCGATATGCGCGCTGCGTTGCCCGAAGCGACGGCGCGTGTTGCTGATCCATTAGCCAGAATCTGCTATGTTTTGCGGGTGCTTCTTGAACGTTGTGGATGTGATTGCAAATGCCATCCCGATGGCGGCGGAGACGGAGATGATGACACCCCCCGCGACCCGAATGACCCGGGTGATGATGAGCCATGCGATGACCGTCACTCCGCCCAGTTGGGCTTCACCGTTTACAAATTCCACAAGGCGACCAGCCATGTGGTCGCCATCGGTGCATCTGGTACACGCATGGCTGTGCTGGATCGTCGCCTGAATGTTCAATTCGAACGCAAGGTTGATCGGGTTGGTTCCGAGATTGCCGCAGGTCAGACCCACACGCAGAATATGCTGATCAGGCTGCCGCGCAAAGCGCAGCTCGAAGCATGGCGTGTGGCAGATTATGTGGCTGAGTTAAATCCGCGGATTCCGGGCGACATTGGTGTCTTGATCCCGAAACCCGCAAAGACTGTTACTTATTGGGGTCGAAGAAATCCAAGAGCAGCTGTCAATCCAACCGTTGAGATCTGCATATTCCCAGTGGTCGACGGCGGGCAGACCTACGGCGATCCCGACATGACCGAGCTGATCGACCAGGTCTCGGCGAAAATTTTTGCGACCGTCGATGACTATTACGACGAGTGCAGCTTTGGCGATATGTCGATCAATTTCACCGTGTTCGGTCACGACATTGGCGGCACGCGAACGCCATTGGTGTTGCCTCAGTCGCAGGCCAGCTACTGGTGGGACAGCTTCCGGGCCGGGGGTCTGCAGGCGGTCATGCCTGCCGACTGGGCGAATCCTGTTGTTCTGGACGGCACCGAAGCGTTTGAAATGCGCGCAAATCCACGTGCCGGAGCGGTCAAGACCTATGATGTGCCTTTCGCCGCTATGTGGAGCAGCGCCGATCAAGGCGATTTCCCGGTATCCCTGACCTTTGACGGAACCGAGACTCTGGAACTGACTGTCGAAACCCAGACCGGGGACTCTCACGTACTAACGTTGAATTTCCCGGCAACGAACCTGACGGTCAATCAGGGTGGAGACATTGCCGGGTTCCTTAGCGATCTGGGCGATTTACTCACAAACACGATCCGGGCTGCCGAAGCGGGCATTACCGGAAGCCCCGTGTTGATTCAGGATGTTGAGTTCCGCCGCATTCGAATTTCGAGCAGCGATACGGCCTTTGGTCGTGCACAGGGTCAGTTCCGCATCGCCTCGGCCGGCGGGGGTGCCACACAGAAGGGACGAATTTCCGTGACCGGACCTGCGGTACCCGCAGCCCCGTTGGCTGCGTTGGGGCTGTCGTCTGCAGATATTCCCGGGGTTATGAGCAGCACGGGCGCTGTCAGCTCATATTTTCGTGAATGTCTGCGTGCCACGCGCGCGGATGCTGGGGAAGGCGTAGGCGGAAGCGCTGCATATTTCAGCACCACAGCCTCGACAAATTTCGATGCCGGCGCACAGGAAGTGACCGTAAGCGTGAATTTGACGGCAGATACCGGCGGGCAGTTGGCCGACATTGAGCGTGTCTCAAGCTCGGGCCTGGCGGGCACGGGTTGGGATGCGGCCATGCCTAATCCGGGCAGTGAAAGCGGTCCAAACAACTCCAATGCGCTGCGCCATTCGGTTGACCTTGCCGATGATACGTTTACCGCAGCTATGGAGCATATTCGCGCGACAACGGCATGGGATCGAAACACCGTCGAGGCGATGTTCGACAATTTCGATGTCATGATGATTGCGCATGTGGGCGCGCCGCATCCCAGTATTCCGGCGGCTGATCAATGGACTTGTGACGATCCGGCAGGTTTTGGTGGCAAACGGATGTACGCACGCGGCCATTACGCCACAGACCAAAACCCGCCAGGCGGAGAGGAGCCGGTCCAGATGGGCACGTCGCGGATAATCGGGCAGCGCTTCAACGCCTTCAACAATGCACAGATGACAAATCAGGCCGGTGTCATGGCGCATGAGATCGGCCACGCCATCGGTCTGCCTGACCTCTATTCTGCGAACGGGTATCGGGACGATGTCGATTATGTTGACCCTTGGGCGATGATGGCGGGCGGTAACGTCAACTTCCATCATTTCTGCGGTTGGTCGAAATGGAAGCTCGGCTGGATCCCTGACGACCCGGACCCGAACATCAACCGGACGATTTTTGTCGACCTGCCGTCGCCTACGGGGACGTCCGTCACCGAGGCTTGGCTGGTTCCGGTTGAATATTGGGATAACGCGATGAGCACGGATGTGCGCGACGAGGTCGGAGGGACCGTGCCGATTGGTCAATTGATGAAGCTGAACCTGGGCAGCGACGGTGGTGTGACAGCTTTCCTGGAATTGCGGGCTTCGGGTTCGAATTTCTCGCAGAACCTAAGCCCCGAGCCGACGGTGATTGCGACAAACGGGTTGGACCCAAATTCAGATCGGCACTGGGCTGTGAATGGCCTGTACCGCCGATCCGTGCATCTTTTGAACGACGGAACCGAGCTGCGCGCGGTAAATGACACTTGGGACTTTGCCGCCGCGCCGGAATTCCCGGTCAAAGGGTGCACCGCCGAAGTGTCGGACATTCGTACCGTACGCGGGACGATTCCAGTCTACCGGGTACGGGTTGAGCGCGAACAGGCGGAATATATCGATCTACATTTCCAGGACCACGTGCCCAGTTGGAAAAGTCCGGATATCTGGGTCGACTGGCCTGGTGATAACCCTGACCCGACAGTGCCGCGCGTTTATCCGGTTGGAACGCCAACGGATCAGGGCGAAACCGTGCGTTATCCCGCAAGCGGGACCGAAACGCATTATGTAGTCGCCCGCGTTCACAATGCAGGGAATGTGCAGGCCGAAGACGTCAAAGTGCGCTGGTTCGTGTGTGACCCGCCAGGCTCGGGCGACGACGGGCGCTGGGTCAATCGTGGAACTCAGACCATCCCTTCGGTAGGGGCCGGTGCCAACGAGATCGCGGTATTTGACTGGAATGTCGACAATTCGACCAACGTGCATCAGTGCATGCGGATGGAGATTATCGACTGGACAATCCCCAGTGGTGTTGATCCGGCAACCGGGGACACGGTTGCCCTGGCCTCGGATGACGTCAAGCTGCAGAACAACAACGCGCAGCAGAACGTGTTCGATTTCGAAGCATTGACCGGTTCGCCCTATGCTCCGATCACTTTCCCGATGCAGGTTCACAACGACCGCGTGGAATCAGAAATCGCGGCGTTGGTGCCCAGCGGTTTGCCGCATGGTTCCAAGCTGACCATCTCGCCACGGGAACAAACGATTCCTTCGGGCCAGTCGCGCGTGTTCAATTGCACGTTGGAACTGGATGATGCGGTGATACGGCCTGGTTGCAATAATGACAGCGGGTTCCTTCTGACCGCATGGCGCAGGTCTCAGGAAGCTGACGAGATTTGGGGCAGCTGCTTTTACCATGTGCGGCCCAGATACCGAACGAACCTCGAGATCGTTAGGGGCACGTGGTTCCATGGTCGCGTGGTCGTGCACGGGCGCCTTCTGGTTTTGACTGACGCGCAGATCAATCTGGCCGACGATCAACCGCTGACCGCGCGGATCAGGATGCTTGTCGATGGTCCGGGCGGCACGCCGATCTGGCGGGTGGCTCCGATCCAATCGGACGGAAGCTTTACGCTCGATACAACCGTTCAGGATGGCAAAACGATGATTGTCGAGGCCTGGTTTGACCGGACTGATCGCCTTGGGTCCTCGGTCTCTAATGAGGTTGTACTCAAGCAGAGCTTCCTTGAGTAAGGTCCGAGGCCCTTTAAAATAGGCACATTCCCCCGATCTGACTGATTGGGGGAAAACAGGTTGAATGCCACCGTATTTGGAACGCGATTGAACAACCCAATGTGAACGCGTCAATCCAGTCGTTTTTTGAACCGGAACGTTGCGACCAGCAATCCGACGGCGATGAAGCCGATCATCCACAAAATGTCCCAGCGCAGCGCAAACAGAGATGCGTCCCGTAAGACGACGCCTCGGATCATGTCCATGAAATGTGTCGCGGGTAAAATCTGTGCAATGACTTGCACCGGCTTGGGCATGCCGTCGAATGGGAACATAAAGCCGGACATCAGGATCGATGGCAGCAGGACAAAAATCGTCATCTGCATGGCTTGCAATTGATTTCCGGCCAGCGTCGAAATCACCAATCCCAGGGACAGGCTGGCAATGATGAACAGCAAGGTCACCACCAGCAAAACCCCCAGCCCGCCATTCATCGGCACGTCAAACAGCACATGCCCGAGGCCCAGTATGATCGCGACCTGAATCAGCCCCAAAAAGATGTAGGGTATGATTTTGCCAATCATCAACTCGACCGAGCGGATCGGCGTGTTGATCAACATCTCCATGTTGCCCCTTTCCCGTTCGCGCACAATTGCCGCCGAGGTGAAGAGGATCATCGTCATGGTCAGGATCACCCCCACCAGACCGGGCACAATATTGACGGCCGATCGTTGCTCGGGGTTGAAGTACAAGGTTACTTCGAACGTTGGGACCTGCCGGTTCGGCGGTTGTTTCATCAATTCGGTCAGGGGCATCGTTCTCAGCGATTTGATTGCGCTTGCCACCATCGTGTCCGAGCCATCGACGATCCAGTGCGCGACAGGTCGGCTGCTGGTCTGGTTCGTCGCATCGGGCAGGCCAAGACCGACCGCGGGGCTGCGTGCTATCCGATTGTCCAGATCGGGCGGCAATATCAGTGCTGCACGCACCCGAGATTCCGTGATGGCGCGTTCTGCGTCCTCGGGGGTGTTCAAGCGTTCGGTCACCGTCACAACCTGCGTCGCTTGCACCAATTGCGCCATCGTCCGAGACAGCTCGGACTGTGCCTGATCCACCAAAGCCACAGGGACGTGGCGAAGGTTGGTGTTGATCGCGTATCCGAACAGCAGCAACTGGATCAACGGGATCATGATGACCATGCCGAAGGTCATTCTGTCCCGGCGGAGCTGCAGCAGCTCTTTCTTCAATACGGCGGATACGCGACGGGCTGAGATCACGGCTTGGCCCCCCGCGTCGCACTGACGAATACGTCCTCGAGGTTTGGACGTTGCACTGTCAACGATATTTCCGGATGAGCTTGCAAAAGGGATTGGAGCATTTTCGCGGGTTCAGGTTCTGCCTTGTCGACCAGGACACGCAATCGCGATCCGATCTGCGCGGTCGACAGGATTTTGGGTCTGCCGTCCAACTCGTGTTTGATTTTTCTGAGGTTCGGACCCTCGACCTCGACAACAGTGGCTTGCAAGTCTGTCATCAACTGCCGCGGTGATCCATCCGCCTTTTTCACGCCGTGTTCCAGAATGGCCAGACGATGGCAACGTTCGGCTTCGTCCATAAAATGCGTGGAGACGATCATGGTTGCGCCCTGATCGACCAGATCAAACAGCTGCTCCCAGAATGTACGCCGCGTTTCGGGGTCCACAGCCGACGTGGGCTCGTCGAGAAACAGCAGCTTGGGGTGGTGAATAACGGTCGCAGCTAGTGCCAGCTTTTGACGTTGCCCGCCACTCATACTGCCGCTGAGCTGATTGACGTTGTCCACGAGGTCATAGGTCTGCAGCAATTCATCGATCCGAGCCGCAGCCTTGTTTCGAGGGACGCCGTAAATCTCGGCTGCGAATCTCAGATTCTCCAACACCGTCAAATCGCGGTAGTACGAGAAGATCTGGGTCATATAGCCGATATCGCTTTTCAGCGGTTCCGCCGCTTGCGGCATCGACTTTCCCAGAACCGAGATGGTTCCGCTGCTGGGCGTCAGCAACCCCGTCAGCATACGCATCGTGGTCGTCTTGCCACAGCCGTTTGGACCCAGAAAGCCGTAAATCTGACCGGTCCGGATTTCGAGGTCCAGATTGTCCACCGCTGTCTTTTCTCCGAACCGACGGGTCAGGGCCTTGGTGGAAACCACCAGATCGCTCATGGCATGGTCACCTGTACGGGAACTCCGGCGGGCAAGTCGGGTGACGCGTCTGGCAGGTCAATCTCAGCCAAATACACGAGCCTCGTGCGATCGTCCTTGTTCAAACCGTAATACGGGGTGAACGAAGCGTCATCGCTGATCCAGCGGACGACGCCCTGAAGCGGATCGCTCAGGCCGTCAACGCGGACCTCCAGGCTGTCGCCGGTCTTGAGATGCACGCGATGGGGCTCAGGTACGTAGACGCGCGCGTAAGGGATTTGTCCGGTTACCATGACCGCCACAGGGCTGCCCGAGGTCACGCGCTCACCGAGGTTCCAAGGCAGAGAGTCCAGCACACCATCGCGTGTTGCAACAACGGTCAGGTCGTCCAGAACGGTCTGTTCGGCCTCGACCAATGCGTTCGCTGCACGCACATTTGCCTCAGCCACCGCCAGGTCTTCGGGCCGTGTGCCGTTTTGCAGTTCTTTCAGTGACTCGCGCGCACTGGCCAGTTCGGCCCGCGCAGAATCCCGCAATGCGAGGTCCTGTTCCAGCTTGGATTCAGTCACGACCGAATTGACGACCAATTTGGAATTCCGGTCATACGTCGCCTCGGCGTCGGCCAGCCGCGCTGCGGCCCCGGCAACTTTGGCCTCGGCAATCGCGATTTCTTCTTCACGCGGCCCGACCTGAAGCTTTAGCAGGGTCGCCTCGGCCTTCTCTAGTTCAGCTCGGGCCAGGTTCAGCTTTGCCGTTTGCAACGTGCCGTCGAGTTGTACCAGAACATCGCCCGCTTTGACGGTCGTGCCTTCGGCCACTGGCAGATTCACGACGACTTCGTTTGCGGTGGCCGTCAAGGCAACCCGATCACGTGCGAGCACCCCCAGCGCCACGCTTGTATCCGACCCCGAGCACCGATCCAAAATTGCGGTTAGCGCGGCAACAAGCACCAGTGGAATGGGCAGCGTCAAATTAAGCACGAAGTCACCTCCTGCGGCTGGGCGTCAACCTGAAAAGTGTTGTCAGCATACGTGCTGGTGATCCGGCTTGTATATAATTTTGCTTGGAAAAACACGTACGTCACATGTGACCACTGATCGAAAATCGACATGGGTCCAACGCCGCCAAGGCGGTACTCTGAAATCCCCTTGGAACAATCCTGTGTCAAGTGGTGAGGCCGCAGCCATGCCGCCGTCAGGGGCAAAAAAGCTGGCCGGTGAAAACGCCCGTGTCGTCCTAGGCCAGCCGAACGGCCATGATCGCGAACCATTGCGCGGTCTATTTGACTGCTCAGTTGCTGTTCAAATTGCTCAAGTTTTTCGTTTCGGGCGCACGAAAAGGTTGACCAGTCTGCTTTTGGACCCAGGCGGGGTCGGGATGCAAAAAACACGTTGTCTCGCACTTTATATTTTATACCTAAAATATTTTTACTTGAAACGTTTGGCGACTCACCCTAGCGTCAAGGCCTGCGACACTGACAGGAGAGCGCCAGCAATGAGAATTGCGTGCTTAGGTGGTGGTCCCGCCGGCCTCTATTTTGGGATTTCGATGAAGCTCCGCGATCCCGAGTCCGAGGTCGTGGTGTTCGAGCGTAACCGCTCGGATGACACGTTCGGCTGGGGCGTCGTGTTGTCAGATGAAACGCTGGACAACCTAGCCGAAAACGATCCGATCAGTGCCGCGACCATCCGGGATCACTTTGCCTATTGGGACGATGTCGCGTTGGTTCATAAAGGGCATCGAACAGTATCCAGCGGCCATGGGTTTTGCGGCATCGGACGCAAACAACTGCTGCTGATCCTGCAGGAACGCGCCCGGCAGCTGGGCGTTGAGATGCGGTTTGAGGCCGAAGTCGACAAGGCGTCAGCTTACATGGACGACTTCGATGTTGTCATTGGTGCGGACGGGTTAAACTCAAAAACGCGAATGGAATTCGCGGATGTGTTCAAGCCGGACATCGATCAGCGCTTGTGTCAATTTGTGTGGTTGGGAACCCATCAGAAATTCGATGACGCCTTTACCTTCATTTTCGAACAGACTGAAAAGGGTTGGGTCTGGGCGCATGCCTATCAGTTTGACCCCGACACCGCGACCTTCATCGTCGAATGCACACAAGAGACGTTTGACGCCTACGGATTTGGCGAGATGAGTCAGCAAGAGTCGATTGCGGTTTGTGAGGACATTTTCAAAGACCACCTGGGCGGACATCATTTGATGACGAATGCCAATCATATACGTGGGTCGGCCTGGCTGCGGTTTCCGCGAGTGCTGTGCGAAAAGTGGAGCTACAAGAACGTTGTTCTTTTGGGCGATGCGGCGGCAACGGCCCATTTTTCCATTGGGTCCGGCAGCAAGCTGGCGATGGAAAGCGCCATTGCATTGGCCGACTACATTGTCAGTGAAGACACGCTTGAAGCGGCGTTTTCTCGCTATGAAGATGAACGCCGGCTTGAAGTCCTGCGGTTGCAATCGGCGGCCCGAAACTCGCTGGAATGGTTCGAGGATGTGGAACGGTATCTGGACCTCGATCCGGTGCAGTTGAATTACTCAATGCTCACGCGATCCCAGCGGATCAGCCATGAGAACCTGCGCGAACGGGACAGAGAATGGCTCGGGCGAGCCGAGGCATGGTTCATGGAACAGGCAGGTGTCGGGGCGAATGAGCCTGCGCGAGCGCCGATGTTCGCGCCGTTTCAGCTGCGGGATATGCGTGTGAAAAACCGCATCGTCGTGTCCCCCATGGCGCAATACAAAGCTGTCGATGGCTGCCCGACAGACTGGCACCTGATCCATTACGGCGAACGCGCGAAGGGCGGGGCAGGGCTGGTTTACACCGAGATGACCTGTGTCTCGCCGGATGGTCGGATCACGCCGGGTTGTCCGGGGCTATATGCGCCGGATCACGAAGAAGCATGGCGAAGACTGACGCACTTTGCGCACACCGAGACGGACGCAAAGATCTGCTGTCAGATCGGCCATTCGGGCCGCAAGGGCTCAACTCGTGTCGGCTGGGAGGGGATGGACAAGCCGCTGGAAGACGGGAATTGGCCTTTGATGTCGGCTTCGGCCATCCCCTGGGCGGCGGGTAACGCAGTTCCAAAGGCGATGGATCGCAATGACATGGATACGGCCAAAGCGGACTTTGTGGCGGCAACGCAGATGGCTGATCGCGCCGGTTTCGACATGATCGAATTGCATGCGGCGCACGGCTATCTGATCTCGTCCTTCATCTCTCCGATTTCGAACCGGCGCGAAGATGAATATGGCGGTGAGCTGGAAAACCGCATGCGCTATCCGCTCGAAGTCTTTTCGGCGATGCGCGCCGTGTGGCCTGTCGACAAGCCGATGGCCGTCCGAATCTCGGCCAATGACTGGATTGGCGATGATGGCATAACGCCCGAGGATGCGGTCAGCATCGCCGCGATGTTCGAAGCGGCCGGGGCTGATATCATTGATGTCTCGGCTGGACAGACCTCGACACAGGCCGAACCGGTGTACGGCCGGATGTTCCAGACGCCGTTCTCGGACCGCATTCGCAACGAGGGCGGGATTAAGACGATGGCAGTCGGCAACATTTATGAACCGGATCATGTGAACTCGATCCTGATGGCGGGCCGGGCCGATCTGGTCTGCCTTGCGCGCCCGCATCTAAGCGATCCGTACTGGACGCTTCATGCTGCCACGGCGCTGGGCGACCGGCAAGAGGTCTGGCCGAAACCTTATGAGGCAGGCCGCGATCAGGCATGGCGGTTGGCAGATCGCGACGCGGAATTGGTGGGCAAGGTATGAGCCATGTTGTGATCTCTGGCGGCGGTACGGGCGTTGGTGCCGAAATCGCGCACAGTTTTGTGCAAAGCGGCGTGGCGGTCACCATATTGGGTCGCAGCGCAGAGACTTTGCAAGCTCAGAACTTGCCCTATGAACTGTGCGACGTAACCGACGCGGACCAGGTTCAAAAGGCCGTCGCAACCGCGCGCGCGGCCAGGGGTCCGGTCACAGCCGTCATTGCCAATGCGGGCGCAGCGACGTCGCTGCCGTTTCAGAAGATGACCCCGGATGATCTGCGCGCGATGACCGAGGTCAATCTGGTCGGCGTCTTCAACCTCTGGCAAGCAGGATTACCCGACATGAAAACGGCGGGCGAGGGGCGGTTGATCGTCATCGCCTCGACCGCCGGGCTCAAAGGGTATCCTTATGTCTCAGGTTATTGCGCCGCAAAACACGCTGCAGTTGGTTTGACTCGGTCTTTGGCCATTGAATTGGCGAAAACGGGCGTGACCGTGAACGCTGTTTGCCCGGGTTTCATCGAAACCTCGATGCTGGAGCGTTCAATAGCAAACATCGTTGAGAAAACGGGCATGACCGCAGAAGACGCCGCCGCGTCGCTGCACAAAGGTAACCCGCAACGGCGGTTTGTTCAGACCGAGGAAGTCGCGAGTGCGGTCCTATGGCTGTGTTCCGATGCGGCGAAATCGGTCAACGGGCACACGCTCAGCATATCCGGGGGCGAGATATGAGCCCGAGCCTTGCCCAAATACCCTTGGAAGACGCCTCGAAAGAGCGGCTGCGCCTGTGGCTTCGGGTGTTGAAAACGACGCGCGTGATCGAGGCGACGTTGCGCGAGAATTTCCGTGATCAGTTCCAAACGACTTTGCCCCGGTTCGACGTGATGGCCGCGCTGTCGCGTTACGAAGACGGGCTGAAAATGAGCGAAATCTCGGGCGCTTTGAGGGTGTCCAACGGCAATGTCACCGGTATCGTTGACCGGCTGGCCGAGGATGGGTTTCTGGTGCGTGAGGCCGTGCCGGGGGACCGCCGCGCGCACCGGGTGCTGATGACCCCGAAGGGGCGCGAGGAATTTGCCCGTCAGGCCGCCGCCCATGAGGCTTGGATCAATGACATGCTGGGACAGTTTTCAGCTGAAGAAGCCCGTGCAATCACAACAGAATTCAACGTGCCGGAGGGGCCTGATGCGCAGTGACGTCACTCATTTCAAATGCGAGATCAAGGATCGGGTTGCCACCGTTATGCTGGATCGGCCGGACCGCAAGAACCCGCTGACCTTCGACAGCTACGCCGAACTGCGCGATTGGTTCCGTGATCTGGCCTACGCCGATGAGGTGGATGCAGTGGTCTTTGCGTCGAACGGGGGCAATTTCAGTTCAGGCGGCGATGTGCATGACATCATCGGACCGCTCACGCGTATGAACATGAAACAGTTGCTGGCCTTCACCCGAATGACCGGTGATCTGGTCAAGGCGATTGTGAATTGCGGCAAGCCGGTGATTGCGGCTGTGGATGGCGTGTGTGTCGGAGCTGGGGCGATCATCGCCATGGCCTCTGACCTGCGCATCGCGACGCCTGAGGCGAAATGCGCGTTTCTGTTCACGCGCGTCGGGCTTGCGGGCTGCGACATGGGGGCTTGCGCCATCCTGCCCCGGATCATCGGGCAGGGGCGCGCCGCCGAATTGCTGTATACCGGTCGCAGCATGAGCGCCGAGGAAGGCGCGGCCTGGGGGTTCTATAACCGACTGGTCGATGTGGATCAGTTGCAGGCCGAGGCACAGTCTTTGGCCACGCGCATCGCTGCGGGTCCGAATTTTGCACATATGATGACCAAGACGATGCTGGCACAGGAATGGTCCATGTCCATCGAACAAGCGATCGAGGCCGAGGCTCAGGCGCAAGCGATCTGCATGCAGACCGGCGATTTTGAGCGTGCTTACAATGCTTTCGTCGCCAAAGATAAACCTGTTTTTGAGGGTGATTGATGGCGGATCAAACCTTCTTATCCTGGCCCTTCTTTGAACCCTATCACCGCGATTGGGCGGCGCGGGTCGATGAGGTGGCGCGTGGTTTGGAGATTGATCATTCCGACACAGACGCTGCTTGCCGTGGATTGGTTCGGGCGCTTGGTGATGCCGGGCTATTGCAGCCGACAGCAGATGAGACAGGAGCGCTGGACGTCCGGAAACTCTGTCTGGCGCGCGAGATTTTGGCCCGCCACGACGGGTTGGCCGATTTCTCATTTGCGATGCAGGGGCTGGGAACCGGGGCCATCTCTTTGTTTGGAAGCGATGCGCAAAAGTCCAAATGGCTGCCGTTGACACGCAGCGGGCAGGCGATTTCAGCCTTTGCATTGACCGAGCCTCAGTCTGGCTCGGACGTCGCCAATTCTACCATGACCGCGACGCGGGACGGCGACCACTATGTCCTGAATGGTGAAAAAACCTGGATCTCGAACGGAGGCATCGCCGACCTCTACACTTTGTTTGCCCGCACCGGAGAGGCTGCGGGTGCAAAGGGGCTGTCAGCCTTCGTGGTGACGCCCGATCTGCCTGGGTTCCAAGTCGCCGAACGGCTGGACACCATCGCGCCACATCCTCTGGCGACGCTGCGCTTTGACGATGTGCGCGTCCCGGCCCAAGCGATGATCGGCGCACCGGGGCAGGGGTTTCGCATCGCCATGGCTGTGCTGGATGTCTTCCGGTCCACGGTCGCGGCAGCGGCGCTTGGATTTGCGCGCCGAGCGCTGGATGAAGCCCTGACGCGTGTTACGACCCGACACGTTCAGAGCGCCCCGTTGTTTGATTTGCAGATGGTGCAGGGACACATCGCCGACATGGCCGTGGACATCGATGCCAGCGCGTTGCTGATCTATCGCGCGGCCTGGGCCAAGGACACGGGTGCCGCGCGCATTACCCGCGAAGCTGCAATGGCCAAACTGTTTTCGACCGATCAGGCGCAGCAGGTGATCGACAAGGCGGTGCAGCTTTTTGGTGGCGACGGGGTGCGATCCGGAAGTGCTGTTGAAATGCTCTATCGCGAAATTCGTGCTCTGCGCATCTACGAAGGCGCGTCCGACGTGCAAAAGGTCATCATCGCGCGGCAAGCCATGATGGCGCATCAAGGAGGTCAGTGATGCTGGGTCAATCCGCTCATACCGACACATTCGCGCGTGACAACCTGCCCCCGTCCGGGCAATGGCCGGAATTTCTGTTGGACGGGTTTGACTACCCGGAAGTACTGAACGCAGCTTATGAGTTGACCGATGCGATGGTCGAGAAAGGGTTCGGCGACAACATCGCGCTTATCGGGAATGGGCGACAGCGCACATACAAAGAGATGACCGATTGGACCAACCGCCTTGCACATGTGTTGGCCGAAGATCTGGGGGTTGAACCTGGCAACCGTGTGCTGATCCGCTCGGCCAACAACCCGGCGATGGTGGCGTGCTGGTTGGCCGCTACGAAAGTTGGGGCGGTTGTGGTTAACACGATGCCGATGCTGCGGGCCGGCGAGTTGAGCAAATATGTCGATAAGGCGGAAATCCAGTTCGCGCTGTGTGACACGCGTTTGATTGATGAAATGGAGGCCTGTGCCCGCGACAGCAAGTATCTGACAAAGGTGGTGGGCTTTGACGGCACCTCGAACCACGATGCCGAACTGGATCGACTGGCGCTGGAAAAGCCCGTCAAGTTTGATTGCGTGCCCACCGGACGGGATGACGTGGCGCTGCTTGGATTCACCTCCGGTTCGACCGGAGAGCCAAAGGCGACGATGCATTTTCACCGCGACTTGCTGATCATCGCGGACGGCTATGCGCGCGAAATTTTAGGCGTGACACCCGACGACGTCTTTGTCGGTTCTCCGCCCTTGGCCTTTACGTTTGGACTGGGCGGATTGGCCGTGTTCCCGCTCCGATTTGGAGCAACCGCAACCTTGCTGGAACAAGCCTCACCTCCGGGCATGATCGAAATCATCGAAAAATACCGCGCGACCGTGTGTTTTACGGCCCCGACTGCCTACCGCGTGATGCTGCAAGCGATGGAGGACGGAGCGGATTTGTCCAGCCTGCGGGCGGCTGTTTCGGCGGGTGAGACTCTTCCCAAACCGATCTACGACGACTGGATGGCGCGGACTGGCAAGCCAATGCTGGATGGTATTGGGGCAACGGAACTGCTGCACATCTTTATCTCGAACCGGTTCGACGACCATCACCCGGCCTGTACTGGGAAACCGGTGAATGGATACGAGGCCAAAGTGCTGAAAGATGATGGCTCCGAGGCCGAGAACGGCGAGGTGGGCCGGCTCGCGGTGCGCGGGCCAACGGGATGCCGATACCTCAACGACCCACGGCAAGCGGACTATGTGTCAGACGGGTGGAACATTACTGGCGACAGTTTCCACAAGGATGCCGATGGCCGGTTCCACTTTGCCGCGCGCAACGATGATATGATCCTGTCGTCGGGCTACAATATCGCGGGCCCCGAGGTTGAAGCCGCGCTGTTGTCACACGCAGCAGTCTCGGAATGCGCCGTGATCGGTGCCCCGGATGACGAGCGCGGTAATATTGTCGAGGCGCATGTCGTGCTTGTTGACCCTGCTGAGGCATCCGACGCGATGGTCAAACAGCTTCAGGACCACGTGAAGTCGGTCATAGCGCCGTACAAATATCCGCGTGCGGTTCGGTTCTGCGCCGAACTACCGAAAACCGCGACAGGAAAGGTTCAGCGATTCAGGCTGCGGCAAACGGAGTAACCCTATTGCCGGCCAATGACGGCTAGTCAGACTGCCCGAATTTTGTATGAACTAGTAAGACGAACAAGGGAGAAACAAATGAAAAAACTTCTTTTGGCCGCTGCGGCCTCGGCGCTCTGCGCGTCCGGTGCCTCCGCCGAAGTTAAGGTCGGGATGATCACGACGCTGTCTGGTGGTGGCGCAGGTCTTGGTATTGATGTGCGTGACGGGTTCATGCTGGCGATTGCTCAATCGGGTCGTGATGATATCGAGGTCGTCATCGAAGATGACCAGCGCAAACCGGACATCGCGGTGCAACTGTCGGACAAGATGATCCAGTCCGAGCGCGTCGATGTGATGACCGGCATCATCTGGTCTAACCTGGCCATGGCGGTTGTTCCGGCGGCAGTGAATCAGAACGTTTTCTATCTGTCTCCAAACGCAGGGCCGTCGCCGCTGGCGGGTAAAGGCTGTCATCAGAATTACTTCAACGTCGCCTGGCAGAATGACAACCTGCACGAGGCGGCAGGCGCTTATGCAAATGGCGCGGGTTACAAGAAGTCTTTCATCATGGCCCCGAACTACCCGGCGGGCACGGACGCTCTGACCGGCTACAAGCGGTTCTTTGAGGGCGATCTGGCCGGCGAGGTTTATACCAAGCTGGGTCAGACGGATTACGCGGCAGAGATCGCGCAAATTCGGGCCAGCGACGCAGACAGCGTGTTCTTCTTCTTGCCCGGCGGCATGGGGATTTCCTTCCTCAAACAATATGCCGACAGCGGTATCGACCTGCCGGTCGTTGGCCCCGCATTCAGCTTCGATCAGGGTATTTTGCAGGCCGTTGGTGATGCGGCGATGGGCGTCGTGAACACCTCGCAATGGAACAAGGACATCGACAATCCGACCAACGCGGCCTTTGTCGAAAGCTTCCAGGCCGAATACGGACGGCTCCCGTCGCTTTACGCCAGCCAGGGGTTTGATACCGCGAACCTGTTGCTGTCCGCGTTGGACAAGTCCGACCCTGCGGATGCCGATGCCTTCCGTGAGGCGCTACGCGCTGCAGATTTCGACAGCACGCGCGGGGATTTCTCGTTCGGTCCGAACCACCACCCGGTACAAACCATCTATGCGCGCGAGGTGATCAAGGAGGGTGATGTGTTCACCAACAAGATCATCGGAACGGCGCTGGAAGGCCATTCAGACGCATACGCAGCTGACTGCAAGATGTGACCGATCCCTGCCTGCCTTCACCCGTAAGGCAGGCAGATACCCGGAGTTTCCATGTCCTCGATCCTGATAATCGAGCAGATCCTGAACGGACTGCAATTCGGCGTCATGCTCTTTTTGATGGCCGCCGGTCTGACGCTGATCTTCGGCGTCATGGGGCTGATCAATCTGGCGCATGGCTCGCTGTATATGGTGGGCGCGTTTGCTGCGGCGGCTGTTGCCGGTGCGACGGGGTCGTTTTTCATGGGCCTTGTCGCGGCGCTTGCGGCGGCGGCGCTGGCCGGAGCGATCATCGAAATGGTCGTGATCCGGCGGCTGTATGATGCAGCCCATCTGGATCAGGTGCTGGCGACCTTCGCGCTTATCCTGATCTTTTCCGAGGGAACGCGCTGGGTCTTTGGGTCTTTCCCGCTTTTCCTGAACATCCCCGAAGCGCTTTCGGGGCCCGTCACGCTGCCCGGCGGTATTGAATACCCTCTGTACCGTCTGACTTTGATTGCAATCGGTTTGGCGGTCGCCATCGGGTTGTGGTTGTTGATCGAACGCACGCGGATTGGCATTCAGATCCGCGCAGGGGAAAATGATCGCGAGATGATTGCCGCGCTCGGCGTCGATATCTCAAAGCTCTACACACTGGTCTTTGCGCTGGGCGCAGCCCTTGCGGGTCTTGCCGGAGCCTTGGTGGGTGCCATTCAATCGGTTCAGGTCGGTATGGGCGAGCCCGTGCTAATCCTTGCTTTCGTGGTGATCGTCATCGGTGGGATTGGTTCTATCCGCGGCGCGTTCATCGGCGCGCTTCTGGTCGGCCTCACCGATACTCTGGGCGGCGTGTTCTTACCCGAGCTATTCAAACTGTTCATGGAGACGGGTGCCGCGCAAAAAAGCGGATCGGCCATTGCCTCGATGGGAATTTACATCCTGATGGGGTTGGTCCTGATCTGGCGACCCACCGGCCTGTTCGGAGCGCGCGCATGAGAGTGAACGAGCGATACATCAATGCGGTGGTGCTCGCTGGCCTGCTCGCGTTGCCGCTTTGGGCGATGGCGGTGGATCAGCCCTTTACCATCACCCTCGTGACGCGCGCCGTGATCCTTGCCCTGGCGGCGGTAGGACTGAATTTGATTCTAGGGATCGGTGGGATGGTCAGCTTCGGACACGCCGTGTTCTTTGGGATCGGTGGCTATTCCATGGGTATTCTGGCCTATCATGCGCAGACTTACACTGCGCTGGACCTTGGGCTTTTTGCGACCGAGGGCACAAATTCGATGCCGATCATCTGGTTGGTGGCGATGGTGACGTCTGCGATTGTCGCTTTGTTCATCGGGCTTTTGTCGCTGCGGACGTCGGGTGTCTATTTCATCATGATCACACTCGCCTTTGGTCAGATGTTCTTCTACTTCGCGATTTCATGGGCGCAGTATGGCGGAGAAGATGGCCTGTCGATCTATGTGCGCAATGGTTTTCCGGGGTTGAACACGCTGGTGCCGATCCAGTTTTTCGCGGTTTGCTTTACGCTGCTGTGCATCATCCTGTTCCTGTTCGCACGCCTTCAGGCTTCGCCCTTTGGACTGGCTCTGAACGCGGCCCGACAGACAAGTACGCGTGTCGAAACGGTTGGCCTCAATCCGATGCGCCTGAAACTGCTGGCGTTCGTCATCTCAGGTGCAATCACCGGGCTCGCGGGTGCGTTGTTTGCGGATTTGAACCGTTTTGTCTCTCCTACGATGTTCAGTTGGCAGCTGTCCGGTGAATTGATTGTGCTGATCATTATCGGCGGCGTTGGTCGCCTGATGGGGCCGGTGATCGGAGCTTGTGTCTTTGTTGCCTTGGAACACTTCCTGGGGGAACTGACTGAGTTCTGGCACGTCTACCTTGGACTGATCCTCTTGTGCATCGTCCTGTTCGGGCGGGGCGGTCTAATCGGGCTGCTGACCGGTAAGGAGGGCGCGCATGTCTGATCCCATTCTCGCCACGCACAACCTGAACAAAAACTTCGGGGCCCTTACGGCAACAAATGACGTTTCCATCGACCTCAAACCCGGAGAGATCCACGCCATCATCGGCCCGAATGGCGCGGGAAAATCCACTCTGATCAAGCAGATATGCGGTGGGCTGAAACCGGATTCCGGGCAGGTGGTCTTGTGCGGTGATGATGTGTCAGACCTGAGCACGCAGATGCGCGCGCGGGCGGGGTTGGGGCGTACGTTCCAGATATCCGACCTCTGTATGGAGGATACGGTTCTTGAGAACACGGTTCTGGGCGCGATGGGGGCAGAAGGCGCATCCTGGCGGTTCTGGCGCGCAGCGTTGAGGACCAGCGCTTTGCGCGAACGGGCAGAGGCGGCGTTGGATCGTGTGGGGCTTTTGGACGAACAAGACACGCGCTGCGCCAACCTCAGCCACGGCCAGCGGCGTCAGTTGGAGGTTGCGGTGGCTCTGACCTTGTCCCCGCGCGCATTCATCATGGATGAACCCATGGCCGGGCTGGGGGCCGAAGGGTCGAAACGGCTGACCGGATTTTTGGATGGCCTGCGGGACGAAGCCCCGATCCTGCTGGTGGAACATGACATGGACGCGGTCTTTGCGCTGGCCAATCGGATCAGTGTTCTTGTTTATGGCAAGGTGATCGCCACCGGAACGGCAGACGAAATCCGCGTGAGCAAGGAGGTGCGCGACGCCTATTTGGGGGATGAGGCATGAGTTTCCTCACGATCCGGAACCTCACCGCCTCTTACGGCGTCAGTCAGGCGCTGTTTGGTGTCGATCTGACGGTGGCTGAAGGCGAAGTGACCGCTTTGATGGGGCGGAATGGCATGGGAAAGACGACCACGGTCAAGGCGATCTGCCAGATGATCCGATCCGAAGGTGACCTGACGCTGGACGGCCAAAACCTACACGCCCTGCCAAGCCACAGGGTGGCGCGTCTGGGCGTCGGACTGGTGCCCGAAGGCCGACGTTGCTTTGCCGATCTGACTGTGCGCGAAAACCTTGTCGCCGCCGCGCGACCCGGCGCATGGACGCTGAAAACCGTGGCGGACTTGTTCCCGAGGTTGGGTGAACGGCAGGGCCAGCGCGCAGTGTCTTTGTCAGGCGGCGAACAGCAGATGTTGGCGATCGGACGCGCACTGATGACCAACCCGCGCCTGCTTATTCTGGACGAAGCAACCGAAGGGCTGGCCCCGATCATCCGGCAGGAAATTTGGGCCGCCTTGCGCCGACTGAAGGACGAAACCAACGTGGCGATACTTTTGATCGATAAATCGTTGAAAGAACTGGCCTCGGTGTCCGACAGAGCGGTGATCCTCGAACGCGGCAAAACAGTCTGGTCAGGAGACATGGCAGACCTCACCCCGGATGTTTCCGAGAGATTTGTGGGGGTCTGATGCCGTTTGAATTCTACCAGAAAGTTCTGTTCAAGCACTGCGATCCAGCCGGGATCGTTTTCTACCCCCGATATTTTGAGATCATGAATGACTGCGTCGAGGCATTTTTCGATGAGGCCCTGAACGCGCCTTTCGAGCAGCTTCTTAAAGCGGGCGGGGTGCCCACGGCAGGAATTCAGACTCGATTTTCTGCACCCAGTCGCCACGGGGATCACCTGACGATAGCTTTGTCTATTGCCAAAGTCGGTGGCAGCTCTGCCGATTACGTCATGACCGCGCGCTGTGACGATCAGTTGCGGTTTACGACATCAGCGACGCTCGTTTACGTCAATGCCGCTGGGAAGCCCAGCCCTTGGCCCGACGCACTGCGCGCAAATCTGACTGCATTCAAGGAGACGGAGACATGAGCCATCGAACCATCCACCCGAGCGGTTGGTTGCCCGCCAAGGGTTACTCGAACGGTGTTCTGACCAAGGATGGAACGCTTCATATCGGCGGCCAGATCGGTTGGGACGCCAACAAGGTCTTTGTCGAGGGGGGCTTCATCGCACAGATGAAACAGGCCTTAAGCAACATCGCCGCCATCGTCGAGGAAGCGGGCGGGCAGGTGAGTGACGTGACCCGGTTGACGTGGTTCGTAACCGACAAAAGCGAGTATCTGGCCCATCAGGCCGAAGTCGGCGCGGCCTATCGCGAAGTGTTCGGGCGCCACTTTCCAGCGATGTCGATGATCATCGTTGCAGGCTTGGTCGAAGACGAAGCGCTCGTTGAGATTGAGGCCACGGCTCATCTGTCCTGACCGTGTTTCAATGCGGCGAGTTTCTGTGTTCCATCAAGTCCGAACAGTGGGCACTTTTGACCCAATCCTCGGGCGGGCGCCTTAGGCGTCGATTGGAAAGCACGTGGCTTTTGTGGTATACTGGCTTGCATTGATTGAGAAATACAAAGTCGCATTTCAGCTGCATTGGAGCTCACCATGATCAAGTTGGTCCTGCTTTCATGTGTCTTGATCGCCACCGCACCAAGTTTGGCTTATGCCAACGCGGCGGATTACATAAAGATTGTGAAGGGTGCCAGCGGCGGATGTGACGCATTCAAGTACAATGCCAGGGCAGAAAATACACATTCTTCCAAAGCAATCCGAGCAACCTTTCGATGGAAAAACCCGGATGGTGGCGATCGTTCCAGCACCTGGGATTTGGAGCCCGGTCAAATCGAGACCATTACGTATTGCAATTTTGGCGCTTTGAAATTGCAAGGTGCCAGGTACCTTAAGTAACAGGTCCTCTGGCTCAAGTCTGAAGACAATTGTGCCTAGCGATGTGAGTTCGCAATTTGGGCACATCGCTGGGAAATGGTGGAAACCGGGTGGCTAAAGCGGCGTCAAATTCGGTTTGGCCTGCGCGCAAAGCTCGACCAGAGATGCGGTTTGGGGCAAGCTGGATTAATCCACGCTTTCGGTAGAGGATCGACGAGTGTATCTGGGACTGGATTTGGGCACCTCAGGGCTGCGCGGCATTCTTGTCGATGGCGATAGACAGTTGCTTGGTGCGGCGGAAGCCAGCATTGCAACGCGCAATCCAAATCCCGGTTGGTCAGAACAAACGCCCCAAGACTGGATCGCCGCCTGCCGACAAGTGATCGGGCAGCTTCGTGCCGCTCAGTCAGGCGCGTTTTCGGCGCTAAAAGGTATTGGCCTGAGCGGGCACATGCATGGCGCCACGTTGCTGGATGCGGACGGGCAAGTGCTGAGGCCCTGTATCATGTGGAACGATACAAGGTCGGCAAAAGAAGCCGCCATGTTGGACCAATTGCCCAGAATGCGCGCCATTACAGGCAACATCGTCTTCCCCGGCTTTACTGCCCCCAAACTCGAATGGGTTCGGGCGCATGAGCCGGATATTTTCGCGCAAACAGATAAGGTGCTGCTGCCAAAGGATTACTTGCGTTTTTGGTTGACCGGCGACTTTGTCAGCGACATGTCAGACAGCGCCGGGACCTCCTGGCTGGAGGTCGGGTCACGATGTTGGTCAGAGGAAGCCATCGGATTGTCGAATATGCGGCCTGACCAGATGCCGAGGCTGGTCGAGGGCAGCGCGCCTGGCGGAGAGCTCAGGTCCGAATTGTTGCTGGATTGGGGGTTAACGGGCTCGGTCATTGTTGCGGGCGGTGCGGGTGACAACGCAGCGGCGGCCTGCGGGATCGGTAGCCTGAATGACGGAGATGGCTTCGTCTCATTAGGGACTTCCGGTGTCTTGCTGGTTTCCAGAGACTCATACGCGCCCGCTCCGGAAACGGCGGTTCATTGCTTCTGCCATGCTGTGCCGGATCGCTGGATACAGATGGGCGTGATCCTATCCGCGACCGACAGCCTGAACTGGCTGTCCAGAATGCAGGGGAAAACTGCCGAAGAACTGGCGGCTGCGCTTCCTGACAGTTTGGACGGCCCATCTGATCTGACTTTTCTGCCGTATCTCGCCGGTGAACGAACGCCGCACAACGACAGTGCGATCAGGGGGGCATTCACTGGCATTGACATCGCGTCGGAGCCTTTGGATCTGACCAGATCGGTCATGGAAGGCGTTGCCTTTGCGATGCGGGACTGTCTGGATGCTTTGTCCAAAACGGGAACTGCGGTCGAAAACCTAGTTGCGGTTGGAGGTGGTGCTCGAAGCAGATTTTGGCTGGAAACTCTTGCGACGGTACTAAAAACCCCGCTGATCCAACCAGCGGGTGGAGAACTGGGGGCTGCCATCGGAGCCGCCAGATTGGCGGAATGTGCGGTCACCAGAGCAGCGCCGCAAGAAATAATGACAGCACCCGACACTGCCGCTGTGATTGAACCGCGTGAAGATCTGTTCGACGCCTATGACTCGGCACACCAAAGGTATCAGCAGACTTACCGTGCGCTGGCACCACTGGCATCACGCTGAAGGGTTTCAGGCACATCCGGCGCAGCCACCCGCAGAAATTTCGTGGTCACTACCACTTTACTCGGCGGGGCCCATCAACTTTGCCAAAGCCAGCGGAATTTGCTCAACTAGAATGCGTTGAACCAACGCAAACCTTGGGGTCTGGGCGATTTCCTCAAGTGTTGCGACCCAAAGCGGTACAACCAAGCCGGGATCTTCGGTCTCCAATCTTTGCAGTCCAGCGACGGATTCACCCACTATTTTGGGAAGGAAGGCCATTCCGACCCCGGCAACGGCCATCTGTTTGAGAACAAGGAAACTGTCTGCTCCATTTGTCATATCGCGTTGGTCAACGTGATCGGCCATCCAGGCGGCAGGCAATGAGGATTTCAAAGCACCCTCTAGCTTCATCCATTTCCGGTCTGGACTGCCGTCGCTGTATATTCCAAATGCCAATTCACCGGCGCGCGTTCCCAGCAAGCCATCACCGAGTTTTGTGGAGGGTCGAACAGCGATATCTGCAGTCAGTCTGCTCAGGTCGTGGTGGCTGTTACCACTCAGCAAAACCAGTTGCAGCTTGGGGAACCGATTGGAAATTTGCGTCAGAATTTCAGGAAGCACGATCTGAGACAAACTGTCCGTCGATGCAATACGTACTTGCCCGGCTGGGGATTGATCCGCCCCGGCAACCGTTCGTTCAAGCGATCGGATCGCAGCTTCGACGTTTTCCATTGCGCTGAAAACGCTGCGCGCTTCGGGCAAGGCGGAATACCCGGACAGGTTTTTCCGAAATACCGTGCAACCGAACCGCTCTTCGAACGCAGCGACACGCCGCAACACTGTGGCGTGTGTGACCCCAAGCGCCGCGGCTGCTGCATTCAGCGAACCATATCGGTCCACAGCAAGTGCGAACCGTATGTCGTCCCAATTCTTACTGTTCATAATTTAACAACAAATGCCAAACTTCTAACAATTACAATGATTATTGTTCAGGGTATCATTTGGTCGATTAAACAGGGAGTGAACCGATGAAGAAACAATTTGCATTTGCTGCGGCTGGAATTCTGTCCGTCGCTCTTTTAGGCACGGCTGTTGCGCATCAAAGCGAAAACGCCGCCGTTAAGGCGCGCACGTCGATCATGCAGCTCTACGCATTCAATCTTGGAACGCTCGGTGCGATGGCCAAAGGCGAAGCAGACTATAACGCCGAGGCCGCAACGAGCGCAGCAAACAACCTCGTTGTACTCACGCAATTGGATCAATCCGCGATGTGGCCTGCTGGAACTGACAATGTGTCGGACCCCTCGTCGCGTGCTCTGCCGGCCATCTGGGAGAACTTCGCGGATGTTGGTGCAAAGGGTCAGGCTTTGGCGGATGCAGCTGTTGCAATGCAAGCGGCGGCAGGTCATGATTTGGATGCACTGAAAGGGGCGATGGGGCCATTGGGCGGAGCATGTTCGGCCTGCCACAAGGCCTATCGCGCGCCCAAGAATTAAAGGGGATACGCCGTGCGGCGTCTGATTGCGTTCGCCGGTGTCGGTGCGGTTTTGGTTGGGGCTGGTTTCGGCCTCACCCAACCAAAGACCGTCAGCCCATCCGAATTTGATGGGCTCGTTCCCGATTTGGATCAGGGCGAACAGGTGTTTTTCGCCAGTGGGTGTGCGTCCTGCCACTCCGCACCTGGCGCTTCAGGGGACGCCAAACAGTTGCTTGCTGGCGGGCAAAGGTTTGCGACAGAGTTTGGAACATTCATCGCGCCAAACATTTCCAGTCATCCGAACGCCGGTATCGGAGACTGGACGGTTGTGGATTTGGCGAACGCTCTGGTCCACGGAACCAGTCCGATCGGTCAGCACTACTACCCGGCTTTTCCATATGTTTCGTATAACGAGATGAAGCCGCAGGATATCGTTTCCTTGCACGCGTATCTTAGCACGCTTCCAAAAGTCGAAACGCCAAGCGAAGCGCACGACGTCGGATTTCCGTTCAGCATACGCCGCGGGTTGGGGCTGTGGAAGCAACTCTTCGCGCGGCCGGGCTGGGTCGTTAACGCTGAGCTGGATGACCAGCAGACGCGCGGTCGATATCTGGTTGAGGCGTTGGGCCATTGTGCCGAGTGTCACACGCCCAGAAACCAGTTGGGTGGGCTAAAACGCAAGCTTTGGCTGTCCGGCGCTCCCAATCCGAATGGTAGGGGTACCATACCGGGATTAACTCCGGCACAGTTGGATTGGTCCGAGGCTGACATAGCCGAGTATCTAAAGTCAGGGTTCACTCCGGACTACGACAGCGCCGGAGGAGAGATGGCAGAGGTCATTGAAAACACGTCGCGCCTAAGCGATGAAGATCGTCAAGCCATTGCAGCCTATCTAAAGGTTGTTCCATCACTCCCCTGAACGTCCAGGCCGGTCGAGCGGATGGGGTGGCGGCTTTGACATTTTGCCTCTGCGCGGCCACTAATACATTGAGATGAAACAAGGTTCGACGGGGGTAAGGGCCAAATGACGCAAAAGCTTGCCTTTTGGTCCATCCCGGTTGCAATCGCGATCCTGCTTCTCAAGCTGTTGGCCTGGCGCGTGACCGGATCGGTTGCGTTGTTCTCGGACGCCATGGAATCGATCGTGAATGTCGTCGCGGCGGTTCTGGCGTTCTTTGCTGTGCGCGTTGGCAGCAAACCCCCGGACCGTGGACACCCATTTGGTCACAAAAAGGCCGAGTACCTTTCGGCCGTCGTTGAGGGCGTTCTGATTGTCCTTGCAGCCCTTTTGATCATGAGAGAAGCGATAGGGGCATTGAACACACCGCGCCTTGAGGAAACGCCGTTTATGGGGATTGCCATCAACATTGTGGCAGCCGGACTGAATGGCGCGTGGGCCTTTATGTTGTTGAAGATCGGGCAAAGAGACGGATCGCCGGCTTTGCAAGCAAGCGCACGACATATCTTTTCCGATGTCATGACCTCGGTCGGGGTGGTCGTTGGTTTGACGCTTGCGTGGTCGACAGGGTGGTTTGTCCTTGATCCGCTGCTCGCCATTCTTGTTGCGCTCAATATTCTGTGGGAAGGGTGGAAGGTCATTCGAACTTCGGTGGACGGGCTTATGGACGCCAGTCTTTCGGATCAGGATTTGCGGTCCATCACCCGCGTCATCCAAACCCATCTTGGTAGCGCGCTCGAATTCCACGACCTCAGAGGGCGCAGGTCAGCGAATATTGTCTTCGCCGAGTTTCATCTTGTCGTCGATGGAACAATGTCCGTATCCGCGGCCCACAATATCTGCGACGATATCGAAAGGGCTCTGGATCAGCTGTTTCCCGGATCAGTCTTCGTCATCCATCTTGAACCGGACTCCGAGATGAAGGGCGCGGGCGGCAAAATCAATCGATAGCGGGAATTGAAAGGCGACTGCGCCAATCGCGCTTATGGTCGGCCGAAATCCTTCCGGTGGTGCCCCGATGATCAGAAATGCCGCATCGGTGCCCAGCATCCATTACCTACATCGAATTGGTTTGCCAGCGTTGCAGGGCGGGTTATCAGCCGTGGCGTTTGATGAGGCCCTTCAACAGGTGAACTGTGAACCTGATCTGACTGGGAAGATAACCACTGGATTTTGGCAGGTCGTCCTCGGCGTCTCTGACCCGGTGATTGTAAAAGATGTGGAACGCGGGCGAAGGAAGGTCGTCGCGCTCGACTATGCGGGCCGTTGGAACGAGCATGAGTTTTGGAAACAGCGGCATGTTCAGCTTTTCTAGTGCAGGGTTGCAGCAATTCGCGCATCTGCCGCGCTGAACAATGGGGGGTTGTTTCAGGACGTCATAAGTAATCTCACCACACTCGGTTTGATCGACATCCGCAGCCCGAAACAGCAAAACATCGCCGTACTCTGCATCGTTGAATTTCTGACAGATCGTGCAATGACAGATCGCCCTGAACATCGGACGGGCCGTTGTCCTGAACTGCACCTGGCCGCAGCTGCATCGTCCGCTGGTCCCTGTCATGTGCCGCCCTTCTTCTTTGGTTTCATAGATGTCGAAACAGTGCAGTTTCTGAGGTATTTTTCAACGCTTACGGCACGTTCGCGCGAAACAAACGTGCGAATAGGGGGATCACAACGTTCCGATCGCGAACTTGACCAAAGATAAGACAGCACCGAACACAGCGGGTCGATCACATGATTTTGCTGACGAAATGGTAGCCCGTAGGGAGCACGCGGAGTAGTATTTATTTCAAACACTTACGATGGCTAATCAGTGCCCTTATGTGTCTAAAGATGAAAGAACAAATCTGTTGTAGCGGCTAACCGTTAGGTGTTTTTTTTGCGTCTCGACGTTCTATTGCTTCGCGCTTGTTGTCAGGAATCATGTCATACACTGATTGAATATGCTTGGGTTCCGAGATCATTTTTTCAACAATCAAGTTCATTAATCGAAATAGCATCTCGGCGGTGTTTCGGTCGGCTCGAAGGTCAATCTGACCCGGATGAACTGCTTCGTTTCCGATTACTCTAACAGCGTCTAATGCTTGTTGGACACGTGTATCCAACCCCTTTGAAACTAAAGAGGCTATGTCAGTATCTATGTGTTTTCCGGGTTCCCCGAGGTGTTTGCATAACTTTTGAAGCGCGAGCCTCAAGAGTGCCGCAGCGCCTCGCGGCGAAGCATCTAGTATCAATGCTGCTTCGTCGTAATCCTCTCGAACATCTGATGGCATATCTGAGCTAGCGTACGGAGCTAGTGTCGCTGCAGGAATCGTCAACTTGTGACCGTTCCATACCGCAACGTTGAGGCAGCGGGTGCACTGTGAAAAATTGACGTGGTTTACAGGTGATCCGCTAAGAGCAGTGTTAGTATAGATCCGTACTCTACCTAAAGCGTGCTCGCTATTCGATAGCGCACTTTTGTGAGCAGCTAATTGTTCGCTGGAAATCCGTCTTCCACAACCGATGAACCAATTTTGTTGCGCAAAGGCTCGACAGTATGGGCATGAAAAAGCTGTCTCGAATACTTCTGGTATGGACATATCGAATCCCGTCAATTTTCTTTGACAGCAGTTATCGTCCTGAATGGGCTCAGTAACAAGGCGCGGACTTACACAAGAAATTGGCAGTTGATATGTACGGGCGAACCAGATTTACAGCGCAAAGCATTGCACGCGACGGCATTTGGTTGGACAATAGGACCCGGTGGTAACCTTGTGAGGCATGACACGGAGGATTAGACGTGTAAGAGGCTTACACCTCGGGTAAATGGCCGAAGCAGCTATCCTGCGTCTCGATTGCTCTTCCAGCAACCAAAAACAAGCATAAGCAATAAACGAAGCGTAAGAACGCTACACGGAAAGAAACTGGTTTTAAAAGAAAAATGGTAGCCCGTAGGGGAATCGAACCCCTCTTTCCAGGTTGAAAACCTGGCGTCCTAACCGATAGACGAACGGGCCATTTGGGGCCGATCAAGCACAAGTGGTAGCCCGTAGGGGAATCGAACCCCTCTTTCCAGGTTGAAAACCTGGCGTCCTAACCGATAGACGAACGGGCCACGCTGGCTTGTGGAGGGCCTTTTACGGTTTACCTTCCCCCCCCGCAAGCCGAAAAATGCAAGGTCATACAACTTTTTTGGACGCCCACAAGTGGGCTTCTGGACGGCGTCAATTCGCCTCTGCGGCGTCCTCCAGCCTGAGTTGAACGCTCTGGCGACCGCCCCAGGAATTTACTTCCAGTCGACCGGCAAAGTGAAACCGAGCGCCGCCGTGATTGGACAGGCGTTCACCGAGGGGTCCTTCGAATGCGCCAAAGGCAATCGCATCTAATCCGCCCGACAAACCATCGGACAAAGACAGTTTCAAATGCGTCTCACCAACCCGTTTGGCAAAGCGCACCTGGAGGTCGGGCAGGGCATAGCGCGGCGCGGGTGCGCCGGCACCAAAAGGCCCCGCCTGTTCAATCTGTTCGATCAAATCGACCGAAGCCGCCGTTGGCATCAGTGCTCCGTCCAATTTTAGGTCGGCGGGACCAGCCTGTCCTGCGCCCTGCTTTGCCAGCAATTCCGAAAGGCGTTCCATGGCGGCTTCAAGCTGATCACGCATAACGGTCAGACCAGCCGCCATCTTGTGGCCGCCGCCTTTGACCAGCAGCCCCTCTACCGCCAACCGCTGGATCGAAGCGCCCAAATCGACACCAGACACGGAACGACCCGAGCCCTTGCCCTCATTACCGTCGAACCCGATGACAATGGCGGGTCGGTTCGCCGCCTCCTTCAGCCGGGAGGCGACGATGCCGACGACACCGGGATGCCAGCCCTCATCAGCCGCCCAAACCAGCGGAGCGTCCAATCCGCGTTCCTCGGCCTGCGCCATGGCCGCCGCGCGGACGGCGTTTTCGATCTCGCGTCGTTCTGTATTGAGCGCATCGAGACGTTCGGACAGTGCTTGGGCTTCGGTCACCGAGTCCGTGCTCAGCAACCGCGCGCCCAGATCGGCTTGCCCGATGCGTCCACCTGCATTCACGCGTGGACCAAGAAGGAACCCCAGATGATAGCTGCTGGGCGCGGTATCCATCCTTGCCACGTCTGACAGTGCGACCAGACCGGGTCGTTGTCTTTGTGCCATGACCTTGAGCCCTTGCCGCACCAGCGCCCGGTTGGCTTCAATCAGCGGCGCGACATCCGCGACGGTGGCAAGGGCGACCAGATCAAGCAAAGACATAAGGTCCGGACCCTTTGCGCCTGCCTCACGCAGTTGTCGGCCGGCCTCGACCAGCATCAGGAAAACAACACCTGCGGCGCAGAGATACCCAAGGTCGCCGCTCTCGTCCTGTCGGTTCGGATTCACGACCGCGACGCAATCGGGTAGGGTCTCACCGCCAAGGTGGTGATCCAGAACAATGACATCTGCGCCCTTGGCCGCGGCGATCGGCTCGTGACTCAGGGTGCCGCAATCGACGCAAATAATCAGATCATGCGCCGCCGCCAATTCCTGCATCGCAGGGACATTCGGCCCATAGCCCTCGTCGATGCGGTCCGGCACGTAGAGCGTCGCCGAAAGGCCCATCTGG
The DNA here is from genome assembly GCF_056540685.1 of Ruegeria sp. AM2. Lineage (NCBI taxonomy): Bacteria > Pseudomonadati > Pseudomonadota > Alphaproteobacteria > Rhodobacterales > Roseobacteraceae > Ruegeria > Ruegeria sp. AM2. Next base: position 703,880 of record NZ_JBQFXE010000001.1, on the reverse strand, counting down.
CGCAACCACACCAGCAGCAAAGCCGCCGAACTGCCGCCATCAACATCGTAATCCGCAAACACCGCAATTCTCTGTTGGTTGCGCACGGCAAGCAGGAACCGCGTCGCGGCCTTTTCCATGTCTTTCAACACGCGTGGATCGGGCAGCAATTCCTTGAGTTTAGGGTCCAGAAAGCCCCGCGCCTCCATCGGCGGCACACCGCGACGCGCCAGAACCTGACACACGGCCTGCGGTAGATCCGATTGTTGCACCAGCATCTCGGTCGCACGCTCGACCTCTGCGGCTGGTCCCAACCACCGGCGTCCGGTCAGGGATTTCTCGACTCCCAAAAATGCCACGTCTCACCTCATGAACCAAGGCCGAGCCCAAAGGGACCCGGCCTTTTCATCGCTTCAAAAATATGCGCGCCGTAGGCCGCGGCGCAAGCCACTATGCCTCGGTATGCGACCACATCGGCGTGCGGTAAGACATACGGCGAACCGAGCCCGTCTTGGACCGCATCAGCAGCGTCGTAGTCTCGACCCAGCCCGGTTCCCGCTTGATGCGCGGCAACAAAGACCCGCCGGTCACGCCAGTGGCAGCAAAGATCACATCTGCGGTCACCATTTCGTCCCGCGCATAAACGCGATCCAGATCGGTGATGCCCGCCTTGGCGGCGCGGCCCCGTTCGTCATCGTTGCGGAAGAGAAGGCGGCCAAAGATTTGCCCGCCCATGCACTTCAATGCGGCAGCGGCCAGAACACCCTCGGGTGCGCCACCTTGACCCATATACATGTCGATGCCGGTCACTTCGCTTTCGGCGCAGTGCATGACACCCGCCACGTCACCATCTGTGATCAGGCGGATCGATGCGCCGGTTTCACGAACCTCGGCAATCATTGCTTCATGCCGAGGGCGTTCCAGGATGCAGACGGTGATGTCGGCTGGTTCACAGTTCTTGGCCTTGGCCAGAGCCTCAACACGTTCGCGTGGCGTCATATCCAGATTGACGACGCCGTCCGGGTAACCAGGACCAACGGCGAGTTTGTCCATGTAAACATCGGGCGCATGCAGCATCGAGCCTCGCGGACCCATAGCAATCACCGTCAGCGCATTAGGCATATCCTTGGCGGTCAGAGTGGTGCCTTCCAGCGGGTCAAGCGCAATGTCCACGCCAGGGCCATTCCCGGTGCCGACCTCCTCGCCGATAAAGAGCATCGGCGCTTCATCGCGTTCCCCTTCACCAATGACAACGACACCTTCGATGTCCAGCAGGTTCAACTGTTCGCGCATCGCGTTGACGGCGGCTTGGTCGGCGGCCTTTTCGTCGCCGCGCCCTACCAGAGAGGCCGAAGCCAACGCGGCCTGTTCCGCCACGCGGGCGAGGCCCAGAGACAACAAACGGTCATTGAAATCGGTCTTGGCTGCGTTCATGTCCCGTAATCCTTTGGTCAGTGTATTCGTTTTAACCGGCATAGCCCGTGCATTGCATAGGCCGCAAGGGGTCAGACCTGCTCAATGCGCAGGGCCACTGGTTCTCCGGCCACCACATCCGTTGCACGCAGGCCGTCCAACGCGTGATCCAGCGTCATGCGCGTCGTTTTATGTGTAACGATCAGAACCGGGGCTGTGCTTTCCGAATGCCCGTATTGGCGCATCCGGTCAATCGACACGCCCGCGTCACCCAAAATGGCGGCCACTTTGGCCAGCGCACCGGGTTTGTCCAAAAGACCCAGTCGCAGGTAATAGGGTGCGGGCAGGCCGGTTACGGCGGGTTTGGCATCTTCCAAAGATGTCGCCGGACGGCCAAAAGTCGGAATCTGCAACCCGCGCGCCAGATCGCACACATCGCCCATCACTGCGCTGGCGGTTGGCCCTTCGCCTGCGCCGGGTCCGCGCAAAACGATCTGATCGACCGAGTCTCCATCCAGTACAACCATGTTGGTGCCGCCCTCAAGCTGACCGAGCGGCGAGTCGAAGGGCACCAAACAGGGTTGCATCCGCTGCTCTAACCCGCGCGCAGTACGCTGCGCGACACCAAGCAGTTTGATGCGATACCCCATGTCCGCTGCCTGATTGATATCGTCCAGACTGATTTGTTGAATGCCTTCGATTTCAATGCCGTCGAAATTCGGTTTGGTGCCAAATGCGATCGAGGACAGCAGCGCCAGCTTATGCGCTGCGTCGATGCCGCCCACGTCCAGGTTGGGGTCGGCCTCAAGATACCCCAGTTGTGCGCATTCCTCGAACAGCGCGTTGTAACCGAGTTCCTGCGACTGCATTCTTGTCAGGATGTAATTGCACGTCCCGTTCATGACGCCCATCACACGAGTGATCTCGTTCCCGGCCAATCCTTCGGTCAGAGATTTGATCACCGGGATACCGCCCGCTACGGCTGCTTCAAATCGGATCACGCGGCCCATAGACTCGGCCCTTTCGGCCAGGTCCTGCCCGTGGATCGCCAGCAATGCTTTGTTCGCTGTGACGACATCCTTTCCGCTGGCCAATGCAGCCTCGACCGAGGCTTTGGCAGGGCCGTTTTCGCCACCCATCAGTTCGACAAAAACGTCCACATCATCGCGTTTGGCCAGAGCGACCGGGTCGGTTTCCCACGCATAGTCCGATAGCGACACACCACGATCCTTGCTCGCATCCCGTGCCGAGACGGCGGTGATTTCGATCGGACGACCCGTGCGCGCCTGCAACAATTCAGCGTGGCGGCGGACGATCTTCACGACACCCACGCCAACGGTTCCCAAACCTGCAATTCCAAGCCGCAGCGCCTGTGTCATCCCGTGGGGTCCTTTCCGCTCGAATGTGCTGCGTGCAGCACCGTGTCCTTCGTCGGCTGCCTTAGCGGGTTCGGCTGAGGGGTGCAATCCGAGTCGGCCCACTGATCACGCGAACGGTAAGGAATAGTGGCTAAACCTCAGTTTGTTTCTGCGTTTTGCAGCGCTTCGGCCCGTTTTGTCAGTGCTTCGGCACGCGCGGTCAGGTCTTCTTCGACCTCTACGGCTTCACTGATCGGATCTATCGGCGCGCCCAGCGTTTCATCCAGCGGGATCAGGCGCGGGTAGGGCGCTTTGCGCAGGGCCGTATTTTCGCTGCCTTCAAGTTCCGGGATGTCAGTACAACCGGCACAGGCAATCAGCAAGGCAATCAGGGGCAGCGGTTTCATCGAACATCTTTCCGTCGAGCTATGGTTATCCGTGATGCACCTTTTGGGTTCTGCGATCAAGCGGGGTTCTATCTGAACATTTGTTCAGATACTGTTAGGCATGGCGCGTACACAAGGTTCCCATTCCGATATCACCGGCCCCCGCATCCGCAAAGCGGCGCTGAGCCTTTTCGCCCGGCATGGCTATGCGGCAGTTTCCATGCGGCAGATCGCAAAGGACGTCGGCGTGCAAGCCGGGGCGCTTTATAACTACACGCCGGACAAGCAAAGCCTGCTGTTTCACCTGATGCGTGAACACATGCAGGACCTGATGGCAGCCTATGGCACGCTTGAAACGCAAAGCGAAGCCGAGGCAGCGCTACGCCAGTTCGTCAGCTTTCACATCCGGTTTCATCTGGAACGCCCGGATGAGGTGTTCATCGCCTACATGGAGTTGCGCAATCTCACTCCCGAGAACTTCACCGAGATCGAAGCCCTTCGCCGCCGCTATGAGGACGCGTTGGAAACGATCCTGCGAAGTGGTCAGCAAAGCGGGCAGTTCTCGGTGAGCGACACAAAAATTACCACGCTTGCTGTCATTGCCATGTTGAATGGCGTGATGACCTGGTACCGCGCGGGTGGGCGATTGTCGCTGGACGAGGTTGAACACGTTTACTGGGATATGGTGCGCAAGACCGTCTCGGGTTGACGTGCGCACAAAGGTCAGTGCGCTGGTTGGATGAAAGTACCGTTGCGAAGTTCGCGGAATGCCTGCTGCAATTCCGCCTGGGTGTTCATCACGATCGGGCCGTGCCACGCCACAGGCTCGTTGATCGGCGCGCCTGAAATCAACAGAAACCGAACGCCCTCGGGGCCTGCCTGAACCGTGACTTCATCCCCGGTGCCAAACCGGACCAGCGTCCGATCCCCGGACATGTCGCGGATGTTAACCTCTTGCCCTGCAACCTCTTTCTCCAGCAGCACACCGGTTGGGCGCGAGGCATCCGCAAAGGCAGCCTGACCCTGAAAGACATAGGCAAAGGCCCGTCGATACGTGTCGATGCGAAAGGTCTTTTTGACGCCAGCCGGGATATGAATGGCCAGATATTGCGGATCGGCAGCAATTCCGTCAACGGGGCCGGTTTTCCCCCAGAACTCACCGACGATGACGCGTACGGTGGTGCCGTCATCGTCTATGATCTCGGGTATTTCAGTGCTTTGTACGTCCTGATAACGCGGCGCGGTCATCTTTTGCGCAGCTGGCAGATTACCCCACAGCTGGAACCCGTGCATCTGGCCGCTGGCCGCACCTTTTGGCATCTCCTGATGCAGAATGCCGGACCCGGCAGTCATCCACTGCACATCACCTGCGCCCAGGGTTCCGCTATTTCCCAGCGAGTCGCTGTGATCCACGGTGCCGGACAGCACATAGGTGATCGTTTCAATTCCTCGATGCGGGTGCCAGGGAAAACCCGCCTGATAATCCTCGGGGCGCTCATTACGGAAATCATCAAACAGCAGGAACGGGTCCAACTCGGACGGATCCTGGAACCCGAAGGCCCGATGCAGTTTCACTCCGGCACCTTCCATCGTTGGAACGGCTTTACGTGTTTCCAATGTGGGTCTGAGCGACATTGCGACCTCCTGATTGCTTGTTCGCAACTTAACCCCGGCTGCAGTGGGATCAATTCGCGCCTAGACACGGGGTCTGTGCAGTCATGCTCAGACACCCTTGTTCATGCCCTTGTGTTGCAGATAAGACGGGTGGAACAGGCAGGAGAATGACATGCAGGACGACGTCTTGGCCACGGTAAGGGCCTCATCCCCAAGACGATGGATGGGAGTCGGCATGCTGGTCATCGTCGGCGCGTTGGTGATTTATGTGGCACTGGCATCGCCACCGGAGCCCGAGTGGCAGATATTCCTGATGATTGTCGGGGCAGGGGCCTTTTGGTTGTCGCATCGGATGTGGACTGCAACCGAAGACGCCATCGAACTGACCCAATCCGAGCTGCGCACGCGTTCGGGGAAAGTAATCTGCAAAGTTGAAGATATTGAAGGCGTGGATCGCGGCGTGTTTGCGTTCAAACCGTCCAACGGATTTTTGGTTCGCACAAAACAATCTCAGGCCAATTCCTGGGCACCAGGCCTGTGGTGGCGCTTTGGTCGCAGGATCGGCGTCGGCGGCATGACGGCCGCCGCCGAAACCAAATTCATGTCCGAAATGCTATCGGCGATGTTGGCTGAAAGAGGATAAATCAGACGTTCGACGCAACTTCGTTGGTGAAACGTGGGCGAGTGAAAACAAAGTTTTCGAATGTCACTGCGTCAGGCAGGCCTGCACGGAACACCGGTTCGTAGGTGTTTGACGTTTCCACAATGATCAAAGTGTCCCGATCAGGCATCGGCGGCAGTCTGTCCCTGAGATCCCCGATATTATCATCAGTCCATTCGTTTTCAAACCCGCGCACGGTCGACCATTGGACAAAGTGACGATCTTGATCGCCGTCGTAGACAATGACGGTCAGTCGCATTCTGACCAATGATGTGTTCTGCACCATTCGTGTCAAAAGCGTCTGCAACGAATCGACATAAGTACTCGTGATCGTTTTCGTCTCGCGCGAGACAAGGTCGCTGATGGTATAGGCGGCTTTCAGACTGGACGCGCTTTGACGAAACCCTTCAAAGTAGGTGAACGTCATCATCATCGTGTAAAGCAGCATCGGCAAAATCAGAATTGCGTCCACAGACAGGCTGCCCCGTTCACTGCGTTTGAATCCTTTAAGTCGGTTCAGGGGGCTTGAGAGCAGTTTCATGACTTAGCTGGGCTCCTGAACAAAGGCGGTCGTGGACGTCAGGGCATACTGGCCCGTATCGTCAACCAGTGCCTGACCGATGACAGATGATGGGAACACGGGATCAATTCGTGCGCAGGCGCGCAGGATCATCAGTTCATTTTCCAAACCGTTGCGGAATTCACGAACCGGCTTCACCTCTTCCGAATTGTCCGTGCAGTCGGGCGTCACGGGCAGCACAACTCCGACAAACGCATCCTGACGGATCATTTCAAGCTGCAGGTTGTCGCCGCACCGTTTGATGAAATTGGCGCGCAGGCAAATTGCGTCCTTGATATCATCATGCTGCGGATTTGTGCCCGTTCCCAGACGGATTTCCCTTACGGTCAGATCGACGGCGCGTTCAAGCATTGCCTGCTGGATCGACACAAGGGCCAATTCGATTCCCGCCAGGAACAGAAACAAAAATCCGCATATCAGCAGGCAAAACTCGACGGTCACGCTGCCTCTTTCTGAGCGTCGGAAAACGCGCAGCCTTGGGAACAACCTTCGGATCATTGCGTCAGCCTCAGTTTGCGGATCGAGGACGCGATCGAGACAAAGGCTTTGTTCAGATCCAGGCCATCAGGCGCGTTCTTGTCAACGTTGTACAGATGGCTGTCGGAACTCGCGCAGTTCTTGAGAACCGTATAGCCTTCTGGCGGCGCTTCGAACGCGATGCCGTAAACAATGACGCCTTTGTTTTTGGCGGCTGTGCACGCGGCGTTCGTCCGCAAATTCTTGGTGTACGTGCCAACGGTCGAGTAACTGTTGGTAAACCAACGGGACCAGTAGTTGGACTGCCAGCCGTAGTTGTAGTACGCGTTCCACTTCAGAGAGGCCTGATTGAACAACTGAGGATAGGTCAGGCGCACCGCTGTTCCCGGTTGGTTGTTAAAGGCATTTTCGTCCGGAGGGTTGCCGTAGGGGTAGTCGCCCCACTGGTTCCGGCTCTGCCAGTAGTATCTGTTATAGTAATGCGAATACACTGAGTATTCATCAGCTTCAGGGTTGTACCAAACATCCGAGTCGCCCTGACGAAGCGACGGGTCCAGGAACGCCTGGCTGGTGTTTTTGCCGTCCGTCATGACGATCACAACTTTCAACGTGTCAGCGTCGTAATCCAGCGGGCGATTGTCAAAATCCGACGGAACGATCTTGGCCGGGGCGTAGTTGGGGTCGGTTTCTTTTGACAGATCTTCGACAACGCTGCGCATGCTGGGGTCAAGCAGCGCCATCCCCCACTTCATACCGATGTCGATCGAGGTGTTTCCGCCGGGAGTCAAAAGCGCAATCTCGTCCGAGAGCTTGTCAAAATTGTCTGTCAGAGGTGTGATGCCGCTGCCCGCACGCACAGGGCATTCGGGCAGGCGCAGCGAACCCTCGGCATAGTACCAGCGGTCAAAATGCGCCGTCCTACTCAACGCGGTCGACCGGGCCAGTTGCGTGCTTCCAAATTGGCTGCTGGTGAAATTGACGCAGTGAGAATAGGCGTGTTCGGTGGATACGTTCGGGAACTTGCTGAGAATGGAATTGCCCGCGCTCACCTGTGTCGCGTAGGGGATCAGCGAGATCGAAACCTTGTTGTCGCCGTCCTTGTTGAGCATCATTTCAACAAACTCGGTCGCGGATTCACGAAGAACTGCGATCTTTGACTTTCCGTCGGTGGCGGACGGGTCGCTCATCGATCCTGAGATATCCAGAACCAAGGAAATCTCGACCGATCCAATGGCTTCTTCGGCCTCGCTGGTCGCATTTGCGGCGATATCGGCAATTCCGAACCAGTAGATAAAGTGCATCGGCACGACAGCGCTGGCTTCAGCGTATACTTTCCGCGATCCGAACGCGTCGGTGACCTGAACTTTTTTGAGGTATTCTTTGAGTCCGGCCTTTTCCAGGTAGGATTCAACCACTTCCTGAGGTGGTTCCTTTTGGTCCAGGTCCGCCGCAGCCAGCACAGCCCGGTCCAGTGTGGACTGCAGATTGGCACGGTTCCTTTCAAACTTCATGATGTCCGAGCCCATGCCGAAAATGGCCATGAACATCAAAAATCCGATCAGTACGAAAATCGTGAACGAGCCTTCCTCGCCCTTCGCAAAGCGCGTGATTGGGGATAGCTTGTTCTTTGGCAAATAACCGCCAACAACTTGAGAGTATTTTTTCATTTCGAGGACTCCGCTGAGCAGACCGAGTAAAGCCGCCGTGGAAAAAAACTTTGAATAAAGATTAATTTTCAAACGTGGCGGGAATTGGGCGAAATGGGCGTGGTTTCGGCCTGTTTGCTCGGATTTCGGCGATAATTGCGCTGAGATTCGTCTATCTGTCGTTGCTTCGAAAACAATAGGCGACGATGCGTGCTGGGGCGCGACTCAGTCTGCGCCGGCAACGCGATGTTCATATTTTGATGAAAAAAAGTGCACTTGGAGATTGCGGCGCGACGAAAGCGGTGCGACAAAAAGTCATGGCGTTAGTCAGATATCGACACGGAGGATTGTATGACCGGTATTAAAGAACCCAGCTTTCGCGAGAGTGTTGATCTGATGTTCAACAGGGCTGCGTCCCTGATGGATTTGCCTCCGGGTCTGGAAGAGAAGATCCGCGTTTGCAACGCCACCTACACGGTTCGGTTCGGTGTGCGACTGCGCGGACAAATTCATACGTTTACCGGATATCGTTCGGTTCACTCCGAGCATATGGAGCCGGTAAAGGGCGGTATTCGCTATGCCTTGGCCGTGAATCAGGACGAGGTTGAAGCTCTGGCCGCGCTGATGACCTATAAATGCGCGTTGGTCGAGGCGCCCTTTGGCGGATCCAAAGGGGGCCTGTGCATTGATCCCCGGCAATACGAAGAACACGAGATGGAACAGATCACCCGGCGGTTTGCTTATGAACTGGCCAAGCGCGATCTGATCAACCCGTCGCAGAACGTACCCGCCCCAGACATGGGCACGGGCGAACGTGAGATGGCGTGGATGGCCGACCAATATGCGCGCATGAACACGACCGACATCAATGCGCGCGCCTGTGTGACCGGCAAACCGCTGAACGCGGGCGGTATCGCGGGCCGGGTCGAGGCAACGGGACGCGGCGTTCAATACGCGCTGCGCGAGTTCTTCCGCAATCCCGAGGATGTGAAGAAAGCCGGACTGTCCGGCAAGCTGGACGGCAAACGTGTCATCGTGCAGGGGCTGGGCAATGTGGGGTATCACGCCGCAAAATTCCTCAGCGAAGAGGACGGCGCACGTGTGGTTGGGATCATCGAATGGGACGGCGCGCTGTTCAATCCGGACGGAATCGATGTCGAAGCCGTGCGCCAATGGATCGTCAAACGGGGTGGCGTCAAAGATTATCCGGACGCGACGCACACGGCCGAGGGCGCAACCGTTCTCGAGGAAGAATGCGATATTCTGATCCCCGCTGCGCTGGAAGGTGTGATCAACCTGTCGAATGCAGAACGGATCAAAGCGCCTCTGATCATCGAAGCTGCGAATGGGCCGGTGACCGCTGGTGCGGACGAAATCCTGCGCAAAAAGGGCACGGTGATCATTCCGGACATGTACGCCAACGCCGGTGGTGTGACCGTTTCGTATTTTGAGTGGGTCAAAAACCTGAGCCATATCCGCTTTGGCCGCATGCAGCGCCGCCAGGAAGAGGCGCGACACGAGCTGATCGTCAGCGAACTTGAACGGTTGGACCGTTATCTAGGCGATGCGTGGTCCATGTCGCCGGACTTTAAGGCCAAGTATCTCAAAGGCGCGGATGAGTTGGAGCTGGTGCGTTCGGGTTTGGATGACACGATGCGGATTGCCTATCAGGCCATGAGCGAGGTGTGGCACAATCGGGCCGATGTCGACGATCTGCGCACCGCCGCTTACATCGTAGCGATTGACCGGGTGTCGAAAAGCTATCGGGCCAAAGGCCTTTGACATAAGCGACCTTCTATTGCTGGTCGGCCCGCGCGATTGTGTGGGCCGACTTTGTTACGCGGCACGGCTTGCATCGGTCAAACTCTGATCCACTCAGGTCGATCGCGATGGCTTGGCCCGTACGCTTATCGCCAACATAACGGCCTCGGTTTTGCGGGATTGAGAGGACGTTCTTGAGACCACGGCGGACGGGTCAATGGCCGAAACTTTGGTGAACGATCCGAAATGGGCAATGGCAGGCGTTGCGCCGCACGGGTAAGCTCGGAAGAACTCAACTGATTCCGGAGCTGCACCATGTTACGCCCCTTGCTCGCAATTTGCCTTCTTACGACGCCTGCTTTTGCCCAAGAATCCAAAGAGGAAAGCTGTGGCTATCAGGCCGATGTGGTTCGGGCGATTCAGCAGGCGCGACTTGACCGGGTCAAGGAAGCCGACGTTGCCGGGGCGATTGCTTCGAGCAACCCCAACTGGCCGTCCAACTACAGCGCAGCGATTCCGCAGCTGACGTCTTGGGTCTACGAACAAAAACGCCGCGACCTGCGAAAGAAAGACTTCGGAGGCATCCTATATCAGCAATGCGTGGACAACTGGGATCAGATTCAGGCGCTGAAAAACGGCCTCAACAACTGATATGTCCCTGCCGCCTGGATTCCTTGATGAACTGCGCACTCGCCTCAGCCTGTCTCAGGTCGTGGGCCGTAAAGTCATGTGGGATCAGCGAAAGTCCAATCAGGGCAAGGGCGACATGTGGGCGCCGTGCCCGTTTCATCATGAAAAGACGGCTTCGTTCCACGTCGATGACCAAAAGGGATTCTACTACTGTTTCGGCTGTCACGCCAAAGGCGACGCGATCAGCTTTGTGAAGGAGACCGAGAATGTCTCGTTCATTGAAGCGGTCGAGATTCTGGCGCGCGAGGCCGGGATGCCGATGCCCGCGCGTGATCCGAAGGCGCAGGAGAAGCAGGACCGCCGCTCACAACTGGCCGAGGTGATGGAGCAGGCGGTTCAGTTCTTTCGCCTGCAACTCAAGACCGGGGCAGGGGCGGCCGCGCGCGACTACCTGACCCGCCGAGGTTTGGACACGCAGGCGCTGGATCGGTGGGAAATCGGGTTCGCTCCGGACGGCTGGCAGGGGTTGTGGGATCATCTGACGGGCAAGAACGTGGCCGAGGATTTGATCCTTGGCGCAGGGCTGGCCAAGCCGTCGAACAAAGGCAAAAAACCCTATGACACGTTTCGCAATCGGATCATGTATCCGATCCGCGATCCGCGCGGGCGTTGTATTGCGTTTGGCGGTCGGGCGATGGATCCGAACGACAACGCCAAATATCTGAACTCGCCCGAAACTGAGCTTTTCGACAAAGGCCGAAGCCTCTATAACCACGGCCCCGCCCGTCAGGCGGCGGGAAAAGGGCAACCTCTGATCGTGGCCGAGGGCTATATGGATGTGATTGCTCTGGCCGAGGCTGGATTTGGCGCGTCGGTCGCGCCGTTGGGGACGGCGATCACCGAACATCAGCTGCAGCTGCTTTGGCGGATTTCCGATGAGCCGATCATCGCGCTGGATGGCGACACAGCGGGTCTGCGCGCGGCGATGCGTGCGGTTGATTTGGCCTTGCCGCTGCTGGAGGCGGGCAAGTCCCTGCGCTTTGCGCTGATGCCCGAAGGCAAGGACCCGGACGACCTGCTGCGTGCCGAAGGACCGGGGGCATTGCAGGCGGTGCTGGAAGGCGCGATCCCGATGGTCAAACTGCTCTGGCAGCGAGAGACCGACGGAAAGGTCTTCGACAGCCCCGAACGCAAGGCGGCTCTGGACAAGTCATTGCGTGAGAAGATCAAGCTGATCCGCGACCCCTCGATCCGGTCTCACTACGGTCAGGAAATTAAGGACCTGCGCTGGCAATTGTTTCGGCCGCAAAGACAATCGCCAAGCCGCCAATGGCAACCGCGCGGCAAATGGTCGGCACAGCCACAACCGGCGTCGCCCGGCGCGCGGGCGTCCTTTCTGGCCTCGTCCGAGAACGCGGATATTCAACTGCGAGAGTCAGCAATTCTGGCAATTGCCATTCTAAATCCGCAGGTTGTGGTGCAATTTGAACACCAATTGGAGGAGATGGACTGCCATGACCGTGACCACGCGGCAATGCGCGAAGTGATCCTGCGGCATGCGATTGACGACCCTGAGAACCTAAAAGACCACATCGTGCAATCTTTGGGGGCCGAGCCCCTTGAAAACCTTCTGGCCCTTCGCCATGTGGCAGTGATCCCCTGTGTGCACAAACCAGGCGACGTTGAAAAGGCGCAGATGACTCTGGCCGAAGAACTCGCAAAGATCAAAGCGCTCCAGGGGTTGGACGCCGAGATTGCCGAAGCCGCAGAGGAATTGTCTGATCTGGCCGATGAGGCGCTGACATATCGGCTGGCGCAAGCTGCCGAAGAACGCAACCGCACAAGCCGCAGCCAGAACGAGGACAAGGCCGTTTTTGACATCGCCGACAATGGCGCGCGAATCAACCGCGACGAGAAAGACGCGTTCAAGGCAATCATGTCCGGTATCAATTTCGAACGAAAACGCCGGTAAACTGGTGTTTTCGTAAGGCACTGGAAAAGAAAAACGGGTAAACGGGTGGCCGAATCACTTCTACGCGCTAATGATTCGGACCTAACGAATCACCCATCCCTGCAGGAGCATTGAATGGCCGCCAAGGATACGAACGAAGACCGCAAATCCGACGAGCAGGAACAGGAAATCTCGCTGGACATGAGTCAGGCCCAGGTCAAGAAGATGATCGCCGAGGCCCGCGAGAAAGGTTACATAACCTACGATCAGCTCAATCAGGTTCTGCCGCCTGATCAAGTCAGCTCGGAACAGATCGAAGACGTGATGTCGATGCTGTCCGAGATGGGCATCAACATCATCGAAGATGAAGAAGCCGAAGAAGAAGAGAACAAGGGCTCGACAGAGCTGACCACGACGGACAGCAACCGCGAGGTGACGCTGGCCGGTGCGCAAACCGAAAAACTGGATCGCACGGACGATCCTGTTCGCATGTATCTGCGCGAAATGGGCAGCGTTGAATTGCTGAGCCGCGAAGGCGAGATTGCCATCGCCAAGCGCATTGAGGCCGGTCGGAACACCATGATCCTGGGTTTGTGCGAAAGCCCGCTGACCTTCCAGGCGATCACCATTTGGCATGATGAATTGCTGTCCGAAGACATCCTCTTGCGCGACGTCATTGATCTGGAAACCACGTTTGGCAACCAGATGGATGAGGATGGCGACGTACAGGAACCGGTGGTGGACACCTCGGCCGTTCAGGCTGCCAAACCGGCCAAGGACGAAGGACCGGAACTGGACGCTGACGGCAACCCGATTGCCACCGATGACGACGATGACGACGACGATCAGGCCAACATGTCGCTGGCCGCGATGGAAGCGGCCCTGAAGGACCAGGTGCTGACCACGTTGGAGCGTATCTCGTCTGACTTCGCGATGTTGTCAGAAATGCAAGACAGCCGGATTTCAGCGACCTTGAACGAGGATGGATCGTTCAGCGAAAAGGACGAAGAAACCTATCAGAAACTGCGCGCCGAAATCGTTGAACTGGTGAATGGCCTCCACCTGCACAACAACCGGATCGAAGCTTTGATCGACCAGCTTTACGGCATCAACCGCCGCATCATGTCGCTGGATAGCGCGATGGTGAAACTGGCCGACCAGGCCCGCATCAACCGCCGCGAATTCATCGACGCTTATCGTGGCCGTGAACTGGACCCGAACTGGCTGTCCGAGATGGCCGAAAGGCCGGGTCGGGGTTGGCAGATGTTCATCGAACGCTCGACCGACAAGGTCGAGGAACTGCGCAGCGACATGGCGCAGGTCGGTCAGTATATCGGTTTGGATATCCCTGAATTCCGCCGCATCGTGCAGCAGGTTCAAAAGGGTGAGAAAGAGGCGCGGCAAGCCAAGAAGGAAATGGTCGAGGCCAACCTGCGTCTGGTTATCTCAATCGCCAAAAAGTACACGAACCGTGGCCTGCAATTCCTTGATCTTATTCAGGAAGGTAACATCGGCCTGATGAAGGCGGTGGACAAGTTCGAATACCGCCGTGGATACAAGTTTTCGACCTATGCAACCTGGTGGATCCGTCAGGCGATCACGCGTTCCATCGCGGATCAGGCGCGGACCATCCGTATCCCGGTGCATATGATCGAGACGATCAACAAACTGGTCCGGACCGGCCGCCAGATGTTGCATGAAATCGGACGCGAGCCGACGCCGGAAGAACTGGCCGAAAAGCTGCAGATGCCGCTTGAGAAGGTCCGCAAGGTGATGAAAATCGCCAAGGAACCGATCAGCCTTGAGACACCGATTGGTGACGAGGAAGACAGCCAACTTGGCGATTTCATCGAGGACAAGAATGCCGTGCTGCCGCTGGACAGCGCCATTCAGGAAAACCTCAAGGAAACCACCACGCGGGTTCTGGCGTCACTGACGCCGCGCGAGGAACGGGTTTTGCGGATGCGCTTTGGCATTGGCATGAACACCGATCACACGTTGGAAGAGGTCGGCCAGCAGTTCAGCGTAACGCGTGAACGTATCCGTCAGATCGAAGCGAAGGCGCTGCGAAAGCTCAAACATCCCAGCCGGTCGCGAAAACTGCGGTCCTTCCTGGATCAGTAAGCAAAGGGCGCCGTCGAGGCGCCCTTTTTTCTGGCGAACCGTTCACGATGGCAGGTCGTCAGATCAAATTGGCGGGAACTCGAAAGTTGGGCAGCACCGGGCTTTCTATATGCGGGGTGTCCACTCATGGGACAGGCCGGGGCGAGGTGGTAACACCGATGACCCCCGGCCACTGTCAGCCCGGTGAAATTGGATGGTCCACGCGTTTGCGAAAGCTGCTTGGCGCTTGTCCGGTCCAGCGTTTGAATGCGGTTGAAAACGCAGCTTGATCGGCATAGCCCAGCGAAAATGCAATCTCGGACAGGTTCATGCCGTTTTTGATAAAGGTCTGCGCCAGATCGCAGCGCAGATCATCGACGATTTCCCGATAGCTGGTACCCTCGTCTGACAATCTGCGCGCAAGTGTACGGGGGCTGAGTCCAAGGCTTGATGCGACCTCATCCACTTGAATAATGCCTCCGGGCATGGATTGCGTGATCATCCCCTCAACTTGCCCGCGCGTTTGTCGCTTGGGTGAACACCTCTCAGCCAGAAGACGTTCGCCGTATTCCAGAAGATGCGCACGCAGGCTCGGGTCATAAGTCGGCACTGGCAGGTCCAGAGATGGCATCGACAAAATGATCTCAAGTCGCTCGGCACCAAACTCGACGGGAAAGCCTCCAATTTTTTGGTACCCGACTGCGTTTTGCCCGACTTCGTGTTGAAACCGCATTTGTATCGGTTTTAGGTTCACCCGCGTCAAGGCACGCAATCGCGCCACGCCGGCAAATAGCAGAAACTCGGTTCTGCGATGATAGCGAGAGAATGTCGGGTCCTTCCAGTCCGCTTCGACATAGGCTGCGTTTCCCGTGACACGCAAATTGAAGGCCAGCGCCGGGTCAATCATTCCATGAAACCGCACCGTGTTTTCCAGCACCTGCCTGAGGTCCCGCGAATACTTGCTGATATATGCTGTGACGTTATTGGAAGACCGGAACTGCAATCCGGTGCGTGCGGCAAACGTGATATCTCGGACCGCATCACAGGCGTGGCGCACAACCTGGGCCTCTTGATGAGCGCTGCAGCGGGTGGCTGGTGGGGCAACATCCGACCGTTTGAGCCCGCTGGTGTGCAACACCCGGTCCACAGAAGCGGGATCGCCCGTCTCTTGTTCTAGCACTTTCGTCAGCAGTTGAACCCGTGCGATATCGACGTCCATGCCCCCTGTCACCGGGTTCACTGTCGTGAAATCTGACCCGGCACCCTTTCCATGTCGGTAAAAATCTATACATGCCAATACCTGTCATGCATATGTTTTTAGCTCTGGATGTCAGAATTTCGCAAAAATTTGGCTGAAAATCGCATTTCACCAGACAAAGCGATGCCCAAATGAAGGACTGTGTCGGGTCAGCGCCTTCATGGGGATGAGGTTAGAGCCTGCAACGACGCGGTCCACCAAGCCGCACACAAGGTTCCCCGACACACATTTCCCTTTTCAACAAGATAACGCATCACCGATTTCGTTGAGTATTTTGCGCGGACGCTTCCCGAATGGCGAATAGCCGAATTCCAACAGGCTCAACCCGATCCCACGCGTTCACAACTTTCTATCCGTCGTCTGAATAGATTGTGAAGCTCTCTGTATCTGCAAGTCGGTTACACTACCTGTAGGTTCGAGCAAAACAGGATGATGTTAACGATGAAACAGATTATCTCATATACACTTGCCGCCATGGTGCTGCTGAATGTCCCCGCTGCCGTGGCCGCGGCACGAAACGGCTTTCAGACCGAGCCCATCAACAACACTGAGTTTGAAGTAATCCCACGTGCGCGCCGTGACGTCGACGGCTATTGGTGCGCCGCTGCAGATTTTGCGCGCAGGACTTTGGGCGCTGGATGGCAGCAACCTATTTACGTTGTACGCGGCTATGGTCCCAGCGTCACGACCGGGCGTACAACAGCTGTGCAATTCTCGCTCGCAGCGCCAGCGAATGCGCAGCAGAATATGGGAATTTCGGTTGGATTTACCGCAGGACAAAGTAGAACAGTGCAGAGCGCAAATGGCCTGTGCAATCGGCGTCAGGTCTTTAACTGATCAAGGACGACTAGATATTGCAGACCGAATTTGTTGTCTCAACGCATGGCGCCGGGCTATATGAATTCACCTCCAATGTCCAAAGGTGGCTCAGCCCGGTTTCCGACGATGGTCTGTTGACACTGTTTGTACGGCATACCTCTTGTTCTTTGATGATACAGGAGAACGCCGATCCTGAGGTTCAGACCGACTTACGCGCTTTCTTCGATCGCCTCGTTCCGCCATCCGATCATCCCACGATGTCATATCTGCGCCATACCTACGAAGGTCCGGACGATATGCCTGCCCACATCAAGGCGGCGATGCTGCCGGTATCACTATCGATCCCTGTCTTTGGCGGAAGGCTTGCTCTGGGAACGTGGCAGGGGGTCTACCTGTTCGAACACCGGGTCGCGCCGAACAGCCGCAAAGTTGCGGCGCATTTTTCATGACCCCTTATATTTAGGGGTGGAAAATTCCGACTACCCAAACTCTAGCGGCTGTCCTATAGTTGTGGATAAGTAAGCCCGAGCGCTTACAAAAAGAGGTAAGCTAGGGACGAGGAGACGGCGGATGCGCTGCCCGTTTTGCGGAAATATCGACACTCAGGTCAAGGATTCACGCCCGGCAGAGGATCACGTCGCGATCCGCAGGCGCAGGTTCTGCCCCGCTTGCGGCGGCCGTTTTACCACCTACGAACGGGTACAGCTTCGTGATCTGGTGGTGATCAAGACCAATGGCAAGCGCGAGGATTTTGACCGCGATAAGTTGGAGCGCTCAATCCGTATCTCAATGCAGAAGCGCCCAATCGAACCGGACCGGATCGATCAAATGATCTCGGGCATTGTGCGTCGCTTGGAAAGCATGGGTGAGACGGACATTCCGTCCAACAAAATCGGTGAAATCGTCATGGAGGCGCTGGCCCGGATTGACACGGTTGCATATGTTCGCTTTGCAAGTGTCTACAAGAATTTCCAGGCGGCCGATGATTTCGAGGAATTCGTCCACGAACTGCGCCCGCCGCAGCCCTCGACGGATGAGTGAGCGACATAGATAACAGGTACATGGCGCTGGCCCTTTCGCTGGGTCGGCGCGGCCAAGGGCGATGCTGGCCGAACCCTTCTGTCGGGTGCGTTATTGTGCGCGAAGGGCGGATCGTCGGTCGCGGCTGGACGCAGCCCGGAGGGCGCCCGCATGCGGAAGCCGAGGCGTTGGTGCAGGCAGGGGCCGCAGCCAAGGGCGCGACCGCGTATGTCTCGCTGGAACCATGTGCCCATCATGGCAGAACACCGCCTTGTGCGCAGGCACTGATCGATGCCGGCGTGTCTCGGGTCGTATCAGCGTTAGAGGACAGTGATCCACGGGTTGCGGGTCAGGGGTTCGAAATGCTGCGGGAGGCGGGGATCGAAGTCACCAATGGGGTTCTGGCGGATCAAGCCGCGCGCGACCATGCGGGATTTTTTCTGAAAACGGAGCAAAGTCGACCCTTTGTGACCCTGAAACTGGCCAGCAGTTTCGATGGTCGGATTGCCACAGAAACCGGCCACAGCCAATGGATCACAGGTCCCGAATCTCGGCGCGCTGTTCACGCGATGCGAGCGCGGCATGATGCGGTGATGGTCGGGGCAGGTACGGCGCGGGCCGATGATCCGTCGCTTACTGTGCGCGACCTTGGGGTCGCGCATCAGCCCGTCCGGATCGTGGTCTCGCGTCATTTGGACCTGCCGCTGCTTGGGCAACTCGCGCGGACGGCGTCAGAAGTTCCGGTATGGCTGTGCCACGGTCCGAGCCCAGACGCCGAACGAGTCCGCGCGTGGGAAGGCCTTGGGGCCAAACTGATCACCTGCGCCCTGCAGGATCACCAGATTGACGCCGCCGATCTGCTACAGCAGCTGGGGCAGGCGGGTCTGACGCGGGTGTTCTGCGAAGGCGGCGCTGCTTTGGCGTCGTCTTTACTGCAAGCTGATCTGGTGGATGAGTTGGTCGGGTTCACCGCCGGATTGGCCATAGGTGCCGAAGGATTGTCGGCAATCGGGTCGTTGGGCCTTGAGACGCTCACCGATGCGCCTCGGTTCGATCTGATTGAAGCGCAAGATATCGGTGGCGATATCCTGCATCGCTGGGGCCGGTCATCCCGCTGACGTCAACGCCAGAAACGTGCATGCGTTGCCAGCGCGCCCTGCAGTTTGGACAGCAATCGGTTGATCGCGCCTGAGGGTGCCACGTCACCCTGCGCCAGCCTGTCCACCGCCACTTCGACCGGGCAGGGCAGGCCTGTGACAGGGTCATAGTAACGGGGGTAGTCAATCAACGTCGCATGGACGAGCCCCATGAGCGATGGTCTCGCCCCGCGCCGGGCCGGAACGCTGCCCAGATCCGTCGTCAGCCCCCATCCCGCATAGAATGGCGCGCCCAGCGTTGTGACCTTCACCCCTCTTAGCAAAGCTTCGAAACTGAGTAGCGAGGTCATCGTCCAGACTTCGTTAACATGCGGCAGCAGAGCGGCCGGGTCTGTATCCGTGGCGATGATGTCGGCCAGATTTTCAGCCTCGATCTTGCCATCGCGAAGACCGGCCTCAACATCCGGGTGCGGTTTGTAGATCAGAACTGCGCCCGGGTTGGCTTCACGGGCCGCCGACAGCAGTTCAAGGTTTGTCCGGATGCCGCTTGCGCCCAATCGGATCGAAGCGTCGTCCTCAACTTGCCCTGGGACAAGAACGCGATGACCTTTCGGCAAGGTTGGACCTGCGCCGCCCGTATTGTATTTGCTCAACCCCTCATCCAGCAGGCGACGCACCAGCCGTTCGGCCCGCAGGTGTTGATCGGGGCGCAGCGTTTCGCGAACCCTGATCCACTCTTCCAAGCGGCTCGGCTTGGTCGGATCGTAGTAAATCCCAAGGTCGTCCGTCACCAGTGACAGTGGCGGAATCAAATTGGCCCCAAGGCCGCGCGAACGCAGAAAGCCGTCTTCAACGCGGACAACCTCCTGTCCGTCTCTGGCCCGGCTGGCCCAGACCATGTGCGGCTGCCCCTGTCCCGGTTGAACGTCTTGCGTGAACCGGACCTTTTGATGTTGCCCGAAGAACTTTTGCAGATGCCCTCGTTTCCAGACCCGCATACCGGATGCAGTCCAACCATGCCGATCTTCGCGCCACGCACGTGTCTGTGCCTCAAGCGTATCCAGCACGGTTTCCAACTCGCAAAGCTGATCGCGGTAAGGATCGTACCATGTTGGGTAGAGGATCATGGCTGCTGCAAACAACTGCGCCCGCGTCAAGTTGCGTTGCCGACGGGCGACAGGCATGTCGTCTGCTGTCAGCCCCCAACCTGCGTAGAAGGGCTGCCCAAAAACGCGAGGTTTGTGGCCAGCCAGTATGGCCTCAAACCCCATCTGAGAGGACAAAGTGTAGACAGCGATGGCTCCGTCCAGCAACGCCCATGGGCTTACGGGATCGCGAAGTATGGACACCCGTTCGCTTTTGTCTTGATCGGAATAGTGGCCGATGCGGTGACCCGAAATGGTTTCTGGGTGAGATTTGATGATAACCCGCGCGCCTGGGTTCTCTTCTTGTGCGATGACAAGCATTTCTCGGAACCGCGCCAGGTCCCCTCTGCTTGCTGTAACCGCCGCATCCCCTTGGGTCTGATCGACGACCAGAACATAGCCGGGTTCAGGTGCTGCGATGTCCAGGTCAAACGCTGCATATTTGCTCAGGTGCAGATCGCGAACGCGTTCGATCCCTCCTCGGGCCCGGTCCAGCAGAGCGGTGTCGTCCAGCGGATGCGTCGCCAGCAGATGTTCAAGATCCGAGGGCGCCGAGGGATCAAAATGCAGACCAGCACGATCCAGAACCAGCCCCAAAGGGGCATCCCCTTGGCGACCGGGGTGCAGGGATCGCAGAAACGCATCCTCGACCCTAAGGACTGGCACGTCGTACTTCGCGGCCATGTGAAGCCCGCGATGTGCGGTTGGGCTGTTGCCCCAGACACCGACCTGATCACCGCTTTGAGGGCGGCCCAGCCGAATGTCGAGCCCTGATAGCGACAGGATACGGCGCACCCGGCGATTGGTCAGAAAACCACCGTTGTAAACAAACAGCCTAGAGCGTTCGTCTCCGGTTGGGGAAACCGGATCAGGGCTATGCATCAGTTGCCTGTTAGCGTGGCAACGTTGGCGAACGGGGTCAGCCCACCGGCAATCAGCGAAATAGATTTGCTCCACTGGGCATACGGGGCTTCGGTCACATAAATCGTGTCATCGTCGCGGATCACAAAGTCGCGCGCAATGAACAGCCCGTTGGGCGCTGTTAAGTTCAGCAGGTATATCATGCGCTGATCGCCTTGCAGATCCTGGCGCGCCATGACCGTCCGCGCGATGTCCTGCCGCTCTTTCCGTAGCACAAAGATACCCGTAGGATCGGACGAGAGGGACTGTAGGCCCCCGACCTGAGCCAAAGCCTCAAGCGCGGACAGGTCCTGACTGTCGAAGGCGACACGAGATTGACCGCCCGTCGCCCCTAGCGCGATGTACGAGCGGCGGTCCTCTTCGACCAGAATGCGATCTCCGCCGCGCAGGGCGATATCTGTGTTCGAGTTGCGGAACAGATCTTCGTACCAAACGGTTCCACGGTCTTTCCCGCGCAGCACTGTCACAAGCGCGATGTCGGACGCCACAGTGACTCCACCAGCCTGCGCCAGCATTGTGGACAACGTGCTTGTCGGACGCTCAATCGGGTAGATGCCTGGTGCACCGATTGTGCCGGTCATCGAAACTGCAGCTCCGTCGCCTGCAGCGCGCGTGACCTGCACTTGCGGATCGGGCGTCTGTTCTTCCAATTTCGATGTGATCAACTGGCGCAATTGCTCGGGCGTATTTCCAGCCGCGCGCACCTGTCCGGCATATGGGACAAAGATGAAACCGTCACTGTCGACCTGCACTTCTTCAAGTTTGGTTGCGCCGCCGGCTTCGGACGTCAGAAGACCGTCTTCTACGTTTTCCCAGATTGTCAGGCCCAGAACATCGCCCGGGCGAACGGTATCTGATGCAGCACTTTGCGCATTGCGGAACGACTGAGAAAACCCGAACTGCGGAACAGCCGAGGTCGCCTGGGTGACGCGGTCATCCACTTCGACGACAAAGGCATTGCCCCCGTTTTCGACGGACCCTGACAGGATTTCTGTCTTGTTGGGGCCGGATTTGGGCAATTGGCATGCAGCCATGACGCACAGGGCCCCCACAAGGGAAACCCCCCGGATCCAACGGGTAGGAGAGCTGAACACTGCTGATTTACCTCGGTCGTCTTTGTTTTTCCGAATGCTAGCCGGATAATCGGGAAACTTCCAGCAACACCTAGGGTTGGATCATTCGACAAGCTTCAACTGTGGCGTCACGGTCTCTGTGTCTGGCATGATGGCCTGATAAGGGTCCTGTTCCCGAAGCATCATATCCGGCACGCGCCGCAGCAATTGCCGCCGCCCACGACGCGAGTAAAATCCGCCCGGAACCTGGCTGGTATCCAGCAGAAACTGGCGATAAGCGCGATAGGCGGTCACGTCCGGGGCTTCGGGCCGCGCAAAGAAAGCCTCGATTGGTTGGCGCGAAACAAACTCTGGTTTTTCATACACCGATCTTCCGAATGTCCGCAGGGGAATTCCACGCCATAGAACCTGTTGGCCAGCCGTTGAGTTGATTGTTACGGCTGAAAGCGCATCATCCAGCAATCGCGCCAGTTTGCCGCCCGGCACATAGTGAACTCGGTCGGAAATGGCATGTTCGCGCGCCAATTGCCGTACTTTTTGTCCCAAAGGTTCACGGTGATTTTCCAGAGGGTGTTCCTTGATCACAAGATGATGATGCGGCGGCGCACCTTTCGCGAAACCCTCGATGACCATTTCCACGAAATCGCTCATGCAGGAAAAGTCGGAATGCGCCTGAACAGAGCTGTCATGCCCCAGCTGCAACAGGGCCAGATGGTATGGAAACCCGCCAAGCCGCACGCGGGCTGTGGCCAGTCTGCGTTGAATGCGGTGAATTGGCATCAAGGCCAGACGTTTGAAATATAGTTGAAATTCTCTGGAAACCGGAAGCTCTCGGTGCGGGCAAAAGTGGCGATACTTGCGATTAAAAAGTAGAACAAACCCATGATAGACGGCACCATAGAAGATGTGCTGGCGCATGTCTCCCCAGTGCGAAGGTGGCGGCGGCGAGGGCGTTTCGGCCTTTTGCAGCGCGTGGCGCATCTGGGCGACATCCAGGTCCATCAGGCGCGAATGCCCGTTCGAGCCATCGCGCTCGTAAGTCACCCACCAGGGGCGTAGGTACCCTTCTTCGAAAACATGGATGGTCAGACCACGGGATTTGGCGATTTTGATGGCCTTCGCGTGGATCGGACGAGGGTCGCCGTAGAGTACAATGTCAGTTATGCCATGCTGATCCAAAAGGTCGCTGAAAACCGTCGGCCAGTCCTCGGGCCTATCCAGAAAAGGGATATAACTTTCTTTGTGGCTCCAAAAAGCCTGATCACCTGCATTGAAGCCCACGCGCCAAACCTGAGCACCAGCGGCGCGCAATCCGTAGCCCAACGCGTTGAAGAAGGGGCCATGCGGCCCTTGCAGGAATAGGAAAATGCGTTTGCCGGAAGTGGCCATCAAGGCTGCTCGTCTTTGTTGATTAAATTGAATTATGCCGTTTCGTGATCTTCCGAGCAAGCCGGGGCTTGTCGCCGGAGCCATGGACCTTTACCTCAGCACAAGGCGTCAGGGGCAAAGGGTCAGACAAATGTTCACAGGAATTGTCACGGATATCGGCACCATCACCGAGCTTGAGCAAGCAGGTGATCTGCGCGCGCGGATTCAGACCAGCTATGACACGGCCGGTATCGATATCGGTGCATCAATCGCGAGTGACGGTGTGTGTCTGACCGTCATTGCGTTGGGGCAAGATTGGTACGATGTGCAGATCAGTGCCGAGACTGTTTCGAAGACCAACCTGGAAGGTTGGAAGGTCGGGAAACGCGTAAATCTTGAACGCGCCCTGAAAGTTGGCGACGAACTGGGCGGCCATATCGTGTCCGGCCACGTAGACGGCGTGGCCGATGTGATCAATGTTCGCGATGAGGGGGACAGCACTCGTGTCACGCTGCGTGCGCCTGCCGATCTGGCTCGGTTCATTGCCCCTAAAGGCTCGGTCGCGTTGAACGGTACGTCCTTGACGGTAAATGAGGTCGAGGGATGCGACTTTGGTATCAATTTCATCCCGCATACCAAAGAGGTCACCACGTGGGGGGATGTTGCGGTTGGAGATCGGGTGAACCTTGAGATCGACACTCTGGCGCGCTACGTGGCGCGCTTGGGCGAGATGTCTTGATCGTCAGGTGCCGGGGCCAAATCGCGCTGTTAGCTTTTTGGCTGCCCACCAGAAGACAAGTGCAAGTAGGATCGAGACATAACCATCGATGGCGTAATGCCACGCCAGATGCACTGAACCCAGCAGAATGATGCCGGCAAATGCGGTCAAGGCCCAACCCAGCCAGCGGGAATACGTGAAGCCATAAAGCGCAATCACAACGCTTGACGCGACGTGCATGCTGGGCATGGCCGAGATACCTCGGAAGCCATTCTCGGTGAAGTAGGTGTCAAGAAGCCCTTGCTGCACGCCCAGGGCCCACACTGGGCTGGTCAAGTGGTTCTCGCGCAGCAGTTCCATCTGGGGCAGGTAGGTGTCACCAAACCCAAAAGGTTCGAAGTAGACTGGCCCGACCGAGGACAGGAACGTGGCGATCACATTTCCGCCCACGAACCAGCACAAAACGAAAGCAACAAGAAATACCGCGCTTCTGCCTGGGTCACTGCGGTCAAGACAGGCCATACAAACGGCGGCGTAGTTCAACAGAAACCACGCGTGATAGGCGGCATTGATCGCGGATGTGACCAAAGGGAGCCCCAGTATTGGCCACAACAGTTGCCACGCGTCCCGTCCACCGTGAATGGCCCGGTCCCATTGCGCAAACGCGCTGTCCCACAGGTTCGGGTTCAACGTATGGATTTCGTTTTTTAGGAACGAATAGGTGACAGCCATTGCAATGACGCACACATAGCTGATGATCGCGTCCGGAACACGAACCCTGTCAGTCAGGATTTCGCGCACGTCTTTCACCATCCACTGGATCGGTTTTTTCGGTTTGACGACCAGCATGCCCACGCCCAACCGCCAGATAATGAAGGAGGCGAGCATGAAATACGACAGTTTTTCCGAAATCTGCAGAACCAACGGAGTTGTTGTGCCCCAGAATGACGTTCCCTGATGCATGCTGACGGCGATGCCGCACAAAACGTTGAGTGCAACCAGCGAAAGCAGCAATCGGTTCCGTCTCAGAGTTTCTGTGAAACCCAGACCGGGTGCGGATAAATCAGCCGTTTTGAACACTGTGAAACGATCCCTGACTGGTGTTGGACATCCAAGGAAACCTGTGTCGCCGATATCAGGCGATCCGAGGGCTGTATTGAGGCTTTTTGTGGACAATCGCGTTTCAGTAGGGTCGAAGAAGTGGAATTGCTAAACAATATTGGCGGTGTTTGTCTGGCTACATTGGGCAGTTTTGCGCGCGGCGTCAGTATTGGTCAAACCGTTTGAGCACTGGCCTTTGCACGCGGACTGAGTTATCCCGCCCCTCAAAGATGCTCTTGCGAAAGGCTGCCTCATGAGCTTTGAAACCCCCGGCCCGGTCGAGGCCCAGCTGCGCGACGCGATCAGTCCGATCGAGGACATTATCGAAGAGGCGCGCAAGGGCCGGATGTATATTCTCGTCGATCACGAAGACCGCGAGAACGAAGGCGATCTGGTGATCGCTGCCGAGTTCGCCGATGCCGAGGCAATTAACTTCATGGCCACCCACGGACGCGGTCTGATCTGCCTGCCGATGACTGCCGAACGGATTGATCGCCTGGGCTTGCCGATGATGGCGGTGAACAACTCTTCCCGGCACGAGACAGCATTCACCGTATCGATCGAGGCGCGCGAAGGTGTGTCGACCGGGATATCCGCCGGCGACCGGGCGCTGACCGTCGCGACTGCGATCAACGAACAGAACACGATGGCGCATATCGCCACACCGGGTCATGTGTTCCCGTTGCGCGCCAAACGGGGTGGGGTGCTGGTACGCGCCGGACATACCGAAGCTGCCGTGGATATCTCGCGCCTTGCGGGGTTGAACCCGTCGGGTGTTATTTGCGAAATCATGAAGCCGGACGGCACTATGGCGCGTCTGCCCGATTTGGTTGAATTTGCAAAAGAACATGAGATGAAAATCGGCACGATCAGCGATCTGATCGCATACCGGTCGCGCAATGACAATTTGGTGGTCGAAACCTCGCGCGAAACCGTCACCTCGGAATATGGTGGCGATTGGGAGATGCGGATTTTCACCGACCAAACGCACGGCATTGAACATGTTGTCATGGTCAAAGGTGATATCTCTACGCCCGAACCCGTCCTGACCCGCACCCACGCCTTGCACGAAGCGCCCGATATTCTTGGGCTCGGTCCAAAATCCTCGCGCGAATTGCCCCGTGCGATGGAGAAGATCGCAGCGGAAGGCCGCGGTGTTGTCTGCCTGTTCCGCCAGCCGCGCAATTCGCTTTATGCAGCCGAAGACGAAGGCCCGCGCACCATCAAGCAAACCGGTCTGGGCGCGCAGATCCTGTCCAAGATGGGCATTCAAGAGCTGGTTCTGCTGACCGACTCGCCGGAAACCGTATATCTGGGGCTCGACGCGTTTGGCCTGTCTATCGTCGGCACCCGCTCCATTCTCAAGGATGACTGATCGTGGCTGAACAAGATAAACACGGCGTCCTGCCGACCCCGACATTCGACAAGCCGGTGAAACTGCTGCTGGTGGTGGCCCCTTTCTATCGGGCCGTCGCCGATAACATGGTCGCCGGCGCCAAGGCCGAGATTGAGGCCGCAGGTGGCACATGCGACGTGGTCGAAGTGCCCGGCGCGCTGGAAATCCCGACCGCCATCGCCATGGCTGACCGGCAGTGCAACTACGACGGATATGTCGCGCTGGGCTGTGTTATTCGCGGCGAGACCACGCATTATGAAACCGTTTGCAACGACTCCAGTCGCGCCATCCAACTGATGGGTCTGCAGGGCCTGCTGATCGGCAACGGTATCCTGACCGTCGAGAATGATGATCAGGCCGAGGTCCGTGCCAATCCCGAAAAGATGAATAAAGGGGGCGGGGCAGCCGCTGCGGCCTTGCATCTGATCGCGCTCAGCCGTAAGTGGGGCTCTTCCAAAAAGGGCGTCGGCTTCAAGCCCCCGTCCGAGTCCATCCTTGTGGCGGGCGACAGCAACGGACCCACAACAGCATGACCCAGACCGACGCGCCGAAGCCGGCCAACCAGAAACGCCTGATGAAATCCGCCGCACGCCTTTATGCCGTGCAGGCTCTGTTCCAGATGGAGCAGTCGGGCCAGACGACCGAAGCGGTCGTGACCGAATTTCTGGATCACCGGTTTGGTGCTGTCTATGAGGGCGAAGAGATGTTGGACGGGGACATCCGCCTGTTCCGCAAACTGGTCGAGGATGCCGTGAACTATCAGGCGCCCATCGACCAGATGACCGATCGCGCGCTGGTGGCCAAATGGCCTATCGCGCGCATCGACCCGACCTTACGGGGTGTGTTTCGCGCCGCAGGGGCGGAGCTGACTCAAAGCGATACGCCGCCCAAAGTCGTCATCACCGAATTCGTCGACGTGGCCCGCGCCTTCTTCCCCGAAGGAAAAGAGCCCAAATTCGTCAATGCTGTGCTGGACCACATGGCACGTGAGGCTCAGCCCGAGGCGTTCTGACGCCTTTACCCCGCGCATGCACTCGCTAGACTCCTGCTCATAGCGCAAGGAGATCCGCCATGCCCAAACTGATCCGTCTTTACATCACTCAGGTTGCCTGGGGTTTTGTCATCTCGGCGGTTTTTGTTGGTGTGTTGCTGGCGTTTAATGTCGCCAATCTGCGCAACCTCATAACCGGCTCAGATATTGGTCTGATCGCACTGGCCATGATCTGGTTCATGAACGGCATCGTCTTTGCCGGAGTTCAGTTCGCCTATGCCATCATGAGTATGGCCGAAAAACCAGGAGGCCCGCGCCGCGGGTCGCCGGTTGTGCACAGTTTCAAGCCGGCTATTGTCCAGCAAGAGGCGCGCGCAAAGCGCTGATACTCAATGAAAAAGTGTGGCGGGACCACCAGTCAACCGTGCGGTGTGATTCCCGAGGACCTGTATGTA
Organism: Ruegeria sp. AM2; assembly: GCF_056540685.1. Lineage (NCBI taxonomy): Bacteria > Pseudomonadati > Pseudomonadota > Alphaproteobacteria > Rhodobacterales > Roseobacteraceae > Ruegeria > Ruegeria sp. AM2. The sequence goes on along the minus strand of NZ_JBQFXE010000001.1, from coordinate 675,959 downwards.
CAGGTGGGCGCCAGGTAATCAGGCCAGGACCTGAACAGAGCCAGCTCCCTCGGAATTGCTTAAGGCCACCAGAATGCTACCAATCACAAGAAGGGCAGAACCCGCCACGGGCCTAAGTAGGGCGTGACGGGCGATTGCACAAGGGGTCAGGCGTCAACAGTTTCGTGCAGAGCTGTGCGCATTTTCCCGAAATGCTCATCCCAGCCGTTGTCCAGCGCGAGGATCAGACCGAAGGCCTCGGCAGTCTGTGGCAATCCTTCGTGGACCAATGCCAGCCGCGTCCCACCGGCGACGGGCTCCAGCGTCCATTTCACCACGCTGACGGCGTCGCCCATCGGTTTCACCGTGAAGGTATATTCTAGATAATGCGGCTTACGAGCCTCGCGAACCTCGCCCCAGATCAATAGATCGCCGCTGGTGGTGCCGAACATCTCAAGCTTTTGTCCGGCGACCAGAGGGCGCTCGGGTTTGTGAAACCACTCGGCCAGGCGGTCGGGTTCTGTCAGATAGTCCCAGACGGTTTCGGGTTCGGCCCGCAGGAAGATGGTCTTTTGCAGAACGGACTTTGTCATTTCTCTTTCCTTTCAATGGCTTCTTTCAGATTGGCAAGGCGGTCATCCCAGAACCGGTCAAAATAGCTGAGCCAGTCCAGAACCGGGGCCATGCCCAACGGCTCCAACCGATTGATGCGTTCCCGACCACGCGCTTCGACAGTAATCAGGCCGCCATCTGACAACACCGTCAGATGTTTTTTCACAGCAGCCCGCGTCATTTCGAACCGGTCGGTCAGTTGCGCGATGGTCATGTCGTTTTGGGCGAGCAGGCAAACGATGTCCCGACGGGTTGGATCAGCCAGCGCACGGAAGGCGTTCTGAGTTTGCGTGTTCATTGGGACCTCATACGTGATACCAAAAGGTTTCATATAATTACGATACCAAATGGTATTATGTCAATGGCTTGATTTTTGTTCACTAATTGTTCACATTTACGAAATGACACTCGATTTACAGCCCGGCCAGAAACTCGCACGTGGTGTCTCGCGGCACCTGATGACGCATGGCTATGTTTCCATTGAAGAATTCGTCCCTAGCCGAGGGTTGCGCGTAGACGTTGTAGGGCTGGGACCCAAAGGAGAAATCTGGATTGTGGAGTGCAAATCCAGCCGCGCAGATTTCCAGTCAGATTCAAAGTGGCAGGGATATTTGGAGTGGTGTGATCGCTTTTTCTGGGCAGTCGACACAGATTTTCCCACCGAACTCCTTCCACCCGAGTCGGGTCTGATCATTGCGGACGCTTACGATGCCGAAATCATTCGGATGGGTCCGGAAAGCAAACTTGCCCCGGCGCGGCGCAAAAAGATGATCCAGAAATTTGCGGTGGATGCCGCGCGCAGGCTGCATACGCTGCGTGACCCGCGGCTTTAGCCTTTGACGGCTCTGGCTGCCTGAGCGGCGGCGCGGATTTCCTCGGCGATTTCTTCGGCCTCTTCAGGGTCGAAATCCATCGGAATCTCGATACCTGACCCTTCAATGAACAGTCGCACCATACCCTGATCCGTCGGACCGATCTGCAGGTTCGCTTCGATATCGCGTTCGGTGTTGATGCCCATTTGCGCCTCCGGGGACTGAGCATTTGTGCTAGCGCGGGGCGGGTTGAGAATCAAGCGGGCTCTGCGTTCTATATAGGTATGGATCAGGTCACTCTCAGAACGTTTAAGGCGGACGACGCGCCTTGGTTGGTCGAACAGCACGCCGATCACTATGCCCGCGTCGAGGGGTTTGACGACAGCTTTGGCAAGCTTGTCTCGCAAATCCTTGATGATTTCGTTGCCGATCATGACCCTTCACGCGAAAAAGGCTGGATTGCCGAAAGCGCAGGCGCACCATTGGGAAGCATCTTCTGCGTTTCTCAAGGCCTGCGAACCGCCAAACTGCGGCTGTTTTATCTGCGCCCCGAGGCAAGAGGAAAGGGTGTCGGCAAAACCCTGTTGACCACTTGCATGGGGTTTGCGCGTGACACGGGCTACAATGAAATGGTGTTGTGGACGCATGAAAGTCACGAGGCCGCCTGCGCGCTGTATCGCGCGTTTGGCTGGCAGTTGACGGACAGCAAAGCGGTGCGTTCCTTTGGGGTCGATCTGGTCGAACAAAGCTGGAGAATTCAGCTTTAATCCTCTTGCATTCCCGGTGCGCGTTCGCTACATCGCCCCTCACGAGTGCCGCCTTAGCTCAGTTGGTTAGAGCGCTGGATTGTGGATCCAGAGGTCCCCTGTTCAAGCCAGGGAGGCGGTACCATTTTCCGGACAAAAGAGGTAGTCATTTCGCGGCAGCGAAGCACACGTTTCTGCCACGGCAAGACGCCGACCTACAAGGATGAGACCGGTTATGGTAGCGAAGACCGCTTTCGATCTTTTGAAACATGCCCGACTTTCCGTCGCTCCCATGATGGATTGGACGGACAGGCATTGCCGGTATCTTCATCGCCTGCTCAGCGCGAATACTCTGCTTTATACAGAAATGGTAACGGCTCCAGCTTTGGTGCGGGGTGGGGCCTTGCACCTATTGGACCACAATCCGCTGGAACATCCGGTTGCATTGCAACTAGGCGGTTCGGACCCACAAGAATTGGCTCAGGCTGCATCCTTGGGGGCCGAGGCTGGATATGATGAGATCAACCTGAACTGCGGCTGCCCTTCGGACCGTGTTCAGTCCGGCACATTTGGCGCGGTTCTGATGAAAGACCCACATCGCGTTGCCGAATGCGTGGCCGCAATGGCCGAGGCGGTTGATGTTGATGTGACGGTGAAATGTCGGATTGGCGTCGACGAGCAAGAACCGGAAGAGGTTCTTCCGACTTTCATTGAACAAGTTCGTACAGCGGGACGTTCGCGGATAACGATCCACGCGCGCAAAGCGTGGCTACAGGGGCTAAGTCCCAAAGAAAACAGAGACATTCCCCCGCTTGACTATGATCTCGTGCACCGCATGAAGGTTGCGTTTCCTGATATGCATATTTCCATAAATGGCGGTATCACGTCGTTGGTAGAAGCGCGTGCGCATCTTGATGCCGGACTGGACGGGGTGATGATCGGACGCTCTTCCTATCACCAGCCAACCGATATTCTGGCCGAGGCAGACCCTGTAATTTTTGGAACCGGACACGCCGCTGATCCGTTTGATGTTGTGCACAAGATGCTGCCCTACATCGAACAACACCTTGCCGACGGGGGGCGTTTGCATCAGATCACACGTCATATGCTGGGCTTGTTCGCAGGGCGACCCGGCGCACGCGGCTGGCGACGGGTTCTGTCCGAAGGGGCGGTTCGTGAGAATGCGGGGCCCGAGGTCTTGCTTGAGGCGTTGGAACGTGTAACGCAAAGCGCGCAGGTAGAGCGAGCAGTCTAAGTCGGTCGCAAGCCGAAATGGGGGGATGATGCCAGAAACAATGTTGCTGGCCCAGATGATGGGCCTTTTGCTTGTGATCGGAGCATTCGCAGGAGTGCTGGCAGGATTGCTGGGCGTTGGCGGCGGCATCGTATTGGTTCCAGCCTTTTTCTATGCATTCCAGACCCTTGGATATGGCGGACCGCAATTGATGCAACTGTGTCTTGCGACCTCGTTGGCGACGATCATTGTCACCTCGATCCGCTCTGTGATGAGCCACAACAAAAAAGGCGCGGTGGATTGGGAAATCCTGCGCGGGTGGGGGCCCGGTATCGCAATTGGCGCGGTTGTTGGGGTTTTGGTGGCCTCGGCGCTCAGAACCGAAGCCTTGCAGGCGCTGTTTGGGGTGCTCGGAATGGTGATCGGAGCTTATCTCGGGCTGGGTCGGTCGGAATGGCGGTTGGGGGACGCAATGCCCAAGGGGTTGCGCCGCAGTGTCCTCTCTCCGGCCGTTGGTTTTTTGTCGGTGTTGATGGGCATCGGCGGAGGCAGCTTCGGTGTTCCACTCATGAGCCTCTATAACACGCCGATCCATCGCGCTGTTGCGACCGCCGCCGGGTTCGGCGTTATTATTGCTGTTCCGTCCGTGATTGGCTTCTTGTTCCTGCCGATTTCTGCTGAACACCGTCCACCCCTGACGATTGGGGCCGTCAATCTTGTCGCCTTCGGAATAGTTGTTGCGATGACGATGATCACCGCGCCGTGGGGCGTGAAACTGGCGCACGCGATGGACCCGAAACCGTTGAAGCGCGTGTTCGCGGTGTTTCTGACGCTGGTTGCGCTGAACATGCTGCGCAAGGCTTTGGGGTGGTAGGCGCGTTTTTGGCCAAAGGATGGGTCAAATTCCCATTCGAAGAAAAGGTTGCTGCTTGGGTTCGTGATGTTCTGCCAGCCGCGCGGGCCTCGGTCTCAGACCCGTCTCTGGCGCATTGGCACGATTGTGGTGGTACATGGTTTGTCGGCGTCGATACTTTGGACAATGACGCGCAGGGCAGGGTACGCGGGTCTGGCCCCTTGACCGGGCAGGCAATTGAATTTGCGAACGATCAGTTTGGGCCGATCGACTTGCACAAGGGGCAGGTTTCGGTGATCTATCCTGGCTACCCAAAGCCGCGGCGTACTGAAAACGAAGCTGCTGCGCGGTATCGCGCAAAACGGGATGCGGCGCATGTGGACGGGCTGAAGCCGAATGGCCCGGATCGGCGCAGGTACATCGACGAACCTCATGCCTGGGTCCTGGGTCTGCCGTTGACCCCAACCAGCGCAGATGCCGCGCCGATGGTCGTTTGGGAAGGCAGCCACCGCATAATGGGCGACGCGTTCCGCAATGCACTTTCCAACGTCCACTCTAAAGACTTGGCGTGCACAGATATCACGGACATCTATCAGGAAACGCGGCGCAAAGTTTTCGACTCTTGCCCGCGCATTGAACTGGCTGCCCAACCGGGTGAGGCGTATCTGTTGCACCGGCATACCCTGCACGGTGTTGCGCCGTGGGGTTCGGCGGCCAGCGCAGGCCCGGAAGGTCGGATGATCGTCTATTTTCGCCCTGAACTTCCCGGCGGAGTGGCGCAATGGCTCAAATCTCCATAAAATTGACCTATTACCGGTCCTTGGAGATTGTTTGCGATGATTACGGTTCACAAGAACTCTGACGGTTCTCTGATCGAAGTGGAACTGTCCGGAGAGGTCACAAGCACAGATTACGCGTCAACTTTGGTGCCCGCTATCGAGGCGGCGCTGGAAGATCACGACTCAGTTCGGCTGCTGGTTATCGTGGGTGATGAATTCAAAGGGTATGACCTTGGGGCGGCATGGTCAGACACCAAGCTGGGCCTCAGCCATTGGCGCGGGTTTGACCGGATCGGGGTTGTAGCCGATCAGGGCTGGGTGCAGACCAGCATCCGGCTGGCCGCGCCGATCATGCCTTGCCCGATGCAGGTTTTCGGCATGGACGAACTGGAAACTGCCCGTCGCTGGATGCGCGAGTCGCTCGGGGCCATACATGTCACCGATCTTGGCGGGTCCTGTGTGCAACTCAGCCTGATGGGAAAGATGGATCCTGACGAGTTCGCTCAGGCCGAGTCTGATTTGGATGCAATTTTGCGCAATAAGGACGGCTTTCGCCTGCTCATCGACTTGCGCGAGTTTGACGGTTGGCAGGGCCTGACGGCCTTGGCCGCGCATTTCCGGCTTGCGGTCGGACATATCGGTTTGCTCGATCGCGCGGCGATTGTTGGGGACAAAGCCTGGCAAAAGGTGGCCCAGCGCGTGGCCAGCCATATTCTTGGAACTCGCACGCAGTTTTTTTCGGCCGAAGACTATGAAAGCGCCAAATCTTGGTTGGCTGCGGGCTGAGTTTTCAGTGCTTCTGTAAGTTGACGTATTATGACGTCACGTCAATTGAGGGCAAGCGTTTCTCTGTAAGAGTCTGACAAGATATTGAAGTCTCACAGGTAAACTTTTGCGCGCGCCAATTTTGCAGAATTTTCTCAATTCTTCCCCCTTTCTCAGGCTGGGTGCCTCCCTAAATGCGTTTCATTGCTGAGAACAATCCAGACTTGTGAACCTGTCTCGTTGCTGACCTTATAGGTGTGGCGACAGTCGATGCGTTTCTGGATTTGGGTGGGAGAACGAAGATGCCTTTGAAACATTTGCTTTCAAGTGTTTTTGACGCGACTGCGCCGCGCGCGTCGACGCTCGAAGAAACACCACAAAACAGAACCAATCAGATGAAAAAGGCCGAGATCATGGCCCTGTTTGAACGCGAATTGTCCGCCGAACCCGATCTTCACAGGACACGGGCCGGAAAGTCCGGCGAGATGCGCGGTTAACTAGGAACGATCCAACCGAGCGGCGCGTCCGCCCCGCCGTTTGGAAAGTCGTGGTTTACGGTCCGGCAAGTCCTGCATGATTTCGGCCCGTTCGGAACTGTCCATTTTGGACCAACGCGAGATTTCATCGATGGTGCGGTAACATCCGGTACAGATACGCTCGGTCGGGTGGACGACGCAAATCTGGATGCAAGGGCTTTCGACCTCATCCCGCTTCCAAACCATGTTTGTCATAGGCGTTGTCCGCTCCGTCAAAGAAAGCGCAACCTGTCAAGCGCCCCTTGAAGGATATAGCCCGCCGCGACGTGGTCGATAACCTGTCCGCGACGTTTTCGTGTCGTATCCGCCTCGAGCAGTGCCTTTTCTGCCGCAACGGTGCTGAGGCGTTCGTCCCAGAAGCCGATAGGTAAGTCTGTCAGGCGCGACAGGTTGCGGGCAAACGCCCTGGTCGACTGGCACCGTGGCCCCTCGGTCCCGTCCATGTTCTTGGGAAGGCCCAAAAGGATGCCGCCAATCTGGCGATCTTTGACGATCTCAAGCAGGCGCGCTGAATCCAGCGTGAACTTTTTGCGCCGAACAGTCTCAAGTGGCGTCGCAACACTGCGCATGTGATCCGACACAGCGACCCCGACAGTTTTTTCGCCCAAATCCAGGCCCATCAATGCGGCCATCGGTTTCAATGCGGCGGCAAAATCTTCGAACGCGTCGTGGATCATTGTTCGACACCGGCCTGACGCGCAGCGGCTCCGATCAGCTCGAGCGCTTCTTGGTTGTCCGAGAACACCGAAACGGCCTCGTCCCGAATCGTCGTTGCGCGTCCGGTGTCGCCCAGTACACCGAGCGCGGCGATCAACTGCGCCCATTCCTGAGGGGTTCCGCCTTCGGTCGCCAACCGATCAGACAATTGGTTGACCATTCCCATGATCATGTCTTCGCGTTCTTCCGCTGTCAGATCAGAGGCTGCGTCCATGTCATCCTGACTGGGACCCGAAATCGCCGCAGCTTCTGGCGCATTGAAGACACCGGCGCGAAACGCCAGTTCATCAAGCTGCCCACGGATTGCCGCAACCCAGGGCGCGGCAGGCGGTGAGTCGCGCAGAAGGTCGGTCCAAACGCGGTACGCCTGATCCGGCCGCCCGATCTGAGCCAGCATTTGCCCCCAGTAATACCGCGCCGGTCCCTGTTTCGGGTCAAGTTCAAGGGCTTTGCGCAACGCGTCTTCGGCTTCGGGCGACACATAGCCTCCAGCGGCGAGGATCATCATCTCGGCCAGATCGGAATAGGCATCTGCCGGGGCATTATCGCCGGAAAGTTCAACAACCCGTCTCTGCGCTTCATAGCCAGCTTTGAAATTGCCGGTATTTGTTTCGTGCTGCGCCAGCAGGATATGACCCTGCAGATCGTCGGGGCGCTGCGCGACTGTCTCGCGCAGGTCCTCCAGCAATTTGGCGTAGTTTTCGTCCAACTGGACCGGCTCCGGCTGCACGGCAAGGGCTTCTGCCTCATCCTGACCGGGACGGATATCCCGCAGATCATTGGCCATTTCTATTCTGGCCGACAAAGGCATGTCCGGGAATCCGGCAGCGCCCATTTGGCGATAAATGGCCATGCCTCCGCCCACCACGGTGACGATCAGTGCCAGAATGGTGACGACCGACACGGCCCGGGACGGTCCGGCCTCTTTCGCCTCATCCCGCATCTGAGCATCGGCGGCCAGAATGCGGCGCGAGATTTCCGTGCGCACACGCTCGGCATCCGCCTCGGCGATCACGCCACGGGCAAGATCTCGGTCTACACCAGTAAGCTGTTCGCGATAGACCTGCAGGTCATAGGCCGCAGCTGGCTTATGGCTGCGGCGTCCCCGCAATATGGTAAAACCCAGATACCCCGCAATCAGCAGCGCGATACAGAAGATGATAACCCAGAACGACATGGTCCCTCCGAAATCGTTGCCTTGACTTAGACCTGTCGGAGCGCAGAAAAAAGGGACAAATGGCCGCGAATGGCTGTCATGTCGCAATAGTGCGATATTGTGGCGTTGCGCGGCAGGGTTAGAATATGATCACACGGCATATCTTCGCCCAAAGATCCAAGACCGGACGGATTCGCACATGAAACACTATTCAGCCTTTGCTGTGGCGCGCGAAGCGCTGCGTTATCACACCGGCTGGGAACGCGCCTGGCGGTCACCCCAGCCAAAGAAGCGCTATGACGTCATCATCGTCGGCGCGGGCGGTCACGGTCTGGCGACGGCATATTATCTGGGCAAGAACTACGGCATCCAGAACGTTGCCGTGATCGAAAAAGGCTGGTTGGGCGGTGGCAACACTGGCCGGAACACAACCATTATCCGGTCGAACTATCTGCAGGACCCGTCCGCGGCACTGTATGAAAAGGCGCGCAGCCTGTACGAGGATCTGAGCCAGGACCTGAACTACAACATCATGTTCAGCCCGCGCGGCGTGATCATGCTGGCGCAGACCCAGCATGAAATTCGCGGCTATCAGCGCACGGCCCATGCCAACGCACTGCAAGGCGTGAAGACCGAGTGGATCACACCCGAACGCGTGAAAGAGCTGGTGCCGATCATCAACCTCGACGGACCGCGCTATCCGGTTCTGGGCGGTCTGTGGCAGGAGCGCGGCGGTACCGCGCGTCATGATGCGGTGGCGTGGGGCTATGCCCGTGCGTGTTCCGCAATGGGCATGGACATAATTCAGCAATGCGAAGTCACCGGCGTGCGTCAGGACAACGGTCGCGTGGTCGGTGTCGATACCACCAAGGGTGCGATCGATTGCGACAAGCTGGGCATCGTGGTCGCGGGTCATTCGGGTCAGCTGGCTGATATGGCGGGTTTCCGACTGCCGTTGGAGGCCGTCGCGTTGCAGGCGCTGGTGTCCGAGCCGATCAAACCTTGCATGGACGTGGTCGTGATGGCCAACACTGTGCATGGCTATATGTCGCAATCCGACAAGGGTGAGATGGTCATTGGCGGCGGTACGGATGCCTATAACAACTTCACCCAGCGCGGGTCGTTCCACCATATCGAAGAAACCGTTCGTGCGTTGGTCGAGACCTTCCCGATGATCTCGCGCCTGAAGATGCTGCGCCAGTGGGGTGGCATTGTGGATATGACCGGCGACCGCTCGCCCATCCTGTCGAAAACACCGCTGCAGGGCTGCTTTATCAACGCGGGCTGGGGCACGGGTGGCTTCAAGGCCATTCCTGGCTCGGGCTGGGGTATGGCGCAGCTGATGGCCACGGGCCATTCACCGCTGACCGAAGCCTTTGCGCTGGACCGTTTCAAAGAAGGCCGCTTTATCGACGAAAGCGTCGCCGCCGGGGTGGCGCACTAATGGACGTCGCGACCCTTCCTACGGCCGTCCCGAAACGGCCCCGTCAGTCAAAAATGGCGTTGCTGAAGTTCATTTTGGCATGCCTTGATGCACAGTCGGAACAGGTTCGCGTAGTGCAAGTTGGTGCCAATGACGGTCAACTTGATGATCCCATTCAGGATTTTTGGTCCAAGGACTACTGGAATGGCGTCCTGATCGAACCACATCCGCTGTACTTTTCAGAGTTGACGGATCGGCACAGGGGCAACCCGAACGTGACTTTGGTCAACGCGGCGGTGTCGGAAACGACGGGGGCGATCACGCTGTATCATCTGGATGAGAGCTTCCGAGATAGCAGCCCAAGCTGGCTGAGGGGCTGTGCATCTTTGGACAAGGCGCGCATGAACTCTGCCATTGAGATCGCCAACCAGAAGAGAAACGTTGCCCTTCCGCCGACCGCTGTTGCCGAGACAAATGTTGCGGCGCGTCGTCTTGACGAAATTCTTGCGGAACAGGATGTCGAGACGGCGGATATTCTGATCATTGACGTAGAAGGTCACGAAGTTCCTGTGTTGAACAGTTTTGACCCGGTCAGCCTCGATATCAAACTCGCCATCGTCGAGTCCAATAGCGGTGACAGCGAAGAACGGAAAATCGTGTCGCTCTTGCACCGGGCAGGGCTGGTCGCGTTCAAGATCGCGTCCGACATCGTAGCCATCCGCCCGGGAAGCATTGATGTGCCGATCGAAGCGATGCTGCACTTCAATAGATTTGTTCCCCTATCTGCCGAACCGCAGCCGACCACTGCCCATAATGTCTGAGACTGGTGCCCGAAAATGCTGATCTTGAATTGCCCCTATTGTGGCGTGGATGCCGAAGAAACCGAACTGGCCGCCGGTGGCGAGGCGCATTTGAAGCGCTACGGCCCGGGCTCGTCCGATGACGAATTCCACGACTACCTGTTCATGCGTGAAAACCCCAAAGGCGTGCATTTCGAACGCTGGCGGCATGCCAATGGCTGCGGCAAGTGGTTTCACGCAGCCCGCTGCACCCAGACGCTTGAGGTCTTTGGTACTTATCCCGCCCAGACCACTGAGCCGCCGCAAAAGATAAAAGACACCATCGCCTCCAAGCGTCCGGGATGGACGTGGAGAGAATTCTCATGATGCGTCATCTTTTCAAGAATACTCCTGCCGGAGGCTCCGACGCCTCCATCTGCGAAAGGTCCGCACCATGAGCACCCGCCTCGCAAACCAAGGCCGGCTGATTGACCGGTCGAGAAAGGTCACGTTTACGTTCAACGGCACCTCGATGCAGGGGTACGAGGGCGACACTCTGGCCTCGGCGCTGCTGGCCAATGATCAGATGATGATGGGCCGGTCGTTCAAATACCACCGTCCGCGTGGTGTCGTCGCCAGCGGGGCAGAGGAACCGAACGCCTTGGTCGGTCTGGGGCAGGGCAACCGGTTCGAGCCGAACCAGCGCGCGACCACGACCGAATTGTTTAACGGCCTGACCTCAATCTCGCAAAACCATTGGCCCAATCTGGAATTCGACATCGGCGCAGTGAACACGGCGCTGGCACGGTTCCTGCCAGCCGGGTTTTATTACAAGACCTTCATCCATCCCAAACCGTTCTGGAAACACGTCTACGAGCCGTTCATCCGCCAGTCCGCTGGTCTGGGCAAAGCGCCCGACAAGGACAGCCGCGATGCGGACACCTATGAACACTTCTATGCCTTCACCGATGTTCTGGTGATTGGGGGTGGTGTTGCCGGTCTGCAGGCGGCGAAAGTGGCAGCCGCCTCTGGTGCCAAGGTCATGTTGATCGAACAAACCGCCCATTGGGGTGGTCGCGCTCCGGTTGATGGCGGAACAATCAATGATGAGCCTGTGGATAAGTTCGTGGAACAATTAGTTTCCGAACTCGAAACAATGGGCAACGTCACGATGCGCAATCGTTGCATGGGGGCCGGGGTCTACGACCACGGTTACGTGCTGGGATATGAGCGTCTGAATGACCACAAGCCGGGCACCCAAGGGCCGCGTCACCGCCTGTGGCGGATCCGCGCGAAACAGGTCGTGACCGCTACGGGCGCAATTGAACGCCCGCTGTCTTTTGCGGGCAACGACGTGCCGGGCGTCATGCTGGCCTCGGCCATGCGAGACTATGTCGTGAACTGGGGCGTGACGCCGGGCGACCGGGTGATCGTTGCCACCAATAACGATGATGCCTACCGGACCGCGATCATTCTGAAACAGGCGGGTGTGGATGTTCTGCGCGTGGTCGACGCGCGGGATACCGCCGGGCCTTTGGCCGAAGAGGCGCGTTCGCTGGGTATTCGCGTCGATCCCGGCAAGGCGATTGCCAAGGTCAAAGGCGGCAAGCGTGTCAAGAAGGTCGAGCTTTGCAATCAGGAAGGTATTGGCGGCGCGCGGGAAGAGGTCGAATGTGACGCGGTCGCCATGTCGGGCGGCTGGTCTCCGGTTGTGCATATGTGGTCGCATTGCGGTGGCAAGCTGATCTGGGATGAGGCGCAGGCGCACTTCCGTCCTGACCCCAATCGTCCCCCGCTGGGGGCGGATGGCGAAGGCTTCGTTCGGGCAGCCGGGTCCGCGAATGGTCCGCTGGCTCTCGGTGACGTTCTGACCGACGCGGATGCGGCGGGCAAAGCCGCGGCCAAGGCGGCCGGGTTCAAGGCTAAACGCACCAAGGCACCGGTCGGTGAAGCTGCGCCTGAGGCCCCGATGGCGGCGGTCTGGCTGATGCCCGCGAATGCGGACATCCAACTGCGCATGAAGTCGTGGCTGGATTTCCAGAACGACGTCAAAGTGTCCGACGTTCAGCTGGCGGCGCGCGAAGGCTATGAAAGCGTCGAACACACCAAGCGTTACACCACGCTGGGCATGGCGACAGACCAAGGTAAGTTGAGCAATATCAACGGCTTGGCAATTCTTGCTGATGCATTGGATTCGGAGATTCCGAAGGTCGGCACCACCACCTTCCGTCCGCCATATACGCCCATCTCGCTGGCGTCGATCGGCGGCGAAGCGCGCGGTGAGGTGTTCCAGCCGATCCGGCAGACTCCGATGCACGACTGGCATGACAAAAACGGCGCAGACTGGGAGCCGGTCGGCCATTGGCGCCGCACCTATGCCTATGTCCGTCCCGGAGAGTCCGTGCATGACGCGGTGAACCGCGAGGTTAAAAACACGCGTGAAAACCTCGGCCTGCTGGACGCTTCGACACTGGGTAAACTGATCGTCAAAGGCCCCGATGCGGGCAAGTTCCTGGACATGATGTACACCAACATGATGTCCACGCTGAAGGTCGGCAAATGCCGCTATGGCCTGATGTGCTCGGAAAACGGCTTCCTGATCGACGATGGTGTTGTTGCGCGGATCGACGACGATACGTGGCTGTGCCACACCACCACCGGCGGGGCCGAGCGTATCCATGGTCACATGGAAGAGTGGCTGCAGACTGAATGGTGGGACTGGAAAGTCTATGTTGCGAACGTGACCGAGCAATACGCGCAGGTCGCCGTGGTCGGCCCCAACGCCCGCAAGGTGCTTGAGAAGCTGAACGCGCAAGTGGGCGGTGGCATGGAACTGTCGAAAGAGGCGCTGCCCTTCATGGAATGGCGCGATGGCAAGATCGGTGAGTTCGACGCGCGCGCATATCGCATCTCGTTCTCGGGTGAGCTGTCCTATGAGATCGCGGTCCCCGCAAGCCAAGGTCAGGCGTTCTGGGACGCTCTGATCGACGCGGGCAAAGAGTTCGGCGTAATGCCCTATGGCACCGAATGTCTGCACATCCTGCGGGCCGAGAAGGGCTTCATCATGATCGGCGACGAGACCGACGGCACCGTGATCCCGCAGGATCTGGGGCTGCATTGGGCGCTGTCCAAGAAGAAAGAGGACTACCTCGGCAAACGCGCCCATTCGCGGAGCCATATGGCCGATCCAGAGCGTTGGAAACTGGTCGGTCTGGAGACTGTGGATGGTTCTGTCATCCCCGACGGTGCCTACGCGGTGGGCGAGGGCGTCAATGCCAACGGTCAGCGCAATATGATCGGGCGCGTGACCTCGACCTATTACTCGGCCAATTTGGGTAAAGGTATCGCCATGGGTCTGATCAAGCACGGTCCGGACCGGATGGGCGAGGTTGTCGAGTTCCCGGGCACCGATGGCAAAACCTACAAGGCCAAGATCGTCGATCCGGTCTTCTTCGACAAGGACGGGGAGAAGCAGAATGTCTGAACCCATCAGCGCATTGAACCATGCCTCTTACGAAGGAATTGCAAAGGTCGAGGAATGCGGCCTTCAAGGGATGATCACTCTGCGCGGTGACCTGTCCGATAAGGTTCTAGCGAAGGCCGTCAAACACGCAACGGGTCAGAAAGTGCCTGGCCAGCGTGAAGCGTTCGTTGATGGTGAAACCGGCGTCTGCTGGATGTCACCCGACGAATTGCTCGTGCTGGTGCCCTATACGGAAGTGAACGCTAAACTGGCCGAGATGACGAACGCGCTCAGCGGCACACATGCTTTGGCCGTCAACGTCTCGGACGCGCGGGCGGTATTCCGCGTTTCAGGTGCCAGTGCCCGCGAAGTGATGGGCAAGATCGCCCCTGTCGATCTGTCGGCGGACGCCTTCCAGCCCGGACAGATCCGCCGCTCACGTCTAGCCCAGGTGGCGGGTGCATTCTGGATGGACGACGCCGAGACCTTCCGCGTGGTTTGTTTCCGTTCTACGGCGGACTACGCGTTCAAATTGCTGAAAGTAGCGGCGCAGCCTGGCAGCGAGGTCGGGGTCTACTGACTCAATCAGGTAATGCAAAAAAGCCCCGGTCCGCCGAGGCTTTTTCATCGAATCTATGTTGGGTTCCTCACCCTCGGGTCTCGGGGCCGGCGATCTCGCAGGTTCCTGTTCCGAAGGGTTTGTTCGAGGCACTGACATGGGCAAAACTGGCGCGCACTGTCACGCCATTGTCCTGCATATCCATGTTGGCCTGATATTTGACGCGCAAATTGGGGCCTTCGCTGGTTTTCAAAGTGACATTCCACAACATGCGATAGTTGGACGGTTTGCGTTTTTTCAGTTTTGCCTTCGTCCAGTCAAAATGACGACTTAACGCAAGCGCCGAACCAGTATCCTCGTCGATTTGAAAATAATACTCTGGCGCAATCCACCCATAATTGTCTCGCTTGGTCATTTCGCATTTGTATTCAACAGTCGCGGCTGCTGCGGGCTGCCAAGCCATGGCAACAAGCCCCACAATCACAAGATACTTCAATTTAACAATATTCCCGTGTTTCAGATCATTCAATCCGAGCAAAGTTTCGAATGTAGGGCAAGACAAAAAATACACGCAATGCGAGATTTACGTTTCCGGACTTAGCTGTGCAGAAGAATTGTGCGATACCGCAATAGGGCCTCATCAGTCCAAAAGGACTCGATCGTGACCGGCTGCAAATTTTCATCCAGAATGTGGGTGTAGAAAGACAGGTTTTCCAAAAGGGATTTTGTTCGATCCCGCCGCTCTGCCACATCCAGCAGCGGCGCGTGCAGGGATAGAAAAAGGGGCGGGCGCTGTTGCTTGAGCCAGGGTATCAGCGTCGGCAAAACGAAGTATTCCGCGCCCTCGATATCCATTTTGACCAGCGATACCGAGGACAGGTTTGTTACCTGCTCAAACTGTTCCCAGGCAATGGTCAGCGCGTCGGTTCCATGGACCCCGTCGTGCAAAAGAGAGCTGGTCGAGTCTCCGGGCTCACCCCGCGTTGATGCCATGCGGGCCACACCAAACGTAACTGACAAAGCGACGCCAAAGGCGGACACGTTGCGAATGTCGTTCAGGTCCAGATTCCAGGCCAGATGGCGAAAGGCCGTGGGATCGGGCTCGAAACACCAAACATGCTTCGCCTTCCGCGCACCATACAGTACGGTTGGCCCAACCCACGCCCCGATGTCCATGTAATCGGCGTCCGGACGCAGAAATTGATCCAACACGGCAAAGGTCTCGGGCTCCCATTCCCCTGCCGACGCCTTGCGCCAGAACTTGGAATGATAGGGGTCAAGGCGGAAGGGTTCGCCGTTCAGGTTGCCCGAATAATATCCGCGAGCGCGGTAAAACATCTTGCGCGCCTGTGTCAGCATCGCGGACCTCCGGGTTTTCTTGTCTCTGCCCTTGACCTATGGCCCGCGCCAAAGCATTTAACCTTTGGAACCATAACATTCATTTCAACAGGGGGCCGAGATGGCTTTTGAACTTCCTGATCTTCCTTATGCACATGACGCGCTGGCAGCCAAGGGCATGTCCGCGGAAACATTGGAATATCACCACGACCTGCACCACAAAGCCTATGTCGACAACGGCAACAAGCTGATTGCGGGGACCGAGTGGGACGGCAAGTCGCTGGAAGAGATCATTGTCGGCACGTATGACGCCAATGCCGTCGCCCAGAATGGTATCTTCAACAACATCAGCCAGCTTTGGAATCACAACCAATTTTGGGAGATGATGGGCCCTAGCGGTAATGCAATGCCCGGCGAGTTGGAGAAGGCGCTGACCGAAAGCTTTGGCTCGGTTGACGAGTTCAAATCGCAGTTCAGCGCTGCTGGTGCCGGTCAGTTCGGTTCGGGCTGGGCGTGGCTGGTCAAGAACGCTGACGGCTCGCTGGCTGTGACCAAAACCGAGAACGGCGTGAACCCACTGTGCTTTGGTCAGACCGCGTTGCTGGGTTGTGACGTGTGGGAGCACTCCTACTACATCGACTTCCGCAACAAGCGCCCTGCTTATCTGTCGAACTTCCTCGACAATCTGGTGAACTGGGAAAACGTCGCTTCGCGGATGTGATCGGTTGAACCGAAGAAGGTTTTTCAAAGGCCTGCTGGCACTTAAGCGAGCAGGCCTTTTTCGGTCCAGCTACAGTTATTTTATCGAACCATCTGTGGGGCTTCGTGTCCGCCGATGGCACATTCGGCGCGACGATTGGACGGCCAAGCCAGTTCGGATTGCCATAGTCTCTGATTTGCATGTCGGAGAGCCGTTTGTTGGGCGCAGGCGGGTTCGACAGATCGTCCGGCGCACAAACGCGATCGCTCCGGACCTTATCCTGTTATTGGGAGATTTTGCGCGGGGCCATAAGTTTGAGACCCGCGAGGTTTACCCGGACGAGCTGGCTTTCATTCTGGCTGACCTTGAAGCACCGCTAGGTGTGCATGCCGTTTTAGGGAACCATGATTGGTGCGAAGACAAAGCCGCGCGAGAGCGTAAAGGCCGGCCTAACATCTACGCCGAAGCGCTCAAACAGAACGGAATACCCGTAATGTCGAACGCGGCAATCAAGCTTGAGGAAGCGGGTTTTTGGTTGGCGGGGTTGGAAGATCAACGCGCGTTCCGGCTGGGGCGCGGGCAGTTTCGGGGCCTCGATGATTTGCCAGCAACCATGGAGCAAATCACCGATGAAGCCCCGGTTATCATGATGGCGCATGAGCCGGATGTATTTCCCGACGTTCCCGATCAGGTCGTTTTAACGGTGTCCGGCCACACGCATGGTGGGCAGATAAATTTTTTTGGTTGGGCGCCTTACGTACCCTCGCGCTTCGGAAATCGATATGCATATGGACATATGCGCGAGAATGGGCGCGACTTGGTGGTTTCCGGCGGGATCGGGTGTTCGGGGTTGCCATTGCGGTTCGGCGTGACACCGGAAATCACTGTGATCGAACTGTCGTCCTGACTAGAGCTGGTGGAAACCTGCCGAAGCGTCAACTTTCGAACTGAGACCTATTGTACGACCGCAGGGAATACTTAGCTATTCAATGCGGGAGGAGAAATCCGCCAAAAATTTATGATACAACCACGCCTCGTGCGGACCCAGTTCCACACGACAAATGTTGAGTTGTGTTCAATTTTCGAGGGAGAGGCTTTGAAACCTATACAGGAGACCAACATGGCCGCACTTGAACAGGGAACTTGGGTCATCATCGCGGACGGAGAAAAGGCGCTGGTGATGGAGAATGTCACGGATGCACAGGATCCGAACCTTGTCGTTGTTTCGGTTGAAGAGAACGATACACCGCTATCCAAGCCATCCGACCGAGCCGGGCGTCGATACGACACCGGACCCAACCAGAAGTCGGCCGTTGAAGAAAGCAGTTGGAAAGCCCACGCGAAATCGCTGTTCGTGCAGGATGTCGCCAACTTACTGAACAAAAAGGGCCTGAAAGGATCATTCAAGCGGTTGGTTCTGGTTGCCAGTCCGCATGTTCTGGGCCTGTTACGCAGGCGGCTGCATAGTGAAGTGCTGGCCAAGGTAGTGGCTGAGGTCGACAAAACGCTCACGAACCATCCCTTGCACAAGGTCGAAAAGGTCTTGAAGTCACGACTGGCGGTGGCCTGACGGGAAAGTCATTAAGGCACGGGCGGTTTAGCCGCCCGTTTTGCATTCAGTTCAGAAGCTCGCGAAGTTTCCCCATTGCGGCTTGGGCATCTTCCACCCAGGTTACGAAATCGCCCAGTGAGGCATCGGCGAAACCCTGGCCGATCACCTGATTCAAGAGCGCGTGCAGCGCGTCCCAATAGCCGTCCACATTCATCACCAGAATGGGTTTGTCGTGCAGGCCCAACTGCCGCCATGTGAGCGCCTCGAACAACTCGTCCAATGACCCCGGACCGCCAGGCAGGACGACGACCGCATCGGCGTTCATGATCATGACCTTCTTGCGCTCGTGCATCGTTTCGGTGACGACAAAACGCGTCAGGTCAGTTTTGCCAACTTCGCGCTGCAACAGGTGAACAGGGATCACTCCGAATGTGTCACCCCCGGCAGCTTGCGCCGCCCGCGCGACTTCGCCCATCAGGCCGACGTCTCCGGCCCCGTAAACCAGCCGCCAGCCGTCATTGGCCAACAACGTCCCGAGTTGCTGCGCGGCGTCTGCGTAAGCGGCGTTTGCACCATTGCGTGACCCGCAATACACACAGATTGATTTCTGGGGCATAGGGCGCGTTCTCCGGGCTTGTGTCTGAGGTTTTGACCCCTGATAGCGGTATTGATAGATTGGCTCAACTGTCGGAAGTAATGCTTGATTGACAAAGCATTTACGCGGCGGAGTGAAAGGAAAAGAATGAACGCCACATCGGGAAGCGAAAGCTCGGGTACGTTTGTCTGGGGCCTGATCGCCGGGCTGCTGGTTTTGCTCGCCGTTGGGGGGCTGTATCTGTCCGGGATATTCAGCGCGTCAGAGGACCAAGTTGTACAGCCCAAGGCGGAAGCTCTGCCCGAGGTTCGCGTCGTTGAGCCGCAGATCGAAGCAGTGGGGGCCGGGGACACTGCGCAACCGTCTGTCGATAGTTCGACCGCGCAAGCCGAGGTATCAGATCCAAAGCCCTCAGGAGCAGCTCCAGAAGTCGAGGATCAGCCCCAAGACAAGGGTGACGACGCGGCCGCTTCTGCCCCTGTTCTGGACCAGATATTTGTCGAACCGGATGGTAACACTCTTTTGTCGGGCAATGCCGATCCGGGCGCTGAGGTCTTTGTGCTGTTGAACGGGTTGGAGGTTCACCGTTTCGTGGTCGACAACAGCGGCCAATTTGCGGAATTTCTGTCGATCCCATTCGCCAGCGACGCGCGCGGTTTGGTGCTGGAATCCCGCAGCGATGGGCAAGCTGTGCGGTCAGACGACTATCTGATCGCGGCCCTTCCCGAGCCCACACCCGAGGACGAGACCACCGAGGTGGCCCAGGCGCCCGACGAAGCATCGCCAGACACCGAGGCCGAGGAAGTCGTTTCGGACGCAAGGACGGACGAGCCCGAGACCGTGTCAGACGCCGGAACGGATGTCGCTGTGGCTCAGACTCAGCAACCCGAGCCTCGGCCGGTTGGGGAAACTGCGACGCCATCATCTGAAGAGCAGACAGCAACGAATGCGCCAGAGAACCAGCAGGTGGCAATTCTGAAATCCGGAGAAGAAGGCGTTGAACTGGTCCAGCCGCCGACCCCCGAAAAGCCGAGCCCGGATCAGGTTGCTCTTGATACGATTGGATATTCCAACTCGGGCGAGGTTGAATTGACGGGGCGCGTGCCGGACGGGTCAACGGTGCGACTTTATCTGGATAATCAACTGGTTGCCGACGCGCCACCTGCCGACGATGGGCAATGGCGTGGTCAGATCCAAGGCGTTGATCCGGGTGTGTACACACTGCGTGTTGACGAAGTCGCCCCGGATGGAACGGTCGTCAGCCGACTGGAAACACCGTTTAAACGCGAGCCGGTCGAAGTGCTGCGTGCGGCTGAAGCGTCCGAAGGCTCGGACGGGCAGGGGCCGACGATCCGTTCGGTCACAGTGCAAAAGGGCGACACGCTTTGGGCGATTTCAAGGGATCGTTTTGGTGATGGGATCTTGTACGTCAAACTGTTCGAGGCCAATCGCGACTCGATCCGCGATCCTGACCTGATCTATCCAGGGCAAATCTTTACCATTCCCGAATGACACTTACTCCTTGGCCCGTTCTGGGCTAAGGCCTATCTCTGACCGCAGTTAAGGTACGTGATGAGACGACCATCTTCGATCCAGATTGACCCGGACGAACATCGTTCGGGTTGGCGCACCATTCGCAAGGTTACGCCCTACCTTTGGCCAGACGATGAGCCCTGGGTAAAGCACAGGGTCGTCCTGGCCATGGTGATGCTGGTTCTGGCCAAGCTGATCGCGGTTTACACGCCGATTTTGTACAAAGGCGCCGTGGATGGGCTGGCGGGCGAAGGTGTGCCGCCGTTGGCGTTGGGCGCAGTGGGGCTGACCGTTGCATATGGCGTTGCGCGGATGATGACCGTTGGCTTTCAACAATTGCGCGACGCGCTTTTCGCGCCGGTCGGTCAGCGTGCATTGCGAGCACTGGCGCTGGAGACGTTCCAGCACATCCACCAACTGTCCATGCGCTATCATGTAAGCCGCCGTACCGGTGGTCTGAGCCGAATTATCGAGCGCGGCGTCAAGGGGGTCGATTTTCTACTGCGGTTCCTTTTGTTCTCGATCGGACCGCTGATACTGGAGTTGTTGCTGGTCGCCATCATACTGATGTGGCTGTTCGATGTCTGGTATCTGGTCGTCGTGGCTGTGACCATCGCGCTTTACATCTGGTTCACCTTCGCGGTTACCGAATGGCGGGTGAAGCTGCGACGTGAGATGAACGATCAGGATACCGAGGCCAACCAACGCGCAATCGACAGCCTGCTCAATTTTGAAACAGTCAAATATTTCAACGCCGAAGCGCGCGAAGCTGAACGATATGACGCGTCGATGAAGGCCTATGCTGGGGCCGCGCTGAAGACGGCCTATTCGTTGGCATTCCTGAATTTCGGACAGTCCTTTTTGATCACCTGTGGCCTGATCGGTGTCATGGTTTTGGCGGCGGTCGGTGTCCAGAATGGAGCGCTGACGGTCGGTGACTTCGTGATGGTCAACGCCTACATGATCCAAATTACCGTCCCGCTGAACTTTCTGGGGACGGTTTACCGCGAAATCCGCCAGTCTCTGGTGGATATGGGCCAGATGTTCGATCTTTTGGAACAGCCCGCCGAGGTTTCCGACAAACCCTGCGCACCGAATCTGAAAGTGGAGGGCGGTGAAGTCACCCTGGAAAACGTTCGGTTCGGGTATGAAGCTGATCGTGAAATCCTGAAAGGCGTGTCACTGACTGTCCCTGCCGGTCAGACCGTGGCCATCGTGGGCGCAACCGGATCGGGCAAGTCGACCATCGGGCGGCTGTTGTTCCGTTTCTACGACGTTACCGGTGGTGCTTTGAAGATTGACGGGCAGGATGTGCGCGATGTCAGCCAGACCAGCCTGCATTCTTCAATCGGTGTAGTGCCGCAGGATACGGTGCTGTTCAACGACACCATACGTTACAACATCGCCTATGGGCGCGAGGGGGCAGGCCAGGAAGATGTGGAAGCAGCCGCAAAGGCCGCCCAGATTCACGACTTCATCCTGAGTTTGCCAGAAGGCTACGACACCAAGGTGGGTGAACGGGGCCTGAAGCTGTCAGGCGGCGAAAAACAGCGCGTGGGTATTGCGCGCACGCTGCTCAAGAACCCTCCGATCCTGCTGTTGGACGAAGCGACCTCGGCGCTGGATACGGATACCGAGCAAGACATCAAGGATGCCTTAGCCCGCGCGGGTGAAGGGCGCACGGTGATCACCATTGCCCACCGCCTGAGCACAATTGCCGAAGCCGATCAGATCGTTGTGCTGGAACGCGGTGAGATCATCGAGCAGGGCACTCATGACGAGTTGCTGGCACGTGAAGGGCGCTATGCCCAGCTTTGGAGCCGTCAGCAATCGGACGCGCAGGCGGCCTGACCCATCGGGTCTTTCGCTGGAATGTGGTATCCTGGGATCGCCAAAAAGAAGAGGGGTCAAGATGCGACTGTTGAAACCTGTTGTCGCCGCTTTGGCCATTGCAACCACGTCCCCGGTCTGGGCGGCTGATCCAATCGAAGGCGTCTGGAAGACCGAGCCCGACCGCAAGAAGCTGATTTCGCATGTCAAGATCACTGCGTGCGGTGACAAGTTCTGCGGACAGATTCTGTCGGCTTATGACAGTTCGGGTAAAGAGGTGCAGACGCCGAATATTGGTAAGAAACTGTTCTGGGATGTCGCTAGCGAGGGTGGCGGTAAGTACGGCGGCGGCGAGTTCTGGGTGCCCCTTGTCAATGTCGAAGCAGTGCCGCAGATGACTCTGACCGGAGACACGCTGGCCGTAAAAGGGTGCGAGCACATGCTGTGCGCCCATCAAACCTGGTCGCGGCTGAAATAGACAAAGGGCCGGCAGTACCGGCCCTTGGTTGCTATTCCGCCGCTCTCAGCGGGGTTCCGGGCGGATGCCCTTCGGTGTCGTCAGACTGTGCTTCGTCCTCCCATACAATCTCGGTCGATTGCATGGTGCGCGCCGTTTTCCCAACGGCCATGTCCTGCGCAATTTGGCTGGATCGACCCGCGGATATCCGGGCTCCTGCCTTGAACAGCCATACGGCATAGGTGGTCACCCAAACACGCAGCGCAAGGAATGACGGTGTCACGATCAGCGTCAGCACCGTGGCGATGCCCAGACCGAATACAACCGCCGTCGCCAGTTGTTTCCACCACAAGGCTGTGGGGCTGTCGATTGAGTAGCCTCCGTTGATGAAGTCCAGCGACAGGCCGAACATCATAGGGGTCAGACCTGCCATCGTCGTCAGTGTGGTCAGCAAAACCGGACGAATGCGCGCCTCGGCCGTGCGGACGATGGCGTCGATCCGGGGCATGTAGCGGCTGTATTCCTGATAGGTGTCGATCAGAACAATGTTGTTGTTCACCACGATGCCCGCCAGCGCGACGATGCCTGTTCCGGTCATGATGATCGAGAACGGTTGTTGCATGACCATCATACCGATCAGCACCCCTGTGGTGGATAGAACCACCGCCAGCAGCACCAGTACCGAGTTGTAGAATGAGTTGAACTGCGCCAGCAGGATCACGAACATCAGGCCAAGGGCGGCCAGAAACGCGCTGGACAGGAAGGCCTGACTTTCCGCCTGGTCTTCTTGATCACCGGTCCATTCCCACGCGATTGTATTCGCGAAGGGATCGGTGTTCAGCCATTCGGTCAGTACGGCGATCCGTTCGTTCGGGTTGATTAGAGCAAAGCTGGCCTCACCGCCATCGATTGCAGCGACCAATGCGTCCATGCTTTCAGCGCCTGTCAGTTGCACCACTTCGAAAACAGTGCCTTCTGGCGAGGTTATCGATGTCGAGCTTTGATCCTGACCTTCTTCAAGTGCGCGCACAACGGCAAGGCGCTGTTCGACGCCATCCGCTCCATTGACAATAACTTTGCTCAGACCGCTTTCGACATCCGCTTTCACGTCATAGTAACGCTGCTGATCCACGCGATTGATTTCAGCCAGTTTCGCCACTGGCCTGCGGGTGACGAAGTTCGACAGCGGCACCAAACCATCGGGCGTCCGCACCTTAAGTGTATCGAGGGTGGACAGAACTCGGTCTTCATCGGGCAGGCGGACGCGGATTTCGATCTCTTCGTCCGTTGTGTCTGGGCGCATCTCACCCAGCAACAAGCCGCGTGTCACCAGTTGCACCATCGCGCCAACCGTCGCCACATCGGCACCAAATCGACCGGCCTTGGCGACGTCTACGTCAATCTGCCAGTCGATGCCGGGCAGGGGCAGGGTGTCTTCGATCTTGATCAGGCCGGGTGTCTGGTCAAAGGCTTCACGCGCAGTGACCGCCGCTGCCGTCAGGTCTTCCCATCCGTCGCCCTTGATACGCAAGTGAACCGGTTTGGCCGAGGCCGGACCCTGTTCCAGCGGTTGAACCTCGACCACGATACCCGGCAGTTTGGCAAGCTCGACATTCAACTGATCAAGCACAAAGTCGCCATCATATTCGGGGGCAATGATCTGCCGTTCGAACCGGCCGCCGGCGACGGGTTCTGATACGGTTGGGCGATCCTCCCAAGGTATGATTTCGAACTGAACGCGACCTACGGTATCTGCGGGTTCCTGGGCACCACCGTTGTTTTGATTCAACCCGCCTTCACCGGCAAAGGAAAATACGTTGATTACAGCCGGATGCGCGCTGATGATCTTTTCTGCGGCCAGAACCATCCGGTCTTTTTCCGCCAGTGACAGGTTTCCACGCGCTCGCACATAGGCGGTCGCCTGTTCAGGCTCGCTTTCGACGAAGAACTCGACCCCGCGGTTGTTGTTGCCAAAGGCTGTCATGACGCTGACCACAGCGAAGGCAACTGCAATGATCGATACAATGGGCATGATCGGATTGCCGACGAGGAACTTGATCACGTAACCGAAAGGGGTGTGTTCTTTGGCGGTGTGGACATGTTGGTCCGGTGCGCGTTTGATTTTGGCGGCGCTCAGTGTCACGGACCCGGCGAAGCCGCCGAAAACAACCAGAGCCGCACCAAAGAGCGAAGCACCAAATGTTTCGGGCGGCAGCAGATAAGCCGGGTTCAGAACCTGCATCGCGCCCAGAAAGATCAGATAAAGCGAAGGTGGAACCAGAAGCGCGCGCAACCACCACGGCGTACGCGCGCGCAGCCAGTTTGAGCTGCGATCGAATGTTCGGCTCAACCGTCCCGAAACGCCGCCGACCACGGGCAGGTAGATCAGGGCGACGATCAGCGAGGCCGACAACACAAAGATCAGCGTGATCGGCAGCATCTTCATGAATTCACCAGGAACGCCGGGCCAGAACAGCATTGGCAGAAAGGCGCAGAGCGTGGTCGCGGTGGACGAAACGATAGGCCAGAACATCCGCTGTGCGGCTTCGACATAGGCGTGCATCGGGCCGACGCCTTCCTTGATGCGCTTGTCGGCAAATTCCACCACGACGATGGCGCCATCGACCAGCATGCCCACCGCAAGGATCAGGCCGAACATCACCATGTTCGAAATTGTGACCCCGATCATTGCCAGAAAGGCGAAGCACAACAGGAACGAGGTTGGGATCGCAAAACCCACCAGCAACGCGGCGCGCGTTCCCAAAGAGGCCAGAACCACGATCATAACCAATGCCACCGCCGTCAGAACCGAGCCTTCCAACTGCCGCACCATTGAGTCAACGATACGGCTCTGGTCATTTGAGGTGCCCACTTCAACAGCGGCCCGAAGCTCGACTGGCCAATCGGTCTGTGCCTCGGCTACGGTGGATTTGATCAGCGCGACGGTGTCGATAAGGTTGTAGCCCTTGCGCTTGACGACTTGCAGCGCGACGGTGGATTCGCCGTTGAAGCGGGCAGTGCCTTCGCGATCCTCAAAGGTATAGTTGATCTGCGCCAGTTCACCCAGCGTCACCACCCTGTCGCCATTCACCTTGACAGGCAGGTCATACACATCCTCAGCCGTTTTAAAAGATGATGGTATCTTGACCGAGAACGTACCCTGTTCGGTTTCAACCTCGCCCGCTGCGATCAACTGGTTGTTGTTCTGAACTGCATTTATCAGTTCCGCAGCAGTGACGTTGTAAGCCTCGAGCCGCAGGGGATCGATGATCACCTCCAAAAGCTCATCGCGGTTACCGGCGATACCGGCCTCGAGAACCGAGTCCAAAGCTTCCAGTTCGTCCTGAAGCTCTTTTGCGACGCGGGCCATGGTCCGTTCGGGCACTGCGCCGGTCAGGCTTACGATAACGATAGGAAATTCCGAGAAGTTGACTTCGGTGATCGTGTACTGCTCGGCCCCATCGGGGAAATCGGCTTGCGCGCTATTCATCGCGTCGCGCACGTCGGCGATGGTGGCGGATTTGTCCCAACCGAACTCGAATTCCAGCAACATCCCCGCATAGCTTTCGGCAGCGGTGGCGGTCATCGTGTCCAGCCCGTCGAGATCGGCCATCTCGGTTTCCATCGGCCTGATCAGCAGGCTTTCGCTATCCTCTGCCGAGATGCCCGGAAATTGAACCGAGACAAAAAGCATTGGAATATCGATATCCGGCTCGCCCTCTTTGGGCAGGCTGACATAGGCAAAGCCGCCGATCACAATCGAAATCGCGATGAAGGCCAGAACCATTCGGGCCCTGTCCGCGGCCCAACTGACGATACCAGTCATTTCGATGCTTCCCGATAGGTCGGGTTAACAGCCACCCCACGGGTGACGAACTCCTGACCGACCACGATGATGTCTACTGTTTCAGGCAGACCACCGACCAGAACGCCTTCGGCGGTGTCGCGTAGTAGCAGGATCGGCATGAATTCGACGACGTTTTGCGCGCCCACCGTACGCACCCCGACCTGACCTTCATTGTTCAGCGTCAGCGCGGACTGCGGGACCAGATGCGCCTTGACGCCTTCAGCGGCGATCTGAATATCCGCCGTCTGGCCGTCTCGGATCAGCAATTCGTTGTTGGGAACCGTGATTTCGACTTCGAACGTGCGCGTTGTTTCGTCCGCCGAACGGCTAAGGAACGTCACGCGTCCTTCAACCTCCAGGCCAGTAACCAGTTGAGCAGAGGCCATTGCGCCAACGATGATGCGATTAACCTCGGTCTCGGGCACGAATCCTACCAGTTTGATCGGATCAAGCTGAATGACTGTTGCACAGAGTGAGCCGGGCTGCATCAGGCTTCCCAATTCGGCGGTATCGCTTTCTAGAAGACCCTTGAATGGGGCTTCGATGGTCAGCCGGTCCAATTCGCGGTGGGCGGCGTCCACCTCGGCCTGCGCTGCCTCAATACCGGCGCGCGTGGCTTCCAGACCAGCTTCTGCTGATTTGATGCCAGCCTCTGCCGTGCTCATTTCCGCCTCGCTTGAGATGCGACGGGTTTCCGACCCAAATCCGGTTTCTGAGAGCTTGCGCGCCGCTTTCAGGTTTATTTCGGCCTCAGCCACGCGGGCGTGTGCTTCGAGCAGTCGAGCCTCGGCTTCTGGCACGCGGCTTTCTGCCTCGTGCAACGCGGCAGTGGCTTCGGCGAGGCTGGCGGGGCGAGTACCTGGATCAAGCTCGCACAAAAGATCACCCGCTTTGACAAAGGCACCCTTACGTTTGGGTTCAGACAAAACGGTCGAAGTTGTTTCAGACAGAACTTCGACCTGACGATTGGCCTTGGTCTGGCCGCGCAACTGCACCGCGCTGCCAATCTCGCGCGCGGTTGAGCGCAAAGCCACAACGCCAATGACGTCCTGCGCCTGAACAGGGACGACGTTGTCCGTTTCTACCTGTGTCTCTGATGGTTCGTCGCTGCGGCCAGCGAACGCAAAAAGGGCGTCCCGTTCAAAGACCAGAAAATACAACGCGACTATGACCAACGCTGCGTTGATGAATGAAATCAACCGCATGCAGTGTCTCTCCCTCGATTTTTCGCCATTGGAATTTCGGCGCACTTGGTTTGAAATGGGGTCAGATCAACGATTTTTCCACACTAAACTGAATAGTTCGGTTCACTTTTTTTCGCAAGACCCGGCTGCAACCGGTCAAATGTGTGGAATCGGGTACTTGGCTTGAACGTGGCACCGGGGTATGACATGGCGCCAGAAAGCCGGACATAAAGCCTGGGGGCAGGGATGAGCGACGTCGACAGTTTTATTGATGAGGTCACCGAAGAGGTGCGCCGCGACCGCATGTACCTGCTGTTGCGCCGGTGGGGCTGGGTCGGAGTCGTTGCGGTTGTGGCCATCGTCGGAGGCGCTGCGTTCAATGAATACCGAAAGGCCCGCGATGCCAGTCAGGCCGAGGCTTTGGGGGATTCGATTCTGTCCGCTCTGGCGGAAAACGGCTCGACCGAACGGGCCCAGGGCCTCGGGGCGGTTCAAACGGAATCCGTCGGCGGTGATGCGGTTGTCAACATGCTGTTGTCCGCTTCGCAATTCGACGC
The DNA here is from genome assembly GCF_056540685.1 of Ruegeria sp. AM2. NCBI lineage: Bacteria > Pseudomonadati > Pseudomonadota > Alphaproteobacteria > Rhodobacterales > Roseobacteraceae > Ruegeria > Ruegeria sp. AM2. Next base: position 647,953 of record NZ_JBQFXE010000001.1, on the reverse strand, counting down.
CGGTTCGGTGGACGACGCGGTAGCCAGTTTGAATGCGATTTCAACACAGGGTGACCTGCCGGAAATTTACCGCGCGATTGCCAGCTTCAAAGCCCTTTTGCTGCAAGGTGACGCGTTGCCCGTGGCGGACCGCCGCCAACAATTCGAAGCATTGGCAACACCGGGCGCGCCGCTGCGCCTATTGGCCGAAGAACAGCTTGCCTTGATCGATGTGGCCGACGGTGAAACTGAGGCGGCGCTGGACCGCCTGCAAGCATTGCGTCAGGATGCCGAGGCTGGAGTTGATCTGCAGCAACGGGCAGGGCAGCTGATCGTGGCGCTGGGCGGCGAACCCGAGCCGATCGTGGCGCAACAGGGCTGAACAATCGGACGCACGACGCAAATACAGGCGAGTTCTAAAGTATGGTAACACGGTATTTCACGCGCTTTGGCTTGCCTTTGTCGGCGGTCGCCCTGCTCACGCTGAGCGCCTGTCAGGAACCCGAAGATATTCTGCCTGGCGCGCGTGAAGATATTCGGCCCGTAGTAGACAACGAAACCGTTGAAACTCAAGGCAGCAGCCCCATTAGCCTGCCGGCTCAAAACCGGAATGCAAACTGGGCACAAAGCGCGGGTACGCCAGCCTTTCGTACGACAAACGCCGCCCTGAGTTCCGCGCCAAAACGGATTTGGTCGACCTCGATTGGGGCAGGCGACAGCCGAAAACAAAGGATCACTGCGGATCCGGTCGTTGCTGGCGGGTTCATTTACACGCTGGATTCCGGCGCGGACGTTGCAGCAGTGACGCCACAGGGCCAAGTGGCCTGGCGCACGAACCTCATTCCGCCGAACGAGAAAGAGGTTGATGCGACGGGTGGTGGCCTCGCCTATTCGGACGGTGTTCTTTACGTTTCATCCGGCTTTGGCCGATTGACGGCGTTGGATGCGAAAACTGGTGCGGTGCGCTGGCAAAAGCGGCTGAACGCAACCGGCAGCGGCGCACCCATGGTCAGCGGCGGGCTTTTGTACCTGGTTGCCGGAGATGAATCCGGATGGGCCATCGATATCAAGGATGGACGTATTGCATGGCAACTGAGCGCAACGCCAAGCGTTGGAAACGTATTGGGTGCGCCAGCGCCCGTTCTGGCCTCAGATTTGGCCGTATTTGCATTTGGCTCGGGCGATGTCTCGGCTGCGTTTCGTAAGGGTGGCATCAGGCGCTGGAACGCCTCGGTCGCGGGCGGTCGTCGCGGCAGAGCCGCCGCGCAGATCGTCGACGTGACTGCCGGACCGATGGTATCGGGAAATTCAATTTTCATCGGCAACCATTCAGGCCGCACAGTCTCATTCGATGCGGGCACGGGCGAGCGGAACTGGACCGCTTCGGAAGGGGCCGTTGATACAGTATGGCCCGCCGGAAACAGCGTTTTTCTTATCAGTGACCGCAACCAATTGGTGCGACTGAACGCGGCAGATGGCTCGATCGTCTGGGCCAAGGACCTGCCGGGATTCGTCAAGGACAAGCCGAACCGTCGGGGGCCGATCTTTGCCCATTATGGCCCGATACTGGCTGGTGGGCGCATTGTGGTTGCCTCAAACGACGGGCTGTTGCGCTTTTTCAACCCTGTTGACGGGGCGCTTGTCTATCAGGTCGACGTTCCCGGTGGTGCGACCACAGCGCCGGTGGTGGCTGGCCAGACGCTTTATGTCGTGTCGACCAAAGGTGAACTGCACGCTTTCCGTTGACGACAAGATGCGCTAAAGGGCGCATCTTGAGTCTTGAAAGTCAAATGTCATGTCGCTGACCCTCGCCATCGTGGGGCGCCCGAATGTGGGCAAATCCACACTGTTCAACCGCCTTGTGGGCAAACGTCTGGCCTTGGTCGACGACCAGCCTGGTGTAACGCGTGACCTGCGCGAAGGTGAAGGGCGTCTTGGCGATCTGCGCTTTACCGTAATTGACACGGCGGGCCTTGAGGATGCGACCGATGACAGCCTTCAGGGCCGGATGCGGCGTCTGACCGAGCGCGCGGTGGATATGGCGGATGTCTGTCTGTTCATGATCGACGCGCGGGTGGGACTGACACCCACCGACGAAATGTTTGCCGAGATCCTGCGTAAGCGGTCCAAGCATGTGATCCTTGCCGCCAACAAAGCCGAAGGCTCGGCAGCGGATGCCGGCGTTCTTGAGGCTTACAATCTGGGCCTCGGCGAACCGGTTCGCCTGTCAGGTGAGCATGGCGAGGGGATGACAGACCTGTATGCGCAATTGATGCCGCTGGCGGATGCAGCGGAGGAGCAGGCGGTCGAGGATACGCCCGAAACGGACGTCGATTTGGACGAGGATGGCGAAGGTGAGGCCCCTCTGATCACCGCCGCCAAGCCGTTGCAGGTGGCTGTTGTAGGCCGTCCGAACGCGGGAAAATCCACTCTTATCAACAAGATCATGGGCGAAGATCGCCTTTTGACGGGTCCCGAGGCAGGGATTACGCGCGATGCGATCAGCCTACGGGTTGATTGGGCCGATCCCGACGGCGACAGCACTCCGATGCGGATTTTCGACACCGCAGGGATGCGCAAAAAGGCCAAAGTGCAGGAGAAGCTTGAAAAGCTATCGGTCTCTGATGGTCTGCGTGCCGTGAAATTCGCCGAAGTGGTTGTTGTCCTGTTGGATGCGGCCATACCATTCGAACAGCAAGACCTGCGCATCGCCGATCTGGCTGAACGCGAGGGCCGCGCGGTTGTTGTCGCAGTGAACAAATGGGACATTGAAGAAGACAAACAAGAAAAGCTACGCGATCTGAAGGAGTCATTCGAACGCCTGCTGCCGCAGTTGCGTGGTGCACCGTTGATTACTGTATCGGCCAAAACAGGGCGCGGGTTGGAGCGTTTGCGTGCAGCCATCCTGCGCGCCCACGACATTTGGAACCGGCGTGTGCCGACAGCCGCGCTGAACCGCTGGCTGACGGCCATGCTGGAACAGCACCCGCCACCAGCGCCGCAGGGCCGCCGCATCAAACTGCGCTATATGACTCAGGCGAAAACGCGACCGCCAGGGTTTGTGGTGATGTGTTCGCATCCCGACAAGATGCCCGACAGCTACACCCGTTATCTGGTCAACGGTTTGCGTCAGGACTTCGACATGCCAGGCACACCGATCCGGCTGACATTGCGTGGTCAGGGTGACAAGAACCCCTACAAGGGGCGGCGCAAGAAAAACGCAGGCGCGTTGGCCAAACATCTCAAAGGTCGCGCGTAACTGCGCCAATTTTCAGCATTTTCAGCGCAGGGGCGTGACAGGCCCGGAACGGCACGCTAGCATTCACTAGCGTGCATTTGTTTTCGCACGCTGCTTGTCTGCGGGCGATCCGCATCTAATTTTGAAATCGAATTGAACCGGGCCATCGTGGGGAGCGGACTGGATGGATCTGAGAGAATATACTCGACAATACGCGGTCCAGGATAACCGGTTGGCCGCACTTAGCTATTTCGGAACGTTTTTCGTATATTTTGCCTCGCTATCGCTGGCGATATCTTATGTAGATCGTTGGTACATCCTTGTCCCATCCGGGGTAGTTTTTGCGTTTTCGGCAGTACGTCTTTACGTTTTGCAGCACGATTGCGGCCATCATTCTCTGTTCGAAACACGAGAGCAAAATGAATGGGCAGGCCATGGGTTATCGCCGTTCACATTCGCGCCTTTCGAGGTCATGAAGCAGAATCACAATCTGCATCATTCCGGCATTGGAAATCTCGAGCATCGTGAAACGGGTGAAATCCACACTATGACGGTCCGCGAATGGAACGAGGCGGACTGGAAAGCCCGGCTGTTTTATCGCCTCTATCGCAATCCGTTCATTTTGGTGCCCGTTGGCGCGTTGTTTACCTACTTCATTCGGTATCGCTGGCCCAAAAACACAGTTCGGTTCGGTGTGACCGGAGTGCTGCTGCACAACCTATCCATCGTAGTCTTCCTAAGCCTTCTGTATCTGATTGCAGGCACTACTGGCATTCTGGTTTGGCTGGTGTTTTCGCTGTTGGGTGGGATGCTGGGTGTGTTCCTGGTCTACTTGCAGCACAATTTCGAAGACACGTATTGGGATCGCCGCCCAGACCTCGATCCCAAATTGGCCGCGCTGCACGGGTCGTCAGCGCTGGATTTCGGTTGGTGGTTCGACCACGCGGTGGCCTGTATCACCCTGCATGACATTCATCATTTCAATGCTCGTATACCGTCATATAGGTTGCGGGCTTGTCATTATAACTTGCCGCCGGAGTATACGCCCCGTCGGATCAAGTTCCCCGAGGCGGTTGCCGCGTTGAATCTGAAGCTTTGGGATGAGGATGCGAAACGTCTGGTTCCATTCCCCAATAAAAACACGACAGGGGATCTAGCGCATAGCAACTAAAACAATAACCGCGCGATCGGGTATCGACTTGCGTGTATATCTTTTGTATATGCGCTTATCTGGGAGTTAACGAAAGGAACGGGAATGACCGCAGTAACAGACGTCAAAGGAGTGGGGGCAGCGCTTGGCCAATCGTTGACTGCCAATGGCTTTAAGACGGCCGAAGCCATTGCCAAAGCCAGTCCGGCTGATTTGACTAAAGTCCCACGAGTTGGCCTCGCGCGTGCCGCAATTTTGATCGCTGCTGCGAAAGAAGCAATCACAGCGAAGCCTGCTGCTCGTAAACCTGTTGCTGCAAAGACGTCCACGCGTCGCGCGCCCGCCCGCAAGCCCACAGCGCGCAAACCAGCCGTGCGCAAGACCGTGGCCGCCGCGGCCGCAGAAAAGCGCGCTGAAGAGGCTGCGCGCAAGGCAGCAGAAGAAAAGGCAGCCGCTGAGCTTGCCGCAGCCAAAGAAAAGAAGAAAGCCAAAGCCAAGGCCAAAGCGGAAAAAGCCGCCAAGAAGCGCAAAGAGATGGAGGCTGTCTTCTCGAAGGCCAAGGACAAAGTAAAGGCAAAGGTTAAAAAAGACAAAAAGTCCAAGAAGACCAGCAAGGCGAAAGACGAAAGAAAGAAAGACAAGAAGAAAGACAAAAAGAAGGATAAGAAAAAGGCGAAGAAGTAAGCCTTCGCCGCCTTTTCGTAGTTTTGAACCGGCGTTGCGTTCGACACCGGGTCTATTATGTCAGGGAACCGTCCAACTGCAGCGTCAGCTTGCCGCCTAAGTAGGGGGCCAGAACCTTGGGCAGCGTGACAGTGCCGTCTTCGTTCTGACCATTTTCAAGCACGGCGATCAAGCAGCGTCCAACGGCCAGACCGGAACCGTTCAGTGTATGGACGAATTCCGGTTTGCCACCCGCTTCGGGACGGAACCGCGCGTTCATGCGCCGCGCCTGAAAATCACCACAGGTCGAGACCGAGCTGATCTCGCGGTAGGTGTCCTGACCGGGCAGCCAGGCCTCGATGTCAAAGGTGCGCCGCGCGCCAAAGCCCATGTCGCCGGTGCACAGGATCACGGTGCGATAGGGAATGCCCAGCTTTTCCAGAATACCCTCAGCGCAGCGCAGCATGCGTTTCTGTTCCGCGTCCGACTTGTCTGGATGCGTGACCGAGACCATCTCGACTTTTTCGAACTGGTGCTGACGCAACATTCCGCGCGTGTCTTTACCCGCGCTGCCAGCCTCAGAGCGGAAGCAGAGCGAATGCGCAGTATAGCGGCGGGGCAGGTAGCTTTCCTCGATCATCGTGTCGTTGACGATGTTGGTCAGCGAGACCTCGGACGTCGGGATCAACCACCAGCCTTCGCGGGTCTGATAGCTGTCCTCGCCGAATTTCGGCAACTGGCCGGTGCCTTGCATCATCTCGGACAGAACCAAAACCGGGCCGTTCACTTCGGTCAGTTCGTTTTCATTGATATGCGTGTCCAGCATGAACTGCGCCAGCGCGCGGTGGATACGCGCAACGCCACCGGACAGCAGCACAAAGCGAGAGCCGGAGAGTTTGGCGGCGGTCTCGAAATCCATGCCGTTCTGAACGGATGCGATTTCAAAATGCTCTTTTGGCGCAAAATCCAGTTCGCGCGGGGTGCCCCAGCGCGAAACTTCGACATTATCGTCCTCATCCGCGCCTTCGGGCACGTCATCAGCAGGCAAGTTGGCGATGCGGATCAGTTGGTCTGTCAGCAGAGCGTCCAGATCCTTGGCTTCGGTCTGCATTTGCGCGATCTCGGCCTTTTTCTCGGCGACCAGCGCGCGCAGGCGTTCGAATTCAGCCTCGTCGCCGCGGCCTTTGGCGGCACCGACCTCTTTGCTGGCCTTGTTCTGTTCGGCCTGCGCGGTTTCGGCGGCCAGAATTTTGGCGCGGCGGCTTTCGTCCAGCCGCAGCAGGTCTGACGACACCGGCGCGTCCCCACGGCGCGCAAGGGCGGCGTCGAAGGCGGCTGGGTTTTCGCGAATGGCGCGGATGTCGTGCATAGTTCAGATCCTTGAATGCGTGAATCACTATGGCCGCTTATGCACCATCTGAAAGCTGGGGTGTAGCACCGGTTACGACTTATCCGTGTCCCCGTGTTCCTCATGCGCCAGATGGCCATCCCAGTCTTCTGCCGGGATTTTCGGCTCAGGCGGATCAGCCATGTAAGATGGCGTCATGATCTGCACGTTGTTCTCGTTGAATACGGCCACGATATTGCGGTGTAGATCCGAGCGTATTTTCGGAATGGTACTGCCGCGTGTGGTGTAGCCATTGATCTGATAATTGATCGCGTAATCGGCCAGTGCAGTCCACAGAACAAAGGGTTCCGGCTTGGCCTTGATGCCCTTGGTTCGATGGGCCGCCTCGATCAGCATCGCCTCGACTTTTTCAGGCGGTTCCTCATAGCCAATCCCGACAGTTGTGTGCAGCAAAAGCCCACTGCCATCGGTTTTCTTCGAGAAGTTCACCACGTCCGAATTCATCAGCTGCGCGTTGGGGATCGAGATCAGCTCATTCTTGATCGACTTCAGATGCGTCTCCATTAGCTTGATCTGCACTACATCGCCGATATGGTCACCAATCTGTATGCGGTCCCCGATTGAGGTCGAGCGGCGGTAGATCACGAAAAGGCCCGCCAGCATGTTGGACACCACCGAGTTCGCGCCCAAAGACAGCATCGCCCCAACAAGAATGGTCAGCCCCTGAAACGCTGCCGAATCCGAGCCGGGAATGTAAGGCACCGCAAAGACCAGCGCGATAAGGATGACTGCAACCCGGGCAATGTTGAAGGTCGGGTTGACCCAATGGCTTTCGAAATCGCGCATCTCGAACGTACCGGCCTCGACCGCGTCGAAGAACACGCGCATCCCTTTGATGATATAGAGCGTGATCCAGGTGATCAGCGCCAGCATGATCAGATTTGGGAAGTAGCTGATGATGCCCTTGAATATCACCAGCACCGGCTCGGTAAGGTAGGTCAGCAGTAGCTGCGCAAAATACCTTGTCTCGGCAAAAGCCAGCAACACGAAGGACAGGTAATAGTAGAAACCCAAAAAGAAGATCGTCAGCAGGATGAAGTTCATCCCGTACCGGATCAGTGCGGCGATAGCCTCGGCCTGAACATGCTTGGCGGTGGCGGTCTCGACATCCTTCAAATACCGCTGAACATACCGCAGTGTCTTGCGCCGCACTCTTCGATGTAGCCAAAGAATGACCGTGATGAAGACGGCGAATCCAACGGTCCAGCCGGCGGCCTCGATCGCGCCTGACACCCGCGCCTCATCCGTGCGGCTGGCGCGGTAGGAGACAATGGCATCATGGATCGCGTCGCCATGCAGCAGCGTCACCAGGTCGATGGCCATCTGTTCCAGATGAGCATCCGCCTCGGTCACGATCGAGACATAGGTGCCATCTGCCAGAATCTCGGTCCCAAGCTCGGTTTGGTCGAAAGTGATGGTGACCCCAGGGTTTTTCGAGGCTTCGGCCACGCCAACGATGTTGTCTTGAACCTGAGCGGCGCGTTCGGTTGCGGGCAAAGCGCTGGCGCCACGCAAATGAAACAAGGTCTCGCCATCCACGATAACCGGCGCCTTGAATATTTCGGATTGCGTATCGTCTTCTGCAGGTGCTTCGGCAGGGGTGTCCTGTGCCGACAGCGGCGCGGCAAGCAGCCCCAACCAGACTGCGGCGGCAAGCAGGCGGGCAAACAGGCCAAGGGCTTGGATTGATTGAGTCATTGGGCCTCCTACTGGGTAACTATATCCGACCAGACCCGCCTGCCTAGAACATATCTGCAACGTCACCGGGGAAACCTTGCAGACAGATACGTCAATCGGTGCGGCCTTCGCTTGCAATGCCTTGGTTCAAAGCATAGGTTCCCGCCAAATTTGCAGAGAGCCCTCTGCATCATCAGAACAAAGGAATATCCCATGGAAGGTGGCGCAATCGCCCAGTTTCTCCCGCTGATCCTGATCTTTGCGATCATGTATTTTCTGCTGATCCGTCCGCAGCAGAAAAAGATGAAAGAACATCAGGCCATGGTCGAAGCCGTGCGTCGGGGCGATCAGGTCGTCACTCAGGGCGGGTTGATCGGCAAGGTAGCGAAAGTCAAGGAAGGCGATAACGAGATCGAGGTCGAAATCGCTGATGGCGTCAAGGTCCGTGTGGTCAAGTCGACCATTGCGCAGGTTCTGAACAAGACTGAACCGGCGAAATAACTTCGCGCGACAATCCCTTGAAAAGGCAGGGTAATGCTGCAAATTGATACCTGGAAGCGGGTTCTGATCTGGACGGTCTGTGTGATCGGCCTGCTGATGGCCCTGCCGAATGCGTTTTACACGCGCGTCGAGCAATCGAATGACGCCAAAGCTGCGATTGAGCTTGGCGTCGACACCCCCGAGATGCAGGCTGAGGCGGCGCAATGGCCGAACTGGCTGCCGTCATCACTGGTCAATCTCGGGCTGGACCTGCGAGGCGGCGCGCATCTGTTGGCCGAAGTTCAGGTGGGTGACGTCTACGAATCCCGTATGGATGCGATGTGGCCGGAAATCCGCGACGCGCTGCGTGATGAACGTGCGACTGTGGGCACCATCCGCCGTCAGGACTCGGCACCGGATGAGATTCGTGTGCGTATCAGCCAGCCCGAAGGTATGCCCCGCGCGCTTGAGGTCGTGCGAGGCCTAGCCCGGCAGGTGCAGACTCTGACCGGCGTAGGCGCCACGGATATCGAGGCCCGCGCCGAGGGCGATACGATTGTCGTCCAGCTTTCCGAAGCTGAGAAATTGGCCTCTGACGACCGTACAGTGCGGCAGTCTTTGGAAATCATTCGCCGACGTATCGATGAGGTCGGCACCCGCGAACCCACAATCCAGCGGCAGGGCACAGACCGTATTCTGATCCAAGTGCCGGGCATCGGCAGCGCGGGTGAGTTGAAAGACATCATCGGGACAACGGCGCAGCTGACATTCAACCCGGTTGTCGGTCGGGGCACCGATCCTGATGCGGTGCCGGGGATCGGAGAAGAAGTGGTTCCGTCGATTGACGAGGACGGCGTCTACTACATCATCGAGTCCGCCCCCGTCGTGACCGGTGAAGAACTGGTCGATGCACAGCCCTCGTTTGACCAGAACGGTCGCCCCGCAGTCAGTTTCCGGTTCAACACCTCTGGCGCGCGGAAATTCGGTGACTACACACTGGAAAACATCGGCGCGCCCTTTGCTATCGTTCTGGATGACGAGGTGATCTCGGCCCCGGTGATCCAAAGCCATATTCCCGGCGGGTCTGGAATCATCACCGGCAACTTCACGGTCGAAGAAAGTACAAACCTGGCTGTCCTTCTGCGCGCGGGCGCTCTGCCTGCTGGGCTGGAATTCCTGGAAGAACGCACGATCGGCCCCGAACTTGGCCAGGACAGTATCGACGCTGGTAAAGTCGCGACCATGGTAGCTTTTGCCGCTGTGTTGGTGTTCATGGCGCTCAGCTATGGTCTGTTTGGCATCTTCGCCAATATTGCGCTGATCCTGAACGTGGGCCTGCTGTTCGGGCTGCTCTCACTGATCGGGGCTACGCTTACCCTACCGGGCATCGCGGGTATCGTTCTGACCGTCGGTATGGCGGTGGACGCCAACGTGCTGATCTTTGAACGCATCCGCGAGGAACTTAAATCCGCCAAGGGTCCAGCGCGTGCCATCGAACTGGGCTATGAAAAGGCGCTTTCGGCCATTCTGGACGCCAACGTGACCACATTCATCACGGCGACGATCCTGTTTGCCATGGGCAGCGGCCCCGTACGCGGGTTCGCCATCACTCTGGGTCTGGGCATTCTCACCTCGGTCTTCACGGCGATCTTTGTGACTCGCCTGATGATCGTGATCTGGTTCGAACGCCGCCGCCCAAAAATGATCGAGGTTTGACATGAGACTGAAACTCGTACCGCAAAACACCTCGTTCGACTTTTTCAGCCGCTGGAAGGTCTGGCTGGGTATCTCTGGCCTGATGATGGTTGTGGCATTCGTCTCGTTTATGCTGCAGGGCTTGAATTTCGGCATCGACTTCCGCGGAGGGACCACGATCCGGACCCAATCCGCGCAGGAAATCGACGTAGGCGCCTATCGTGACGCCATTACGCCGTTGGAATTGGGTGATGTTTCGATCACCGAAATCTTCGATCCCACTTTTGGCGAAGACGAAAACGTGGCGATGATCCGCATTCAGGCTCAGGCCGATGCCGAAGCCGTCTCGGCGGCCACGGTCACAGCCGTTGAAGAGGCGCTGAAATTGGCCGCGCCCGACATCCAATTTGTGTCGGTCGAATCCGTAGGGCCGAAAGTTTCAGGCGAATTGATTCAGACCGCCGTGATCGCCGTCGTCCTCGCGATCGGAGCCGTGCTTGTTTACATCTGGCTGCGTTTCGAATGGCAGTTTGCGCTCGGGGCCGTGGCCGCTCTGGTCCACGATGTGATCCTGACGATCGGCATTTTTTCGGAACTGCAAATCCGATTTGACCTCGCCATCATCGCGGCATTGCTGACCATTGTCGGCTATTCGCTGAACGATACCGTTGTCGTGTTCGACCGCGTGCGTGAAAACCTGCGGAAGTACAAAAAGAAAGACCTCAAAGATGTTCTGAACATCTCGATCAACGAAACGCTCAGCCGGACGGTCATGACATCGGTGACCACGTTGCTGGCGCTGATCTCGCTTTATGTGCTGGGTGGGGACGTTATCCGCGGCTTCGTCTTTGCGATGATCTGGGGTGTGATCGTCGGGACCTATTCTTCGGTCTTCGTGGCCTCGACCATTCTGCTGTGGCTGGGGGTCAAGCGCGACTGGTCCAAACCGTCGAACACGGCGGGCAACCAGTTTGCAAACATCGACGCCTGATCTGTTTGGCCAGCCCCCAGCGGGGCTGGCCATCATTTTTTGCGCAGCCTTGCTCAGCGGTATTATCCGCGGCTTTTCCGGCTTTGGAACCGCACTGATCTTCCTGCCCATCGCCACACCGTTCCTCGGCCCATTCGGTGCTCTGATCGGCCTGACCATCATGGACATTTTTGGCCCGCTTCCAAACTTGCGCCAAGCCTGGCGCGACGTTGACCGAGGCGATCTGGCGCGGCTGGTGGCCGGGTGCGCGCTTGTTTTACCGATTGGTCTGTGGGGGCTCACTCAGGTCGATCCGGATGTGTTCCGCTATGCCGTAAGCTTGCTGGCGCTCGCAATGTTGGCAATCTTGATCCTCGGGCTGCGCTATCAAGGGCAGGTGAGTCGTCTCATGGTAACGGGTATCGGATGCGCGGCAGGTTTCCTAGGCGGCGTCGCGGGTCTACCCGGTCCTGCGGTCATCTTGTTTTACATGTCGCGCCCCTTGCCGATTGCCGTCATTCGCGCAACGATCCTGTTGTTCCTGTTCGCCTTTGACTTCCTTCTATTCGGGTATCTCACCGGGATGGGCCGCGTCACGACGTCCGCAGTCCTGTTGGGCCTGCTTTTGGCCGTCCCAAACCTGGCGGGCAACTGGTTGGGTGGCTGGCTGTTCCGGCCGGATTACGAACGGCTCTACCGCGCCGCTGCCTATGTCGCGATCGCACTTGCGGCCTTGTCGGGCCTGCCGCTTTGGGGCTAGAACGCATCCATGCGCCTGAATGAGATCACCTATACCAACGCCACCCCGGTAGATGGCTACGGCCCCGGCTTTTTCCGCATCGGTGGAGAGCTTCACAATGGCCCGGTTATCACAGGCCCGGCAGGCACTGCAGAATGGGGCGGTTACACCGACGACGCGCCTTTGTTGCAGCTTGCCGATCACATTGATGTCCTTTTCATCGGCACCGGAGCAGAACTCGCACACATTCCAACTGCGCTGCGAGCCAGTCTGGAAAACGCAAGTATTGGCGTGGAAATCATGAATTCTCCTGCCGCCTGCCGCACCTACAACGTGCTTCTGTCCGAAGGACGCCGTATCGCGCTGGCCCTCATTCCTGTCTGAGGGTTCCCCTTCATCTGGCCAAAAATATCCCGGGGAGTTTGAGGGGCTGGCCCCTCACTCGCGAAATCGCCACACAGACCAGCCATCAAGCTCTGCGGCAATTCCGTCCTTTTGTCCGCCCGTACAATCCGTTAAGCGGGCCACATGACATTGACCGTGACCGATCTGGCCATCGCACGTGGCGGGGTGCCCGTGCTTGAAGGGCTCAGCTTTGCGCTGAACCCCGGCAAAGCGCTCATCCTGCGTGGCCCCAACGGTATCGGCAAGACAACCTTGTTGCGCACATTGGCTGGCCTGCAACCGCCGCTGGAAGGACACATTGAAGGGGCAGAGGATCAGATCGCCTATGCCTCACATTCCGATGGGTTGAAACCTACGCTGACGGTTGTCGAAAACCTGACCTTCTGGGCGTCTGTCTTCGGTACGCACGACATCCAGGCTGCATTGGACGCTTTTGCTCTGAACGATTTGGCAGACCGCCACGCAGGCAACCTGTCTGCTGGCCAAAAGCGCCGCTTGGGGCTTGCGCGCATGCTGGTCACGGGACGGCCGATCTGGATGCTGGATGAACCGACAGTTTCGCTCGACAAAAGCGCGGTGCAGATGTTCGCCGACGCGGTGCGTGCACATCTGGGGCAGGGTGGGTCCGCCCTGATCGCTACCCATATCGACCTCGGTCTGGACGGAGAGGTTTTGGATGTCGGCCCCAACAAGGCCAAACCCAAACCCATCGACGATTTCGACGGAGGTTTCTTGTGATCGCCCTGCTGCTGCGCGACCTGAAATTGGCCTTCCGCGCGGGCGGAGGGTTCGGCCTCGGCCTTGCCTTCTTTCTGATCGTCACCGTGCTGGTGCCGTTCTCGGTCGGGCCGCAATCCTCGCTGCTGTCGACCATCGCGCCGGGCGTTCTTTGGCTGGGTGCGCTACTGGCCTGCCTGCTGTCATTGGACCGCCTGTTGGCACTGGATTGGGAAGACGGCTCGCTCGACCTGCTGGCCACCGCGCCGCTGCCGCTTGAGGCAGTTGTTACGATCAAGGCGCTGGCCCATTGGTTGACCACCGGCCTGCCATTGGTTCTGGCCGCGCCTTTTTTGGGCGTGCTGCTGAACCTGCCTGCGCAGGGGTTCTTGTGGCTGGTGATCTCGCTGCTGATAGGCACCCCGGCGATGAGCGTCATCGGCACCTTCGGCGCAGCTCTGACCGTGGGCCTGAAACGCGGCGGCCTGTTGCTGTCGCTCTTGGTTCTGCCGCTTTATGTGCCCACGCTGATTTACGGGGCCGAAGTGGCGCGCCGTGGCGCAACCGGGATGGAGACCCAGACCCCGCTGCTGATGCTGGCCGGGGTTACAGCCGCCACAATCGCCCTGCTGCCCTTTGCCAGCGCCGCCGTATTGCGTATCAACCTTCGGTGACCTGCTTTCCGTTTGATGGAGGTCAATTGAGAAAGCACCCGACTCGGACTAGATAAGGCCCATGTCTATCGCAGCCAAAGCCAACGCCCTCTGGGAATACGCCAACCCACGCAAGTTCCTTGCCACCAGCGAACGGGTGATGCCGTTCTTCTGGTTCACATCGATCGCGTGCATCGTCGTCGGGCTGATCTGGGGATTCTTCTTCACACCGGATGACTACAAACAGGGTTCGACGGTCAAGATCATCTACCTGCACGTGCCTTCGGCGCTGATGGCGATTAATTGCTGGCTGATGATGTTGGCCACGTCGTTGGTTTGGCTGATCCGTCGCCATCACGTCAGTGCATTGGCGGCTCGCGCCGCCGCCCCGATCGGCATCGTCATGACGCTGATCGCACTCGCGACCGGAGCGATCTGGGGCCAGCCTATGTGGGGCACCTGGTGGGAGTGGGACCCGCGCCTGACTTCGTTTCTGATCCTGTTCTTGTTTTACCTGGGCTATGTCGCCCTGTGGGAAGCTATTGACGACCCGGATACTGCTGCCGACCTGACCTCGGTCCTGTGTCTGGTGGGATCGGTATTTGCAATTCTCAGCCGTTACGCGGTGAACTTCTGGAATCAGGGTTTGCATCAGGGCGCATCCGTCATGCGTGCGGCTGCTGTAATTGGCACGGATACAGAAGAAAAGGTCAGCAATATCTACTTTTATCCGCTGCTGCTGTGCATCATCGGGTTTGTGCTGTTGTTCGTTGCGTTGGTTCTCTATCGCACGGGCACAGAAATTCGCGCGCGCCGGATCAAGGCGCTGCTTGCTCGGGAAAGGGTAAATGGATGATCCCTGATCTTGGAAAATATGCGGACACCGTTCTCTGGTCCTATGTCGTATCCATTGCGCTGCTGGTGGCGCTGATCCTGTTCAGCGTGATACGGGGCCGCAAGGTCCGCGCGGAAATGGAGAAAGTCGAACAAAGGATGATGCGCAATGGCTAAAATCTCGCCTCTCATGATTGCGCCACCACTGATCTTCGGTGCATTTGCCGTGTTGGCGGGGATTGGCATGTTCCGCGATGACCCAAATGCGCTGCCCTCTGCCCGCGAAGGCCAGGCGGCGCCGCCCGTGGTCCTGACCGAGTTCAAGGGTAAAGCAAATTTTGACGACGCTACCCTGCGCGATGGAGAGGTGAAATTGGTCAACTATTGGGCCAGCTGGTGCGCGCCCTGCCGTGTCGAGCACCCAAACCTGCAGGCGCTGTCGGACGAGGGGATTCCGGTCTACGGCATCAACTACAAGGATCAGTTGGACAATGCCGAAGCTTTCCTTGTTGAACTGGGTGATCCTTACACCGGAATTGGCCGTGACGAGCAAGGCCGCATGGGGCTCGATTGGGGCGTATACGGAGTTCCGGAAACTTATGTGATTGATGGCGAAGGCACGATCATCCTGCGATTTGCCGGCCCCATTACGCAGCGCGTTATTGAAAGCACGATCCGACCGGCGTTGGAAAAAGCGGCCGGTGGCTAAAGGCGATACCCGCCGGTGACACTAAGCACCTCACCGGTGATGAACGCGGCGTCGTCTGACGCCAAAAACCGCACCGCCCCCGCGATATCGTCAGGTCGACCGGCACGACCCAAAGCCGTGTCTTTGACGAACAACTCCGTCAATTCCTCGGACCGGGGCGCTTCTGGAATGTTGATCGCGCCCGGTGCCACCGCGTTCACACGTATGCCCTGCGGCCCCAGTTCCTTGGCCATTGCGCGGGTCCAAAGGTTGAGCGCTGCCTTGCTCGCCCCATAAGTCACCGCATCACGAGGAGGCAGCACCGCGTTCATGGACGAAATACTGATGATTGATGCGCCTCGCTTCAAATGTGGTAACGCGGCAGCAAGTAGGGCCGCCGGAGCCAAGAGGTTCAGATCCAAAATAGCGCGGTGCTCTTCCGCCCGAAAATCCTCTTTCGGCGTAGACCGTACCAAACCTGCATTGTTGACGATCACATCCAACCGCCCGAACTTCTCGATCACCTGAGTCACTACAGCGGCAGGTTGATCTGATTTAGTCAGATCGGATTGCACGCCCAACGTATTCTGGAGCAGAGAAGGATCAGGTGCCGTCGTAAGCCAGGTGAACGCCACGCGGTGGTCTTGCGTTAGATCTTCAACAATCGCACGCCCGATTCCGCGCGCGCCGCCGGTTACCAAAACTACTTTTTCCATATGCGCCTCCTGGCCACACCAAAGCCGGAAATCTACGCATCTACAACTTCATCTTTTCCAAATACTCCGGAATGCGAGGTGGCGACTCGCAAAAAGAAACAGGGACGCCCTTGGGCGTCCCTGTCATACTTAAGGCAATCGCAGGCTTAGCTGGCTTTGGCCAGATTCCGCAGGACGTACTGCAGAACACCGCCGTTTTCGATGTATTCGATCTCGGGCGCGGTATCGATGCGGCACTTGAGGGTGATCGTCTTCTCAGTTCCGTCGCCATAGACGATAGTGCAGGGCAGTTCTTGCAGCGGCTCCACTCGATCCAATCCGCTGATCGAAACCGTCTCGTCCCCCTTCAATCCCAGCGACTTGCGGGTGTCCCCGCCGGTGAATTCGAACGGGATCACACCCATGCCAACCAGGTTCGAGCGGTGGATACGCTCGAAGCTTTCCGCGATCACGGCCTTCACACCCAGCAGTGCCGTACCTTTGGCCGCCCAGTCACGAGAGGAACCCGCGCCGTACTGTTCGCCGCCAAAGACGACCAGTGGCGTACCCTGGTCCTGATAGGCCATCGACGCATCGTAGATCGAGGTCTGCTCGCCATCGGGCCCTTTGGTATAGCCGCCCTCAACACTGTCCAGCATCTCGTTCTTGATGCGGATATTGGCGAATGTGCCACGCATCATAACCTCGTGGTTGCCGCGGCGCGACCCATAAGAGTTGAACTCGCGCGGTTGTACCTGACGATCAGTCAGATACTTGCCAGCGGGCGTAGTCGTCGCGAAGGATCCAGCGGGCGAGATGTGGTCGGTGGTGACCATGTCGCCCAGAATGGCCAGAACTTTGGCATTCTCGATGTTCGAGATCGTGCCGGGCTCGGACCCCATGCCCTGAAAATAGGGCGGGTTCTGGATATAGGTTGAGGTCGGCGGCCAGTCATAGGTTTCCTGCTGCGGAACTTCTACGCCTTGCCATTTCTCGTCGCCCTTGAACACATCCGCATATTTCGACTGGAATGCTTCGCGCGTCACGGTCGCTTCGACCAGCTCAGCGATTTCGCTTTGCGTTGGCCAGATGTCTTTCATGAAAACATCGTTGCCGTCTTTGTCCTGTCCAACGGGTTCGGACGTAAGGTCGATATCCATCGTTCCTGCCAGCGCATAGACCACGACCAGCGGCGGTGAGGCCAGATAGTTGGCGCGCACATCCGGCGAAATCCGACCTTCGAAGTTTCGGTTGCCCGAAAGGACCGAAGTGGCGACCAGATCGCCTTCGGAAATGGCTTCCGAGATCTCCCTTTGGATCGGACCCGAGTTTCCGATACATGTCGTGCACCCATAGCCCACAAGGTTAAAGCCGATCTTGTCCAGATCGTCCTGCAAGCCAGCGGCCTCAAGATAGGCCGAGACAACCTGGGATCCCGGTGCCAGCGAGGTTTTGACCCATGGTTTGCGGTCCAGTCCCAATGCGGCAGCTTTACGCGCCACAAGGCCCGCGCCAATCATCACGTAGGGGTTCGAGGTGTTGGTGCAGGAGGTGATCGAGGCGATCACGACCTTACCCGATTCCATGCCGTAATTCTCGCCTTTGACTTCAACCTGCTTGCCCATTGGGCGTTTGAAAGTTTCAGCCATTTCCTTGGTGAATGCGGCCTTGGCGTCGGTCAGCGCGACATAGTCCTGTGGGCGCTTCGGGCCCGAGATCGCCGGAACGATGGTGCCCATATCCAACGACAGCGTGTCGGTGTAGATCGGCGCATAATCCGCGCCGCGCCAGAAACCGTTCTCTTTCGCGTAGGCTTCGACCAACGCGATTCGGTCCTCGTCACGACCGGTGTTGCGCATGTAGCGCAGCGTTTCCCCGTCGATCGGGAAGAAGCCGCAGGTCGCACCATATTCCGGGGCCATGTTCGCGATGGTCGCGCGGTCGGCCAGCGGCAGACGATCCAGACCTTCGCCGTAGAACTCGACGAATTTGCCCACAACGCCTTTTTCGCGCAGCATTTCCACGACCTTCAAAACAAGGTCAGTGCCGGTGGTGCCTTCGACAAGTGCGCCAGTCAGTTCAAAGCCCACAACCTCGGGAATCAGCATCGAGATCGGCTGACCCAGCATCGCGGCCTCGGCTTCGATCCCGCCGACACCCCAGCCCAGAACGGCCATGCCGTTGACCATGGTGGTGTGGCTGTCCGTGCCGACCAGCGTGTCGGGGTAGGCGACCTCTTCACCGTTTTGATCGGTGTCGGTCCAGACGGTTTGGGCCAGATATTCCAGGTTCACCTGGTGGCAGATGCCCGTTCCGGGGGGCACGACGCGGAAGTTGTTGAACGCGTTCTGGCCCCATTTCAGGAACTGGTAACGCTCCATGTTGCGCTCATATTCGCGGTCGACGTTCATCTGGAAGGCGCGCGGGTTGCCGAACTCGTCAATCATGACCGAGTGGTCGATGACCAGATCGACCGGGTTCAGCGGGTTGATCTTCTGTGCGTCGCCGCCCAGACCCTTGATCCCGTCACGCATCGCGGCAAGGTCAACAACTGCCGGAACACCGGTGAAATCCTGCATCAGAACGCGGGCAGGGCGGTAGGCGATCTCGCGCGGGTTCTTACCGCCTTTCGCGCCCCATTCGGCAAACGCCTTGATGTCATCGACCGAGACCGAGAAACCGTCATCCTCGAACCGCAGCATGTTTTCCAGCACGACTTTCAGCGCGGCGGGCAGGTTCGAGAAATCACCCAGACC
The DNA here is from genome assembly GCF_056540685.1 of Ruegeria sp. AM2. Taxonomy (NCBI): domain Bacteria; kingdom Pseudomonadati; phylum Pseudomonadota; class Alphaproteobacteria; order Rhodobacterales; family Roseobacteraceae; genus Ruegeria; species Ruegeria sp. AM2. The sequence continues at coordinate 629,206 of NZ_JBQFXE010000001.1, read as the reverse complement.
GGCCTCTTGCGCGGCGGGGATCGAATAATAGGAAATGGACGTGCCATTCACGCTCAGGCTGCGGCGTGTCTTGGCGGTATCCTGTCCGACTTTGATGGGCATCTGTGGCCTCCCTCTCAAATGACGTGGAATATGGGATTCGCTGGGGGGTATCTGCATCACCCACGCGCGCGGTTCAAGGTCCAACAGGCCACCTGCGGCAATTTTTGTATACCATTGCACACATTTTTACGCCTGAAGGTGTCAAAGGCATCAAGAAACCTTGATTGGTGGGTGAAGCCAAGACCGATTAGATTGACTCTGTCACCCATCATGCCGGGAATTCCGATGATAAAATCCGCAGCCGTCGCGCTATTATCCATTCTTGTCACCTCGGCCGCGCACGCCGATTCTGACCCGGTGGTGGTTGAGCTGTTCACCTCGCAAGGGTGTTCTTCCTGTCCTCCGGCGGATCGCATCATGCACGACCTTGCAAAGCGGGGCGATGTTATCGGTCTCGCCTTACACGTGGACTACTGGGACTATATCGGGTGGAAGGACGAATATGCCGACCCCGCGCACACCACACGGCAGCGGGCTTATGCGCGCGAGGGCGGTCGGTCGATGATCTACACCCCTCAGATGGTTATCAACGGGCAACAGGATGTTGTCGGTGCAAAAACGAGCGAACTGGAAAGCTTGATCGCAGCACATTTGACCGCAGCGCCTGAAGCCAAAGTGAATGCCGTTCGGTCGGGTGACGAGGTCACAGTGAGCGTGACCCCGGTCGAGCTGCCAGACGACGACTATGACGTATTCATCGTCCAATATTCACCGCTTCGGCATGCGTCGATCCGGCGCGGAGAATTGGCGGGGCATGATCTGGACTACGCCAATGTTGTCGAAAACTGGCAGACTGCCGGTCAATGGGATGGGGTTGCTCCGCAGACGTTCACAGCGTCTGTGTCACTGGAACAACCTGCGGTCGTTCTGGTGCAAAGGGCAGGGCATGGTCCGATTGTTGCCGCGGCGCGCGTTGAGTGATCAGGGCATGTCTTCGGGCTGAACGCCCAGGCCTTTCCAAGCTTTCCAACGCCGGTGAATCCAGAACCATTGTCCCATGTTCTGACGCACCATCGCTTCCAGGTCATCATTGGTAAACTGCGTCATGGTCTTCGGGTCCGTATGTGGCACCGGATCATGAAGCACGATCTCAAAATCGATCCCGTTGGGTTGGCGTACGGCGTAACACGGAATCAGCAGCGCCTTGTATTTCATCGCCAGTTCGGCATTTAGAACAGATGTGACCGCCGGTTTGCCGAAAAAGGTCAATTCCTCGCCCCCATGGGCGTGCAAGTCCGAAACAATCGCGATGATCCCGCCCTTTTTGAGGGATCGAACCATTTCGACCATCCCACGGCGACCCTGTTCGAACATCGGCTTGCCGGTTCGGTGAAAGGCATCGACATACATCTCGTTGAAGTACGGGTTGGCCATGCGGCGAAACAGGCACCCGATTGGCTTTCCGCTGCGGGACTGCAAAGCGATGCGTGCGGCCAGGTAATGCCCGAAATGCGCGGTGATCATCATCACCGGACGACCTTCCGCAACTGCGGAATCAAACGCGGCAACTCCGGGACCCGACACTTTGGCACCGCTTTGGCGTTGGGTGAAATCCTCGGGCGAGAAATGTTCCATAATCGCCCGCCCGGCATTGTCGGGAACCGCAGCGCAGATCCGCTCGATGTCGTCCTGTGTAAGCTCAGGGCAGGTTAGTTTCAGGTTCCGTTGAACGCGCGCGCGAAATCCGACCAGCGGAGCAAGCCTCCGCACGATCGCGCCCATGGTCGCGATGCGGCGCTCGTAGGGCAATAGCCGCATACCGCCGATCACGGTTTTTAGGAACAGATTTGCAACGTAGTATTTTCCAAGCTCAAATCGGCTCAGTTCCGACTTCTCGACGGGCATGGGAAGGGCGCACCGGTGTTGTGAATTGCCGGATCAGACATACAGTTCCCGTCTTGCGATCACAAGGGCAACGAATTCCACCGCGCGCAATATCGGCTCTAGTCAGCGGTCTCGTCGCTTGCGATCAGTTGAATCGCCCCTTCATCCAGCAGAGCACGAATGGCGGCCACAACCTGAGCCATGGCTTCATCAGTATCGGTTTGTTTGACCTTGCCGCGTTCGGCCATCTCCTCGCGCAGATTTTCGGCCATGCGGGATGATATGTTTGAAAGTACATACTCTGCCGCCGCTTCATCTTGAGGCGTTGACGCTCCGGCCAAAGCAGTCACCAATTGAGATTGTTCTATACCGCGCAAAATTGCTGGGATATCTCGCGGCTGAACACGAGCGGGAATGTGAGAGAAGATGAAAATCGCCTCTCGCACCGTATTGGCAAACTCAGCGTCTTCTTCGTCCAGCGCTGTCAATAGACCATCCCGAGTGGCGGCAGCGGACTGGTTGAGAATCGCACCGACCCGAGCCGCTGGGCCATCCAGGAAAGCCGGTGTTGGGCGCCGGTCTAACTGAGCGGCCAGCGACCAACCGATGCGCTCGACAGCTTCGGGGGTCACGTTGCCGGTTTTTGAGATGGCATAAGTTATGCGGCGTGCTGTAGGGCCGGGCAAGTGACCCAGCAACTGTGCCGCTTTGGTCGTTTCAAGCTTGGAAAGCATGACGGCCGCAATCTCGGTGCTTTCGGCGGCCGCCATTTCGGCTAGTTCCTCTGGGGGGACTTCGCGCAGTCTTTGCCAGGGGTCACCGATCTGGCGCACCCCCGCAACTTTGCGCAGGCGTGCAGCAGTCGTTGGCGCAATCTTGCCGTCCACGGCGTCCAACGCCCCGGCCAGCCCGTGCGGAAAGGACAATCCGATACTGTCCAGCGCGTCTGCAAACTCCCGTGCAACGGCGGCCAGGGTTACGCGATCAACCAAACCCATATGTCCCAGCTGATGGGTCAATTGTTCCTGCATGGGGTCAGGTAACTCTTCCAACGGGATCTCCGCGCCCTCGTTCAACAGCAAACGTACCACGATGGCCGCCTTTTCCTTGCGGCTGAGCGCTTTGGGAACGATCTGAGTGTCTTCTTCCCCTGATTCAATCCCCGGGGCTGTCGCCCCGGGATTCAGTTGTACCAATGAATTTGCGTTCTGCATCTGCCTGCGGTGCCAAGATATGTGTCACGTGCAGGATAGAGAGAGTCGGGTAAATATTCCCTGAAGCCTAGTAGCTGTAAGTCAGCCCGGTCTGGATGGCTTCACGCAGCGACGCCTCGGCCCAAGTGCCTTCGCCACCGCGCGCCTTGATCTCTCGCCACTGCTCGATCGCTAGGTCCGTCTTGCCCTCGGCGACGAAACCCTGGCCCATGTAGCTGCGCGCCAAAATGTTGTCCGGATTGGCAGAAATAGCGTCCTCGTAGAAGGCATTCGCCAGCTCCAACTCACCCATCTTGCGGTAGGTAAAGCCCCAGTAGGTCAACACGCGATCATCGTTTTGATCCATGATGCGCAAGATTTCCTGAGCGTTCTGGAATTGGCCGTCATAGGCCAGTTCGCGCACTGCGTCATAAAGCTGATCTTCGGTGAAATTGGTTTTATCCGGTTTGACGCACCGCCCCCGCTCTTCGTCAAACACGCGGCCAAAGAAGCATTTCTTGGACGTGTTCGTCGGCTTTGGCGGGCTGCTGTCCCCTCCGCCTGCGGCATAAACGACCGGTGCGAATGCAAAGGCCTGAAGGGCAATGGCTGAAACTAAAATGAGACGCATATTCCTACTCCGTTCTCAGGGCTGCTCTGATCAAGCATAGCGTGATCTACAAAAAAGCTAACAACCGCTGGCTCGCATTTATTCACAAGTAGGAAAGATTTTCTCAACTATTGACGATTTTTGCGCAGCTGTGGCTGTCAGCGTCCCAATATGTTCCGGGTGCGCAGGACTGAGTTTGCTCGGTGTGGCCAGTGCAGGCCATTGCGATTGAAGCAGAGCTTGCGAGTGCCATTGCGCAAATTAATGTGCGGATCATCGTCGTTCTCCCATTCAGGCGTGTTTGTACACAATAGCTGAATTTGGCCGAACTGACAAAGGAACTGGACCCGGGCCAAGATTTTTCGTCGAAAAATCTCTGCTTGGCCCAGGCGTATGTGTTGTCGCGAATTTGGCGGTCTATTCTCCGAACACGCGTTCGAAAATCGTATCCACGTGTTTCGTGTGGTATCCGAGGTCGAATTTCTCTTCGATTTCTTCGGTGCTGAGCGCAGAGGTCACATCTGCGTCAGCCAAAAGCTCGGTTTTGAAGTCTTTGCCTTCTTCCCAGACTTTCATCGCATTGCGCTGAACCAGACGGTAAGCATCCTCGCGGCTTACGCCAGCTTGGGTCAGGGCCAGCAGAACCCGTTGGCTCATGACAAGGCCCCGGAATTTGTTCATGTTGGCCAACATGTTTTCGGGGTAGACGACCAGCTTGTCGATCACACTGGTCAAACGGGCCAGCGCGAAATCCAGCGTGATGGTGGCGTCGGGGCCGATATTGCGCTCAACCGAGCTGTGGCTGATGTCCCGCTCGTGCCACAGGGCCACGTTCTCCATCGCTGGCACGACGGCCATGCGGACCAGACGCGCCAGACCGGTCAGGTTCTCGGTCAACACCGGGTTGCGTTTATGGGGCATCGCGGACGAGCCCTTTTGACCCTTCGAGAAGAACTCTTCAGCCTCCAGAACTTCGGTGCGCTGCATGTGGCGGATTTCGATGGCGACGTTTTCGATGCTGCTAGCGATGACGCCGAGGGTCGCGAAAAAGGCCGCGTGACGGTCGCGGGGAATGACTTGCGTGCTGATCGGTTCGGGGACAAGACCCAGCTTGTCGCACACGTGTTCCTCGACCTGCGGGTCGATATTCGCGAAGGTGCCGACCGCCCCGCTGATCGCGCCTGTCGCTATTTCCGCGCGTGCATCGCGCATGCGGGACAGGTTGCGATCCATTTCGGCGTAAAAACGCGCGAAAGTCAGGCCCATGGTGGTGGGTTCGGCATGGATGCCATGGCTGCGACCGATGCGGACGGTTTCCTTGTGCTCGTAGGCGCGGCGCTTGAGGGCCGCCAGCAAACCTTCGAGGTCGGCGATCAGAATGTCTGCCGCACGGGTGAGTTGCACGTTAAAACAAGTGTCCAATACATCGGACGAGGTCATGCCCTGATGCACAAACCGCGCTTCGTCGCTTCCGACATGTTCTGCCAGGTGGGTCAGGAAGGCGATGACATCGTGTTTGGTGACGGCTTCGATCTCATCAATGCGGGCGACGTCGAATTCCACGTCCTTGGCTTTCCACACGGCCTCGGCGTTTTCGCGCGGGATCACACCCAGATCGGCCATGGCATCGCAGGCATGCGCCTCAATCTCGTACCAGACGCGAAACTTGGTCTCGGGTGACCAGATGGCAACCATGTCGGGGCGGGAATAACGTGGAATCATTGGCAACGGCACCTTATTGTGATTTGGCAGAGAGCGTTGCGGCGGGGTTTAACCCCAGCCTGTCAAGGGAACAAGGCGCGAGTGCTGGTATGAGACGGTTTGCCCTGATTTTAGCCTTCTGGCCCGGTCTTGTTGCGGCCGAGGACTTTCGTAAATTGTCCGGGGACGAGATTCTGGCGGCGTTGGCGGGCAAAAAGCTCGGATATGGCGAAGGGATCTGGCAAACCTTTGATGAAGCGGGGTTGACGCAGTATTTCTCGGGCGGCCCTAGTGCTGGGCGGTGGGCCGTGCGCGAGGATCGCTATTGCTCGCTCTGGCCACCATCGGACCTGTGGGCTTGTTACGACGTGCAGAAAAGTGGCGATGCTATTCGATTTGTCGATGACAACGGCGGTACGACAGACGGGACTTACGCGGAATGACCCTGCCGCGCGGGCTGTCTGATTTCGAAGGCCGTTGGGTCCTGACGCGCACAATCCACGATGCACGGGCCGGACAGATTCTGAGCGCCGAAGGTACAGCGCTGTTAAGCCGCAGCAGTGATGGGCTGACCTACGACGAAGACATCATTCTACGAATTCCAGGCCAACCACAGATGAAGGGAACACGCCGGTATCTGTGGCGCAATAGCAGTGATCATGTTGCGATCTATTTTGACGATGGCCGTTACTTTCACACACTGAAGCTGGGTCTTTCACAGTCTTCAGATCATCACGATTGCGCCCCTGACAGCTATGACGCGGTCTATGATTTTTCGGGCTGGCCACGCTGGAAAGTGCGCTGGACGGTGTCCGGGCCCAGAAAATCTTACGAAATGGACACCGAATATATGCTGCGATAGCGTAATCATCTTGCAGTAGGTGTCACGAAAAGGCATTGCTGTCGCAGAATCTTGGTCCGAATTGGGAGAAACAAAGATGAATGCAAACGTTCTGGCCAACGCGATTGGCCCGCAGGAGGGCACAGCTCTGCGCGTAAAGCAGGTGGTTTTGGTCGCGCTGGGCATCGTAGCGCTGGCAGTTGCTGCGAAAATCAAAGTTCCGATGTGGCCGGTTCCGATCACCATGGGCACATTTGCGGTGCTGACCATCGGCACAGCCTATGGCGCGCGTTTGGGTCTGGTGACTATCCTCGGCTATATGCTCGTGGGCGCGCTGGGCTTTGATGTGTTTGCCAGCTCTTCCGCTGAGAAATTTGGTCTGACCTACATGATGGGCGGCACGGGCGGCTATCTGGTCGGCTACGTTCTGGCCACGCTGGCGCTGGGCATGTTGGCTGCACGCGGTTGGGACCGTTCGATTGGCAAGATGGCTTTGGCGCTGGTTCTGGCAAACGTCCTGATTTACGTGCCTGGCCTGCTTTGGCTGGGTCAACTCTATGGCTGGGACAAGCCGATCCTGGAATGGGGTCTGACACCCTTCCTGCTGGGTGATGCGATCAAGCTGGCTCTGGCCGCTCTGCTGATCCCTGGTCTGTGGAAGCTGGTCGGCGACGCGCGCGCCTGATCGCTACGCATCCTTAGTTCGGAAACCCGCGCCGAAGCAGATCGGCGCGGGTTTTTTCGTTCGACCGCAAAGTCTTGCTGGACAAGGTGCCCGTGCAAGAGGCAGATTTGGGGCGACGAAGTAATCAGGTATTTTTATATGCGTATTTCAATCAAGCCCTTGTTGGCCGCATGCGCCCTGGCATGGGTCGGCCTCGGTGGTGTGGCGGATGCCGATACTCCAGTGACCTACACGGAAGGCAAAACTGCGATCTTCAGCTTTGAGGTTCCGGATTTCTGGGCGTTGCGCACCGGCGGACCACGCGAACTTGAAGATACTCAATTGGGCGACGCACGAGCCGTTTCGCGTGTTATGGGACTGCGTCCGGTGACCGATGACAACGTCTGGATGGGCTTCGTTTCGCCAAGCTCAGTTGCGACGATAGAAGGTGGGCTGCGCTATCTTGAGGATATTGATCGATTTCTGGTCAAAGATCCCGTGATTTCAACGCGCAGCGACACGCGTATCGGCGGATTGCCAGCACACATCATTCGAGGCACCGGCAAGAGAGAAGGGCGCGGTATCACTTTCACCGCCACAGTCATCGATCTTCCGAAAGATCGTGTGGTTATTGGAGTGACCATTCTGCGCGATGGGGCCGATCCGGCTTATGTTGACGATCTGAACGCAGTCTTTGCGTCCTTCAGATCGTTGCAGTGAGGGGCGTTCAGATGACCAGAAAACTTGTGAAACGCTCTGTTCTTGCTTTTGGACTTGGGATTGGGGCCATGACGCTCTCGGCCTGCGATGGCGTGACTGTCGGTGTCGGGTATGGCTATGACCCGTTCTACGACTCGATGCTGTGGAACGACTACTATCACGACGTAAATGTCGACGTGGACGTAGATGTTGATCGCCCGGATCGCCCGAAACCACCGGTCAACAAGCCGCCCGTGCGCCCAAGGCCACCGGTAGCGAAACCACCGGCGCGCCCACGACCGCCGGTGGCACGCCCACCAGCCGCGAGACCGCCGATCCATCGACCAGCGCCGCGCCGTCGCTAGAATTCAGCAGCGTCCACTCAGGCAGCAGGCAACAATTCGGTCGTGATATGCGCCGCTCCTTCTAGGGTGCGGTGCACTGGGCACTTATCCGCTATTTCCAGCAATTTGGCTCGCTGTTCGGCCGTCAAGGGGCCATCCAGCCGAATTTTGCGGCGGAATTGATCGACCTTGCCTTCACTGGCAAGTCCGGCGTCCTGCGCATGAACCTTGTCATGGCAGACATCGACCGAAATGCCGGTCAAAGGCCACTGCTTGCGACGCGCGTACATGCGGATCGTCATCGATGTACATGCCCCAAGGCCCGAGGACACAAAGCCATAAGGTGACATCCCGCGATCCGTACCGCCGTATGAGGCAGGCTCGTCCGCGACCGCGTGGTGCTTGGGCCCGGACTGGATGTCTTGCAAGAACCCGGATGCGTCGGCCTCGGTCACGCGCACGACGCCTTCGGGTGCGCCCGGCGGTGGGGCAGGCGGGCACAGTTTCACATAACGCGTCACCCAGGCTGCGATGACGTCGGCCGCATAATCCGCGTCTGCCGCCCGGGTGATCAGATGATCGGCATCATCTAGCGTTACAAAGCTCTTCGGGTGTTTCGCGGCCAGAAAGATCGTGCTGGCGTTATCGACGCTGACGGTTTCATCCCGCGGCGCGTGCAGGATCAGCAACGCTGCCTTCAGCTCTGAAATTGCAGGTTTAAGCGCGACTTCGGAAATGTCATCAACGAAGGACTTGCCGATGCGGAACGGGCGACCGCCCAGCGAAACTTCGGCCTCGCCCCGTTCGCGTATCTCGGGCAAGGCGGCCTCGAAATGATGCGCGACGTGGCCGGGGTCGGCGGGCGCGCCCAAAGTCACCACCGCTTTGACCGATGGAATCCCCGCCCGTGCGCGCAACACGGCTGCGCCGCCCAGCGAGTGTCCAATCAGAAGGGAAGGGGCCATATTGCGCCCGGCCAGATATTGCGCCGCCGCAATCAGATCTTCGACATTCGACGTAAAGGTTGTGTTGGCAAATTCACCTTCGGAATGCCCAAGGCCTGTGAAATCAAAGCGCAATACGGCAATGCCCATCGCCGCCAATCGGGCGGATATGCGTCGTGCTGCCGGGATATCCTTGGAGCAGGTGAAGCAATGCGCGAACAGCGCCGTTGACAGCACCGGCCCATCCGGCAGATCGAGGCGCGCGGCCAACTGGCTGCCGTCATGACCGGCAAACTTGATGCGTTCAGTGGGCATGGGGATTCCTTAGACTGGAGGTTTCGACAATAGTGTGCGCTGCCGTCTGCACGCTCAACCCTTGTGACACGAGCGTCACGGGAAGGTGAGAACCTGAAATTGACAGAGGGTGCGAAAGAGGGTGCAATGGGTGCACCTTTAGCCGGGGGGGTAACAATCACGAAACGTGATGGATGCTCTAAAAAATATTCGTTTTACTAATTTATGGTGCCATCCCACCTTGGACCTATTCCGCAGAAACAGATCGTAGGTCAACATGACACATGCACCTTGCGTAGAACACGCTCCAACCCTTCGCCCCGCCGTCCTTGTTGCCGCGTTATTGACCGGCATGACTGGCTTTTTGCTAGGGCATTTCTGGTCGGATATTAGGATTTCGATAGGCTCACCCCCGATCACGGTGACCGAGGATTGGCACGGAAACGTCAAGCGCTCCAACTGGCCGGACTAAGAAATAAACTCAGTCCAACCCCATAAGTTGCCGGTCGAAGGGGTAGGTCGACAGGTTTTCGAACCCGTCTTCGGTGATAAGCACCTGATCTTCCAGCTTGATTGAAAAGTCGCCGCCGACCTCTCCGACGGCGGCTTCGACACATAGTACCATTCCGGGCTCAAGCGGATAATCATATGCCCCTTCGACCGCTTTGTCCGGGTAAGCGACCAAAGGCCATTCATCACACAGTCCAACGCCGTGCATCAGGCAGCCGTATTTCTGAGCCTGATACTTGTCGTCCAGAACATGCGTGTTGGCCGTAAGTTCCGGGATCATGACGCCAGGTTTCAACATCTGCATGTTGGTCATGATGTGCTCATGCGCGTGCTGCATTGCGTAGATCATGTCCGGGCGCGGCTTTTGGTCTCCAACCCACCAAGTTCGCGAGATATCGATGCAAATTCCATAGGATCCGACTAGGTCAGTATCGAAGGCTATGATCTCGTTCTTCTGCGTGATCCGAGGGCCGCATTCCTGAAACCAAGGATTTGTCCGCTGCCCCGAGGACAGCAGGCGGGTTTCAATCCATTCGCCACCGCGTCTGATGTTTTCGGCGTGAAGAACGGCCCAGATGTCATCCTCGGACGTCTTTCCATCGCCGACGTTTGCGCGCGCAAACTGCTCCATCGTCGCGATTGAGGCTTCACAGGCGTTGCTGGCACAACGCATGGCCAGAATCTCATCCGGGCCTTTGATCGCGCGGGCTTTCTCGGTCAGTTCCTCGCCTTCCATGATCTCGAACCCCTGCGCCTCAAGCGCGCGCAGACCATGGAGCATGATTTTGTCGACACCCAGCCTGCGGTTGCCGCCGCCGTGTTCTTCGACCAGCAGCCGGACTTCGTTGGAAAACACGTCTGCTGCAACATCTACCTTATCGCCGCGGTCGAAATAAAAGAGATCCGCGCCCGAGCGCTGTTCCCGCACAAGCGGATTGAATTTCGATAGGAACGGCGAGTTCTTGTAGTCCCAGATCACCATGTACCCATCTGCGCAGACCAGAACGGCCCTGAACGGATTGTGGGTATTCCACAGCTGCATATTGGTGCTGTCAGTGGCATATCGAATGTTCAACGGGTCAAACAGCAAGACGCCGCCCCAATCCCGATCTACGACAGCCTGAGACAGCCGTGACCAACGATAGTGGCGCATCTGCTCGAGGTCGGGCAATGTTAGCCCTGCGGCTTCCCATTCCTGAAACGCCAATTGAGTTGGTCCGATCTCGATCCGATCGTTGTTGTTGGGCGTCCCGTCCCCAAGCGTCGGTCCGCGAGACGGATCAATCTTGCGGGTTTCACGATACGGTTTATTCACGGCCATCCTCCCTGCCTGCGCTCAGCCTGCAAAGCATTGGACGCCGCGTCTTAGAGAAATGCGACGACCCATCGGTCGCTTTTTGACCGACAGTCAAGGATTGAGATGCTATTTCAGGCACATGAAACCCATCCTGCAAAAAGAAATCCCCTACGATCCGCTGGCACCCAACCCGTTGCCGGGCGTTCGACCGGTCGTCGCAGACGCGTGGTTGCTGCAGGATGATGCCTATGCAGAGCAGATGCACCGACGCGCCGAAGTTCTGCAACATCATAGGTCAGATGTTCTGGCTATGGATTCAAGCGCATTTTCTGCCGCGCAAGAACTGTTAAAATTGGTGCTGGGGCAATTCTATCCGAATACGACGGAAAGGGTGCAGCGTCAGGACGGTGTGAACGTCACAATAGACTGGGAAAGCCCCCTGGAGACGCTGTGTCATCTGGTGCAGGAAGACCTGTGTATTCTGCAAAAGCGTGGCGATGAGCATATTCTGACAGGGGCCATACTTTGCTTTCCGGCCAGTTGGACATTGTCCGAGAAATTCATGCACCCGCTAACCGTTATCCACTCGCCGATCGCGCCTTACGATGAGAACATTGCGCGCCGCGTGCAACGTTTGTTTGACGGAATTCAGCCGGGTCGACCATTGTGGCGCTTCAATGCACTTTGGTATTCAGACGCCGAGCTCTATCAGCCGCGTAGCTTGGATCGGCCGCGCGAGATTCGCGATCGCGGAATGGCCAGTTTTCTACGTAGCGAACGCCAGACGTTGTTACGTCTGCCGGAAACGCGCGCGGTGGTCTTTGCTATCCACACATATGTGATGTCGATTGACCAGTTCCCAGAAATGGAAAACCCCGCCTGATGGCGGGGCCTCCACGGAGGGCTGAGAGAAATCGTTTACATGCCTAAGGCGCTGGCGACATCGGCAAGTGCATTGCTTGTGTTCAGACAGAAAATCGCAGCGGTATAAGACAGAACTTGGGTGTTCAGGCGAAAATCTTCGCCTCGGATCAGGTTGACGGCGGCCAGTGAAATGGCAACGGGTGCCGAGACGCTGGCGACGCAGCCCGTCATGCCCCAGCTTGTCAATCTAAGGATATCACTGGGCCGGTCCTCGTCCTTGTTCTCGGCCTTTGCGCCCTTAGTCACAAATGGCGGCTCAGGGTCAGTCCGAAACGCGATGCTTAGCAATTGTTCGTCAGTGAGCTGAATCGGCCGTGGTTTCGGTGCGTCGCTGGTCAGGTGCTGAACTTGATCGTCAGACGTCTCCAACCCTGCAAACGGACCACTGACGGATTCAAAAATCTGTTTAAAATCTCGGGATTTGCGCGGCGCGATTGAATCAAACGCACCCATGAACTGTTCAAGCGTCAAAATGGTATTCGGCGACAGCCACTCCACCCATTGGGTCGAACAGATGTCGACCATTCGGTACAGGATGACCACCAGCATGAGTTCCGACATCTCACTGTCATCCAGCAGGGTCGAGACGGGGGAGACGGTAATTGTCATCCGGTTCCGAGGCCGCGTGACGGGGGGTCTTGTCTTGGTCTTCAGTCCGGCGGCACGGTCAACCTGTTCGAACCGGTCGCGGTCGGATTGCCTGTCGTTGGATTCCATGGTCAGGCGTATCAGGTATTGGCTGGTTACAATGCTCGCTTCGCATTTGGTCAGCAGAGTCTCGCGCTCAACCAGATGGCCATAGTCCTCAAGCGTCGTTTTCACGACCTTGGAAAACCGTTCAAGTTCGCCGCTTGAGTCGCCGTTGAACTGAAGACCACCGTGATACAACCGTTTTGAGGGCACAGCGCATTCCTTTGCCGTCTGATTACACCGTTTAATCTAACCGCCGATGTGGGGTAAATTTTGACGAAAATGCAAAAAAATGAGATTTCTCGCTGATTGATTACGCTTTGGAAACCAACAAACAAAGGGGGTGCGGGGTTTTCTGTGGCAAGAATGTGGCAAAAGATGGGTAGGCCGTATCGGTGAGCCAGGTGGCTTAGTTGTCGATTCGTTGCGCCATAATCGCTATGGATTGCTGATAGACTGAGGCCGCATTCCACTGTTGGATCACGGCATAGTTTGGCTGACCTGGCTGGTAGCCGCGACCGGGTTTCCAGCCCTTTTGCCTTAGGAAATTCGCGGTCGAGGCCAGCGCGTCCGTCATGTTGTAGAAGTCCACTTGCCGATCTCCTGTCGCGTCCACGCCGTACTTCAATGCGTTGCCTGGCAGAAACTGTGTATGTCCCAGCTCGCCATGTTTTGCCCCCTTTGTTGCCACCGTGATGCTACCCTGATCGACCAATTTTAGCGCGCCAATGGCGTGTGGGACAAAGAACTCGGACCGGCGACAATCGTAGGCCAATGTTGTGATTGCGGAAACAACCTGACTGTCACCCATGAAGTTTCCAAACCCGGTTTCCATGCCGTGAATAGCGATCAAAACGCCGGAAGGGACACCATATTGCCGTTCAAGCGCGGCGTAGAACGCTGGGTTTCGGGCCTTGCGCTTGCGTCCTTGCGCTACAATGGTATCCGCGCCGCGCACCTTCATGAATTTGTCCAACGAGTACTTAAAGCTTTTCTGGTTGCGATCCGCAGCAATTGTGCCGGTGGCATAACGGGCCTGAGAAAGCGCCTGCAGACCTTTCCTTTTTACACCGGCACGTCTGGCCTGTTTTGCGAATTCCTGCTTCCAAACCTCAAAGCCGCTTGCATCGTCGCCGCATGTGGCTGCGGCACCAATCACGGGAAAGGAAAGTGCTAAAAATAGTGCGAGACGAAGCATTGCGAAAAACCGAACTCCTGTCATTTAGGCTAAGGCGGCCTTCAGATAGCTGCAAAGACAATCAATAGAGGTCCAACTCGCCAGTATCTTTCAAGCTTTCAAACCATTCCTCGGGCGTTTTGTCGATCTTGGCATGTTTGACCATCATCGCGTTCATGTTCGGCAGACTGGACGAATCCGGCCAGTTTTCGGGCTGCCAAAGGTGCGAACGGATCACGCATTTCGGGCAGTGGGCAAAGGCGGTTTGAACATCAATCAGCAGTGCCAGATTGGGCGGTCGGTCACTGACTTTCATCGTATCAAGCAGCCTTTTATCGGCGCAGATCCGCGCGGTTCCGCGGATACGCAGGGTTTCCATCTTGCCAGGAACGAAGAAGATGACACTGACGCGTGGATTACCGATTACATTGTGAAAGGTGTCCACTCGTTTGTTGCCAGGCCTGTCGGGTATTGCAATCTGCGAGTCCGAGCACACCCGAACAAAGCCTGCTGGATCTCCTCTTGGAGAAATGTCCAGGTGCCCTTCCTTGTTGGCCGATGCGATCAGACAGAAGGACGAGGTCGCAATGAAATCCCGGCACATCTGGTCCAAGGCTGGAATTTCTTTGGCCACAATCTGCGGCAGCGGGGTGCCTGTAATACGCTCCAACTCTTCTGTCGTGGTCACGAATTCCGAGAAATTTGTATCCATGCGATCCCTCCAGTCAGGATGGCTCCAGTTTGGAAGATTGCACCACATGAAACAAGGGCGCCCAGTCGGACGCCCTTGCGAGAATTTTCGACGAAAATTCTTGGATCAGCAGCTGTAGTACATGCCGTACTCGACAGGGTGCGGCGTGTGCTCGTAGGTTTCGACTTCTTCCATCTTCAGCGCGATGTAACCGTCGATCTGGTCTTTGGTGAACACGTCGCCCTGCAGCAGGAAGTCATGATCGGATGCCAGAGCCTCAAGCGCTTCACGCAACGAACCGCAAACGGTCGGGATGTCGGCCAGTTCTTCGGCAGGCAGATCGTACAGGTTCTTGTCCATGGCTTCGCCCGGATCGATCTTGTTCTTGATGCCGTCCAGACCAGCCATCAACAGAGCGGCAAACGCCAGATAGGGGTTCGCGGCTGGGTCAGGGAAGCGAGCCTCAACGCGCTTGGCTTTCGGGCTTTCGGTCCACGGAATACGGACACAACCCGAACGGTTGCGGGCCGAGTAGGCGCGCAGAACGGGCGCTTCAAAGCCCGGGATCAGACGCTTATAGCTGTTGGTCGACGGGTTGGTGAAGGCGTTCAGGGTCTTGGCGTGCTTCAGAACACCGCCGATGAAGTACAGCGCTTCGTCCGACAGATCGGCGTATTTATCGCCAGCAAACAGAGGCTTGCCGTCTTTCCAGATCGACATGTTTACGTGCATGCCAGTGCCGTTGTCACCGGCGATCGGCTTGGGCATGAAGGTTGCCGATTTGCCGTAGGCATGTGCAACGTTATGAATGACGTATTTGTACTTCTGCAGCTCGTCGGCCTGTTTGGTCAGGCTGTCGAAGATAAGGCCCAGCTCGTGCTGACAGGACGCAACCTCGTGGTGGTGCTTGTCCACTTTCATGCCCAGACGCTTCATGGTCGACAGCATTTCCGACCGCAGGTCCTGCGCTTCGTCAACGGGGTTCACTGGGAAGTAACCGCCCTTGACGCCGGGACGGTGGCCCATGTTGCCCATCTCGTATTCGGTGTCGGTGTTCCACGACGCGTCGGTTGCATCAACTTCGTAGGATACCTTGTTGATGCTGTTCGAGAAACGAACGTCGTCGAACAGGAAGAACTCGGCCTCGGGGCCAAAGAAAGCCGCGTCGCCGATACCCGAAGACTTCAGGTAGGCTTCCGCCTTTTGCGCCGTGCCACGCGGGTCACGCTCGTAGGCTTCGCCGGTGTCGGGTTCGACAACCGAGCAGTGCAGACAGATGGTTTTTTCCGCGTAGAAGGGATCGACATAGGCGCTGTCAGTGTCGGGCATCAGTTTCATGTCCGATGCTTCGATTGACTTCCAACCTGCGATGGACGAGCCGTCAAACATGAAGCCTTCGTCAAGGAAGTCTTCGTCCACTTGGTCCGACATGATGGTGACGTGCTGAAGCTTGCCGCGCGGGTCGGTAAAGCGGATATCGACGTAATCAGCGCCTTCATCCTGGATCAGCTTAAGAACTGCGTCTTTGCTCATACTCATTAGTCCTTTGATTGCAGTGTTCGATTACAGCGCTTCCGAGCCGGTTTCCCCGGTCCGGATGCGAATGGCTTGTTCAACGGGCGAGACAAAGATCTTGCCGTCGCCGATCTTGTCCGTTTTCGCGGCCGAGACGATGGCGTCGATGGCGGCGTCAACTTGGTCGTCGTCCAGCACGACCTCGACCTTTACCTTCGGCAAAAAGTCGACGACGTACTCTGCACCGCGATACAGTTCGGTGTGGCCTTTCTGACGACCAAACCCCTTGACTTCGATGACGCTGAGGCCCTGGACACCAACGTCCTGCAAGGCTTCTTTCACTTCATCGAGTTTGAACGGTTTGATGATCGCTTCGATCTTCTTCATCCCGGGCTCCCATTACCTCTTGTCAGGATGGCAGTGACCACGTCTAAGTTCGGTCGGCAATCGGATTGCGGATTTGGTCCAACGTGGGCGCTGGGAAAACGGGTAGGGGATTAAATTTTGATCTACTTGCACAAAAAACCATCAAAATTGAATCGTTCGAGGATTTTGAGATGACGGAATTGCTGACAGCAGCGCAGATGCGGGCCATTGAGCAGGCAGCGATTGAGTCAGGTGATGTGACCGGGTTGGAACTGATGGAGCGGGCCGGGCAGGGCGTTGTCGAGGCGATCTTTGAGCATTGGCCTGAGTTGGCGAAAACTTCAGGTCGGGCGGTTGTATTGTGTGGCCCTGGAAACAACGGAGGCGACGGTTTCGTCGTGGCGCGATTGTTGCACGATTGGGGTTGGGAGGTGCAGGTTTTTCTGGGTGGCGATGCACAGAAACTGCCGCCGGATGCCCGCAAGAACCACGATCTCTGGTTGGAACGTGGCGGCGTGGAACCGCTGTCTGAAAGCGCGGTTCGCCAAAAGCACCCTGTTTATGGAAACGCATATGCGGATATCTACATCGATGCTTTGTTTGGAACAGGACTGACGCGGCCCGTAACGGGCGAAGCACTAAACGTGCTAAGCCATATGAGCGGTCGGAATGGGGATGACTACGTCCCACGCACAGTCGCTATAGATGCGCCGTCAGGGCTTTGTTTGGACAGTGGTCGCGTCTTGGGGGTGGACGCATCAGATCAAACATTTCGCGGGAAATGCGCCGCCGCAGCTTTGACCGTCGCCTTTGACAGCCCAAAGATCGGGCACTTCGTCGGGGTGGGGCCAGCATTGTGCGGACACCTCGTCGTTAAGGATATTGGGCTGGCGGACTGGCGCGCAACCGAGCCTTTGAAGGACGAGAAGTCGGAACCCTCGAGACGAGGCGGTATTGGTCGCTTGGTCAGACCTGCAAAGGTAACTCTGATCGGTGATCGACCGATTGTGGAAGACCCTAGGCCGTTTTTGTCCAAACCACACATGGCACTTTTGAACAAAGAAAGCGGCGGGTCTCATAAATTCAAGCATGGGCACGCTTTGGTGTTATCCGGGCGCTCCGGAAAAACCGGTGCTGCAAGGCTTGCGGCACGTGGTGCAATACGCATTGGCGCAGGGCTTGTGACGTTGGGCGCGCCGAAAGATGCGTTTCAGGAAACCGCGAGCCAGATCACGGCGATAATGCTCGATCAGATCGAACGCTCCGACGACTTGAGGCGCGTTTTGGACGACACGAGGATCAACGCGTTGTGTCTTGGGCCGGGGCTTGGGTTGGATCGCGCAAAGCACTTGGTTCCTGAGGCGCTGTCAGCAAATCGACCAACTGTTTTGGACGCGGACGCCTTGTCGTGTTTTCAGGACGACTCCCATGCGTTGTTCGAGATGCTGCACGAGCACTGTGTTTTGACGCCTCATCAAGGAGAGTTCGCGCGCCTGTTCCCAGACATCGCAGAACGTTTGGCAGCTCCAAAGCGACCAGACCGTATGCAGTACGTCGACTATAATGCATTAAATGTCGAAGAGACGGGGGACGAAATGAACAAGTGGCGCGAGGAACTCGCGGCACAAAGGGGTCCGGCATTTTCCAAGGTCGACGCCGCGAGGGAGGCGGCGGAGCGTGCGGGTTGTGTCGTCGTGTTCAAAGGTCCGGACACGATAGTGGCAGCTCCGAGCGGTCAATGCGCAGTAAGCTCTGCGTGCTATGAACGGACAGCGCCATGGTTGGCGACTGCCGGGTCCGGGGATGTGCTGGCAGGCTTTGTCAGCGGCCTGCTGGCGCGCGGTTTCAACCCAATGCAGGCGGCACAGAGCGCGGTTTGGCTGCACGTGGAATGCGCACTAAGCTTTGGTCCCGGTCTCATCGCCGAGGATTTGCCCGAGCAACTGCCAGCCGTCTTCAGGCATATGGATGATGACCGAAAACCAGGTTCAGATTGACGCCGAGGGCCAATGTCGCGCCAAGCACTGCGCCGGTCACGGGACTTCACTAACAATTTGGGCCAAAAGGTGGGCAAAACCCGGTTGATCCGGCCTTTGCCCCTTGCGCGCGGATGGCAGGGCAAATAGAAGGCGTCAAATTTGCCCGGCGCGCCCTGTTTGCGCGCCCCGAATCCTATGGGGACTACCAAAATGCAGGTTACCGAGACGCTGAACGAAGGTCTGAAACGCGGCTACAACATCGTTGTGACCGCAGCCGAGTTGGACGACAAGGTCAACGAAAAGCTGACCGAAGCGCAACCCGAAGTCGAGATGAAGGGCTTTCGCAAAGGCAAGGTGCCGATGGCGCTGCTGAAAAAACAGTTTGGTCAGCGTCTGTTGGGTGAAGCGATGCAGGAAAGCATCGATGGTGCGATGAACCAGCACTTTGAAGAAAGCGGCGATCGGCCGGCGTTGCAGCCCGAGGTCAAGATGACCAACGAGGACTGGAAAGAAGGCGACGACGTCCATGTCGAGATGTCCTACGAGGCGCTGCCTGCGATCCCCGAAGTGGAGCTGAAATCGGTTGAGCTGGACAAGCTGGTCGTCAAACCGGATGACGCGGCGATCGAAGAAGCGCTGAACAACCTGGCCGAAACGGCTCAGGACTTCAAAGCGCGTCGCAAAGGGTCCAAAGCCAAAGACGGCGATCAGGTTGTGATCGACTTTGTTGGCAAGGTTGACGGCGAAGAATTCGAAGGTGGTTCGGCTGAAGATTACCCGCTGGTTCTGGGCTCCAACAGCTTTATCCCGGGCTTTGAAGAACAACTGGTCGGCGTGAAGGCCGAGGAAGAAAAAGACGTTAACGTCACCTTCCCAGAGGAATACGGTGCCGAGCATCTGGCCGGCAAGGACGCTGTGTTCTCGTGTACCGTCAAAGAGGTGAAGGAACCTGTCGCTGCTGAAGTCAATGATGAGTTGGCCAAGAAATTCGGGGCCGAGGATTTGGCAGCGCTTAGAACCCAGATTTCAGAACGTCTGGAGGCGGAGTATGCTGGCGCTTCACGCGCGGTAATGAAGCGTGCTCTGCTGGACGCGCTGGACGAGAAAGTGTCGTTTGACCTGCCGCCTTCTCTGGTTGACGCCGAAGCCAAGCAGATTGCGCATCAGCTATGGCACGAGGAAAACCCGGATGTGGAAGGTCACGACCACGATCCGATCGAACCCACCGATGAGCACAACAAACTGGCCGAGCGCCGCGTGCGGCTGGGCCTGTTGCTGGCCGAGCTGGGCCAGAAGGCTGAAGTTGAAGTCACCGATGCCGAAATGACCCAGGCGATCATGAACCAGGCACGTCAGTACCCCGGTCAAGAGCGCCAGTTCTTTGAATTCGTGCAGCAAAACGCTCAGATGCAACAGCAACTGCGCGCGCCAATCTTTGAAGACAAGGTCGTCGACTACATCGTCGAGCTGGCAAAAGTCGAAGACAAGGAAGTCAGCAAAGACGACCTGCAGAAAGCCGTAGAGGCGCTGGAAGAGGAATAAACCTCTTTCAAAAAAACCAAAGCGGAGCCGCCTGAAAATAGACGGCTCCGCATGGGTGGCTTAAACTTATGAGGTGAGGGGGTCAGGCCTCATGAGCAAAAGCACGGGGGGTTCGTAGCAGAGCGGTCTTCTGCTCTGGCGTAAATCGGTCCGACAGTGTTTCGATGAGTCTCAGCACGTCATCGACTTCGGCTTGTGTCGTTGCAGCTTGCATCTGTTCGACAAAGTACTTCTCAAGTTCGGACAATGGCTTGCGGTTGCTGTTCACCGCAATCGGCTTGACCAGTTTTTTGCTGTTGAACAGGGCAAGCGCGCTGTCTTCGTCAAGGAACACATCCTCGTGGATTTCTGCAAACTCACGAAGGCTGGCGATTCGCTCTTCGGTGCAGTCCACGAGCGCCGCAAGCGCCGAGACCTTGCCCATCGGTACAGTTTTCCCGACATAGTCATAAGGCGCGCAGTTCGAACGTTTGAGCACCCGGTCCATTATGGGATCAATGACCGTTACGATGTCCTTGATACCTGCGCGGATTGCATACTCCAGCGAGCCGATCATCAGCTCACAAGTGGCGAAGGACAGAGAGTTCTTGCCCATTCCGCGTTTCAGGCGCTGGGTGTCGACACAGAAACGAGTTGATTCCCAGAGAGTTGCGCTTCGAATAGGCGGCTCGCCATCTAGAATGGCCGAGAAGACATCCGCAAGCATATGCGGCCCGGTTGTCTGCAGTGCGCGAACGGCGGCGACGACATTCCCCTCATCGTCAAGGCCGATTACGTATGTTGGATCCAGATTGTCAAACTCGTCGATTTCCTTGCCATCTTCGATCTTGACATCCCAGCCCAGCCGGTCACCAAAGACGCGAGCGCGCAGCTCGAACATTTCGTCGAGCACGTCGCTGAACATATCTCTGTTCAGCCCATCAACTACAATAATCATTTCATCCCCCTTCGAGTGGTTGTTCGGTAACGTTGACGCTACCGGTTCGGGGTAGAAATTCTATTGGGGGTTTCCCGTATTTTGATCGAATTGTGGAGTTTGTGTGACTAACCGGTTCCAATCAGGCCGACGGCGATTGCCCGCCCTACGGCCTGTGGCGTGGTCAGCGCGCACAGCTTTTCCCGGCTTGACCGCAGGTGAACCTCGACCGTTCGGTGCGAGATTGAGAGGATATCGCCGATGTCCTGCTGTGACTTTCCCGCCGCGACCCATTGCAGAATCTCGGCTTCTCGGGTCGACAAGTTGGGGTGATACAGCGCCCCGGTGATTTCGTCCGATGTGATCGCATTGTCGTGCATATGGACGGCGACCCCCTGAAGGTCGCTGATCACATGGGCGTAGAGCTTTTGCCATTCCTCTTTGGAACAATCTCGCGTAACGCTGAGAAAGCCGATGTCGCCGTAAGGCCCGCGAACGGGAATGGTAACCCCTTGATTGGGAAGGCCGAAATCATGCGCGTCCCGGAAAACGCGTTGGAAGTTCTGATCGCGGTGCAGGCGGCTCCAATCGACCGGTGCAATACTGCGTTTGGCCACATGCAGCGTCGGATCGATCATGACGAGGTTTTGCTTCTGGTAGTGCTCTTTCCAGTCGTTATCATAGGTAACATGCCCCGCCACCTTGCCTTCGGACGGGTTCATTCCGGCATAGGCAGCATGGTCCATGTCAAATTTGTCGCATACTTGCTTGAGAAACTCGGTAAACCGGGCTTCCGAATCTGGCAGGGTGCTCAGATCAATAATCTCCATGTGCGCCTACGAACTTCTACATGTATCGATGCCCGACTATGCCATCGGGCCAGCAACTTGCCCAGAGTTGAGCTCACTCGTCTTAAGGGCTTTTAGCACACCACAGTTCTCAGAATATGACAAGAGTAAGGATATTTTGTCTGCACTTTCTGTGCTTGCACACCAAGAAGAACAGTATTTTTGTCACTATTTTACCAATTCCGAGATGAAAAATCCGGCGTTTCAGCGACTTTGAGCACTAAGGTGAAGGTTGCAGACCTGTCTCAACCAGCATGCCGCGCGCTTTTGCTTCGGGATAATAGCCTTTGGCATAGAGAAAAATAGCGCGTTGTTGATCTCCGTCCGACAAAAGCCACGCGCCGCGCAGGTATTTTCCGGCAAACTCAAGGTTTGTATCGGCGTCCAGCAAACCTTGTGCGTTTCCCGTGTATCCCATGGACCGAGCCGTGGCAGGCAATATCTGCAGCAGGCCATAATAGGGCCGGTTCACTGCCCAGGGACGGTGCGTACTTTCGCGGATAGCCAGCTTGTGTACCAATTCGCGCGGCAGCTGGTAGTGGTCCGCCCAATTGTTGATCGAAGCTCGCAACTCAGGCGTTTCGTTGGGATAGAGAGGCGGGTCGAAGGCCGCCTGAGCTGGTGTGTCGGGGCCGCCACAAGCGGCAAGAGGGGCGAATAGCAGAAAGGCCAGGACGCTGCGGCGCAGTATTGGGGACATGAAAAACTCCGAAGTGCGTGAGTGATGATATTGTTCGGTACGTCGAGCGCAACCTTAGTCACCAATTCCGGCCAAACTTTGCTGGTGCAGGCACAACGAAAAAAGGCCACGCAATTGGCGTGGCCTTTCGATTTTCAACCTGGCTGACTTAAGCTTTTGCTTCGTCGTCTTCAGCCGGGGCGTCTTCGGCGACAAGTTCTTCGTCTTCGGACGCAGCCGAGCCGATGTCGTCAAACAGTTCGGCGATCTCGAATTCCGCGGCGGCTTCTTCTTCAGCAGCCAGTTCCTGGATCGACTTGCCAGATGCCTGCAGCTCGGCTTCTTCTTGCGAACGGGCGACGTTCATCTGGATTTCAACTTCGACCTCAGGGTGCAGCTTAACTGCCAGCGAGTGCAGACCCAGTTCCTTGATCGGTGCGATCAGGGCGATCTGTTTCTTGTCGACGGTGAAACCAGCCTCGGTTGCGGCGTCTGCAGCGTCACGCGGGGTGACCGAACCGTACAGAGCACCGGCATCCGATGCCGATCGAATCACGATGAACTGCTGACCGTCCAGCTTTTCAGCCAGCGCTTCAGCTTCTTTCTTGGTTTCCAGGTTATGTGCCTCAAGCTGCGCTTTCCGGGCTTCGAACGAGGCGATGTTCGATTCAGACGCGCTCAGCGCTTTGCCCTGGGGCAGCAGGAAGTTGCGGGCGTAGCCGGGCTTGACGTCAACGACGTCGCCCATCTGACCCAGTTTCGCAACGCGTTCCAGCAGGATAACTTGCATGTCAGTCTCTCCTTACTTCACGGCGTAGGGCAGCAGGGCGAGGAAGCGGGCGCGCTTGATAGCACGGGCCAGTTCACGCTGCTTTTTCGCCGAAACGGCGGTGATGCGCGAGGGAACGATTTTGCCACGCTCAGAGATGTAGCGCTGCAGCAGACGGGTGTCTTTATAGTCGATCTTCGGCGCGTTATCGCCCGAGAACGGGCAGACCTTGCGGCGGCGGAAAAATGGTTTTGCGGCCATGGTTTGGTGTCCTTTCGTCAGGCGTTGATCAGCGGCGCTCGCGGCGGCCTTCGCGCTCATCGCGCTTCTGCATCTGGACCGAGGGGCCCTCGGCATGCTCGTCGACCTTGATGGTCAGAACGCGCATGACGTCTTCATGCAGGCGCATCAGGCGCTCCATTTCCTGAACCGCGCCAGCAGGCGAGTCGGTCTTCAGGAAGGCATAGTGGCCTTTGCGGTTCTTGTTGATCTTGTAAGCCATCGTCTTGACGCCCCAGTACTCGCTGTCGACGACATTGCCGCCGTTGTCAGCCAGAACGGTGCCGAAATGTTCGACAAGGCTTTCTGCCTGCGCGTTGGACAGATCCTGACGCGCGATCATTACATGCTCATACAGTGGCATGTGCACTCCTGTTTATATCAAGGCGCATTTCATAGGCGGGGTCATATTTCCTTCGCGACCCTGCCACGAGAGGCTGCGCGATTCATGTGTCTTGCGAAGGATGGCCCCATATACACGTTTATGGCGGCGGGGCAAGCCCTGCCACAGATGCCCCGGTGAAGCCGCTCTATTTCCATTGGCCTGCCCAAATCCTGACGCTTTTCCCCACGAGGTTGTTTACCAAGCCGGGAACACCCGGACGCTTGGAACACAAAAGACAGGACAAGTCAGATGGCGGTTACCAACACAAACAATTTTGAAACTCCGGCACAGCGTGCTGTTTTTGACAAATCCGTACCGGTGTTGATTTCGTTTGCACCAAACTGGAAGGCACGCGTTGCGCTGCTAAGGGTTATTGGCGCGTTCTTTGTCGTATCTGCCTTTTCAATGTGGATCATGCCGGGTTCCGTAATGGGCGCGGAAGTATGGCCGATCAAACTTGTTGCGTCGCTGATGTTCCTGATCGTTGGCGTAGGCCTGCTGACAATTCAGATCACGGATACACGTCCTGACGCGTATTTCGACCCAATTCGTCGCGAGGTGCGCATCTTGCAAAAGAATGACATTGGTCGTCCACAGACGGTTCTGCGCCGCAGCTATGACTCTTTGGGTGGTGCCCGTTTTGCCGAGGACCAGGTCGAGTTGTTCGACGTTGACGGAAGCTTGCTGATGAAGCTGCCATTGGAATCGGCGGAAATTGGCCGGGCGCTTAAAGGGCAACTTAGCCAAAACGTAACAATCTTCGCCTGAATTCTATTCTGTTCATTTAATAACAGAACTTGTGAATTATTATCTCTTGTGTGCCGCCAATAGGCGGCACATTTTTGTTTGTGAGCAACCGACACGGTTTGCCCAACCAACATTGCGGAGATTGACATGAAACCCACTCTATTAGCTGCTGCTTTGGCCCTTACGGCTACGACGGCATTTGCCAGCGCCGAAAAATACGTTCTGGACCCCAGCCACAGCCAAGTCATTTTCAACTACAATCACTTGGGGTTCTCGACAACTTACGGGATGTTCTCGGGCTTTGAAGGCGAGATCATGTTCGATCAGGAAAACCCGGCTGCTTCGAGCGTAACGGTATCCATGCCTGTCGTAGAGATGTTTACCGGCTGGAAGCCCCGCGAAGATCACTTTATGACCGACGACTTTTTCGGTGCATCCGAAGGTGACCTTGTGACATTCACGTCGACAGGCATCGAAGTGACCGGCGACAACACGGCGAACATAACGGGCGATCTGACGATGAACGGCGTCACCAAGTCTGTCGTTCTCGACGCCAAATTGAATCAGGTCGGAGAGCACCCCATGGCGGGCAAACCCTGGGCAGGTTTTGACGCAACGACAACCGTCGTGCGCAGCGATTTTGATCTGGGCCAGTTCGCACCGTTCGTCAGCGATGAGGTTGAGGTATTCATTTCGGTGGAAGCTCAGAAATCCGAATAAGTCAGCTCAACTTCTGAAGAAATAGCCGCCAGTGGGAGACCGCTGGCGGCTTCTTACGTCGAAGGGTTCGCTATTCCCCACGTGTGGCAGTGAGCTTGATGCCAATTGTTACGGCAAAACCCAGCGAGTCTTCTTTGGGCTGCGATGTTCCGATATCGAAATCCAGCCTGTTTACGTCCAAAACCCCCTCTGCAGTGGCGGTGTTGTCCTGCAGATCGAGTGTGAAAGGCAGAACGACGTCCATCGATTTGTCGCGAATGGTTAAAGGACCCCGCGCCTCATATCCGGTTTCAGTTTTGAATAGCTCTGCTTTGAACTGTGCGGTTGGAAACTGTGCCGAGTCGAAGAAATCTGGTCCCATCGCTTGATCCGAGACCGTTCCAATGCTGAGTGACCCAATTGCAATCGTAACATCAACGGACCCCGCCAAGCCCGGCTCGGCGGGCTCGTCAAAGGCGATGGCGGCGGTCCAGTCTGCGAACGATCCGGTGACTTGGCTGCCTAGCTGCGTGATCGTTACCGTCAAATCACCGTCCTGGACCTGCCATTCCGATTGCACTTCGGCCAGTTCTGCAGTGTCGAGACTGGCATCGGATTTGTGCGAGAAAGCCCCGTCAAACCAACCCACAGCCAAAACAGCGATCCAGATGATCGCGGCCGCAAAGGCCGGTGTCAGCGTATGGTCCTGATGCGGCGGGGTGGGGGCGTCTGATCGGCCGGGCAGCATGCGGCGCAGCGTGCTGTCTTTGTCGACCACATGGTGTTTCAACGCGCCAAGGATATGCAGACCCAATGATCCAGCCAGAACCAGAATGAATAGCCAATGCAGGCTGGCGGTAAGTTCGGCCAGCATCGCGGACTTTGGGACCAAAGGCAGGTTCTGACCAAAGGGCCAAAGGATTGGGGCAAACCCTTCAGCAGCCGCGTGGTGTACCCAACCTGACAGCGGCACAAGCACAAGTGAGCTGTACAGTAACCAATGCACGGTTTCAGCCGCAAATGCCTCGGGCTTGTTTTCCGCGTTCAGAAGGCCCGGCTTGGTTTGTGTCAAAGCCCATAGGATTCGCGCTAACGCTACGAAGAACACTGTTACACCGACCGTCTTGTGCAGGGAAAACAGTTGCGCGGCGCGGGCGATGTCAGCCTCGGTTGTCGCGATGTTCGGGTCGTATATCGAATGCGCAAGCTGGTTGGCGAACCACCCCAGCGGCAGTGCAGTCAGGATCAGCAAGGCCGTCAGCCAGTGAAAGGTTTTTGTGACGCTTCCATAGCTGGCAAAAGTATTCGTCGCGGGCATCAGGTCATCTCGCTTTGGTGATCCGTGTGTGGCAGCGTAAATAGATCGTGTCAGGACACAAGGCTGAGAAATGCACATCGAAGGTGTTCGGATGCAGACCTTACGCAATGCTTGTGCCGGACGGTCAGTCGGTTTACACCCCGCCGCAACCTTACGTCATCCAAGAGGCAATCATGACACGCGCGTTCGTTTTTCCCGGGCAAGGGGCTCAGACCATCGGAATGGGCAAGGCCCTGTCCGAGGCTTACCCGGCTTCCCGTGCGGTTTTTGACGAGGTGGATGATGCTCTGGGCGAGAAACTGAGCGCCCTGATCTGGGAAGGCGACATTGCTGAACTGACCCTGACGCAAAACGCGCAGCCCGCCTTGATGGCAACCTCAATCGCCGCGGTGCGCGCACTTGAGGCCGAAGGTGTTTCGTGCGCAGACGCTTCGTATGTGGCCGGGCATTCGCTGGGTGAATATTCGGCACTGGCGGCAGCAGGTGCGATTTCGGTGGCGGACACGGCGCGGCTGCTGCGCACGCGCGGACAGGCTATGCAGAGCGCCGTTCCCGTCGGTGAAGGCGCCATGGCCGCTATTCTGGGGCTGGACCTTGATGCGGTGCGGTCGGTTGCGGACGAGGCGGCTCAGGGCGAAGTGTGTCAGGCAGCCAATGACAATGATCCGACGCAGGTTGTGGTTTCAGGATCAAAAGCCGCGGTTGAACGTGCCGCTGAAATCGCAAAGGAAAAGGGCGCGAAACGCGCTGTCATGCTTCCTGTAAGCGCCCCGTTTCACTGCGCCTTGATGCAGCCTGCCGCAGACGTCATGGCAGAAGCTTTGTCGTACGTCGAAATCAAGTCTCCATCTGTCCCGCTGGTCGCCAATGTCCGCGCCGAGGCGGTATCGGACCCGGATGTGATCCGGCAGTTGTTGGTCGAGCAGGTCACCGGATCTGTCCGCTGGCGCGAAAGCGTGCAGTTCATGGCGGCGCAAGGTGTAACCGAGGTTTGGGAAATCGGAGCAGGAAAAGCCCTGTCGGGTATGATCCGGAAGATTGATCGGGACATCGCCTGTCAGGCCGTCGGATCGCCCGAAGATGTGCAAAAAGTGACAGATAGCAACGCATAACGAGTAAAGTCGCCGGCGGTGGCTGTCAGGGAAGGATTGAAGATGTTTGATTTGACGGGAAAGAATGCGCTGATCACAGGTGCTTCGGGCGGCATCGGCGCCGATATCGCGCGCGCATTGCACGGGGCGGGCGCCACCGTCGGGCTGTCTGGCACGCGGGTTGAGCCGCTTCAGGCTCTTGCTTCGGAACTTGGTGAGCGCGCGTTTGTTTTGCCCTGTAACCTCAGCGATCTGGACGCCGTTGGTGAATTGCCAAAACAGGCAGCCGAAGCGATGGGTTCGGTTGACATCCTGGTTAACAACGCAGGCATTACCCGTGACGGTCTTTTCATGCGCATGTCCGATGAAGACTGGCAGAGCGTGATTGACGTAAACCTGACCGCGACCGCAAAGCTCTGCAGGGGAGTGTTGCGGGGCATGATGAAGGCCCGTTGGGGGCGGATCATCAACATCTCGTCCATCGTTGGTGCGACCGGCAATCCTGGTCAGGTGAATTACGCGGCCTCGAAGGCAGGTATGGTCGGGATGACAAAATCTCTGGCTTGTGAGACTGCCAGCCGAGGCATCACAGCCAATGCCGTGGCACCTGGCTTTATCGCGACCGCGATGACGGACAAGCTGACGGATGATCAAAAGGCCTCAATGCTGGGGCAGATTCCTGCTGGCCGCATGGGCGAGCCTTCAGAAATTGCGGCCGCAGTTCTGTATCTGGCCAGCCCCGAGGCGGGTTATGTTACCGGCACCACCTTGCATGTGAACGGCGGCATGGCCATGTTGTGACCTCAAGTCCGGGCGGATGCGAAAGCGTTTGCCTTGTGCGTTGTCTGTGCTATAGGCGGCGCATAAATCCAAGGCCGGTCGCTTAGGTCGGCCTTCTACTTTCCCGGGCTCCGGGACTCAAACCGCCCGGAACGGGCAAACTAAGGCCAACCCGATCGGGCAAGGGCAGAACCGGGCGGAACGCCCTGAATAGGAATGAGGAATAGACATGAGCGACGTCGCAGATCGCGTTAAGAAGATCGTTGTTGAGCACCTGGGTGTCGAAGAAGACAAAGTCGCGGAAAACGCGTCTTTCATCGACGATCTGGGCGCAGACAGCCTGGACACCGTTGAGCTGGTTATGGCCTTCGAAGAAGAGTTCGGCATCGAGATCCCTGATGACGCAGCCGAAACCATTCAGACGTTTGGCGACGCGGTCAAATTCATCAGCGGAGCTTCTTAAGAGTTTCGAATACTGAAAAAGCGGCGCTTCCGGGCAACGGAGGCGCCGTTTTTTTGTGCCCGAGGGGATTCGGGCTTGCAACGCATCAAATGAATTCGCCACCCTGCGCCAGAGGCATAAAATGCGAGTGGGCGAATGATAAGATCCACCCCGATGATCAATACGGCTCGTCTTACTCTATGTGGGATGCGGCCCGAGGACTTTAACAGGTTCGCCGAAATATGGCGCAACCCGTGTATCGTGCGCCATGTTGGCGGGAAACCGCGTTCACGCGGCGAAGCGTGGGACTCGTTTCTTAGAAATGCGGGACACTGGCAAATGGCCGGGTTCGGGCAATGGGCCGTCCTTCGGCAATCGAATCGTGAGATGATCGGGCAGGCTGGCTTTTTCTACGGCAATCGGGCGCTTGGCGAAGATTTCGACAGCTTCCCTGAGGCAGGGTGGATTCTGGTCCCCGAGGCGCAGGGGCAGGGTCTTGGCTATGAAGCAGCGCAGGCCGCGCATGATTGGTTTGACCGCATAATGCCGGGTCCACTGGTGGCTATGGTCGACGCAGAGAACGCAATCTCTCAAAGGCTGGCGAAAAAGCTTGGCTACGTCGTGATGCGGGAATGCGATTTCAAGGATTCCGCTGTGCGATTGCTGCGTCGAAACGGACCGCCTGCACGCATTTGACCCCAACCTTGGCGGTAATGCCGCAAATCGCCTGTAGTTTGCCGAAACTGGTAGAATCGCGGCGTCTGCTTGCGTGTATGGTACAATCGTTTTGAGAGCGATTGAGCATAGGAGCAGGCTCATGAGGATTTACCCAACGATGGAACTGCAAAACGGCCGGTGTGTCACATTGGACAAGGGCCGTTTGGACGAAGCTATGATCTGGCATGTGAACCCTGCTGATACGGCGCGCGGCTGGGCTGGCGCCGGGGCTGAGTGGATGCACCTTACGGATTTCGATGCAATTGAAGGACGAGACACCAATTCGGCCCTTGTGGAAGAGATCATTCGCTCGGCGGAAATTCCCGTTCAACTGGCTGGTGGCATGCGTACGCGTGAACAGGTCGAGCACTGGATCGACAAAGGGGCCGGTCGGATTGTGATCGGCACGCTTGCGGCCTGGGACCCGAATCTTGTCAAGGAACTGGCCAAGCTTTATCCCGATCAGATCGTCTTGGCGGTTGATGTCTGGAAGGGTCAGGTCATGACCGATGGCTGGCGCAGTCAAAGCGCCTTTACGCCTGATGCCTTCATCGACGCGTTCGCTGACACGCCTTTTGCTGCCATCCTGGTCACCGATATCGACAGCGATATGGAGGATGTCGAGGCACAGTTGGGGCTGATTTCAGGTCTGGCCGAAAAATCCCGCACCCCTGTGATCGCAAGTGGCGTGGTGCGGTCGGTGGATGATATCTCCAGATTGGCCTATATCCACAATATAGCAGGCGCACTAGTCGGGCGCGCGCTGTTCCGCAAGACAATCGATCTGGTTGAGGCTTTGAACGTGGCAAGCGCTGCGCACGAACCGGTCGCCGAATTCCAGTAACCTGTTGCAAATCTAGCCTCCGCCCCTTTCGTCGTAGCAGAAAGAGGGCGGAGGACTATTCTTGTAAGCAGCAGTCTTCGCGTCATTCCACAACGTCTCGGCAACATGATGCCTGTGCGGAATTCGCTGTTGCTCTTGCCCCCGCACCCCGGGCCGGGGTATGAGCGGTTCTCATAACAGGAAGCAGGCAAGAGGCATTTCATGCGCAGAGTCGTTGTAACCGGTCTGGGATTGGTCACTCCTTTGGCCAGCGGGGTCGAACATACCTGGTCGCGTCTTTTGGACGGAGAATCCGGCGCTGGACCCATCACTATGTTCGATGCCGAGGCAAGCGGCGTTGCCACAACCTATGCTTGCGAAGTTCCGCGCGGCGATGGAACGAACGGAACATTCAATCCGGATGATTGGATGGCACCGAAAGAGCAGCGCAAGATCGAAGACTTTATCCTCTATTCCATCGCGGCCGCCGAAATGGCCTGCAAGGATGCAGATTGGACTCCCGAGGGCGAGGAAGACCGTCTTCGCACGGGCGTCCTGATTGGATCTGGCATTGGCGGATTGGGATCGATTGCCGAGACTGCAAATCTGATCCGCGACAAAGGCCCGCGGCGTGTCTCACCCTTCTTTATTCCAGGCGCGTTGATCAACTTGGCCTCTGGTCAGGTGTCGATCCGTTTTGGTTTCAAAGGGCCGAACCACTCGGTTGTTACCGCATGCTCAACAGGTGCCCACGCCATCGGAGATGCCAGCCGTATTATTCGAGCGGGCGACGCTGATGTCATGATCGCGGGCGGCGGCGAGGGTTGCATCTGCGAAATCGGAATTGCGGGTTTCAACTCCTGCAAGGCACTGTCCACCAAGTTTGCGGATAATCCCAAAGCGGCCAGCCGCCCTTATGACGTGGACCGCGACGGGTTCGTCATGGGCGAAGGTGCAGGAATCGTAGTTCTAGAGGACTACGAGCATGCAAAGGCTCGCGGTGCCAAGATCTATGCCGAAGTTCTGGGATATGGGATGTCGGGTGACGCGTATCATATCACCGCACCCAGCGAGGACGGCGACGGGGCTGAACGCTCGATGAGAGCAGCGCTGCGCAGCGCGGGTCTGGAGCCGAAGGATCTGGACTACATCAACGCCCACGGCACGTCGACCATGGCCGATACGATCGAACTGGGCGCGGTCGAACGGCTTTTGGGCGAACATGCTGGTAGCGCCACGATGAGTTCGACCAAATCGGCAACCGGCCACCTTTTGGGCGCGGCTGGGGCGATTGAGGCAATATTCTCGATCCTCGCGATCCGCGATCAGGTTGCGCCGCCCACGATCAACCTCGACAATCCGGCGGTTGAAACGCCGATTGATCTGGCTCCGAACCAAAAACGAGAGCGCGAAATCAATGTGGCGCTGTCAAACTCGTTCGGATTTGGCGGCACAAATGCGAGCGTGATTTTCGGAAAGGTCAGTTAAATGTGGCGGGCTCTGGCGTCCAACATGCTGACCATTCTGGTGGTCGGCCTGTTTCTGATGGGCGGTCTGATCTTGTGGGGCCAGTCGCAGTTCAGGGCTGAAGGACCATTGGAAACCGCCATCTGCCTGCAGGTTGAGCGTGGCTCGAACATGACAAAGGTCAGCCAGCAGCTCGCCGATCAGGGGGCCGTCAGCAGCGCCACGATTTTTCGCATGGGGGCAGATTACACAGATCGCGCGCAGCAATTGAAAGCTGGCAGCTTCCTGCTACGCGAAGGTGCCTCGATGGAAGAGATCGTGGATGAGATCACCAGCAGCGGCGCCAGTACCTGTGGCTCTGAGATCGAATATCGTATTGGGGTGACCCGTGCCCAAACGCGCGTGCGCGAGTTGAATCCGGCGACATTGGACTTCGATGAAGTTGCCGTCTTTGATGCCTTGGAGGATGAGGTTCCAGCGGCTTACGACGAAAAGCGTGGCGACGCAGACACGCGCTACCGCGTGTCGCTGGCCGAGGGCGTTACGTCCTGGCAGGTTGTTGAAGCGCTCAAAGCGTTTGATGTGCTCTCGGGCGATGTAACGGAAATCCCGGCGGAAGGCATGTTGGCACCGGACAGCTACGACATAGCTGCTGGGCAGGATCGCACCCAACTGTTGCAGGCGATGCAGGACAGGCAAGTTGCGCGGATCGAAGCCGCTTGGGAAGGCAGGCAGGACGGGTTGCCGTTGGAGAACCCCGAGGAGATGCTGATCCTTGCGTCTATTATCGAGAAAGAGACTGGCTTGGCGGAAGAACGCGGGCAAGTTGCCAGCGTTTTCGTGAACCGCTTAAACCAAGGTATGAAGCTGCAAACCGACCCGACGGTCATCTATGGTGTCACCAAAGGGCAGGGCGTGTTGGGGCGCGGATTACGACGCAGCGAATTGCGTCGGGCGACACCCTGGAACACCTATTTGATCGATGGCTTGCCGCCCACGCCGATTGCCAATCCTGGATTGGCCAGTCTTCAAGCAGCCGTCGCGCCGGATGAAACGAGTTACGTCTTCTTTGTTGCTGACGGCACCGGTGGTCACGCGTTTGCGGAAACGCTGCAGGAACACAATCGCAACGTCGCAAAATGGCGTGAGATCGAGGCTGAGCGGAATTCAGGTAACTGAGTTCCGCCCTGCAAATCTTCAGCTTTCTAAGCGGCCTTCGGTCGATCCCAGCACGTGCATGAACACCTGGGCGGTGAACGGCCTAAGCCGCCCGGCGTCGCCGAGACCGTCTTTGTTTTGAATTGTTAGGCTTGGCGCCTGGGCTGGAAGGTTTTTGGTTTTGTCTGCGGCGTGTGTTTCCTCGGCGGCGCGCAGGTTTTGCTTCGGCAACTTCCGGCATGGTCCCACTGGCCACCGGTATTTCGAATTTCATGATTTTTTGGATATCGCGCAACTGATCCAGCTCATCCGGTGCGCAAAACGCAACCGCTTCTCCTTCGCGGCCGGCGCGCGCGGTCCTGCCGATGCGGTGCACGTAGTTGTCGGGCACGTCCGGTAGATCGTAGTTGATGACACAGGCCACGTCTGGAATATCGATGCCCCGCGCTGCGACGTCGGTTGCAACCAGGACAGTCACCTCGCCGGACCGAAACGCCTTGATTGCGCGGTCGCGCTGACCTTGGCTCTTGTTCCCATGAATCGAGGCCGCGTTGTATCCATCTTCGACCAGACTCTTCATCAGCTTTTCGGCACCATGTTTGGTGCGCGAAAAGACGAGCGAAAGGGCGTTCAGGTCTTTTGACAAAACCTCACGCAGTTTGGTCGGTTTTTCGCGTCGGTCCAAAAAATGCACCGACTGGGTAATCTTGTCTGCCGCTTTACCCGGAGGCGAGACCTGAACGCGATGGGGATTGTTCAGATACGCGCTGCTGAGTTCCTCCATTTGCTTCGGCATAGTTGCCGAGAAAAGCATCGTTTGGCGCGGCGTGCCCAATTCCGGCGCAATCCGGCGCAGGGCGTGGATAAACCCAAGGTCCAGCATCTGGTCGGCCTCGTCCAGAACCAGATGGCGTACAGAACTAAGGTCAACTGCGCCGCGATCCATCAGATCGATGAGCCGACCGGGTGTTGCCACAAGAATGTCCGTACCCCGGGCCAGAAACGAGATCTGTTTGTTGATGGATTGCCCACCTACCACGGTCGCCACGCGGACTTTGGTTTTCTTCGTCAGGTTGCGAAGGTTTTCCGCAATCTGATTCACCAGCTCCCGGGTCGGAGCAAGGATCAGAGCTTTGACCGTTTTGGGCGCTGGTTTGCCGGGCTGTGCAAGCAGGTGGTCGATCAGCGGTAGGCCAAACGCAAGTGTCTTGCCTGTGCCGGTTTGGGCCAGTCCAAGAATATCATCCCCCTGCAAGGCAAGGGGAATGGCCTTATTCTGAATGGGCGTTGGCTGGGTCAGATTGGCGCGCTTCAGCGCATCGTTGAGGGCTGGCGCCAGGCCAAGCATATCGAAGTCGAACAAAAAACTATCCTTTGCGGCCCCGGGGTGCTTCCTCGGGGCAGGTGATGATGGGCCATCCGATATGGCCGACAGGGTTACACGAGACCTCGGACCGTACAGGCGAGTCCTGAGCCATCCGGTCATCGTGTTAAGAACCCTGCGTGAAGGGGAACTGGAATTTTGTGGTGGCGCTGTGGGGCCGTTGGGCCCGCAGATGCTCACGCGTCAGCGCTTGGTTTGCGCGCTGATGAGGGGAAACCGGGCATTTGTCAAGCGCTGCTGTTCAGTCAACATATTTAAGACGTCGCGTGTTGCCGCCCCAGATTCGCATTCGTGTCCGCTAACGCAACGCGCCCTGCCTGTTGCATGGCCGTTGCGTGATTTGTTGACTGAACGCACGATTTCGCGTATAGGTTGTGTCATGCTAGAAGAAGTGGGCAACGGCTCCGGGGTAACCCGGTGGCCGTTTTTTTACTTCTCTCGTGCGGAGAACACTCACGCATGAGGTCACAGGCAAACATGACTTTGATTACCCCGGAAGAGCGGATTTCCCAGACGGCAGAACTTTTGCAGTCGCTTGAGAGATCCATTCGCGGTTTGCGCCAAGCAGCGGAAGAACTGCAATTGCAGATCGGAGCCGGGGAGGATGCAGATCTTGCTGGTTCAGCCAGGCAACTCGGGCAGCTAGAGGGGCTGATCCGAATTTGTCAGAAAGTGGAGACAAGCTTTGTCGAACAACATCACAGACAAGCCGGAATTGCCCAAGGGGGATATGCGCTCGACCTTGAGCGCGCTCGATTTGAAATCGGGTGCAGGCTGGCTCGCCTCCGCCGATGCTGCGGTGCGGGACAGATTTCTGAGTGAGATCGGGGAGGGGGGGCTGTGCGCCCTCCCTTTCCTTTTTGAGTTCTGGGCGTTGCCCCATCAATTACCGCCCGAAGGCGACTGGCGGTCCTGGGTCATCATGGGCGGGCGCGGCGCGGGCAAGACGCGGGCCGGCGCGGAATGGGTGCGATCGATGGTCGAAGGGTCCAAACCATTGTGCAAGGGCGAGGCAAGCCGCGTTGCGCTGATCGGCGAAACCTTTGATCAGGTCCGCGACGTCATGATCTTTGGCGACAGCGGCATAATGCAGTGTTCCCCACCAGATCGTCGCCCGGTCTGGAAGGCGTCGGAACGGAAGCTGATCTGGCCCAATGGCGCCGAAGCTCAGGCGTTTTCTGCCCATGATCCAGAAGGGTTGCGGGGGCCACAGTTCGATGCGGCCTGGGTTGATGAACTGGCGAAATGGAAGAAGGCGACTGAAACCTGGGATATGTTGCAGTTTGCATTGCGCCTTGGCGACCAACCTCGGGTTTGCGCGACAACAACTCCGAGGAATGTGAAGGTTTTGAAGGAACTTCTGGCGTCTCCCTCCACAGTGACTACGCATGCGTCGACCGAGGCAAACCGGGCCAATCTGGCGGAGTCCTTTCTGCAGGAGGTGCGCGCCCGCTACGAGGGAACCCGGCTGGGTCGGCAGGAGTTGGACGGAGTGTTGTTGTCAGACGCAGAGGGCGCGCTGTGGACCGCGTCGATGCTGGAAGACCTACGGTCAAAGCGCTTACCTGTGCTTGATCGCGTCGTTGTTGCCGTTGATCCCGCGGTGACTTCCGGAAAAAATGCGGACGCTTGCGGTATCGTCGTTGTCGGCGCGCAAGTTCAAGGCCCACCAGAGGATTGGCGGGGCTTTGTTCTTGCGGACCGCACGGTGCAAGGTGAAGGCCCTTCAGGTTGGGCGCGCGCAGCGATCGACGCCATGGACGAGTTTTCCGCCGAGCGTTTGGTGGCAGAGGTCAATCAGGGCGGGCAATTGGTCGAAGAGGTTGTTCGCCAAGTGGATCCCTTAGTGCCCTTCCGAGCGGTCCGGGCGTCGCGCGGGAAAGTTGCCCGCGCCGAACCCGTCGCTGCTTTGTACGAACAGGGACGGGTAACGCATATGCCTGGGTTGAATGATCTGGAAGAAGAGATGTGCCAGATGACGTCACTCGGGTTTCAGGGGCATGGCTCTCCTGATCGCGTTGATGCGTTGGTTTGGGCTTTGCACGACCTGATCCTCGGTCCCGCCGCCGCCTATCGCAGACCCAGGGTGAGAGTACTGTGACCGTCGCCAGGTTGCTGTGTCGAGCCAAGACACTCTGGACAAATAATTGAAGTCGGAATTTCCATCGAACTTTGGAATTGGAGGCGAGTACCGGAATCGAACCGGTGTACACGGATTTGCAAGAGATCGACACAAAAAATAATAATTTAAATTCAATACTATGTGTGGGAAAGAATTTAATGTGTGCCGTTTTGTGTACAGTTAAATTTTCCCGTAATTAGTTGATCTTATTTGCCTTTTCAGCTGTCTCGCGCATGACTTTAAAAGCCAGCATGAGGATTAGCATACATGCGAACAATCCACTTACGTCGCCAATGAAATAGCCAATCAGCGTATCTGTGTTGTGACTAAACGCCCAGCCCATTCCAAAGGTATTGATTGCTGAGGCAATAGCACCTGCTACCATGACATCTCGCCAATTTGCTGCACGATTTGCCGTTATTCGAAAGTCCATCCCAATCTTTGCTAGCGCCCAAAAGGTCACCGCAGCACACACTATTCCAGAGAAAACACCAGCAAGCCCCGCCAGTGTGAAACCCGCAGCCCCAAAGTTTATCCAGTGCGTTAGTAAGGCAGTTGGTGCGAGCAACGGAATAGCTTTCCAGCCCATCATCCATGCTGACAATATGCGGACGCCATGTGGAAGGAAAAGTAAACTGGCATAGGGTGCTAGCTCTGGCGTGTATTGGGCTTGTAGGGGGAGTAAAATGTAAATTGAGATTCCAAATGCGAGTAGGTGCGCATGCGAAATAATAAGAAACGGTGTCAGCAGGTTTTGGTTGCTAAATGCTTTCAACGGCTCAGCTACCTAGCTCTTTCGACACGACATACGACGATCGTTGTCGCCCGTGCGCGTGTTGTAAGTACCCTGCTTCTACTAGTTCTCGCAATGCTCGAAAAAAGGCACTACGCGACACACCATTCAGCAATTCATGTTGCCGCAGTTCTTCCGTCTCAACCGTTTTTGAAGTTTCGCTCAGGAGCGTTGCAGCGTACACAATATTTCTCTGAACGGCACTTAAATCATCAATTCCTAAGTCCCGCTCCATGCCAAGTAGCAGTTGCTTCAGACGTGCTAATTTTTCAATCCCTGCCATGTTTAAGCCCAAAGCTGCAAACTAGTTGTCTTCCAACATAGGGCTTGACTGGCACGCGGAACAAGTCCCAATTTGGCACTTATAGATGAAACGTGAGCTACTTGTGCTTCGCGTGAATGAGAAAAGTTAGAGGATTGAGGCAGTGAAAATTTCTATTTTGCAAATAGTTTTGATGGCAGCAATTGCCTTGGTGACGTTCAGTGATCCATCTAGAGCGGGAAGCATAAGATTTGATCAGGATGCTTCTAATTTACCAAATTCCTACAAGCGGCTGCGTAAAGTTGACGGTATCAAAGCAAAGCGTGTCCATTCATTTTCGATCTATGGCGGTGATTGCGTAACATCAGCCTACGGCGATGGAACAGGTAAGGGTGACTGTTCCTATGGTTCTGTCCGTTCAATGCTTAGGGAAGCAAAGAGCGACGGCACTTGGATTTTCGCTCAACCAGCAGAGGCTTGGTATGGGTGGGATATGCTTGTTCCAGCGAGCTTTCCTACACAAGGGTCGCAGACCAAGGGAAGTTACATTTTTACTCAATGGAAGGGCGGTGTGTGTCCTCACGCTTCAATCAATCACTCTACACGCAAGGGCCAAGGCGACACTATTTATTTGCGTCTCCAAGCGCCGCGCGACGCAGCAAATCACGACTGCAGAGACATTGCACGCATTCCCTTGATGAACATGCGTGACTTCAAAAACCAATGGCGGAACTTTCAAGTGTACGCCAAATGGTCCCATAAGGCAGACGGACAAATCATCGTCTACTTAGATGGTCAGCAAGTCGCGAATTACAGTGGACCAACTCTTAACGTTGCTCCAAATGCTCCGCACAAAAAGGCAAAAATGAACCACTTTGATATAGGCGTCTATTTGTGCTGCACGGCAGGGGTTAAGCACGTCCGCCCAGGCACGGTTTACTTTGCGAATGTGAAGCGTGCAGGGAACCAAAAGAAGCTTAGAAAATGAGCGCTCAAATGTGGTTGCTGCTCCACGTTTTCTAGGCTTCTTTGATTGCAATAAACACCAGTAAGAACTTTCAGGAAAATATTATGTTTGAAAAAGTATCAAGGTTCGCTTTGTTGGTAGTGCTGTCTTTGTTCGCCACGCCAAGCATAGCATCAACTGAGGATGATGTTGCGCAGGCGCAAAGATACTTGAACAAGCTGGGATACGACGCAGGGTCAATTGATGGGCTTTGGGGGAAGGGCACACGAGGTGCGTTAGAAGCGTTCTTAGGCGACCTCAATCTGGAATTTGACGGCCAGCTAAACGAGGTGGAGCTTGAGCTGCTAGAGTTGGAACTAGCGGCGAGAGGAATCAGTACTGGACCAACTGTAAATTGGCCATACCGCGCCACCAGCATAGCGTTCGCGGGTTATGACGGCGCTGATCAGCCTGCCTATGATGTGATTAGGACAATCAAAGAAATTCCTGATTATGGGTTGAATGTTGTTACCTTGGATTTTCGTTGTGTTGGAAAAATTGATCGTTCAGCACCAGACGATTACCCAGTTGGCCGTAAAATTGGATGCTCAATAGCGAACAAGCAAATCTTGGAAGACGAGGGTTTTGTCTCAACCAGGCGCGATGCGACTAGCTTGGCAATTGATGAAGCGCGTGCTGTTGGGTTGGCCGTAAATCTCAAACCTATGTTCTTGGAATTGGGCAACAGGTTTGGAAACGGTAACATGCAAGAAAGCACCTTCTTTGAGGGCGACGGTAGCACGTGGTCAGGATACGCAGAAATTATTGAAGAAGTTGCGCGATACGCTCAGGAAAATCAGGTTGAGTATCTGACAATTGGTACAGAGCTAAACAACCTCAACGGGCGCCTAGAGAACAGCGGCCGTTGGCCTGAAATCGTCCAGAATATTAGGCGACTGTATGATGGCAAGCTGATCTACGCGCACAACTATAACAACGACTCGAACCTGAGAAACTTGTCTACAAGCAATGTGATGCGTTTTGTCGATATCGTTGGGATCAACTACTTTCCAACGCGCATTCTTGGTGGGCGCGAAGAATACACTGCCAATGAAGTTGCACTGGCGCTTCGCAATGCAAAATCGCGCGCGGGTCGCAACATGATGAGCGAGGTGCGGAAGCTGCGCGAGCAACTTGATGTACCCATCATTCTGTCTGAAACCACTTTTCCAACTTGGCGCGGCTCCGCAAACTGGAGTTTTAGAGGAACGTGCGACTATCAGAACGAAGGGCGCAGCGGTTGGGAATTTACAAAAGGCCCGCTGCAACCAAAGACGCCTTCAGACGAGCATGGACGCTTGCTTGCTAACGGCGTGATGCTCGCCTTTGAAAACGAAGCTTGGGTGCATGGCGTAGATTATTTGTATTGGTCCGTGGCTCATGCACATGACAGCAGCACTGACCAACAGCAGTTTGGCCCTTGCTCAAGTTGGTTGTGGGAAAGCGAAGATGGCATCAAGGAACTTATTAAAAGTTATCATTCGTCCCAGTGAACAAGGCTGATACTTAGGTTGCATTTGCCGCCTAACACGTTGACAGTTTGTTCCTTTTTGATGAGAAGGCATGCTTAAAAATATCGTTTCTGTTCATATATTCTCGTCAATATATACATTGCTGAAGGAGTTGGCGTGTCAGAATCTCGTGTGCCATTTACGGCAAAAAGGCTTCAGAAAGCAGTCGCAAAATCCTTTACGGATGAAGTTGCTGGAATGGTGAAACAGGCGCAAGCTGCCTACTTTGATACAAACAACATAATGAAGTTCCAGCACGGTAGGGGCTGGGCCTCACCTGCGAATGAGCTGGGCGACAAAACTGGTGAGGTAGAGCTCCACAGTGTTGAAAACACTCTTGCCCTTGCAGATGTTGTGGATGGTGACCCTTCGATCACGTTCAAACATGCCAATGAAATTGCGAGCGGTATGGTCACTTCGTTGGAAAAAATGATGTTTGCCAAGCTGCATGAGGTTACGGAGAAGACAGGCAACGTTGTAGATGCGGCCAAACATGGTAGCCAACTGGAAGCAATGGCGGCAATGCTAGAAGGCATTGAAATGTCAGTGGATAGCGACGGCAATTTGAACCTGCCCACTATGTTTGTGAGCCCAGGTCAGTCCGCTAAACTAGCAAAGGAAATTGAGCAAGCACCGCCTGAAATGCACGAGCGTATTGAAAGCATAAAGGCGAAGAAATTAGAGGAAGCGATCCAGAAAGAGGCTGAACGAAAGAGCCGCTTTGAAAGGCGCGACGCATGACTAATAGGGTTTGCTTGTGCATTGGTGTGACCAACCATGATGACCAACGCCTCTCTCAACTTAACGGTGCGGGCGTAGATGCGAGGAATATGTTTGCTGCGTTAACTGATCCTGCAAAAGGAGGTTATGACCCAGTTGCGTCCAGATTACTGCTAGATCCAAAAAAGCATGAAGTAGCTGCTGCTGTTGCGGACTTAGCCTATGATAGTGCGGTAGATACACTAACATTCTTTTTTGCTGGCCATGGTGGAGTGAGCAATGAAGCCTTTGCACTGTGTTGTTCAGATACAAACTGTGATCGCTTCATTGCAACGGCCCTTCCAATAACAGAAATATTTCAGATCCTTAACGATGCGCAGCCTAGGCACAGCAACATCATCATTGACGCCTGTCAGGCCGCTGGAATGGTCGCTGACTTAGGGAGCCTATTGAAGCCATCACAGATTGGCCGTGCTCAAGGAGCAAGTATTTCGATCTTCGCCACTAGTGCCTCAGACCGTGGCGCTGGAGAAACGGATGAAGGTGGCGTTGGTACTGGCTACATACTGGACTGCATAGAGGGCCAGAAAGATTGCAGGGTTGCCAAGGATCACCTGAGTTTGGATGACATAGGTGCAGCAATTGCGTCTGAATTTGGTGATCAATCGCCTAGTGTGTGGTCGTTTAATGTCTCTGGCGCTTCCCAGTTTGTGAAAAACCCAAAGGCGATCACAAGCTCAAGTGGTGAATTTGCGCGCCTGCCAGAACTTGGCTCGTCTGGTTTGCCCGCGCTTGGTCAGGAGATGGCGGAGTGCCTATGGCAGGTCTACGTGGAGGCAAAAGACAATCTGGACACTAGGGAACTTCAAACCCTTGTAGAGAAGGCAATTGTCAGTCTTTCAGATGCCAGGGGTCAAGGTGGTGTTGTCATAGGTTTATCTGAGAGCTTTTCTTCGCGTGCAGCGCTCTCAGAGGATTGTTTTGCTTCTGTAGAGGTGTTGTGTGCCTTTCTATTCGCCGCTCAGTCAATTGAAGACCAAACGGTACGCAATGAAGTGGCTAACTATCTTAGGGTTCAAGTAGACCAAAGTCTTTGGAACGCCCTTGGAGAAGTCGCAGAAGCGCTGAATGAAAAGTTTGGTCTTCTTGCAAAAGGTGGAGCATATGCGGAGTTTTTCGCGCTACCAATCCGAATTTCTAAGGTAGCCGCGTGGGCACTGACCTCATTATATTTGATAGAAAACGACATACAGGAATTTGCTAAGCGTAAGGAAACTGTTTCTAACATCCTCGTGGCTCTCAAGGAGCAATATGCTAACTCGTTCTGCCTCATGTCTGAAGAGCAAGCGCCGTATTTGCTCGTTGTTTCGGAATTGGCGAATAAGTTTGGAGTGAGCGGCTGGGGGGAAGAGTATCTTTCCACGTTGTACTCAAACTATTTCAAGGAGAATCGTAGAGTCGCCAAGTCTGATGTTTCAGATGATAACGTATTGTCATTCCTCAAATGGCGTTGCGGAGACGACAGTTTGGATGAGGCGAACTTTATTGCTAAGCCATCAGAGTTATTATTCGTGCTCCTGTATCATTTCTTGGGACGAAAGCAACTTGAGGTAATCAAGTATGATTTCGAAGAATTGGATCATACGGTGGTCAGTACATTTGTTCCTGATGCCTATCAGACTTTTTCAGCGGAAGTAATTTATGATGGGGTGAATATTCAGTTTCAAATTGGATATGACTTGTTTACGGCTGCTGACTTTGAAACCTTTTTCAAAATTCACATGCTTCCATCTATTGAATCTGCCGTTTCTGGGCTGAGCAATTTTGAGCAAAAAAATGCGTTGATTGCGTCTCTAATTTACCCAGATCGCTTGCCATGGTTTTTGGTAACGTCAACTTCCAAAGACATCTGACGTATCCCTGCATTGGTGCATCTTTCTTGAATTAGACTTCGTCAAGCCGCAGGTGCTGCACGATAGCAAGCACTTGCGTCTGACCCTCAAACTAACTCAATCGCGTTCCGCAGCTTGCTTTCATTGTAGTCAATGTATCGTTGGGTTGTGCTGATGTCCTTGTGGCGCGCCAGAGCCTGTATCACCCGCACGTTCACACCCTTGTCAGCAAGCTCCGTCAAAAACTGCCTGCGCCCGCTGTGTGAGCTAGCGCCCTTTATGCCTGCCGCCACGTAAAATTTGGAAAACAGGTTCACAATCGTCTGAGGGCTAAACCCACCGCGCTTTGCGCTGAAAAACAGCTGGGCGTCAGGTTTGCTAACGTGACGGGGGTAGCTGTTTGCGTACACAGCAAGAGCTTTACTCAATCTATTGCTGACAAGAACTGCGCCTGCTTCATCGCCCTTGGTTTGTTCCGCCCCAAGAAAAACTGTGTCACGCGGGTTGCCGTTGCAGTCAAAGACGTCGCCAACCTTCAATCCTGCAATCTCACACGCACGCAACCCTGCAAAGAAGCTGAATGCGAAAATGGCGCGATTGCGGGCGCTGTAGCGGTGGGCATCAATGACGGCATAAACACGTTTCTGTTCCGCTTGCGTCAGTAGCTTTGCTTGTTTCATGTCTCAGCCTAAATGTGTGGTTTCGTTGTAATTCATTGTAAAGCCACACATTTTGCCAAGCGATCGAAAAAGGTGCTGACGCTAAGCCTTTGCGATCAAAGGCGCTTCAGTGGAAATGTTAAGGATTATACAAAACCTAACATTTTGC
The DNA here is from genome assembly GCF_056540685.1 of Ruegeria sp. AM2. NCBI lineage: Bacteria > Pseudomonadati > Pseudomonadota > Alphaproteobacteria > Rhodobacterales > Roseobacteraceae > Ruegeria > Ruegeria sp. AM2. The sequence goes on along the minus strand of NZ_JBQFXE010000001.1, from coordinate 585,663 downwards.
TGCGGATGCCTCGTGGCCCGCAATTGCCGCGATTTTGTAACGTTCGAGCAAATAGGCTTCCAGTTCGTCCTTGATCCCATTGAGTACACGAAGGTCGCTGTCAGCTATGCTTCCAAGTTTCTGGCGGCTCACAGGCGGCATGTGCCTTAGCCTGTTAAAGGTATTTATCATCTGCGCGCAGACGGCGCGTGATTTCCAGAGTATTTTGGCTTTTTGGGTTTTGTCGGCTCTGCAACTCGCACGGGTTTAACGGGCGGCTTGGGGTCTGTTGCTGTTTCACGCTCTTTCGCTTTGCGCCTTTGGGTCGTTGTACCGCTTTCATTCAAGTCTGTGCTCAGTTGCTGGATGTATTGGCTGGTTAAGTCCAAGAGTGCACCAGCAATCGCCAAGCGTTCCGCAACATCGTTACCGCACTGCGCAGCTTGCAGGCGACGAAGCGAACTTTTTAGGTGGTCTAATTTCATCTCGTTCTCCTGCTCGTATTTAGCTTTAACGAGCTAAGGAGTATTGAAATGCGATGCGCACAAAGAGAATGATATTTGGCTGATGGCTGCCAAGCCAGTAGCGCCGTTCAGTCAGCTTTTCTTTGTATGTTGCTGCTGATCTCAGCCAGTACTCCCAAGACAATTGCCGCAACAATTGCAATCGTTCCCTCGTTTATAGCTTCGCCTGTGCTGCTGGCAGAGAGGTAACGACTTGCTGCGGCTTGATTATCCGCCATTGTCTCAGTTCCAAATGCCAGCAGAAAACCCATGGCAACGCGCAAAACACCCAGTGCGAACATCAAGTACGCAACTATCTTTGCGGCTTTAGAAAAGAACATGTGAAATTCATCCTTTTTGGGGGTCAATATTTGCGAATAAGAACGAATGAAAGCCAGTTAACTCATTTGCTTCGCTTAGGAAACTGCCCTTTACCTACGTTTTTAATGTAATCGTTGGCCGCAGCCAGGTGGCGATTGAAGCTTGCGGTTTGTCTGCGCCTGACTTCTCTTTGTATGTCGCTGAAAGGTAGGTCTTGGCGCTTTGCCATTTCAACGGTCCACCCGTTCACCACCTTGTTCACGTGTAGTCCTGCTAACTCCGCAAGCTCATACTTCTTCTTGCGTTTCTTGTGCTCCTGCCACACGTCCCACACGCAAAGAGTTTGGTACAACGAATTGAGCCTGACTTTGGCTGCGACGGGATATAGCGCTCTACTAATTCGCCTTGCAGCCGCAACTTCCTCTTTTTGATCGTTCAGCACCTTGCGGAAATTCTGAACGAGTTGTTTCGTCCTAACCTCAAGCGGTATTGTTAGTGTGATTGTGCCGTTAGTTTGGTCGTTCAACGACCCGTTTCCAACGCCTATGCGCCGCGCCACAGGTTCCGCAAACAAGTGCTGTCCGCGTGTTAGGTCTTCTTCGATTTTTTCGCTCCACCACTTCCAAAAATCCTTGGTCTCATGGGCGTGCACATCGCCAAAATCCGCATACAGCTTTTTGTAGCGCCCTGCGCCACCTCGTTCACAACAATCTTTGTAGCCTTCGTGCCGCCGCAAGAACTCCCACCAAAAATAGAACACGGAGCATTGCCACGGCTTCGCGTCAATAAATGGTGGTTGGATTCGAGCAAGACGTTTTGAAACATATTCGCCTGTTTCGCGTGAGCGTATGCCTTTGTACGGTGGGGCATGTATGAAGAGCTTTGGTCCAGCTCTGTGTCGCCTATCATCCATATTTAAAACAGTCACTTACACTATTTTATATACATTCAAGTAGAGCCTATTTCACTAAACAGCACAAGGTAGTTTTTCATTCTAATCTGTATTTGTTGATGACGAAACAGCGTCAACGATCAACAGAAACAAGCATTAGAAAAGGAATCTACAATGCTGAATAACTTTGAAAACAACATCACTGAAGCCGTAACTAACATGCTGCCAGCAGCAGCAATTGGCGAAACCAACGAACAGGTGTGCGCCCACCACAACTACCCGCTGACCAAGCGCGAAGATGTTTTGAGTGAAGCGAAAGCTGCTGTCAGCTACCTCCAAGACTTGAAATCCGTCTATGCAGAATTCGAGGCTCTTGAAAAGAAAGCAAACACAGTTCTGTACGAGTTCTTGGGCGGCGTGTTTTTGGTCGTTCAACGGATCAAACTAGTTGGCGAAAAATCGACAAAAGCAGAAAAGCAGCGTCTGCGCGAGACATTCGAACTTATCATGGACGAACGCAAAGAGAACAAGGAAGTCAATTTTACGAAGGCCACGTCCCTTGAAACCAAAGCTTTGCGTTTCGTTTGCGGCAACATTACGCCATCCCGCGAAAAAGCTTGGGCGCGCGTGCTGAAAATTGCTCAAAAGAACGAAGACGTCATGTCGCGCAATGTTTCATTTGCTGCCTGGCTGGCAAGCGAGGGCGGTGTTTACGAGGTAGCAAACACAAACAAGAACGGTGTTAAGCCCAGCGATCGTGAGCAAGGACACATCAATTGCGGGCTTACAGTACTTGATGGTTGGTTGGGTACTGAAGAGCACAGCGAAATTGTAAATGCAGCCAATGGCGAAGCAAAAGCTGAAAATGAATTGCTTGAGGGGCTGACAATTACTCTTAACTTTAGACCTGACGGTGCTACGCCGCAGAAAGTCATTGAGTTGCGTGATGACATTGCAATTGAGCGCGTGCTTTTGCTGTTGGGGCGCAAGATGAGCACGCCACTACGGAGCAGGGAAGAAGTAATGGCTGAAGAAGCAGCGAAAATGCAGTCATTCACAAATATCACTGGTTATGCCGTCGAAGCTCACCGCATGTAAGCTACATTGATACTTTTGCTCAAGGTCAGCTCCGTGCTGACCTTTTGCAATTTTAGCCTAACTATCAGATTTAGATCGCTTTCTTCTTAGAAGGCAGCAGACATATGGGGTGACTATAGGAGCTATGATATGTCTGTACTATCTAAACTAACTGTAAAATCCGTCACCCGCGCCAGCAAGCAGGACCCTGTTCAACTGCGCCGCCGCAAACTTGTCGCTGCAATCGAAGAACAGGTGAAAGCGGCTGATGCCGCTGCAAAGGGTGAAATTTACGAGGTGACGCGCAAGTTATGGGTCAAGAACGAGCAGGGTGAAAAAGTGCTGGTGGATAAGTTGCGCAAAGTGCGCCCGTGGTTTTTTGAGCAGGATGGCGGCTGGTACGTGCAGTGCAAGTACGGCAACAAGGCGCTGATGATTGGCAATGGAAACGCGGTCTTTGTTAAAGCGTTGAAAGATGTTGCTGGCGCGTTGAACACGTTGAAGGCAGCAACGGAAGCTGGCGAGTTGGACGTGGCTTTGAAAGCTTTAGCAGAGCGAAAAGAAAAGTAGCGGCTCAATAAGCTTAAAGCAGTGGAGAACGCAGCCCAAGTGGTTGCGTTTATTCAATTTTGCCCCCACAATTGCAATTGGAACTTTGGTAGCATGCAAGCTATAGGCGTTCCTGCGTTTTCTCAATTCTGCTATAGAGAGCAGCTTGATCAATTTTGTTAGGTGATAATTCCATGCACTCAGCGAAAGAGTTTTTCTTGTACGACTTTGCCAGCACACTCTTTCCAATGGAAACGTCCAAGGTACTATTCGAGAAGGGAGACGCGGCGCTAAAGGCGCACGCGCAAAGGTGTTTAAGCAAGAAAGATGATGATGAAGCGTACCAGTTCTTAGCGCAAACTCGCGTTTATGCGTCCAAGCCACGGGGGCATTTGCGCAGAACTGTAAAACTGGACCCCGTAGCTGAGCACTTTCTTTACTCATTGGTTTTTAAAAATAAATCTAAGTTCCGCAAACCGTATTCAGAAGACAAAAAGCACTTTGGATATAGGTTTGAAGGCGGAGATCCACTTAGCGCAACTGCATCATATTCAGGTTACAAAAAGGCACTGGTCGCCTACTCAGAAAAGTATCAGCATTCAATAAGCTTTGACGTGGCCTCGTACTTCAACAGTGTTTACCATCATGATATCGTGTCTTGGTTCGCTCAAGTGGGAGCAAGCAGTGCAGATGTAAACGCCTTAGGAACGTACCTGAGACAAAGCAATTCTGGGCGAAGCATAGATTGTTGGCCGCAGGGTATGTATCCAGCAAAGATGGTTGGAAACGACTTCTTACGTTTCATTGAGCAGCATCATGGACTTAAAGCGAAAGCTGTTGTTCGCTTTATGGATGACTTTGTTCTGTTTTCAGACAATGCACAGGACTTAGCTGAGGACTTTTACCTTGTGCAGAAGTTGCTGGGTCAAAAAGGTCTGTCAGTTAATCCAAACAAAACCTCAATCGTTGGTTCGTCAGGGATCAAGGTTGAAGAAACGGTGGACGATATAAAAGCAGATTTGCTTAAGAAGCGACGTAAGGCTGCGTTGCACTTGTACATGGACGATCTTGATGCTGCGGTTGAGGCTATTCAGATGAGTGCGGAGGAGATCGAATATATTAGGGGTTTGCTCAAGGCTGATCATTTAGAAGAAGAAGATGCGGAACTAATTCTGAGCCTTTTCCGTGACCATCCAGAGGAAGTGTTGCCGTACATCAGTCAGTTCGCCATTGCTTTTCCTCATCTTGCTAAGAACATTTGGTCCTTTTCTCGTTATATTTCAGACAAAACTTTTATTGCAAATTTTGTACTTGAGGCTGCAAGGACGGACAGTTTGCAAGAATACCAGCTGTTTTGGTTTGCATGGATTCTGCAAGACCACTTGCTAGGCTTGGAAAAGACTGCTGAGATCATTGATGCGTTGTACAACCATAAAAATGCAACGACCATTTCGAAGGCGAAAATTCTGGAAATTTCAGACAATCGCTATGGTCTGATTGAGTTGCGGGATGATCATTTGGTGGCAGGGAGATCAGATTGGTTGGCATGGGCTAGTGCGGTGGGGCACAGAGATTTGCTTCCAATATCTAGAAACCACAAACTTGAGTATTTTGCGAACTCGTCGCCCATGAACAAGTTGATAAAGGACATCATGGCGTAGCACTTTACCCATTCAGTATCCGCAGCAAAGTTTCGCCCTTTATCAAGTCGTCATTCTTTGCCGCCAGCGCCTTCATCGCAATCTCTTCTGTCACCACGTAGTTCTGTCGTTCAACGCCCAAAGCCGCCAGCAGTCCTGATTCATCTAGTTTGCCCGCTGCAAGCATATTGAATGCCGTTTCCACCACACCGCCGCCGTTTGCCATCGCCTCTTTCTTTGGGCTTTTTCGCATGTCGCGTCCGCTGTGCATTTCAGCGTTAAGCAATGGGCTGTACTTGCTGTAGTGCTTGTCCAGCATCGCCGTGCTGTTGCCCATTTGTTTGCTCAAAGCGTGTGTGCTGATGCCGCGCTTCAAGTCACGTGTCGCGTAGTAGTGCCGCAAGCTGTACAGAGTGCGGGATTTGCCATCAGCGCCAACTTTTAAACCCAAGTCATCCAGCAGCGCATTAAATGCGCGGTTTAAGCTCGCGATGTTTGCAACAGCGCCCAAGCGCGTCGTGAAAACAAGTTCGTTGGATTTGGCTGCGACAAGCTGAGCGAAGCTGTCGTGGCTGAGATTGGGGTTCAGCTTACTTTGTCTGTCCAAGTAGTCTTCCACTGTATCTCGCGCCACTGCGCTTCTCTTTCGCGTTTTCCCGTCTACGTTCACAAGCAAGTAGCGCTCGCCGTCTTTTTCCTGCCATTCGATGTTGCGCCAACGCAGCCGCAACGCCTCTGTGCCATGTCGCACGCCAGTGTTTGCCAAAAACAGCACGTAGTTCTGCAACACTTCACGAGTTGCCGCTGCCTTTTTGTCTTTCGTCTTTTTGTGCCAAGTGCGCAGCGCCGTATAAATCTTCTTGTACTCTGCGTCCGTGAAGCTGCCTCTGCTTTCGCTTTTGACACCTTTATTGAGCAGTGTGGGGCGCATAGATTTTACGATCCAGCCGTGCAGTTCCGCTTCGTCCAGAACTCTGTTCAGTGCTGCATTGTGATTGTTGATGCCGCTTTGTGAGAATGGTTTTTTGTTCGTCTCAGTGCGCCACGCATCAAAAGCCGTCAGCGCAGCCAAATCTATCTTAGCTACATCTGTGTTCCCAAAATACGGGATGAGCCAAATGCGCAGCGCTGAGAAGTAATCTTTGTAAGCCTGCTTGCCGCCGCCCTCATCAAGTTCGCGCTGCATTCGCGCAATCGCATACTCAGCTACGTGCTTGAATTTGCGGGTTTGAGCGGGGAGGTGATTTTTGATGCGCGCTTTGGTCTCGTGGTACAACTCAATTGCGCGCTCTTTTGCTTCCTCTAAGTCGTCTGTCTTTGTGCTTTTCACAACACGTTTGCCGTTGTCCAACGTCAACCGCACGTACCAATTTTCGCTGCCCTGGCGCTTATCCAGCTTCAGTTTTTTGTGCACATTTACAGTGGTAACGCCGTAGCTCATCGCGTGCTGCTTCGCCTAGTTGCCTGTTTTTCCTGAGTATACGGCAAAAGGTCTCAAAATGCAGTCGAATCTGCACGCGGACTGTGTACGAATTGTGCACGAAAATAGCACGACTACATCTTGTGTTCGAGTTTTGACATTTGGCGAATTTTACAAGATGTTGTGGAGGCGAGTACCGGAATCGAACCGGTGTACACGGATTTGCAATCCGCTGCGTCACCACTCCGCCAACTCGCCTTTTCAAGTAAAATCAATCACTTGCTGTGGTGTGGGGGCGGTTCTAACAGCTTTCTGGGGGAACGTCCAGAGGATATCGTTTGAATTGGGTTCGCACTCATCCGACGCAGGTCAAATAGGGCTGGTGCCGATGTCGGGCAAGAATCCGGCTCTGGGCCGTTGCTGCACAGATAAGTATGTGGCAAAAGCCAAACGAACACGCGATCCAAAGACGAGCGAGCAAATGACAGACTTCTCAGCCCGGCGCCACACCATGGTCGATACGCAAATTCGGCCCTCGGACGTGACCAAATTTCCCATCATCGATGCCATGCTGACCGTCAAGCGTGAGAATTTCGTACCTGACGCGCAGCGCGAAGCCTCATATGTCGGTGAGCTGATTGAGTTGGGCAAGGGACGCTGCTTGCTGGAGCCAAGAACGCTGGCAAAAATGCTGGATGCGGTAAATATTACCAACGACGAGGTCGTTTTGGATATTGCTCCCGCACTTGGATACTCTACGGCGGTAGCGGCGCGGATGGCGCAATTGGTGGTCGCGGTTGAAGAAGACGAGGCCCTTGCCGCAGAGGCGCAGACAATTTTGTCCGAGGCGGACGTGGACAATGCCATCGTCCACGAGGGACCTCTGGCGCAGGGCGCGGCTGAACACGGCCCCTACGATGTGGTGATGGTGCAGGGCGGCGTAGAGCGTTTGCCCGAAGCGCTGTTGGATCAAATCAAGGAACATGGCCGGATCGTTTGCCTGTTCATGGAAGGGGATTTGGGCACCGTTCGCGTCGGTCATAAATCGTCCGGACGCGTAACGTGGCGCTATGCTTTCAACGCCAGTGCTCCGGTTATTCCGGCCTTTTGCGCCGAGTGTGCATTTTCGCTATAGTCAGCTAGTAGTTTATTTTGCAATCTTGATTACTTGAAAACTTAGGCGCAAACTGCTCAGGTGATTGCGTAATTTTGATTTGAGAGGATTTGGGTATGCGTGGGACGGCTGGAGGAAAGCTGGTCAGGGCCGTTGCTTTGGCGGCTGGCTTTGCATTGAGTGCGCTGCCTGGACGGGTGGTTTGGGCCGATAACCTGACCGATGCGTTCATAGGTGCATATAACACTAGCGGCCTTTTGGAGCAGAACCGCGCGCTGCTGCGAGCGGCGGACGAAGATGTTGCCATTGCGCTTTCCGCGCTGCGACCGATCATCAACTGGACCGCTCAGGTCAGTCAGGATTACACCCGCGTTCGCTCCGGATCGGTCGTCACGACCAACGAACCTTCGAATTTTTTCACGGGCCTGACGCTGAGCCAGTTGCTCTACGATGGCGGTGCGTCGATTCTGGGCAAGCAATCTGCTCAGGAAACGGTTCTGTCGACCCGCCAGTCCCTGATTGATATCGAACAGCAAATCCTGATCCGGGCCGCAGCGGCCTATCTGGGTGTTCTGTTACAGGAAGAAACCGTCGAAATCCGGTTGAACAACGTCGAGGTCTCGGCCGAGGAACTCCGGGCGTCGCAGGACCGCTTCGAGGTCGGTGAAGTGACCCGCACTGACGTTGCTTTGTCCGAAGCTCAGTTGGCAAGTTCTCAGGCGGATTTGGCTGTTGCGCGTGGTGATCTGAGCATTGCGCAGGCGGAATATGTGAACGCGGTCGGCAAAAGCCCGGGCCGTACCGCAGGTCAGCCGAGACTGCCCAACCTTCCAAGCTCTGAGTCTAATGCAATTGGCTTGGCGCAGCGCAATCACCCGTCAATTCTATCGGCCCAGCATCAGGTGCGGGCGCTGGACCTGATCGTTCAGCAGCAGCGCGCCAATCTGGGCCCGAATGTCAGTCTGAATGCCGATGCGGGCATTACTGAAAGCTATGACAATGACGACTATATCAACGATGGAACGGTATCGCTGAATTTCACTCAGCCGATCTATGCGGGTGGCCGGTTGGCGGCCGCAGTGCGGCGCGCGATGGCGACGCGAGATGCTTCACGGGCGAATCTGCTGAACGTGCAAAAGGACATCACTCAGGGTGTGGCCGATCGCTATGCTGCCTTTCAAGCAGCGTCGGCAAGCCTAAGAGCGTCGACTGAGCGGGTTCGTGCTTCGCAAGTCGCGTTTGACGGCATTCGGGAAGAGGCCACTTTGGGTGCCCGGACGACATTGGACGTTCTGAACGCACAGCAGGACCTTCTGGATGCGCAACTTGCCGAAGTTGCGTCGCGGACCGAGCGTTCTTTGGCGGCATATCAGCTGTTGCAGGCACAAGGTCTTTTGACGGCGGAACGACTTGGGCTGGCCGTGCAGATCTATGACCCGACGCTTTATTACAACCTGGTCAAGAAAGCTCCGTCGCAAGTTAGCAAGCAAAGCCGTGATCTGGATCGGGTGCTCAAGGCCTTGCGGCGCGAGTGATGCGCATTACTATCGGTTGTAGCGCTGGGTCGGATTGGTTACAATCGGACCAAGGCTATGAGCGGTAGAGAAAAATGTCAGATACGGTTGCGAAATCGGAGAATGAGGACGTCCTGTCGTCGGTTAAGCGATTGGTGGACGAAGAGGTTCGGGAAGAATCAGAGTTCATCTTTGTCCCGACACCACCGTCGCGAAAACCGGGCAGGTTGGTTTTGACAGATGCGCTACGGGTCAACAGTGAACTTCCGGCCAAAAGCAAGTCCGCGCCACTTAAGTTGAGGCCGCAGGACAGTGTCTCGAAAGAGATGCCAAAGACTGCGGCAAACACGACCGGCACGCCCGCGGCACCGATGCGACTGCAGCCCTGCGACGCCGTTGCTTCCGAGACTAAGCGTGACACGATATCTGAACCCAGTGCCGTTAACGAGGCGGCAACAACGGCATCTGTCGACGCGGCGCCTGACGAAGAAAAGCGCGACCTGACCGGCAGTCTCAGCGCGAAGATCGAAGCCCTTGAGGCGGCGATTGCCCGGACCGAGGATCAATGGGAACCCGACGGGCAAAGCGATGATGCGTATTCGGGCACAAGGACGCGTTCAGTGGCTTGGCCTCCGGAATCGCAAAGTGCCCTGGGTTCTGACCCATCCATGCCATTCATCCGAGGGACAGACAGCGCGGCAAAGGATGAAACTTTGGAAAGCACTCAAAAACCCGGTCTGTCACTTGATGATGAAGAACTGCGACAGATTGTGACGCAAATCGTGCGTGAAGAACTGCAAGGTGCTTTGGGTGAACGGATCACGAGGAACTTGCGTAAGCTGGTTCGTCGGGAGATAAACCGCGCAATCGCCGCGCGCGAAGTCGAATAGCGATCAGCGGGGTCGAGGTGTCTCGGCCTGAGACAGCAGCAGATCCAAGTCCATATGAAGTTCAAGGTGATCGGCCAGGTCGTTCAAGACCTGATCCACGCCATCTTCATATTTCACCTCTGATTTCACTCCCAATTTCGCCAGGAAGTCCGCGCGAAATGCATCCGAGGTGAAAATCCCATGAAGGTAGCTGCCGCGAATGCGCCCGTTGCCGTTTGCAGCACCTTCTGGACGGTCATCAATCTTCAGCCAAGCGCGATTGCAATCCGGTCCCTCGGTGCGACCCATGTGGATTTCGTACCCCTCGACACACTGACCACCGGGAACTGCTGTTGCGGAAGTCAAAGTTACTTGCTTCTGGCCTTCCATCACCGTGGACACGTCCAACAGCCCCAACCCGTCAACGGTTCCGGGGCGGCCGTCGACGCCGTGCGGGTCGGAAATGGTGTGCCCCAACATCTGATAACCTCCGCACAGGCCCAGCACGTGCCCTCCACGCCGAACATGTGCAAAAAGATCAATGTCCCACCCTTGGGCGCGGAAATACGCAAGATCTCCGATCGTAGACTTACTGCCCGGTAGCAGCACCAGATCCGCATCGCCGGGCAGGGGGCGACCTGCAGCGACGATTTCAACAGTGACCCCCGGTTCAGCCGAGAGCGGATCGAGGTCATCGAAATTGGCCATCCGTTCCAATTGTGGAACGACAATCTTGCATGACCCCCCAGAGTGTGAGCGGATGTCCATCATATCTTCGGCGGGGAGTTTCCACGCGTCCTGAAACCACGGAACAACCCCAAGGCAAGGCCAGCCGGTACGCGATGCGATATCGTCGCGACCCTCGTCAAAAAGGGAAACGTCGCCTTTGAACCGATTAACCGCAAAGCCTCGGATCATTGCCAGATCGTTTTCGTCCAGCACCGCCTGGGTCCCGACGATCTGAGCGATCACGCCGCCCCGATGGATGTCGCCGACCAGAACGACTGGGACTCCTGCAGCGCAGGCAAACCCCATATTGGCGATGTCGCCTTTGCGAAGGTTGGTCTCAGCCGGGCTTCCAGCCCCTTCGACCAGGACCAGATCGGCGTCAGCGCACAGCCGGTCAAAGCTCTCCAGCGCAGCGGTCAGCAACTTAAATTTGTCCTTGCGGTAGTCACCTGCCTTCATCGTGCCCGCCCGCTGGCCTTGAACGATGATCTGAGCCCCGGTGTCCGTTTCCGGCTTTAACAAGATCGGGTTCATGTCCGTATGCGTCGGACGCCGCGCAGCCCAGGCCTGTAGTGCTTGCGCACGTCCGATCTCGCCGCCGTTTTCGGTTACGGCGGCATTGTTGGACATGTTCTGAGGCTTGAACGGCGCAACCCTGAGGCCTCGGCGTGTATAGGCGCGGGCCAAACCGGCGACCAGAACCGATTTGCCGACATTGCTGCCAGTGCCCTGAATCATGATGGACCGCGCCATGAGGTGTCTCCTATGCTGACGCGCAGATGACCTGATTTGATTGCAAAGGGAAAGCCCAGATGAATACACCTGCGCATCTTTTGATCGGCGCTGCGGCCTTCGCCAGACCAGCGCGCGGTCGCGTGTTGGGTGCGGCATTGGTCGGGTCGCTTTTGCCCGACGCGTCGCTTTACATATTGGCTGGGGTGTCTTTGTTCGTGCTGGGCATCCCCGAGCAGGTCGTCTTTGGGCAACTTTATTATTCGGCTGAGTGGCAGACCGTTTTCGCCATCGATAACTCATTCCCCCTTTGGGGAGCTGCGTTGTTGTTGGCGCTTTGGCTGCATTGGCCGCTTTTGAAGATTGTGGCAGGGGCGGGGCTGCTTCATCTGGCGTTGGACTTTTTTCTCCATGCCGGGGACGGGCGTCCGCAGTTATGGCCATTCAGCTCATGGGTATTTCACAGTCCGGTCAGCTACTGGGACAGCGCGCACCATGCGCTATGGGTCGCGCCATTCGCGTTGGTCGCCTGCATTGTGTCCTATGTGGCTCTCTGGCGGCGTGGCATAACGTCTGGCGCAAAGCTGTTCTTTGCTGCCTTGCTTGCCGCCGAGATCTGGGTGGCGCGGCAGTGGATCTTGTTTTTCTAGGCTGTGCGATGTGCAAAAGAAAAACGCGCTCCGGGTGCAGAAGCGCGCTTTTTCCGACAATTGCAGTTTTGTTCAGGCCGCTTCGGCCTGCTGAGCGGCATTGCGACGCTCGCTTTCTTCACGCGACAACGCGACCGAGGTGCGGACGCCACGGCCCACAAACTCCATCAACCCGCTGACAACGCGTTCGTTCGGATCGATACCCGCACAAGACAACACTTCGCGCCCATCGCGCGAGCGAGCCCAGCGGGCAATCTGCTCTGGCCCATTGCCGTACTTCTTGTCATCGGCAATGGCATCGTCCAAAGCAGCCAGTACGACAGCCGCAAACAGTTTCCGAGCGCGGTTTCCTTGCTCATTGTTAAAGGCGGTGCCGTCAACGAAATCTCTCATCTCGTCATCCTTGTTGTTCTTGCTCTTGTAATTTTCGGCGTGACGGTCCTTATGACCGATTAGGCGCGATTCGGATACAGCAAAAATGCATAGCTGCGTTGCGTCATCTGCATGTCTCGCTGCGTGTGCAGCACAAGGTATCGTTGTCTTGCCAGGTGTGATCCCGCCAGATATAGGGACCGAAACTGACGCATCAACCGTTTGTGAAGGATTTATGTCATGCCCAAGATAAATGGGAACGAAATTCGCCCCGGTAACGTGCTTGAGCATAATGGCGGACTGTGGGCGGCGGTCAAAGTGGATCACGTAAAGCCCGGGAAAGGTGGCGCTTTTGCGCAAGTCGAACTGCGCAACCTGCGCAACGGGTCCAAATTGAACGAACGGTTCCGCTCGGCGGATAAAGTCGAACGCGTGCGCCTGGAGCAGAAGGACCAGCAGTTTCTTTACGAATCCGACGGCATGCTGGTGTTCATGGATTCCGAGACCTACGAGCAGATCGAGCTGCCTTCGGACTTGCTGGGCGAACGTCGCCCGTTTCTGCAGGACGGCATGACCATCGTGGTCGAATTTTACGAAAGCGAGGCGCTGAACGCGACGTTGCCCCAGAAGGTGACCTGCAAGATTGTCGAGACTGAGCCGGTGGTCAAAGGTCAGACCGCAGCAAACTCGTTCAAACCTGCGGTTCTGGACAATGGGGTCAAGGTGATGGTGCCGCCCTTTATCGGGCAAGACGAAATGATCGTCGTGAACACCGAAACCATGGACTATTCCGAGCGCGCATAAACCCCGAAACGGGATCATCTTTCAGGACTAGGGCCGTTTGTCGGCCCTATTTCTTATGAGGCTGCAATCGCCGATACTGCGCTGGGTTGTCGCCAAACAACTCCAGCAGCAGTTCGTATTTGATACGGTTTACGCTGACCTGCCGATAAAAGGCGATCAAAAAGGCGCTGGGGCCCTGAATTCGCGTCAGCCCGGTGGTCGCCGCGACCACTGTGCCCACGTCTGTTTTGTTTTGCAGGACCAGCCATCCGCCCAGCATTAGAATTCCTACGGTTCCGGCTCCGTTGATGACGCTGAGCAAGAATTTTGCCGACAGTTTCCACAGAAACATCTGGCGCCGTGTTTCGTAAATGTCATCGAATTGACGTTGTATGTCATCCGACGCGGCGCGAATGTCCCCGATCGTTATCTTATCGGTTGCGTTGCGCAGTATGTGGACCCTTGCGGCAACAAACGTGTTCACTTTGCGTTGCGACAGGTAAACGATGACAATCTGAGGCGCGATCATCGACAGCGCAATCAGACCCAAAGCGGGTTGGGTCGAAGAAATATAGGCAATCACGCTGATCAGCGTCCCGATCTGCACGACAGGGTCAGAGAACGCGCCGCCGGCGAACTTTCCCAATTCTTCAGCCTCGGCTGAAATAGCCGTGGTCATGGTGCCTTTGGCCACGTCTTGCCCGCTTTCGCCGACATCGATGGTGCGCACTAAAAGCCGCTGTCTGATCAGCCGGATCAGATCCTCTCCCAGCGTACCGGCGCGGTATCCCAACATCCATTTGAGACCAAGGCTAAGAAGAATGACCCCCATCATGCCCGCACCAAGTAGAAGAACGTGGTCGGCCTGAATATCCGAGGAAGTCAGGTGGTTGATGATGTCGCGTTGAAATTCCAACGGGGCTGCGGCCAGCGCAGCGATCGCCAGCGACAGCACGATCAGAATTATCTGCCGACCGGCGCTGGCGCGCCAGATCGCGGTATACAGCCGAAACATACCCATTCCCGGAACGGTTTTTAGAACCCAGTGATACTGTTGGCCTGCGCCAGGTCAAATGCGAATTGGCAGATCCCTGATTGCCGCGTGCCGAAGCGGTAACGTTTTCATTCTGGCAAAGTTAGTTTCGCGTCACCTGCCGTCAATTCGCCCTTGGCCCGATCCAGACGCAAATAAGCGATTGCTTTGTCGCCCGATTGGGTAAACAGAATGCCAGCCGGTTTGCCTTCAGAAAAGATCTCGGTCCCAACAGGCGCGTTGCCAACCAGATCAACTGTTCGCAACCCTTTTCGAAGCTCGGTTTTGTGCTTCATGCGCGCCGTCACCTCTTGCCCGACATAGCAGCCTTTTTTGAAATCGAGCCCGTTCAGGACTTCGAACCCGGATTCCAGGATATAGCTGTCGGGCGTCAGTTCCACGCCTGTTTCAGGAATGCAATGTCGTACGCGGATATCATCCCAGTCGGTTCCGTCATCGGTTTCTGCATCAGGCGAATAGGCACGCCAGCCCAGGTCGGGATGTCTGGGGTCGGGCAGGGCACCTTTGGGGGTGTCACCGGTTCCGCGTTGTACGTTCAGGTCAGTTTCTTCAATCGCGACATCTGCACGCAACTTATACATAGACAGCCGTTTGACGAGACCATCGGCATGGCTGTCCGAGACATCCAGCAGCACCGACGCCCCGTCGCGTTTGAGAAAGAAGTCCACCAGATATTTGCCTTGCGGCGTCAAAAGCGCGGCGTAGACCAGCCCATCGTCCAGGCGCTGAACATCGTTTGTGATCAGACCCTGCAGAAAGCTGTCGGTTTCCGTCCCGGTCAGGCGCAATAGGCGGCGGTTGGGCATGGGTTGGTCCTCGTCATTTGGTTCGGTCCCGTGATATAGGGTTTGGCGCCGCCATGACCAGAGGGTATCAGACGTGTCCGCTCCGATCAGCATCGTGATCCCGACCCTGAACGCAGAAAGGGAACTGCCTGCGACGCTGCTTTCCTTGATGGAAGGGGTCCATGCGGGGCTGATCAGGGAATTGATCGTCACCGATGGCGGGTCGACGGACAACACCCTTGAAATTGCAGATGAGGCGGGCGCCGAAATCGTGATCGGCGCGGCGTCACGCGGGGGGCAACTGCGGCGTGGTTGCGACGCGGCCAAAGGCGAATGGCTGATGATTTTGCATGCGGACACGCAATTGCAGCCAGGCTGGACCGACACTGTCACCGAGCATCTGACATCCAACCGTCCTGCCGTTTTCAAGTTGTCCTTTCGTGCGCGCGGATTTGGTCCTTTCTGGGTCGCCGGATGGGCCAATCTTCGCAGTCGGCTGTTCGGCCTGCCTTATGGAGATCAGGGTCTTTTGGTGCCGTGTAGGACCTACAAAGCAACCGGTGGTTTTCCTGATCAGCCCTTGATGGAAGATGTCGCAATCATCCGAGCATTGCCTCGTGCTCAGTTGCTGCCCACGCGCGTTGTTACGAGTGCGGAACGCTATACCCGCGAGGGTTGGGTTCGGAGGGGGGCTCGGAACTTTTGGACTCTGGCTCGCTATTTTCTTGGCGTTGATCCGGATCGGCTTGCGCGGTCTTACCGGCGCTAAGCGTCGTTCTGAGTTCAACGATCGATTTGCCCAAGCGAAACGGTGCCGCAAAACTGACAAGACACAAGGCGATGATCTGAAGGACAAGAATGTGCGCGTTGGCCTGCAGATATTCCCACTCGTCCTTTAGCTTGCTGACCTGTTCGACAAGATCATCGTAGCTTTGTGCCAGGATCAGATAGTCTCCGGCGATCGCGGGCACCTTGCGGCGCATATTGTCGATGGCGGACTGTGTCGCGTCGTCCAAAGTGGTGAATACAAGGAACTGGTCGATATTGAATGCATCCGCTTTGGCAGTCATCTCGCGCATTTCATCCATATCGTCCTGGTCTTGCCGACCAAACAGAAACTGCAATCCCTGAAGAGGCGCGACCTCGTTTGTGACCGCTATGAACAGCGGCAACTCGGAATTGCTGGCTGTCGATGCCGACAGGAACTCGACCTTGTCGCATAGGACTGCCGTATCCGGGTCATAGGCCGGGTCGCAGAAGCGCAAGCGAAATCGCGCAGCGTCGCGATCAAAGGCTAGGGTGGCTGCGTATGCCACATCGATCTGGCGGTCCAACCTTGAACTGTCCGACGTGTATAGCCCCGCCAGAACAGCCACCAATGCACCAATGCCGCCCAACACAACCCAAACCAGATCCGCAAGCTTCCATGCGCGGTGCCCCGCAGGTTTGCGGAACAAAAAGCCGGTGCCAACCAATCCGATCATAAAGAACAGGATCAGCAAAGGCAGCTGGTTTTCGGTCACAAAGGTCATGGATACAAAGTGACGGTCCGCCGTGCGACTGGCAACACTCCTCACGCGCAGTTGTAGAAATACCGCCTATTTGACCGCTAAGAGCCTGAGCTTTGGCCGAATTTCCGGAACAGCTTGGTGCGGTCAAAGGCCTGTTCCAGTTCATCTGTGCGCTCTTTCACCGAATCCCAAAGCCGTTCCTGCACTTCGGCGATGACGCATTCCATAAGCGTGAGGATCGAGGCCATCGAGTCCCAGGCCGAGGGTACCGCGATACGCGCTGCAAATGTGTGCTTGGCCAACCTGTGAATGGGTGAGCGCCACTGATCTGTGAGCAAAACGACCTCGGCGGCGCGTTCATGACACAACTGGCCGATCAGAAGGGTGGCGTTCTCATAGCGACGGACGTCCAGCGCGATCAGCACGTCATCCTTGCGCACGTCCAGCAAGTCATGCGTCCACGAGGCCGCGACAGGCAGCAGGCGCACATCGGGGCGGATCATCTGCAAGTGCAGGTAAAGATACTGCGCCAATGTGCCGGTAATGCGCCCGCCGGTGATGAATATCCGTCGGTTCGGATCGCATAAGAGGCTGCAAAAACTGTCAAACTCCTCGGGGTCCACCTCGTCAATCGTACGTTTCTGGTTCGCGAGCGTTTGTTGTGAGTACCGGTTCAGGATGTGTTCTTCCGGCAGATCACTTTTCCACACATCGCGTTTGGCGATCGGGTTCGAGATCATCTCTTTGACCTCGCTTCGCAGTGCGGCCTGAAACTGGGGATACCCGTCAAAGCCGGTTTTCTGCAGCATTCTGGCCACCGTCGTAGTCGAAACCGACGCAGCACTTGCCAGTTCGGTGATGCTGCCCAACCCGGCCATCGGGTAGTCGTCCAGCAGAACGCTGACCAACTGTCGCTCGGATGGGGTCATCTTGTCCCGATGGGCCAACAACCTGTCCGTCACCCGCACTGCATGCTCCTCCGCATTATGTTCAGGTCGCAGTGTGAATAATTTTTCATCAAGATCAAGAGTGGTGGAAATTTTTCAGGAAAATTATTGACAGGTGCTTGAGGAGTGTGGAAATTTTTCCACAACGCGTCACAGTTGGAATCGCAGGACAGCAGGGTGGATTTCGGAACAGTCGTTCATACGGAAAAAGCAGGCGGCGCGCCGTCGGTTGTGCTGGTTTGCGAGCACGCGTCGAACCGAATCCCCGCGGCTCTTGGTGATATGGGGCTGAGCGATGCCGCGCGAAACAGCCATATCGCATGGGATCCGGGTGCGCTGGCGGTGGCAAGGCTGATGGCTGCGCGATTGGCAGCGCCTTTAGTTTACGGCGGGGTTTCGCGGCTGGTCTACGATTGCAACCGTCCGCCGAACTCGGCGGGGGCGATGCCCATTCGTAGTGAAAATTGTGACATTCCGGCCAACGCCGCGATGTCGCCGGAACAGCGTCAGGCACGGATTGACCATGTGTATGAGCCGTTCCGGTCTGCCGTGTCCACACAGATCGACGCCCATCGCAGCTCGCTGGAGTTGATGGTGACGGTTCACAGTTTCACGCCTGTGTATCTGGGTCAGAAAAGACAGGTTGAGCTTGGCATTTTACACGGCGCGGATGATCGTTTCGCGCGCGCCATGATGGCGGGCTATTCGGCCGACAACCCCTATGTGACGCGCCTGAATGAGCCGTACTCTGCCGCAGATGGGGTCGCCCATACGCTGGACGCGCAAGCCCTGCCTAATGGGTTGCTGAATGTGATGGTCGAGATCAGGAATGACCTGATCCAGTCGCCTGAACAGCAGCGCAAAGCCAGTGATTGTCTTGTCCCCTGGATCACCCGCACACTGGCGGATTTCGATGAGAGGGCAGCAGGGTGATCCGAGCCATGAGCGCATATGTTCGGATTGTCGATGCCGTCAACTACCGGATCGGACGGGTCATGATGTGGGGCCTGTTCGTGATGATGGGCATCCTGCTGTGGTCCTCGATTTCCAAGACGTTTTTTCTTCCATCGCTGTGGACGCTGGAAATGGCGCAGTTTGCGATGGTGACCTATTACATCATGGGCGGGCCGTATTCGATCCAACTGGGATCGAACGTGCGGATGGACCTGTTCTATCACAATTGGAGCCACAAGAAGAAAGCGTGGTTCGATGCCTTCACGGTCCTGTTGCTGATCTTGTATCTCGGCGTGCTGTTTTACGGCGGCTTGGGGTCTACCGCTTATAGCCTTGGGTATTGGGGCGACGCTCCGGTCTCGTATTTCACAGGGTTGCTGACCGGCAGTGAAGAGATCGGCCGATTAGAGCGTTCCTCGACCGCGTGGCGTCCTTACATCTGGCCGATCAAGGCAATAATGGTGTTCGGCTTTTTCCTGATGCTGCTTCAGGCAATCTCGGAATTTTTCAAAGACATAGCCCGGATCAACGGGCAGGATATCGAGGTTCGTCGGGCATGAGCCAGGAATACATCGCCATTTTCATGTTCGCGTCGATGATGCTGATGCTGTTCACAGGTCAGCGGGTCTTTGGCGCGATCGGGGCGGTCGCCACAGTTGCGGCTCTGGCCTTGTGGGGGACCGGCGGGCAGGACATCACGTTCTCGGCTGCGATGAAGCTGATGAAGTGGTACCCGCTGCTGACGCTGCCGATGTTCATCTTCATGGGCTACGTGCTGTCGGAAAGCCGCCTGGCTGATGACCTCTATCGGATGTTCCATGTCTGGATGGGGCCGGTGAATGGCGGGCTGGCGATCGGGACGATTGGCCTGATGGTCCTGGTCTCGGCCATGAACGGCCTGAGCGTGGCTGGAATGGCCATCGGCGCGACCATTGCGCTGCCGGAACTGCTGCGACGCGGATATGACAAAACGATGGTGACCGGGGTCATTCAAGCCGGGTCCAGTCTGGGCATTCTGGTGCCGCCTTCGGTGGTTTTGGTCCTATACGCGATGATTGCAAGGCAACCGGTCGGACAATTGTGGCTGGCCGGGATTTTGCCGGGCCTCATGATGGCGGGTCTTTTCATCCTCTACATTTGGATTCGCTGCCGCATCCAGCCGCATCTAGGGCCGGCGATGGAGGACGCGCATGAGGTGCCGATGGCCGAGAAAATCCGGCTGCTGGGGGCAGGGGCTCTGCCGCTGATCATTTTTGCCGCGATGATGGTGCCATTTGTGAATGGCTGGACTTCGCTGGTGGAAAGCTCGGCCATCGGGGCACTGACCGCGCTGGTCGTCTCGGTTTTGAAACGCCGTATGACGTGGAAGATTTTCGAGGACTGCACCAAGCAGACGCTGGCGATTTCGTGCATGTTCATGTGGATCATCCTCGCCGCACTTGGTTTTGGTGCTGTCTTCGATGGATTGGGCGCTGTCAAAGCCATCGAGAACCTGTTCACCGATCAACTGGGTCTGTCGCCGTGGATGATCCTGATCCTGATGCAACTCAGCTTTATCGTCATGGGCACGTTCCTGGACGACACGGCGATGCTGGTCATTGTGGCGCCCTTGTACGTGCCGCTGGTCGGCGCGCTGGGATTTGACCTGATCTGGTATGGGGTGCTCTATACGATCACCACCCAGATCGCCTATATGACGCCGCCCTTTGGCTATAACCTGTTCCTGATGCGCGCCATGGCCCCGCCCGAGATCACGCTGCGGGACATCTACCGTTCGATCTTCCCGTTTGTGGCGGTGATGGTTCTGGCGCTGACGATCATCATGATCTTCCCGGAAATTGCCCTTTGGCTGCCTGGCTATGTTTATGGAAATTAACAAGAATGCCCGCAAAAGAGGCACGAAAAACTTCAACGGAGAGGAAATGTCATGACAACAAGACGTAAGTTTCTAAAAACCGCAGGTGTGGGCGTCGCTGCCGCGCCTTTGGCGACGCCTGCATTGGCCCAGAGCACGATTACCTGGCGGATGCAGACCTATGCGGGTCCTGCTCTGGCGGCCCATGTCATCGATCCGGCGATCGAGATGTTCAACAAGATCGCTGGCGACCGGATGCAGATCGAACTGTTCTATGCCGACCAGTTGGTTCCAACGGGCGAGCTGTTCCGTGCCATGCAGAAAGGCACCATTGATGCGGTGCAGTCGGATGACGACTCGATGGCCTCGCCAACGGAAGTGACCGTGTTCGGCGGTTACTTCCCGTTTGCATCGCGCTATTCGCTGGACGTTCCGGTGCTGTTCAACCAGTGGGGTCTGAATGAGATCTGGGACGAGGAATACTCAAAAGTCGGGGTCAAACATATCAGCGCCGGCGCTTGGGATCCTTGCCACTTTGCCACGAAAGACCCGATCAATTCGTTGGAAGATATGAAGGGCAAGCGCATCTTTACCTTCCCGACGGCGGGCCGGTTCCTGTCGCAGTTCGGCGTGGTGCCCGTCACCCTGCCATGGGAAGACATCGAAGTCGCAGTGCAAACCGGCGAACTGGACGGCATCGCCTGGTCGGGCATCACAGAAGACTACACCGTTGGCTGGGCCGATGTGACCAACTATTTCCTGACCAACAACGTGTCAGGTGCCTGGGCGGGTCACTTCTTTGCCAACATGGATCGTTGGAACGAGCTGCCTGAAGATCTGCAGACCCTGTTCAAGGTCTGCTGTGACCAGTCGCATTACTACCGCCAGTGGTGGTATTGGGGCGGCGAGGCCAACCTGCGCGTCAACGGCACAAAAATGCAGCTGACAACAATCCCGGACGAAGAATGGGCTACCGTCGAAGAGGCGGCGGTTAAATTCTGGGATGAAATCGCGGCCGAGTCCGAGACCAAAGCGAAAGTTGTCGACATCTTCAAGCGCTATAATGCCGAGATGCTCAAGGCCGGACGGCCTTATCGCTACGGTTAATGCAACAGGACCGGCCTGTCACATGGCGGGCCGGTCGCCACCACAGCAAGAATTTTCGTCGAAAATTCTCTCACGTCTCAGAGGTTTCGCATGCTGACACTCGAGCATCTTAAGACACAGGTCTCCGCTGGAGAAATCGACACAGTGCTTGTCTGCATGGTGGACATGCAAGGGCGTTTGATGGGCAAGCGGTTCCACGCCGGGCATTTTGTGGCCGGTGCTTGGGAAGAGACTCATTGCTGCAACTACCTGCTGGCCACCGATCTTGAGATGGGCACACCCGACGGTTACGCGGCGACGAGCTGGGAGCGCGGCTATGGCGACTACGTGATGAAGCCAGACCTTAACACGTTGCGCCCTGTGCCGTGGCTGGAGGGCACCGCCATGGTGATGTGCGACGTGCTGGATCATCACACGCATGAGGAAGTACCGCATGCGCCGCGGTCCATTTTGAAAAAGCAGGTGAACCGGCTGAAGGCGATGGGCTATGACGCCATGTGCGCCACCGAGTTGGAGTTTTTCCTATTCGAGAAGAGCTTTGACCAGATCCGTAAGGAAGGTTTCCGCGCCCTAGAGCCGATCTCGGGCTATAACGAAGACTATCACATCCTTCAGACCACCAAGGAAGAGCATGTGATGCGCCCGATCCGTAACCATCTGTGGGACGCGGGGATTCCGGTTGAAAATACCAAAGGTGAAGCCGAGACCGGACAGGAAGAGCTGAACATCAAATACGCGCCTGCGATGGACACGGCCGAGTATCATTCGATTGCCAAGAACGCGGTGAAAGAGATCGCCTGGCAGCACGGCCACGCAGCGACCTTCCTGCCGAAATGGCATCATGACAAGGTGGGCAGCTCGTCCCATGTGCATCAATCGTTGTGGTCGGACGGGGTGCCGATCTTTTTCGACGAAAAAGATCCGCTCGGGATGTCTGATGTCATGAAGAACTACATGGCGGGTTTGCTGAAATACGCCGCTGATTACACTTATTTCATGGCCCCCTATATCAACAGCTACAAGCGGTTCATGAAGGGCACCTTTGCGCCGACGCGGATCATCTGGTCGGTAGATAATCGCACGGCGGGGTTCCGTCTGTGCGGCGAAGGCACCAAGGCCGTGCGTGTGGAGTGCCGGATTCCAGGCTCGGACATGAACCCGTATCTGGCGATGGCAGGGATGCTGGCCGCTGGGATTGCCGGAATCGAGGAAGCGCTGGAATTGCGGCCTCCGACACAGGGAGACGTCTATCAGGGCGATACGGGCATGATCCCCGGCAACTTGCGTGCGGCGCGGGATGCGTTGCATGGGTCGGCCATGTTGCGCGCGGCCATGGGGGATGAGGTGGTCGATCACTATGCCCGTGCGGCGGAAGTCGAGATCGAAGAGTTTGAGCGTGTGGTGACCGATTGGGAAATTGCCCGCGGGTTTGAGCGGGCTTAGGGAGTTGGCTGGGGGCTCTGCCCCCAGACCCCCGGGATATTTTTGGCCAGATGAAGCAGGGATCCTGTTTCTTTCGGATATGGAGTGGACATGGGGCAGATGTTGAAATGTGTCTCGCCGATTGATGGTTCGGTTTACGCAGAACGTGAAGTGCTGTCATCTGAGGCGGCATTCGAGGCCGCCGCGCGGGCGCGTGCGGCGCAGGCGGATTGGGCCGCGCGTTCAATACAGGAGCGGACCCGCCGTGTGATGGCCGGCGTGGCCGCAGTGGGTGCGATGAATGATGAGATCGTGCCTGAGCTTGCGCACATGATGGGTCGCCCGGTGCGGTATGGCGGTGAATTTGGTGGGTTCAATGAGCGCGCCAGCCACATGGCAGAGATTGCCTCAGATGCTCTTGCCGATATCGCCGTGGGTGAGGATGAGACCTTCAAACGCTATATCAAGCGTATCCCGCATGGGGTCGTGTTTGTTGTGGCGCCGTGGAACTATCCCTATATGACGGCGATCAACACGGTGGCACCTGCGCTGATTGCGGGCAATGCGGTGGTGCTGAAACACGCCACGCAGACCTTGCTGGTGGGTGAACGTATGACGCGGGCCTTCCATGCGGCGGGAGTGCCCGTGGACGTGTTCCAGAATATGTTCCTCAGCCACGATGTGACCAATGATCTGATCGCGGGCAAGGCGTTTGATTTCGTGAACTTCACCGGCTCGGTCGGGGGCGGGCAGGCGATGGAACGCGCGGCGGCGGGAACCTTTACCGGTGTTGGCACCGAGTTGGGCGGCAAGGATCCAGGCTATGTCATGGACGACGCGGATCTGGATGCAGCGGTCGATACGCTGATCGACGGGGCCATGTTCAACTCGGGCCAGTGCTGCTGCGGGATCGAGCGGATTTACGTGCATGAAAGCCTCTATGACGCCTTCGTTGCCAAGGCGGTTGACGTTGTGAAGAGCTACAAGCTGGGCAACCCGCTGGAGGCCGCGACGACAATTGGCCCGATGGCCAATATCCGCTTTGCCGATGAGGTGCGCGCGCAGATTGCCGAGGCAGTCGCGGCGGGTGCCGTTGCCCATATCGAAACCTTCGCCGAGGATGATGGCGGTGCCTATCTGACCCCGCAGATCCTGACCAATGTCACCCATGAGATGCGTGTGATGCAGGATGAGAGCTTTGGTCCGGTGGTGGGCATCATGAAAGTCTCGTCCGACGAAGAAGCCATTGCGCTGATGAATGACAGTGAGTTTGGCCTGACCGCCAGCCTCTGGACCCGCGATGTGGATCGTGCGGCACGGGTTGGTGACCAGATCGAAACCGGCACTGTGTTTATGAACCGTGCTGATTATTTGGACCCGGGCCTGTGCTGGACCGGCTGCAAGAATACCGGGCGCGGAGGCGGATTGTCGGTCATCGGCTATCACAACCTCACACGCCCCAAATCCTACCATCTGAAAAAGGTGACATCATGAGCCTTGTTGGAAACTGGTCTTACCCGACCGCGATCAAGTTCGGCGCTGGCCGGATCAAGGAACTGCCCGAGGCTTGCGCAGCCGCTGGGATGAAGCGCCCTCTGCTGGTGACCGACAAAGGGTTGGCCGATCTGCCGATCACCACGGCCACGCTGGATATCCTCGATGCCGCAGGGCTGGGCCGTGGTCTGTTCAGCGACGTGGACCCGAACCCCAACGAAAAGAACCTTAAGGCCGGGGTTGCCGCCTATAATGCAGGCGGCCATGACGGGGTGATTGCGTTCGGCGGCGGCTCGGGCCTGGATCTTGGCAAGATGGTTGCCTTCATGTGCGGCCAGACACGACCCGTGTGGGATTTTGAGGATATCGGCGACTGGTGGACACGCGCCGATGCTGACACCATCGCGCCGATCATCGCCGTGCCGACCACCGCCGGGACGGGGTCCGAGGTGGGGCGCGCCAGCGTTATCACCAACTCGGAAACGCACGCCAAGAAGATCATCTTCCACCCCAAAGTTCTGCCCACGGTCGTGATCTGCGACCCCGAACTGACGGTCGGTATGCCTAAGTTCATCACCGCAGGCACCGGTCTGGATGCGTTCGCCCATTGTGTTGAGGCGTTCAGCAGCCCGCATTACCACCCCATGTCCCAGGGCATCGCGCTGGAGGGGATGCGGCTGGTCAAGGACTACCTGCCGCGCGCCTATGCTGATGGCACCGACATCGAAGCCCGCGCCCAGATGATGAGCGCGGCGGCGATGGGGGCGACAGCGTTCCAAAAGGGCCTCGGCGCGATCCACGCGATGAGCCACCCGATTGGAGCGGTGTTCAACACCCATCACGGCACCACCAATGCGGTCTGTATGCCCGCTGTTCTGGATTTCAACGCCACTGCCATCGCCGACCGGTTCCAACAGGCCGCAGCCTATCTGGGCATCAAAGGCGGCTTTGACGGCTTCCGCGCCTTCGTGCAGGAGTTCAACGACGCGCTGGGCATTCCGCGCAAACTCTCCGATCTGGGCGTGACCGAAGCGTCGATCTCTGAGCTGGTCAAAGGCGCGATCATCGACCCGTCCTGCGGCGGCAACCCGATTGAGCTAACCGAAGACAATCTGACCGCGCTGTTCAAAGCCGCGCTTTAACAGGCTTGCGGACCCGCTCCCTCACCTCGCATACTGTGCTGAGGTGAGGGAGATTTTCATGACAAAAGAGATTGTTCTGATCCACGGGGCCTTTGCCGGTCCGTGGTGTATGGAAGACTACGCGGGCTTCTTTCGTGCGCGCGGCTGGACTGTTCACGCCCCCGCGCTGCGCTATCATGGCGGAGACCCCAAGGCCGAGCCCGATCCAGGCCTGACCGACACCAGCGTCATGGATTACGCCGATGACATCGCCGCGTTTGTGCAAGGGCTGAACAGCAAGCCAGTGCTGCTGGGCCATGCCATTGCGGGGGTGGTGGCGCAGCAGGTGGCGTCTCGCGGGCTGGCCAGTGCGATTGTCCTGATCAATCCGAACGCGGCTTGGGGGACGTTGCCCGAAACCGACGACGAACGCGCGGTGCCGCGCGCGTTGATGGAGGGCGGGGCGTTCTGGAAACAGCCCATGCGCGTCGATTTCGACTTGATGGCCCCCTTTGCGCTGAACAAAATGCCCGAGGCGCAGCAGCATGCGGTGTTCGACCAGCTTGGCCCGGAAAGCGGGCGGGTGATGTTCGAGATGTTCTTTTGGATGTTCGATGACAACCACGCGATGAAGGTGGATATCGACAAGGTCGACTGCCCGGTTTTGATAGTGTCAGGCACCGAGGACCGGGCCGTGAACCCCAACACCTGCCGCGCGCTGGCGAAACTCTACGGAGACCGCGCGACTTTCTTACCCGTAAAAAACCACGCGCATTTTCTGTTTATGGAACCCGACTGGGAAACCCCCGCCAGGCAGATCGCGGACTGGTTGGGTGACAAGGTGGGCTAGAACGCCCACCGTCTTACCGGCTGGTCTGGAAGCTGCTTTGCGGTTTCCAGCGCAGCTGACCATCCTCGCCCCGCGCGCAACGCAGCAGGTGTTCCTCGCGCGTGTTGACGGTTGAGGTCACGGTGTTGTCGCCGAACAGCACCACAAAGGCGTCCTCGGAATAGGCCATGCCTTCGTAATAACAAAACCGCGTCTCGGCCCCATCCGGAATGGGCGATGCGGTGCTGAGCATCTGCTGCGCAGAGGCTGCCGAGGCCATCAGGGTCAGGGTCAGCCCAAGGGTTAGTGTTTTCATTTCGTCCTCCCGTTCGGAAACTGTGTTCGTTGGAATAGGGGCTTACGTGTTGGATAGCGTAAGTGTGAACGGGATCAACGGGTTAAGCAAGGGGGTTGCGGTGCGCAGGGCAGAAGCCCGGCCTACGGGTGGGGAGATGTCGAGCAATACCCATCCAATGCTTGATGCTTTGTGTCAAGCACACGTCCGATCCGCCCCCATGGGCGGGCGCGTTCCGTTCCTATTTTGCTTGGATGGGGTAACATAGGTGTTAAAACTGAGGTCTGTGATGGACACAAGTGAATGCGTAGACATCAATTTCAATCTTGAGGTGTAACTTGCTGGAGTACGAACATAGATTTCAAGTTGGACTAAAGTACGAAGGTGCAATGTCCGACCAGCATCACATTAGCCTTTATGACCTATCGAGAGCTCTTTATGGATTTGAGCGATGCCTAGCATTGACTACGCATTTGGTCCTGAATGATGAGGTAATAACGCAGGCTACTGCGTTAAAAGGTGCTGATATTCTTGCGAAGCCACCTGAAGAGGGAAGCTTCTCGATAATGGCGGTCGTTGGGTTGACGGCTGCTGGGTTGTATAAGCTTGGTACTTTGAAGAAGGACAACCCCCTAGGGCACTTGGTTTATTCAACTTATGATTACCTAGTGCATTCTGTGACGGGACAACCCGTTGATTATGACAAGTCAATTCGTGAAATCTACGAAAAGGGAAAGATCGAAGAGACACTTGGTTTAAAGATGCCCGGCAAAAACCGGTTGAATTCTCTTGCCGAAAAAATTGAACCGCCACTTACAAGTATGCACAGACCCTTTCTTAAGTCTGGAACAGCAGAAAAAGCGAGTGTCCGACTTCTGTCTGCGGCCCCTAAACAAGACGAAGAAATCAAGCTGAACCACAATACTTTCGCGGGTATGAAGTATCGGAGTAGATTAGATCAAATTGAGAAGATTAAGGCAAAGATATCAGTATTTAATCCGAATACATTCAATGGTCGCTTGTTTGTTGATGAACAAGAAAGAACCATTCCTTTTTATTTGACACCAGCAGGGAGAAGCCCATCGGCTTTCAAGCTTATTGGTGAAAGCTATTCTAAGAATCTGAACGATAGGACCGATACTTCAGCCTTTTTGGAGTTTGATGTCTTGCCAACAAAATCTAAACTAGGACGCACAACGAAATACTCCGTTGTTAAAGTTGGGCCGACTACGGACTTTGACGTGATCGACAATCATGACCTGCTAATTGAAGATAGGTAAGATTATGGCGCTCTAGTTATCGAAATATGAGAACTAAACATCCAACTCCTCAACAAACCGAGCGTTCTCCTGAATGTATTGGAACCGCAGTTCGGGTTTTTTGCCCATCAGGCGCTCGACGAGGTCTCCGGTTTCGCCGGGTTCATCCTCATCAATCGTGACGCGGATCAGTTTGCGGGATGCCGGGTCCATCGTGGTCTCTTTCAGGTCCTTGGCGTCCATCTCACCCAGACCTTTGAAGCGTGAGACGTCGATCTTGCCTTTGCCGCCCAGACCTTTTTCCAGCCATTCGTCGCGCTCGGCCTCGTCCAGACAATAGACGCGCTTGGCGCCTTGAGTCAGGCGGTAGAGGGGCGGGCAGGCCAGGTACAGGTGTCCCGCGTCGATCATTGGGCGCATCTGAGTGAAGAAAAACGTCATCAGCAGCGAGGCAATATGCGCCCCGTCCACGTCCGCGTCGGTCATGATGATGATCTTGTCATAGCGCAGGTCGTCGACGTTGAACTTGGTGCCGAGGCCCACACCCAGCGCTTGGGTCAGGTCGTTGATCTCGGCATTGGTGCCCAGTTTCGAACTGGCCGCGCCCAGCACGTTCAGAATCTTGCCGCGCAGGGGCAGCAGGGCTTGCGTCTTGCGGTCGCGGCCCATTTTGGCGGAACCGCCTGCCGAGTCGCCCTCGACAATGAATAACTCGGTGCCGTCGCGTGTTGAACTAGAACAGTCCACCAGCTTGCCGGGAAGTCGAAGTTTCTTAGTGGCGGACTTGCGTTGTGTTTCCTTCTCGGCCCGTCGGCGCAGACGTTCCTCGGCCCTTAGGATGAGGAAATCCAGTATCGCACCGGCGGATTTGGTGTCGGCGGCGAGCCAGTTGTCGAAATGGTCGCGGACGGAGTTTTCAACCAGCCGTTGCGCTTCGACCGTGGCGAGGCGGTCCTTGGTCTGGCCGACGAATTCTGGTTCAGAGATAAAGCATGACACTAGCGCGCAACCGCCGGTGATCAGGTCGTCGCGGGTGATCTGACCGGCTTTCTTGTTATTGATCAACTCGCCGTAGGCCTTGATGCCTTTGAGGACGGCGGCCCAGAACCCGGCGACATGTGTGCCGCCTTCGGGCGTAGGAACGGTGTTGCAGTAGGACTGAATGAACCCGTCGCGTGAGGGCGTCCAGTTGATCGCCCATTCGACCTTGCCCGGGGTGCCGAATTTTTCCTGAAAGTCCACGGTGCCTGCAAAAGGCTGCTCGGCATAAGTGGAGGAGCCGTTCATCGTCTCCTTCAGATAGTCCGACAGGCCACCAGGGAAGTGAAAGGTGGCCTCGGTTGGGGTTTCGCCATCGTCGATATGGGATTTCCAGCGAATCTCGACGCCCGAAAACAGGTAGGCCTTGGAGCGGATGGATTTGAACAGGCGCGCCGGTTTGAACTTGTGATGGCCGAAGATTTCGGCATCGGCGTGGAAGGTGACCGTTGTGCCGCGCCGATTGGGGGCCGCACCGATCTTTTCCACCGGGCCCAAAGGGACGCCGCGCGAGAAGCGCTGTTCGAACAGGGTCTTGTCGCGGGCCACTTGCACGACCATGGAATCGGATAGCGCGTTGACCACGGACGCGCCCACGCCGTGCAGACCGCCCGAGGTCTGGTAGGCTTTGCCCGAGAACTTGCCGCCCGCGTGCAGGGTGCACAGGATGACCTCCAGCGCGGATTTGTCGGGGAATTTGGGATGCGGATCAATCGGAATGCCGCGCCCGTTGTCGCGCACGGTCAGGGCGTAATCTGCGTGCAGTTCGACCTCGATCCGGTTGGCGTGGCCTGCGACCGCTTCGTCCATCGAGTTGTCGAGGATTTCGGCCACCATATGGTGCAGCGCGCGTTCATCGGTGCCGCCGATATACATGCCGGGGCGTTTGCGGACCGGTTCCAGACCTTCCAACACCTCGATCGAGGAGGCGTCATAGGCGGTCGTGTTTTCGGGCGTCAAAAGATCGTCGGGCATGGGCGCTGCTCTTGTTTTTGAGTTTACCCCATTATGGCAGGTGATGTGGTCCGGGGGAAGAGGGCCCCGAGGTGTTGTGTGCTTGGAACAGCACATTACACGCCTGTCACAGCTTCAATTCGTAATACTGGATCAGATGGTCAAGGTAGGGCGTTTCCTGATGGTATGGAGGACGCCGCTTGAACCCGAGCTTTTCATAAAGCGATTGCGCTTCGATCAATTGGAGGCCGGTGTCGAGCCGAATTGTGTGGTGTCCGTCCTCTTGGGCCTGTTTGATCAGCGCTTGCGTCAGGGTTTTTCCCGCCCCCATGCCGCGCGCTTGGGGGGTCACAAAAACGCGTTGGATTTCGGCGATGCCCGGCTCCAGTTCGCGCATCATGCCGCAACCAACGGGGTTTGACCCGTGACGCGCGATCAGCAGGTCTCCTTTCGGGCGCGCGTGGATCTTGGCAAACTGGCTGACAAGACTGTCAATTTTCGCAGGGTCATATTTTCGAGCAATGTTCTTGCGCTCTTCGGGGGTGCGTTCGAACAAAAAGTTGATGTAGCCAAGAAACAGATCGGCAACCGTTTCAAAATCGACGGGGAATTCTGCGCGCGAAATGACGATCATGTGGAAAACTCCGGTTGAAATGGCGCTCAGGGTAGCCTCTCAAAGTTCGAAAGTCACGAAGCGCTGCAGGTGATTTGCCCTCGAAGCCTGGACCTTTCACCTCTAGGCTGGGTGCGAGTTTGAAAAATCGGTAAGGACCCCTGCGATATGAGTTGGATCAGAACAATTCCATTCGACGACGCCACAGGCAAGCTGAAGAAGTTGTACGAACGGGTCACAGGACCGAACAACAACGTGGACAACATCATGATGGTGCATTCGCTGCGACCGCATTCGATGGAAGGTCACATGGCAATCTACAAGAACGTTCTGCATCACACCGCCAATCAGGTGCCAAAATGGTTTCTTGAGGTGTTGGGTGTATGGGTAAGTTCATTGAACCAGTGCGCGTATTGCGTCGAGCATCATTTCAGTGGCTTGCAGCGGCTTTTGGGGGATCCGGCAAAAGGCGATGCGATCCGTGCCGCGATTGAGGCGGAACATCCCGGTGATGCGCCGCTGAGTCCGCCGCAGATTGCGGCCATGAACTATGCACGGAAGTTGACCAAGGCTCCGGCGGATTTGGTCGAGCGGGATGTGGAAGACCTGCGGCAGGCAGGTTGGGATGATGGCGAGATTCTTGAGATCAATCAGGTATGTTCGTATTTCGCCTATGCCAATCGAACAGTCTTGGGGTTGGGGTGTTCAACCAAAGGAGATGTCTTGGGTCTGTCGCCGAACAACTCGGACAATCCCGACGATTGGGGGCATCGCTAGCGGACGAAGGGCTCAGCCTTTCGCGCTCTCGATTGTAGATGTGACAAGGCTAAGGCGTCACGTTCGCCAGTTGAGGATAGCATGGGCGACGGCATCTGGCTTTTGATGGTGCAGCCAGTGGTCAGTGCCGGGGATGTCGATGCGGTTGAGATTTGGGGCAAATTCTTCGAGCCCTTGGGTGGTTTCCGGTAGCAGGGCGCGATCTTCTGGTCCCCAAAGCAGAAGGTGTGGGCAGATAACCCGAAGGCGCTCGACCGGAAGAGAGGGCAGATCGGTTCGGGCTTTGCCGGGTTCGGCGACGACCAGAGGCGAGGCGCGATACCAATTCAACATCGCGTCCAACCTTCCGGGGCGGGCCCACTCATGGCGATAGTCTTCCATGCGTGCATCCGTAAGCCAGTCCAGCCCCATACCGTGACGAAAGAACCGCTCCAGCAGGGCAAAATTGTCGGCCGAGAACCGTTCGGCCGCGTCCGGTGCCCGCAACTGGGTGATGTATTGTGAAGCCTCTGACTGAGCGCCTCCTGCGGCCATAGCGCGCTGAAACGGTGCAGGGTGGACGCCATTGGCGATGATCAACCGGTCGACCTGTGCGGGGTAGAACATAGCAAGCCCGTAGGCCACGGACGCGCCCCAGTCGTGGCCGAGGACGGTCACAGGGCCACCGATGTGATCGATCAGCGCGCTCATGTCTGCAACCAGTTTGGACAGAACATAATTCTGAACACCTTCAGGTGCCCAGCTTTGGCCATAGCCGCGCTGGTCTGGAGCTATGCAGTGATACGTTTCGGACAAATGCGGTGCCAGATCGCCCCATGCGCCGCCATATTCGGGAAAACCGTGCAACATCAGCAGTGGCGGTCTCGAAGAATCTCCCCAGCGACGGACGAAAAACTGCTGGTCATTCAATGTAACAAAGTCGCTTTCCATCGGACGCCCTTTCATGTGTGTTTTGGGTTGTTCGAGGTCAGTATTTCACTGCAATTTGATGCTGATCAAAGCAGAAATCCTGATATTTTGCTAGCGCTTAGCCAGACAGTGAACAATTGGAGAAACTGAATGGCTGCGATTGCACAAACCGAAGAGAAATCACCCCAGATCGAAGTTTTGCCCGAAATCAAAACCGAGCCCGCGTTGCCAAGCCCGGACAAGATTCGGCACGCATTTGAAAGCGGCAAGTATCCTTATGGCCGCAAAATGGCGCGGGGCGTCTATGAACGGCAAAAGGCCCAGTTGCAGGCCGAATTGTTGAAGGTTCAACTTTGGGCGCAGGAAACGGGTCAGCGGTTTGTTCTTTTGTTCGAGGGCCGGGATGCGGCTGGCAAAGGCGGTACGATCAAGCGGTTCATGGAGCACCTGAACCCACGTCAGGCCCGCGTCGTGGCTTTGAACAAACCCACATGGGAAGAAAAGGGGCAGTGGTACTACCAGCGCTATGTCCAGCAATTGCCGACCGTTGGCGAAATGGTGTTCTACGACCGCTCTTGGTACAACCGCGCGGGCGTTGAGCGCGTTATGGGGTTCTGCACACCCAACGAATATCTGGAGTTCATGCGGCAGACGCCCGAGTTGGAGCGAATGCTGGTTCGCTCGGGTATACAGCTTTATAAATACTGGTTCTCGGTTACGCAGGAAGAACAGCAGCGCCGGTTCAAAAGCCGCGAAACAGACCCGCTGAAGCAGTGGAAGCTGTCGCCGATCGATAAGGCCAGCCTTAGTAAATGGGACGACTATACCGAGGCGAAAGAGGCGATGTTCTTTTACACAGATACCGCAGATGCGCCCTGGACCATCGTCAAGTCCAACGACAAGAAACGCGCGCGTCTGAATTGTATGCGGCACTTCCTGTCGACGCTGGATTATCCGGACAAGGATCACTCGGTCGTGGGTGAGCCCGACCCGCTGATTGTCGGGCAGGCGCATCATGTCATTCACCGGTCCGAGCACATTCTGGGCACGTCGCTGCATCCTGATGGCAAGGTGTCATAGTCGGCGCGGCAGATTGATCGCCGCCGCCTTCGGTTGGGCGGCGGGAATTCAAGTCTCAAGCTGAAATTTTGTGCATCCCCACTTGTCTCAGGCGCGGGCCGCGCCTAAGGCTGGCGGGATGAGCAATCCGATGACATATCGTGGCCACGCCAAGGCCATCGCTGTGCTGGGCCTGCCTTTGATCGGCGGGCATCTGGCGCAGTTTGCCATCGGGTTGACCGACACGATCATGTTGGGATGGTACGGGGTCGAAGCACTTGCGGCCGTGACGTTGGCCAATAGCTACTACTTTGTTCTGTTCCTCTTCGGGGCCGGGTTCGGCTGGGCCGTCATGCCGATGGTCGCTACGGCTGCGGCTGAGGAAGATGAGACCAGTATTCGCCGCTCGACCCGTATGGGGTTGTGGTTGTCACTGCTTTATGCGGGGCTGATGATGCCGCTGCTCTGGTGGTCGTACCCAATTCTGATTGCGTTGAAGCAAGAACCGGAAGTCGCTGAAACCGCTTCCAAATATCTGCGCGTGGCCGGGTGGGGCCTGTTCCCCGCGCTGTTCGTCATGGTACTGAAATCGTATTTGGCTGCATTGGAGCGCACGCAGATCGTTCTGTGGATCACCGTGACTGCCGCGGTCGTAAATGCTGTCACCAACTATGCGTTGATCTTTGGCAATTGGGGCGCGCCGGAACTGGGTGTGATCGGTGCCGCCATCGCATCAGTCGTTACGCAGATGGTGTCCTTGGTGGCAGTAGTCGCTTATGCGGTACGGGCCTTGCCCGAGCACAGCCTGTTCCAACGCTTTTGGCGACCGGATTGGGAGATGTTTGCCAGCGTTTTGCGACTGGGCGTTCCCATTGGCCTGACCACATTGGCCGAGGTGTCGCTGTTCGCCACCTCCGCTATCATGATGGGGTGGCTGGGGCAGGTGCCGCTGGCCGCGCACGGGATCGCGCTGAACCTGGCTTCAGCCACGTTCATGGTGCATTTGGGACTGTCCAACGCTGCTACGATCCGAGCGGGCAATGCGCTGGGCCGCCGGGATCGGGCACATCTGGAAAAAGGGGCGATCGTAGTGACGGCCATGTCGCTGATCATGTCGCTTCTGACGATCATCCTGTTCCTGACCTGCGCCGAACCGCTGATCTCGTTGTTCATGGAGTCTGACGATCCTCTACGTCCCGAGATTCTTTTGATCGGCAGCGGCTTGTTGGCAATGGCAGCTCTGTTCCAACTGGTGGACGGGGCTCAGGTGATCGCCTTGGGTTTGCTGCGCGGATTGCAGGACGCCAAGATTCCGATGGTGATGGCAGCGCTCAGTTATTGGGCCGTGGGTATCCCGGCCTCTTATTACTTTGGTTTCATTCAGGGCATGGATGGCATCGGCGTTTGGCTGGGCCTCGTGCTTGGGCTTGCCTGCGCCGGGGTCTTGCTGATGGCGCGGTTCTGGATGCGGTCTGTGCGGACCGTTGGCGTGGCCGCCGAATAGCGCCTAGTCGCTCAGACGATCCGATTTCTTGCGCACCAGAACCGAGCGCAGATCGTGCATTGCCATCAGCAGCCGGTCAGTGACGTCCTCAAGCTGCTCGTCCGTCGCCTTGGACTGCGCCCATTGCGTCGTCAGGTTCAGGTGGTCGACTGTGCGGTGGATGTCATCGATATCCCGGCGGGCCAGAAGGGCGGTGCGTTCATTCATCCAGCGCGCAATTTCCGCCTGATCCGCGTCGGTCAATTCCCGTTGCCCCTGAGGCTTCACCTCACCGTTGCGGATGTTGACGACAGCGATTTGCTCCATCTCGATCCGGCGGTGGCGGTTTTCAGTGTCGATCCTGAAAACCACCGCGCCGTTTTCGCGGATACGGAAGTAGTAGTCGGGCAGAAGTTCGGACATCGGACCCCCGGGGTTACGTGAGCGCAGCGCAGAAGTTCTGGATGCGCGTGCAGGCTTCGTTCAGCGCTTCATCCGAGGTCGCATAGCTGACCCGGAAGTTCGGAGACAAACCAAACGCCGCACCAAAGACGACGGCAACATCTGCTTCTTCCAGCAATGCTGTCGCGAACGCCTGATCCGAGTCGATCAGAGTACCTGCTGGCGTGGTCTTACCGATCAAACCGGCGATGGACGGATAGACATAGAACGCCCCCTCGGGCACCGGGCAGGTGATGCCGTCAATGGCGTTCAGCATCTCAACCACCAGATCGCGACGGCGTTTGAAGGTCACGTTGTTCGGAGCCAGAAACTCCTGCGTTCCGTTCAGCGCCTCAATCGCAGCCCATTGGCTGATTGAGCAAGGGTTCGAGGTCGACTGCGACTGGATTTTTCGCATTGCGGCAATGATCTCAACCGGGCCTGCCGCGTAGCCGATGCGCCACCCGGTCATCGCATAGGCTTTGGAGACCCCGTTGCAAGTCAGGGTGCGGTCATACAGTCCAGGCTCAACTTCGGCCGGGGTGCAGAACTGGAACCCGTCATAGGCCAGATGTTCATACATGTCATCGGACATGATCCAAACATGCGGATGGCGCATCAGAACGTCAGTCAAGGCCTTCAACTCGTCACGGCTGTACCCCGCGCCGGTCGGGTTGGATGGCGAGTTGAAGATGAACCACTTGGTCTTTGGCGTGATCGCAGCCTCAAGCTGTGCGGCGGTGAGCTTGAACGCATTCTCAAGCGTCGTCTCGACAACCACCGGCGTCCCGCCTGCCAGCAAAACCATATCCGGGTAGCTGACCCAGTAGGGCGCGGGAATGATAACTTCGTCGCCTTCGTTCATGGTGGCCATCAGCGCGTTGTAAAGCGTCTGCTTGCCACCGGTCCCGACCGAGATCTGGGCCGGCGTGTAATCCAGCCCGTGATCGCGTTTCATCTTGGCGCAGGCGGCTTGCTTGAGTTCAGGAATCCCATCCGGTGCCGTGTACTTGGTTTTACCCGCCGCGATTGCCGCTACGGCCGCATCCTTGATGTTCTGTGGCGTATCGAAATCCGGCTCGCCCGCGCTGAGGCCGATGACGTCACGTCCTGCGGCCTTCAATTCGGCGGCTTTGGCCGTCATTGCGATTGTGGGTGATGGTTTTACGCGAGAGAGTGTCGCAGACAGGAAACTCATGACCGGCCTCGGTTTGTATGATCAACCTGTCTGTCATAGGGTGCGCCCGAATGACGATCAAGCAATATGAAGAATGGATTTTGGAGACCCCGATGGACGACGACAAAGACTGGTACGGGCCGGACGCGGCCACCTTCGGGGACCGGCTGGCAGGCGCGCGTGAGGCGGCGGGAATGACCCAGTCGCAGATTGCGCGACGGCTTGGGGTCAAGAAGGCGACCATTGCGGCTTGGGAAAACGATCTTTCCGAACCACGGGCCAATCGATTGTCGATGCTGGCCGGGATGGTGAACGTCTCGATCATGTGGCTGCTGACCGGCGAGGGCGAAGGTATGGATGCGCCTGTCGATGTAGATGACAGCAATCTGGACCTCGCCGGGGCCGTTGCCGAGCTTCGCGCAATCCGTGGCGAGATGCGGGCGAGCGCCGAACGCGCTGCCCGGCTTGAGAAAAAGTTGCGCCTTATGCTGGAGCAGTCGCAGTGAACGAACCACGTGACACCCGTATCAAGCGCATGAAAATGCGCTCGATGCGGCGTGGGATCAAAGAAATGGACCTGATCCTTTCCGCCTATGCCGAGCGCAATCTGGCCGGGATGGATGACGCGGGTCTGAACCTTTATGATGCGATGCTGCACGAGAATGATCAGGACCTCTATCAATGGGTCACTGGGCAGGTGCCGCCGCCCCAGCAATTCGCCAAATTGATCGCGGATATTGCTCAAACCTTTCAAAAATAAGGTATAATTCTGCTTAACTGATTTTTCGGAAATTCACGTCATCGTGCTGAAAACGGCGCGAGTGAATCGGAGGATCGGATGAGTATGGAAATGCAGGTCTCTGCGCAGGAGACCAGGGGCTTCATGACCAGTTACCTTGAAGCGTTGGCACTGGTTGAGCGTTTGCACAGACTATTGCTGGACGTCATCAAGGATGAGTTCGAGCGGGTCGGTATTCTGGAAATCAACGCTGTACAGGCGTTGTTGCTGTTCAATATCGGCGACCATGAAGTTACGGCGGGCGAATTGAAAAGCCGAGGTTACTATCAGGGCAGCAACGTCAGCTACAACCTCAAGAAGCTGGTCGAGATGGGCTATATGCACCATCAACGCTGCGAGATTGATCGCCGTTCAGTGCGGGTGCGGCTGACACCGCAGGGTCGGGAGATTCGGGATATCGTGTCGAAACTTTTTGCACGTCATGCGGAAGGGCTACAGGGGCGCGGTGTTTTGGGTATTGAAGGGATCGAGGACATCACCGGGTCACTGAAACGGGTCGAGCGGTATTGGACAGATCAGATCCGCTACATTTATTGACGTGAGCGGCCGCGACACCGGATCAGAGGGCTACCGTTTAGGGTTCAAAGGTAACGCACTTAGCTCCAGACCTTTTAATTCCCGTTCAAGCTTGCGTCGCATGGCGCGTTCGAAATCCTCGAACCCCTCGGCGATTTCCAGAAACGCCCCGGGGCCATGCAGAACTTCTTGTTGAAAAAAAGGGATCAGGTCGATTTCACCCTCGAAATCGGCGGCGTTGATGACAAGGCCGTTCACGGTTACGGTCTCGAAGGGAAAGTGCTTATATGCAGTCCTG
Organism: Ruegeria sp. AM2; assembly: GCF_056540685.1. NCBI lineage: Bacteria > Pseudomonadati > Pseudomonadota > Alphaproteobacteria > Rhodobacterales > Roseobacteraceae > Ruegeria > Ruegeria sp. AM2. The sequence goes on along the minus strand of NZ_JBQFXE010000001.1, from coordinate 547,822 downwards.
GGGCCGTAGCCATCATTGTTTTTTCCATCGCCGGAAATATCGATGGTCTGAAACAGGCAGTCAGGTGCGCGCTGCATCAGCCGCGCTCCGTAGGCCAGCGCATGACCCATTGCAGTAGGAGAATCCATCGCCGAACGTGTAGAGGTGCCGATCCGGTGCGCGGTAGAGATCAACGTGGCAGGGTTGTCAATCAGCCGCCAATCCACGATCAAGGTTTGATTGAAGCTGCCCGACCATTCGTAAACCGCCAGCGCAACGGGAAGGGGAGAAGCGAAAAACGCCGCTTCAACCTCGGGTGCGATCAGTGCACTAGCTAGCCCACGGCGTTGCAGCATGTCCTCGGTCGCATCGACAGACGTTGAAATGTCCATCGCCAGGGCAAGGGCCAATCGACATTGCTCGGCCCAGGCGGGGCCGACACAAACGGTCGGCCCCAGGCAGGTTAGCCACCGGATCACCAGTGACCGGTGCTTTCCATGCTGGCCCACGGTTCCGCAGGGGCCAAAGCATCGCCGTTTTGCAGCAATTCGATCGAAATATTGTCGGGCGAGCGCACAAACGCCATGTGGCCGTCACGCGGCGGGCGGTTTATGATAACGCCATTGTCCTGCAGCGTCTGACATGTCTCGTAAATGTTGTCGACGCCATAGGCGAGGTGACCGAAATGACGGCTGTCACCGGGCAGGCCGTCATCGCCATCCCAGTTGTATGTCAACTCGATCGGCGCATCCTCCTGCCCCGGAGGGGCCAGAAAAATCAACGTGAATCGCCCGGCTTCGCTTTCATAGCGGCGGGTCTCTTTCAGGCCCAGCAACTGGTAAAACGCCATGGATTTTTCAAGGTCCTTCACGCGGACCATGGTATGCAGATATGTCAGCCCCATTGCGGGTTTCCCTATTTTGGATTGCGATGTCCAGCAGCTTAGCGCGTGAAGGCGGCGTGTCGAGAGGCGCGCCGGCCATGAATCCAAAGAATGCGCACGCGACAGTACATATCGCGGTTCCTGTGCTGTGAGGCTCGATATATAGTGGTCGGCGACTCATTGCTGGAAAGGATACCTTCATGCCTCTTTCTTCCGACCAATTGGCCGAGATCGAAGCGCAACGCGCACATTCGAGCCCAACTCGGCGTGTTGTAGCCGAAGGTATGGAAGACCATCTGTACACGGCGCACCAGGTGCTGGACCACGGCTTTGTCCGCGTCATCGACTATATGGGCGATGATGCGGCCATCTGTCAGGCCGCGCGGGTGTCTTACGGCAAGGGCACAAAGTCGGTCCAGAATGATGAGGGCCTGATCCGCTACCTCATGCGGCATTGGCATTCGACCCCATTCGAAATGTGCGAGATCAAGCTGCACGTTAAATTGCCCGTGTTTGTCGCCCGGCAGTGGATTCGACATCGGACGGCGAATGTGAACGAATACTCGGCGCGGTATTCGATTCTGGATCGTGAATTCTATATCCCCACGCCAGAGCATGTTGCGGCCCAGTCCGAGGTCAACAACCAGGGGCGCGGTGACGCGCTGCAAGGCAAAGAGGCGGCGCGTGTCCTTGAAATCCTCAAGGCTGACAGCGCCCGGTGCTATGACAATTACGAAGCGATGATCGGGCAGGATGGGCAGCAGGGTCTGGCGCGGGAACTCGCCCGGATGAACCTGCCGGCCAACATCTATACGCAGTGGTACTGGAAAGTTGACCTGCACAACCTGTTCCATTTCCTGCGTTTGCGCGCCGATCCGCACGCGCAATACGAAATTCGGGTTTATGCCGAGATGATGTGCAAGATCGTCTCGGACTGGGTGCCGTTCGCCTATCGCGCGTTCGAGGATTATCGTTTGGGCGCGGTCAACTTGTCGGCTCAGATGGTTACCTGTCTGCGCCGGATGCTGTCGGGTGAGGCGGTGACGCAGGAAAACTCGGGCATGACCGCACGGGAATGGCGCGAGTTCGAGGCGGTGATCCGCGAAGGCTGACATCGCATATCATTTGTCTATACGCAGTGTCATGAGCCTGTTACATTCGGTGCATGACAGCAACCAGACATCTTCTCGGGCTTTGCGCGGCGTCGGTACTGGCTTGCCCCGCGCAAGCCAAATCGCCGATAGCCGAAGTGATCTGCGAACCCACGGGTCGAATGCATGAAAAACTGACGCGCCAGTTCGGTTCGGAGCGGGCGGCAACCGGAATGCGTGGACCGGAACAGATCATGGAGGTCTGGACCAGCAAATCGGGCGACTGGACGATGGTTGTGACTTACGCCACAGGTACGTCCTGCATTGTTGCGATGGGGGAAAACTGGTCCGCTCACGTCACGGATGATCCGGCGCGCGGGTAATGGTCTATCGAAAGGGCGGTCAACGGCCGATCAATAGGCCGCCAACCTTTCTTCATGCGCTTCGTTATATGACGAAGATGCTTTTATAATGGCTTCAAATCAGCCGCCATCTGACGTCCGTCACGACCGTCCTGCAGTTCGTACGAGACTTTCTGATTGTCAGCGAGCCCGGTCAGACCGGAACGTTCCACGGCTGAGATATGAACAAACACGTCTTTGCCGCCTTCATCGGGGGCAATAAACCCGTAGCCTTTAGTGGTATTAAACCATTTCACGGTGCCGGTAGGCATTTCCCGTGTCTCCTTTTTACTTTCACGTTGTCCCACAAATTGGTGGGGCTGTGGTTGGCGCAGTCGCAACACTTGGCTGTTTCGCTTGCGCGAAATAGTCAGAGATTGGTGTTGCGCCTTTTTCAACATTGCACGGTAAAGTAAAAAATCAAGAATAACTGTGGCAAACCAACCGTTTTGCTCAATTTTGTATCGAAACAAGGAACAATCAAAATATGCGTCTTTTTGGCCTGAAGACATGCGATACGTGCCGTAAGGCGTTGAAATCACTTCCACAAGCTGAATTGGTTGATGTGCGGGCGCAAGGTGTTCCCACCGAAGTGCTTTCTGACGCATTTGAGCGTTTCGGCAGTGTTTTGCTCAACACCCAATCCACAACCTGGCGTAATTTGAGCGACGAGGAACGCAATCATACCGTGCTGGAGTTGCTGAAAGCCCATCCTGCACTCATGAAGCGGCCTTTGATCGAATCTGAGGGTCAGTTGTTTCTAGGCTGGACCGTCGAAACGCAGCAGGGTCTTGGCGTCGCCTGAGCGACGACTTATGTGATTGGTTCAATTGCGGAGAAGAATTGAATGCGCAACGCTGCAATGGTTCTGGGCGTTATCGCCGGATTGGTTGGAATGATCGTCGGGTTTTTCGGCTATGGTTTTGTCGAGGTCATTCGACAATTCGGCGAAATCGAAGGCATCGCTGAGCAGGTTGGCAACCCGGGTCTTGTCCAAACCGCTTCAATCGTGGCGCCGTTGCTTGCCATTGCGGGTGGAGCTATGGCGCATTCGCGGGCTCTGTTGGCTGGGATTTTGCTGCTGATTTCGGCAGGTGGGATGTATTACGCGTTTGGGTTTGGCGTTTTCACGATGTTCCCCATTGCCTTTGCAGGCGTCGCTGGGGTGCTTGGGCTGGCGGCGGGTAAGCCGGACCAGCCCAAGGCGCATTTCTAAGTCATTTCAGGCGCAGAATACGATCCAACGAGAGCGGGCCCGCGCCGTTGATGACGATGACCAGCAACAAGAACGTCCACATCACACGCTGATCCACCAACGTGATCGCGTTGTCGAACAATCCGCCCAGTTTGACACCGTGTCCGGTGACGTCGGCCAGGGTCTGAACCCAAACGAACCCGATCATGCCGAGTGCAGCCAGGCGGGTCAGCAGACCGACCAGCAACAGCGCAGGCAAAACAAATTCAGCCACGGTGCCAAAAAAGATCACGATGCGCTGAAAGAAGGTCATCTGAGTGACGTCATACAGAACCGCCTCGGCCGCTTTGGGAAAGATCTGGCCGAATGCGCCAGCTGAGGGCGAAAAGATCGAGCCGTCGATCTTCAGCGTCGCGGAGTTCCAGTAGTAGACCAGCAAGACCGCGATGAAGACCAGGCGTGCCAGCGTCGGCGTGAGCCAGCCGGACGCGTTGTCCACCTTTTCCATCGTGTCGTTGTAGGTTGAGATCAGGGCAGTCATGTGTCCAGCCTTTCGATAGTCACAGAGGTTATCGCACCGCCCTGTAAAAGCAGTGCCAGAGTGGTCCCCAGATCAAAATTGGGGGTGTGAGCGGCGACGGTCTCATAGGCTTCGCCAATGGTTTTGCCGTCTTTGGTCAGAGTGATCCAATCTGCCCCGCCTTCGGGCAGAAGGCCCGGGGAAGGGTCGTATTCCGCGCGCGTGATTAGGACATCCTGCGCGCCGGGTTCAGGTTTGGGCGCACCATCCTGCGAGTTGAAGCGCCAGATTGAATGGATCGGCCATTCGGATCGCACAATTTCCAACGCAGGCGCAAAGGTCAGTTTTGCTCGCATCAGGTCTTCGGGATCAATCGCCAAAGCCTCGGCCTCGATCGCCTGGCAGTCGGCCGCGTGATATGACCGACGCAGGGCCAGTTCCAGCCGGGCGACATCGGGCAGATACCCAAGATGCGACAGTTGCTGCATACCAGTGAGAAAATCCGGGAAAGTCTCGCCATAGAACATCATCAGCGGCGATGACGGAGGATGTTGGCGCAGGAACATCCCGGACAAACCGTCCATGTTCTGGGTGCCCAGCAGCTTGGTGATCACCGGAAAGGCCTGATGCATCGCCTCGGTCAGCGAGACGGCGACATTATTGCGGTAAACACTGAACCTGCGACCGGCGGGCCGGTTTTCTGCATCCAGCAAACCGTCCGGGACGGGTTGGCCGGCATCCAGCAGAGCCGCGTGAAAAACTGTCTGAGACACGCTCATGCCGGAACCCGATCCAGCGCAACTTGGGCACGCTCGGCCTCGGCGCGCAGAACAGGCCAGTCGGGGACATCCGTATCCCACTCAACCAGCACAGGTTTCGGTCCGGATTTATCCAAAACGTAATCCAGCAAGGCCCAAACCGGGTCGACGACTTCGCGCCCGTGGCTGTCGATCAGCAGGGGCTTGCCGTGGTCGTCCTCGTCCTCATCGTGACCGCCGAGGTGAATTTCGCCGACCTGATCCAGCGGGTAGGCGTCGATATAGCCTTGCGGTGAGAAATCCAGGTTCGTCGCTGACACGAAGACGTTGTTCACGTCCAGCAACAAGCCACACCCGGTGCGGCGGGCGATTTCGCGCAGGAAATCTGGTTCGGACCATGTGCTTTCTTCGAAGGCCAGGTAGCTGGATGGATTTTCCAACAGCATCTGCCGCCGCACAGTTTCCTGCACCTGATCGATGTGGTCGCAGACGCGTGCCAGCGTGGCATCGGTATAGGGCAGGGGCAAAAGGTCGTTCAAGAAGTGGCTGTCATGGGTAGACCATGCCAGATGTTCGGAAAAACTGGCGGGGTTCAGCCAGCCGACAAGATGTTTGAGTCTCGCCAAATGATTGGCGTCCAGCGGCGTTTCGCCACCGATCGACAGGCCAACGCCGTGGACGGAAATCGGAAACTGCTCGGACAAGTGACGCAGTTGCGCCAAAGGTCGTCCGCCATCACCCATGTAATTCTCGGCGTGAATTTCCAGCCATGCAACTGGCTTTGCGTGTTCCAGGATTTGCGAAAAATGCTGCGGTTTGTAGCCAACACCCGGCGCTGCGGGTAAGCGGTTCGACCTGAGTGCATCGTCCAACATGTGCAGATTCCCTGATCACGACAAAGGGGCGGGCGTGATTGCCCGCCCCCCGGAATTCGTATGGCCGACGTTATGCGGGCAGATCACGCTCCAGCGGCTCAAGCGAACCTTTGCGTGCCGCGCCGTCTGCCGATTTGGGCAGTTCGATTTCGGCGCAGGTGCCTGCGTCGACCAGCGTCCATGCGTTGCCCTGATAGTCAACGGTCGAGGTGCCCGCGCAAGTGGTGCCCGGACCTGCGGCACAGTCGTTCTGACCGGCCAGCGATACGCCATAGCATTTCTCTTTCGCTTGCGCGCTGGCTGTGGTGGCAACGCCCGAAACGGCGGCTGCGACTGCGCTTGCGATAACCAGTGTTTTTGCGGTGTTCGACATCTCGGTAATCCTTTTGGTGACTGCGTATGTCTGTTTGTGACACTGACAAAGGTAGTGCTTGGAGCGGCGTAGTTGAATTCACGAGCCCGTGTCTCACAACCCCGTCAAAGTTGGTCATGCACTCTTGTAGGTTAACAAATTGTTTTAGAAAAGAAAAATGCTAATTGTTTCAGTCCGGCCCCAATTCCGGGGCCGGATTTCCGGCAATTCACCGCCGAATGTTACAGCAGGTCCGGCGGGGTTGCCGCCTGTGACAGCTCGTTTGTTACAGTCTCAAGCGACTGAACCTGCGTTTGTTTTTCGCCCAGGCGGCGGACGCTGACCGTGCGCTCATCCACTTCGCGGTGACCAACGGCCAGAATCACGGGTACTTTGCCGACGGAGTGTTCGCGGACCTTGTAGTTGATCTTTTCGTTGCGAATGTCGGCTTCGGCGCGGACACCTGCGGCTTTGAGGGTATCGACCACTTCCATGACATAGTCGTCTGCCTCGGACGTAATCGAGGCGACGACGACCTGACGCGGAGCCAGCCAGAAGGGCAGCTTGCCTGCGTGCTCCTCGATCAAAATGCCTATGAAGCGCTCGAACGAGCCCAACGTGGCGCGGTGCAGCATGACAGGCCGGTGTTTGCCCCCATCCGCGCCGATATAGGTGGCGTCCAGCCGTTCAGGCAGAACGAAATCCACTTGATGGGTGCCGCATTGCCAATCCCGGCCAATCGCGTCGGTCAGAACGAATTCCAGTTTGGGGCCGTAGAACGCACCTTCGCCGGGGTTCAGTTTAGGTTCGATGCCTGCCGCGCGGGTTGCGCTGAGCAGTGCGGCCTCGGCCTTGTCCCAGACGTCGTCCGAGCCCGAGCGTTTTTCCGGACGGTCCGAGAATTTGACTGAGAATTTCTCGAATCCCAAATCCTTGTAGATCTCCGACAGAAAGCGGATGAACTCGGCGGTCTCGGATTCGATCTGTTCTTCGGTACAGAAGATGTGGCCGTCATCCTGCGTAAACCCGCGAACGCGCATGATGCCGTGCAGAGCGCCGGAAGGTTCATAACGGTTGCACGACCCGAATTCGGCCATTCGCAACGGCAGGTCGCGGTAGGATTTGAGGCCCTGATTGAATATCTGAACGTGACAGGGACAGTTCATTGGCTTCAGCGCATTGATCGCCTTTTCGCGTGCGTGTTCCTCATCGACTTCGACGATGAACATGTTTTCCTGATATTTGTCCCAGTGACCCGAGGCTTCCCACAGTTTGCGATCCACGACCTGAGGGGTGTTGACTTCGACATAGCCGCCCTTGCGTTGCTGGCGTCGCATATAGTCCTGAAGTTGCGTGTAGACGGTCCAGCCGTTCGGATGCCAAAAGATCTGACCCGGAGCCTCTTCCTGCATATGGAACAGGTCCATCTCGCGGCCCAGCTTGCGATGGTCGCGTTTGGCGGCCTCTTCCAGCATGTGCAGGTGCGCTTTCAGCTTTTCCTTGCCGGTGAAGGCCACGCCATAGATGCGCTGCAACATCGCGCGGCTGCTGTCGCCGCGCCAATAGGCGCCTGCGATGGACATCAGCTTGAACGCGTCGCCGGGCAGTTGGCCGGTGTGCTGCAGGTGCGGACCGCGGCAGAGGTCTTGCCAATGGCCGTGCCAATACATGCGCAGCGGTTCGTCCCCGGGAATGGCTTCGATCAGTTCGACCTTGTAGGGCTCATTATTGGCTTTGTAGAATTCGATCGCGCGGTCGCGATCCCAGACCTCAGTGGTTACGGGGTCGCGCTTGTTGATGATTTCCTTCATCTTTTTCTCGATGAGGCCAAGGTCTTCAGGCGTGAAGGGTTCTTCGCGGTCGAAATCATAGTACCAGCCGTTTTCGATAACGGGTCCGATGGTGACCTTGGTCGCGGGCCAGATTTCCTGCACCGCGCGCGCCATCACATGCGCCAGATCGTGGCGGATCAGCTCATTGGCTTGCGCCTCGTCCTTCATGGTGTGGATGGCGATTTGCGCGTCGGCGTTGATGGGCCATTGCAAATCCCAATGCTTGCCGTCGACCGTGGCCGAGATGGCTTTTTTGGCCAGCGAGGTCGAGATGTCAGCCGCCACCTGCGCGGGCGTGACGCCGGCGTCATAGGATCGTGCATTGCCATCGGGGAAGGTGAGTGAGACGGATTTTGAATCCAGGGCCATATCGGCTCTCCTCGTCGGTTTGGCGCCCACTGAACGCCCGGTTGCGGGTTTATGTGTTCGGCTGCTTTGGCAGGTGGCGGCCTAGGTGTCAAGGGCGGGAGCGAGGGGCCAGCCCCGCTGCCATTGGCGCTCGAACCAATGGCGCACCAATGGCAGCTCCCCGGGATATTTTTGGCCAGATGAAGATCGGATCGGGGATTTGAACTTGGGTTGGCACCGTGCATGATGCAGAAAACGGAGTGAGGGAATTCATGACTGCGACGGAGTTTTTGGATACGGCCCAAGGCCGGCGGTTGGCGTATCATAAGAGTGAGGGTGCCGGGCCGATGGTCGTTTTTTTGGGCGGCCTGAAGTCGGATATGGAAGGCACCAAGGCGGTGCATCTTGAGGCGTGGGCGCAGGCGCGCGGGCAGGGATACCTGAGGTTCGATTACTCCGGTCACGGGGAAAGCTCGGAGAAGTTTGAGGACGGCAGTATCGGCGATTGGCATGAGGACACGGTTGCTGCCGTGCAGGCTTTGACCGAGGGGCCATTGATCGTCGTTGGTTCTTCTATGGGCGGATGGCAGGCTTTGTTGCTGGCGCGGCGATTGCCGGAACGAATTGCCGGAATGGTCACAATCGCGGCAGCGCCGGATTTCACCGAAGACGGGTATTGGGCGTCGTTCACCGACGCGCAAAAGGCAGCGCTTGAGACAGTCGGACATGTGGAATTGCCGTCGGACTATATGGAGCCCTACATCATTTCCAAGCGAATGATTGAGGACGGGCGGCAGAACCTTGTCCTGCGCGACCCGCTGCATCTGCCCTTCCCGGTAAGGTTTCTGCAGGGAACAGCCGACACTGCCGTATCCGTTGAGACAGCGATCAGGTTGTTGGAGCATGCGTCGGGTCCGGATATCCGGTTGGAGGTGGTGAAGGACGCGGATCATAGGTTCTCTGATGGGCCCTGTCTGGGTCTAATCGAACGCGCAATTCTCGACGTCATGGCGGCGGCGTGATGCGTCGGTTTGGACGTATACTCGGGCGTCTTCTATTTGGCCTGACACTGCTTGCAGGATTGATCTACTTTTTCGGTCCGCAGGAAGAGGTTGACCTGAACCCGGAATTTGATCCTCGAAAGTTTGGAGAAGGCGTACAGGTCTATTTTGAAAGCATTGAATCGGGCTTTGATGATATCGTGCCCGGTGTCGAAAAGCGGGTGATTTGGCAGCATGGTTTCAAAGAGCAGAGGACGCGGTATTCGGTGCTCTATATACACGGATTTTCCGCGTCATCCGAAGAAATCCGCCCTGTGCCGGATCGGGTCGCCGATGCCTTGGGTGCAAATCTGGTTTACACGCGGTTGCGCGGGCATGGTCGGGATGGACCGGCTATGGCCGAAGCGACCGCGGCGGGCTGGATGCAGGATACAGCAGAAGGTCTGGCTGCGGCACGGGCTGTGGGAGAGCAGGTCATCGTGATTTCAACGTCCACCGGCGGGACGTTGGCCGCAGCTGCCGCGTTGAATCCGGATCTCAGCGAGAATGTGGCTGCCATGGTATTCGTTTCACCGAACTTCGGCGTGAATCAGGCAGGGGACTGGATACCCACGCTGCCTTGGGCGCGGATCTGGCTTCCTGTGATCATGGGGCCCAGGAACGATGTCCCAAGCACAGGTTCAGAACGCGACAAGTATTGGACTTCCGATTACCCTTGGGAGGCTGTGGTTCCGATGTCCGCGCTTGTTGCGGTCGTCCGCAATCTGGACTTTTCGGCCACGGATATACCGGCGCTGTTTTGGTTCTCGCTTGACGATAAGGTGGTGCGTCCAGACCGGACGCAAGCCGTTGCTGATGCGTGGGGCGGGCCAGTTACAGTGCAAAATGTGACGATGGGGCCGGGGGATGATCCGCAGTCGCACGTGGTTGCCGGGCGTTTGATGTCTCCGGGGCAGACTGACACAACGGTTGCAGGGATATTGGACTGGCTCGCATCGCTGGGCATAGATTGATCGAAGGGGGCTCAGACCCGATATGCGAAAACCGGGCAGTATGTGGAGCCTCGAAACCTTAGGACGGGTGCGCCTGTCCCGGCACTTTTTCATGCGGGATTTCCTGTATTCCGAAATTGGTAACTTTCATCAGCTACAGAATATCCCCGACGACCCTGACTTGGCGATCGAGACAGGGCGCGCGTTTTGCGAAACACTGCTTGACCCATTAGAGGAAACCTTTGGCCGTATCGCCGTGCGTTCGGGTTATCGGTCACCTGCGCTGAACCAATTCGGGAATGAGAACAAATTGAACTGTGCGCGCAATGACAATCCTTTGGAGTGTCACATCTGGGATCGTGGAGAAGGTGACGCGCGCATTGCTGGAGCGTCAATTGTTGTGCCCTGGTTTGCCGATCAGTTTGACCACGGGCGCGACTGGCGCGATTTGGCGTGGTGGATGCACGACCATCTGGATTATTCCGAGATTTGGTTTTTCCCCAAACTCTGCGCGTTCAACCTTGTCTGGCGGCCAACGCCGTTGCGGCGGATCGACAGTTACATCGCACCCCGTGGGTGTCTGTTGCGCCCAGGTCAGGAACCGATTGAGCCCGTGTCAGCCCGCCGGGCAAGATACGCCGATTTCCCAGCTTTTCGTGGGGTGCAATACCCATGAACATCGCACTTGCCCAACGCGCAGGAAGCACTGATCCCGCAAGGCCTCATGGCGTTAATGGAGTTGCAGAACAGGGGGGTAAAGTGATCGAGCCGTTGGTTCTGTTGCCCGGTTTCATGTGCGACGTGCGGCTGTTTGAACAGCAAATCAAGCCGTTGTCGCGTGACAGGGCCGTGACCGTGGCACCTGTCGCTGCGGCGGAGCGTATCGAAGACATTGCGACCGCCCTTTTGGAGCAGCTGCCCGGTCGCTTCGCTCTGGTGGGTCACGGTTTGGGCGGGGTCGTGGCGCTTGAGGTGATCAATCAGGCTCCGGACAGGGTGACACGTCTGTGCCTGATATCCACGGACGCTCAGGCGGACACTCCGATCATTGCTGCGGACCGAGAAGAGTTGATCATTGGCGCGCAGGCCGGTCGCTTGGATGAAGTTATGCGCAAGGTCATGGGGTCGGACGCCCTGGCACCTGGGCCGCGCCGTATTCCTATCATGAACGATGTATTGCAGATGGCTGATGATTTGGGACCGCAAGTTTTTGCCACACAGATGCGCGCATTGCAGCGACGTGTGGATCAGCAAGCGGCCTTGTCCTGCATCAGGGTTCCGACGCTGATCATTTGCGGCGCACACGATACTCTGGTGCCAGAAAGAAAACACAGGTTCATGGCCGAGATGATTCCGGGCGCAACGCTTAGAGTAATCGACAATGCTGGGCACCTGCCGACACTTGAAGCACCAGAGCAGGTGACAGGACTATTAAGCACTTGGCTGCAAGAGCCTTTGTTCCCACGCTAGCCGTACAGATTGGCGCGCTGCTCTTTGGTCAGTATTGTCGGTTCGGCGACCGGAGCCCCGGTTTCGATTCGGAAGAAAGGGGTTTTCTTCCAGCTTCCAGAGAGGCGCGATTTCAAAACCCTCACCAGCAACCCACCAATCGCATACATTACCTTTTCATGCTTTTGTTTGCCGTTGGGGCCGGGAATGAACCCGCGGGTGCGGATTGGACCCAAAGGAGCAGGGTCCCGTATTCTGTCAACGATGAACCCAACGAAGGGGAATTTAGGTGTCAGCGACGTCGTTGCAAGCGGCGCGTTGCAGCATATTGCATACCACCGGTACATACCTTTCGGGCTAAGCCGCATGACGGCCAGATTCTCGCCCCCAGCGTCAAAGAGTATGTCCTCGGGTGTGGTTTGAAAAACCTCTACCGGACCAGGTGCAGGGTCGGGTTGACCAAAGTATCGCTGGGCCGCCCGGCAATCTTGGCAAAAGCACACTACATGCGTTCCGTGCGCAAGACCGATTTCCGATATGTGGCCCTGCATGGCCCCACAGGTGCAGGAAAAGGCGAGCTTTTGTGACGTCTCGCTGCTCATGAAGATCAGGCGACCCGGTTTTTATTCGCAGCGCGGCGTTTGGGCTTGCGGCTATTTTCATTCATGAAATCAATGACAAGCGGGCGAATGTTATCACGCCAGCTGCGGCCGGCGAATATACCATAATGTCCGGCGCCGGGCTCAACATGACTGGCTTTTTTGCTATCCGGCAATCCAGTACAAAGATCCAGAGCGGCGATACACTGACCCGGAGCCGAGATGTCATCATTCGCACCTTCGACGGTCTTGACGGCCACGTCGGTAATTTTGCCCATATCGATCTTGTGACCTGCCACTACAAATTCGTTCCGCGCGATTTCGCGGTATTTGAAAATGCGTTCGACAGTGGACAAATAGAATTCAGCCGTCATGTCCATGACCGCTAGGTACTCATCGTAAAAGCGGTTGTGTGCATCATGATCTGACGCCTCATCACGAATGACGCGCTGAATCTGGTCCGAGAATGCCTTGCTGTGTCGATCTGCGTTCATTGACATGAATGATGCCAGTTGCAGCAGGCCGGGATACACCATGCGCCCAACGCCTTTGTATTTGAAGCCGACGCGCTGGATCATGGTTTCTTCGAGCTGTCCCATGGTCACGCGACGCCCGAAATCCGTGACTTCGGTCGGCGTAGCATCGGGGTCAACCGGACCACCGATCAAGGTCAGCGTGCTGGGTTGTGCCTTGGGCTCGACCTCGGCCAGATAGGCGGTAGCCGCAAGTGTCAGCGGTGCGGGCTGGCATACGGCAACGACATGTGTCTCTGGGCCCAGCTCCTTCATGAAATCGACAAGATAAAGCGTGTAGTCTTCGACGTCGAATTTGCCTTCGGAAACAGGGATATCGCGCGCGTTATGCCAATCGGTGATATACACTTCGCAATTGACCAGCAGGCTTTTCACGGTCGAACGCAACAGCGTTGCATAGTGGCCAGACATCGGCGCGACCAGCAACACTTTCCGCGGCTGCTCTTCGCGGCCATTCACGCGGAAATGAACCAAATCACCGAAAGGTCTTTCCAGAACCGTGGCAACGTCGACCAGATGGTCCTTTCCGTCTTCGCAGGTAAAGGTACGAATACCCCAGTCAGGTTTGACCACCATGCGCTGAAATGTCCGTTCAGTCACTTCGCCCCAAGCTGCCATCCAGTTGAACGCCGGATTTGGAACCATCGAAAACAGCGGGTAAGATGCCATTGCGCTGGCCGTGGCACCAAGCCACTGGTTGGTGTTGCGCATGGTTTCCATCAGGTCGTAGGTCATCATATAGCGCATTTCGTCTGGCTCCTGAGTGTCAGCCGTTTAGTTGGGACTATTCGCCGCTTTACCCTTGGGCATGCGCGGCGTTATTCTGCATAGCAGCAAGGTTAGGGGGGAATTGTTAAAATGACAACAAGTGACGGCCGCACCGAGCAGCTGACCGACGAACATATTGAACGCCTTAAGAAAAATATGGCGAAGGTCGAAGCCTTGTCCAGGCGGCTTGTCGACGTGATGGCCGGAAAGACGCCGCATACGCCGGCCTTGGACGGCCCGAATCAAGAGCTTTTTGCAAAAGCAGCAACGGCCTATTGGGCCGAGGCCATGCACAATCCCGCCAAGCTGCTTGAGCACCAGATCGAATTCTGGGGAAAATCCGTCATGAATTTTGCCGAAGCGCAGCAGGCATTTGCGAAAGGCGAGATTGAGAACAGCGACCGCGCACCGGCCGACAGACGGTTTTCGAACCCGCTGTGGGAAACCAACCCCTATTTCCGCTTGATACGTCAGCAGTATCAAATCAATGCTGAGGCCATCCGGCAAGCGGTTGCCTCGGTCGAAGATATGAAAAGCAAGGACAAAAAGCGTCTTCAGTTCTTCTCGCAGCAGGTCATCGACATGATGGCCCCGACCAATTTTCTGGCGACGAACCCGGATGCGTTGGAAAAGGCAGTCGAAACCGAAGGTGAATCTCTGATCAAAGGGCTAGAGAATCTGGTTGCGGACCTCGAGGCCAATGATGGCGAAATGGTCGTGCGACTGGCCGACGACAGCGCTTTTGAGGTCGGCGGCAATCTGGCCACGACACCTGGTGACGTGGTCTATCGTAACGACCTGATGGAACTGATCCAGTACAAACCGACAACCGAGACGGTGCACGAAACTCCGATTGTTTTGTTTCCGCCCTGGATCAACAAGTTCTATATTCTAGACCTCAAACCGCAAAACAGCCTGATCAAATGGATCACCGAACAGGGGTATACCCTGTTTGTGGTCAGCTGGGCGAATGCCGACAAGTCCCATTCCGATATCGGGATGGACGACTATATCCGCGACGGTTTCCTGACCGCCATTGAAGAGGCCAAATCGATCTGCAAGGTAAAGCAGGTCAACGCCGTAGGGTACTGTATCGCCGGGACGACGCTGAGTCTGACGGTGTCGCTGCTCAAGCAGCGCGGTGACAAGTCCGTCAAGTCCGCAACGCTGTTTACCGCCCTGACGGATTTCGGCGATCAAGGGGAGTTCACGCCTTTCCTGCAGAATGATTTCGTAGATGGCATTGAAGACCAGATTGGCAAAGACGGCGTGCTCAAGGCGTGGGTGATCGGTCGCACAATGTCCTTCCTTCGATCCAATGATCTTGTCTATGCCCCGGCAATCCGCAGCTACATGATGGGCGAAACCCCTCCGGCATTTGATCTGCTGTTCTGGAATGGTGATGGGGCGAACCTGCCCGGGCGTATGGCCGTGCAGTACCTGCGGAGTTTGTGTCAGAGCAACGACTTCGTCAACGAAGGGTTGGAACTGATGGGTCACAAGTTGCATGTACGCGATGTCGATGTGCCTGTGATGGCGATTACATGCGAGACCGATCATATTGCCGCGTGGAAGAATTGTTATCGTGGGGTTCAGCAGATGGGCTCGCGATCGAAAACCTTTGTTGTGTCCGAGTCGGGCCATATTGCCGGAATAGTCAATCCGCCCAGCAAGAAGAAATACGGCCACTATACCAACGCTGATCTGAAGGTCGATCCGGACGCCTGGTTGAAAGGGGCCGATTTCCACGAGGGCTCTTGGTGGCCGCTTTGGGAAGCCTGGCTGAAGAAGAGGTCAGGCAAGCAAGTTCCAGCCCGAGATACCGGCGATTCGCAGCATTCCCGTCTGGCACCAGCGCCTGGGACGTATGTTTTGGTCAAATCAACCAACTGAATTTGCTGGATTTCGAAAAATTTTCTGCACTGCAGCAAGATTTTTATTGCAATGCTGCACTGCAGCAATCATATTGTCCTCAAGCTGATCAAAACCGGGGTGGTCCTGGTTCGGCAAACAAAGGATTAGGACAATGGCAAAAGCGCAAGACTTCACCGCGACCCTGAAAGACATCATGGGCGCATTCCCTGTTGACACTTCCGCTCTGGAAGGTGCCTTCAAATCGACCGCAACCCTGAACGAAAAACTGTCGGGTGTTGCTCTGGAAGCCGCAGGCAAATCGGCTGAAATCTCGAACAAATGGACCAAGGAAACTCTGGCCAAACTGACCGAGATGTCGAAAGCAAAAACCGAGCCTGCTGACTACGCAAAAGCTGCAACCGACTTCGCAAGCGCGTCGGCTGAAGTTGCTGCTGAAAACCTGGCTGCTTTCGCTGAAATCGCGAAAAAAGTACAGACCGAAACCGTCGAGCTGCTGATGGCTGCTGGTAAAGACGCTGCTGAAGACGCAACCGCAGCTGTGAAAAAAGCCACCAACGACGTGACTGCTGCTGCCAAGAAAGCAACAGCCACCAAGTAAGGTAAGGCCGCGAAAGCACCTAACTCCTCCCATTCGGTGCAATCGCGTTGGGCAGGTCTATTGACCTGCCCTTTCTTTTTGTGCTGCAGTCGCATAACTTTTGCTGCAATGCATCATCCTTGGGGAGGGTAAACGGTGTCAGACCAAGAAAAACCGTTGCTGATCAAACGCTATGCCAGCCGTCGGCTGTATAACACCGAAACCAGCGATTACGTCACGCTGGAAGATATTGCGGTGTTTATCCGCGACGGGCGCGAGGTGCAGATCATTGACTTGAAGACAGGCGATGATCTGACGCGGCAATACCTGCTGCAAATCATTGCCGAGCACGAAAGCCGCGGTGAGAATGTTCTGCCGGTAAACGTGCTCAACGATCTGGTGCGCAGTTACATGTTGCCCGGCGGTGGGATGATGCCGCAATTCCTGCAGTCATCATTTGAGATGTTGCGCGAAAGCCAAAGCAAAATGATGGAAAACATGAGCGCCATGAACCCCATGAGCAAGATGCCGGGTTTCGAGGCTATGAAGGCGCAGCAACAGGCATTTTTGAAGGCTATGACCGGCGGATTGTCCGGCAATTGGTCCGGCCCCGATAGCGAAGAACAGCCCAAGCCCGAGCCGACCGAGGATCTGGACGACATCAAAAAGCAGTTGGCCGAATTGCAGCAAAAGCTGTCCAAACTCAGCTGAGCCTTCTCGATGCGTATCCTTCTTCTCCTCGGCATTCTGCTTTGGGCAGATGCCGCGGCAGGGCAGGGTAAGTTCTCGGCCATTTGGCAACCTGTTTGTACGATGGGTAGCGACGCCAGCACCGGGTGCGACGACATTCGCGCCCGCGAAATACTGGACGCATCAACAAACCCGTGGCACGCTGTCGGGCGCGTGAACTTTGCCGGGCTCGCGCAGCGTTCTCATTGCACCGGTGTGCTAATCTCGGAACGGCAAGTTTTGACTGCCGCGCATTGTCTTTACAATGCGTCCCGCAAACGTTGGATCCCGGCATCAAGCATTCGTTTCGCAGCCGGATACCAGCGCGGCGGTGCCGAGGGGGTGGCAACCGTTGCGGCTTACCGCGTGGCCGCCGAGCAAGGGCAAGAGGGTCGCTTTGACCCACGCCCAGAACTGGATTGGGCGGTTTTGGAACTGGCAGACCCGATTGGCCGGCACCTCGGGTACCTCGAACTTGCTGACGAGGGCACCCAGAACGCCTTTGTCGTTGGCTATTCCGGTTTGCGCAGTCATGTTCTGAGCCGCACAGGAACTTGCAACGCTCGGCAAATCACCGATCGCTTAATGCAGGCTATCTGTCCGGTGATGATGGGCGATTCCGGCGCGCCGCTTTTGGTTCCGACCAAGGACGGGTTCGCGGTCGCCGGTATCCTGTCGCGCATTGCGCCAACCCCAAATGGGATTGACGCTTTGATACTGGATGTCAGCCTATTCAGCTTGCGCGATAATTAGGGCTTCAAGTGCCATAAACTGGCACAGGCCCGGCAATGTCGCCAACCGAAGCCAGCAAAATGTCGGTGATGACGTCCAGCTCTTCGCGGGTCAGTCGTACAGGCAAACGCACGTCGCAGGCCTTCATGAGCATCTTTCGTGTCTGCGGTAATTCGAACTGTTCGGGCAGGAATTGCCAGTTCCAGAAGGCGCGCGCGTTATCTTCGCTCATCCCAAAGACCTGAACTTTGACGCCACGCGCTTCTGATGCGGCAGCAAAAGCGCGGATTTCATCATCACTGAGGCCCACCAGATTGAACTGAATCGAATCCGGCGCGCGACGCTCAGGCGCAAGCGGGGCAGGGACGTCAATAAATTCGGACCCGTTCAGCCGCGCGGCGACATAGTCGTGGTTCTCCAACCCGTCATGCACACGCCCAGCAAGTTCGGGGATCTGAGGGCGGATAACAGCTGCGCTGAGATTGCTCATCCGCAGGTTATAGAGTGGAAGCTTATTCTGCCAGCGGGCAAAGGCTTGCTCCAACTCGGGCGAGTTTTCCCCGAGCGGGGTTTTGTGTTTCTTCCAATTGTGCTCATACGCACCTGACATGATCACCGCGCGTGCTACCAAGTCGGCATCGTCCGTGATCAGGATGCCGCCTTCGCCTGCGTTGATCATCTTGTAAGACTGGAATGAGAAACAGCCGACTTTGCCAATCGTTCCGATATTTTGCCCATGCCAGGTGGTGCCCAGCGAATGGGCCGCGTCTTCGATCACCGGAATTTCGCGCGCGTTGCATAGCGCCATGATTGCGTCCATGTCGGACGTGTGGCCGCGCATGTGGCTGATTATGACGGCCTGAACGCTGTCCAGCTTGGCCTCGAAATCAGCCATGTCGATGCGATAGTTTTCACCGACCTCACACAGCACCGGAATGCAATCTGCGTGCACGATCGAGGACGGTACGGCGGCAAAGGTAAAGCCGGGGATCAGCACGCGCGCGTCGCGGGGCAGTCCGAGCGCTTTTAACGACAGAAACAACGCGGCCGAGCAGGACGAAACCGCCAGCGCATATTTCGTGCCAAGCAAATTTGCGAATTCACTTTCCAGAAGTGCAACCGGCGCGTCCTGCGGTGCGGAATAGCGAAACAGGTCGCCGGATTGCATCAGGGCATCGATGGCTTCGCGGGCGGCTGCGGGGATGGGTTCGGCGTCATGAACATTTGGAGGAAGCTTCATATTTGATTTTCCCGAATTCTATCTTTGGATATAATAAATATAAATGCGAAACAATCCAAGGCTCCATTCGTCCGGGCGGCGAAATTTCACCAATCTGTCGTAATTTAAATGCCCAGTCTGTCGCGCAGCGCAAACCAGGTCATCGCCAGCACCAGCAGGGGGCTGCGCAGCGAAGGGCCTCCGGGGAAAGGCAGTGCGGGGACGCGGGCCATGGCATCGAACCCTTCTGCCTGGCCTTGTATAGCCAGCGCCATCAACTGCCCGGCATGGGTTGCGGTGCCAACCCCGTGGCCGGAATAGCCCGAGGCGGACAGGATGTTGGGCGCAACCCGCGACAGATAAGGCATGCGCCGCATGGTAATCGCCAGCGTGCCGCCCCAAGCATAGTCGATCTTGACGTCGCGCAGATGGGGGAAAATCTCGACCATGGGCTTGCGCACCTTGGCGGCAATGTCTGCCGGGAAGCGATAGCCATAGCTTTCACCGCCGCCAAACAGCAGTCTGTTATCCGCGCTGAGCCGGAAATAGTTCACCACGAATTTCGTATCGGCCACCGCCACGTCTCGGGTCAATACGCGAGCGGCGTCCGCGCCCAGAGGTTCCGTGGCGGCGATGAAATTGTTGATCGGCATGACCCGCGCGGCGACCTTGCCGTTCAGATCGCCCAAGTATCCATTGCAGGCCAGAATGACGTGATCGGCAGTGACCTTGCCTTGTGCGGTGTGGACGATGGCGGGCGCGGTTTCCTCGACTCGCGTCACTTCGGCACTTTCATAAATCCGCACGCCCGCCTTGGCCACCGCCTGCGCCAGCCCCAGAGCATAGTTAAGCGGGTGCAGGTGCGCGGCCCCCATATCCAGATAGCCTCCGCGATAAGCGGGCGAGGGGCACAGGCTATGGCCCGCGCCTTCGTCCAGAATCTCCATCTGGTCATAGCCATAGCGGTCGGACAGATGCGCTGCGTGGTCGTGCAATTCCTGCTGTTCACTGGCGGACAGGCTCAGAACGGCAACGCCCGGTTTCAGATCACAGTCGATCTGGTGTTTGGCGATCAGGGATTTGACCAGAGCTTTCGCATCCTCAGCCAGATCCCACAGCTTGGCAGCGTCGCCGTCACCGACCAGCCGCTCCAGGTCTTCCTGATCCATTCGCTGC
Organism: Ruegeria sp. AM2; assembly: GCF_056540685.1. Lineage (NCBI taxonomy): Bacteria > Pseudomonadati > Pseudomonadota > Alphaproteobacteria > Rhodobacterales > Roseobacteraceae > Ruegeria > Ruegeria sp. AM2. The sequence goes on along the minus strand of NZ_JBQFXE010000001.1, from coordinate 527,938 downwards.
GCGCTGCCCAACTGACCGCCATTGCGGCCCGACGCGCCGAAGCCCACGCGATGCGCTTCCAACAAGGTCACGCTGAACCCGGCCTCGGCCAGATGCAGCGCCGCGGACAGGCCGGTATAGCCGCCGCCGACCACGCAGACATCGGCCTTTTCATCACCCGCTAGCGCGGGAAAGCGATCAATCGGATTGGCCGTGGCCGCGTACCAACTGGCCGGATACTCAGCCTTGCGGTCGTTGGAATAAAGCAGGTTCATCGTCGTGTCTTAGACGTTCAGCAGAAGATGCTCGCGCTCCCACGGAGAGATGACCTGCAGGAACTCTTCATACTCGGCGCGCTTGACGATGCCGTAGACGCGGGCAAACTCGGGGCCCAGAACCTCGTGCAAGGCGGTCGCCTCATCGAACAGGTCCAGCGCGTTGCCCATGACCTGCGGGATATCGCCTTCGCCTTCGTAAGCGTCGCCATAGAACTGACGGCGTGGGCGTTCCTGTTGAACCAGTCCCAGATAACCGCAGGCCAGCGACAAAGCGATGCCTAGATAGGGGTTGCAGTCCATCCCGGCGATGCGGTTCTCAACACGTCGCGCCTCAGGCCCCGACAGAGGCACACGGATGCCCGTCGTGCGGTTGTCGCGCGCCCATTCCAGATTGATCGGCGCGGCGTGGTCTTTCACGTAGCGGCGATACGAGTTCACATATGGCGCCATCACCGCCAGACCCGACGGCAGGTGGTTTTGCAACCCGGCGATGAAGTGGTAAAACGCGTCCGTCTCTCCCCCTTGCGGTCCCGAGAAGATATTCTGCCCGGTCTCCATGTCGATGATCGAGTGGTGGATATGCATGGCCGAGCCCGGCTCATCCACGATCGGTTTCGCCATGAAGGTGGCAAAGCAGTTGTGGCGCAGCGCGGCCTCGCGGATCAGGCGTTTGAAATAAAATACCTCATCCGCCAGCTTGACCGGATTGCCGTGGCGCAGGTTGATCTCAAGTTGGCCCGCGCCGCCTTCTTGCGTGATGCCGTCAATCTCAAAACCCTGATGTTCGGCGAAATCATAGATGTCGTCGATCACCGGGCCGAACTCATCTACGGCGGTCATGGAATAGGCCTGACGTGCCGCCGCCGGGCGACCCGAGCGGCCCATCATCGGCTTGATGCTTTGCGCAGGGTCCACGTTTGGGGCGACCAGAAAAAACTCCATCTCGGGCGCGACGACGGGTTTGCAGCCTTTGTCGTGATACATCTGGACCACGCGTTTCAGCACGTTGCGCGGGCTGAACGGGATCGGGTTGTTGTCCCGATCATAGGCGTCATGAATCACCTGCAACGTCCAGTCGCCGGTCCATGGCGCGGCGGATGCGGTCGAGAAATCCGGCTTCAGGATCATGTCCCGTTCGATGAACCCATCCTCGCCCGCGGCTTCGCCCCAATCGCCGGTGATGGTTTGGTAGAAGATGCTATCGGGCAGGTGGAAATAGGATTGGCGGGCGAATTTGGTCGCTGGCACGGCCTTGCCCCGCGCGATGCCGGGCAGGTCCGAGATGATGCACTCGACCTCGTCTAAACGGTGGCCATCAATATAGGTGCGGGCCGCCTGTGGCAGCTGCTCTGTCCATTCGGCCATCAGGCCCTCTCTTTCTTCAGAAATTCAGCCATGAGCTGACCGATTTTCGGATTGTCATTGCCCGCGTTCATGCGCTTGGTCGCACCCTGCAACAGCGCGTCAGGGACCACCCCTTTGCCGCGCGTTTCGATGAGACCCTGAATGAACGCGTCGCCATATTCCGGGTGGGCCTGCACGGTCCAGATCGTATCGCCATACGCAATCATGGCATTCTGGCAAAAGTCGTTAGAGCCAGTGACGCGTGCGCCGTCGGGCAATTCGACAACCTGATCCTGATGCCATGCGTTCAGCGCAACCGTCTGACCGTCAAAGTCATAATCCGTGCGCCCGACAGCCCAACCGCCTTTGAACTTCTCAACCTTGCCGCCAAGCGCTTGCGCAATGATCTGGTGGCCAAAGCAAACTCCGATCAGAGGGTTACCGCCGCGTTGGATCTCGCGGATCAGGTCCTCAAGTGGCGGGATCCACGCGTGGTCTTCGTAAGCACCGTGGCGCGAGCCAGTTATGACCCAGCCATCGGCGTCTTCAACGCCATCAGGAAACTGATTGTCGACAACGTTGAACGTTTCGAACGTGAAACCGTTGCCATCCAGAAGGGCGCGAAACATCCCGTCATATTCACCGAATTCGTCGAAAAGCTCGTCCGGAGGGTGGCCGGTTACAAGGATACCGATTTTCATGGGTCACCAAATTTGATCAAATTAAGTGTAGCCGAGGGAAACTGGGCGGGCAAGGGGGCTCAGACAGCCTCGACATAGCTAAGCCAGTGATCCTCGGGTGCGCGGTCGGCAAATCGGCGGATTTCCTGCCGTTTGGTCATGGCCATGTATCGGATCAGGTCAGCCGGGAAGATGCGCGCGACATGCGGATCAGTTTCAAAAGCGGAAATGGCTGCGTCCCAACTGCCTGCCAGTTGTGGTAACCCGTCGATGTCGTAGGCGTTGCCCGTGATCGGAGCGGGCGGTTGCGCGGCATCTTCGATTCCGTTCAGCGCGGCACCCAATACAGCGGCCAGCATAAGGTAGGGGTTGATGTCACCCCCTGCCACGCGATGTTCAATCCGTCGCGCTGAAGGAGCACCCCCAGGAACGCGCAGGGCTGCAGTGCGGTTTTCATAGGCCCAGCTTGCTCCAGTCGGCGCATGTGCGCCCGGCACCAGCCGCGCGTAAGAGTTTCCGTGTGGTGCGAAGATCAGTGTGCAGCCGGGCATCGCTGCCAGACAGCCAGCAATCGCCGAGCGTAGAATGTCGGTTCCGTCAGGCCCGTCATTGTCAAAGACGTTCTTGCCCTGACGATCAACGACCGAAAAATGCACATGCATTCCGTTTCCGGCGTCATCGGCATAGGATTTGGCCATGAACGTGGCTGCAAACCCGTGTTTACGTGCAATTCCGCGCGTCAAAGCCTTGAAAAGCCATGTGTCGTCGGCGCATCGCATCGCGTCTTGATGGTTGAGATTAATCTCGAACTGACCGATTCCACTTTCCGAAATCGCGGTTTGTGCCGGGATGCCCATTGCGGCGCACCCATCGTAAAGGTCGTTGAAAAACGCGTCGAACGCGTCCATTTCCGCCATCGACAGAACCGCTTCGTGCGATAGTCGCCGGTCGGTTGCAGGATTGATCGGAGGGCGCGGTTGATTACCGCTGGCGTCTATGAGGGTGAATTCTAACTCCGTCGCCGCGACGACGGACCAGCCGCGCGACGCGTAGCGATGCAAAACCCGCGACAATGCGTGACGAGGATCGCCTGCAAACGGAACACGGTCATCATCGTACATGCACATCGGAACAAGCGCCGTAGGAACGTCCAGCCATGGCACCGGAATAGGTCCACGCTCGGTCGGCAACAGCACTCCATCTGCGTCACCGGATTCGAATACCAACGGGCTGCCCTCGATGTCGGCCCCCCAAAGATCCACGTTCAAGGCCGAAAACGGCATCCGAACCGCTGCCTTGTCCAGTTTGCTGGCATAAGAGGAAGGCACCCGTTTGCCGCGCATCTGGCCATTCAGGTCACATGCGGCAACGCGAAAAGTGTGTAGGGCGCTCAGGTCCATCTGATCCTCCGGACATTTGTCTGAACTAGGTTTAAATGACGTCTGTTGGCATGTCACGAAATTTGATCAAATTATACGCCAAGAGTCCTCGGCACTATGTGAAAGCGGCACGCGTCGGTGTGAACAGACCATCTAAGTTTCCGTTTTCCTGTCGTTCTGGAACGGGATAGTGTCCGCCTATGGTTTACTGGTTCTTATTTCTGGCACTTGTTGCGGGTGGGGTCGCCCTTTGGTTTTGGTTCAAAAAGCAAAAACGTGACCGCCTGTTGGCCTCCAATCTGACCGAACATCAGCGCGGTGTGATTGACGCGCAAGTGCCGATCATCAAACGCTTGCCAAAGGATTTGCGCAGCAAGCTGGATGGAAAGGTTATCTTGTTCCTGGATCAGGTGAGTTTTGTCGGGTGCGACGGGCTGGACGTGACTGAGGAGATGGAACTGTCTATCGCCGCACAGGCCTGTTTGCTCGTGATCAACAGCGATCTTTGGTACGACAATCTGACGACGATCCTGATTTATCCCAATGCATTTAAGTCAAAACAGCAGCGGCATTCCGGATATGTTGTCACCGAAAAAGAGATCGTCCGCACCGGGGAAAGCTGGGATCGGGGTCCGGTGATCCTGTCCTGGGCACACAGCCAACAAGGCGCTTTGAACGACCATGACGGTCAAAACGTGGTCCTGCATGAATTCGCACATCAGATCGATGACCTTTCAGGCGGCACCAATGGCGTTCCGATCCTGAGCAAAGGGCAGAGTTTTGCCGAATGGGAGAGGGTGTTTTTAACCGCCTATGACGCCCATGTTCAAGCGGTCGAGCGCGGACAACACACTGTAATCGATCCTTACGGCGCGACTGGACACGAAGAGTTCTTTGCTGTCTCGGTCGAAGTGTTCTTCGAGCAGCCCCGCGCGCTAAAGCACGAAGTTCCGGCGGTTTACGAACAACTTTCGCAGCTATTCAGGTTGAACCCGGCGGACTGGAGCTAGCGCGCCAGGTTCAATCTGAACCGCATTTTGCCACGTTTGTCTGACGGCAAATGGCGGTTCAGGCGTTTGTTGACGCGGCCAAAGCTCCAGACGATCACAAGCGTCAAGAGGATGAAATAGAACGCCAGAATCGGGTAAGGGACAAAAGGGTTGAACGTCTTGTCCGCGAAGTAACTGGCGTAATACAGGGCGTCACCCCGTTGCTGCCAGGCCGGGAAGGCCGAGAAGAAAACCAGCGTGGTGGACTGAAACACAAAGATCGCTTCATTGGTATAGGCAGGCCACGCCAGTCGTAGCATGGTAGGCCAGACAATGCGCCGGAAGCGCGACCAGCCGGACATGCCATAGGCGTCTGCCGCCTCGATGTCGCCTTTAGGGATCGAACGAAGTGCGCCATAGAAGATCTCGCCCGAATAGGCCGAGGTGTTCAGGAAAAGGACGATCAATGCCCCCAACCACGCCGATGTGAAGGCATCGAACATCGGGTAGGGTTTCTTTAGCGACAGGAAGAAGAAATAGGCAAAGAAGAACTGAATAAACAGCGGCGAACCGCGGAAGAGAAAGATGAACCACTCGGCCGGATTGCGCAGCCATTTGTTCGGCGAGGCCTTTCCGACTGCCAGCGCGGTAGCAAGGAAGAAGCCGGTGACCATCGCCATGATGCCGAAATAGATATTCCAGATCATGCCCGAGCCGATCAGCGTGAAATGCTCGCACAGTGTGAAATCAGTTTTGGGTAGCAGGCGTTCGCCAAAGCCCAGCGAGCGCAGGCCGTAATCCTGAATGGTCTGGAGACAGCTCATGCGGTAGTCTCCTTTCGCAGAAGCTCTCCGCCGGATGTGGCCTGACCGTGGGACAGGCGGCGCATCAGTTTTTCAAGACCGATCTCGGACACGCGGGTCATGCCGAGGTAGAAGATCAGCAGTGCGAGGAAATACCACATGCGCCAGTCGCCGTGGGGGTAGTCGGTAAAGCGCGAGGTTTTGGTGCCGCCCAGTTCGCGGGCCCAATAAACGATGTCCTCGATGCCTAGCAGGAACAGCAGCGGCGTGGCCTTAATCAGGACCATCCACAGGTTCGACAGGCCGGGCAGAGCGTAGACCCACATCTGCGGCACGAGAATGCGCCAGAAGGTCTGGCGGCGGGTCATGCCATAGGCCTCGGCCGTTTCCAGTTGGGCGTGAGGCACGGCGCGCATGCCGCCGAACAGGACGTTTGCTGCGAAGGCTCCGAACACGATGGAGAAGGTGATGACGGCCAGGCAGAACCCGTAGGTTTCATGCACCCATTCCGGTGACGTTCCCAGCGGCAGTTTCGCGGCCTGACAAACGATGAAGTCATTGCCCTGGCGCACCGGGTCGGTCCATTCGGGGCACAAGACCTTGTGGCGAAGCCACTCGAATCCCTGATCAAGTGCAATCACGAAAAACAGAAAGAATGCGATGTCGGGCACGCCACGCACGATGGCGATATACGCTTTGCCCAGCCAGCTTAGCGGCGGGAAGTGCGACCGGGCAGACATTGCGCCCAAAAAACCAAAACTCAGCGCAACCGGGGCGGTGACGGCCAGCAGGGCAAGGACCTTGATGAATGACAGGTAAAACGACCAGTGGACGCCATTGGTCAGATAACACGAAAACCATCGGAACGTGCCGAGCGTGTCGGGATCAGCGCAGTAGGAGAACATATGGCGTCTTTCGAACGTCTTTACCGGCAACGCCGGTGTCGCGGCCCGGCGCTGAGGCACCGGGCCGGAATGTGTTAGGTACTAGTTGGTGACGACTGAACCGTCAGTACCGTAAGTGGCGGTTTCTTCACCGAACCACTTGATCAGCATTTCATTCAGTGTGCCATCGGCTTTCATGGAAGTGATGGCTTCGTCGAACTTGCCGCGCAACTCACCGTCGCTTTCACGCAGGCCCATGCCGACGCCACCGCCCAGCGGAACCGGATCTCCAACAAAGACCAGTTCACCGCCCGATTCCTCTACCAACGGGACCAGATAATCACGGTCTGCCAGAACGGCATCGGCTTCTCCGTTTCGAACGGCCGCGATGGTTTCTTCAGGCGTTGCGAATTCGACAAGGGTTGCACCGGTTTCGGCGACGTGACCTGCCTGGATGGTGGCAGTTTGCGCAGCAACAATACCGCCTGCCACATCCGCCGCGTCAGAGGTCGCTACATATGCCGAAGCGGTTGGAGGATAGTAGTCTTGAGTGAAGTCGATCACTTCGTCACGCTCGTCGGTGATCGACATGCCTGCGATGATGGTGTCGTAGTTACCCGAGACAAGGTTCGGAATGATCGAATCCCAGTCATTCTTGACCCATTCGCATTCCAGACCGGCGCGTTTGCACAGCTCATCGCCGACGTCACGCTCGAACCCGTCGATCTCACCGGCATCGTTGATGAAGTTGTACGGAGGGTAGGCGCCTTCGGTGCCCATGCGCACGGTGTCGGCCATCGCGAAACCGGCTGTCAGCGCCAGCGCTGCAGTGGTCAGAATCAGGTTTTTCATTGGTAACTCCCCTAAGTTGTTCTGTCCTGAGTTATGCCGCCTGAGTGGCGGAGAGAAAACCCCGAAGCCTTTCGGATTCGGGCGTGGTAAAGAGGTCCTCTGGCAGGCCCTCTTCTTCAATCCGGCCTTGATGTAGAAACACCACGTGGCTCGAGATATCGGCAGCCATTTTCATGTCGTGGGTCACGATGATCATGGTTCGCCCTTCGGCGGCCAAGTCTCTGATGACCTTGATCACTTCCTGTTCCAGCTCGGGGTCCAGCGCCGAGGTCGGTTCGTCGAACAACAGCGCTTCGGGCTCCATGCACAGACCGCGTGCGATTGCCGCGCGTTGTTGTTGACCGCCCGACAATTGCGCGGGATAGACATCACATTTGTCGCCGATGCCGACCTTTTCCAGATACTTGCGCGCACTATCTTCGACCTCGGCCCTGTCGCGGCCCAGAACGGTGATCGGGGCCTCCATCACGTTTTGCAGGATGGTCATATGAGCCCACAGGTTGAATTGCTGAAACACCATCGACAGGTTGGTACGGATGCGCAGGACCTGTTTGGGGTCGGCAGGGCGGCGGTGGTGATGGTTGCCGGCCCACCGAACCGGTTCACCCTTGAACAGAATTTCACCTTCCTGGCTGTCTTCCAAGAGGTTGCAGCAACGCAAAAGCGTGGATTTTCCCGAACCGGATGACCCGATCAATGACACCACATCGCCGCGATGGGCCGTGATGTCGACACCCTTGAGGACTTCGAGTTGTCCAAAGCTCTTGTGAAGGTTTCTGATCTCGATGACGGGAGCGGTTTCTGTCACGGGCGGTCCAAGAGTGGTTGGTGTTGATGCGGTACTAGGGCCGAAAAATCGGACCAATGCAATGCGCAAATGATAAGATCAAGCGCAGATACGGCCAAATTGACCAGACGTTCTGCCCGAAATCGTCAGTTCGATGCGCGCAATGCCTTTGGCGTGGGCGGATTGGGGACGCTGAGGTACTGATCGGCAGGAATATCGATCAGACCGCACAGATGCAAAGATCTCTGATCTACGATTGGCATGTCGCCTATCGCCGCACGAACGGCCTCTGCGATCCGGTGTGGGTTCTGGTTCAATGCGGTAATGAAGGGCAGGGCAGGCGTGGGACGCGTGGTAGCAACTTCGCGCAACGCACCACCCAATTCGGTGTTTTCCTGCAGCAAGACCCAAGTCAGCGCGTCAAGCGACGCAAAGTCAGCGCGCCGGTCCTCAACTGCCTGCGCGGACAGCGCATGGCCGCCCGTTTCCAGCAATTCGCCGGGGGCCAGACCCAACTTTGTCAGGTGAGTAATCGGCGCGGCCCATCCGGACTGTGACACGGCCTCGTTAAAAGCAAAGGTGCCCTTGGTCAGGTCGTGGAGGTCGCGATTGTCTTCGGCTCGGGCGACAAAAACCGAGCAGTAGTAGCCAGGCGGACAGCCTTGAAGGTCATAGTGTGGCGTCCCGACCAACTGCACTTTGCCGTGCAGACGGGTGCGGTAAGGCATGCCGCAGGTTTGCGCCAGCACCAGTTCCGGGTCCTGCCAGACGTCCCAAACGTCGCGGTCGCGCGTCAGGTGATCGGGTCCAAATCCTAGATTGTCGCGAATCGACGACCAAAGCCGGTCATTAACCGATTGCAGCGCGGGCATGTCGTACATGCCCAGCATCGCAATCACGATTTGGCGGCCTTTTGGCGGGCTAAAGCCGAATCGACATCGCTGACCCCCAGCAGGCTAACCACCAGCCGCAGCAGTGAGTCCTCTTCACCGGTCCGGTGCCCATCAGCCAAAGCAACCGACCACATGGCTTGAACTACGGCCAAGCGATCCTCATAGGCCACAGCTTCCTTGATGGCGCGCGTGAAACGAACGGTGTCAGGGGCCTCGGCCTCAAGATCTTCGGCGCGGGCGCGCAGGCCGGCTGCTTCGAAAGGGGACAAGCCGTAGCGTTCCGCCGAAATCCGGTCGATTCGCGCCATTTCGCTGTCGGCATAGTCGTTGTCAGAGCGGGCGATGCGCACCAGAAGGGCCGTCAGGGCCAGTCGGGCGTCGTCGTCGGCAAGTGGGTCGGGCTGAGGCTGCGTGAGCCTGGACAGAAATTCACTGAACATGGGAACAGATATAGCCCCGGCTTAACTGGCTTCCAAGCGGCTTTGCACGCGTTCTCGTGCGGCCTTGCTGTCATTGAAGCTCAGCCCCATTGCGGCGCGGGCTTCCTCGACGATCTTGATCTCACCTTCGTCCGAGTTGCCATCGGCCAGAACCACCTCCCACAGCGCATCCAGCGCGGCGAGGCGTTCCTGCAGATCAGTCGTTTCACGGATCAGCTTGCCGAACGTATCGGTTTCCGGAGCGGCGGCGTGCAGTTTCTCGCACGTTGCGCGCACTTTGGCGGCCTCAATCGCGTTGTGCTGATACAACCTGGCGAGGATTCGATCGATCAGACTGATTTCTTCCAGCTTATAGTCCCGATCCGCCTGCGCGACGCGCACCATCAACGCACCCAGCGCCAATTCGGCATCCGGGTCTGGCAAGTTGTCGTGCTGTGGCGGGCGAAACGCCTGAAAGAGTTTCTTTAGCATGAGGCCAGCCTATTCCATATTTTGTGGTCCGCCAAGCGGTGACTACCCGTCATAGCCCTGAATGATCACTAAATCGCCGGTTGAAACTGGATCGCGCAAAGCTTTGGCTTTCTGGTACCCTTCGCTTTCGTAACAGGCCAGCGCCTGTTCGTAGCTGGAGAACTCGATTACAACCGTCCGCGCGCGGGCTTTGCCCTCGACATTGGTCCTTTCGCCGCCACGGACCAGGAATTTCGCGCCGTATTCAGCAAATGGTGAGGCGTTTGCCGCGATGTAGTTCTTATATGTCTCCATGTCGTCCACGTCGACATGTGCAACCCAATACCCTTTGGCCATCTAATTCCTCCTCCGCTATCCAGCGCAAGGTGCGAAGGAACGTCTCAGATTGCAATCCCCTAATAACGTTCAGCCCCCGGACTGCAGGGCCTCGCTGGCCTTCTCCTGCAGCCATGCAACCATCTGCCGGTAGGGTACGGGTCCATAGCTGATGCGCGCCACGCCGAGTTTGGCAAGCGTCGGCGTGTCCGGCGTGCCGGGCAGGGCGATGATGTTGACCGGAAGGGCAGTTGCCTCGCACAGACGTCCGATCATGTCTTCATCTTTCAATCCCGGCGCGAAGAATCCGCTGGCACCGGCATCCTCGTATGCTTTCGCGCGCGCCATTGCGTCTTCCAGCATTGCCTCGCTATGCGTGTCAGGGGCGGCCTTCAGAAAGATGTCAGTCCGCGCGTTGATGAATGCGGGAATACCAGCCGCGTCACAACCTTCGCGCATTGCAGCGACTCGTGCTGCTTGCGCTTCGATGGCGTGGAGGTCCTTGGTTCCGACGATCTGGTCTTCGAAATTGAAGCCAATGACCCCAGTCTCCAGCGCGCGTCGCGCATTGTTGGCGATGCCCAATGCGTCTTCGGCGTAGGCCCCTTCGAAATCCAATGTGACCGGCAGGTCGACCGCGCCAACGATCCGGCGCGCATTATCCAGCGCGTAGTCCATCGGGATATTCTGGCCATCGCTGAACCCTTGCGCCATCGCAACTGGTGCGCTGCCAGTAGCCAGCGCCTGAGCACCAGCATCCTGAACCGCCTTGGCGCTGCCGACGTCCCAAATGTTGTAAAGGATGACCGGATTGCCCTTCTTATGCAGGGCGGCAAAGGTTTCTGCGCGCGTGATCTGATCAGTCATGGCCGGTCTCCTGTCGGTTGCTTGCCGACAGTTAACCGTGACAAAGGCCGCTGCGTATAGTTTTTTTCGCAGCAGCCCTCACTTTGCGGTGACTTAGACGAGGCGCGAGGTGTCTTTCGCAGCGCGCACAAACTCGCGGAACAAGGGGTGCGGGTCGAAAGGTTTCGACTTCAGTTCCGGGTGATACTGAACGCCGATGAACCACGGATGATCCGACCATTCCACAATCTCGGGCAGGCGACCGTCCGGAGACATGCCCGAGAAGTTCAGGCCCGCCTTTTCCAGCTTGTCGCGATACTTGATATCCACCTCATAGCGGTGACGGTGACGTTCTTCGATCTGGGTGCCGCCATAGACGTCCGCGACCTTCGAACCTTCGGCCAGAACCGCGTTATACGCGCCCAGGCGCATGGTACCGCCCTTGTCGTCGCCGACTTTGCGTTCGACCTTGTGGTTGCCCTGCACCCACTCTTTCAGGTGATAAACAACTGGTTCAAAACGTTTTTTACCAGCCTCATGGTCAAATTCTTCCGAACCTGCCTCGGCAATTCCAGCGGCATTGCGGGCCGCCTCGATCACGGCCATCTGCATGCCGAGACAGATGCCCAGATAGGGCACCTTATGCTCGCGCGCATACTGTGCGGCCTTGATCTTACCTTCGGTACCGCGCTCGCCAAACCCGCCGGGAACAAGGATGGCGTGGAAACCTTCCAAATAGGGGGCGGCGTCTTCGGTGTCGAACACTTCGGCATCGACCCATTCGATTTTGACTTTAACACGGTTGGCCATGCCGCCATGGGTCAGCGCCTCAGCAATCGACTTGTAGGCGTCCTCGAGTTGGGTGTATTTGCCGACAATCGCGACTTTCACTTCGCCCTCGGCATTATGGATGCGGTCGCTGACATCTTCCCACTTCGTCAGATCGGGCTTGGGGGCCGGGCTGATCTGGAATGCATCCAGAACCGCCTGATCCAGACCTTCCTTGTGGTAGGCCAGAGGCGCGTCGTAGATCGTCGAAAGGTCCTGTGCGGCGATCACGCTGTCAGGGCGGACGTTGCAGAACAAGGCGAGCTTCTCGCGCTCTTTCTTCGGGATCGGGCCTTCGGACCGGCAGACCAGAATGTCAGGGGCCAGACCGATTGAGCGCAGCTCTTTCACCGAGTGCTGGGTCGGCTTGGTTTTCAACTCTCCCGAGGCTTTGATGTAAGGCAGCAGGGTCAGGTGCATGAACAGGCACTGACCGCGGGGCTTGTCCTGGCTGAACTGACGAATGGCTTCGAAGAAAGGCAGGCCCTCGATGTCGCCCACGGTACCGCCAATTTCGCAAAGCATGAAATCGACCTCATCCTCGCCAATGGCGATGAAATCCTTGATCTCGTTGGTGACGTGGGGGATCACCTGAATGGTCTTGCCCAGGTAATCACCCCGGCGTTCCTTTTCCAGCACGTTGGAATAGATCCGGCCCGAGCTGACTGAGTCGGTGTTGCGGGCCGCCACGCCGGTGAAACGTTCATAGTGACCAAGGTCCAGATCGGTCTCGGCCCCGTCATCAGTGACGAACACTTCGCCATGTTCAAACGGTGACATTGTGCCCGGATCCACGTTCAGATAGGGGTCTAGCTTGCGCAAACGCACCGAGTATCCCCGTGCCTGCAACAGCGATCCCAGAGCCGCCGAAGCCAGCCCTTTGCCCAAGGACGAAACCACACCACCAGTGATGAATATAAAACGCGCCATGTTTTTCGGCTGCTCCCGTGAGACGTCAAAATCAGCTGCCCGGCGGCTTGAAAAAACCGCAGCACCACGGGACTTCACGTATAAAGGATTCGCGCCCAAAGCGCAAGAGAACCGCAAGATGCTGTTGCAGTTCTCTTTCTCAATTCTAGGTTTTGTGTGTCAGTCGGCCTGCGGGATCAGCGGCGCGTTGTCGCCCTGTGCCGGTGGCAAAAGGTCATCCGCAGACGGAACCGCAGGCGAGCTTTCCTCGGTCGCGGCCGGGGCAGGAACGCCCAGACGGTCAATGACCGAACTGCCTGAAGATTTCTGAGCCGCCAGAATGGTCAGTGTGATTGAGGTGACGATAAAGCACCCGGCCAGAATCCAAGTGACTTTGCCCAACGCCGTCGCCGCCGCACGGCCCGTCATGGCCCCGCCACCGCCGCCACCCATGCCAAGGCCTCCACCTTCGGACCGCTGCATCAGAACGACGGCGATCAGGCCCAAAGCCAGAAGAAGATGGATGATGAGAACGACGTTTTCCATGGTGGTCCTGTACAGCGTGGCGTGTATCGCGTGGTACTTATGCAAGTTTGGTTCCGGGGGCAAGGGACGAGTTGGCATCACGGTCGGTGATGTTGCACATCACGGCAAAGGGACTGGACAGGGCGTTGATCTGTAACGCAGGCTGCGTCTCATGCCACATGACGATCACGACCACCCGCACGCCCTTTTGCCGCCCGAACCCGCGCTTCGTGTCAAAGCGCTTGAGACGATTCTGACCCGCAAGGGTCTGATCAATCCGGCGGCGCTGGATGAGATCATCGACACCTATCAGAACAAGATCGGCCCGCAGAACGGTGCACGCGTCGTCGCCAAGGCCTGGAGCGATCCCGCATTCAAGGCAGCCTTGCTTGAGGATGCGACTCCAGTTGTCGCCGATATGGGATACTATGGTCGTCAAGGCGAACATATGGTTGTTGTCGAGAATACGCCCGAACAACACAATATGGTCGTCTGCACCCTCTGTAGCTGTTACCCTTGGCCGCTGCTTGGGATTCCTCCCGGCTGGTACAAGTCCGACGCCTACCGTGCCCGAGCAGTGCGTGAACCGCGCAAGGTTCTGTCCGAATTTGGCGTTACTTTGCCCGATTCGAGCGCTGTTCGAGTTTGGGATTCCACGGCCGAGATGCGTTACCTAGTCCTGCCGATGCGCCCTGAAAACACCGAAGGACTGGACGAAGACGCGCTGGCTGCATTGGTGACCCGCGACAGCATGATCGGAACGGGCCTACCCACGGTGCCATCATGACTCGTGCTCATGACATGGGCGGGCGGTTTGGGGATGGGCCCGTCATTCCCGAAGACGAAAACGGTCCTGTTTTTCCTGAAGAATGGCATGGTCGTGCGCTGGCGGTCACGTTGGCGGCGGGGTTTCTAGGCCAATGGAACATCGATATTTCTCGCCATGCCCGCGAAAGACTGTCGCCAAAGGACTATGCGCGCTTTTCCTACTATGAAAAATGGCTTGCCGGTTTGACCGACTTGTTGGTGGAGCAGGGGGTTCTGACGCGCGATGACCTCACGTCGTCAGATTCTGATGGTCTTCACCCTCTAGCCTCTCGCGCGCTGAAAGCCGATGCCGTATCTGCGGCTCTTTCCAAGGGCGGTCCGGCGGATCGTCCGTCTGATGTGCAGCAGAAATTCGAAGTCGGGCAGGCGGTGCGGACCGTTCAACCGGTGGCGAACCGGTTGGTGGATGGCGGACACACGCGACTGCCGGTCTACGCGGCAGCGGCGACGGGACGGGTCTTGCGCATGCATGGCACACACGTACTGCCGGACTCCAATGCGCATGGGCTCGGTGAAGCGCCCGAGCCACTCTATGCCGTAGTATTCCCGGCGTCCGAGCTTTGGGCGAGGCCGGAAAACCCCAAGGACGAAGTGGTTCTGGACTTGTGGCAAAGCTATCTGGAGCCCGCATGACAGAGTGCCTATCCCATGCAGCCCCAGAACCAGTCTTTGCGGAACCTTGGCATGCGCAGGTATTTGCGGTCACGGTCGCATTGAACGAAGCGGGACGTTTTGACTGGCCCGACTGGGCCGAGCGATTTTCGGGTACACTGAAACGCAACGGCCTGAACCGCGACCTGGATGGTGGGGATGACTATTTTCACGCGTGGCTCGAGACTCTCGAAGCTTTGTTGGCAGAAAAAGGGGATGCACCCAAGCAGGACGTCGCCGACCTGAAAACCGCTTGGGAAGACGCCTATCTTACGACGCCCCATGGCCAACCGGTTCGCTTGATACCGTCCTAGATTGGGGGCGCTGCCCCCGCCGCCCGTTTCGGGCGACTCCCCCGGGATATTTAGAGCCAGATGAAGCTGGGGATCCGTTCTTCATCTGGCCAAAAATATCCCCGCCGGAGGCACCGCGCGCAGCGCGGTTCTGGACTGCGGCGAAATACCGGTTTCCCTGCGGTGGACACATCGCTATACGAGCCGAGTTTGATAACTCAGCGCAAAAGGACCGGATATGGCCAATGTGGTTGTTGTCGGCGCCCAGTGGGGTGACGAAGGAAAAGGCAAGATCGTCGATTGGCTCAGCGAGAGGGCGGACGTGATCGCGCGTTTTCAGGGCGGGCACAACGCCGGACATACCCTGGTTATTGATGGCGAGGTCTACAAGCTGCACGCGTTGCCTTCGGGCGTGGTGCGCGGCGGCAAACTGAGTGTGATTGGCAATGGCGTTGTTTTGGACCCATGGCATCTGATCAAAGAGATCGGGACAATACGCGCACAAGGCGTCGACATCTCGCCTGAAACGCTCATGATTGCCGAAAATACGCCGCTGATTTTGCCGATCCATGGTGAGTTGGACCGCGCGAGGGAAGAGGCTGCGAGTAAGGGCACCAAGATCGGTACCACTGGGCGCGGTATCGGCCCGGCTTACGAGGACAAGGTTGGGCGCCGCTCGGTTCGTGTCGCCGATCTGGCCGATGAGGCGACGCTTGAGGCACGCGTGGACCGTGCGTTGCAGCACCATGATCCGCTGCGCAAGGGTTTGGGGATTGATCCGGTGGATCGCGACGCGCTGATTGCTCAGCTGAAAAACATTGCCGGAGAGATATTGCCTTTTGCAGCGCCCGTTTGGAAAGTGCTCAACGAAAAGCGCAAAGCGGGCAAGCGCATCCTGTTTGAAGGCGCACAGGGGGCGTTACTTGATATCGATTTTGGGACATATCCGTTTGTAACCTCATCAAACGTGATCGCCGGGCAGGCAGCGACGGGTGTGGGCATCGGACCAGGCTCAATAGATTTCGTATTGGGAATCGTCAAAGCCTATACGACCCGCGTTGGAGAAGGCCCGTTCCCGACCGAATTGGAGGATGCAGATGGCCAGCGCCTGGGCGAGCGAGGGCATGAGTTCGGCACCACCACCGGCCGCAAACGTCGTTGCGGTTGGTTCGATGCTTGTCTGGTGCGCCAGACCTGTGCGACGAGCGGTGTGAACGGTATTTCGCTGACCAAGCTGGACGTGCTGGATGGATTCGAGACGCTGAAAATCTGCGTCGGCTACGAACTGGACGGCACCCGTCTGGATTATCTGCCAACCGCGGCGGATCAGCAGGCAAGATGCACTCCGATTTACGAGGAAATGCCGGGATGGAGTGAGTCCACAGAAGGCGCGCGCAGTTGGGCGGATTTGCCCGCCAACGCTATCAAATACGTGCGCCGGGTCGAGGAATTGATCGAATGCCCCGTTGCGCTTCTGTCCACAAGTCCGGAGCGGGAGGACACCATTCTGGTGACCGACCCGTTTGCTGACTGATGGTAAAGGGCCAAAAGACAGGGCTCAGCTATAAGGCCCGTCGCCGCTGGTCGATGGTTCTATTGCTGGTTGGGTTGCCTATATACATCGTTGCTGTTGTAACGGTTGTGAATTGGCTTGAGCGCCCACCTATCTGGTTGGAATTTCTGGTTTATGTGGCTTTGGGAGTGCTCTGGGCCCTGCCGTTCAAATTCGTTTTCCGAGGTGTCGGGAAAGAAGACCCCGATGAAGGCCCCAAATAGGGGGCCGATAAAAGCACCCTTCAGCGTTCTTCCGACCAACTGAATACAGCGCGGGCATATGCGTGGTATTCCCCGGCCAGTTCCCGGGCAACGCTGAAGGGTGTTGGCCATGGTGGTGTCAGGGTCGCTTCAACTTGACCCGGCACAAGTTTCAGGTCGGCGTCGTGCTTATTTGCCAGGTGACGCATGCGCTGGTTGGTGGCGAGGCACAGCATGTGAACCTCTCGGATGCCACGGTTGCGCGCACCCGCGATAAGCCGAGAGAGTAGGGCGTCGCCAATTCCGTGCCCTTGCCACGGTGTTTCCACCGTAAACGCGGCCTCAGCCGCATAAGTTGGGCCGTCTTCGACATGACGCAGTTCCGCAACGCCGCGCAGGTGCGAATCCGGGAAGGCTCCGTAAACCAGCGCCGAATTGCTCAGAACACCTGATGCATAGTTTTCAACGAATTTTCGGGGAACAACCATGCCGAAGCGGGATCTGAGTGCTTCGTCGTCAAGATTCTGAAAGTGCGTTTCGATCTGCGCCTCATCAAAAACGCGCAGACGTCGGATTGCAAGATCGTACATGCCTGAAACTCCTTAAGAAGTAGGACATCGTGATGAAGTCAAACCTTGGACTCAGCCTAGCATTTTTCTGCACTGCAGCATAACTGACGCACCGTCAATAGAGCCTATTGGCATCTGTCGCGCACAAGGTGTGCTCAAATCGATACAGGCTTGGGCAGAGAAAAAACGGCCGGAGCCTCTTACCAAAAGCGGTGCAAGCCTCATGGCAACAATGGTTTGAATCACCAGTTTGGCGAAGAGTGCGTCTTCTGCCACTGAGAACTATAGGGTGTTTGAAACGCTCACATTACTCTTGCCTCAAAGCGTAATGCTAAAGGAAAACGCACTTGTGCGGTGTCCTTGGAAGGTGACTACCGGCGAGAAATATCTTGCTTGGGCATCGCTTACCCAATCAACAAATTAGGGCGTCAAAGCAGCGGTGCATTTCTGCGGCTGTACTGATTTCCTTTTGTCACGGGCCAGGTGTTGAGGCGTTGCTAGTCCTGGGTCCACCTTCACATGATCAGCAACAACTCTGGTAAGAAGCTTGCGGAGAGTTGTCCGCCCCCTTCAAACACGAGGGGGCGCGTTGATTCAACGAATTAGCCCGCCGCGCGCTTGTCCGCAGGGCGGAAACCGATGTCGTTTGAGGCAGCAAAACGTCCGCCACCGGCTTTTTCGATCTTTCCGTCGCGCAACAGCTGGCCAAACGAGCGCAGGCTCTCTTCACGATTGAAGTCGTCCTGTTTCAACGAGCGCACTTTGTTCATCAGTTGCGGGCGCGAAAACTGCTCTTGGCCTTCGATGAAAGACAGGTACGCGGCGGCGGCTTCCAACAAGTCAGACAGCGATTGCGCGCCCTGTTCCTGGGCAAAGTGGGCAAAGCCACCTTCTTCGTCGGCGCTGTCTTCCTGCTTGACGCGGCGCGGCGTGACCGGAGCGGTTTCGCCCTCCTTGGCATCAATGCGTTGCTCGGCCACCAGCTTCAGCGGGGCCGTTTCCATGGCCTTGGGACGGTGTGTGGTAACCTGAACTTCGGGGCGGCGCGGGCTGACGACGGATTCAAGGTCACCCCGATAATCCTTGTCGGGTGTCTCAGCGTGGCTGTCATCGCTGTCCCCGCGCTCTGCTTCCTTGGCGGCAACAGCGGCGCGCAGATGCGAATAGGTCTGCCGCTGATCCACGGTTTCGGGATCATCCATCCGCGCACCTGCCGAATCCATTAGGCGGGACACATCCTCGTCGGCTGCGGGGGGTTCCGCATCGACCGGCGCGGTGCGCGCGATCAGTTCTGCCTCGACCAATGTGATTTCATCCAGCAGCAAAGCCTCGTCATCGGCGTTCAGCACGGATGTGCTTGCGTCAGGGCTTTCCGTCTCTGGGTCTTGGTCAGCATCGGCATCTTCGTCACTGAGGAGATTCGCGATCTCGTCCACGGCCGCATCGGGTTCCGAATCTTCGTCGATGTCCGCGAACAGGATATCTTTGTCCGCGTCGTCCGGCTGGTCTTCGGAAAGCGCCTCGGTGGTCTCTTCAGGGGCTGCATCCACTTCGCTCAAAACAAGCGGTTCATGCGTTTGCTCGGCCACATCTTCATGGGCCAGCTCAGGTTCCGATTGGATGTGCTGGTCGGAATCACCGGATTCGGGCGGCATGTCGGGCTGCGGGTCATTTGAAACGTCAAACTGATCCGCTTCTGCTTCGAGGGGTTCCTCCAAATCAGCAGGGTTCAGCGTTCCGGCCTCAAAAGCCGCTGAGATCGCGTCGACTTTGGGTTTGGCGGCCGCCAGATATCCAGCGCCTTCCTCCTCATCCTCCGAGTGAGGTGGCGGCGAGTCTTCGTTGTGCGAAACCACGGCGCGAATACGCTGCAGTTTGGCAGCAATGCTGTCAGCGGGGGCGGGGTCTTGGGCGCCAGAGGGGGCTGTCGCCGGTTCGGAGGTGTCCGCGTGAGAGCTGGGGGTCGCAGGCTGCGCGTCGATTGGTTGCGTGGCAGCAGGCTCAGCTGCAACAGCAGCAGCCACCGAGGGGGTCTTATCCGTGGCGCGCAACAAAATGCCAGAGTCGTTCTGGCTGGCTTCAACCTTGCGCGCGATGTCGCGCTGGGCAATGCTGGTCAGCATGTTTGCGTCAGGCTGTGGCGGTTCGGAGCCGAAATAGCGGTCATCGGCGGCAAGATCACGAAAGTACTCGGCAATTGCCTTCATCGTTTCAAATGAATCGTCGAAGCCTTCCAATGTGCAGGAAAATGTTCCGTATGAAACGGTCAATACTTTGTTGTTCTGTACCATCAGACGCACGTCCTCTACAAACTACCCTGTCAATCTGCCGGGCGCGGTTCACGGCAATCGACTCGTAACTTTTGCCATGAACGTATCATTTTGTGGTCTGAATATGTCCAAAACCGGGAAAAATGGTCAATCTTAAGAAAAAAGAGCCGATTGTTCAGTCGGAGTCGCCTATTGCCTTGTTTGGAGGGGGAGAAATCGGCCCCGGGGACGTAAATTTGGCGCTGGATCGCGTCGAATTAACCGTTGCGGCGGATGGTGGGGCAGCTCATTTGCTCGATTCGGGTCACATTCCTGACGCCGTTCTTGGCGATTTTGATTCGCTTGATCCGTTCCAAATGGCCAGAATTCCGGCGGACCGGTTGTTTCCGATCCGGGAACAGAACACGACAGACTTTGACAAAGCACTTCGCAGCATTTGGGCGCCAGTGGTCATTGGTGTCGGGTTTCTGGGCGCGCGGCTGGATCACCAGTTGGCGGTTTTGAACACACTGGTTTACAGAGCGGATAGGCCTTGCATCCTGCTTGGCCCTCAAGAAATCGCGTTCCACGCACCGCCGGAACTTGAACTGGCGCTTGCGCCGGGTTCGATCATCTCATTGTTTCCATTTCGGCGAGTAATGGGGCGGAGCAAAGGGTTGGAATGGCCGATCGATGAAATGGTGTTCGAACCAGATGGGCAGGTCGGAACATCGAACCGGAGCGTGGCTGACATCAGGCTTGAAATGGATGGACCGGGTATGCTGGTGATGCTTCCACGCTCTGCGTTGGATCAGGTCATGCAGGCGTTTCTGTTGGGCCAGACCGGGCGTTGGCCCGTTCGTGCAGAATGACATACAGCCCCGCGGCGATGGTGATCAGAATGCCGACGGCTGCCAACCCATTCGGCAGGTCCCGGAAAATCATCCAGCCAATCAAAGTCGCCACCGGAATCTCAAGGTACTGCATTGGTGCCAGTGTCGCCGAGGGCGCGTATCGTAGCGACCACGTCATCAGCAGATGCGCAACAGTGCCAAGCGCACCTATGGCAAAAAGCAGCCACAGCGTTTCACCCGTGGGCGCGACAAACGACAATTGATCAACCTCCAAGCTCTCGCCAATCAGCAAGATCGGCAGCAAGATCGCTGTCGCCATCACCCCGGATACGGCTTGCAGAGAAACTGGATCGGTTTCCTTCGCGATCTTGCGAGTCACCAGCATGAACAGCGCGAACACCACTGCGACAATCAGGGGCAGCAGGGCCGGGGCTCCGACCTCGGCAAAGCTGGGCTGAATCACAAGCAAAGTGCCGACGAAACCGACAATACACGCCGTGAGGCGGCGCGGCCCGACCTGTTCGCCCAGCACAAAACGGCCTAACAGCAGCATGATGAACGGCATGACAAAGGCGATCGCCACAGCGTCGGCCAAAGGCAGATATAGCAGGGCGCTGAACATCGCCGAAATTCCAGCGATATGCAGAAGGGTGCGGATCAGGGTCAACCGAAGAATGCGCCCGCGCATCCGCCACGGCCTATCGGTCGCTACGATCAATGGCACCAAAATGACGACCTGAACCGCAAAGCGCACCAATACGAGCACAGCAATTGGCGTGGTCTCACCCAGCACCTTGGCCATGGCATCGCCCAACGGAGCAAGCACACAAAAGCCGAGCATCAGAAAGATGCCAAGAACGGGACGATCATGGGTCATGCCGCGCACGCTAGGGTAAGCCGTGCGCTGGGGAAAGGGGGATTCAGCAGTTGGGGACGTTCACGGCCAGCCCGCCGAGTGAAGTTTCCTTGTATTTCTCGTGCATGTCGTGGCCAGTCTGCCGCATGGTTTCAATCACCGCGTCCAGCGGAACAAAGTGGTGCCCATCTCCGCGCAGGGCGAGCGAAGCGGCCGATACTGCCTTGATCGCACCCAACCCGTTACGCTCGATACAGGGGACCTGAACCAGCCCTGCAACCGGGTCGCAGGTCATGCCCAGATGATGCTCCAATGCGATCTCGGCGGCGTTTTCAACCTGCTCAGGCGTGCCACCCATGACGGCGCACAGACCAGCGGCGGCCATCGCCGAGGCGCTGCCGACTTCGGCCTGACAGCCAGCTTCAGCGCCCGAGATTGACGCGTTGAATTTCACCAATCCGCCGATGGCAGCGGCGGTCAGCAAGAAATCCTCGACATGGCGCTCGGACGCGCCTGGAACGTGATCCAGATAGTACCGCAGCACCGCAGGTAGAACGCCCGCCGCACCGTTGGTCGGGGCCGTCACCACCTGACCCCCGGCAGCGTTTTCCTCATTAACGGCCATGGCGTAGACGCTCATCCAATCGTTTATGGTATGCGGCGCGGTCAGGTTCATGCCTCGTTCAGCGACCAGCGCGTCATGGATGCCCTTGGCGCGGCGTCGTACATGGAGACCACCAGGTAGGATGCCATCGGTGGTCAGACCGCGCTCAATGCAGTCATTCATAACTTGCCACAAGCGAGCCGAGCCTTTTGCAAAGCTTTCAGGGCAACCGCGCGCGATTTCATTGGCACGTTTCATCTGAGCGATGCTTTTGCCACTATCCTTGGCCATCTGCAGCATTTCGACGGCTGTTTTGAACGGGAAGGGAACCGGCGCGCCCTCATCCGTGGCCTTGCCTTCGGCCAGCTCTTCTTCGGTCAGAACGAACCCGCCTCCGATAGAGTAGTAGACTTGCCGCAGGATCACATCGCCTTGCGCATCAGTAGCCATCAGGATCATGCCGTTGGCGTGGCCGGGCAGGTTGTTTTCGAAATCAAAAACCAGATCGGTCTTCGGGTCGAGTTTCAACTCGGGCAAGCCCTGGGGCGACACAGTATGCGTTTCGGCAATGTGCGCCAGCGCCGCTTCGGCTTTTTCATGATCATAGGTGTCGGGGACAAACCCGGCGAGCCCGAGAATGGTGGCGCGATCTGTGGCGTGACCCACACCGGTAAAGGCCAGAGACCCGTGCAGTGATCCGCGCAGGCCCGAGAATTCAAACGGCGACTCACGCATCAGGTCCAGAAACCGGGCGGCGGCGACCATCGGCCCCATTGTGTGAGAAGACGACGGGCCGATGCCCACTTTGAACATATCAAATACTGAGAGAAACATATCAGGTCGCTGAGCCTTCTGGAGGGTTAGCATAGGTTGGCGAGGTAAAGGGCGTAACCCCCAACCCTTCTGCAGCTACGGCGGCCCGGGTCGAGGGGCGCAGTTCAAGCTGCATCAGGATCTTTTGCAGATAGGGTGTATCGGCCAGTTGATACCAGCTGCGGTCTGCGCCCACTGGGTAAAGCGCCATCCAACGCATCATGCAAGCCACATAAATCGTAAGAACCGAAGCTTGGTCAGGGTTGAACCAATCCGGCGTGTCTTTTGCCAAGGCGTCCAGCAGTCTTAGATGTTGTCGCAATCTGGGGCGGATACCGTTGCGCAAGGCTTCAGCCTGGGTGCCGTCGATATACTTCTCTGCGTAGAACAGGATGCGAAGATCGGCGTGTAAGGTATTGGATGCAAAGAATAACCATTTCAGGAATCCCGCACGCTGGGGGCTTTCTGGGGCCGGCGCCAGTTGGCCATGGGTGTCTGACAGCCACAAAAGAATAGCCGCCGTTTCAAAGATGGGACCCTGGGGTGTCTCAAGTACGGGAATCAGTCCGTTTGGATTTAGCGCCCTATAGGCCGCGCCATCCTGTTCATTCCGGGTGCGATCGACCAGAGCGGTTTCATAGGTCAAACCCATCTCCTCCAGCACCAGCCGAATGATCAGCGAGGCGTTGTCGGGCGCATAGTGCAGGCGGTACGGCTGTTCCATATAGGCCATTTAGGTGATGCCTGTCGCAAACGAAGACTTGATTGCGACGTTTCCGATCGGAAACGCGAAATCCAGCGACATGTTAGCACAGTCTCAAGGCGAATTGGCTCTCGCAGTTGGGTCGGGCATTCCTTATAAGTTCCGCAGAATATTTAGGGGAAGCTGCCATGACCGGAGAATTGTCGCCCATCGACAAGGCCAAATATGTCGCTGCGCACCGCGCGGCGGATCTGGTGAAAGACGGAATGCGCGTTGGTCTGGGTACGGGATCGACTGCCGCCTGGCTGGTGCGCCGTCTGGGCGAGCGCGTCCGGGACGAAGGTTTGTCGATCAAGGGGGTTCCGACCTCGACAGCGACGGCGCAACTGGCGCGTGAGGTTGGTATCGAAGTCGTTTCGCTTGATCAGGCTGGGTGGTTGGACCTGACGATTGACGGTGCAGATGAATTCGACGGCGAGCTGAACCTGATCAAAGGCGGCGGCGCGGCGCTGCTTCAGGAAAAGATCGTGGCCACAGCCAGCGATCAGATGGTTGTGATTGCCGATGCCGGAAAAGAGGTGGAAACCCTTGGTGCGTTCCCGCTGCCGGTCGAAGTTATTCCCTTTGGCTGGCAGACCACGCGCACCCTGATCGAAGAAGCTCTGGATACGATGGATGTACTTGGAACATCCGTGACCTTGCGCATGAACGGCGAAGCGCCAAAGGTTACCGATGAAGGCAACCACATTCTGGACCTTCACCTCAAGCGGATCGGCAACGCACGGCAATTGGCGCTGGTTCTCAATCAGGTCCCTGGCGTCGTGGAAAACGGTTTGTTTATAGACATTTGCGACAAGGTCGTGATCGGCTACGGCGATGGTCGCGTCGAGTTGCGCGATATCAACGATGGCTCTGTGCAGACCGATCAATTGGGTGAGTTCGGGGACAACCTGTTTTCGGACTTGGCGGACTGAGATCGAAGCGGCTGGCGGGTGCTGCCGATATGCTGGGCCAGAGCTAAGCAAAGGTTTTTTCTGGCAAAGAGGGTTGGCATAGAACTGATCGGCCCCAGATACTCAGAGATTTTGGCCTGTTGAATAAAGGAACTCAGGATGAGCTTTGACTATGATCTGTTCGTCATCGGCGGAGGCTCGGGCGGGGTTCGCGCGGCGCGCGTGGCGGCTGGCGAGACCGGCGCAAAGGTGGCTTTGGCGGAAGAGGACCGGTACGGCGGAACCTGTGTCATTCGCGGCTGTGTGCCCAAAAAACTGATGGTATTCGCCAGTGAGTTCTCAGGCATGGTCGGCGATGCGCAGGCTTACGGCTGGGACATTCAACCGGGCGCGCTGAACTGGAACACGTTTCACGACAAGTTGACAGCCGAGTTGGATCGGCTGGAAGGCATCTATCGCGGCATCCTCAAAAACAATGGTGTCGAAAGCTTTGACCAGCGTGCTCGCGTCGTTGATCCGCATACTGTTGAACTGGCCGATGGGACCCGCAAGACGGCAAAGCACATCCTTGTCGCCACGGGCGGCAGACCAGTTGTGCCCGAGTTTCCCGGCTCGGACCTTGCAATCACGTCGAACGAGATTTTCCATCTTGAGAAGCTGCCCGAAAGCATCCTCATCGTCGGTGGCGGTTACATCGCCAGCGAATTTGCCGGGATCATGAATGGGTTGGGGGTAAAGACCACTCAGTTCTACCGCGGCGCGCAAATCCTGCGTGGGTTTGATGAAGAAGCACGTGGTTTGATCTGCGAGGAAATGCGCCAGAACGGTATCGACGTGCGGCTGGGCACCAACGTGTTGGAAATGACGCGGGCAAGCGACAAAATCCGCGTCAAAGCCACCGACGGCACCGAAGATCAGTTCGATGTAGTCATGTATGCGACCGGGCGGGCTCCGAATACCGAAAACCTCGGTCTCGAAGAGTTGGGCGTTGAACTGGGCCGCAAAGGTGAGATCATCGTAGATGAATACAGCCAGACCGGCGTGCCTTCGATCTATGCAATCGGGGATGTCACCGACCGGGTTAACCTCACGCCGGTGGCGATCCGCGAGGGTATGGCATTTGTCGAAACCGTGTTCAAAGGCAACCCAACGCCGGTCGATCACGAACTGATTCCGACGGCGATTTTCACCCAACCTGAATTCGGCACAGTTGGCCTCAGCGAGGAAGAAGCCGCAGCGCAGGAGCCGATCGAGGTTTACGCAACCTCGTTCAAGCCGATGCAAAAGGCATTCGCGGGCGGCACACAGCGGGTTTTGATGAAACTGATCATATCTCAGGCCACTCGAAAGGTGCTTGGGTGCCATATTGTGGCGCCCGGCGCGGGCGAGATGATCCAGCTGGCTGGCATAGCCGTCAAAATGGGCGCGACCAAGGAAGATTTCGACCGCACGGTTGCGGTTCATCCAGTCATGGCAGAAGAACTGGTGACAATGCGGCAACCTGTACGCACGGCTTGATTTGCAACCGCGCGCACACACGTTACAAGGGAAGCCGTGATCACACGGTCCAACACAAGGGAAAAGACACATATGGCGGGCAACAGCGGCGGCCCCTGGGGGGGCGGAGGCTCATCCGGAGGCGGAGGAAATCGGGGTAACAACGGGGACGGGCGCAAGCCCCCCGAAGGCGACGGCCCGCAGATCCCCGAGATCGACGAGCTGATGAAAAAGGGTCAAGAGCAACTGCGCGTCCTGATGGGCGGTCGCGGCGGCGGTGGCCGTGGGACCAACGGCTCAGGCGGCGGCGGTGGTCCGGCGTTTACCAAGGGGACCGTTGCGATTGGCGCTTTGGTGGTTGCGGTCCTTTGGGGTGTGACAAGTGCCTATACCGTGAAACCCGAAGAGCAATCGGTTGAGCTGTTTTTGGGTGAATTCTACAAGGTCGGAAACCCAGGCTTTAACTTTGCGCCGTGGCCGTTTGTGACGGCCGAGGTTATCCCGGTGACCCGTGAACAAAATGAAGACATGGGCGGTGCCCGTGGCAGCGACGATGGTTTGATGCTGACCGGCGACGAGAACGTGGTCGATATCGACTATCAGGTCGTTTGGAACATCAACGATCCGGCCAAGTATTTGTTTAACCTGCGTGATCCGCGCCAGACGATTCGGGCGGTGTCTGAATCAGCTATGCGAGAGATCATCGCGCAAAGCGAACTGGCCCCGATCCTGAACCGGGATCGTGGTGTTATCGCTGATCGCTTGCAAGAACTGATCCAGTCGACAATGGACAGCTACGACTCGGGCGTGAACATCGTGCGTGTGAACTTTGATAAGGCCGACCCGCCGCAGGACGTGATTGCAGCGTTCCGCGACGTTCAGGCTGCTGCGCAGGAACGTGACCGTTTGCAGAACGTGGCGGACGCTTACGCTAACCGGGTTCTGGCCGAAGCGCGCGGTGAAGCCGCGCAGGTTCTGGAAGAGGCCGAGGCCTATCGCGCCCAGCAGATCAATGGTGCACAGGGTGAGGCCAGCCGTTTCAGCGCGGTTCTTGAGGAATACTCCAAAGCACCCGATGTGACCCGCAAACGTCTCTATCTGGAACGGATGGAGCAGGTTCTGGGTGACGTGGACAAGATCATACTGGACGAGAACTCGACCGGTTCCGGACAGGGTGTCGTGCCCTACCTGCCTTTGAACGAGCTGCGCCGCAATTCCGGACAGGAGAGCAACTGATGCGTAAATCACCCATCATTATTATTCTGGTCGTAGCGCTCGTCTTTTTGGGGCTTTCCTCGATTTTCATCGTGGATGAGCGTGAGCGCGCCCTAGTGCTTCGGTTCGGACGCGTTGTGAATGTCAAGGAAGAGCCGGGTCTTGCGTTCAAATTGTCTATCGTCGATGAGGTCGTTCGCTATGACGACCGTATCCTGTCGATCGATGTCCAGCCGCTGGAAGTCACACCTCTGGATGACCGCCGACTGGTGGTCGATGCTTTCGCGCGTTACCGGATTTCCGATCTGGAACAGTTCCGTCAGGCCGTTGGTGTCGGCGGCATTCCGGTGGCCGAGGATCGTCTGGATCGCATCCTGCGCGCCGAAACGCGTGAGGTTCTGGGTTCGGTATCCTCCCGTGACATCCTGAGTTCGGACCGTGCCGCGCTGATGCTGCGTATCCGCAACAGCGCGATTGCCGAAGCCCGTGCGCTGGGCGTCAACGTGATCGACGTGCGTCTGAAGGCGACCGATCTGCCGCAGGCGAACCTCGAGGCGACGTTTGACCGGATGAAGGCGGAACGGGAACGTGAAGCCACCGACGAACGCGCCCGTGGTAACGAAGCGGCGCAGCGCGTGCGCGCGCAGGCAGACCGGACCGTGGTCGAACTGGTTTCGGACGCGAACCGTGAGGCTGAGATCATCCGCGGTGAGGCCGACGCCGAACGCAACGCGATCTTTGCCGAAGCCTATGGAGCGGACCCGGAGTTCTTTGAATTCTACCGCTCACTGACGGCTTATGAAAATGCCCTGCAGGGCAGCAACAGTTCGTTGATCCTGAGCCCGGATTCTGAGTTCTTCAACTATCTCGCCTCGCCGACCGGACGGCGGCCATCGGCTGCGACCTCAGAGTAATGGGCATGATCCTTCTGGCCTTTGGGCTGGTGCTGATTGTTGAGGGGCTGGCCTATGCGCTGGCCCCTTCGCTTATCGAACGGATGCTTGAAGCGTTGCGTACACTGCCCGAACAGGCGCTGCGGCTGGTGGGGCTGCTCTGCGCTGTCAGCGGATTTGCCCTTTTGTGGGCGGCCTTTCAGATCGGGTTTTGACGCCTGGACTTCACGCCGCAGTGATTTCTCTGCGATCCCGAGTTGCGGGCTTGGCCAAACTGACTACATTGGTTGCAAAGAAGGGCCGCCGCAGCGCGGTGGCGTCATAAGTTTCGACAAGGAGTTCCCAAGTGCAGGCCAAAGCGTGCAGTGTTTCCGTCCAGCAGGACGACGTTGGTGTAATGGTGCGGCTGTTGTGGCTGGCTTTTGTGGGGATGTTGCTGCTGCTGGCACAAACCGTTGCGGCTCAGGCGCGGGGCGAAAGCTTGGCCCCTCTGGCTGAAAAGATCAGCCCGGCGGTGGTAAACATCACGACATCGACGCTGATCGAAGGACAGACGGGCCCGCAAGGTATCGTACCCGAGGGGTCGCCCTTCGAGGACTTTTTCCGAGACTTTCAGGACCGGAATGGTGAAGACGGTGATCGTCCTCGCCGCAGCAACGCGTTGGGGTCCGGATTCGTGATCTCTGAGGACGGTTATATAGTCACGAATAACCACGTGATCGCAGAGGCAGACGAGATTTTGGTCGAGTTTTTTCCGGGCGATGGCCAGCCGAAAAAGGAACTTCCGGCCAAGGTGATCGGCAAGGATGAAAATACCGACATTGCCTTGCTAAAGGTCGAGGCGTCGGGTCCGTTGCAATATGTGCAATTCGGCGACAGCGACATCGCCCGTGTCGGAGATTGGGTCATCGCGATGGGCAACCCGCTGGGGCAGGGTTTTTCAGTT
The DNA here is from genome assembly GCF_056540685.1 of Ruegeria sp. AM2. NCBI lineage: Bacteria > Pseudomonadati > Pseudomonadota > Alphaproteobacteria > Rhodobacterales > Roseobacteraceae > Ruegeria > Ruegeria sp. AM2. The sequence goes on along the minus strand of NZ_JBQFXE010000001.1, from coordinate 499,057 downwards.
TCGGCCGGGATCGTTTCAGCCCGAAACCGAGCACTGAGCGGGTCGTATGACGACTACATCCAAACCGATGCCGCGATCAACCGGGGCAACTCGGGTGGTCCACTGTTCAACATGGACGGTGAGGTCATCGGCGTAAACACCGCAATCCTGTCGCCCAATGGCGGTTCCATCGGGATCGGATTTTCGATGGCGTCCAATGTGGTCGTCAAGGTCGTGGATCAGTTGCGTGAATTCGGTGAGACCCGCCGGGGCTGGCTGGGCGTGCGCATTCAGGACGTGACCGAGGACATGGCCGAAGCGATGGGTCTGGACAAGCCGGGTGGTGCGCTGATCAGCGACGTTCCTGATGGACCTGCCAAAGACGCAGGGCTTCTGGCTGGTGACGTCATTCTGAGCTTTGACGGCGTCGAGGTCGAAGATACTCGTGGTCTTGTGCGCCAGGTCGGTGAGACAACCGTTGGGAAATCGGTCCGGGTAGTTGTGCATCGCGAGGGCGGAACCCAAACAGTGTTGGTTACGTTGGGCCGCCGCGAGGACGCGGAACGGGCTGACGCCGGTGATGAGGAGCCTGCAGAACCGGAGGAAGAAGAAAACAAGGATATTCTGGGCCTCACGATCGCACCGCTCAGCGATTCGCTGCGCGAGGATTTGGGATTGGATGCCGACGCTCAGGGATTGGTTGTGTCGAGTGTCGATGAAGCGTCTGAAGCATATGCCAAAGGACTGCGCGCCGGAGACGTTATTACCGAGGCCGGGCAACAGAAGGTCACCTCGATCGACGATCTCGAAGCACGCATGGAAGAAGCACGCGAAGCAGGTCGTAAGTCACTGTTGTTGCTGGTGCGACGCGGTGGAGAGCCGAGATTTGTGGCACTGAGCCTGGAAGGCTAAGAACACAATCCGGAGACTGCAAAAAGGCCGGGCGCACGCCCCCCGGCCTTTTTTCTTGCCCGCAAAAGAAAAAGCCATATGCCGGGGAAGGCATATGGCTCTGGTACAGGGAGAGGCTGATGGACAGATATCGGGGATGATAAGGTCAGCCTCCTACGGTAACAGGATTGACCTTAGGGCAATTTTACGCGCGCGTATGTGAAGAGGATCACAGGCAGGTCAAATAAGGTCGGATTCAGCCAATTGCTTGAGCGCATCAAAGTCATGAATTTGCAGACCGCCGCGCGACGCTTCGACGACATTGCTTCGCTTCCAAACGGAAATCGTTTTCGATACCGCCTCGCGCGTGGCCCCGACGAACTCGGCCAATTCGCTTTGGGATAGTGTGATGCGATCTGATGGCGTGTCCTGTTGTCCCGCCAGATGCAAAAGCTTTCGCGCCAATCGTATCGGCATCGGCAGAAAGACCTGCTCGTTCAATTGTGCGCTGATGCTGCGCATCCGCAGCCCCGCCAGCCGGATCATATCTTCGGCCAAATCAGGATGCTGACGAATCTGATTGATCACATCTTTGTGACGTACCCTCAGAACGCGGGACGGTTCCGCGGCTGTGACGGTTGCGGTTCTTGGGCCGCTGTCAAAAAGTGCGATTTCGCCAAACACTTCTCCGGGTCGCATCAGGCTGAGGGCCAGCTTGCGCCCGCTCATTGCCAGAAAGGACACTTCGAGAGTACCGGAGATCAGAGCATACAGGGCTTCGCCTTCATCGCCCTGTTCAAACAGGACTTCGCCACGGTCCAATTCGACCTCGGACGCTTGAGCGGACAACATGGTACGCAGCCGTTCCGAGGCTTCGGACAGGAATCCGCTGGTTGGAAATGGCGTCATGTGGCGTGGTTTTCCCAGGTCAGAGCAGTTTGAGTGGTGACCCAGCTTTCCACAGGTTGCCCCTTAAGCCAAGGTTTTTGTCCGCAAATTCTACGGTTGCCATTCCCCGTGGGCGCAGGCGCCGTATTACTGTTGGTCGGGGTCATCCATATAGGTCTGCAGCATGCTGAACTGAAGCATCAGGAACACCATCAGGGCAATGGGGAAGCCAAAGGTCTCAATCTTGACCCACAGATCTGTTGAAAGCGTGCGCCAGACCAGTTCATTGGCGACTGCAAGCACAGCAAAACAGGCGCATAAACGGCGCGTCAGGATCATCCAGCCCTCGTCGCGCATCGGCAACATCTCGTCCAGAACGTAGGCCAGATAGGATTTGCCCTGCAGCAGACCGATGCCGAGAATGATCGAGAAAAACCCATAGACCAGAGTGGTCTTCATTTTGAAGAACCGCTCGTCATTGAACCAGGCAGTGAGACCACCAAAAAAGATTACCATAAAGGCGGTGAAAATCTGCATGCGGCTGAGTTTGCCGGTCAGGTACCAAAGGATGCCCATGGCAGCCAACATCAGGGGGACGAACAGGATCGTGGCGACGATGAACCCGGAGTACTCCGTGCCCCAGATCAGAAAGCTGTCGTCGCGCAGGCGAAGATAGATCAAGAAAAACGCCAGAGGCGGACCCAGCTCCAAGACCTGTTTCAGAATGGGGTTGATCTCTTTTTTGCCTGCCATACCAGAATCCTGCTGCTTACCCGCCCATTTCAACTATTACTGCGCCAAGTGCAATCAATGCCATCAACGCAATCCGCCTTGGGCCAACGGTTTCTTTCAAAACCAGCCATCCGATCAGGGCGGCAAATACCGTTGAGGTTTCGCGCAGCACCGCAGCCTCGCCGACCTTGTCCAACCGGGTGGCCAGCATGATCGACCCGAAAGACAAAGGCGCGATGATACCGCCCGCCAGCCCGCGCAACATCAGCGGAGCAAGTGCGGGGCGGTCGATCATGGCGCGGTATCTGAGTGCGGCATAGATCGGCATAGCGAAGCCGTCGATCATGAAAAACCACGCCAGAAATGTGAACGGGTCGGCTGTGGCGCGGATTCCGTATGCGTCATAGGTCGTGTAAAGCGCAACGAACAAACCTGTGGCGATCGCGAGCGTTAAGGCAATGCCAAGCGTTTCACGGTTGGTTTCCAGAAACCGGAAGTTATATGCGGCCAGCCCAAAAATACCCGCGAGCAATACGGCAACGCCGAACCATTGGGTGCCGGTGAATGTCTCTCCGAACAACAGATAGGCGCCAATCACGGTAAATAGGGGCCCGGTGCCTCGGACAACGGGATAGACAACCGTGTAGGACCCTTTGGTATAGGCCATCGCCTGAAGTGTCTTGTAGATGATGTGAATCACCCAAACCATGGCAAAGATCGGCCACATGTAGGGTTCGGGCCACGGAACAACGAATAAAGCAAACGGTGCCGATATCAGGCAATAGCACGCATCGATGGCCCCACGAGACATCCAGGGATCGTGGCGACCTTTTTGAAGCGCTCCGAATGCGGCATGAAGAAAGGCGGCCATAAGCGCCAGAGCCAGGGCGAGTTGGTGGCCTGCTTCGGTGCCTTCCAGAGAGATCAACCAGTCACTCAAAAATCAGGTCTTTCCTGGGTGGAGAGGCCGGGGGTTTTCCACCCCCGGACCCCCGGAGGATATTTTTAGCCAGATGAAGAGGCGGATCAGCTTTTGTCCAGACCGGTCAGGGCAGCGGCGAATTCTTCTGGATCAAAGGGGGCGAGGTCGTCGATTTGTTCTCCCACGCCAATCGCGTGGATGGGTAGGCCGAATTTGTCCGCCAGCGCCACCAACACGCCGCCTTTTGCCGTGCCGTCGAGCTTGGTCATCACAAGGCCCGAAACGTCAGCCAGTTTGCGGAATGTTTCAACCTGACTGAGCGCATTTTGGCCGGTGGTGGCGTCCAGAACCAGCAGAGTATTATGCGGGGCCGTCTCATCGACTTTGCGGATGACGCGGACGATTTTGGCCAATTCTTCCATCAGATCGGCACGGTTCTGCAAGCGGCCCGCCGTGTCGATCATCAGCAGATCGGCCCCTTCGTTTTGCGCTTTGGTCAGGGCGTCGAAGGCAAGTGAGGCCGGATCGGAACCTTCGGGCGCGGTCAGGACCGGTACGCCAGCGCGATCGCCCCATACTTGCAGTTGTTCTACGGCGGCCGCGCGGAACGTATCTCCGGCGGCGATGACGACCTTTTTGCCTGCGGCTTTGAACTGGCTGGCCAGCTTGCCGATGGTGGTGGTCTTGCCAGAGCCGTTCACGCCCACAACCAGCACCACTTGCGGGCGCTTGGGGTAAAGAGGCATGGGTTTGGCCACGGGTTCCATCACGCGGGCGACTTCTTGGGCCAGCAATTGTTTGATTTCTTGCGTAGAGAGTTTTTTGCCAAAACGTCCCTCCGCCATGTTGCTGGTTACACGTAGGGCGGTGTCGACGCCCATATCCGAGGCGATCAGCAGTTCTTCGAGCTGCTCCAGCATGTCGTCGTCAAGGGTGCGGCGCACGACGGTTTGCGTGTCGCCACGGGTAAACAGGCGGCCGATTAAACCTTTGGATTCCGTCGTTTCTGGCGTTGGATCCGCTGGTGCAGGCGCGTTCACGGGCTCCGCAATAGTGGTCGGGGCCGGAGCTTCGGGCGCAACCTGCGGTTCCGGGTCGGGTTGATTGACCACGGGATCGGGTGCGGTTTCCTCGCCGCCATCCTCGATAATCGCGTCCAGACCTTGTTCCAGGCGCGAAGAGGATTTGAACAGCTTGTTCTTGAGCTTTGAGAAAAACGCCATCTTTGGACTCCGCAGGTGTTTCTCTCACCTAATGCGGAATTGCGGCAGTTGCAAAGGGTGCGGCAAAGGCGATCAGGAAACCGGCTTGGGCAGCCCAGTACAGCGGCCAGATCAAATAGGGCGTGAAACGTTGCGCTGTATGCGTAGCGGGTAGCAGAAACTTCTCCGTCGCCAGAATTAAATCGGAAGCTATGAACGCCAGAGCAGCGGGCAGCGCCCAACGCAACGCCCCGGTATCGGGCATGGCCAGCACCGTGATTCCCATGCCGAGAATAATGGGGATATACGCCAAGACCGGTACCTTGAGGTCTCCGGCGCGAGGGAAAAGCAGGGTCGCCATGACGATGCCGAGCAGGAGGAGGGGCCAAGCAATGCCAGGATAATCAAGAATTCGGGTCGGATCGCTGAGCGGGTGGGTCAGGAACAAAAGGATATACGCCAGATGTCCAGCGGCGAACGCGCCGATACCGGCCATGAAAGTTGTTTCAGTTTCGTGCGACAAAAGCGCGTCCCCAATCGCGCAGAGGGCAAGCGCAACGATCAGCAAAAGCGGCCCAGCTTGAAGCGCCGCAATAAGTGCCAAAAGGGCGACAGACGCCGTCTTAAGAAAGCTGCGCATGGAACTGGCAGATTTGGCCGTCAACGGAAGGTAAGCCAGCGCCGCGGCCATGGCCGCCCAAAATAGAAGTGTCGTCATCCCCGAACCCTTTGGAGTGATCCATATGTCGGGCTCAGGACATCGCGACCGATCGGGCCAGGCAAGACCTGACGTGGAGGCATTCAATGGTTTCAGCGCGAACAAAGCTTGATTGGTTTCTTGCTTAGGCTTCTGCCACACTAGGTCTATGTTCAGAAAAAGTTTGATTCTTTGGCTCATCTCCGCAGGTGCCGTTGGCGCGCAAGATGGGCTGACAGGTGCGGAATTTGATCGCTATACTTTGGGCAAAACTCTGTTTTATGCATACGAAGGGCAGGTCTACGGAGCCGAACGGCACTTACCCAATAGGCGTGTCATCTGGTCGTTTCTGGATGGCCAATGCAAGAGCGGCGTCTGGTATGAGCACGAAGACCAGATCTGTTTTCTTTACGAAGATCGACCCGATCCACAGTGTTGGGTCTTCCGCAAAACCGGCAGTGGGCTGGTTGCCTTGTTCGATGGCGAACCCGGCGAAACCGAGCTGTACGAAGCGCAAGATATCGGGGAAGAGATGGTGTGTCTCGGGCCAGAGGTCGGGGCCTAGCCCGTTCAGAATAGCGAACCTTGGCCGGGCGTTTCCCTTTTTGTCGGTTTCTTCGCCTGCGGTTTGGCGCTGTTTTGCCCCGCGTTCAAAATTCCGTCCGCGAATTCAATCTCGAACGACGAGTGTTGCGCGGCGGCAGCCTTGGTTGTGACCAACTTGTCGTCAGCGCGAACAACCGCATATCCCCGTTGCAATGTTGCCTTGTAGCCTAACGTTTCACGCAGTCGATCCAAGGCCGTCAGGTTTTGGACAAGCCGGTCCAATCGCGCGGACTGCGTGGTATGCAAGCGTTCTGTCAAGCGGGCGACGTTCTGGCGCTGCTGGTCGATTTCCTTCTGTATCGGACGCAAAGAAAGACGTGAGGACAGGTTCCGAACCGCCTCATGCCTTTGGTTGACAAAACTGCGCAGAGTTGACGGACGCAGATGCGCCGAAACTTCTACCACTTGCAAACGGCGGTTTTGAACGCCTCGAACCAACGCCGGAGACAGACGGTCGGCAATAAGATCAAGGCGTTGACGCGGTGTGTTCAACAAGCTGTCAGGTCGAGGAAGGGCGCGCGCGAGGTCCTGCAAGCGTTGGGACCGGCGCTGAACGGCATCTGTCGCCGCGCGAGACAGCCGTGCGGATTGCACACCCGTCCAGGCCAGCAACTCCATACGCACCGGCACCGCGAGCTCGGCTGCAGCGGTTGGCGTGGGCGCGCGACGGTCGGACACGAAATCAATCAGGGTTGTGTCCGTCTCGTGCCCGACGGCGGAAATCAGCGGGATATCCGAGGCGGCTGTGGCGCGGGCGACAATTTCTTCGTTGAAGCCCCAGAGGTCTTCGATGGACCCGCCGCCACGCGCGACTATGATCAGGTCTGGGCGCGGGAGAGCGCCGCCCGGAGTGAGCCGATTGAACCCTTCGATCGCGCGGGCCACCTCGGGCGCGCAATTTGCGCCCTGAACGGCCACCGGCCATATCAGCACTTTGCGCGGAAACCGGTCGCGCAGGCGATGCAGGATGTCGCGGATTACCGCACCGGATGGCGATGTGACGACGCCAATGATCTGCGGCAAATAGGGTAAGGGCTTCTTGCGCTCGGGCGCAAACAGCCCTTCGGATTCAAGCTGTTTCTTGCGCTTTTCCAGCAAAGCCATCAGCGCGCCTTGCCCGGCAACTGCAACCTCATCGACGTTCAGGTTGTATTTGGACTGGGCTCCAAAGGCGGTCAAACGACCGGTGACAACGACCTCAAGACCCTCTTCAGGGACCACCGAAAGCCCGGAGATCTGGCCTTTCCAAGTGGTGCAGGCCAGCACATTCCGATCGTCTTTGACGTCGTAATACAGGTGACCTGATCGCGCCTTGAACACGCGCCCGACCTCACCACGCACACGGATTCGCCCAAACGCGCCTTCGAGCGTGCGTTTCACCTCTCCGGATATGTCCGAGACTGTGTATTCGGGGGTATTCTGGCCGGGAATGGGGTCGTCAAGCAGGTCGGACATTTCAGCGCCTTGTGTCAAATGCTTGCCCAGCTTAGAACGCGCGCAAGGCGAGGCCAAGCAGATCGGAGAGCAGTCATGAATATCCTCATTCTCGGGAGCGGTGGGCGCGAACACAGCTTGGCCTGGGCGGTGATGCAAAACCCCAAATGTGATCGGCTGATCGTGGCCCCGGGGAATGCGGGGATCGCACAGATTGCCGATTGCGCGGCGCTGGACATCGAAAACGGCGGGGCTGTGGTTAGCTTTGCCGAGGAAAACGCGATTGATTTCGTGATTGTTGGCCCGGAAGCACCCCTGGCGGCGGGCGTAGCGGATCGCCTGCGCGAAGCGGGCGTGCTGGTCTTTGGCCCCTCGGCTGCCGCCGCCCGGCTGGAAGCGTCGAAGAGCTTTACAAAGGAAATCTGCGATGCCGCCGGTGCGCCAACAGCGGCCTACGCACGGTTCACCGAGGCGGAGCCAGCCAAGGCATATATCCGAGAACAGGGTGCGCCCATTGTCGTCAAGGCCGATGGGCTCGCGGCGGGCAAAGGCGTCATCGTCGCCATGGACGAGGTAACCGCCCTGGACGCCATCGACGACATGTTCGGCGGGGCTTTTGGCGGAGCCGGAGCCGAAGTGGTGATCGAAGAATTCATGGAGGGCGAAGAGGCCTCACTTTTCGTTCTTTGCGATGGTGAGGACGTTTTATCCGTTGGCACGGCCCAGGACCACAAAAGGGTGGGTGAGGGCGATACTGGTCTGAACACAGGTGGGATGGGGGCCTATTCTCCGGCACCTGTTCTGAGTGCGGAGGTCGAAGAACGCGCAATGGCCGAAATCGTCCGTCCGACGATTGAGGAAATGAAACGGCGCGGGACTCCGTTTCAAGGCGTTCTCTATGCGGGGTTGATGATTAAGGATGGTCAGCCCCGGTTGGTGGAATACAACGTGCGCTTCGGTGACCCGGAGTGTCAGGTTTTGATGATGCGTTTGGGGGCGCAGGCGATGGACTTGATGCATGCCGCTGCAGAGGGTCGACTGGGCGAAGCACGGGTGAATTGGGCGGATGATCATGCCATGACGGTGGTGATGGCGGCCAAGGGCTATCCGGGCTCGTACGAAAGGGGCTCGGTCATCAAGGGGCTGGAGGTTTTGCCCGAGGATAGCAGCAACATGGTGTTCCATGCGGGGACCAAGGCCGTTGAGGGGCAGGTTCAGGCCTCTGGCGGACGGGTTCTGAACGTCACGGCGCGGGGGGCGACGCTGCAAGAAGCCCGCAACCGCGCCTATGCGATGGTGGACGGTGTGGACTGGCCCGAAGGGTTCTTTCGTCGCGATATCGGCTGGCGTGCGCTGTAGTACGATTGCCGGGCTACGCCCGTCTTAATTGTGTGGACGAGGGGCCGGCCCCTCGCGCTCCCCGGGATATTTTTAGCCAGATGAAGGGCGGATCAGCAGTTGAGGGCTAAGGTCAGGTCTTTATGTGTTCTGAGCGGGCCAAGATCGATGGTTTGCCAGCCATCTTCGAAATAGACACCGATGATACGAGACCAGTCTGTGCTGGCCACGACGAGTTCTTTGCGCGTGTCGCAATCGCGTAGGCCGCCGGAGATGAAGTTTTCGCCAATGCGGTGATTGGTCAGGCCTGGCAGTGTGGCGATTTCAGTTAGACTGCCACCGTCAAAGCGCCAAATCCGCAGGATTTTGGCCAGATGCGGACGGTCGATATAAGCAATTTCGACTTTCCCGTCACCGTCAAGATCAGCGGCACCGATCGGAGCAAGCCAGCGAAAGCGGGTGCCAATATGAGGCGTGGCGGCGATTTTCTCTCCACGCGCGTTGTAGATTGCGAGTTGAGCGCCCTCGTGTGCGCTGGTTTCAACGACGATCACCTCGGTTGATCCGTCAAGATCGACATCTGCCAGACGGGGGGCGAGGTCTTCGAAGACACGATCAAGAGGCAGTTTGATAGTCAGAATTGAACGTTTGTAGAGTGGTTGGATCAGCAGGCTTTTAGTTGTTGCGTTGGAGGTTTTGATCTCCAATGCGCCATATTCGATATCGTCGCCCAAGACGCCATGAGCGTAGCGGGCTGTTGGTTCAATGTAACGGGCGGAGTTGATGGTGTACTCTGCCTGCGCTGCCGTTAATCCCATCGGCCACGCGAATAGCGCCAGCAGTGCGCCGCGAGCCCAGACTCGCCACGGGCGATTGGGCAGGCGCGGCGCTATTGGGCGCATCAGATCTGTTTTTCCGGCATTTGCACAACCAGACCGTCCAGCGCGTCGGTGACCTTGATCTGGCAAGTCAGGCGCGAGCGGGCGGCGTCGGGTTCAAAGGCAAAGTCCAGCATGTCTTCTTCCATGTCATCCTTGGCCGGAATTTTCTCGACCCAGTCGGGGTGGATGTAGACATGGCAGGTGGAGCACGCGCAGGCGCCGCCGCAATCGGCTTCGATCCCGGGGATGTTGTTGTCGCGGGCCCCTTCCATGACGGTCAGTCCGTTGGCGACCTCGACCGTGTGCTCGGTACCGCCATGCTCGACATAGGTTATCTTTGCCATTGCGTGCGTCTTCCTTTTGCGATGTTCGAAACCTTCCTTAGTCAAGGCATTTAGGTCTTTCCAGCCTCATTTGCGACTCGGCGTGCCGTGACTGGACTTTCCTGCAGTTTGTTCTATTTTTGTTCTCATGCTCGTTGCCCCTGTTCGCCCTGCGGTTTCAAACCGAGACTGGCCACGCCCCCCCAGTTGCCTGCCCGCCAACCGGCTGGACGATCCGCCGGACAACGCGCGCGTGACCGTGGCAGGGCTGGTCATCCTGCGGCAGAGGCCGGGGACGGCCAAGGGGGTGATATTCGTGACGCTTGAGGATGAGTCAGGGATCGTGAACGTCGTGGTCTGGCGCAAGATCTATGAACAGTTCCGCCGCGCGGTGATCTCGGGCCGCTTGCTGAGGGTCACGGGTCGGATGCAACGCGCGCATTCGGTGACCCATGTGATCGCGGAAGAGATCGAGGATATCTCGGGCATGCTGGATGTGCTGGTGCGCGGCGAGGGGTGATCGCCAGGTCGCAGAACAACTTTGCACCCAAACGGTCCGCGCAAAACCTGAGGTTCGAGACCTGCCAACACACCAGTTTTCCAAAAAGACCTGCCGCACAGCGCGCAAGCACGCGCTAGAACAGTTGCAAATCCTTCGAGCCGCTTTGGATCTCAGCAAAGTTCGGCATGTTCTGAACCGCAACCGGTGCTGGCGCCACACCAGGCATCGCGACTGTCGGTTTTGCCGCCGCAATGTTGCCAAATGCCGGTTTCTCCAGCTCTCCCCGGATGTCGCGCAGCAGAGTTTTGTGATCCGGCATGGCTTTGAGAATTTGCGCAAGATCCATTTTCGCGCCCTTCCACCACTGAAACCAAATCGGCTTTTTCAAGGGTCGCACCCGATCGCGGATGCCCGTGCCATAGCCGGTGTCATAGACCTGTTTACCCAACAGCACAGTCTGGTACACGCGGAAATTGAACAAGGTTGCAAACTCGATATCATGTTCCATCGGCAGACGGTGTTGCCATAACTCAAGGTTCTCGGCCAATCGGTCCGGTATTTTCATCTCGGTGCGCGCGTCGATCCAGTATTGATCATCCGTGCGGTTGCCCAATCGATAATGCAGGCAAATGAAGTCCAGAACTTCGTCGTACAGTTTGTTCATCTGCCGGTTATATCTGGCCCGCAGCGACGGCTCGATATCCTTGGTGGGCAAATGCTCGGCGAACCAGCGGATCGCATGATCAATCATGTGGATCGCGGTGCTTTCAAGCGGTTCAATAAACCCGCCAGACAGACCAATCGCGACACAATTCTTGACCCATGCATTGCGCACTCGCCCAATGCGCATCGGGATCACGCGCGGGGTCAGACCCTTGCCGCTATCACCCAGCCATTCGAGATACTCGTCGGCGGCCTGGTCATCCGTACGATGTGCGGATGAAAACACATAGCCGGTGCCAACCCGGTTATAGAGCGGCACCCGCCACGTCCAACCTGCACCCAGCGCGGTTGACCGCGTGACGCTTTCGATCTTGTCCGGGTCCGGATGCTCGATCTGCAACGCCATTGCGCGGTCGTTGGGCAGATAATCCGAGTAATCCATGAAAGGCTCGCCAAGCGCCTTGTTGATGATTAGCCCGCGGAAGCCGGTGCAATCAATGACCATCTCGATGTCATGGCGGCCTTTTTTCTCCAACATGAGGTGGCTGACATTGCCTTGCTCATCAAGCTCGACCGCTTGCACTTCGTCCTGGATGTGTTCCACGCCACGTTTGGTGCAGACTTTTGTGAGCATGCCAGCGAATTTCACGGCGTCCAGGTGGTAGGCATAGCCGAACCGTTGCTCGAACTCGGGCGCACCCAAGGGCCGCGCGCCTTTGCACAGGCGCGCCAGATCATCGTGGGGCGAGATGGACTGCGTGAAATCCCGATCCCCATTGCCAAAGCGCAAAAAATACTCGGCGGCCTCCAGCCCTTCCAACAGTTGGCCGTGGGCGAAGGGGTTTACGTAATCGATACGATTCCCCTTGGCGTCCTTGTTCCAGTTGCAGAACTTTACCCCCAGTTTGAACGAAGCGTTGGTTTCGCGGAAAAAGTCGCGCTCTGAAATGCCTGCTTGTCGGAGTGTGACCGGCATTCTTGGAACCGTCGCCTCGCCGACCCCAACGGTCGAGATGTTGGGGCTTTCGATCAGGCAGATACGGGGGCGATCTTTCGGTGCCGAGGTCCGGGAAAACACCATATCCAACAGCAATGCTGTCATCCAACCTGCGGTGCCACCGCCCACGATGGTGATTTTGCTTAGACGATTGTTCATTTGGTTCTGCCCCCCTCGATTGTTTTCGGGGACTATAACAGCTTTCTTGCATCGAACTAGGTTCTTTGACGCAGTGATCCGCATGCATTTTCATAGTTTCGAACCGCGGGTTTACAGTGGCAGGCCGCACGCGCCTTCCAATTGTAAGACGAAGGCTGAGCCCTCCAAACGACTTTGGATTTTTGTCCCTGCGTTGGTCGCAATTCATCCGGTGTCGCTGATCGCGTGACAAAAACCGCGACCCACCCTTTTTTGACCTCGGCCTAACGTTTGAACAATACACCCTGAGACTGCTTATCCTGGTGATCGCCGCGCAATTCAGCGTGCAGCGCACGGCCAGCTTGAACGGCTGGTCTGACGTTGACCGTCTCAAGCCAGCGGGCGAAGTGAGGCTTGTCGTCAAGCACCTGTTGTTGACCTTCCCACAGGCTCGCCCATCCCCAGATCGACATATCGGCGATCGAATAGAAATCTCCTGCAACATATTCATTGTCGGCCAGCCGCCGGTCCAATACGCCGTAAAGCCGCCCCACCTCGGTGCGATACCGGTCTTTTGGGTAGGGCAGGTCCTGCGGTGGGTCCAGTTGAGGGGCGTATTTCAGAAAGTGATGCGCTTGTCCGGCCATCGGACCAACGCCGCCCATCTGCCACATCAGCCATTCTTCAACGGCAATCCGATCACGTTCGGTTTCGCCATAAAAGCGCCCGGTCTTGCGAGCCAGGTACATCAGGATTGCGCCACTCTCGAACACAGATATGGGCGTGCCGTCCGGGCCGTCGGGGTCAACGATGGCGGGCATCCGGTTGTTGGGGGCAATCTTCAAAAACTCGGGATCGAACTGGTCGCCTTTACCGATGTTGATCAGGTGGGTTTTGTAGGGCAGGTCCATCTCTTCCAGTGCGATGGATACCTTCCAGCCATTGGGCGTGGGCCAGAAATACAGATCAATCATGAAGTCTCCTCAGGTTGGGGTGATCATGAAGTTTTCCACGTAAACGGCAAGAGCACGCGCATACCTGTTACGAAAGCGTGACCTTTGGCGGGTCGGACTTGACGACCCGCCGACACAGGCGTATTCGCATCGCATCACGTGGCGATTTGTTACCGGATTGCGGGCCACGCTAAACAACACCGCTAAAAGGTCAGGATGAAAGACCCCTTTCGCTTGGCCGCGTCTGGGGTTTTTTGTTTGCCTCCCAACCCGGAGGCGGAAAGGAAAGACATGAGCGAGAGCTGGAACAAACGCACCCAAGCCGTCCATGGCGGCATCCGTCGCAGTCAATACAATGAAGTGTCCGAAGCGATCTTTCTGACGCAAGGGTTCGTTTATGACACTGCCGAACAAGCCGAAGCACGGTTCATTGAAACCGGTCCGGACGAGTTCATCTATGCCCGCTATGGCAATCCAACGGTCTCGATGTTCGAACAGCGTATTGCCGCGCTTGAAGGGGGCGAAGACGCCTTTGCCACAGCCTCGGGCATGGCGGCGGTGAATGCAGCGCTGACGTCGATGCTGCAGGCTGGCGATCATGTGGTTTCGGCCAAAGCGCTCTTTGGGTCCTGCCTCTACATTCTGGAAAACATCCTGACCCGCTTTGGTGTCGAGGTGACTTTTGTCGATGGTACCGATCTGGATGCCTGGAAAGCGGCCATCCGCGCGGACACAAAGGCTGTTTTCTTTGAATCGATGTCCAACCCCACGCTTGAGGTGATTGATATTGCGGCCGTTTCTGATCTGGCCCATACGGTCGGCGCAACGGTCATCGTGGACAACGTGTTCTCGACCCCGGTGTTCTCGCGTGCGATCGAGCAGGGCGCGGATGTGGTCGTTTATTCGGCCACCAAGCATATCGACGGGCAGGGGCGCGCGCTGGGCGGCGTTATCATTGGCACCCGCGACTTTATTCGTGGAACGGTTGAGCCTTACCTGAAACACACTGGTGGCGCGCTTAGCCCATTCAATGCGTGGGTCATGCTCAAAGGTCTGGAAACCATGGCCTTGCGGGTGAATGCTCAGGCTGAGACGGCACAAGTGCTGGCCGAGGCGCTTGAGGGGCACCCTGCGCTGGAACGTACCCTTTATCCGGGTTTGAACTCACACTCCCAGAATGCGTTGGTTCAGTCGCAATTGGGCGGAAAGGGCGGTACTGTTTTGTCGTTGGACATCAAGGGCGGAAAAGAAGCCGCGTTCGCGTTTCTGAACGCGCTGACGATTCCTGTCATTTCCAACAACCTGGGGGATGCAAAATCCATTGCGACGCATCCCGCAACAACGACGCATCAGCGGCTGAGCGATGAACAAAAGGACGAGCTTGGGATAACTCCGGGCCTGATCCGATTTTCGGTGGGGCTCGAGGACGCAAGTGATCTCTTGGCGGACGTTGAACAGGCGCTCAAGGCGTCCCAGGGCTGAACCAGACCACACCCGGCGCGGCAAAGGTCGCGCCGAGAATTATGCGGTGCGTTGGGAACACATGTCGTAATTTGACGGAATTACCGCTCTTTAAATCGATCCGAACGGCAATCTGGCGCGTATCAGAGTGGTAATAAAATCAGAGTTGTTTATATTCTGTCGGCCAGACAAGGGACCCCACCCATGAATATTCACCCGCGCGAACTTGACGAAACCCCCGATCGTGATCAAGCAGCTGCCGCTTTGAAGGTTCTGAAAGATTGGGCGCGTTCAGCCACGGCGACGGAAATCAGTGAACTTGATCCAGCGGTCTCGCGCCTGATGCCGCAAGGTGCGCCGTCTGACTATCCTGTGCTGACGCGGGAATATCCTGAGAGTTTTCAGGCGGATGCAGCATACCGCGCGTCTTTGCCAGACCTGCAAAACGGGCCATCCAGCCTGATCCGTGGCGCAAAGCAGCTAATTCAGCACGTGGGTATTTCGAATTTCCGACTTCCGATCCGGTTTCATCGTAAGCACGGGGATGACCTGACCCTTGAAACCTCGGTGACAGGCTCGGTCAGTCTGGAGGCCGAGAAGAAGGGCATCAACATGTCCAGGATCATGCGGTCGTTTTACAAGCACGCCGAGCGCACCTTTAGCTTTGAGGTAATGGAAGCCGCGCTGAATGACTATAAGGCTGATCTGGACAGCCTGGATGCGCGGATTCAGATGCGGTTTTCGTTTCCGGACCGGGTGGACAGCCTTCGGTCCGGTCTGTCCGGCTACCAATACTATGACATCGCGCTTGAACTTGTTGAGCGGGACGGGCAGCGTCTGAAGATCATGCATCTGGACTATGTCTATTCTTCGACCTGCCCATGCTCGCTGGAGCTGAGCGAACATGCCCGGTCTACGCGCGGTCAGCTTGCGACCCCGCATTCGCAGCGATCGGTTGCCCGCATTTCCGTTGTCGTAGACAACTCGGCTAACTGTCTGTGGTTCGAAGATCTGATTGCAATGTGCCGCAGGGCGGTGCCGACGGAAACACAGGTGATGGTCAAGCGCGAGGACGAACAGGCCTTTGCCGAGTTGAACGCCGCCAATCCGATTTTCGTCGAGGATGCCGCTCGGCTGTTTTGTGCCGCGCTTCAGGCAGATCATCATATTGGCGATTTCCGCGTTGTCGCCAGCCACCAGGAAAGTCTGCACAGCCATGACGCGGTATCGATTCTGACCGAAGGGCCGACCTTTGAATCGGCCAGCCTGGACCCGCGTTTGTTCTCGACCCTGTTCCATACCGGCTGAACGGCGGTCATAAGTCGCTGAAAAAATGCCTCAAAAATTGAAATTGGCGCTTTTTTGCCGCAGTGCAGCAAGAAATGCTGCAACTGCACATGGATTCGCGATACAAATAGTCTGACTGTAGCTGCGGTGCAGCCGTCTCCTGCGTGGCGACGCTGCCTTAAAGGATGTTGAAAATGCGCTGTATCAGACTGCAAGACCTGTTGCCGAGCCTCCCGTTGTCGGAGATCGACCGGTTTTTTCAATTCCCGGCTGCATCGTTTTCACAGGAGAAACTACCAATGAACCCGATTTACCAACCGCTTGAATTTCAAGCAGCCGCCATTCGAATGGCGGGGTATGCGATGGCCAGCCAGATCGAAATCATGCAGATGATGGCGCGTGCTGCTTTTGAACTGCCGATGGCACCGATTCAGGCATTGAAGAGCACAGAAACCGCGGTCGAAGCGCTGACCCCAGCAGTGTCAAAGCCAGCGGTATCGAAGCCGGCAGAAGCGAAGCCTGCTGCACCTAAAGCAAAGGCTGTTCCTGCTCCGGTCAAAGCCAAGCCGGTTCAAAAGGCCAAGGCAGCACCTGCCGCCAAACCTGCGCCTGCCGCCAAAGCGAAGTCTGCGCCCGTCGCCAAAGCCAAGCCAGCGCCTGTAAAGGCCGAGGCCGCCCCGGCGGCTAAAACCGTGGCAAAACCAACGGCTGAGAAGGCCAGGGCCACCCCGGCGGCTAAAACCGTGGCAAAGCCGGCAACCGCCAAAGCGGCACCGGCGGCAAAACCTGCTCCGGTGGCAAAAGCGGCCCCGGCCAAGCCTGCTGCAGCAAAACCGACGCCAGCAAAAGCGGCACCAGCAAAGGCGGCACCAGCAACGGCGGCACCAGCAAAGGCGGCATCGGCCAAAGCTGCGGCTCCCAAGCCAACTCCTAAAGCGGCGGCCAAAACTCCGGCTGAGACCGTTGCCAAGTCGGTTGCGACGTTCAAGTCAAACGCAGCCGCCAAAGCTCAGGAAGCCAAAGCACCTGCGGCCAAGCCTGCGGCCCCGGCGCAACCCAAGCCTGCTGCCGCGAAACCTGCCGCTGCTGCTCCGAAAACACCCACAGCCAAACCCGCTGTTGCAGCGACCGAGGACAAGGCGCAGGCGCCAGTGCGCCGTACACGGGCACCGTCCAAACCTCCGGCAATGCCAGCGGCTGAGAAGAAATCCGACCAGTAATCGGACATCATCGGCTTGACACGATCCGCATGGCGCGCCAACGCTGCGCGTCATGATGGATCTTCGCCCGGTCGGATATGTGATTGGCCTTTTGGTCGCCATTCTTGGGGCGACCATGCTTTTGCCCATGCTTGCCGACATGATCGAAGGCAGGGGAGAGTGGCATGTCTTTCTTGAAAGCGCCGTCATCACGGTTCTGACAGGCAGCATACTTGCGATGAGTTGTTCCAACGGTGTTGGAGAAGGTCTGACCATTCGTCAGACCTTTTTGCTGACGTCAGGTGTGTGGGTTGCCTTGCCGGTATTTGGGGCGATTCCGTTTCTGTTCGGCGAAACCGAGCTGCGTTTTGTCGACGCCTATTTCGAAGCGATGTCCGGTCTGACCACAACCGGATCAACCGTTATTTCCGGTTTGGACGGGCTACCCAGCGGTCTGCTGTTGTGGCGCGGAATTCTGCAATGGCTGGGCGGGATTGGTATCATTGTTGTTGCGATGGTTTTCCTGCCCGAGCTGAGGGTGGGCGGCATGCAAATCTTCCGTTCGGAAGGTTTTGAAACCATGGGGAAAATCCTGCCTCGCGCCCAGGAAATCGCCGGGCAGATTTCGTTGATCTATGTCTTCCTCACAGTGGTCTGCGCCTTGGTCTATACCGGGTTCGGCATGAGCTTTTTCGACGCGGCAGTCCACGCAATGACGACAATCGCAACCGGCGGGTTTTCGAACTACGACAGTTCTTTTGCCACATTCTCTGGCCCGATGGAGTATGCGGCTGCGGTGTTCATGATCCTCGCGGCGTTGCCATTCGTGCGCTACGTCCAACTTGCCAACGGCAATACAAGCTCGCTGTGGCGGGACAGTCAGATACGGGCTTTTCTGGCGACCATCCTTGTGCTGGTGGTTATCATGTCAGTGTTTCTGACATCGGTTTTCCCGCATCATTGGGAGCAGGCCGTCCGCGAGTCACTCTTCAACATCACTTCGATCATTTCCGGCACCGGATACGCCAGTGTCGACTATATGGGGTGGGGCAGTTTTCCGGTCATGCTGTTCTTTCTTATCGGCCTGATTGGCGGCTGTGCCGGGTCGACCGCTTGTTCGATCAAGGTTTTCCGGTATCAGCTTTTGTTTGCGTCGATCAAAACCCAGATCAACCGTATCCGTTCGCCCCACGGTGTGTTTGTCCCCCGATATGACGGTCGGACGATCAGTCGGGACGTTCTGACTTCGGTCATGAGCTTCTTTATGTTCTTTGTGCTGTCGATGGGCATTCTGTCCTGGGCACTGGCGTTGACGGGGCTGGATTTCATCACCTCGGTTTCGGGTGCAGCGACTGCGCTGGCCAATGTCGGGCCGGGGCTGGGCAGCCAGATCGGTCCGGCAGGCAATTTTGCCGGGCTGAACGACACCGCAAAGTGGTTACTGACCATTGGCATGCTGGTCGGCCGCCTTGAACTGCTTGCCGTCTATGCAATCTTCACCGTCCAATTCTGGAGAAACTAATGAAAAGACCCCTGGGCGCGCAGATCTCGCATATGTTGAAGGATCGGGGCGTAGATGTGATTTTCGGCATTCCCGGCGTGCACAATCAGGAAATGTATCGGGGCATCGAAGAGGCCGGTATCACACATGTTTTGGCCCGGCATGAGCAGGGGGCCGGTTTCATGGCAGATGGCTATGCCCGCGCAACCGGGAAGCCCGGCGTGGCCTATGTCATCACCGGGCCCGGACTGACAAATATCATGACACCGATGGGGCAGGCCTATTCGGACTCTGTTCCGATGCTGGTGTTGTCCTCGTGTCTGGATGAGATTGAGGCGCAACGGGGCCAATTGCACCAGATGAAAGATCAGCGCATGGCGGCAGAGACCGTTTCCGACTGGTCCTATCAGGCCAAAGACGCACAGTCCGCCTATAGCCTGATCGAGCGCGCGTTCGAAGAATTCGAGCTGTCGCGCCCGCGTCCCAAACACATTCAAGTGCCAATTGCACAGTTGGAGGCTGAAGCCGAACCCGCGCCGTTCCCGAACCAGCCAGCGTTGCGCACCGTCGCGCATCCGCCTGACGTGGCATCGGTTTTGTCGTTGCTTAACATTGCGCGGCGACCTCTGTTCATTCTGGGCGGCGGGTGCCGGTCGAACCTTTGGCGGCAGATTCTGACGCAACTGGGGGCCGCGTGTTTCACCACATATGCCGGGCGCGGAATGGCGGGGGCCGGTTACGCGCTGGATTTCGGGGCCATGCTGCCGCGACCGGGCAGCGCCGACGTTATCGCCTCGGCCGATCTGGTTGTTGTTGTGGGCGCTGAACTGGGCGAGGTTGATCTGTGGCGCTCGGACCTCGGGCATACTGCCAATCTGGTGCGCGTCGATCTTGACCCCGAGGTGCTGTCGGACCGTCACCGGGCGGCGGTCAAACTGCAGATGGACGGCGAGAGCTTTGCTCGTGCTCTGTGGTCGTCTGCCGAGAATGTTAAACCGGCCACAGGGTGGAGTGCTGACGAAGTTGAAAAGGCCCGCGCCCGATGGCGTGTTGAGATCGATGCCGAACGCCCTGGGATCGTTCCGGTTATCGATGCGCTGAGCGCAGCAATGCCTGGCGATGCGATGATTTATTCAGACATGACCCAATTCGCCTATGTCGCCAAAGAAGTTTGGGACATAAATTACCCCTACCATTGGCATCACCCGACGGGGTTTGGCACCTTGGGCTATGCACTTCCTGCGGGTATCGGCGGAGCGGTCGCTCGTCGCGGCAAGCCCACTGCAGTGATCGCAGGTGATTACGGCTTTCAATACACTCTGCAAGAGCTTGGCACTGCCGTAGAGCTGGAACTGTCGTTGCCCATTATCCTGTGGGACAATGGCAAGCTGAAAGAGATCGAAGACAGCATGGTTCGCGGTCAGATCGCGCCCAACGCGGTCATTGCACGCAATCCGGACTTCTGCAAATTGGCCGAGGCCTACGGCGCACATTCGGCTGAACCCAAAAACCTTGAGGAACTACAAGCAGCTGTGCGAACGGCGTTTGAGGCGCCGGTGCCGACGCTCATTCGAGTGACGCCGGACATCGATTAGGGCGTGTGGCGCTGATAGGTCTCAGCGCCACGATCCTTACGGTCAGTCCCAGCAGTGGACGAGCACTGTCATACCGTTTGCGCGCCGGCTCAGCTCATTTGGTGAGATTTCAGACGGGTTCTGTGCGGTTTGCCCGGAGAGGCCAGCTTGCGTCAGGATATCGGTCAACTGCTCGGCATTGGCCGCAAGACTGACCGAGTCAGGCAACGCCCGCCCATCCGCCGGGGTCGGCAACAGCATTCCGACGACACTGCCGCTGGTATCAAACACAGGTCCACCTGCATCGCCTGGCTGGGTCGCCAAGGCCAGTCGTTTTATGCCTTTTTCCCCGTTCAGGCCGCGAATGTCGGCGATCTGCCCAAAGCTCAGGGTGGGACCGCCCAGCGCGCCTTCGTAGGAAAAGCCGGATACCGTAATGTCGGACTGAATTCGGGGTTGATCCGCGCTGAACTCGGCCACACTGATCGGGGCCAGAGTGCGGCTGGGGCGCAGAACGGAAATGCCCAGATTGGGATCGGTCCATTCCACTTCAACTTCTTGATCGCCGTCCAGAGTGACGCGCTGACATTGATCGGTCGCTTCGGACACCGTCAGGACCATGCCGTTGCCATCAGCAAAAAAACCCGAGCGTGACAGGCGAGGTTTGCGGATTTGCAGGCCCGAGACTAGATCGATCCGCTGCTCGGCGCTCGCCCCGGCAGAGGCATCCAACACGGCGTCCGTGGTGGAAAAGCTGGAGCGCATTGCTGCCAGAACCCGTGCATACCGTGAGTCATCGCCTTCCGGCCAGACCAGAGTGAAGCCTTTGATCTTTCCATCCTTCAACGCGGCCTGTGTATGAGACACGATGCCATTGCCACGCCCTTCGATGGTGAAACTGTCGTTACGCAATGCGCGCTGCCCGTCCAGGGGCACGATTTCGAGGGATTGCATGACCTGATACAGCGCGCGCAGAGTCGCTCTATCACCTATCTGGCTGATCAGTAGCACTTTGGCGTCCAATTCGCCCGAACCGTCGAAATGCGCAAAAGGTGCTTCGTAGTTTTTGAACGAGACTGCGCCCAATGGCAGGTCCATTTCGATCCCAGCCTGCGGGTCTGCAAAACGATCCATCCCGACACTGATCAGTGGGGCGTTGTAGTCGTCCATCAGGACTTTGCGCTGTAATGTCGTCAAAACACCGGTGGCATCATATCCGTTTAAACGCTGCCATTCACCCATCGAGCGTCGAGTGCCCTGCCCAAAGGCGCCATCAATTGTTGAATTGTAGAACCCGGCGGCCTGAAGTGCCGTCTGCAGGTCTTTACGTTCTTGTGCCGAAAGCAGCCGCTCACCCTGCAAAGCCTGGGCGCGCGTTTCGTCACTTGCTTGCGGCGTTGGGGTCTCCGACGGCTCCGGCTGGACAGTTGGCGCTATCGTTTGACTGGTCGATGTGTTTGGGCCAATTGGCCAGAACTGCTGACCCAGCGTGTTTGAAAACGCAATAAAACTGTCCGATGGGATTTGGCGTTCCGTCCGATATACCCGCAGAACCTGCTCTGCGTCGGTCCGCAAATATGGACCGATAACAATGGCATACCAGCCACTGTTGAGGCGAAACCCGCTCACATCCGGAAGTGTATTTGCATAAGCTTGGGCGCGCTCCTGGGCCTCGCGCAGTGTAGGTTGCGCTTCGACTTGGACCCAGACGCCCGGGTCTTGCTGGGCAAGCAGCGCGCGCGACCAGAAGAGAGCAAGAAATAGAAATACCGAAAAAATACGTGTCATTGTCTGCCCGTGTCTGCAGTGTTTTATGTTCGGCGCAGACTACCCGACATTCGGGTCTGAACGCCATGCCCGGAATACGGGGAATTTCCAGTGTGGCGGTGCAGTGACAGGCGGACCGCACTGCGCCGTTGACGCCACTTTGCCCCTTGCATAGGAAGGGCCAAACCGACCGGAACCGGGCGCTGTCGTGCCCAAAGGGAATGTCATGACCGAACCGTCCAGAACGCCACGTTCATTTCAGGAAATTATCCTGCGCCTTCAGACCTATTGGGCCTCGAAGGGCTGCGCGATTTTGCAGCCCTATGACATGGAGGTCGGTGCCGGCACGTTCCACCCCGCGACCACGTTGCGCGCTCTGGGATCCAAGGCTTGGGCCGCGGCCTACGTTCAGCCTTCGCGCCGCCCGACGGATGGTCGGTACGGAGAAAATCCCAACCGGTTGCAGCATTATTACCAGTATCAGGTTCTAATCAAACCCAGCCCTCCAGACTTGCAGGACCTGTACCTGGGTTCACTCGAGGCGATTGGCATCGATATGGATCTGCACGATATCCGCTTTGTCGAAGACGACTGGGAAAGCCCGACGCTTGGTGCGTGGGGCCTTGGCTGGGAGGTCTGGTGCGACGGGATGGAAGTCAGCCAGTTCACTTATTTTCAGCAGGTCGGCGGTCATGATTGTGCGCCGGTTTCGGGCGAATTGACCTATGGTTTGGAACGATTGGCCATGTACGTGCTGGGCATTGACCACGTCATGGACATGCCATTTAACGATCCTCAGTCTCCAAGCCCGCTGACCTATGGCGACATCTTCAAGCAGACCGAAGAGGAATATGCCCGTTGGAACTTTGATGTGGCCAATACCGAGGTTCTGTTGCGCCATTTCGAAGAGGCCGAAGCCGAATGCGCTACTATTTTGGCGCAGGACCATGACGATCCAAAAACCGGCAAGCGCATCGTGATGGCACACCCGGCCTACGACCAGTGCATCAAGGCGTCGCATATTTTCAACCTGCTGGACGCACGTGGCGTGATCTCGGTGACGGAGCGGCAGGCCTATATCGGCCGGGTCCGCGCGCTGGCCAAGCAATGCGCTGATGCTTTCGTGCAGACCGAGGCTGCCGGGTTTGAGGCTTGATGGCGCGGTCAGGCCAATCCGGGCAACAACACCTTCAACCCGTCCGCGATCATGCTGATCGCGATGGCCGACAGGATCATGCCCATGAAGCGGCTCATGATGACGCGGGCATTGGCGGACAGGCTTTTCGCCAGCGCTGCGGCGTTCCAAAAGGTAATGAACAGCAAGCAGAGCACGACCAGAAACACGCCCGCATAAACCACCGCATCCACGGGTTTGGTGATGTGGTGCGCATAAAGGATCAGAGTGGTGATCGTGCCCGGGCCGACCAAAATGGGGAAGGCCAGAGGATAAAAGGCAACGGTTTCGGGCTTGGGATAGGCTTGTTTTTCGTCCTCGGTCCCATGATGCGTGGTGCTTTGGTTCCCGCTCAGCATGTTCAGGCCGATCATCAGAACAACCAACCCGCCCGCCACACGCAGATCGTCGACGCTGATGCCGAACAAGCCAAGGGTCTGGTTGCCGATGGCCGCGAATGCTGCGCCGAGTATCAGGCTATAGACGGCAACCTTCGTCGCGACTTTGCGCTGATCAGCTGGGGTCAGCCCTTCGGTGACGCTCAGGAACACGGGCAGGTTGGTGATGGGGTTCATGATCGCGAACAATGCGCCGAAAAATCCGACAGCAATGGTGGAGTCCATTCGATGCGCCTTTGCTCTACCTGTACTGGATTGAAACCTGTCTTATTTTCACTGAGTTTGAAAGAGGCCGCGTAAACAGGATGCCAGATCAATGACCGGAAAGCTGCTTGCGATCCTTTTGCTGGGATCGGCCGTTCTGGCCGGGGCAGGGATGTATTACCTGCAGGTCTATGGGTTTTACTATTCCGTCCAGCCTAACCCCGGTCGGGATGTGGCCCTGTTGGCGGAGGGGGCGGATCAGCCGACGCCAATTGAGTATTCGTCGTTTCGGGCAATTGATGCCGATAGTTCTCCGATCCGGTATCGCGCGTGCTTTGAGACTGAAGTGACCGCAGACGATCTAAGCGGATATTTACCTGTCGAAGACGCGGAACCGCTGACCGCGCCAGGTTGGTTCGACTGCTACGATGCGGTGGCCATCGCCGACGCGCTTAAGTCAGGGCAAGCGCGCGCTTTCATGGGCAAAAAGAACGTTCACTACGGTGTGGATCGCATTGTTGCCGTTACACAGGATGGCAAAGGCTTTGTCTGGCACGCTTTGAACAATTGTGGCGAGAAAGCCTATGACGGCACAGTCGTGGGCGAAGAATGTCCGCCCCGACCGCAGGAGTGACCGGATGATTGAGGAAATGCTCCAAATCCCGGATTTCCTGACCGCGACGATGGGTTTCGCAGTGTACCTGATTGGGGCCGAGATCAATTCCCGCGTCGAGGTTCTGCGCCAGTTCAACATACCCGAACCGGTGACGGGCGGCCTTTTGGCCTCGGCCTTTCTGCTTCTGCTGTACCTGATCTTTGGGATCGAGATGAACTTCGGCCTGGCGGCGCGTGATTTCCTGCTGGTTGTGTTTTTTGCCGGGATCGGCCTGAATGCAAGGTTGTCCGATTTAATTGCAGGCGGTAAGCCTCTGTTTCTGCTTTTGATCCTGACGCTGGTGACCATCATTCTTCAAAACGGCGTTGGGGCCGTCGGGGCCGTACTCTTTGGCTATCCGGTGCAGGCTGGGGTTCTGTTTGGCTCTGCAGCCCTGATCGGTGGCCACGGAACGGCCATCGCCTGGGCACCCGAGGTCGGCGCGGTGACCGGATTGGCAGGTGCGACTGAACTGGGCGTGGCGGTGGCGACCCTGGGCCTTGTACTGGCGGCCTTGGTCGGCGGTCCCATCGCCCGGTTTCTGATTGAAGGCAAGGGCCTCACTTCGGACCACCCCGAGGATGAACACACCGTGGGTCTGCCGGAAAAACCAACGGATGCCGCCGTTAAGGTGGATCACCTGACGATCATGCGGGTGATGCTGTATCTGAACATCGCTATCGTGGCGGGGTATTTTCTGCATCAGGTCATCAACGCAGCGGGGTTGAAGCTGCCGCTGTTCGTGCCCTGCCTGATCATGGGGATCGTCATCGCGAACGTCCGTTCGGCCTTGTTTCCCAAGGCACAGCCGGTGGCCCGGACACCGTCGCTGGCGCTGATCTCCGAGTTTTCGCTGGGTGCCTTTCTTGCGATGTCGCTGATGAGTCTGCAACTCTGGACCATTGCCGAGCTTGGTCTGGCCATTGTCGTCATCATGACCGCCCAAACGCTGATGGCGGTGGTGTTCGTGATCTGGGTACTGTTCCCGGTGATGGGCAGCAATTACCGCGCTGCCGTTCTGGCTGCCGGGTTCGGAGGGTTCGCCTTGGGCGCGACGCCCACCGCCATCGCCAATATGACCGCCGTGACCAAGCGATATGGCCCGTCGCCTATTGCCTTTATCGTGCTGCCCCTTGTATCCGCCTTCTTTGTGGATATTGCCAATGCCATCGTCATTCAGATGATCGTAAGTTTCTAAGGACCGACTATGCCCGACCTGTTGATCGAACTGTTTTCCGAAGAAATCCCCGCGCGCATGCAAGCACGCGCCGGTGAGGATCTGAAAAAACGGATCACTGATGGTCTGGTCGAGGCTGGATTGACCTATGCCGGGGCCGCCGCCCTGACCACGCCGCGCCGCCTGACGCTCGCGGTTGAAGGTCTGTTGGCCGAAAGCCCCACAATTCGCGAAGAACGCAAAGGCCCCAAGGTCGGCGCGCCTGACAAGGCCATCGAAGGCTTCTTGCGCGGTGCAGGCCTGACCCGCGAGCAGTTGGAGGAACGCGACACACCCAAGGGCGCGGTCTATTTTGCCACCATCGAGAAAACAGGACGCCCTGCGGCTGAAATCGTGGCCGAGGTGCTTGAGGCAACAATCCGGAACTTCCCGTGGCCCAAGTCCATGCGTTGGGGCAGTGGCCCATTGCGCTGGGTACGTCCGCTGCATTCGATTCTGTGTATCCTGAGCGATGAGGCGGGTGCTGAGATCGTGCCGCTTGAGGTCGACGGGATCAAATCGGGCGATACAACGGAAGGACATCGTTTCCTGGCTCCGGGGCGGTTTTCTGTAACATCCTTCAATGATTACGCTGCCAAGCTAAAACGTTCTTTTGTCGTGCTGTCGCCCGAAGAACGCGCCGAGCATATCTGGAACGACGCCCAGAACCTGGCTTTTGCCGCCGGGCTGGAGGTTGTCGACGACAAGGGCCTGTTGGCCGAAGTCGCTGGTCTGGTCGAATGGCCGGTGGTCTTGATGGGCAAGATCGATGACGAATTCCTCGACCTGCCGCCCGAGGTGCTGCAGACCTCGATGAAAGAGCATCAGAAGTTCTTTTCCGTGAAGAACCCCAAAACCGGCCGGATTGAACGCTTTATCACCGTCGCGAACCGTGAAACCGCCGACAACGGTGCGACCATTCTGGCGGGCAACCAGAAGGTACTGTCAGCGCGTCTGGCAGATGCCAAGTTTTTCTGGGAGAACGACTTGCGCATCGTCAAATCCGACGGGTTCGAACCGTGGGTGGAAAAACTGGATGCCGTGACCTTCCACGCCAAGCTGGGCTCGCAGGGTGAACGGGTGAACCGTATCGCCGCGTTGGCCCATGAACTGGCCCCGGTGGTTGGGGCCGACCCCGCGCTGGCGATGATGGCGGCGCAAGGGTGCAAGGCGGATTTGTCGTCCGAGATGGTGTTCGAATTCCCAGAGCTACAAGGCCTGATGGGCCGCTACTTTGCGGATGCCGCCGGACTGCCTGCAGAAGTGGGGCAGGCGAGCGAAGAGCATTATTCGCCGCTTGGTCCTTCCGATGACGTGCCGACCGCGCCGGTCTCGGTGGCCGTTGCACTGGCGGATAAGCTGGATACGCTGACCGGGTTCTGGGCGATTGACGAGAAGCCGACCGGCTCGAAAGACCCCTTTGCCCTGCGTCGAGCAGCGTTGGGTGGACTCAGGGCGCTCGATGCAAATGAAACTAAGATTGCGTTGGAATCTCACTTAGACGAAGCGAATTTGAGACTATTGCGCCAGAGATCACGGGAAGCGAATTTGTTCGAAGTTTCTTCAGGTTCTGCTTCAGAGCCGTTCAAAGTTGAAGGTTATGCGTTGAAACTGGACGATTTGGATTTAATGAAACACAATTTGGTTCGCTTCTATAAGTCCGATGATCCTGAACGGTTCGTAAAGGCTTGGGAAAAGAGTGAAGCTGTCCCCGAATACCAGAAAACTGACGTTTTGCTAGGAAAGCAATGGCTTCCTGAAAGGGTCACTCCTGAGCTTGTCTCCTTCTTCCACGACCGTCTCAAAGTCTTCCTCCGCGATGAGGGCATCCGCCACGACATCATCGACGCCTGTATCGCGATGGAGGGCAATGTCGACCTCAACCTGCTGGTCAAACGTGCCCGCGCGCTGAATGCGGTGATCGCGACCGAGGATGGCGAAAACCTCGTGCAAGGCTTCAAGCGGGCCAACAACATCCTGACGCAGGCCGAGGAGAGGGACGGGGTCGAATACTCTTATGGGGCCGATCTGAAATTTGCCGAAACCGACAGCGAAAAGGCGCTGTTTGCGGCGCTGGATGTGGCTCAGGAGAAAATCGAGCCAGCCCTGAAGGCCGAGGATTTCCCAGCGGCTATGGCGGCCATGGCGGCACTGCGCGCGCCCGTCGACGCCTTTTTCGAAGACGTGCAGGTCAATTCCGACAACGACATCCTGCGCCGGAACCGTCTGAACTTGCTCAGCCAGATCAGACAGGTCTGTTCGCGAGTCGCGGATCTGACCCGGATCGACGGCTAACCACCCCCCTGAACATTCATTGCGCCCTTGCACCAAGGGCGCAGGTGCCTATGCTGCGGTGAATCCAAGAGGTGCCGCAGTGCAGAATAACCCGCAGACGACTCTAATCACATCGAACGCGCCCATTTCCACTGAAACGCATGGTGGGCGGGCAAAGTGTCTGCAGCGTCTGGTCCGACTCGACTTGCCGGTTCCGCGGACTGTGGCGTTGTCCTTCGATGCGGTGCATCGGATAGCCGAGGGTCATCTGCCTGACATCGACCCGATCATGCAACAGTTCGAGCCGGACGCGCTGCTCTGTGTTCGACCAAGTTCCGAGGACCCGGATTGGGGCGGCCCGGGTGCGGTGCTGAACATCGGAATGAACGATGCCAGCTATCTGGACCTTTCGGGCGCAATGGGGACCGACGCCGCCGCCGCGCTGTACCTGCGATTTGTCCAAAGCTATGCGACGCATGTCGCCCGGTTGGACCCCGACGTGTTCGACGACATCGAAGCCGATGGGCGCGAGGGGCTGAGCCTTACTTTGCGGGCGTATGAAGACGAGACCGACGAAGCCTTCCCGCAGGACCCCGGTGAACAGCTGATTGGCGTTTTGCGGTCGATGGCGCGGGCATGGGATGGAACCTCGGCCCGGTTGCTGCGGCAGGCCAAAGGTGCGCCTGCGGATGCCGGGCTAGGTCTGGTCATTCAGGAAATGATCCCAGGGGTCGGGCAGGGGGAATGCGGCTCGGGCGTGTTGCAACTGGTCGATCCTACAACCGGTGTACCGCAGATCACGGGCCGGTATCTCAGCCAAAGTCAGGGCCGCGACGCCTTGGGTGAGGGCGTGTCGGCTTTGTTTCTAGAAAAAGACGAACGCGGTCAGGCACTTGAAGATGTTGCCCCCGAAGCATTTGCGGATCTTAAGGCCCACGCAGCCCTGATGCGCGAGAAGCTGCGGGAAGAGATGCAGGTCGAGTTCGTGATCGAAAGCGGACGGGTGCATATTCTGGACGGCGTGAGGGTGCCCAGAGGTTCACGCGCGGCGATGCGCATCGCTGTGCGGCTGGCCGAAGATGGCATCATTCCCCGGCAAGAGGCCGTTATGCGGATCGACCCGCATTCGCTGAATGAATTGCTGCACCGCCAGGTTCACCCCGACGCTAGGCGCGATGTTCTGACCACAGGGATAGCCGCCAGCCCGGGTGCCGCGACCGGAAAGATCGTCTTTACCGCCGCCGAAGCGCAAGCCAGCGCCGCGCGCGGAGAACCCTGTATTCTGGTCCGCCGCGAAACCTCGCCCGAGGATGTGCGTGGCATGCATGCCGCTGTGGCCGTTCTGACCGAAAAAGGCGGCATGACCAGCCACGCTGCGGTCATCGGCCGCGGTCTGGGTCTGCCGTGCATCGTTGGCGCGTCCGAAATGCGGTTCCAGACCAAGAAGAAACTGCTGACCGCGCCCGATGGTCGCGTTTTCAAAACCGGCGACATGCTGACGATCGATGGCAGCTCGGGGCAGGTTCTGGCAGGTAAGCCCGCCATGCTCGAAGCAGCGTTGGATGACTGTTTTCAAACGCTGATGGGCTGGGCGGACGCTGAGCGCGACATCGACATTCGCGCGAATGCGGATACTCCGGCCGACGCACAAACGGCGCGGAACTTCCAGGCGCAGGGCATCGGGTTGTGCAGGACCGAACATATGTTCTTTGATCCGGGCCGTCTGACGGTGATGCGCGAGATGATCTTTGCGCAAACCCCTTCTGGGCGTTCTGCCGTGCTGGAACGTTTGCTACCGATGCAACGGCGGGATTTTGTGCAACTGTTCCGCATCATGGAAGGACAGCCGGTTTGTATTCGCCTGTTCGACCCGCCACTGCACGAGTTTTTGCCCACAACCCGCAGCGGCCAGCGCGAATTGGCCGAAGCGCTTGATTTGCCGGTATCAGACGTTGAGCGGCGTGTCAGCGCCATGAGTGAATATAATCCCATGCTGGGATTGCGCGGCGTCCGTCTGGGGGTAACCGTCCCAGAGATTTACGACATGCAGGCGCGTGCCATCTTTGAAGCGACGCTGGAGGCCAGCAAGAAAGGGGCCCGTGTGGTGCCCGAAGTCATGATCCCGCTAGTGTCTGCAAAGCGCGAGGTTGAACTGGTGAAAGCGCGCATTGACGCGGTCGCTGCCGAGGTCGCCTCGGAGCGCGGGCAGGAGTTTGACTATCGTCTCGGCGTGATGGTCGAAACGCCGCGTGCGTGCCTGCGGGCCGCGGAGATTGCGCCGCATTCTGCGTTTTTGTCGTTTGGCACCAACGACCTGACACAAATGACCTACGGCTTGTCGCGCGATGATGCCGGTCGGTTCATGTCTGCCTATGTGCGTCTGGGCGTGTTTGGCGAAGACCCGTTTCACGTTTTGGACCCGGACGGGGTCGGGGAATTGCTGCGTCTGGGGGCAGAGAGAGGAAGGTCCACGCAGCCCGATGTGACCCTTTCAGTTTGCGGCGAACATGGCGGCAACCCCGAATCAATCGCGATTTGTCGGGCGCTTGGGTTTGACTATGTGTCGTGTTCACCGTTCCGGGTTCCGGTCGCTCGGCTGTCTGCCGCTCAATTGGCGATTTCGTCCAAACTTGGGGGTTGACACTGGGTCAAAGCCCTAGGAATAGTGGGTTTGGGGATGGACCTGTGGCCGAACTATTCGGCCCCGCGGGCGGTTTTCCACTTGCATTTTTTTCAGAACTGGACGTTTGACCTCGTCTGGGGTATCAGCCTCGTCGCGCCCGCCGGGGGAGGGTTTGGCGCGTAAAAGTGCCTGTGCGAGGTTATCTGATGAGACGCTACATAGTGGCTGTTGCCGTAATGGCAGCAACCGTGCTGCCGAGTTTGTCCTATGCCGAGAGGCGGGGCAGCAATTCCGACACTGTTGATGTCGTTGCCCGGAACGAGGCGCCCGGACAAAACTTTCGTGACTATCTGAAACTGTTTCAGCCGCGTAAAGCGCCTGAGCAGGTTGAAATCGCTTACACCAAGGATTGGTTGGATCAGCAGCCCAAAGCCAAAGGTGACGAGAACTTTCGTTGCCTGGCCGAAGCGCTGTACTTTGAAGCGCGCGGCGAAAGCGTGCGCGGACAGTTTGCTGTGGCCGAGGTTATCCTCAACCGCGTTGACAGCGGCCGGTTCCCGGATTCGTTGTGCGGTGTGATCCGGCAGGGCACAGGAAAGAAATACCAGTGCCAGTTCACCTATACCTGTGATGGGCACAAAGAAGTCATCCATGAAAAGCGCGCATACGAGCGCGTTTCGAAAGTCGCCCGCGCGGCAATCGATGGTCACGCGGATGAGCTGACAAGTGGCGCAACCCATTACCACACCAAGGCTGTCAACCCTTCGTGGTCGCGGGTTTACAAGGAAACCGCGCGGATCGGTGTACACATCTTCTATCGGCACAACTACCGTACTGCGAGCAATTGACCAAACAGGTCCAATTGTATTTGAGAATTGGATCAGGACAGAATGAAAGCGGGCCTTTTGGCCTGCTTTTTCTTTGTAGACATCGAATGTTAACGCTTTGCGGGCGCCTTGCTGTTTCGCGAGGGCGGAGTAGCAGGAGGTCGAACGCCGCAATCGACGGCTGGAAAGGCGTTTGTTGCGGTGCTATACGCCCGCGCAATGCCTAGCCTGGTTGAAAACAGTCACTGATCCCAAAAAGGTCCCTTGCATGAGTTCTGAAATCCGTCTTGCCTTTGCGCATCCATCCGAACGGTCTCAGGCCACGGCGGCGCGCGGCCCTATGGATCGTATTTCCCTGCGCGACCACATCGTCGAGGTGGAAATCGGTGCATTTCAGGCGGAACGGGGAACAACCCAGCGTATCTGTTTCAACATCGTCGTTGAAGTGCGGCCACTGACAGATCCAATTGATGACGACGTTGATCGCATTCTGTCCTATGACCGCGTGACCGAGGCTATTGCCTTCGAACTGGCGGCGGAACGGTTGAATTTGCTGGAGACACTGGCAGAACGGGTGGCCGAGCGTATTTTGCTTGAGCCGCAGGCTGTAAGGGCCTTTGTTCGCATAGAAAAACTTGATCGTGGCCCCGGCGCTTTGGGTGTTGAGATCGTGCGAGCTGCCAACGACGCACATTTGGATGTCACCGAAGAAGAACGTCCGCACCCGCGCCTAGTTTACTTGTCGAACGAAGCGATAAAGTCGGAATACCTGACCGGATGGATTGACCAGTTGGAGCACCGAAAGCGTCCTCTGATTTTGTGCGTTGGCGCTGCGGACATGCCCGTCTCGCAAACAGGACACGCCATGACCCAGCGGCGGATTGACCTGTTGGCGATCGAGCAGAATGCCTGGGTTCTGGCCGCTCGGGATCATCGCTGCGTCGTCGTCTCGACACGGACGGAACTGGATTGGGCGATGAAGAACGATCAGATTTGTGTCTGGGCCCCGTCCAAGATTGTGCTGGATGCCGTCGATGGGCCGTCTGCCGCACCGTCTGACGCGGTGGCGCTGGCGGCTTGGTTCGCGGCAACCTTTGAAGCCAGCGAAATGCTGGTCATTGGCGGAGAATTGCCTGACACGTCACATACGCCCTTGCGAGCGGTCTCGGCGGAGCAAGCCCAATTGTGAACGCGTATTACCGCCCTCTGGTCCAGCACGGCCCGAACCGACCGGATAGGGCACTAAGCCTTGCTGGTCAGAACCTTTGGTTTACCCACGCCGAGCGCCTGACGCGTGATGGAACTGTTGAAATCGTCGACGCGCAGAGCATACCAGCCGAACTGCTCGACCGTTTGACCCGTCCGCGCGCGTCGCTTGCGGGTCTGGACATGTCCGCGCCCCACATCATGGGCATTCTTAACGTGACTCCGGACAGTTTTTCTGACGGCGGCGTGCATAACTCGGTCGAAACCGCGTGCAAAACGGCTGTTGAAATGGTCGCTCAGGGTGCCAGCATTTTGGACATCGGCGGTGAGTCGACCCGTCCCGGCGCAGACTACGTCGCCGAAGAGGAAGAGATCGCGCGAACCCGACCGGTTATTAAGGCGATCCGGTCACAGACCGATGCGTTGATTTCAATCGACACCCGCAAGGCCACCGTTGCCCGCGCCGCCCGCACTGCCGGGGCAGGGATGATCAACGATGTGTCTGGATTTACTTTCGATGGCGGGCTTGCACCGCTTTGCGCGGAACTGGGTGTTCCGGTGTGTGTCATGCACATGCAAGGCGACCCTGCGACGATGCAGGATGATCCTCAGTACGAAAACGTTCTTTTCGAAGTTTATGATTTTCTTGAAGCGCAGATCGCAAACCTTGTGGCCTTGGGGATTTCGCGCGAAGTCATCGTAGTTGACCCCGGAATCGGGTTTGGAAAAACCGAGGCGCACAATTTGGCCTTACTGCGAAATCTCAGCCTGTTTCACGGGTTGGGCTGCCCCATTCTTCTGGGCGTGTCGCGCAAAGGCTTTATTGGTCAGATCGGGCAAGAACCGCGCAAGGACGCCCGCGCACCCGGATCAATAGCCGTTGCATTGGCAGGATTGTCGCAAGGCGTGCAGATCATTCGGGTACATGACGTCACCGAGACCTCTCAGGCCTTGCGTCTATGGGCTGCCGTCCGGTAATCCGGGCACAGACTGTATTTTCTGGAGTGAACCTGATGCGCAAGCTGTTCGGAACCGATGGAGTGCGGGGGACCGCCAACACCTATCCGATGACAGCGGAAATGGCGTTGCGGATCGGCGCAGCAGTCGGTCGGTACTTCCGCCGCGATGCGTCGGGTGTTCATCGCGTCGTCATTGGCAAGGACACTCGGTTGTCGGGGTACATGCTGGAAAACGCTCTGACGGCGGGGCTGACCTCAACTGGGATGAACGTGCTGCTGCTTGGTCCTGTTCCGACCCCGGCGGTTGGTCTGATGACAAGGTCCATGCGCGCGGATTTGGGGGTCATGATCTCGGCCAGCCACAACCCGGCCGAGGACAACGGTATCAAATTCTTTGGACCCGATGGCTACAAGCTGTCAGATCAGGCCGAACTGGAAATTGAGCGGTTGATTGAGGAAGGTGTCAGCCCCGCGCAATCGCAAAACATTGGACGCGCGCGGCGCGTAGATGATGCCCGGTTCCGCTATGGTGAGCGCGTGAAGTCCTCACTGCCACGCGACGTTCGGCTGGACGGGCTGAAGGTCGTGATCGATTGCGCGAACGGGGCAGCACACCGGACCGCGCCCGAAGTTCTTTGGGAATTGGGGGCCGAGGTTATTCCCATTGGCACGTCGCCAAACGGTAAGAACATTAATTTAGGATGCGGATCGACCGACACACGCGTGGCCTCGGAAACCGTAGTCGCACATGGCGCGGATGTCGGAATTTGTCTGGACGGGGATGCGGATCGCGTCATCATAATCGACGAAACCGGAGCCGAGGCCGACGGCGATCAGCTGATGGCTTTGCTGGCAACCACCTGGGCTAAGGCCAACCGCCTTAAGGGTGGGGCACTGGTCGCAACGGTCATGTCCAATCTGGGCTTGGAGCGGCACATGGAGTCCCTGGGTCTGCGGCTGGAACGGACCGCCGTGGGTGACAGGTACGTGGTCGAGCGTATGCGCGACGGTGGGTTCAATCTGGGTGGCGAGCAATCCGGCCACATTGTTATGAGCGATTATGCTACGACCGGAGACGGGCTGATGGCCGGTCTGCATTTTCTGGCCGAGATGGTTTTGTCCGGCCGCAAGGCTTCCGAGCTGTCGCGACAGTTCGAGCCGGTGCCCCAGCTATTGCATAATGTGCGGCACAAAGTTGGGCAGGACCCGCTTGCGGCCAGAACGGTTGATGATTTCATAACGGCGCAGAAAGCGTACATTGAGACCAAGGGAGGGCGGTTGTTTACGCGGAAATCCGGCACCGAACCTCTGGTCCGGGTCATGGCGGAATGCGAAGATCAGGAAGTGCTGCACGCCGTTGTTGAGAAGGTGGTCGCCATGATCGAAGGCCAGCTTAGGGCTGAGGAGATTTACTCGAACATGTCATCGTGATCGCAGTGGCAGCTCTTCTATCGTCCGATCAGCAAGCGCCGCAAGCTGAACCACTGGCTGATTGCCAAGCCCACTAATATGAGTGTCAGAGCTAAGAAAAAGCGCAGGGGCAGGGCTTCGGACAGGACCCAAGCGCCGAACACCATCGACCAAACGGGAACCTGATAATTCACGAGGGTCATAAAGACCGAACCCGCACGCCGGATGATCGACACGCGCAGCAAGGTTGCGAATGCCGTGGGAATCAAACCCAGCGTGATGATCGCCAGACCTGATCGTGCGCCTTGCCAACCCGGTATCCCTTCGATTGCCAGCATGACCGGCACAAGAAGCACGGACCCTACGACCAAGGTCAGGGCAGACAGGGTCACCGGATCAATGGGTGGGCAGCGGCGGGTAGCAATCGAGGCCCAGGAATAACAGAAAGCGGCTCCTAAACACGCAAGCTGGGCAAGCGGCTCGGATCCTTCACCCAATTGGGCCAAACCCGGTCCGATCAGCAATAGCGCGCCAGAAAAGCCCAAAGTCACTCCGAACAATCTGCGCAGGTTCATTGGCTCATCCGAAAAGAAATGCGCCAGCGGCAAAACCATCAATGGAATTGCCGACATGGAAAGGCCCGCGAAGGCGGAGGCGACGTACTGCTGCCCCCAGCTCAGAAGCAAAAAGGGCAGAGCGGTCGATAGGACGCCAATCACAGCAATCGAATGCCATAGCCGAAAATTTGCCGCTGGCATTTTACGCCCTGTAACTTTCATCAGCAAAAGCAACGTCACCGCGCCCAGTGTGGTGCGCGCAGTTGCGACCGTGACCGGGCCATACCCGTCCAGCGCCACGGCGACGACCATGAAAGTCGCGCCCCAAATGAGGCCAAGAGCAATGACGCCAGTCCAGTCGCGGAAGTCGGGTTGTTGTTCCATGCCTCCCCATATCCTGAGGTTTCCCAAGTGTCACGCGGCAGTTCTTGACAAAGCGTTAGTGTTCACTTACGGTAAGTAATGACTTACATAATGGCGCTTTCGGCACTAGGAGATCCGACCCGTTGTCGGGTTTTCGAGGCTGTAGCGCGCAGCCCGCGAGCTGTCGGAGAACTGGCGGCGGAATTGCCGGTGAGCCGCCCTGCGGTGTCACAACATTTAAAGGTGCTGGCGGACGCGGGCCTTGTGGTCAGCAGGGCGGAAGGCACGCGCCGGATCTACGCTGCCAGACCCGAAGGACTCGCCGATCTGCGTGCGTGGCTGGACCAATATTGGTCGGAAGTTTTGGAAAGCTTTGCGGCCGATGTGGACGAAGGACGAGATACATGACCGATCCCATAGTCAAAACAATTGTAGTCAATGCGTCGCCAAACAGGGCTTTTGATGTGTTCGTGAACCGGATCGGAAAGTGGTGGCCATTGGATGGGCACGCGGTATCCGCCGCGCAAGGTCAGCCTGCTTTGTCGGTGACAATCCAGCCGCGCGTCGGCGGTGCTGTTTTTGAGACCATGTACAACGGCGACCGCGAGGATTGGGGCGAAGTACTTGAGTACGAAGAGGGCAGGCGTTTGGCCTTCAGCTGGCACCCCGGAACGAACAAAGATCGCCCGACGCGTGTCGAAGTGGTTTTCGAGCGTCTTGACGCCGGACAAACCCAAGTGACGCTGACCCACACCGGATGGCAAGTCTGGACGGATGAGGCCCCTGACAAGCGCAAGGGCTATGATACCGGATGGGATTATGTTCTTGGCGAATGCTACGCCGGTGCTGTCGCCAATTGAAAAGGGCGGCCACCGGGGCCGCCCATTCTTTGACAGACGTCAGCCTTAGTTCTTTTCTTTGTCGACCATTTTACCGGCCGAGATCCAGGGCATCATGGCGCGCAGTTTCGCACCGGTTTCCTCGATCATGTGCTCGTCATTGGCACGGCGCGACGCTTTGATGGTCGGCTGGCCAACAGCGTTTTCCAGCATGAAGTCGCGAACGAATTTACCTTGCTGAATGTCGCTGAGGACCTCTTTCATGCGTGCTTTGGTCTCGTCGTATTTCAGGATACGCGGGCCGGTGACGTACTGGCCGTACTCCGCGGTGTTCGAGATCGAATAATCCATGTTGGCGATGCCGCCTTCGTAGATCAGGTCAACGATCAGCTTCACTTCGTGCAGGCATTCGAAATAGGCCATCTCGGGCGCGTAACCGGCCTCGACCAGCGTTTCGAAACCACAACGGATCAGTTCGACCAGACCGCCGCACAGAACGGCCTGTTCGCCGAACAGATCGGTTTCGCATTCCTCGCGGAAGTTGGTCTCGATGATGCCCGAGCGCCCGCCACCGATGGCCGAGCAGTAGGACAGGCCGATTTCCAGCGCTTTGCCGGTTGCATCATTGTCGACGGCCACCAAGCAAGGCACGCCGCCGCCTTTGGTGTATTCACCGCGCACGGTGTGGCCAGGGCCTTTGGGGGCCATCATGATGACGTCGACGCCTTCCTTGGGCTCGATCAAGCCGAAGTGGACGTTCAAGCCGTGGGCGAATGCGATGGCTGCGCCAGGCTTGATGTTGTCATGCACGTATTTCTTGTATGTCTCGGCCTGCAATTCGTCGGGCATGGTGAACATGATGACGTCGCACCATGCGGCTGCCTCGGCGATGCCCATGACCTGCAGACCTTCGGCTTCGGCTTTTTTGGCCGAGGCTGAGCCTTCGCGCAGGGCGACGACCAGGTTTTTCGCGCCCGAGTCACGCAGGTTCAGCGCGTGTGCGTGGCCTTGGCTGCCATAACCCAGGATGGCCACTTTTTTGTCTTTGATCAGGTTGATGTCGCAATCGCGATCGTAATAGACGCGCATTTCGCTGGTCCTTTCTGTTTCGATTGCTGTGCTTGTAGCCTGAGCCTTTGGTATTGGCGATAGGGGTGGGATTGAGTATTTGAGAAAAAAGTGAAGAAATATTCGCGAAGTGACAGGAAAATGAGATAGTCATGCTTGATGACGTTGACCGACGCATTCTGCGTCAGTTCCAGGCAGACCCCAGCCTTGCGGTCGCCGAACTGGCCGAGCGCTGCAGGATCAGCCAGGGTGTTTGCTGGCGTCGGATCGAAAAAATGCAAGCCGCTGGGGTCATCCTGGGGCAAGAGGCCGTGATCGATTGGTCCGCGTTGGGCTATGCTTTGGAAGTCTCGTTGCGCTTTACCTTGGACAAGACGCAACCTCGGGCGTTTGATGATTTCATCGCAGCCGCGCGGGACGTCTCGGAGGTCATTGAAATTCAGACGTTTCTTGGCCGCGTGGATGTGCGTCTGTCCGTGATTGCGCGGGACATGGCCCATTATCAGCAGATTTACCGAGACCGCATTCTAACCCTTCCTCATATCGCCGATATCGAGGCGCTGATGCACATCGCTCGGGTCAAGCAAGACGAGGTTTTGCCCGTATGATTGAGCTGGACGACATTGATCGCAGCCTATTGCGTGCGCTTTCACAGGACGCAACCCAAAGTGCGGGCGCCCTGGGGCGCAGGTTTGGCCTATCGCAGCCTGCCACATGGCGGCGCATCCGACGGTTGGAGGATCAGGGCGTGATCAAACGGCGTCGGTTGCGCCTGAACACCGAGGCGCTGGGGTTCGGCGTGACGGTCTTTCTGGGTGTGAAACTGGCCCGGAAAGGGCAAGTCAGCCTTGAGGATTTTGAACGGGCGGTCAGCGCCATCCCCGAGGTTCAGACGGTCGAGCATGTCTTGGGGCTTTATGATTATCGTCTGCGTGTCGTTGCACGGGACTTGTCCGATTTCGAGCGCGTTCTGCGGCGCCGGATCATGACGCTGCCCGGTGCCGGCGATGTCGAGGCGAATGTCCTGCTGAGCGAGGAACGCAGGCCGGGGCCGATCGGGTAGGGTGGATCAATATGTGCTGCGAACGCGAAAACCGGGATGATGCGTCAGCCGCGCGAATGTCATTGGCAGCCCGTCTTTCCAAGTCGTCCGCTCGAGCTGAATCATGGACGTCCCTGTTGTCGTTCCCATGAATTCAGCCAGCCGGGCATCGGCAGACACCGCGCAGAAGGCGATTTCGGCTTCGGTGAAGGGCGCGACATTCAACAGCCACTCATGCGGGCCGCTTGTGTTCAAATCAGCGTGTTCGACCTCGGGCACAGCGTCGATGTTGATCCAACGCTCTTCCAGCTGAAACGGCCTGTTGTCGGCGTAGTGCATGCAAATCACATGCAGAACGCGCGCGTCCGGGTTCACGTCCAACTGCGAAGACAGCCATCCGGGGCTGCTGACGACGGTTCGTTCAACCAAAGCATACCGATAGATCGAGTTCTGGCTTTCAATCTCCTGCCGCGCCAAAGAGATTTCAATTTTGGCCTGTTTGCGCGGCTCTTTCTTGACGCGTGTTCCGCTTTTGCGCTTGCGCTCGACAAACCCTTGTTCGGCCAGTTCCCGCAGTGCACGATTTACGGTGGCCCGGGCGCAGTTGAATTCTTCCGCAAGTTGGGTTTCCGTCGGCAGGAGCGATCCCTGAGGCCAGACGCGGGTTTCGATACGACGTTTAACTTCATCCCGAACGACTTGAAAACTGATCCGCTTTTGCGTTGTCACGAGTTAAGATTTCCATTCAACCTAATTGTGTGAATCCGTGCAGAAACACACCGTAGAGTAAAGAGCAGGTAGCACCGGTCGGTGTCCCATCTGCCATATGTTGCATAGGATTTCTTAAATTAAAACCGCAGGTTGAAGGTTCCCTTGGGTCAGGTTGTTATGCGGTATTGTGCTTTACCAAGACTGCCGACCAGTGCAGAAACGGAACAAATAGCTGAAAGGACGTGAAATGCCCGCATTGTTGGAAACAATTGATCCCGATGGTCTTGAGGAATTCTCGGTTGTTTTTACCGATCGTTCTCTGAATCACATGTCCGCAAGTTTTCAGCGGGTCATGCGGGACATCTCGGAAATGCTGCGCGATGTTTACAACGCAGACGGCGTCGCAGTGATACCCGGGGGTGGCACTTATGGGATGGAGGCTGTGGCAAGGCAATTCGCCCGTGGTGCGAATGTTTTGGTGGTTCGTAACGGTTGGTTTTCGTATCGCTGGAGCCAGATTTTCGAATCCGGTGATCTGACGGCCAACACGACCGTCCTAAAGGCGCGGCAAACGGGAAATTCCAGCCCGTCACCTTTTGCGCCGGCCCCAATTGAAGAGGTGGTGGCCGCTATTCACGAGCAGAGACCTCAGATCGTGTTTGCGCCGCATGTGGAAACCTCGGCGGGTGTGATCCTGCCGGATGATTATGTGACTGCTATGGCTGCGGCAGCCCATGAGGTCGGAGCCCTGATGGTTCTGGATTGTATCGCTTCGGGCTGCGCCTGGATCGACATGAAAGCCACCGGTGTGGATGTCCTGATTTCCGCGCCGCAAAAAGGGTGGAGCGCCTCGCCCTGTGCCGGTTTGGTGATGCTGTCTGAGCGCGCTGAAGCGCGACTGGAGGAGACCTCATCAGATAGTTTTGCCATCGACCTGAAGAAGTGGCGGCAGATCATGCAGGCCTATGAGAGCGGGGGCCACGCTTACCACGCGACCATGCCGACAGATGCCTTACGGGCGTTTCGGGATACAATGCTTGAAACTCGGGATTATGGGTTTGAGAAACTGCGCGACGCTCAGTGGGCGCTGGGGGACGGCGTCCGGGCGATGTTGAAGGACAAGGGCGTCGTGTCGGTTGCCGCTGATGGGTTCGGTGCGCCGGGCGTGGTGGTCAGCTACACCTCGGATCCGGAGGTTCAGAATGGCAAGAAGTTTGCGGCGCTTGGGATGCAGATCGCAGCGGGCGTTCCGCTGCAGTGTGATGAGCCCGAGGGGTTCAGCACCTTCCGTTTGGGCCTGTTCGGGTTGGACAAGCTTTATGATGTGGACGGCACGATTGCGCGGCTCAAACGCGTGCTGGATCAGGTCCTTTAAGTCCGTCAGCGCACGCCGAGGCCCATCTGCATCAGCGTTTTGCGTACCGGTGCCAAAGAGTAGAGCGCGTTCAGACCCATCGCTCGTGCATCGCGCAAAGGCCGCGCTTCGATCATTGAGGCGCGGTTAAGCAAGTCGATACCTTTGACGCGCAGTTCGATCTCGGTGTGGCGGGCTTTGTGATAGGCATCCAGCATCTGTGCGTCGCCCAGCCCCTCAGGCCGCGCCTGCGCAAGTTCCAGCAGAGTTCGCAGATCGCCCAATGACATGTTCAACCCCTGCGCGCCGATGGGAGGCACGACATGGGCGGCCTCGGCCATCAGCGCGATCCGTTCGCCTGACAACCGTTCTGCCGATTGGCTGATGATCGGCCAGATCGTGCGGCGCGAGGCCAACTTCAACGGCCCGAACAACCCGCAGGACCGTTCGGTCATGGCATCTTCAAACGCCTCTGCTGCGGTGTTCAGCAGTTCAACGGCGCGCGGTCCCCGCTCCATCCAAACAATCGCGGATGAGGGTTGCCCCTGCCAGTCGGGCAGGGGCACCAGTGTGAACGGCCCGCCCGACCGGTGAATCTCAGTCGATACATTCTCGTGTGGAATGGGATGCGTCACGGCAAAAGCCAGCGCTTTCTGACCGTAGCGCGTGGTGTGCACGCTGATCCCGGCGGCCTCGCGCATGGGTGAGCTGCGCCCGTCCGCGGCGACCACCAGCTTGCAGCGGATGCGGGAGCCGTCAGTCAGTCCAACACGGGCCTCGGCGGTACGTGTAAACAGGCTGACCGTGCCGGTGCCGGGGCGGAAGTCGACACTGGGCAGCTCGGCCAGACGGGCCACCATTTCACGCCGCAGCAGCCAGTTGGGCAGGTTCCAACCAAAGGGCTGGTCCGAGATATCAGCGGCGTTGAAATCGCGCACCACGCGGGGTTCGGGGATGTCTCCACCCGCGTCCACGATGCGCATGATCTGCAAGGGCGCGGCATGTGCGTCCAGCTTTGCCCACAATCCGCACTGGTCCAGAAGCCCATGCGCGGGTTGCAGAAACGCAGTGGTGCGCATGTCGGACCCGTCCACGTCACGTTCAGTAATTGGCGGAGTTGGGTCGACACAGATCACGTCGAACCCGGCGGCTCCGAAGGCGGCCGCAGCGGTCAGTCCGGCGATACCGCCACCGGAAATCAGGATGTCACAGCTGTCTTTCATAGCCTTGGCCTCCGTTGTTGGCGCAGAACCTAGTGCGGTTCCACGCCGGGTGCCAAGTGACATCCTGTCCCGTGCTTTACCCCCGGGAGATCAGGATGAGGATCAGGAACATCACCGGCACCATCATCACGGCAGGGATGTAGAGACCGGGCAGGCCGAACAGCAAAGCGGAACAACCCCACATGCTGATTACGGCAATAGCGGTATAGCCCCAATCCTCGGCCTCGCCATGGGCGGCGTCTTTCGCCATCCAGCCAAACAGGGGGATTGCAAACAACAGGCGCTGCCAGATGGGCAGCTGCTGAGGGGCTTCGATCGCGCTCATGGGTGTCTCCGATTCTGTTCGTCGCTGAGGCGCATATAGGGACGATGCTGCACCTGCAAAATGCGCAGAACGTCACAGTGTGACAGCCTATCGCAGGCGCGACAGAAAGAACGTCAGGTCATCTGTATGATGGTGAATATGATCCGCCTCGTGCGGGTCGGGCGCGACGTGCACGGTGCGCATTCCCATCTCGTGCGGGGCAGCCAGATTGCGGGGATCGTCCTCAAACATTGCGGCCTTTGCGGCGTCTATGCCGTCCTGCGCAAAGATCGCCTCGAACGCCGCCTTTTGAGGCTTGGGGCGATAGCCTGCATGTTCGATCCCGTAGATCGCATCGAACAAACCGCTCAGGCCACGGGCCGCAAGTACACGTTCCGCATAAGGTGCGCTGCCGTTGGTATAGACGATCCGGCGGCCGGGCAGAGACCGTATGTGATCGGCCAGTTCGGCATCCGGGTCCATGTGGCTCATGTCGACCTGATGGACGGCGTGCAGATAGGGGTCGGGATCAAGGTCATGCTCGGCCATCAGACCGGCCAGTGTGGTACCATATTCGCGCCAGTAGTGGGATCGCAGCCTGTCCGCCTCGGTCCGATCCACACCGATGGCCTGCACCACGTAGTCGGTCATCAGCACCTCGATCTGATCGAATAGGCGCATATGGGGCGGGTACAAGGTGTTGTCGAGGTCGAACACCCATTGGGTGACATGAGAAAAGGCAGGTTTGACCATGGTCTCGGTTTAGGCTGCGCAGCACCGCTTTTCAATGCGGTACTTGATCGATGTGCCAAGTGACGGATAGACATATCCGAACGAGGAGACACAAAAGCCGATGCCGCAATCGAAACACCCCACCAAAGACGCATACAGCCTTATTCTCGAAGCGATTGACGTGGGCGTCTACCGACCGGGTGATCGGCTTGTTGAAAGCGAATTGGCCGAACGGTTCGGTGTGTCGCGCACGCCGATCCGCGAAGCGTTGCAGCGGCTGGAAACACAGTCTTTGCTTGAGCGGGATGGGCGCTCGCTGATCGTGGCATCGCTTGACCACAACCAGATGGCCGAGCTTTACGTGGTGCGGCGCGAGCTAGAGGGTTTGGCGGCGCGACTGGCGGCGAAACACGCCACCGAAGAAGAGATCAAGGTGCTGCAGGACATGGTGGCAGCTGACGATCAGCTGGTGAACGACCCGACCGCTTTGTCGCGCGCCAACCGGCGCTTTCACGAACAAATTCATCTGGCGTCCCACAATCGGTATCTGGTGCAGCAACTGGACCTGGTTCATAGGACCATGGCGCTGATGGCGACCACATCTCTGGCGGTGCAGGGGCGCGGAGAAATCGCCCAAAGTGAACACCAGGCCATTGTCGATGCAATCGCCGCCCGCGACGAGGATGCTGCCGCGCGGGCGCTGCAGGATCATATCTCGGTCGCGTTCATGACCCGTCTCAAGCAGGATGCGGTCCGGCGCGAAAAGTAGGCCGCCTTAGGCGACGGTTGCCTCTTCTCCGGCGTGGCCGTGTTGCGTTTTATCCCAGAAGAATGGGTTTACGACCAGTTCCCAAAGTCCTTTGTAAGCGGCTAAAACGCCCAGTGGGTAATAGAAGATCATCGTTGGCACCCAGGGCAGGAGAAAGCGCTTTTTCGCGGCGATTACACCCAATGAGCCAACGATGAAATTGGCAGCCTCGGCGGCCAGGAACAGATAGACGCATCCCGTCAGAATTTCCGGCGTTATGATGCTTTCGAACGGGTGGGGCAGTCCGAAGAAAATCAGCCAGAATACCCATAAGACCGGAGCCAACAGGAATTGTCCGAGCGTCCCCAGAAAAAACGCCTGAACGCCCAAGAACCTTAAGAGTCCCAATTCTTTCAGCAACCGCTTCGGGCGGCGCATATGGACCAGATAGGTAACCATAAATCCCTTTAGCCAGCGCGAGCGTTGTTTCACCCAGGGCCAGGCGCGAAAATTAGCCTCTTCGTAGGTCGCAGTGTTCACGATCTCGGTCCTGTAACCAGCGCGGCACAGGCGGATGCCCAAATCTGCGTCTTCGGTCACGTTGTGCGCGTCCCAGCCCCCCAACTCCAACAGCTTGTCGCGGCGGAAAAAAAACGTCGTGCCCCCCAACGGAACAACCAAACCCA
The DNA here is from genome assembly GCF_056540685.1 of Ruegeria sp. AM2. NCBI lineage: Bacteria > Pseudomonadati > Pseudomonadota > Alphaproteobacteria > Rhodobacterales > Roseobacteraceae > Ruegeria > Ruegeria sp. AM2. The sequence continues at coordinate 454,549 of NZ_JBQFXE010000001.1, read as the reverse complement.
GCCGCGCAATGCCTTTGAGGATGACCCGGAACCAGCCGTTATACTCGATTGTAAAACAGCGAGATCGCCAGTTGGTTCGCGGATTATAGTAATCCAGCATACCCTGTAGACACACGACATCTTCGGGCGCCTGCGCAAAATGTCTTGCGACCGTTTCTATTTGATCAGGCACCGGCGCGTCTTCGGCATCCCAGACGCCAAGGATTTCGCCGCGGCAGAAGTCCAGAGCGTAGTTCATCGCGCGTGGTTTCGTCGTCAGGTTGCCCAGTTTTGGCACCTCAAGTGCGCGTATCCAACTGGGTAGTTCCAGATCGGTAAGCGCGGCCTTGGTCACCTCGTCCTGCTCCTCAAGAACCAAGATCACATCCAGTAGTGTCTTTGGATAGGTCAGCCTTTGAAGCCGAGCGATCAACGCGTCTGCAATTTCTCGTTCTTTGTACAACGGAACGAGAATTGACACGCAGGGCAGTTTTGAAAAGCTGTTGTCTGTAGGTTCGGATTGGGCCCGGCGTGGCGCGACATATGCCAAAAGTCCGGCCAGACGAAGGATCAAGAACAGCGCAAGGGTCGCGATTGTGACCCATAGCAGAAGGTTCAGCCCGACCAAAGGGAGCGCGGCGAACAAGGCGCAAAACGTGATTGCCACCGCGACGGCCGTTGATCTGGGCCGCGCGGTCCAGTTTCGGCAACTTTGGTCCGCATCGACGCGTTCTTGGGCGGCTTTTGCCAGGGGAATGGCGTGACAGCGGGCAATTGCGGTATCGATCTGTTCGGCACTGGCCAGCACCGGCACAACAGTCAGGCCGTTGCCTTTCATCGCATCAACAACATCCGAGAACCTGTCGGGTCGCGAGGTGGCCACCAGCAAGATGGGACCAATCTGCATCCAGGGAACAACGTTGTGCTTCAACCAGAACTCGACCTGCCTGATCGCACAGAGCTCGGCGGTTGGCGGTGTCCGTTCAAAATCTGCGACTTGCAAGCCGCTTTGATCCGCAAGCGCATCCACGACGGTTTGTCGGTTTGTCCAGCCTTCGCCGACCAGAATCTCACCCAGCGGCGCATTCTGTCCGGCCTGCAAGGCCAGCGCATGTTCCAATTGGTCGGACGTGATCGAGCCCCGGTCCAGCAGGCAGGTGCCAAGCGGCTTGCGTGGCGCCGAAGCGATGGGGATTTCATCCGGCACCACACGCTGTGTCGTTAGATCGGCCATTCGCAAACCTGCCTCCGTTAACGGTCGGCAGGTTTGCTCAATTATAGTTAACGCCCAGTTAACGCTGATTAACTTAGGTCAAAGCCCGTTCTTTGCGCCCGGCCATTGCCGCTGCGAACCGTTCGAACAGATAGAAGCTGTCCTGTGGTCCGGGTGAAGCTTCGGGGTGATATTGAACCGAATAAACCGGACGGTCCTTCATCCGGATGCCGCAATTCGATCCGTCGAACAATGACCGATGGGTCTCAAGAACGCCGTCTGGTAGCGATTGCGCATCAACGGCAAAGCCGTGGTTCATAGACGTGATTTCAACCTTACCGGTTTCCAAGTCTTTGACCGGATGGTTCGCGCCGTGGTGGCCGTGGTTCATTTTGACGGTCTGGCCGCCCAGAGCCAGGGCCAACATCTGATGCCCGAGACAGATACCAAAGACGGGCAGGTCGGTGGTCTCAAGCACTTCCTTAATCATCGGCACGGCATATTCGCCGGTGGCGGCCGGGTCGCCGGGGCCGTTTGACAGAAAGACGCCGTCCGGATCGTGGGCCAAGACTTCGGCTACGGTTGCGGTTGCGGGCAGCACGGTCACATCGCACCCCGCAGATGCGAGGCAGCGGAGAATGTTCCTTTTCGCACCGAAATCCAACGCGACAACCTTGTGGACCGGCTCTTCCTGCCGAGTGTAGCCATCAGGCCAGGCCCAACGCATTTCGTCCCAGCGGTAACTTTGCGCGCAGGTGACATCCTTTGCCAGGTCCATGCCCTCAAGCCCGGCAAAACCGCGCGCGGCTGCGATCAGGGCCTCGATATCGAATTTACCGTCCGGGTTATGCGCGAGGGCGACGTGCGGTGCGCCTTGCTGACGAATGGCGCGCGTCAGACGGCGGGTGTCAACGCCACCGATGGCGATGCGTCCCCGCCGTTCCAGCCAGGTCTTCAACTCTTCGGAGGCGCGCCAATTGGACGGTTCCGTCGGATCCCATTTGACAACCATTCCGGCTGCGACAGGATCAGCGGTTTCGTCATCCTCGGGGTTTACACCGACATTGCCGATGTGAGGGAACGTAAAGGTCACGATCTGACCCGCATAAGAAGGGTCTGTCATGATCTCTTGATACCCTGTCATTGCGGTGTTGAAACACAGCTCGGCCACGGTTTGGCCAGTGGCGCCGAACCCTATGCCGTAGAACAGGGTTCCATCGGCCAAAGCCAGACATGCGGTGGGCTTGGACGGGGCGTTCTGGGCCATGGCGCGACTCTCCTGCAAGGTAAACCGGCGCATACCTAAGGGGGTTGGACGCTTGGGTCAAGCCTGTTCAAATTTTGGGCTATTGTGGAAAATCAACAGCTTACTGATAATTGACCCCTGTTGTGCCCCGCATTTTGTTTCGATATGGTCGGGGTTCCGTTGTCATGGGGATGGACAAACCATATGGATATGCGATCACGGGTGAACTCTGCCCTGAAGCAAGCAATGAAAGACAAACAGGCCGAGCGTCTGTCGACGCTGCGCCTGATCAACGCAGCAATCAAGGATCGGGACATAGCCTCGCGCGCTTCCGACAATGAAGAAGCCAAGGGCTGCGGAGATTCCGAGGTTCTTGAAATTCTTGGGAAAATGACCAAGCAACGCAAGGAAAGCGCCCGCGCCTATGAAGAGGGTGGGCGGCTGGATTTGGCCGAACGCGAACTGCGCGAGGTTGAAGTCATTGAGGAATTTCTACCCAAGCAGTTGGATGATGACGAGGTTAGCAAGGCCATCCAAACGGCAATCACCGCCACGGGCGCGGGTTCGATCCGGGACATGGGCAAGGTAATGGGCGAGTTGAAGACGCGCTACACCGGCCAGATGGACTTCGGCAAGGTGGGCCCGATGGTCAAGGATCACCTTTGCGCGGGGTCCAACGGCGCATGATCAATACTGCGCGGCCTGGTCGCGCAGCTTTTGGCTGAGATCATCGAACAGCGCGATCCGTTCGTCCTCGGACAGGAACGCGCCGATTTCGACCTCTCGCCCGTCTCCGATCAATGTAACGTAATGGGGCACCGGCCCGCCGTTCGCGTGCATCTCGGGACGGGCCCAATGGCGGTTGCAGGACCATTCCTGATCCCCTTTCCGCGGATGGTGATGAACAAGACGCGCCTGAGTTTTGTCCAGCGTCAGAACCTCGAACACGCTACGCGCGCGATAGTTCATCTCGAATGCCAGCCACAGGCCCGACACGGTAAGAAGCAGGAAGGGTAAAAGGCCCCACAGCAACACCGAACCCAGCACCGCAAACAGTGGAATGAGCCCGAACAGGAAGACCGCCAGAACAACCCCCATCGCGCCACGCGGCGGCAATGAGTTATGAGGCCAGAGGCGCAATTCCTGAACTGTGTCCGAGGTCTGTTTCCAACGATAGGGCATGGCTAAGAACTAGCGTCATCCACCGCCGAGTCGAAAGCGATTTTTCAAACCACGTGGCCCACGCGAGACCAGGACAGGGCGTCATCCAACCGGTCATCGCCCCAAAAGACCTCATCACGCACGACAAAGCTGGGGGCACCAAACACGCCAAGTGCGATGGCGTTTTCCGTTTCAGTCTCGAGAGCCTGAACCGCATCCGGTTGTTGTGCACGACCGAGCGTTAGGCGCGGGTCTTGTTGGCAGCGCAATAGGGCCTCGGAGATTGCGGACTCCGACCCTGCTTCGACACTGTCTTCGAACCAGATGCGATAGAGAGATTTCGTGAATTCCTTACCCCAGTCTTCGCGCATCCCCAGCAAAGCAACTTGATTGGCAAGCGCCAGATCCGAGATTGGGTAAGGCGCGGGAAGGTTCGCATGGATGCGATACTTGGCGGCGCGTCGTTCGATATCGCGCCACATGTAGGCTGACTTCTCGGGCTTGCCCGCAAAAGGGATATTCTGTTGGGCGGACATGACAGTGCGCACATTGAACGGACGCCATTTTACCGAGACGTCATGTTCGGCGCACCAGCCGTCCAATCGCGTGATCGTCAGGAAGCTGTACGTGCTGCCAATGGAATACCAGAAGTCAATCTCGGGCATCAGAATCCTCCGGGTTGCCGGACGTATCTCGGGCCTCAGGATAGCGGATTTTTGGCCGTATGGCGACTGCCGGGGGCGGACCAAGAAAAAAACCCCGCCGAATGGGCGGGGTTTCTTTGAGTAACTTTCAGGATCAGTGCGCGTGGCCCTTATCCCAGTCCTCCTGCTTAGGCAGCTGCTCGAACGTATGCTCGGGCGGCGGCGAGGGCAGGGTCCATTCCAGCGTGTCCGCGTATTCGTTCCACGGGTTCGGACGGGTCTCTTTCGCGCCGCGCAGCAGGGCGTAGATCACGATGCCGAAGAACAGCAGGAACGAGGCGAACGAGACAAACGCACCAATCGACGAGACAAAGTTCCACTGAGCGAACGCTTCGGGATAGTCGATGTAACGGCGCGGCATGCCCTGACGGCCCAGGAAGTGCTGCGGGAAGAAGGTCAGGTTGGCACCGATGAAAAACATCCAGAAGTGCACCTTGCCCCAGAACTCGGAATACTGACGGCCTGTCATCTTCGAGAAGTAGAAGTAGACGCCAGCAAAGATCGCGAAGACGGCACCCAAGCTCATCACGTAGTGGAAGTGTGCCACAACGTAGTAGGTGTCGTGATAGGCCCGGTCGATCCCGGCCTGCGACAGAACCACACCGGTCACACCACCAACGGTGAACAGGAACAGGAAGCCGAAGGCGAACAGCATCGGTGTCTTGAACTCGATCGAGCCGCCCCACATGGTCGCAATCCACGAGAAGACCTTAACACCAGTCGGAACCGCGATGACCATCGTGGCCAGCATGAAATAGGCTTGCTGACGCAGCGACATGCCAACCGTGTACATATGGTGTGCCCATACGACAAAGCCCAGCACGCCAATGGCAATCAGCGCCCAAACCATCGGCAGGTAACCGAAGATCGGCTTGCGCGAGAAGGTGGCGATCACATGGCTGATGATGCCAAAACCGGGCAGGATCACGATGTACACTTCCGGGTGTCCGAAGAACCAAAGGATGTGTTGATACAGGATCGGATCTCCACCACCGGCTGGATCAAAGAAGGTAAAACCAAAGTTGCGGTCCATCAGCAGCATGGTGATCGCGCCCGCCAGAACCGGCAGCGACAGCAGAATCAGCCAAGAGGTTATGAAGATTGACCAGCTGAATAGCGGGACCTTGAACAAGGTCATGCCCGGCGCACGCATGTTCAGGAACGTTGTGATCATGTTGATCGCACCGAGGATCGAGGAGGCGCCCGATACGTGCACGGCAAAGATCGCAAGGTCCATGGACATGCCGCCCTCGGTCGTGGACAGCGGTGGATAGAGAACCCAACCAACACCCGACCCAAGCTGGTCATTACCACCGGGGCTGAGCAGCGAAGCCACACCCAGCGAAGTTCCGGCCACATACAGCCAAAGCGACAGGTTGTTCATCCGCGGGAACGCCATGTCCGGCGCGCCAATCTGCAACGGCATGAAATAGTTGCCAAAACCGCCGAACAGGGCGGGAATGACGACGAAGAACATCATCAGAACACCGTGATAAGTAATCATCACGTTCCACAGGTGCCCGTTCGGGGTGCAAGGATCGGCCATGAACCCTTCGAGGCACATGTACTGAACACCGGGGTGCATCAGCTCAAGCCGCATATAGACGGTCATCGCCACCGAGATGAACCCGGCCAGCGCCGAGAAGATCAGGTAAAGAACCCCGATGTCCTTGTGGTTGGTCGACATGAACCAGCGGGTAAAGAACCCACGCTGGTCTTCATGATCATGACCATGAATGGCTGCGTCTGCCATTAGGTGCCTCCTGTTGCAATTCAACCGCGCAGCCGGACCTCTCCGGCGCGCGGGATTCCTGCTGGTTTTAGAATGCGTAGGGGCGACCTTCAATGGTCGAGTTTGATCTGGATCAAGATTAATTGTCGCGGGGCAAGCTGTGCCTCGCGCGATTCCGGAAAGACTGCGCGTTATTTAGGCATCGATTTGGGCCATTCAAGTTGTCCCGCTTGCGCCAAACTCGCGACTTGACCCTTTCTGTGTCGGGCCTCAGAACATAAGGCACCTCATGAACCGGAGACCCCTGATGCCCGCCTATGATCCTGATAACATCTTTGCGAAGATCCTGCGCGACGAAATCCCTTCGAACCGCGTGTACGAGGATGATAAAACAGTGGCCTTCATGGACATCATGCCTCGCGCGGATGGTCATTTGCTGGTCATTCCAAAAACACCCTGCCGCAATCTGTTGGACGCCTCGCCTGAACAGTTGAACGCCGTGATGGCGACGGTTCAGAAACTCAGCAAGGCGGTCGTGCAGGCATTTGATGCCGACGGAGTGACGATCCAGCAGTTCAACGAGGCCGCAGGGGGGCAGGAAGTGTTTCACCTGCACTTTCATGTCCTGCCGCGGCACGAAGGTGTTTCGGTCCGTGCACCCGGCAAAATGGGCGATTTCGACCTGATCGCACAGCATGCGGAAAAAATCCGTGGTGTTCTGGCTTAGGGGATCGATCTACAGATTTGGCATGGCCAGAAACGAGAAATGCCGTTCCGATATGGGGTCGGAACGGCAGACTCGTACCCAAACACTTGGCGGGTCTCGCGGGCCGAAGCCCGGGATCACCGGTTAACGCACCACTCACTCATGAACGGCGATTACATAATACGTGGTTGCAGGGCGTTTGTATTGGGGGAAAATGAATAACCCATGAATCCTTGTCCGTTAAAGTCAATTTTGACGGGATTTTCTAAAGGATCGAGAAACAGAAGCCGACTATTCCAAGCGATTGTTGTGCCGCCCGCAGAAAGGACCCGATTCGGGTGGTTGTGATCACCCGACGGCTTCAGCATCAAAAACAGGCTCGAATGTCCGACGCAGAGCAACATCCACGTCGTCCATCACAACTGGTAACCCCAGATCGACCAGAGAAGTGACGCCGTACTCTTGAATGCCACAAGGAACAATCCCCGAAAAATGTTCAAGATTGGGTTCGACGTTGATCGAAACGCCATGAAACGTGATCCATTTGCGCAGCCTGACGCCAATGGCCGCGATTTTGTCCTCTGTAGGCTCGCCCAAGGCGGTCAGAGGCTTGTCGTTGCGCTGCACCCAAACGCCGACTCGTCCAGCGCGAATTTCACCGGTCACGTTGAACTCGGCCAGCGCAGCGATGATCCATGCCTCAAGCTGCTGAACGAACCGTCGAACATCCTGACCGCGTTTTCTCAGATCCAGCATGACGTAGACGACGCGCTGTCCGGGGCCGTGATAGGTGTATTCTCCGCCCCGTTTGGTTTCATGAACCGGAAACCGGTGGGGGTCTTTCAGGTCAGACGACTGAGCCGATGTACCCGCCGTGTAAAGCGGCGGGTGCTGTAAAAGCCAGATGCATTCATCAGCCTCGCCGGCTGCAATCTTGGCAACGCGATCTTCCATAAAGGCCACGGCCTTATCGTAATCGGTCAGCCCGTCTGTCGTCTTCCATTCCATGGCGGGTCCATAAACCGTCTGCTTGGGCGATGGAAGGGGTCAGGCCGCTTCGCTTCGGCAGCGCTGCAGGATTTGCGCATAGGTATCCGTACCTTGTGCCCCTGTAACCAGGTATTTCCCACCAAACACCATCGATGGTACGCCTGAAATCCCGCGACTGGTCCAGAATTGCTGTTTCTCTCGCACCGGCGCGACATGGGCGCCTGAATCAAGTGCTTGCCTTGCCTCGTAAGGATTGAGCCCCGCATCCTGGACGACGTCAATCAGGACGCCGACGTCGGACACATCCTTTTGTTGGGTGAAATAAGCATCAAACAACGCCAATTTTAGGGGATGCTGACGATCTTGACCCTCGGCCCAATCGAGCAATTGATGCGCCGCGAAGGTGTTGTAGATCCTGCTGTCATCGTCGAAATTGAAAGTAAACCCCAGTTCTTTTCCCAATTCAGTCAAGCGCAAGCGGGCCTGTTGGCTTTGTTCCTCGCTCGAGCCGTACTTCTGCGTGATGTGCTCGCGCAGGTTCTGACCCTCCGCAACCATCGTCGGGTTCAGCTCAAACGGGTGCCATCGTAGGTTGGCTGCAACGCCTTCTTGTTTCAGCGCAGCGTCAAGCTGGCGAAAGCCGACAATGCACCAGGGGCAAACGACGTCCGATACGACATCAATCTGAACATTTGGGCGGGAATCGGAAGATGTCATGTGTTGCTCCTGCATGAGATGTCGCGTGCTTCGGGTTTGTACATATGAATGCTCCGCGGGAATTCAAACAGTCGTGTTTTTGCCTCTTCACATCCCCCAATTCAACGTCTATACGCGCCTTTACCAAGTCACTGGCAGTGCGGTCGTGGCGGAATTGGTAGACGCGCAGCGTTGAGGTCGCTGTGGGGTAACACCCGTGGAAGTTCGAGTCTTCTCGACCGCACCAAATGATTGATTTTCAACAGGTTTCTTCGCCGAATGTAACGGTAAATGGAGCCTTTTGAGATGGATGTACGGGTGCCAAAGGGCCTCTTTAAGAGAGGCAAGGGATACGCGGTCAGAGTCGCAGTACCCAACGAATACCAAGCTATCATCGGTAAGAAAGAGATCGTGCGGGGTCTTGGAACGCAGGACTTAGCTGAGGCTTTGGTCAGGCGAAAAGAGGTCTTGCCCGAGATTCTGGCGTCTATAGGAGAGGGCTCAACGCCTGAACCTATAGTCAAACAGGTTGCTAGACATGACCCGCAAGAGGGGACCACCGTCAGGGACACGGGGCATCGCTGGCTCAGGGAAGCGGACGGGATCAAAGAGTCCACCAAAGCGAGGTATCGGCAGCACCTTGAGGGCTTCGAGGCTTACGCGGGGAACATCGAGGTCACTGAAATAAACAGGGCGCTGGCTCTGTCTTTCATGGAGTATCTCAAAGTCACGCCGTCTGAGCGAACCGGCGAACTTCTCTCGGCTCGATCCCTACAGTCTTATCAATGCTGTCTCGCCTCTTACTGGCGCGTCTTGGATCATTGGGGCTTGGTCGATCCCGATGTTCGTAATCCCTTCTCTTCGCTCTTGAGGCGCGTCGCAGGACAGAAAAAGAAGGCAGACCCGAGAGAGAAGAAACTGCGACCAGTAACCCGAAAAGAAGCTGAGAGCCTTCTGACCTACATCGCTCACAACTCTGCTCTCAAATACCAATTCGAGATGTTTGTCACAGTCAGGTTACTCTGGGTCACCGGATGCCGATTGAATGAAATCTGTGGGCGCTACCTCTCTGATATTGAGGACAAAGGAGACCACATCTGTATCAATATCCCGGAGGCCAAGACCGAGGCAGGGAAGCGGACTGTCATGATCGTTGGTGATGCCGATTGTGCTTTGCTCAGAGAGGCCATCAGACAAGCGGCCATCGCTGAACCGTCTTGTTCTGAGAATGAAGGCCGGTTGTTCCCTCGGATCAACTTAGGTGGATACGATAAGCAACCCAGCCACTACCTCGGGAAAGCCTTGGAGAAGGCGAGGAAGAACCTTGAGGGCGACAATTCCAAATGGGATATGCACTCATTTAGAAGAACGGCTGTGTCTGCTCTGGTGAACGCGGGTGTCGCCCGAGAAGCCCGAAATCTTGCTGTCGGCCACTCCAACAAAGATGACATTGGTATCAGCGTCTATGCCAAGAGGGCAGAGTTGGGCGATGTGATCCTATCAACCTTTGAAGCGCTTTATGAAGAACTAGGAGGAAGCCTTGTGTCACCCTCGGTTCGACCGAAAGCAAACTGAAACCCAACCCTAAGAAACCTAACGAGTAGAGAAGGAAAAATACCATGAGAATGCTAGGAACGCTCACACCGACCCAAAGTATGCATGAGCGGATTTTGATGCTCTATCTGATGTTGCTGGATGAGAGGAACGCTATGATGGTAGCCCAAGTCGAAGCCGAAACTGTTATGGGTTTTGCCAAGAAGTATGACAAAGAGAGCATCAGGAAGCAGTTGGTTATGGCGCTGTGTGCCTACGAAGAGCTTTCAGGGGAATCGCACCCTGTAGAAGGTGAGTTGGATTCGCTGCCTGTTTAACGGTCTGTAGTGAGAACGATATTGAAGGGGCTGGCACTTCGCTGGCCCCTAAGTGTTCAGTTGCCTTTGGGGCCTGAGAGAATTGCTTCCAAATCTGAAACGAAGTTTTCTCCCTTAGGGGTCAACCTCAGTTCTCTTTTGCGCCGGTCGTTTGGGCTGATGCGAACGCTGACTAAGTTGTGGCCTGAACCCGGCATGTCCGGTGTGCCATCTGCCCAGTAGTTGGCATTTCGGCTGGCTGCTGCTGAACCAAAGCCCAGCCAATTTTGAATATCCGCAGTGGTTACGCCCTGTGGTCTGTCCTGATGCCTAGCTATGTACAGCAGTGCTAACGCAGTGCTTATCTGCATTTTGAGATCAAATTGTTCGAAGCGCCGAAGGAACTCGATTCCGGGTTGTATTTCATTGTGCATGAATGACCTATTTTCGTTACGGGACTGAGTAATAACACTTACCTATTCATATTAGATAAAAATTACAACGTCTTGAAAAGAGTCTATTTACATTACATCCGATACCGGATAGAAATGTGGGTAAGTTGGTGGTGCGAGTCTGTTCTGCTGACCGGTCACAAAACGTGGCTGCGCTCTTTGATAACTGAATATGAAGATCATCACCCTTGACCAGTCGCACGGGATATATGCGGCACGAGAATTCTAAGTCTCATGGTGGGGTAGCTAGGCGTAAGCCGATGATGCGTGAATGATGATCTGTAAACTCACTACCTCTGAGTAGAACTGAATGGGGGACGTGTGTCTAACCATCGTGGCTTGGGGGCTTCCTCATAGCGGCTTGCGACGGAGTACACAGAAGCCTGAGGCCAAATCCCAGAGACCGTAACTCAACACATTAGATTTCCTTAGTGCCGCCCCACAGGGGGAGGCGGCGCTATTCCTTGCGCTGGCGGGAGGTGCCTCACCACAGGCTCACTTCTGCTGGCCCCGGGAAAACTCAAAGTGGCGCAAGATTGATGCGTCGCTCTCAAGACCAATTTCTAAGGACAATTCATATATGAACGATAACAACAGCGCTCGAAGGGGCGCTAATAAATGGTACGGTCAGTTCACCTTCGACCAAGTTGAGAAAATCAGGGCCAAAGCCCAAGACGATCTCACGGTCCAGGCTGACATCACCACGGCTACCGGGAACAACATGGATTTGACCCAGATGATCCTAGGTGGCCCGAATGAGGATATGATCGCCGCGCTCAAAGAGGCCGACGATACTGACCCAATTCACCAAGACTTCGACAATGTGTGGGGTCAAGGTGCCGCTGAACACTATAGAACCCTAGAGCAACCACACGGTTTCTGGGAGCATATCTCCGAGCTACCGGGGGCCGCAACTCGCGGCCTCTTCGGCGCAGCTGCCGAGTTTGGAGAGAACGTGTTCAACACACGCGGAGAAGCGCAGGTAGAGGCCCTAGAGGCCAAGAACGCCTATGATGCTTATCTGGCCACCAAACGGGGTGAACAAGCCGGTCCCTATCATCCTCTTCAAGTCCGTAACGACTTGAACCTGTCTCAAAACTTCTGGCGGGTCGCAATGAAGTCCTTTGTGTACCCTGAGGATAGCGAAGGGCGCAAAGCCTTGGCATCTGTCGGTGTCGCCGTGATCCCAGAAGCCCTGCAACGCCTCAAAAGCGGTAAAGTTCGGATAAACTCGTTGTTCCTTAAAGACGGGGCAGGGAGTGGCTAAGTTACCCTTGTCTACCATCCCGGCAGGGAGACGTAGCAAAGCTTCACGAGAAGCGCTCAGGCAACGGCGGGTTGACCACCCGGATTCCGTTACAGTAACAATCGTACTCGCAGTACCAACTGTGCGAAGAACCTAAGAAGGTCACGCGGTCAAAGACACCAAGTTTACAGTGCGTTAGACGGAATGTTTACACGCGGTATACTTGAGGTCGCTGTGGGGTAACACCCGTGGAAGTTCGAGTCTTCTCGACCGCACCAAATTCTCTGAAACAGCCTGATTTCTCTCAGCTGAGTCGTGCGCCCTGCAGGTCGAAACGGTAGGTGCGGTCCTGGGCGTAGCCAAACCGGACTGGTTCGCCGGCAGCAACTTGGTGCTGGCCAAAGAGGCGTGCGGTGATCTGGTGGCTGTTCATCATTGCGATGACGTTGGTGTCTCCGCCCAGATGTTCGACATGCGTAACGTTCGCGGCCAATGGGCCATCGTCGGTCAGGTGCAGGTCTTCGGGACGGATGCCCAAGGTGGTGTCCGCGCTTTCCCCAATCAGGTCGGCTGGAAAGAAATTCATTGACGGCGCGCCGAGGAAACCCGCGACGAACTGGTTTGCGGGATTGTTATAGAGCTCCATCGGGCTGCCGACCTGTTCAACGCGCCCGTCACGCAGGACGACGATCTTGTCGGCCAGAGTCATCGCCTCGGTCTGGTCGTGGGTGACGTAAATCATCGAGGCATCGAGTTGCTGGTGCAGGTTGGCGATCTCCAGCCGCGTGTTCATCCGCAGGGCGGCGTCCAGGTTTGAGAGCGGCTCGTCAAAAAGGAACAGCTTGGGCTCGCGCACGATGGCGCGACCGATGGCGACGCGCTGTCGTTGACCGCCGGATAGTTCGGAGGGATAGCGGTCGATATAGGGTTCAAGGTTCAGCATCTTGCTGGCCTTGGCAACACGCTCTTCGATGACCTGCTTGCTCTGACCTTCTTGCTTCAGCGCCAGCGACATGTTCTTTCGCACATTCAGGTGCGGGTAGAGCGCATAGCTTTGGAACACCATCGCTATGCCACGTTTTGAGGGTGGGGTGAGGTTCATCACCTCGCCGCCGATGCGCACCTCGCCCGAGGTCACATCCTCAAGCCCCGCGATGACGCGCAGAAGGGTGGATTTTCCACAGCCCGAAGGGCCGACGAAGACAACGAACTCGCCGTCTTCGACTTCGATGTTGATATCCTTGAGAACTTCGACGGTTCCGAAGGACTTGTTCACGTTTGTCAGCGTCAGGGCGGTCATTGCGTTGCCTCTTTCAGCGAAATGGGTTGGCCGGTGCGGATGCTTTCATCGGCGGCCAGACAGATGGCGAGCGATTGCACAGCGTCGTTCATGTGGCGGGTCAGGTCGATATCCTCGGCGATGGCCCGCAGCATGTAGGCCTGCTCGGCATCGCAGAGTTCCTGATGGCCGGGTTCATCGGGCATGTCGATCGTCTGGTCGCCCTCGGGGCGGTGGACCAGAATGCCGCCGACCTTGGTGTGGCCGTCGATATCGGCTGACGCGCCCTTGTTGCCGTCAGTGATCGAGACCGATCCGTTGGGCGAGACGATGTCTTTCACGAAGAACGCGGTTTCCGACATCATCGGCCCCCAACCGGCCTCGTACCAGCCGACTGAGCCATCCTCAAAGATCACCTGAAACTGGCCGTAGTTGTACATGTCCTTGTCGATCTCATCGCTCAGGCGTAGGCCCATTCCGTGCACACGTACGGGATCGGATTCGGTGATCTGGCACATCACATCGACGTAATGAACGCCGCAATCGACGATGGGCGATGTGGTCTGCATCAAAGCTTTATGCGTCTCCCACTCAGCACCCGACGACTGTTGGTTCAAGTTTAGACGAAAGACATATGGCCCGCCTAGATCTCGCGCCTCGGCGATCAGGCGCATCCATGAGGGGTGGTGGCGAAGGATATAACCAATGACCAGTTTGCGGTTGGTCTCAACAGCCTTTTCGACAACACGCTTGGCGTCCGCCACGGTGGTCGCCAGTGGCTTTTCGACAAAGACATGTGCCCCGGCCTCCATCGCCGCACAGGCGAAATCGGCGTGGCTGTCGGAATAGGTAGCGACAACCACCAGATCGGGGTTTGTCTCGGCCAGAGCGGCGTGAAAATCCGAAAAGGTGGGATATCCTGACAGATCAGGGTGGTCCACTTGGCCGGACCGGTTCACCAACGCCACGATTTCAGCATCCGGGTGATGGTGGTGGGCGAGCGCGTGGCTCAGGCCCATATTGCCGAGGCCAGCAATCAGAACTTTGGTCATTTGACAGCTCCTGACGTGATGCCGCGGATCAGTTGGCGTGAGAAGATGACGTAGAGGACCAGCACCGGCAGGATCGCCATAGACAGCGCCGACAGAACCGCGTTCCAGTCGGTGACGAACTGACCAATGAAGACCTGGCTGCCCAGCGTCAGGGTCTTGGTCTCCTCAGCGGGGGCCAGGATCAGCGGGAACCAGAGATCATTCCAAATCGGGATCATGTTAAACACCGCAACGGTCGCCATGGCGGGGCGAACCAGCGGTAGGACCAGTCGGAAGAAGATCGTGTATTCTGACAGACCGTCGACGCGACCTGCGTTTTTCAGATCGTCCGAGACCTGCCGCATGAACTCGGACAGGATGAACACAGCCAGCGGCAGACCTTGAGCGGTATAGACAAGGATCAGCGCCCAGAGCGTGTTTACCAGTCCGGTCGCGACCATCATCTCCAGAATAGCAACCGTACCGATGCGAATAGGGATCATGATCCCCAGCGCCAGATAGAGGCCCATCAGGGTGTTGCCCTTGAACTTGTATTCGCTCAGCGCAAAGGCGGCCATGGCGCCGAACAGCAAGACGAAGGCTAGCGACACCACGGTCACGATCAGTGAGTTCTGGAAGTACAGGAAGAAATCCCCTTGCTTCATCACCGTCTGGTAACCGATGAGCGAGAAGCTTTCGGCATCGGGCAGGGCGAGTGGTTCTCGGAAAATCGAGCGTCGGGTTTTGAAACTGTTGATAATGATCACAAAAACCGGGAAGAGGGCGATCAAAGTGTAGAGGATCAGCGCCCCATGCATGGCGGCCGTATTCAGTGGGTTATGGCGTGCTTTGTTCATCCGGCTATCCTCACAGTTGATACCGGCGCATCCGGGTCTGGATGCCGAAGAGGTAGATGCAGACCCCCACGAGAATGATCGCGAACATGGCCCCGGCGATGGCCGATCCCATATGTGGGTCGCCCAGTTGCAATTGGAAGCCAAAGAAGGTGCGGTACATGAAGGTGCCGAGGATATCTGTTGAGAAATCCGGCCCCGCCAGCGCGCCTTGGGACACGTAGATCAAGTCGAACGCGTTGAAATTTCCTACAAAAGTCAGGATCGAGATGATGCCGATCGAAGGAATGATCAACGGTAGCTTGATCTTCCAGAAGGCCGAGGCTCCGGTGATGCCGTCGATTTCTCCGGCTTCAAGAATTTCCTCGGGGATGGACAAGAGGGCGGCATAGATCAGCATCATCGGGATGCCGACAAACTGCCAGACCGAGACAAGTGCCAGCGTTGTGAGGGCGTATTCTTCTTTGCCCAACCAGGGCGCGAACAGAAATTTCAGACCGACTGCGTCCAGCATCGACGGCGCGATGCCCCACAATGGCGACAGGATCAGTTTCCATGCAAAGCCTACGATCACAAAGCTCAGGATTGTCGGGATAAATATTGCAGACCGATAGAGCGCAGCAAACCGCAGGCGGGGATGCGACAGCAATGCGGCCAAGGCGATGCCAATCGGGTTCTGGACCAGCATATGGATCAGGAAGAACCAGAAGTTGTTGCCTAATGCGTTCCAGAACTGCTCGGACCAGATCGGATCGAAGAACAGCGTGCGGAAATTTTGCAAACCGACATAAATGCGGGTCTGATCAACCTCGGTGAACAGTGCGAGGCGCAGCGTGTTGAACAAGGGGAAGATCATCACCGCCGTGTAGACCAGCACCGCAGGGGCGAGGAAAACGGCGATGTGCCAGCGGATGCGGCGGGTCTGCATGGGAGTCTCCGGGGGGATTAGGGACCGGACGCGACACACGCCGCGTCCGGTGTGAGTGGCTCAGGCTTTACTGATGCGGTGCGTACCAGCTGGCCAGACCGTCTTGCAGCTGCTGACCCAGAGCTTCGGGTGTTTCCGCGCCTTTGATGGCGGCAACGGATGCGCCCCAAGTCTCGTTTTCGAGGTTCGGTGTGCCGCGCGACAGGATCTGGTAGGTCGAGCGGATCGTGCTTTCGCACTCATCGCGCCAGCCGACGATTTCCTTGGCCAGCGGATCTTCCAACTCGACCGGAGTGCTGGACAGCGGGAAGAAGCCGGGCAGGGCGTTGCCAAAGATGCTGGCGAATTCCGGGCTAGCGACCCAGGCCAGGAAGGTGCGCGCGGCTTCCTGGTTTTCGCTGGCGGCGTTCATGCCGATGCCGATATCGGTGTGATCCGAGATATAGCAGGTGTCACCGGCATTCTGGACTGGCGGCTTGAAGGCACCCATTTCGAAATCGGCCTGCGTGTTGAAGCCCGAGATTTCCCAGCTGCCCGCCGGGTAAACTGCGGCGCGACCCAACGTGAACAGGTTCTGGCTGTCTGGATAGGTCTGTGCTTCGTAACCGTCACCCAGATAGTCAGCCCACTTTGCCAAAGTTGCATAGGGTGCAACCCACTGTGGGTCTGTCAGTTTCTGCTCGCCTTTGATCAGCGCCTGACGGCCTTCTTCACCTTTCCAATAGTTCGGGCCGATGTTGTTATAGCCCATTGTGGCGGCTTCCCACTGGTCGTTGGTGCCCATCGCCATCGGGATATAGGTGCCGTCTGCCTTGATTTTCTCAAGCGCGGCAAAGAATTCGGCTTCGGTGGTGGGGACTTCGATGCCCAACTCGTTGAACGCGTCTTTGTTGTAGATGAAGCCATGGATCACGGATGCCATCGGAACGCAGAAACTGGCCGAAGCGTCATCGGTCTGCCATGCGGATTTGGCAACGTCCGAGAAGTTGCCCATCGCCTCAAGATCAGACAGGTCTGTCAGATGACCAGCCTCGTACAAAGCCAACGAGGCGTCGAACGGACGGCAGGTGATCAGATCGCCCGCTGATCCGGCCTCGAGCTTCGAGTTCAGCACGGCGTTGTATTCAGCCGGGGCAGAGGGTGAGAAGATCACCTTGATTCCGGGGTGCTCGGCCTCGAAGGCTGGAATGATTTTTTCCTGCCACAAGGCCAGGTCGTCATTGCGCCAGCTTTCGATGGTCAGCGTCGCATCCTGCGCATAGGCACTTGTAACCAGCGCCGTGCTCAGCAGAGCCAGGCTTAGAACTTTGCGTTTCATTTCATTTCTCCCAAGTTGATGGTTTCGTTATTTTTTAATCGCTCCAATGCCGGGCGAAGGTGGTCGTCGAATTCTCGCAGAAGGGCGTGGGCGCTTTCAAGCGTTTCCGCCCCGGATGCCAAAAGAGCTGCGCATTTAAGGTTGCCGCCCGCATCGGCTATCGCCTTGTCAGCTTGGTCAGGTGTGACATTTGTCAGGTGGCAAACGATTCCGTTGGCCCGCGCACGCAGCTTGTCATTATCCGCGCGCAGATTGACCATCATGCCGTCCTGAATGTGCCCAAGCCGGACGGCCATCAAGGTCGACAACATGTTCAGTGCGATTTTTTGCGCCGTGCCAGCCCCCATGCGGGTCGAGCCTGAAATCAGTTCTGGCGGTGTCGGTAGCAAGACGGGGTGATCTGACAGTTGCAGCAACTCGGTGTCCGGGTTGTTGGCCAACCCAATGACCGTTGCCCCCGCCGTCCGCGCGATTCCTGCGGCGGCCACCGTATAGGGCGTGCTGCCGCTAGCGGAAACGGCGATCAGAGTATCGGTTTCCGACAGATCTGCCAGTTCGCGATCCAGATCATCTGCAATGTCCTCGACATCGCCTGGCATATCGGCGGTGGTCGGCAAACCACCCGCCATATGGATGCGTATTTGATCGGATGGGATGGAGAATGTGCCGCCAAGTTCCAATGCATCGGATGCAGCCATCAGTCCGGACGAACCGGCAGCCAGATAGCGCAAAATGCCCCCGTTTCGGATCGTCGCGGCCATGGCCGAGGCGCCCGCGCAAATTTCGGGAAGGGACGACATGGGCGCCTTGGCGGCATTGGATTGCGCGGTGGCAAGAAGGGCGGCTACCTCGGCCAGCGGTCGGGCGTCCAGCCCGTCGGCGTCCTGATGCAGCTGTTCTGTCACCGGTGTGGTCACGTGATTCCCCCTATGGCTTCTGGGCATCATACCTTTTAGATACCATTAGTCTACCATTTTGTTGAGATTGGTATATATTCTGAAATATTCGCCAAATCCCCTCATTTTGTAGTGTTTTGGTCTTTTATCATCGCAAAAGGTATTATAAAGGTATCTACATGACTAAAGCAGCTGACACCTTTGTTGTGGCCGTCGATGGCGGTGGAACGCGCTGTCGAATTGCGCTGTCTGATGGTGTCGAGGTGCGCAAGATCGAGGTTGGATCAGCAAATGTATCCACCGATTTCCGCGCCGCGTTGGCTGAAATGCGCGTAGGATTGGAGGGGCTGGCGTCTGAGAATGACTTGAGACAATCGGACCTTGCAGAGATTCCCGCCTATTTTGGATTGGCCGGGATTACCGGCGACGAGATTTCCCGGCGATTGGCGCGTGAATTGCCATTCCGGCACATTCGAATCGCGGATGACCGCGCGGCGGCATTGCGGGGTGCTATGGGTTGTCGGGATGGTTTCATTGCCCATTGTGGGACGGGTTCCTTTCTGGCGTCACAGATTGGCGGCAAGGGGCGTTTCGTCGGTGGTTGGGGGCCGGTTCTGGGTGATCAGGCATCGGCGCAATGGGTCGGTCGCAAGGCGTTGTCGCATGTGCTGGATTGCGTGGATGATGTAACTGGTCGATCCGATCTGGCCGATCAATTGTTGGACCACTTTGCTGGAAGCGCTGGCATTGTGGGCGCGGCAGGGGAAATGTCGCCTTATGACTTCGGCGCGCTGGCTCCATTGGTGACGAAGGCCGCCGGTCAGGGGGATAAAGTGGCTCTGACTGTTCTGGCGGAAGGTGCCGGATATCTGGCTGATCGACTTACGCGGTTGGGGTGGCGGTCAGGCTTGCCAATTTGCCTGACCGGCGGCATCGGTCCTCATTACGCCGGTTTGCTGCCCGAAGAGATGCGGGTGGATTTGGCGGATGCAGAAGGGGATCCGCTGTCAGGCGCGATCGCTTTGGCGCATGCGTTTCAAAAGGAGATCGAGAATGAGCATCGCTGATTTCCTGCGTCCCGAAGGTTGGTTGGGACATAACGCGGGGCCACGCTATGTCCAGCTGCGACAGAGATTGGAGGAAGGGATCGCCGACGGTATCCTCCCGCCCAACAGCTCATTGCCACCTGAACGTGAAATTGCCGAGTTGACCGATCTGTCTCGAGTCACTGTTCGCAAGGCGATTCAAGAGCTTGTGCGAAAAGGGGCAATCGAGCAGCGCCAGGGCTCCGGTTCTTTCGTGCGCGAGCCCGTCGCGCGGGTAGAACAATCCCTCTCGCACCTGACATCCTTTACCGAGGATATGGAGAGGCGCGGAATGAAAACCACGTCAACCTGGTTGGAGCGCGGGATTTTCCTTCCCTCGCCGGACGAGATGATGGCGTTGGGATTGTCTGCGAATGAACAAGTGGCACGGATACACCGTCTGCGGGCGGCTGGCGGGCGGCCCATGGCGCTGGAACGCGCCTCGCTGCCGCTGGACATTCTGCCCAACCCAACTGAGGTGACCGGATCGCTTTATGCGTTTCTGGACCAATCGGGGTTTCGCCCGGTGCGCGCCATTCAGAAGATTTCTGCCATCAACCTTGAGGCGGCCGAGGCCGGATTGCTGGACGTTGCAGAAGGCACAGCAGGGCTTCGGATTCAGCGCACATCCTATCTGGACAGCGGGCGCGTCGCCGAGCTTACCCGATCCATCTATCACGGCGAAGCCTACGATTTCGTGGCCGAGCTGCGGCTGTCAAACTGAAAGGTGCGGACAATGTCCACCCAAACCACCCAAATGAGGCGGGAAATCAATGAAATCCCGGTGGCCGTTGACCGGCTATTGACGGAAGGTGCGGCCGCCGTGGCGCAAGCGGCGCGCGCGCTGAGGGACCATGATCCGCAATTTCTGATATCCGTCGCGCGCGGGTCCTCGGATCATGCCTGCAGCTATCTCAAGTATTCGGCGGAATTGTTGCTGGGTTTGCCGATGGCGTCGGTTGGGCCATCGGTCAAGTCCATTTATGGCGTTGACATGAAGTGCAATGGTGCCGCTTGTTTCGCAATTTCCCAATCGGGTCAGAGCCCTGACATCGTGCAATTGACCCGGTCTCTGACCAAAGGCGGCGCGCTTTCGGTTGCGATTACCAACAGCACCGAGTCGGCCTTGACCACCGCGGCATCCTCGACGCTGTCCATTCACGCGGGACCGGAACTCAGTGTGGCGGCCACCAAGACATTCGTAAACTCTTTGGTGGCCGGGCTCTGGCTGCTGGCAGAGGTGAAGGGCGACGCCAACCTGTTGGGTGCAATTCGTGACTTGCCCGAGGCGCTTGAGGCGGCAATCACCTGCGACTGGGGGCAGGTGGTTGAGGCGGTCAATGGGCAGTCCCTGTTCACCCTCGGGCGCGGACCGTCCTGGGCGATCTCGAACGAAGCGGCCCTGAAATTCAAAGAGACCTGTCAGATCCATGCCGAAAGCTATTCCTCTGCCGAGGTTTTGCACGGGCCGGTGTCGATTGTGGACACTGGGTTTCCAATTCTGGCCTTCCTGTCCGGTGATGCTGCCGAGGCCAACATCGCCGAGGTGGCCGACGCTTTGGTGCAGAAAGGCGCGCAGGTCTTTGCGACCTCGGACAAGGTCAAGCAGGCGGTTCCGCTGCCCCATGTGCGAACCAATCATTGGATGACAGACCCAGTGGTTGCAATTGCGTCGTTCTACGGCATGGTCGAAACGGTGGCCACACGGCGCGGGATCAACCCGGACACGCCGCGACACCTCAGAAAAGTGACGGAAACGGTATGAACGCTTACAACGTTACTTTCACTGGCGGTCCGATCTTTGATGGCGAGACCTTGCGAAACGACTGCGCCGCCAGATTTGCCGGCGGCGTTTTGCAAGGGATCATTCCAACTTCCGATTTGGCAAATGGTGAACACGTTGAGGACTTGGCGGGCGATATCCTGAGCCCCGGCTATGTCGATCTGCAGGTCAATGGCGGCGGCGGCGTCATGTTCAATGATGCACCGACAGTCGAGACATTGGCCTGCATTGCTAGGGCGCATCGCCAGCTTGGGGCGACGTCGATCCTGCCAACCCTGATCACAGACACGCCCGAAAAAACGCAGGCTGCGGTGGAAGCGGCCATTCAGGCAGTGAAGGACAAAGTGCCTGGAATCGTCGGACTGCATCTGGAAGGTCCACATCTGTCCGTGCGGCGCAAGGGTGCGCATGATGCCGAGTTGATAAGGCCAATGTCAGGCAAAGACCTCGATAACCTGATCGCTGCGCGCGAAAATCTACCGGCCCTGATGGTGACCATCGCGCCCGAAAGCGTCAGCACGGATCAGGTCGCGGAACTTTCCCGTGCGGGAATTGTTGTCTCGCTTGGCCATACGGATGCGTCGTTCGAGACTTGCTTGTCGTATGCGGACGCCGGTGTCCGATGCGCGACGCATCTTTTCAACGCCATGAGCCAGCTGGGAAACCGAGAGCCGGGCCTGGTTGGCGCGGTGCTGTCCTGTGGTGCACTGTCTGCGGGTCTCATCGCTGACACTGTTCATGTGCACGCTCAGACGATGCGGGCGGCATGTGCCGCCAAACAAGGTCCGGGCCGCATCTTTCTGGTCAGCGACGCGATGGCCGTCGCCGGTACCACGCAACAGGAATTTCGTCTGGAGGGTCGGCTGATTCAGCGTGAAAACGGCCGGTTAACCTTGCAGGATGGTACGCTTGCAGGAGCTGATCTTGATCTGACCACCGCGCTTCGCAACCTGACGCAGCAGGTTGGAATCCCACTGGAACAGGCGCTTGTGGCTGCAACCAGTATCCCTGCAGATATCGTCGACATGCCGGCGGCTGATCGGTTGGCTACGTCATCGTTCATTCGGATCAGCGCAGACCTGTCTGAGGCGGTTCCGGTTCTGGACATTTGAAGGTGATACTTTTCCAAAAGGATTTCTGACCTCGCCGTTTCTGGCTGCTTTGTGTATCACTACAGAAAAACCGGTTCGGAGCAGGGTCGAGTGCCTCAGATTGCATTGATATTAGCACCCGTGGTTGAACATTTACTTGGGTCTTTCAAGGCCCGGCCAGCCGAAAGCGGACGATGACCAAGGCACGCGGCGTTTTCATAGGTCAGCGCAAGGATCGGATGGGCGCGCGCCTGCTGATGATGCTGACATGCATCCGCTTGGCACAGGACTTTCAGACAGAATACCGGATCAACTGGTTTCCCCAAGGCGGGGACGCACCGGAACTCGACCATCCGCAAGAGCTATTCACCAAAGACTGGATGGATGCGCATTTCCTGAGCGCACAGGAATTCGATGACCTCAATCGCAATGCCTTGCCGGTGTGGGCTTTTCTGAACGATCCTTCCCCAGATCGGCTGAACGCGCATCTCACCGCGGGCCGTTCGGTTCTGGTTGAAGAAGGGTTCGAGGTCCTGGCGTTTCCTTGGGAGGGCATTGAGACTATTCGCCCGCGCTATCGCGAATTCATTCACCGGGTCGGATTCGCCGATGACATCCGCTCGATCATGAATCAGATCGATGAAAAGCTCTCGGGGCAGGGCGTGTCCGCCTATCACATCCGGCGCGGGGATATTCTGAACGGTTTGCCGTGGAAGCACTCGACCTGGCCCGCCAAGATCGAACCCGAAGAGTTTTACGAGACGCATCTCGAAAAGGCAGACGGGCGAGCGTCGATCATGTTCTCTGATCAGCCGGAACTAATCGCGCGGTTTCAGGCAAAGTTTCCGGACCTGATGCAGATGCCGGACATTGCGGACCTGTCCGAGTTGTCACGGGCCAAACGTGACTTTCTAGAGCTTTATGCGATGTCGCGGGCCGAACAGGTTGTGGCCCCCTATATTTCGGCCTTTTCGATGGCTGCGGCGCGTATTTCCGGACAGCAGCGCAAGGTGTTTCGCGACGTATTGACCGAAGACGAGATTCAGCAGGCCAATACGCGCGTCATTGAACGGGTCGCGCTGGGACCAGAGAGCTTTCTGAACCCCTCCGAGGCCGCGCATGTCTATTCCAAAGCTGCACAGTATTTGGTGGCTCAGGACAGATGTCAGGAGGCTTACGATCTGGCGCGGCCCATTTTGGACGCGGGCGCGGACAACGCGTTCATGCCGTTGCTGCAAGCTTTGAACTGTTTCTATCTTGGGCAGTGGAAGGAGAGTGAAAATCTGGCACGGAAAGGGTTGCAAAGTCCGCACCTTTGGCCAGAGGATTATGCGGTTCTGTCGGCATTGCGCGGCGCGATCCTCGGGGCGCAAAAGAACCGTTGGGCCGGGACGCGTCATTTCGCAAAAGCGTTCTGGGCCAAACCCTTACGACCTGATGTCGTTGTTTTGGGGTCTCGGATGCTTTATCGCGGACAGATGGCATATCGGTTGTTGCCGCCCGTGGACTGGTCGCTACAAAAACATATCCGCCAGCGTCGCTTTCCACCGTTCAACAACATGTACCTTGTCCAGCATAAGATCATTGCGCTGCGTCCCTGCAATTTTGACTTTGTTTTGCTGGATTGGTCAGCTCTTGCCTTGGATCAAAAAGCGCGCCGATTGTTCGACAGCCCAAATCGGCTGGCAGCTTTGAAAACCGTGCTTGAGACCCTGACGGATATCCCAAGTGACGATCCGCGTCTACGTAGCGCGGGCGCAGTTTTGGATTACCATCTGGGTGAACTGCACGGCGCAAAGGCGGTTGACGTCGCACGCGAAGTGGCCGCAGAATTTCCAGAAAATTCGCTATATTACAAGCGACTGTCGGATATTCTTGAAGCAGAGGGTGATGCTCTCGGAGCACAGGCAGCAATAGATGCCGCACTGACATGCGATCCGGAAAACCCGTTCCTGATATTTGCCAAGGGTGGTCTGACCGAACGGCTTGGGAACAAGGAACACGGTGAAGACCTGATCTTGAAGGCCGCGGAACTGGATGATGTCTCGGTCGCGATTCAAGGTGCTGCGGGACAGATTCTGTTGCGAAGAGGCAAAAAGCAAAAAGCACGCAAATACCTTGAGCGGGCACGTGATCTGTATCCGCCGTTTAAGCGCTTCGCAAATCAACTCAAACGGGCGGGCGACTAGTCCAGCGTGACCTCTTGCCTTAGTTTGCCGGTGGTTTTGTCGAAAATCAGAATGCGATTGTCGTCGGTCACAACCGCATACCAATTGTTGCCAATAGTCAGTGCCTGCGCTTTGGCACCTTCAGGCAATTCGATCTGATCCGGCAATTTGGGCGTTCTGTCCGCAAGGCGGATGACAATCAGCGCGAATGTCACTAGAACCCCGCCAATCATCACCGCGGTCAACAGCATGACCATGCGCCGCAGCAACCTAAGCTGCGGTGTTTCCTGCGGTTCCTGAAGTTCGGAAGGGTCAGTCATGGGCACCCGCCTGATAGAGTTCGTCATTGCGGCCGCGCCGCCACCCCGCCTTGATAAGGCGCTGGCGCGGGATGTTCCAGCGCAAGAAAGCCTGTCGCGCACCCGCATCGTGCGATTGATCGAAGAGGGCGCGGTATCCGTGAATGACACGCCGGTTGCGGACCCCAAGGCAAAGGTGTCTGAGGGCGCGCGCGTTGAAATTTACGTGGCCGAGGCAGAAGACAGCCATATCGGACCTGAGGACATTCCACTGAATGTCGTCTATGAGGATGATGATCTGATCGTGGTCAATAAGCCCGCCGGGATGGTGGTGCATCCGGCGCCGGGCTCGGCAAGTGGGACATTGGTCAACGCTCTGCTGCACCATTGCGGCTCGGATCTTTCAGGCGTCGGGGGTGTCAAGCGACCGGGTATCGTTCATAGAATTGACAAGGAAACCAGCGGTTTACTGGTCGTTGCTAAATCCGATGCCGCGCATCATGGGTTGGCTGCCCAATTTGAAGCTCATAGTGTTGAGCGCTATTATCGGGCGATCTGTTACGGTGTTCCGGACGCCAATGACCCGCGTTTGCGCGGAGTTAAGGGCGTCAGCTTTGAACCCGGCAATATCATGCGCCTCACAACGCAGTTGGCGCGTCATAAAACGGACCGGCAGAAACAGGCAGTTGTTTTTCATGGCGGCCGCCACGCGGTAACGCGAGCTCGGATTGTCGAAACGTTTGGCGAGCCCAATTCCCTGTCGCTGGTCGAATGTTGGCTGGAAACCGGACGTACGCACCAGATTCGGGTCCATATGGCGCATGCTGGGCATGGTCTGGTTGGTGATCCGGTTTATGGCGGTAAACGTAAGCTGGCTGCGCGGGCGTTTCGTCCCGAAACCGCCGAAGCTGTGCGTGCGTTTCCACGTCAGGCGCTGCACGCCGCGGTTTTAGGCTTTACGCATCCCGTATCCGGCGAAACCCTACGGTTTGAAGCTCCGCTACCCGAAGATATGGATGCCTTGCTGAAAGACCTGTGCCAGCCGGTGACATAATTCGCAAAGCCTTGTGAAAACTGTACTTTCAGCTTTTCTTTACATCCGGTTAATTCCAAACTGTTACCGGTACCTCTTGAATGTAACGGGCGACATGCCCATATCCCATGTTAAGGGCTTAAACATTTGTCCAAGGGGCAGAACTAAATGGCAAATTACACAAATCTTCCCGCGCCGACACCCGAGGGTGGTCTGAACCGCTATATGCAGGAGATTCGCAAGTTTCCTCTGCTGGAGCCGGAAGAGGAATATATGCTGGCGAAACGCTGGGTCGAAGAGCAGGACACCGATTCTGCGCATAAAATGGTCACGTCGCACCTGCGTCTGGCGGCAAAAATTGCCATGGGCTATCGCGGCTACGGACTGCCGCAGGCCGAGGTGATTTCAGAGGCCAATGTGGGTCTGATGCAGGCGGTCAAACGCTTTGATCCGGAAAAGGGCTTCCGTCTGGCGACCTACGCGATGTGGTGGATTCGCGCCTCGATTCAGGAGTATATCCTGAGGTCCTGGTCGTTGGTGAAGCTGGGCACAACCTCGGCGCAAAAGAAGCTGTTCTTCAACCTGCGCAAGGCCAAGGCCCGCATCGGTGCGTTGGAAGAAGGAGACATGCGCCCGGAAAACGTCACTCGGATCGCCACTGATCTTGGCGTGACCGAAGAGGAAGTGATCAGCATGAACCGCCGGATGTCCGGTGGCGATGCCTCGCTGAACGCCACCGTCGGGTCCGAGGGCGAGGGGACCATGCAGTGGCAGGACTGGCTTGAAGATGAAGATGCTGATCAGGCCGGAGATTACGAGGCGCGGGATGAGTTGGAGGCCCGCCGTGAACTGCTGGCCGCCGCGCTTGATGTGCTGAATGATCGCGAGAAAGATATTTTGACGCAGCGCCGATTGATGGATCAGACCGTCACGCTCGAAGATCTGAGCACGCAGTACAATGTCAGCCGGGAACGCATCCGCCAAATCGAAGTACGCGCGTTCGAAAAGCTGCAGAAAAAGATGCGTGAACTGGCGCGAGAAAAAGGCATGCTGGGCGCAAGCTAAACGAATTTGATCGCAATTGAGGGACCGGCCCAAAACCATTGGGCCGGTTCTTCGCGTTGTTGTGACCATAATAGCCCTGACAGCCGGGCGGTTGATTGCTAGAAGGGCGCAAAACGGTTGCGCTAACGGCATGGAGGGATAGATATGACCAATCCGGTTCAATGGGGCGTTCTGGGTGCGGCGCAGTTTGCGCAGAAATTTATGGCACCGGCGATCCACGCGGCTGAGGGCGCACGCCTGACGGGTCTTGCAACATCAAACTCAGAAAAAGCAAAACCTTTCAAATCGTTCTGTCCCGATCTTGAGGTCTATGACAGTTACGATGCCATGCTGGCGGACCCTAGGATCGAAGCTGTCTATATCCCGCTGCCCAATCATTTGCACGTCGACTGGAGCCTGAAAGCTCTGGATGCGGGCAAACACGTTTTGTGCGAAAAACCGATGACGATGCAGGCGCAGGAATTTGATCAACTGATCGCCAAACGGGACCAGACGGGCCTGCTTGCCGCCGAGGCCTACATGATCGTGCATCATCCTCAGTGGCAGTTGGCCAGACAGCTCTTTGCTGATGGGGCGATTGGAAAACTTGGCCATGTATCCGGCGTATTCAGCTATGACAACCGGTCGGACACCCAGAACATTCGAAACCGCCCCGAAACCGGCGGGGGCGGATTGCGCGATATTGGCGTCTACACGATCGGCAGCGCGCGTTTTGTGACGGGTGCCGAGCCCGAAACACTCAGCGCGTCGATCCGATGGGAAAACGAGGTTGACGTATTTACAGAGATCAATGCGCGCTTTCCCGGTTTTACGTATTCCACCTATGTATCGACCAGAATGCATCCCAATCAGTGGATGGAGTTTCACGGCGAAGCCGGCGTAATCCGCCTGACAGCGCCCTTCAACGCACGTGTTTTTGGTGAAGCGCGGGTGGAATTGCACCGCCCCGGGCTTGAGGTTCAGGTGACCCGCTTCCCCGGCGATGACCATTACAAACTTCAGGTTGAAGCGTTCTGCCGGTCTGTGCGCGAAGGCGTGGACTATCCTTGCCCGCTTGAGTTTTCGCGCGGAACGCAAGCTATGATCGACCGCGTGTTTGAATGTGCGGTGTCTCTCTGACTTGCCACAGGCGGCCCGGCTGACCTAATCTGGCCGTCATCTGAACAGGAGGCGATCCATGGCTGGCGGCTGGGCGCGCGACGGCGCGGTGAGCGAACAGATTGAAGCGTCGATTTCCGACGAACTGGCGCGGATGCAGGCGCAGAAGCGACCCCTAGGCGAAAGCCTGACCCATTGTGCGGAATGTGAGGAACCGATCCCCGAAAAACGCCGGATCGCGCTTCCAGGGGTCAAGCTTTGCCTGGATTGCCAGCAAGAGAGAGACGGCTCCTTCAAGGCCCGCGCGGGCATCAACCGCCGCGGGTCCAAAGACAGCCAATTGAAGTAGCGGATGCCCGCGACCCAGGCAAAGCACGCCCTCATGCAAAATGGTTTGGTTCTGGGCTTTCTGGCCGCGTTTCTGTGGGGCACGCACAGCGTCATCGTCCGCTACCTGACGAGCGACTTGGGTGGGTTGCAAATCGCCGTATCGCGCCTGTTCATCGCGGCTTTGGCAATTTATGTCATGCTGCGCCTGATGCGTGTGCCGGTCGCGATCAACTTGAAAGACTGGAATTTTCGGCTGGCGGTTCTTTCAACCGTGGTGAACTATGTTCTGTTCCATATCGGTTTGGAGTATACCGGCGCCGCCAACGCCATGGTGCTGGAAAACACCGCGCCGTTCTTCGTATTAGTGTTCCTCTACTTTATTGCAGACACACCGGTCACTCGGACGGACATGCTGGCAACAGCATTGGCGGTTCTGGGTGTTTTTCTGACGGTTCTTCAGGACTTTCGGGTCGGTGGAGACCCCTTGTTCGGCGATCTTCTAGAGATCGGAGCTGGGTTTAGCTGGGCGGTATTTCTGGTCTCAAGCAGTCGGGCAATGCGCCGTTCCCAGACAACGGGCGAGCGGTTGAACTTTCTGTTCGGCGTTTTCCTGTGTTCAGGCGTCTTGCTTTTGCCCTTGGCGGCGTCGTCTTTGGAGCTTCCGACGGCTAACGATCTGGTTTTCCTGATCCTTCTGGGGGTTCTGCCAACTGCGCTGGCCTATTACCTGTGGTACGAGGCCGCCGCCCGTGTTTCGACCCTGACGGCGACTTTGATGTTTGCGTCCTCGGTCGTGTTCACCTTCGTTAACGCTGCGTTGTTTTTGGGGGCAGTGATCACTGTGTTTTCGATGATTGGGGCAAGTATGATTGTAACTGCGATTTTCTTGACCACGACGCAAAAAACCAAGGGCACCTAATTGTGACACGTCGACAAGGTCCTGCATTTAGTGAGTCGCCATCTATAATGTGCGCGCAAATAGCAATTTTTGCACGTAACGAGCGGTAGTTGACAAGCGGGCCGGACATGCCGCTAAGCCCTCGCATTGGTTGAATTTTTGACTAAATTCTAGGCAAACACATTCCAGGTTCAGAATTTCTTTAATGTTTTCAGGTGTCTAAAAATTGATCTGGCTCAAGTTTTTGGGAATTTGTTTTCGCTATCCCTGATTTGTGCTCAGCGACAGGTAATTCAATGTTCGATCTCAGCCAGGCAACTCGCATCACTGCTCCGCTATTGCAGCAGCTCTCGCCGCCTGTGCGCAATTGCCTGCTTTCCGGATCCAAAATCCGCGCGTTTGACCGGGGGGAGACCATTGGGGTGCAGGATGAGCCCTGTACTTCTCTCAAGATCGTTCTGTCGGGGTGGGTCAAATTGTACCGCGTTACCTCGTCCGGTCACGAGGCGCTGCTTTCGATGCTGTCCAGCGGCCAGAGTTTCGATGAGGTGCGTGCGCTGAGTGGGGGCCGAACGACCGCATATGTCGAAGCTGCGACCGGTTGCGAAATTCTATTTGTGGATCTTTCGACAATGGGGTCTTGCGAAGGGGCGGCACAGGAAATCTCGTCCGCGATCCTTTCAGCTGCGGCGGGGCACCTGGACAACATGATGTTGCAGGTCGAGGAATTGAAGGTGCACACCGGGGTCGAACGGCTGAGCAACTTTCTGATCCGCTTGATCGAACAAAAGGGCGGGACAACCCAGGTTCAACTGCCATTCGACAAGGTTGTTTTGGCATCCGCGCTGGGAATGAAGCCGGAAAGCCTGTCGCGCGCCTTTTCAAAGCTCAGGACTTTTGGGGTTCAGAGCGAGCAAAAATCAATCATCGTGAACGACTTGAATCGACTTCGCGAACTTGTCGAATAAGAAACGCCCCGAAAATCGGGGCGTTTGTCGTTTGACGATCAGCCTTCCATCGCCTCCAACTCATCGATAAAGCCCGAGATCATCGAAAGGCCCTTGTCCCAGAATTTCGGGTCGCTGGCATCCAGTCCGAACGGGGCGAGCAATTCCTTGTGGTGCATTGATCCCCCAGCGCGCAGCATGTCGAAATACTTGTCTTCGAAACCGTCAGCACCGCTTTCGTAGACCGAGTACAGCGCATTTACCAAGCCATCGCCAAAGGCATAAGCGTAGACGTAGAAGGGCGAGTGGACAAAATGCGGAATATAGGCCCAGAAGGTCTCGTACCCTTCCATGAATTCAAATGCAGGGCCAAGGCTTTCGGCCTGAACGCTCATCCACAGCGCGTTGATGTCGTCAGGGGTCAACTCACCTTCGCGCCGCGCTGCGTGCAGCTTACATTCAAAGTCATAGAACGCGATCTGGCGGACGACCGTGTTGATCATGTCCTCTACCTTGCCCGCCAGCAGCACTTTGCGCTGTTCCGGAGTCTCGGCCTTGTCCAGCATTTTGCGGAAAGTCAGCATCTCGCCGAAGACCGAGGCTGTTTCAGCAAGTGTCAGAGGGGTCGACGACAGCATCTCACCCTGATCGGCTGCCAGCACCTGATGCACCCCATGACCAAGCTCATGCGCAAGGGTCATCACGTCGCGCGGTTTGCCCAGGTAGTTGAGCATCACATAAGGGTGGACTTCGGTCACCGTGGGATGTGCAAACGCACCTGGTGCTTTGCCCGGTTTGACGGCCGCGTCGATCCAGCCTTTTGAGAAAAAGGGTGCCGCGATCTCGCCCATGCGGGGATCAAACGCGTTGTAAGCATCCATCACCGTCTTTTCGGCCTCTTCCCAGCCAACGATGCGAGTGTCTTCCATCGGAAGGGGCGCGTTGCGGTCCCAGACCTGCATCACGCCCAGACCCAGCCATTTCCGCTTCAACTCGTAGTATCTATGGCTCAACTTGGGGTAGGCGGCCACAACCGCTTCGCGCAGGGCTTCAACGACTTCTGGTTCAACGTCATTTGACAGATGGCGACCGGTCTGCGCGGTCGGCATGTTGCGCCAGCGGTCGACGATTTCCTTTTCCTTGGCCTGTGTGTTGTGAACACGGGCGAAGGTTTTGATGTTGTCTTGAAACACCGATGCCAGCTCTCGCGCCGCCGCCTCTCGCTTGGAGCGATCCTGTTCGGTCAACAGGTTGAGCGTGCCTTCGATATTCAATTCTTCGCCGTCCACGTCGAAGGTCAGCCCAGCGATCGTTTCGTCGAACAGGCGTTCCCATGCGTCGCCGACGACACCCAGATCATGCAGGAATTTCTCAAGCTCGTCAGAGAGCTGATACGGCTTCATCGCTCGGATGCGACGGAAAACAGGTTCGTAACGCGCCAGATCCGCATTCGCGCCGAAATGGGCCTTCAAAACGTCGTCGTCGATGCGGTTGATTTCCAACGTGAAAAACACAAGTGGAGTCGTAAAGATGGTGATCTTTTCCTGCATGTCCGACAGGAACTTGGCACGTTCGGCATCAGTGGTCAGTTGGTAATACCGAAGGCCCGCGAAGGACATGATCCGCCCGGCGATGGCGTTGATTTTCTCATTCCGCAGGACGCAGGTCAGCAAACCGGCGGCGTCCAAGTCGGCCAGTTTACCCTCATAATCAGCCGCAAAAGACGCGCATTCACCTTCCAGCCAATCTAGATCGCGGGCCAACTCTGGTGCGTCTTCTGATGCATAGAGATCGCTCAAATCCCACTCTGGCAAATTGCCGAGATTGTCAGCACCTCCAACGGCGTTTGCGTCACGGACGGGAAAGGGAAGGTCGCGCATGGGTCACCTCGAAAATTCTGCTTTGGCAAACATCTAGGCCCGAGGCGTCAGGATCACAAGCGACCTTCGCGCATGCACGAGCTTACTTGCTCAGGATCATCTCGGACGATGTGCCTTGTGTGGCCGTCAGAAAATGATTGGCCAGTTGGTCAAAGACAGGCCCGCGCACGTCGGGCGCCTCCATCATCACTTCATGTTCGCCATCCGGGATTTCGACCAAGGTGCCGCTGGGCCAATTCGCCATCCGGGCACGGATCGCTTTGCGGTCGACAATCTGTTCGTGGCTGCCAAGGAATGTCAGACATGGTGTTTCAGGTGCCGTTTGGTCCATCAGCCAGTCGCATTCATCCAACGCCTCGCGCAACCAGATTGTCGAGGGCGCACCAAGGGCAAGTTCCGGATGCGCGGCCAATTGGTCCTGCATCATCTTGTACATCGTCGGATCACGGGTCAGCACGTTTCCTTCGAAAGGCTGTGCCGCGACATAGCTTTCCAGCGTCGTCGTCGGTGGCGTACGTTCTCCCAACCCGATCCGAGGACCCCAATAGGCGGTAAGTCGACTGAGCGGCTTCATCAACGGGGTAAAGAAGATGCCCCACATTGGACCGGTAAATGCACAGGCCGCGAAACAGTCTTTTTCCAGAACCGCGCGCATTCCGATGGCGCCGCCCATCGAGTGACCAATCACATACCAGGGCTTAGGCAAATCAAGTTCAACTGCAAGATCAAGCGTCGCAGCCACATCCATTTGATAGTCGGTGAACTGGTCGACATGACCGACACGCGGGTCATCGAGCAACCGGTCAGCGAGACCCTGACCGCGCCAGTCGATGGCAAGGACGGCAAAGCCCCTGTCGATGAACTCACGGGCGGTGTCGCCGTATTTTTCAATATATTCTGTGCGACCTGGGAACAGCATGACCGTTCCATGGGCTTCGCCTGCGGGCAACCAGTGGCCCACACGAATCCGCTTGCGGTCAGTGGTTGCAAGCCAGTGGGCCTTGCCCCCAGCGGGACCGCCGGCCACGTCTTCAAAGTAAGGGGCCGGCGACAATTCCATCAGGCCAGCACCGAAGCGAGCTTCATGGCAATACCCATGTCGCCGTCCACGCTCAGTTTGCCGGACATGAACGCCCCTGTTGGGTTAAGCTCTCCGCTGAGGATTTGTTCGAACGTGTCAACATCTGCACTCAGTGTCACATCTGCCTCGTCGTCGCTGACGCGCGCGCCGTCAGCATCCAAAACGATAGCGCCCAAACCGGCGATGGCAAATTTGGCAGATGCGTCAAACACGCCCCCGGTCAGTTTTTCGTTCAGCGCGGCCGCGGCCTTATCCAGAGTTTCGCTCATGGTTCTCCTCACTTTGTTAATGCGCCCAGGAATGGACATCCCCGGGCGCAACGCTACACTGAACAGTGTTATGGGTAATGCAAGCACCAATCTCAAAGATATCGTCGCGGCAACGTTACTTCTAGTCACGTTTTCCATTCCTGCTGGCGCGCAGCAAGCGGATCTGAGGGATGAGGCCGCGTTGCTAAATCAACTTATGCAGTCGACTCCGGAACAAGCGGTTGGACTCGACCGGCAGCTCAAGGCGTTGTGGTCCCAGTCGGGGTCTGCCTCGGCGGATTTGCTGTTGGAGCGTGGGCGTGAGGCACTGGACGACGGAGACGTCGACGCAGCCTTGCAACACCTTACAGCGTTGACGGATCACGCGCCGGAATTCGCCGAGGGCTGGCACGTTCGAGCCTCGGTGTTCTTTGGAATTGATCGTTTTGGTATGGCCGCTGCGGATCTGGAACTTGCGTTGGCGCTGAACCCCAACAATTACGAAGCGATCTATGGGCTTGGACTGATTTTCGAGATCACCGATCAGCCCCAAAGGGCCTATGACGCGTACACCCGCGCTCTGGCTATACATCCGCATCACGAAGAAGTAACCAATGCCGTGAATCGATTGAGACCTCAGGTCGAGGGCGCTGCGCTCTGAGAACCGGGGCAGGGGGCAAAGGTGAGCGGGTCATCCCGAATCGTGGCCATACTCGGCCCGACCAACACAGGTAAAACTCACTACGCGATTGAGCGGATGCTGGGGTACCGGACCGGTGTGATCGGCCTGCCGCTGCGTCTATTGGCGCGCGAAGTATACGATAAGATTGTCGCCATTCGCGGACCGTCTGTTGTGGCTTTGGTTACGGGCGAAGAGCGGATTGTGCCACCCCGCACGCAATACTGGGTCTGCACGGTCGAGGCGATGCCTGAAGGCATGGGGGCTGATTTCGTTGCCATCGACGAAATCCAGCTGTGTGCTGACCCCGAGCGCGGCCATGTCTTCACCGACCGCCTCCTGCGGGCGCGCGGCACCAATGAGACACTGTTTCTGGGCTCAGATACCATGCGCGGCCCCATCGCGGCCCTGGTCCCAGAGGCACAGTTTGTCCGGCGTGAACGCATGTCTCAGCTCGTTTATGCCGGGTCAAAAAAAATCAGTCGAATACCCGCGCGCAGCGCCATCGTCGGGTTCTCGGTAGACAACGTTTATGCCATCGCCGAGTTACTGCGCCGCCAAAAGGGCGGGGCGGCGGTGGTCATGGGCGCACTTAGCCCCCGCACGCGCAACGCGCAGGTGGAGCTCTATCAGAATGGCGAGGTCGATTTTCTGGTCGCCACCGATGCCATCGGGATGGGGTTGAACCTGGATGTAAACCATGTGGCATTCTCGTCTCTGACCAAATTTGACGGGCGGCGGATGCGTCCGCTTGCCCCTAACGAACTAGCCCAGATCGCGGGCCGGGCCGGGCGTGGTATGTCAGATGGCACCTTCGGGGTGACCGGTGAGGCTCCTCCGCTGGATGACGGTGTGGCCCAAGCCATCATGGACAGCCGATTCACGCCGATGAAAAAGCTGAACTGGCGGAATGCTGCCTTGCGGTTCGGCTCGATTGAGGCGCTGATCGCCTCGCTCGAAGTCAGTCCGGGCAATGAAAACCTACTCAAGGCGCGCCCGGCTGATGACCTCAATGTGCTGAAATCTCTGTCGCAAGTTACCGAAGTGATCGCCCGCGCCAGTGATCCGCAATCGGTCCGTTTGCTGTGGGATGTGTGCCGAATCCCTGATTTCCGGGGCATCAGCCACGCCGAACACGCCAGTTTGCTTGAGGTCATCTATGGTCACCTGCACGAACGCGGGTCCATTCCCGACGACTTCATGGCGCGGCAAATCCGCCATATTGACCGAACGGATGGCGATATTGATGCGCTCTCCAAACGGCTGGCATATATTCGCACCTGGACATATGTTGCGCAACGAAACAGTTGGGTGCGTGACGAATCCCATTGGCGTGAGGAAACGCGCACTGTAGAAGACAGGCTGTCAGACGCTCTGCATGACCGTTTGACCCAACGATTTGTGGACCGGCGCACATCTGTGTTGCTGCGCCGGCTCAAACAGAAGGAGGCCCTTTTGGCCGAAGTAAATGACAAGGGTGAAGTGACCGTCGAAGGCGAATTCGTCGGTCGTCTGGAAGGGTTCCGGTTTATCCCGGACAAAGCCGCGCAGGGGACCGAGGCGAAAGCCTTGAAGTCTGCCTCTCTGCAGGCCCTCGCGCCGCAATTCCATCTGCGTGCCGATCGCTTCTACAATGCGCCCGATACCGAAATTGATTTCACCGATCAGGGCGGCTTGATGTGGGGCGAATATGC
This sequence comes from Ruegeria sp. AM2, assembly GCF_056540685.1. Classification (NCBI taxonomy): domain Bacteria; kingdom Pseudomonadati; phylum Pseudomonadota; class Alphaproteobacteria; order Rhodobacterales; family Roseobacteraceae; genus Ruegeria; species Ruegeria sp. AM2. The sequence continues at coordinate 418,889 of NZ_JBQFXE010000001.1, read as the reverse complement.
GGTCGGCAAATTGGTAGCCGGGGCAGAGCCGCTCAAGCCCATGGTCGAGGTTTTTGTCGATGAGGCAGCAGGCCCTGACGTCGAACAGAAAGTGCAGCGCCGCCTGCAGCATTTCATCGACCGCAAGGTGGCCGCGCTGTTCGAGCCGCTGTTGAACCTGTCGCGCGACGAGGAACTGTCGGGCCTCGCCAAGGGTTTCGCATTCCGCATGGTCGAGGCGCTGGGCGTGCTGCCGCGCGCGCAGGTCGCGCAAGAGGTCAAGGATCTGGATCAGGACGCCCGTGGCGCGCTGCGCAAGCACGGTATCCGATTTGGTCAGTTCACCATCTTCATGCCGTTGCTGCTGAAACCCGCGCCAACACGCCTGCGTCTGGTGCTGTGGGCGCTGTCCGGTGGCTTGCAGGAATTTCCCGAAGCTCCTCCGCCGGGTCTGGTCACTGTGCCTGTCGCCAAGGACGCGCCGCAAGGCTACGACACCATGTGTGGCTACCGCGACGCGGGCGAGCGCTCGATCCGTATCGACATGCTGGAACGTCTGGCTGACATGCTACGTGCCGAGGACAGCCGCAGCGGGTTCGAGGCCAAGCCCGACATGCTTTCGATCACCGGCATGACGCTGGAACAGTTTGCGGACCTGATGCAGGGGCTGGGTTACAAGGCCGAGCGCGGCGAGCGTGAAAAGGTCAAACCTGCACCCGCCGAACAACCTGCGGCAGAAACGACAGAGCAACTTGTCGCCGAAGAAACCCCGACACCGGATGCGCCGGCGGACGAGGTCGCCGCCCCCGCCGAGGCGCCAGCCGAGGCCACCGAAAGCACCGAGGCGGCAGCCGAGGCTCCGGTTGCGGAACAGCCAGCGGAGCCAGCATCGGACGAACCCGAGCTCGAGGTCTTTTATACCTTCACATGGGGTCGCCAGCGCCAGCAAAACCGTGGCCCGCGCCGCGAGCAAGGGCAGGGCAGGGGCAAGCCGCGTGGTAAGCAGCAGGACGGACGCCGACCGCAAGGTAAAAAAGGCGGCAAGCCGCAGGGCGCCAAGTCCTTCTCGGCCCGTCCGCCGAAGAAGGAGAAAGCGATCGATCCCGACAACCCCTTCGCCGCTGCGCTGATGGGTCTAAAGGACGGCAACTAAGCGCCGATGTCCGAGGCCAAGCTACGGATCGACAAATGGTTGTGGCAGGCGCGGTTCTTCAAGACCCGCAGCCTGTCGGCCAAACAGGTCAGCGGCGGCCATGTACGTGTGAATGGGAACCGGGTGCTGAAACCTGCGCAGGTTGTCATTCCCGGCGACGTTCTGACATTCCCGCAAGGTCGGATCGTACGTGTGGTCAGGGTCGAAAAGCTGGGCGAGCGGCGCGGTCCCGCATCCGAGGCGCAAACGCTGTACACGGATATGACCGAAAAACAGGACAAATCGACGAAGAATCCGGCGTTCGAGGGAAAAGGTCGTCCGACTAAGAAAGATCGGCGTGCGCTTGATCTTTCTCGCGGGTCTGACGGCTGATCTTCCCTTGAAGAAGCGGCGATACTGAATTAGCTAGTCGCCCAAAGCGCAGATAGGAATCCGCAATGACCTACGTTGTCACCGAAAACTGTATTGGCTGCAAATACACAGATTGTGTCGAAGTGTGTCCGGTGGATTGTTTCTATGAGGGCGAAAACACGCTGGTCATTCACCCTGACGAATGCATTGACTGCGGTGTGTGTGAACCCGAATGCCCCGCCGACGCCATTCGCCCCGACACCGAGCCGGGCATGGATCAGTGGGTCGAATTTAACCGCAAGTACTCTGAAATGTGGCCGGTTATCATCACCAAGAAAGACCCTCTTCCCGAAGCCGAAGAACGTGATGGCGAAGAAGGGAAGATGGAGAAGTACTTCTCCGAGGCACCTGGCGAAGGCGGTTGAGCGATTCGCGCTGACAGGACGCATATCCAGCACCGATTTCACCCAGCAACGCACTGAAATATATAGTGTTTAGCGTCTGAAGGGCGGGGTGGACTTTTGGGTGTCGCATTTTTGTGATATACTCTGTGACTGAATGATGACTGTGATTGGGATGCGCTCCGTAAGTATGCTCGCTTTGGAGTTCTGATTTATTGACAATACCCTCACCTGACGGAGCCGAAAAATTTCTCCGGTCGGTGTGTTTTGTCGTTTTCTCCCGGTCCATAACCAAGGATGAACCTGAATGTCTAAGTCGAAAAAGCTTGAGTTCCGCCCCGACGATTATGTTGTCTACCCCGCCCATGGCGTGGGCCAGATCATATCGATTGAGGAGCAGGAAGTGGCGGGCTTCGCGCTCGAGCTGTTCGTGATCTCGTTTGAGAAAGACAAAATGACCCTGCGTGTGCCGACCAACAAGGTCACCGAATCCGGGTTGCGGTCGCTCAGCTCGCCTGACGTGATCAGCCAGGCGATGAAGACATTGAGGGGCAAAGCCAAGGTCAAGCGCGCGATGTGGTCCCGCCGTGCGCAGGAATATGAACAGAAAATCAATTCGGGCGATCTGATTTCGATTGCCGAGGTGGTTCGAGACCTGCACCGCACCGATGATCAGCGCGAGCAGAGCTATTCTGAACGTCAGCTTTATGAAGCCGCACTGGAGCGTTTGACCCGCGAAGTGGCTGCAGTGTCTGGCGCGGACGAAATTGCTGCCGCCAAGCAGGTGGATGAGGTTCTGACCTCGCGCGCAGCCTGATTCAAGGTAGAACACTTTCTGGCCGTCCCTGATTGGGGGCGGCCTTTTTTGTACGCGCTTGGTCGGGTGCCAAATTGCCGATAACGTATCTAAAGTACGTTGCAACCGGGTTCCGAATGAAAAAGACGGTCAAAGCGCTATATATCGGCAGGGGGCCGATATCCGTCTGGTTCAGGTATTTTCTGATCCTGTTTGATGCCGTTTCCATTGTATTCTTTGTTGCGACCGCGGATATCCCACATGGTCCAGGTCTGACGGCAGCGAGTTTCGGTGTCGGCTTCATTATCTTGCTAGACTTTCTGGCGCGCCTTTGGATCGCGAAGGACCGATGGAAGCTTCTGCACAAGATCTATACGCTCGCCGATATCGTCGTGATCGTCTCAATCCTTCTCGATCCGTTCCTGACTGGCAATTTGGCGTTTCTCAGGATTTTGCGAGCTTTGCGCCTGATCCATTCCTATCAGTTGCTAAGGGATCTGCGCCGCGATAGTCCGTTTTTCCGAACCCACGAAGACGCTGTGATCGCTGCGATCAATCTGTTGGTTTTTGTCTTCGCAACTTCGACAGCCGTTTTGGTGTTCTTCATCCCGAATACGAGCCAGACGCCCTACATTGACGCGCTTTATTTCACCATGGCAACGCTGACCACAACGGGGTTCGGTGATATCACTCTTCAGTCGCCCGCTGGCAAACTGTTCTCGGTTTTCATCATGGTGGTCGGTGTCGCGTTGTTCGTGCGGTTGGCTCAGGCGATCTTCATGCCTCAGAAAGTCCGCCACAAATGTCCGAGTTGCGGTTTGTACCGGCACGATCCGGATGCTGTGCATTGCAAACACTGCGGCGGGACACTGCGGATTGAAACGGGTGGGGTGTCCTAAAGGCTTGCTACAACAGCAAGCAGAAAGGCGATTTCGCCCACCTGCTGGGTTGCCCCTAGAATATCTCCGGTCTGACCGCTGATCTTTGCTTTTGCGATCCGGGCCACAAAACCGCAAGCCAGTAACGCGCACAGCATAGGACCGATCGCAGACGCGCCCAGCAGAACGAACGTCGGAATCACCGCCAGACCAAAGCCCGTTGCAACGGCCGAAAACGGAGGGATGCCGACGCTTTGGCTTAGCCCGGATTTTCGCGCGTTGGGCAGGGCAAACATAAGGATCGGCATCAATGCCCGAGAAAACAGTGACGCGGCGATGACCCCTGTCAACAGGCGCGCATCAACCAGCGTGAAAATCGCGCTCATCCTGAGGGCTTGGGACAGTATCAGGGCCAGCACGCCGTAGGTGCCGATATGGCTGTCCTTCATGATTTCCAACCGGCGTTCCGTGGTGTGCCCGCCCCAAAGCCCGTCAAACGTGTCGGCCAAGCCGTCCTCATGCATTGCGCCGGTCGCCACGATGAGCGTTGCCACCAAAAGGGTAGCTACAATCAGCGGCGGCATATTGGCCCAAAGAGCGATCCAGGCGACGCCGCAAGCCAGAGCAGAAACCACAAGTCCCACGATCGGGAAGGCCCAAGTCGATTGTGCCTGACGCGAGAACACCGGCTCGGGCAAGTGCGGCAAGGGCAGGCGGGTCAGCAAGACCAGTGCAAGCGGAATATCCCATACGGAAAACGGGCTTGTGTCGTTTTTGTGCACTCCCAGGCCTTTCCGGGTCTTGTTGCTTTGCCAGCATTGGTTAAACACGCAGGACCACTCAGATGCAACGAGGCTTTGAATGCTGCCCGAACTCACCGACCTGAACAGTTTTCGCACGGCTTTGACACATGCGCCGGGCCCGGATCAAGCAGCCTTGCAAGGCGCGGAAGAGCGAAACGGGCAGCTGACCAAACCTCCGGGAGCGTTGGGGCGGCTCGAAGATCTGGCGATCTGGTATGCAGGATGGCGCGGGGATGCACGGCCAAGGATCAATGCCCCTCAGGTCATCGTCTTTGCGGGAAACCACGGTGTGACGGCACAAGGTGTGTCGGCTTTTCCGCCGGAGGTGACCGTTCAGATGGTGATGAACTTTGAACATGGTGGCGCGGCGATCAACCAACTCGCCAAGGCTGCGGGCGCTAAAATGGACGTTCACGCGCTGGACCTGGATCGGCCGACGGCGGACTTCACCCAAACACCAGCGATGACAGAGGCCGAATTGCTTGATGCCCTTCGGACCGGTTGGCAAGCTGTTGATCCTTTGGCCGACCTTTTGGTTGTCGGAGAGATGGGGATCGGGAACACGACCCCTGCCGCAGCCCTGGCCTGCGCGTTGTTTGGCGGCGACGCAGCGGATTGGACCGGGCGGGGTACCGGTGTCGATGATGACGGCCTTGCCAACAAAACGCGGGTTGTGGCCGAGGGTGTGGCCCTTCACGGTCAGACTGATGACGGTTTGGAAATCCTGCGCTGTCTGGGCGGTCGGGAAATCGCGGCGATGGCAGGGGCCATTGCTGCTGCACGTGTTTTGCGTATTCCAGTCATTCTGGATGGGTTTATCTGCACCTCGGCGGCTGCATGTCTGGCGCAGGTTTCTGAAACGGCGCTGGACCACACCGTTGCCGGTCATCAAAGCGCAGAGGGCGCTCATGGTGCCATGCTGTCCAGGCTCGGGAAGGTGCCATTGCTTAGCCTTGGCCTGCGACTAGGCGAAGGCTCGGGCGGGGCACTGGCGATTAATATCCTCAAAAGCGCGGTTGCCTGCCATTCCGGTATGGCGACCTTTGCCGAGGCCGGAGTGTCGGACGGTTAAAGGGGCGCGATCTGGATCAGGCGGATTTCTTGTCGTTTTCCTCCGCCATTTCCAACAGCGCGGTTTCCAGATCTTTTTCAAGCTGTTGCGCCCGTTCGATGTATTTTTTGTTCTCGGCTGTCGGCATTCCGGGTATCCACAGTTCGGCCAGTTCTCGGACCGACATACGGTCGTGGTGATAGAAGGTCTGTTCCGCTTGCGCGGCCTCATATTCGCTGAGTCCAATGTTCTCTAGCACATACCGCCCGGCGCGAAGCGAGCCATCGAACATCTCGCGAACGATATCGTTGGCGCCAGCCTGGTACAGTTCATAGACGTGGTTACGGTCTTTGGCCCGCGCAATGATATGCAAATCCGGCCGTTGTCGACGGGCATAGCTGACCAGCCGTGTCACCTGTTTGTAATCATCCATCGCCGCCACAAGGACGGTGGCTTTATCCAGCCCTGCGGCCCGCAGCAATTCGGGCCTTGTCGGATCGCCCAAAAAGCCTTTGACGCCAAAGCGACGCATCAGCTGGATCGTTTCGATGTCGTGGTCCAGAACCACGGTCTTGAAGCCACTGGCCTGTACCAGACGATTGACGATCTGGCCGAACCGCCCGATCCCGGCAATGATCACTGGGCCCTTTTCGTCGATCTCATCGGGTTCAATCTGTGGGCTGCTTTCGCCAAAGAACCGATTGAGTTGATCATAGATGATGAACAGAAGCGGCGTGATCAGCATGGTCAATGCAATGATCATCAGCAGCTTTTGCGACAGGTCAGGTGGGATGACATTTTGCTGCGTCGAAAAGGCCAGCAGGACAAAGCCGAACTCGCCGGCCTGCGCCAATCCAAGGGTGAACAGCCAGTGATCCCGTTTTTGCAGTTTGAATGCCCGCCCGACAACAAACAAGATGATGCCTTTGACAAGGATCACCAGCAACGCCAACCCGATCAGATCGAACGGATCGTTGAAGAAATATGCAACGTTTATACCCGCGCCCACGGTGATGAAGAACAGGCCCAGAAACAGCCCTTTGAAGGGCTCAAGGTCACTTTCCATCTCGTGTCGGAATTCCGAACTGGCCAGAACAACCCCGGCCAGAAACGCGCCCAGAGCCGGGGACAGCCCGACAAGGGTCATCAGGAAGGAAATGCCTACGACGATCATCAGCGCCAGCGCGGTATACATCTCGCGCAAGCGAGTGGCGTGGATGAACCTGAACAGCGGGCGGGTCAGGTATATCCCGGCAAGAATGACAAAGGCGATGGCTGCGATCGTGACAAGTGTAACGGCCCATCCCGGCAGCCCCTCGACCAGAGACAGCGTATGGTGCGCGTCTGCGCCATGAGCGGCGTCTGCGCCTCGGTCGATTGAGCCATCATTTTGGATGTGTGCCATCGGCGGCAAAGCCAGCAGTGGCAGAAACGCGAGAATCGGGATGACGGCGATATCTTGTGTCAGCAGAACCGAGAACGTTGCGCGCCCTCCATTGGTCTGCATCAGCCCTTTCTCAGACAAGGTCTGCAGAACAATTGCAGTAGAAGACAGCGACAGCGTCAACCCGACTGCCAGCGCCACCGACAGGGGCTGCCCGGTGTAGAATGCAACAGCAGTGATCACTGCGGTCGTCACGCCGACCTGCAACCCACCAAGTCCCAAAAGCTTGTCGCGCATGTCCCACAGGGCGCGGGGTTCCAGCTCCAGCCCAATCAAAAACAGCATCATGACGACGCCAAACTCGGCCACATGCTGCAGGCTTTCTGTTTCAGCCCCGACCAGCCCCAACAAAGGGCCTATGACAAGACCCGCCGCCAGATAGCCCAGCACCGAGCCCAGCCCGAGGCGCGCGGACAAAGGAACGGCGATCACGGCGGCCGCCAGGTAAATCGATGCCTGATACAGGAATTCGTTCATAACGTCCTTTCTAAGCGCCTAGGTCGGCAGCGGGGCGTCGCGTTTCAATTGGTCCATCACGATCTGGCTTTGGACTCGCGCAACTGCAGGATGCGGTAGGATCACCTGGTGAAGCAAGGTGTTGAGGGCGGGCAGGTCGTCGCAATAGACATGGAGCAGGTAATCTGCCTCACCGGTCATCGTCCACGCACTGCTGATCTCGGGCCGAGTGTCGACCATCCGCGCAAAACTGGCGGATTGCTCGGGGCCGTGGGTGCCCAGATGCACCTGAATGAACCCCTGAACCTGTAACCCCAGCTTTAACGGGTCCAGGCGCGCGGTGTAGCCAGTGATATAGCCTTCGGCTTCCAACCTCTGGCGTCTTCGACCGGCTTGGCTGGCCGAAAGGTTCAACATCTCGCCCAACTGATGGGCGGTCAGGTGGGCGTCCTTTTGGAGCGCAGACAGGAGTCTTGTATCCGTCGTATCAAGCATATGCGGGGATTCGTTAATTTTTCCCAAAACAGTACGCAAATCACGCGCGTGTGGTCAGGTTACAGCAAAACAACGCGCAGAAACAGCGCGGATAAAGGCCTATTTTTGAATCAGCAAAAAATTTCCTGTTTAACACGGAGACGCGCCATGGGTCCTTTCCCGCATAACGCCCCCAAATCAGTCATCAGCGACGAAAACCCCGCCGGTACGGACGGTTTTGAGTTCGTGGAATTCGCCCATCCTGAACCGCAGGAACTGCGAGATTTGTTCGCGCGGATGGGGTTTGAATATGTCGGCTATCACCGCGATACGCCTTCGGTTGAGCTTTGGCAGCAGGGCGATGTGACTTACATCCTCAACGCTGATCCCGACAGCTTTGCGGCCAAGTTTGTTGCCGAGCATGGGCCGTGCGCCCCGTCCATGGGCTGGCGTGTTGTCGATGCGCAGAAAGCTTACGAACACGCGATTGCCAAGGGTGCAGAGCCCTATGACGCCGCAGACAAAACGATGAACGTACCCGCCATCAAGGGGATTGGCGGTTCGCTGATCTATTTCATCGACCAGTACTACGATACCTCGCCCTACAACGAAGAATTCGAATGGTTCAAGCAATCCAAACCCCGGGGCGATGGGTTCTTCTACCTCGATCACCTGACCCACAACGTATTCAAGGGCAACATGGACAAGTGGTTCAGGTTCTATGGCGATCTTTTCAACTTTCGCGAAATCCGGTTTTTCGACATTCAGGGCAAGTTTACTGGTCTTTTCAGCCGCGCTCTGACCTCGCCTTGTGGCCGCATTCGTATTCCAATCAACGAAGATCGGGGTGAGACCGGTCAGATCGTGTCCTACCTGAAGAAATACAATGGTGAGGGGATCCAGCACATTGCTGTGGGCAGCGACGACATCTACAGCTCGACCGATGCGATTGCCGAAAAAGGCCTGAAATTCATGCCCGGTCCGAACGAAACCTACTATGACATGTCCTATGATCGCGTTTCGGGGCATGACGAGCCAAAGCACCAGATGATGAAACACGGCATCCTGATCGACGGCGAAGGTGTCGTGGACGGTGGTGAGACAAAGATCTTGCTGCAGATCTTCTCAAAAACCGTGATCGGGCCGATCTTTTTTGAATTCATTCAGCGCAAGGGCGACGATGGGTTTGGCGAGGGCAATTTCCAGGCGCTGTTCGAATCCATCGAGCGCGAGCAGATCGAGTCCGGCGAGATTTCCGCTGCCTAAGAAATCCGCTGTACCAAATGCCGGGTTCTGCGGGACCCGGCATCAGCCTCGGGGCATTTTCAGCGTCACGTTACGCCCGCCTTTTTGATAGCGCAGCTCGCTGTCACCGATGGCGATGACGTTGCCCCCGTCAATCCGATCTCCGATTTTCAGCTTTTTGTACCGCCCGCTGGGAAGGCGCACCAAAGCCCTGCGATTGGCCGGAGTGCCATAAACACCAATCAGGTTCAATTTTCGCAAGTTGATGGCATTGTCGATGGTCGCCTGTCTGGCAACGGACGCGGTTGTCGGTATTTTCGGCTTTACTGCTCGTGGCGGGGCCGAGCCAGCCTCGTCACTTTTCGCAGCGACATCGGCTGTGGACCCCAGCGGCGCGCTGGCGTTCTTGGGTTTTTGCGCCGCCAAAGCGGCGATATTTGGAGAGCGGGGCTTAGGGCGCGGGACACGCACAACCGCAAGCGCGGTGGGCGTGTGGTCAACTTTGGGCGGTACTTTCAGGTCATCCGGTCGGGACTTCGGACGAACAACCGCCAATTCTTCGCGCGAGCGGCCACCCAACTGCCCACGTTCGAATTGTTCCACCAGGTTGTCTGGCCGCGGTCTTGGACGATAGCCCGCCAAAGCATTGTCAGCTTCCGGCTCGGTTGGATCTGCTTCAAACCGAACCGGTGGTTCGGGCGGTACCGAGGACGGACGGCCCAGAAACACAAGTATCCCGTCGAGGTTGAGCGTCCCTTCGACGCTTGGTGTCACCAATCCGCGCTCGTCGAATTCGAACGATTGACCGTTCTCGGAAGGCAAAGCGGTATGAACAAAAGGTTCATCCGTGTTCAGGTTGGTGATTGAGGGCAGTGCAACTGCGTCCAACGATAGATCCGAGCGATCTATTGAACTCAGGTAGATGTCCCCGAGCGATTGTGCTTCTGGCTGTATCATGCCTGTCGGCTCGATTGGGGCCGACCCGCTGAATTCGTGGAACGCGGTCTGAGTGTCCGAATCGGGCGTGATGTCCTCGACGGGCGTGGGCGGAACATTCAGGGCTTCAAGGATTGCGCCGTCCGTTAGAGCCTCGAGGATCGCTGCATCTGTTGCCGAGAGAGGCGGTGAACCCTCGATCTGGGGCATTTCAGGTTTGGTTGGCTGGTTGACCAGATCGGCCTCTGACGTCGGTGTGGGGGCCGCTGTCGTTGGCGCGGGCGTTTCGGGTTGCTCAGGGGCAGACGCCACAGCAACCCCAGGCCGAGTGTCCAATTCGACGCTGCGAGGTTCGGTAATTTCTTGTGGCTCTGCGACAACTTCTGGCTCGGGCTTTCTGAGGGACAAAGCACCAACTGCCACGCCAATCAGGACGGATGCGACGACGCCGCCAGCAACAAGCCATTTCTGATCCGGCAAAACGAATTGCAGCAGCGGCTTCGTTTTGGCTGGAAGATGCGTCGCACGCTCAGATTCCGCATCCAAACGAGGGTCCGGAGTGGTCTGCGGCACCCTCGACGATTCCGAGTCTGGTTCGACCGCGGCAGGCAGCACAAACTTAGGGTCTTGCAACGCGTCCATCTCGGACGTGCTCAAGCAGAACCGTTCTGGGATAAACCCGTGATTGCGCGCAAACTCCTGCGCTTCGGACAGCGTTGACGTCGCGACCGCAGCCACCTGTGTGACCTGATCCTCGGTGATGGTGGTGTAGGCCAAATCCTCAAGCGCGTAGGGTGTGGCATTCGCCAATGCGCCCTGGATCGCCTGTCCGCTCGCTTCGGGATCTGCACCCTCGGTTTCGATGGACAAATGGCGCACCTGGTCCGCCGGGATTATCAGGCGGCAACTCAGATCGTGCTCAAGCGCGAAGCCCTGATCGCGCAACGCCTGCATTTTGCCTGCAAAATCGGGCTCGTCCAACGGAACTGTCCCGATGCAATACCAGTCGTCATCGGACCAGTGGTGCAGGGATATTCCATTTTCAGAAAATGACAGCGCAAAGGCGGGTTTCATAATCCGGATGAACCATATTTGTCAGCGTCAATGCAAACGGTCTTGTGCCTGCCCGAAGAGATTAGAGCAGGAAGTCGCCGAGGGAAAGAAAAAGGCACGTTCCCCCTTGTCCCGATATCGTGTGAACGCCCATCTAAGGGATAAGGCAACAGGAGGGATCACCTTGAAGACACTTGCTTTTCTAACTGCCATGGCGCTGGCGGCTGTCACTTTGCCCGCCCATGCGGAGGATCGTCGCATCTCTGTCAGCGGAACAGGAATTGCGCTGGCCGTGCCGGATATGGCGACCATCACGTTAGGCGTGACGAACCAGGACACCCAAGCATCCGTTGCAATGCAGGCCACAACGGACGCAGTGACACAGATTCTTGCGCGGTTGGACGAGATGGGGCTTGAGGCTCGCGATGTTCAGACAAGGGACCTGACGCTGACCCCAGTGTGGACCGGACGAAACGCCCAGAACGGCGAAGCGCCGCAGATTGCCGGCTTTACCGCCTCGAACCGGGTGTTTGTGCGGGTTCGTGAGTTGGATCAGCTGGGCAAGATTATGGATGCCGTCATTCAGGACGGGGCAAATGACTTTGGCGGACTGAGCTTTGAGGTGCAGGACCCCAAACCGCTGGAGGCCGATGCGCGCGCTAAAGCAGTGGCAGACGCAACTGCAAAGGCGAAGCAACTTGCTGAGGCTTCCGGAATAACACTCGGTCAGATCATTTCGATCAGCGATCATGGCGGTGGCGTGCGGCCTTTGGCAAAGATGCGCGAGATGAGCATGGCCGATGCAGGCGGGCTGCCGGTTGCGGCTGGTGAAATCTCGGTGTCCGTCAATGTCTCGATGGTGTTCGAGATATCGGAATAGCCTAGCGTTCTGCGCTGGCCATCAACGGCTGAAGTTGCTGGCCCGACGCATCGAAGTTGCCGGGCGACAGCCACGCCTCATACGCGTTTCGAATGCGGGGCCACTCACTGTCGATGATCGAATACCAGGCCGTATCCCGGTTGCGGCCTTTGTAATGCGTGGCTTGTCGGAAGATGCCTTCAAAAGTGAAGCCCAGCCGCTCTGCAGCGCGCCGCGAAGGCGCGTTCAAAGCATCGCATTTCCATTCGTACCGGCGATAGCCCAACTCATCGAATACGCGTCGCATCATCAGAAACATTGTTTCGGTCGATTTCGGCGTCCGCTGTAGCAGCGGGGAAAAGTGGATATGTCCAACCTCGATGGCCCCAGCAGCCGCATCAATGCGCAGATACGAAGCCATGCCGATCGGCGTATCATCAGCGTCCAGAACGGTGTGAAACATCGGGTCGGCGTCCATGCAACTGGATTGCGCCCAATCAAAGAATTCCTGCTCTCGTTCAAAGGGCCCATAAGGCAGGTAGGTCCAATTGCGCCCATCTGTGTCCTTGGCAAACGCCCGGAACAGGCCGGGCGCATGTCGGTTTACATCCAGCGGCACGACGGAACAGAACCGGCCTTGCATTGGCGTGTAAGGCGGCGTGGGGCGCGGAAACGCACCCGACACCGGCAAACCGATGCGTTGGCCCAGTTCGTTCTTATCGTGCCCGGGCATTGGCTTATGCGCTTGCCTTGGACAAAGCCTGGTCCAAATCGGCAATCAGATCGTCTGCATCCTCGATCCCGATAGATACACGAACGACACTTGGACCTGCACCGGCAGCTTCTTGCTGTTCGGGCGTAAGTTGCCTGTGCGTGGTCGAGGCCGAGTGGATGATCAGCGACCGCGCATCGCCAAGATTGGCAACGTGGCTGAAAATCTCAAGCGCGTTCGCCAACTTGATGCAGGCGTCATAGCCACCCTTGACGGCAAAGGTGAACAACGCGCCAGCGCCCTTCTTGTACTGCTTTTTGACCCGGTCGTGATAGGGTGAAGAGGGCAGGCCAGCATAGGTCACATAGTCCACCCGGTCGTCCGCCTCGAGCCAGGCCGCTACCTTTTGTGCGTTCTCCACGTGACGTTCCATCCGCAGCGAAAGCGTTTCGATTCCCATCAGCGTGTAGTGCGCTGCCTGCGGGTTCATGGTCATGCCCAGGTCGCGCAGACCGATGGCGATGCCATGGAAGGTGAACGCCAGCGGGCCGAAGGTCTCATGGAATTTCAAGCCGTGATAGGCTGGTTCCGGTTCACTGAGCGAGGGGAATTTGTCATTCGCCGACCAGTCGAACTTGCCCGAATCCACAATGCAACCGCCGGTGACAGTGCCGTTGCCGGTCAGGTATTTAGTGGTCGAATGGACCACCAGCGTCGCGCCCTGTTCGATGGGACGGCAAAGGTAGGGCGTGGCCGAGGTGTTATCGACGATCAGCGGAATACCGGCCGCGTCGGCCACATCTGCCAGAGCACGGATATCGGTGACATAACCGCCGGGATTGGCGATGGACTCGCAGAACACCGCACGGGTGTTATCGTCGATCGCGGCCTTCACAGCGTCCAGATCGTCTGTGTCCACAAACGTGGCCGACCAGCCAAAGCGTTTGATCGTCTGGCTGAATTGCGTGACCGTGCCGCCATACAGACGGGTCGAGGCCACCACGTTGCATCCCGGTCCCATCAGCGGGAACAGCGCCATGATCTGCGCCGCGTGGCCGGACGAACAGCACACCGCACCGACGCCACCTTCCAAAGTCGCAACACGTTCCTGCAAAACGGCGACCGTGGGGTTGGTCAGGCGGGAATAGATGAACCCGACCTCTTGCAGGTTGAATAGCGCCGCAGCGTGATCGGCGTCGCGAAACACGTAGGCCGTCGTTTGATAAATGGGTGTCTGGCGGGCTCCTGTAGCGGGGTCGGGGCGCGCTCCGGCGTGGATTTGCAGCGTATCGAAGCCGTAGGTGGGACCGTCTGACATCTAAGAAATCTCCTGTTGGAATTGGTTTTGCGGAATGTCTAGGGCATTGATTGGTTTCACACAACGGTGTGTTACCGCAGCCAAAGGCCTTTTGCCTTGATCTCTTTCCGAATGACCTGCTCGCGTGAGGGCAGATTCTGTTGATCGAACAAGGCGCGAATTTTGGCACCTTTGCCCTGAATGACCAGCTTTTTGACCGGGTCATAACCCTTGAGCACCTTCTTGACCTTGTTGGGTGCCGCGATGGTTTCCAACACTTCGATCACACGGTCGCTTTCGCGTGCATAAAGCAGCGGGAACAGGCGGTAGTGACAGGTAACTGAACCATCCAACAGGCCGGTGGGCAGAACGTCTCGCCCTCCGCCGAACGAGTGGACCACAAGAGGCAGGGCGATCTGGTCCAGCCACGGGTCCAGGACCTGTCCGGTGAGTTCCGGAATGCCCTCATCTCGGATGGTTTTGGCATAGTCCAGAAAACGCTCGCCAAATTTGTGGGGGCATTTGTAGAAGAAATAGCCTGCGTTGAAATACAGGTATCGCCGCCAATAGTCCGCTGGTTGTGCCAGGTCCAGCGAGCTTTCGAATTCCAATCCGAACCGATCATACAGCGCGCGCCAGATGCCATCATAGCCCGGACCGTAAAGCGTAGGTCTGGGCCATGTTCCCTCGACCTTGAGCGACGCTCCGGGGCGGTCGAAATCGAACGGCACGTCCGCCAGTTCCCCGGTGATCAACGTGTCCGTGTCGAAGAACACGAAGGGTTCATTCTCGGGCATTGCCAAAAGGGCTTCGATCTTGTTGCCGAACGGATAGCTTTCTCCGAACACCTTAGACTCGAAGGGCAGGATTTCAGCGTTCAGTTGCTGAAGCGCGTTCAACACTTCGGGGTTCTGGATGCTGGGGTTTTGCGACCATAAGGGACCGGCCTGCGGAACGCCGACAAACAGCCGACCGTCAAACCCTGGCGATGAATGGCGCAGAGACGCCGCGAACAGCAATGCCTCGTATTGCAGCCGGTTGTTTTGCCCGATGATAAGGATGTTGAATTTGGTCGGGCGCGCCTGCATTTGGATGCTCTCTGATCGAGGCCGGTTTTCGGCCTTGTTCCATTCGACCTACAGGAACCGGCGGTAGGCGTCAAAACCCGATGCAACCTGCGGTTTGAAAATGCGGGAAGCCATCCCATTTAATATCGCAGCTAACGGTCAGGAGAACTCAGATGCGGGTCAATGCAGATTTCAGCCAGCGCGTGGCGGTTCATTTCAACGACACCGATTGGGTAGCATCCCCCTCGGCGGGCGTTGAACGCAAAATGCTGGACCGGATTGGGGCCGAAGTCGCACGTGCCACGACCATTGTCCGCTTTGCCCCGGGCAGCGCATTTGCGGCGCACACCCATGACGGTGGTGAGGAATACCTTGTGCTCGACGGTGTGTTTCAGGACGAAACTGGTGATTTCCCGGTTGGAAGTTATGTGCGCAACCCACCCACTTCTTCACATACGCCGTCGGCCAAAGAGGGCGCGACGATTCTGGTGAAGCTGCATCAGTTCGATCCCGACGACCGTACCGAAGTGCGTCGATCAATTAACGGGTCCGGCAATACCCAACTATTTCGCGACTCGCATGAGGACGTATTGGTTCAGGAATGGGCCGCGGGCGAGACCGTAGCACTTGATGCCTCAAAGGGGATGGAGGTCTTTGTAATCAGCGGGTCGTTCACGGAAGGGCAGGAGAGTTTTGGCCAGTGGGATTGGCTGAGGCTGCCGCCGGGTACCTCGTCTTCTGGTACTGCCGGAGAGGGCGGCGCGCGTGTCTGGATCAAGTCTGGGCACCTGAGCGGGATGATCTGATCCCAAAGTTGCGCCAATTTTAGGCAAAAATCACAGAAATCCGGGCCGTCGCGCCCGGGTTTTTCATTTTTTGACCATTTGGCAAATTTTACCAATTGATAAAAAATCAGAATGTGGCAAGCTGAGTCGCATAACGAACATATCTACAGGGAGTAGAGTGATGGCACAGGGCCAGATGGCACCCGGGATCGTCTCTGGGCGGCTTTCCAGCGATGAGCTGACCTCGAATTTCACCGATCTGCATCCGCCTTTGGCCCCGCATGAGGCCGCCGTGGCCGCTGATCGCTGCTATTTCTGCTATGACGCGCCATGTGTGACGGCCTGTCCGACGGATATCGACATTCCGTTGTTCATCCGGCAGATACAGGCGGGGCAGCCCAAGGCCGCAGGGCAGACCATTCTGGAACAGAACATTCTGGGCGGCATGTGCGCCCGCGTTTGCCCGACTGAGACTCTGTGCGAAGAGGCTTGCGTGCGTGAGGCTGCAGAAGGCAAGCCGGTTGAGATCGGACGGCTTCAGCGCTTTGCGACCGACGATGTGATGTCTTCGGGTGCGCATCCTTTTGCGCGCGCACCGCTGACGGGCAAAACCGTTGCCGTGGTCGGGGCAGGGCCTGCAGGCTTGGCCTGCGCGCACCGACTGGCGATGCTGGGCCATGAGGTTGTGATCCATGAGACTAAGCCCAAGGCGGGCGGCCTCAACGAATACGGGATCGCGGCTTACAAATCGACGAATGACTTCGCTCAGGCCGAGGTCGATTGGCTGCTGAAGATCGGCGGTATTGCCATCGAAACAGGTTCTGTTCTGGGCGAAACGATCTCGCTGGATGGGTTGCTGGACAACTACGACGCTGTTTTCCTGTCCATCGGCTTAGCCGGTGTAAATGCTCTGCGGGCGCAAGGGGCCGACAAGGACGGTGTGCGCCACGCGGTTGACTTCATCTCGGATGTGCGGCAGGCGAGCGATCTGGCGCACCTGCCGGTCGGACGCAATGTCGTGGTCATTGGCGGCGGGATGACTGCTGTGGATGCTGCAGTGAAGTCCAAGCTGCTTGGGGCGGAGCACGTCACTATTGCTTATCGTCGTGGTCGTGACGCGATGGGGGCCAGTCGGTATGAACAGGATCTGGCGGCGTCCCATGGCGTACGGATCTTATGCAACGTTCAGCCGGTGGCCGTTCATGGAAACGGCGCGGCGGTTGAGATTGAGTTGGAATACACCGCAAGCCAGAATGGCCAACTGACCGGCACAGGAGAAACCATCCGCATTCCTGCTGATCAGATACTCAAAGCCATCGGTCAGACGCTGGAAGGTGCGCCCGAAGGCCTTTCTTTGGACGGTTACAAGATCGCCGTCAGTGGCGCGGGCCGTACCTCGATGCAGGGCGTTTGGGCTGGGGGCGACTGCGCGTCTGGTGGGGACGATCTGACGGTTACGGCGGTAGCCGAGGGCCGGGATGCCGCGATGGACATCCACGCCGCGCTGGTTTCGTGATATGCTGAGGGCTCATATCCCCACATATCACAGCTGAGGTCGCATCATGTCCCGGATCGAAGAAGCAGTTGCCGAGCACTACACAACAGGAGCGTTGACCGAGCGTGTCCGCGCTGCTTTGCACGCCAGCGGTATCGATCCTGACAACGCGACGACGGCGGACTTGAAGGCCGGTGATGAGTTCCACACGGGTGGCGTTGCCGCAACCGACCACCTGTTTGGGCAGTTGTCTCCGACCCACGCCACGCGCGTGCTGGATGTCGGCTGCGGTATCGGGGGAACTTCACGGTACATCGCGGATCGCTATGACTCGACAGTAACGGGTGTCGATCTGACGCCAGAATTTATTGAAACGGCAGAAGCACTTAGTGATCTTGTCGGTCTTTCCGAAAAGCTGACCTTCCATGTTGGAAGCGCTCTGGACATGCCGGTTGCGGATGCGGGTTTTGACCTCGCCGTAATGCTACATGTCGGCATGAACATCGAGGATAAAGCTGGTCTGTTCGCGGAAGTGTCTCGCGCCCTGGCAACAGGCGGCACCTTTGCCCTGTTCGATGTCATGGGCGGCGAAACGGACGAACCTCTGGCTTTTCCACTGCCGTGGTCTTCGCAGCCCGAGACGTCTTTTGTCCACGTTCCGGATGTCTACAAGGACGCAGCCCAGGCGGTTGGTTTGGAATTGGTGGCCGAGACGGATCGGACCGACTTTGCCGTGGCCTTTTTCGAAGAGGTCTTCGCTAAGGTCGCCGAGACCGGACCTGCGCCCTTGGGCATTCATCTGATGATGGGCGAGACGGCCCCTGAGAAGTTCCAGAACTACGTCAAAAACCTTCACGCTGGGCGCATCCGCCCGACGGAAATGATATTCAAGAAAACCGGCTGAGGAGCCGGAAAGGAGTACCCATGGCCAATCTGACAACCGATTTTCTGGGAATTTCCAGCCCCAACCCATTCTGGCTGGCCTCTGCGCCGCCGACGGACAAGGAATACAATGTGCGCCGCGCGTTCGAGGCCGGTTGGGGCGGTGTTGTTTGGAAGACACTAGGATCCGAGGGCCCTCCGGTCGTAAACGTAAACGGACCGCGATATGGCGCTATCTACGGTGCGGACCGTCGGTTGCTGGGGTTGAACAACATCGAACTGATCACCGACCGACCCCTGGAGGTGAACCTCGAGGAAATGGCGCGGGTCAAGGCGGATTACCCGGACCGCGCGCTCATCGCATCGATCATGGTGCCGTGCGAGGAGGAGGCCTGGAAAGCGATCCTACCGCGCGTTGAAGAAACTGGAGCAGACGGGATTGAACTGAACTTCGGCTGTCCACACGGCATGAGCGAACGGGGTATGGGCTCGGCCGTCGGGCAAGTGCCGGAATACATCGAGATGGTCACCCGGTGGTGTAAGATGTACTACGATCGCCCGGTAATCGTTAAGCTAACGCCGAACATCACCGATATCCGAAAGCCGGCGGAAGCGGCAAGGAACGGCGGCGCAGATGCGGTTTCGCTGATTAACACGATCAACTCGATCACCAGCGTGAACCTCGACACGTTCAGCCCCGAGCCTTCTATTGATGGCAAGGGTAGCCATGGCGGGTATTGTGGTCCAGCTGTGAAACCGATCGCTTTGTCGATGGTGTCCGAAATCGCCCGCGCCGAGGCGACGCATGGAATGCCGATTTCGGGCATCGGCGGAGTGACCACGTGGCGCGATGCGGCCGAGTTTATGTCGCTTGGGTGCGGCAACGTTCAGGTTTGCACGGCCGCGATGACCTATGGGTTTAAGATCATTGATGAATTGACCGCTGGCCTTTCGGAATGGATGGACGAAAAAGGATACTCTAACGTGTCCGAGGTTGTCGGTCGCGCTGTGCCAAACGTGACGGACTGGCAGTATCTGAACCTAAACTATGTCGCCAAGGCCAAGATTGATCAGGACCAGTGCATCAAATGTGGTCGTTGCTACGCTGCCTGCGAGGACACCAGCCATCAGGCTATTTCGATGTCTGCCGACCGGGTGTTTGAAGTCATAGACGAGGAATGCGTTGCGTGTAATCTGTGCGTGGACGTTTGCCCCGTTGAAGGCTGTATTTCGATGGAGCCAATGGCGGCAGGAGAGGTTGACCCGCGTACCGGGAATGTTGTGCAGCCGGACTATGCCAACTGGACCTCACACCCAAACAACCCGATGGCGAAGGCCGCGGAATAAGAGATTTTTCGTCGAAAAATCTCGGCCGAGAAAATTCGACGAATTTTCTCAGAACAGGATGTCAATGGGTCCGTTGTGGCAGATGACGATGTATTGGTTGGCGGTGCGGATCAGGTGAAATCCGCGCCGCCTTACTTCTTCTTGGAAGCGGTGGTGGCCGACCTCTCTTTCGACCCAAGCGACCGAGCGGCGAACGACCGCGCCCTTCTGTGCAGATTTGGTCCCAAATAGTTGGGATAGCCAAGGGTCGGGGTCAGGGCGGATCGTGATCATCCCTTAACCTTGATCAAACAGGGTTAAGCGACAGTTAAGGCGTCAGGAGTTTCCGATACAGCGTGTCGATGAACGGTGCCGCGCCTTCGAAAGGATCTTCGTCGCCCAAAATCGACCGTACCTGCACGTCGAAATCCGCGTAGTGTTGCGTGAGCGACCAAATGGAAAAAACCAAATGGTAGGGGTGAACCTGCGCGATTTTACCCTCGTCCATCCATTTTTGTAGGATCGCCGTCTTATCATCGACCAGAGCTTTCAGGTCACTAGACAACGCATCATGGATTCGCGGCGCGCCCTGAACCAATTCATTCGCGAACAGACGGCTTTCGCGCGGCAATTCACGGCTCATCTGCAACTTGCGGCGGATGTAGGACAGAATCTCTTCCAACGGATCGCCCGTGCCATCAAGCGCGTGCAGCGGTGCAAGCCACGTCTCGAGCAACCCAGAAAGCAGCGCTGTATGAATCGCCTCTTTTGAGGGGAAATAATACAGCAGGTTTGGCTTGCTCAGGCCCGCCTCAGCGGCGATCTGATCAACGGTGGCACCCCGGAAACCATGGGCTGAAAACACATTCAATGCCGCTTCCAGAATCGCGGCGCGATTCTTTTTCTGTATGCGGGTGGGCGCGCGGTCCTTGGGCATGTTCTCAGGGCGTCTCTTTTTCCGACAAGCAGGGGCGCTATATGCCGAAAATTACGGCGGCGTCCTGCAATTTCTTGACTGATCTCGAACCCGTGATAGCGTGACTTTGACCAGATGGTCAAATCAAGACACCAAAAGCGAGCCAAATCGCAAGCGACAGGGAAGAACAGGATGGCAGCTCCGGCGCAGAACCTCAGGATCAACGGCGACAGGTTGTGGGACAGCCTGATGGAGATGGCCAAGATCGGACCCGGAGTCGCCGGGGGTAACAACCGCCAGACACTAACGGATGAAGACGCCGAAGGCCGCGCCTTGTTTCAGAAATGGTGTGAGGACGCCGGGTGTTCCATGGGTCTTGACCAGATGGGCAATATGTTTGCCCGCCGCGAGGGCACGGACCCGGATGCTCTGCCGGTTTACGTTGGATCGCATCTGGACACGCAGCCCACTGGCGGAAAATACGACGGTGTTCTGGGTGTTCTGGGCGGGTTGGAGATTATCCGCACCCTGAACGATCTGGGCATCAAGACCAAACACCCAATCGTTGCGACCAACTGGACCAACGAAGAGGGTACGCGCTATGCGCCTGCGATGTTGTCTTCCGGCGTGTTTGCCGGGATGCACACGCAAGATTGGGCTTACGATCGCGAAGATGCCGAAGGTAAGAAATTTGGCGATGAGCTGCAGCGGATCGGCTGGCGTGGTGACGAAGAGGTTGGCGCGCGCAAGATGCACGCGTTCTTTGAATTGCACATTGAGCAGGGGCCAATCCTCGAGGCTGAGGGCCGTGACATCGGCGTGGTCACTCATGGGCAGGGCTTGAGCTGGACGCAAGTGACGGTCACAGGAAAGGACGCGCATACGGGTTCAACCCCTATGCCAATGCGCAAGAACGCTGGTCTGGCGATGGCACGCATTCTTGAGAAAGTGGATGAAATCGCGTGGTCTCATGCGCCACATGCCGTTGGGGCGGCGGGTCATATTGATGTGTTCCCCAACTCTCGTAACGTGATCCCGGGCAAAGTCGTGTTCACAGTTGATTTCCGGTCGCCCGAGCTTTCGGTCATTCAGGACATGGAGGCCCGGTTGCGTTCCGAGGCGCAAGACATCGTCGATGAGATGGGTCTTGAGATCGAGTTCGAAAAAGTAGGCGGCTTTGATCCGGTCAAATTTGATGACGGCTGCGTGGCTGCCGTTCGCGATGCGGCAGAGCGATTGGGGTACACCCACATGAATATCATTTCGGGCGCAGGGCATGATGCATGCTGGATTAACCGCGTAGCGCCGACAGCAATGGTTATGTGTCCGTGCGTGGACGGGCTGAGCCACAACGAGGCCGAGGACATCAGCAAGGACTGGGCCGCTGCCGGGGCCGATGTTCTGTTTCATGCGGTCGTCGAAACGGCGGAGATCGCAGAGTGAAGCTGGATGAATTCGTAAAGCAAACCCTTTTGGACATTACGAAAGGGGTTACTGAGGCTCAGAATGCTTCATTGCTGCACATTGCTCCCGGGACGGTCGAAAACAAAGTAGTGAAAACGCCTTCTACCGTACAATTCGAAGTGGAAGTGACTGTTAGCAAAGAGGCGGCAGGTGGAATTAGCGTTTGGTCAATAGGCGAAGCCAATGCTGGCGCGGCTCAAGAACGAACAAATAGAATCTCTTTCGATGTGCCAGTCTATTTTCAGGCGCCTACCGAGAGAAACCCTAAACACCACTCACGAAGTGATGGTGAAAAACACAAGGGAGATGTGCAATGAGCACTGTGATCAAGAACGGAACGGTTGTTACCGCTGATCTGACGTATAAGGCGGATGTAAAGGTCGAGGGTGGTATCATTACGGAGATTGGCCCGGATCTGACAGGCGACAAGGAATTGGATGCCACCGGTTGCTATGTCATGCCGGGCGGGATTGATCCGCATACGCATCTTGAGATGCCGTTCATGGGAACCTATTCCAGCGACGATTTCGAGAGCGGCACGCGTGCTGCATTGGCGGGTGGCACCACGATGGTTGTGGATTTTGCGTTGCCCAACCCGGGTGAGAGCCTACTGGACGCACTCAAGCGTTGGGACAATAAGTCGACGCGGGCGAATTGTGACTATTCGTTCCACATGGCGGTGACCTGGTGGGGCGAGCAGGTTTTTGACGACATAAAGACTGTGATTGAGACGCGCGGAATTAACACGTTTAAACACTTCATGGCCTATAAAGGCGCGTTGATGGTGAATGATGATGAGTTGTTTGCCTCGTTCAAGCGTTTGGCCGAGTTGGGTGGGACCGCGATGGTTCATGCCGAAAACGGAGATGTCGTCGCAGAGCTGAGCGCTAAGTTGCTGGCCGAGGGCAACACGGGACCCGAGGCGCATGCCTATTCTCGACCGCCACAGGTTGAGGGTGAGGCGACGAACCGGGCCATCATGATTGCCGATATGGCTGGTGTGCCATTGTATGTGGTGCATACCTCCTGTGAAGAGGCACACGAGGCCATTCGTCGGGCCAAGATGAACGGCAAGCGGGTTTGGGGCGAGCCTTTGATCCAGCACTTGACCCTGGATGAGAGCGAGTATTTCCACCACGATTGGGAACACGCGGCACGGCGGGTCATGAGCCCTCCGTTCCGGAATAAGCAGCATCAGGATAGCCTGTGGAACGGGCTGCAATCGGGTACGTTGAGCGTAGTCGCCACGGACCATTGCGCGTTTACCACTGAGCAGAAACGCTACGGCGTGGGAGATTTCACCAAGATCCCGAACGGGACTGGAGGGTTGGAGGATCGGATGCCTATGCTCTGGACCCATGGGGTCAATACTGGGCGGCTGACGATGAATGAGTTCGTGGCTGTTACTTCAACAAACATCGCCAAGATATTGAATTGCTATCCAAAAAAGGGCGCAGTTTTGGTTGGCGCAGATGCGGATCTGGTGGTTTGGGATCCGGATAAGGCCAAGGTGATTTCAGCCGGAACACAGCAGTCTTCGATCGACTACAACGTGTTCGAAGGTAAAGAAGTGCGTGGGTTGCCGCGGTTCACGCTGACCCGTGGTGCGGTTGCCGTGCATGATGGTGAGGTCCAGACACAGGAAGGGCATGGGAAATTCGTGGCGCGTGAGGCCAATACCCACGTGAACAAGGCGCTGAGCACCTGGAAAGAACTGACCGCGCCGCGCCCTGTTGAGCGGACGGGTATTCCTGCGACGGGGGTTTGATCGCGGCAAAATGGGTTTGGAATTTTGGCTGGATATTTCTGCGGATGTCGCGGCAATCCTCGCTGCCTTGGCTGTGATCGTGACTGCGGCGTTTGTCTGGCGTCAGATGCATTTGCAGGCACGCGGTCAAGACAAGGATGAGCGTCGGTTTCTACGCGAGTCGATCCATGTGATCCACGAAACGCTGCAAGCCGGTCAGTTTCGAGAGGCCCGACAGCGTTTCTTTGGTGGTCCGCATCAGAGGGATTATAATGATCTGGAAAGTGAAGAGCGGGGGCTAGCGCGCTATATTCTCAGCATTTATGGGCTGATGGCGCGGATGATCAAACACGGTGCGATCGACGAAGAAATCCTACGTGATTACTGGCGTACAGCGCTTTATCGCGATTGGGACAGGCTAGAGAATTTTGTCAGCGGCGAGCGGCTGAGGGCGAAGAATGGTAACCTTTTTGTCGCTACCGAGCGCATGGTTGCCCGCTGGAAGACAACGGATAAAGAAACATGAACGAAGCAGGCAATACTGTCATCGCGGCCGACAACCTCGACCTAACCTTCCAAACCAATGACGGCCCGATCCATGCCTTAAAGGACGTGAACCTGAACATCGACAAAGGCGAATTTGTCAGCTTTATCGGCCCGTCGGGCTGCGGCAAGACAACGTTCCTGCGGTGTATCGCGGCTTTGGAGGCCCCGACCGGCGGCACGCTGACCGTCAACGGCATGACCCCGGATGAAGCGCGACGCAAGCGGGCTTATGGGTATGTGTTTCAGGCGGCGGGGCTGTACCCGTGGCGGACGATCGCGAAGAACATCAAGCTGCCGCTTGAGATCATGGGATATTCTGCATCAGAACAGGACGAGCGTGTTAAGAACGTTCTGGAACTCGTTGATCTGGAGGGGTTCGGCGGCAAGTTTCCCTGGCAATTGTCGGGCGGGATGCAGCAAAGGGCCAGTATCGCCCGGGCGCTGGCATTCGATGCGGACATCTTATTGATGGACGAACCGTTCGGGGCGTTGGACGAGATCGTTCGAGATCACCTGAACGAACAACTCTTGGCGCTGTGGGCAAGGACTGAGAAGACCATCGGCTTTGTCACGCACTCAATCCCCGAGGCGGTGTATCTGAGCACCAAGATCGTGGTGATGAGCCCCCGTCCGGGGCGGATCACGGATGTGATCGACAGCCCTCTGCCCAAGGAACGGCCTCTGGATATTCGCGATACGCCCGAGTTCATCGAAGTCGCCCACCGCGTGCGTGAAGGGCTGCGGGCCGGACATGGGGATGATGTCTGATGGCGGACGCAGAAATCAGACGCGCGACCTTGGCGGACGTCCCCGATTGCGCCCGGATCATATGGACGTGGATCGCAAAAACCGATTGGATGCCCGAAGACGTGACCCAGGAGCAGCTTGAAAGCCTCATCCGCGAAGCGTTTCCGAGCCGGGACATCTGGGTCTCTGGCGACCCGGTGGATTGCTATATGTCGGTTGATCCGGTGGAGAATAAAGTCGGCGCGCTTTATTGCCTTCGCACCGGCCAAGGAGTTGGTAAGCGCTTGTTGGATCAGGCCAAAATCGGTCGGGACCATTTATGGCTGACCACGCACGTTCCCAACGTCGCCGCACAGCGGTTTTACCGCCGGGAAGGGTTCGTTGAGACCGGACGCGAGGCGCCAGTTCCCCCCGATACGGTGCCTGTCTTTCGGATGGAGTGGCGGTCATGAAGCAGTTTACAGCCGTCACGTGGGTGATCGCTGCCATCGTTGCGATCTGGTACATTGCCTGCATCCCGATGAATATCGACAGCGCGCTGAACGCGGCCGAGCGTGCCGGAGAAGAGGTTGACCCCCCAACCGCGAAAGAGCGTTTGCAGGAATACGACGTCGTTTTGGTCTGGGACAACGCTTTCGCAATCCCGGACACCTGGGAGCAAAACCGTCCGCGCTTGCCTGCACCGCATGATGTGGTGTTGGAGTTGTGGGATTCGACCATCAACAAAAAGATCACGTCCAAACGGTCTCTGGTCTATCACGGCTGGGTCACGCTGAGTGCGACGGTGCTGGGTTTTGCGATTGGCACCATTTTGGGCATTTTGCTTGCCGTCGGAATCGTGCACAGCAAGGTGATGGACCTGTCTGTGATGCCGTGGGCGATTGTCAGCCAGACCATTCCGATCATTGCGCTCGCGCCGATGATTATTGTGGTGCTCTATTCGATTGGGGTGCAGGGGCTGATCCCCAAGGCGATCATATCAGCGTATCTCAGCTTTTTCCCTGTGGTCGTCGGTATGGTTAAAGGACTACGCAGCCCGGACGCCATGCAGTTGGACCTGCTGCGCACCTATAGCGCCAGCAAATCCCAAGGCTTCTGGAAATTGCGCTTGCCTGCATCGATGCCTTATCTGTTCGCTTCGCTCAAAATCGGTATCGCAGCCTCTCTGGTCGGTGCAATCGTCGGAGAGCTTCCAACCGGTGCCGTCGCTGGGCTGGGCGCGCGTTTGCTGGCGGGTAGCTACTACGGGCAAACAGTGCAAATCTGGTCGGCCTTGTTTGGAGCAGCTATCCTTGCGGCCTGTCTTGTAGGTCTGCTTGGGCTGTTAGAACGGACCGTTCTCAAACGCATGGGGATGGCGCAATGATGCTGGTCTTTGGTGCGATCTTGTTGTGGGTTTTCGGCTGGTGGCTGAACAGTCGTCTCGCCAGCGGCCCACAGGCCGACAGCCAACTGGTTCGGTTTCTGGCTCCGCTGATCTTTGGCCTTACGATCATCGGCGTTTGGGAGTTACTGGTGCGTGGCCTTGAGGTGCCTTTGGTCATTCTGCCCGCACCCTCGGTGATAGCCGTGCGGTTTGGGGGTAGCCTGTCAATCCTTTGGGCGGACTTTGTTCAGACAATCATTAAGGGTGCGCTCAGCGGGTATCTGATCGGTTGCGGCGCGGCGTTCCTGATGGCGATTGCAGTGGACCGATGGGATTTCCTTCGCCTCGGGCTTCTGCCTGTGGGCAATTTCGTGGCGGCGCTGCCCATCGTTGGAACCGCCCCGGTTCTGGTGATGTGGTTCGGGTTCGACTGGCATTCCAAAGCGGCGGTGGTCGTGGTCATGGTGTTCTTCCCGATGCTGGTGAACACGGTTGCCGGGCTGCGCGAGGCGACGGCCATGCAGCGCGACCTCATGGAGACCTACGCCGCCACCTATTGGCAGAGCTTTCTGAAACTGCGCCTGCCTGCAGCGATGCCGTTCATTTTCAACGGGTTGAAGATTTCCACCACTCTGGCCCTGATCGGCGCTATTGTGGCCGAGTTCTTCGGCTCGCCAACACTGGGGATGGGGTTTCGGATTTCAACGAGTGTCGGACAGCTTTCTTTGGACATGGTCTGGGCCGAAATTGTAGTCGCCGCGCTGGCCGGTACGGCGTTTTATGGAACTGTGGCCATGATCGAGAAGGCTGTAACCTTCTGGCACCCGTCACAACGCGGATAACAAACTTCAACAGACCCCTGAACCGGGGCAACAACAACTAGGAGACTTGAAGATGAAGAAGCTACTTAGCGGGGCGGTAACCGCCTTTGGCCTGGCAGCCACAGCTGCATGGTCGGCGGACGAAGTAACATTGCAATTGAAATGGGTGACGCAGGCGCAGTTTGCGGGCTACTACGTGGCCGCCGATAAAGGATTCTACGAAGAAGAGGGGCTGGACGTCACTATCCTTCCTGGCGGACCGGACATCGCACCGACTCAGGTGATCGCAGGCGGTGGTGCTGATGTGACCGTTGAATGGATGCCTGCCGCGTTGGCTGCTCGTGAAAAGGGCCTGCCGCTGGTGAACATCGCGCAGCCTTTCAAAAGCTCGGGCATGATGCTGACGTGCTGGAAGGACGCAGGGATCGCCTCACCGGATGACCTCAAGAACCGTACTCTGGGCGTTTGGTTCTTTGGCAACGAATTCCCGTTCATGAGCTGGATGAGCCAGTTGGGTATTAGCACTGATGGAAAAGCCGAAAGTGGCGTTGAGGTTTTGAAGCAAGGCTTCAACGTTGATCCTCTTCTGCAGCGTCAGGCCGATTGTATCAGCACCATGACCTACAACGAATATTGGCAGGTCATCGATGCGGGTGTGAACCCGGATGAGCTGGTGACCTTCAAATACGAAGATCAGGGCGTGGCAACTTTGGAAGACGGTCTGTACGTGCTGGAAGAAAACCTGAACGATACGGCCTTTGTCGACAAGATGGAACGTTTTGTCCGCGCTTCGATGAAGGGTTGGAAATACGCCGAGGAACACCCTGAAGAAGCAGCCGACATCGTGTTGGAAAACGATGCGACAGGTGCTCAGACCGAAGAACATCAGAAGCGTATGATGGGCGAGATTGCCAAGTTGACAGCGGGTTCGAACGGGTCGCTCGATCCGGCGGACTTTGACCGCACCGTTAGCACCTTGCTGGCGGGCGGGTCTGACCCGGTCATCACCAAAACGCCCGAAGGCGCTTGGACGCATAAGATTACGGATGCGGCCCTGAACTAAAGCTTCGGTCATCTAAAATGGCGCGGTCCCTTTTTGGGGCCGCGTTTTCTGTTTCGGGTGTCGGAATTGTGTCTGTACTTGGGTGCTAAATCGCTTAGTATTATCCTGTAAATGCGCGCATTTCCTACGAAATGCTCAGGTCACGGAATATTATGCAGGGATTTGCATCAGAATTCAGTTCTGCCCTGGCTCTGATCCTTGACGGGGATGCAGAGCTTTGGGCGATTGTGCTTCTGTCCTTGAAAGTTTCCGTCTTCGCCGTACTGATTTCTGCTTTGATCGGGATGCCCGTCGGCGCTGCGCTGGCCGTTGCGCGGTTCCCCGGGCGACGGATGCTGATCATCCTGATGAACGCGCTCATGGGCTTTCCGCCTGTTGTGGTTGGTCTGCTCGTCTATTTGATGCTGTCCCGGTCCGGCCCGCTGGGTGTGTTGGAGCTGCTTTATACGCCGACCGCCATGATCATTGCTCAGGTCGTTTTGGTGACGCCCATCGTTGCGGCGCTGACCCGGCAGGTGATCGAGATGCTGGCTGAAGAATACTCGGAGCAACTCCGCTCGCTGGGTGTGTCGCGCCTTGCTTCTGTTCCGGTGCTGCTTTGGGATGCACGACTGGCGTTGGTGACGGCCTTGCTCGCCGGTTTTGGACGGGCCATCGCCGAGGTCGGCGCCGTGATCATCGTCGGCGGCAACATCAACCATGTCACGCGGGTCATGACGACGACGATTGCGTTAGAGACATCCAAGGGCAATCTGGCGCTGGCTCTGGCTTTGGGCGCAATCCTGATCGGGATTGCCATAGCCGTAAACGCGATGGTCAGTGCGGTTAGCCTGCGGGCCGAGCAAGAGGGGCTGCGTCATGCGTGATCTGATGTGCGATACGCCGAATGGCCTGACCGTGCGCGGGATACGCATAACACGCAAGGGCAAGGCTTTGCTGGACGTTTCGCATCTGTCGCTGGATGGTCCGGGGCCCAGCCTGATCCTTGGTCCCAATGGCGCGGGCAAGAGCCTGCTTTTGCGCTGTTTGCATGGGTTGATCTCACCCGATCAGGGCAGGGTGGAACAGGACGGGCAAAGGCTGAATGCGGATCACAAAGCCCGTCAGGCCATGGTGTTTCAGCAACCCGTTTTGCTGCGCCGCTCTGTGTCCGCCAATCTGGACTTTGTGCTCAAACGGCATGGGTTGCCGCGTCGCGTGCGCAAGGCGCGTATTGAGGGTTTGCTGACCGAAGGCGGGCTTGAGGACAAGGCGCGTCAGTCCGCGCGCTCGCTGTCCGGTGGCGAGGCCCAGCGACTTGCCATTCTGCGCGCCTTGGCGTTGAACCCAGAGACATTGTTTCTGGATGAGCCGACAAGTGCCCTGGACCCGAGCGCGACGCAGATGATCGAACGCATGATCCTGCGTGCCTCTGGTCGGGGGGTCAGGATCGTCATGGTGACGCATGACATTGGGCAGGCGCGACGGTTGGCTGCGGACGTCATCATGATGCAGGGCGGTCATGTGGTTGAACACGGGGCCGCCAAACAGGTATTGGACACCCCTGAAAGCGACGCGTCACGTCGCTATCTTGGCGGGGGTCTGGTAACTTGATCTGAAGTTGGAGTTCTGAATGATCCGGACTTTCCTTGGGGCGGCACTGGTATCGCTTGGCCTCGCGGCGACTGCGAATGCCGAGGCACCTTTCATCGTGGTGCAATCGACGACGTCTACGCAGAACTCGGGCCTGCTTGACTACATTCTGCCGGGGTTTGAGGCTGAAACCGGCATCGACGTGCGCGTCGTTGCCGTTGGAACCGGGCAAGCCATCCGCAATGCAATCAATGGCGATGGGGACGTGCTGCTTGTCCACGCCAAATCCGCCGAGGAACAGTTTGTAGCCGATGGCTGGGGCGTTGAACGGTTTGATGTGATGTATAATGACTTCGTTCTGGTGGGCCCGAAAACAGACCCGGCGAAAGTGAAGGGTGGGGCGGATATCGTGACCGCTTTGGCGGCGATACGCGCGGCAAAGGCCCCGTTTGCCTCACGCGGGGATGACAGCGGAACCCATAAGGCCGAGATGGCCCATTGGACGGAAGCCGGGATTGATCCTACCGGGGCATCCGGCGACTGGTATCGCGAAACCGGATCCGGTATGGGGGCGACGCTGAACGTGGCCAGCGGGATGAACGCTTATACCCTGACGGATCGTGCGACGTGGCAGTCCTTTGGCAACAAGGGCGATCTTGAGATTCTGGTCGAGGGTGATCCGAGGTTGTTCAACCAATATGGCGTGATCTTGGTGAACCCCGAAAAGCACCTGAGGGTTCGAGCTGCCGCGGGCCAAAGGTTCATCGATTGGCTGATCGGGCCGGATGGTCAGGCAGCGATAGCGTCTTTTTCTCTGGACGGGCGGCAAGTGTTTTTTCCCAACGCGCGGTGAATTGGCCTGTGGCCAATGCCTTCGGTGAGAGTATTTTGGATAAGATGAAGGGGCGCTGTTTAGCCGGTGGCCCCGTTGTGGTGGATTTGGCCGAGCCCCGACAGGTCATAACCGCCAAGTTCAGCCGCCCGCGTTGCAAAACGGTCAGAGTGAAGAAAACCCAACAGCTTCAGCATCGGCTCATCAAAATAGGCACGCCGCCAGATCGCCAGATCCAGACGTTCCGCGTGGGTGCGGATGAAGCCCAGATCGTATAGACCTGCTAAAGCACCCAATCCAAAACCACACTCGGCCTTGCCGTCGTGCAGGGCGATGGCCAGTTCTTCTTCGGTACGCGCGCACACGGGCAGGGCGTCCAGATCGTCGCGCGACATGCCATGTGCTTCAAGCTGAGCGTCAAACAACCGTTGGCTTGCGGCACTGTCCTGACGCATGATGATTCTTCGCCCTTTGAGGTCGGCAAAACCGCCTATGCCGGTAACGCCATTTGCAAGCAGCAGGCCGCGCTGACGCTGGGCGACTTCGAATAAAACCACTGGTGCCTCGCCAAGGTGATCGCGCAGGGCGTTTGTATTGAACCCATCCTCTTCGTGAATGTGCAGCGCGGCGGCCTGCGCGGTTCGGTCTTCAAGCCGGTTCAGGCCGTCGAAGGACCCATCGTAGTAGGTCGCCAGACCCGATCCACTTTCACGCAGCGCCCAGTCCAACAGCGGGTCGTGGCTGCCCGCGATGATGGGGGGTAGCGGTGGCTCGGCGACTTGCGGGCCAGACCGTGATGCGTTCAGCCACGCGATGATTTCGGCGCGGGGAAACAGCAGTTTTCCCATGGCGCGCACGCAGGGTATCTCGCCCGACGAGGCGAGGTCGTAGGCCTTGCGCTCACCGATGCGCAGCAGATCGGCGAGCTCCCTTGTGGTCAGATATTCGGCCATCTAGTCGAGGCGCACCGCGTTGCCCGATGTGGCATCCGCCGCGCTGAACCCAATTCGGTCCAGAACGTTGGGCGCAGCCACGGTGATCACGACCATCGCGACAACGGCGGCAAGAAAGGCTTTCATCGGTTTCCTCCGGTTTCAGTTCTCCGGTGCCGTGGCGCGGCGCAGAAAGGCAATCAGGTCGTCGCGGTCGCTGGCCTGCGTGATCCGCTGCATCGGCATCTTTGACCCTGGAATGTAGTGATCGGGGCCCTCGTCGAAAAGAGCATTTATGGTCTCGTCATTCCAAATGATATCAGAGTCTTGCAGTGTGTCCGAGTAGAAATATCCCGGCAACGACCCGGCTTGTCGTCCGAAAACACCATGCAGCGTCGGACCTGCGCGGCGTTTGTCATCGGGTGTCAGGCTGTGGCAGATTGAGCATTTGCGAGCGAACTGACGTTCACCATTGGTCATCTCGCTGGGGTTTTTCAGAAAGCTGGGCTGGGTGGTTGCCATTTGCTCTTGGTCGCGCAGGGTGGCGACGGGCCAGCTGTACATCGCTTCGTCGATCCCGCCTGCGTGGATGTTCTGACCGTCGGCTGAAAAAGCCAAAGCCCAGACCGGGCCGCGCAGCGTGGCGCGGAAGTCCTGCGCGATCTGCCAGTCCAGCGTGTCGATCACCATGATATAGCCCTCGCCGTCGCCCACGGCGAGAAGGCCGCGATCCGGGCTGAGCGCCAGCGCCAGGATCGGGCGGCGGTCCAGGGTAAAGTCGCGTTCATCTCCGGTCGTGAGATCACGAATGCGGGTCACGCCATCGACGGCCCCATATGCGATCCAGTCGTCCTGCGCGTTCAGAACCAGTTCGTTGATGCCAAAGCCGTGTTCCACCACGCGCTGAGTTTCCTCACCGCTGGCCACGTCCCACTGGCGCAGTGTGCCATCTACCCCGGCGGAATAGATCTGCGAGCCGTCCGGCGAGAATACAACTGCGTTGACCCCGCTACCGGTCGCCAATGTACGCGGCGGCGATCCATCGACCGGCCACAGGCCAACCGTGCCGTCCCAACTGGCTGTCGCCACATGGGTTTTTGACGCGGCAATGTGGACGATCTTGCCTTTGTGCTGGCCCACGATTTCTCCGCCTGGCCAGCGCCGCAGGGTAAAGTCGTCACTTGCCGAGTAGATGGCAGTGCCGTTGAAAGCGACTGCATTGACGGCGGCTTCGTGGCCTTCCAGCCATTCAGGCGTTTTGTTTGACCAGATGCCCACCGAATTGTCGAAACTGGCCGTCGCGATGCGACCGTCGGGGGCCGTGGCGATCCCCATGATCGGCCCGCCATGACCCTTGAGCGTGAAGAACTCGGCCCAAACGGGCAGGGGGAACAGCGCAAGGATCAGGGCCAGCGCGCGCATCTATTCCGCAGGCGAGGCCGCCCCTTTGCCGGCCTCTTTTTCCTGAACTTCTTCCAGCCAAAGTGAATGGTGTTCGCGGGCCCATTGTTCCTCGACCTCGCCGGTGCCCATGGCGTCGAACGCGCCCTCCATCCCGACCGAACCGAGGTAGATATGGGCGATGATGATGGCGATGAAGACATAGGCGATCATGACGTGCCAGACCTGAGCGTATTGCATCTCTTCTTGCGGCGACATCTGGGTCGGCAGGTTCAGGTCAAAAGCTTGCGGTATGCCGGTTGCGTTGGCGATAGAAAACGTCTTGGCGAACAACGGCATTTCAAACGGGAACAGCAAAGACAGGCCCGACAGGCTGATCGAGACACCCAGTAGGATACAGGCCCAGAAGATGACCTTTTGACCCGCATTGAATTTCTTGGCGGGAGGATGGCTGCCCTTTGTGAACAACCCTCCACCAGCGGCGAGCCATTTCAGGTCGGTGCGATTGGGGATGTTATGCGCTATCCAGTTCACGGTGACGATGATCAGGCCCAGCATAAAGGCCCACGCCAAGTTATTGTGCAGCCATTTGCAGCCCTGCGCGATGGTGGCGAAGCCTTCTTTTCCGAAGATCGGGATCAGAAAATCGCGACCATAGAGCGTCAGAAGGCCCGTCAAACCGAGGATCAGGAAGGACCCGGCGAACAGCCAGTGACCAAAGCGTTCGAAACTGTTGAACCGAAGCACTGTGCGGCCGGTTCTTTCTCCGTCGATGCGAATTTTGCCGCGGATCAGGAAGAATAGCATAATAACGGCGGCCATACCGGCCAGAATATATGAGCCATATTCGCGCAGCGGTCCGGTGCGAAAGGCCCACCACCACATGCCGCCATCCTGGATCAGGACGCTGGCTGCAGGCCCTTGGGATGACACGGTGACATCGGCCGAGCCATAGCGCAGCGCGCGGTAAACATCGCTGTCGGACGCTACGCCGCTGGTGCCAAACTGTCCCAGAAGGCCCTCAACATTACCGCGTCCGGTATTGTCCGAGCGATAGCTATTGTCGACCTTTTCCCCGCGCTGACGGGCAAGAATATCTTCCAGCGTCGTGGCTCCACCGGTCGAACTGCGGTCCGGTACTGGCGTTTCCTGCGCCAGAACGGGCGCGGTCAGCGCCATAAGCAGAAACAGAAGCCGCAGAATTGCCATGGAAGCCTCATTGCCAGTTATATTGAGCATCGCCCACCACCACCGGGCGGGCAAAGATTTTTCGTCGAAAAATCTTGTCTCACCCCGGCACGAACGATGCGCGCCGGGGCGATTTTTTAGGCAGGTTAGCCGTCTTTCTGGTCGTAGGCGGTGCCCCAACCCCACGCGCCCGATCCAAACCCGCGCGCGACAACGCGTTCGCGGTAGATGGCCGAGACCACGTCGCCGTCACCGGCAAGCAGGGCCTTTGTGGAGCACATCTCGGCGCAGATGGGCAACTTGCCCTCGGCGATCCGGTTGCGACCATATTTGGCGAACTCTGCGGTCGAGTGCGTTTCCTCGGGGCCACCGGCGCAGAAGGTACATTTGTCCATCTTGCCGCGTGACCCAAAATTGCCCGCCTGCGGGTATTGCGGCGCGCCGAAGGGACACGCGTAGAAGCAATAACCGCAGCCAATGCACAGGTCCTTGGAGTGCAGGACGACGCCTTCTTCGTTCTGATAGAAGCAGTCGACCGGGCACACCGCCATGCAGGGCGCATCCGAGCAATGCATACAGGCCACCGAGATCGAGCGTTCGCCCGGGTTGCCGTCATTGATCGTCACCACCCTGCGGCGGTTGATGCCCCATGGCACCTCGTGCTCGTTCTTACACGCGGTGACACAGGCGTTGCACTCGATGCAGCGTTCAGCGTCGCAGAGAAACTTTGCTCTAGCCATTTATCGTCCTCCTTACGCTGCCCAGATTTTGCAGAGAGTACACTTTGACTCCTGCATCTGGGTCACTGAATCGTAGCCATAAGTCTGGGCGGTGTTGGAACTTTCACCCAAGACATAAGGGTCGGCACCTGCGGGGTATTTCGACCGCAGATCATCGCCCTGATAATGACCGCCAAAGTGGAAGGGCATGAAGGCCACACCGGCACCGACCCTGTTGGTCAGCATCGCCATCACCTTGACCTTGCCGCCCTCAGGACCTTCGACCCAGACCTGTGATCCGTCACGAATGCCAAGGTTGTTGGCATCGCGTGGATTGATCTCGACGAACATGTCCTGCTGAAGCTCGGCCAGCCATGGGTTCGACCGGGTCTCATCACCGCCGCCTTCATATTCGACCAGACGACCAGACGTGAGGATTATCGGGTAATCCTTTGAAAAGTCGTTCTTCTGGATCGAAGCATAAAGGGTCGGCAGGCGATAGGCCTGACGGTCCTCGTAGGTTGGATAATCTGCCACCAGATCGCGACGCGGCGTGTAAAGCGGTTCGCGGTGCAGCGGGATCGGATCCGGGAATGTCCAGACAACCGCGCGGGCCTTTGCGTTCCCGAAGGGCGCACAGCCATGCTTGATCGCAACCCGCTGGATACCGCCTGACAGGTCGGTTTTCCAGTTGGTTTCTGGCCCCGCAACAGCGTCGATCGCCGCGCGTTCCTCAGCCGTCAGGTCGCCATCCCAGCCAAGGTCCATCAGCATCTGCATCGTGAATTCGGGATAGCCATCCTGAATTTCAGATCCAACGCTATAGACCCCTTCGGCCAGCAGGTTGTCGCCATCGCGTTCCACACCAAAACGGGCGCGGAATGTCAGGCCACCTTCGGCCACCGGTTTGGACATATCATACAGGTTCGGTGTCCCCGTATGACCCATCTCGGCCGTGCCCCAGCAGGGCCATGGCAAACCGTAATACTCGCCGTCGTTTGGTCCACCAATGGCTTGCAGTGTGGTTCTGTCGAACGTGTGCTGGTTGGCCATATGGCTTTTCAGACGTTCCGGCGACTGACCGGTGTAGCCGATGGTCCAGAGGCCCGAGTTGAACTCACGTGTGATGCTTTCAACATTCGGGGTTTCCGGGTCATCCATCTCGATGTTGCGGAAGAACCGATCTGCCCAGCCGAACTTGTTGGCGAACTTGGCCATGATGACCTCGTCCGGCAGACTTTCGAACAGCGGATCAACCACCTTGTCGCGCCATTGCAGCGAGCGGTTCGACGCCGTGACCGAGCCACGCGTTTCGAACTGCGTACACGCAGGCAACAGATAGACGCCGTCAGTGCGGTCATGCAGAACGGCCGAGACGGTGGGATATGGGTCGATCACGACCAGCATGTCCAGCTTCTCCATCGCCGTCTTCATTTCCGTCATCCGGGTCTGCGAGTTGGGCGCGTGGCCCCACAGAACCATGGCGCGGACGTTGTTGTCCTGATCCATGTTGGCCGGGTCTTCCAGAACACCGTCGATCCAGCGGGAAACAGGGATACCGCGCTCGTTCTGCAGCGGTTTGTCCTTGCCTTCCTTGTCCTTGATCGTGGCGAACTGACCGGCCAGCCATTCGGGCTCTTCACCCCAGACACGGGCCCAGTGACCCCAAGCGCCTTTCGACAAACCGTAGTAGCCGGGCAGGGTGTGGGACAGAACACCAAGGTCCGTCGCGCCCTGCACGTTGTCGTGGCCGCGGAAGATGTTGGTGCCACCACCCGAGGTGCCCATGTTGCCCAGCGCAAGCTGAAGCACGCAGTAGGCGCGGGTGTTGTTGTTGCCGTTGGTGTGCTGCGTACCACCCATGCACCACACAACGGTGCCAGGGCGGTTGTTCACCATGGTCCGCGCGACGCGACGTAGCTGCGAGCCGGGCGTGCCGGTGACGCGCTCAACCTCTTCGGGGTTCCACTTGGCAACCTCTTCGCGGATCTGGTCCATACCCCAGACACGGGTGCGGATGAACTCTTTGTCCTCCCAACCGTTGTCGAAGATGTGCCACAGAATACCCCAAATCAGCGCGACGTCGGTGCCGGGGCGGAAACGGACATATTCATCCGCATGGGCCGCGGTGCGCGTAAAGCGCGGGTCGCAGACGATCAGAGGGGCGTTGTTCTGCTCTTTCGCACGCAGGATATGCAGCAACGAGACGGGGTGCGCCTCGGCCGGGTTACCACCGATGATGAAGATGGCCCGGCTGTTGTGCATGTCGTTGTAGGAATTGGTCATGGCGCCGTAGCCCCATGTGTTCGCAACGCCCGCAACCGTGGTCGAGTGGCAGATACGGGCCTGGTGGTCCACGTTGTTCGTACCCCAGTAGGCGGCGAACTTGCGGAACAGATAGGCCTGTTCGTTGTTATGTTTCGCAGAACCCAGCCAGTACACGCTGTCTGGCCCGGATTCCTGACGGATGTTCATCATGCCGTCGCCGATCTCGTCGATCGCCTGTTCCCAGCTGATGCGCTTCCACTCTCCGCCTTCTTTCTTCATAGGATACTTCAGGCGGCGCTCGCCATGGGCGTGCTCTCGGACCGAGGCCCCCTTGGCGCAGTGCGCACCCAGGTTGAACGGGCTGTCCCAGCCGGGTTCCTGCCCGACCCAGACACCGTTCTGCACTTCGGCAACGACGGTACAGCCGACCGAGCAGTGGGTGCATACGGATTTGATGTTTTCGACGGCCTGATTGGCCGCTGTCTGGGCGCTGGCTGGCGTCACGGTTCCACCCGTGGCGCTGATCGCGGCAAGGCCGCCGATCGTCAGGCCCGAGCCACGCAGGAATGCGCGGCGATCGACGGTTTTCTCGCCGACCTGGGACAGGATACTTGTCCGCTGGGGGCGTCTCGCAACCCCGTTGGTCTTTTTCCTAAGCATTTCTTTCCTCCCTTGCTGGCCATGTGAGCCATGGCTGGCTTGGTACTTCTGGTACCGACGTCAGGGCCAATCGCAACCGTCTGTCGGGTGTGACAACGTCCGGCTCAGAACCGGGCGCTCTCCAGATAAGCGCGGGTATGCGCAGTGTCCTGCATCCGGGTGTCGTCTGTGGGCAGCTCGGCTGCCTCAGCTTTTCCGGTCAGGCTCGCGGCGGCAACGGCAGCGGGCGCTGCGGTTCCGGCCAGTTTGAGGAAGTCGCGGCGCGTTGCGCCTTCTTCCTTGGTCTTGCTCATGGGGTCCTCCTCTCCCATTTGCGATCTAGCGCCGTTGAGGGCGCTGGCGAGTGGCGGCTAGGCCGCCGTCATTCGGAAGGCTTCGCGCTCGATCTCCATGAACACCCGACCGGCTGTGCCGACCGAAGCATAGAGAACCGAGTTTTCAGCGGCTTCCAAATCCGAATAGAAATGCGCGGCCCAGGGGCCGATATGTTTGTTCCAGAACGCTTTCTGGTCTTCCAGCGAAGCAGGCGCACCAAAACGCCCGACGATCATGCCCGCCATCATCTCCATCAATGAGGCGATGTTGTCCTCGGGTTCGAATACATTCTGCGCACGGGTGATCCCGCGCGAGGCCATATCGTTGCGCAACTGCGCCAACGGCTTCTCGTTCAGGAAACCGGTCAGGTAGAAGCTGGCATACGGCAGCAGTTCGCCACGCCCGAGACCGATGAACAACGCGTTGAATTCACGTTCGGCGGCGGCAGGCTTGGTGACCTTGGCAACCCGCGCCATCGCCTGAATGGCTTGTCCCAGATCTGTCTCATCGCCGCTCAGTCCCGCGACCTGATCCAGCAACAGCTGATCGGGCGGGGCAGACAGCAACAACCCTAGAAAGTTGTAAAAATCCGCGCGCAGGCGATCCTCGGTCGAGACATCCATCTGTTGCGCTTCATTCGCGGTCATTTGGTTATCCTTCGAATTCAAACTTCATACGGCGCGGGGCCGGAGCCATCTCGATCTCGTCGGGCACATCAGCTGTTGCTTCAGCCATCACGATGGGCGCAGAGAGAGGCGCTTCGATTTCTTCCGGCTCTGGCTGAGGGTCTTCGACCTCGCCTTGGTCTTCAGTGACCTGAACATCCGACTCAGCCTCGGCGGCCAGAGCTTCGACATGGGCCAGCATTCCTTTGCCGACCTGATACGCGGTCTGCAGATTTTCGATGACGCAGGCGGCGTCGGTATAATCCTCGCCATAGTCAACCAGACCATCGACATTGGCCAAAACCGGGTTCAACCGCCAGAGCCGGCGTAGCGCGCGGCGACGCAGACGATCGGGCACCGCCTTGGCCATGAACCCCGAGACGTCATCGCCTGCCTTTAACTGATCGGGGTCGGGAAGGTTGAACTCGGCCAGAATTTCCGCGTCGGTCTTTTCTTCCAGTTCAGCGCGTTGGGCCGCGATGATCTGTTCATCAGCCGCGACGATCTCAGCCTCAGCTTCGGCCTGAACGGCAGCCTTTCGGCGCGACCAGAAATCGCGGGCTTCGGTCATTGCACGATCCTCCGCGGGGCACGATAGACGTCTGACACTTGCCTGATGCGGGCGTCACCCTTGCCATCCTCGACCAGATCGGTGCGCTTCTTGTCGCGACGGCGTTTTACGAACACTTCATCGCGGTGATGTTCCAAAGCAAAATCCCGAACCCAGGCGATCAACCCTTCGGACATGGGAATCTTTTCGACGATCTCTTCTCCGGTGTCGGCATAGTCTTGCCCTTCGAACGGAGAGGCCGTGACCAGAACCGCATCCATTGGCCGCTGACCATCCAATGCATCGCGCAACACCAGATAGATCGAAGGCTGCCCGTCTGACAGATTGACCATGTAGGCTTCGGTTTCGTCCGCCCAGAGTTTCAGGGGCAGGGTGGCCGCGTGATACTCGACCGCTTCACCTTCCCGCCGCATCTCAAGCCAGTCAGCAGGACCCGCTCCGGGAAGGACCGCAACGGCGCGCCAATTCCACTTGGCCCAGCGGGTTACACCGGGTGTTTTGCGCACGACGACGCCAAGCGGCATTTCAATCTGGTTTGCGGCCTTCGCCACTGTTCCTCCCCGAAAGGCTCTCCCCTGCCTTTCCTTCCGTCTACTATGGTACACAAAACTGCCATGTGCCAAGCCTGTATTCGTCATCGCACCCGGCCAATCACCGATATTTTATGTGATAATGACCAAGCAAACCTATCGGATATGTCTTGAGTAAAATTAGTTTGTTCGGACTTTTTCGGGTTCGGATTGCCAGTAGGAAGATACAGACTAAGGTGTAGGCAACAGGCAACAAGTCTGGGGGGAGGAAATGAAGACCAAAGTCATACTCTGCGATTGCGCAGGGTCCCAGCAGGTGGACGCTGAGAAGATCGCATCAGTTTGCGATACCGAATGTACCAACGTTCACACCGCCTTATGCACCCGCGAGTTGCAGACCGCCGCTGCGTTGATGCAGGACGGTGATACCATCATCGCCTGTGGGCAAGAGCAAGAGGTGTTTCGAACTCTCGCCGAAGATATAGGCGTCGCAGAACCCGGTTTCGTAGACCTGCGTGATCGCGCGGGATGGTCCGATCAATCCGATAGCGCGACGCCGAAAATGGCGGCGCTGACCGCCGAGGCTCTGCTACCGCAACCCATCACCCCCAGCGTGGATGTTATCAGTGAAGGCACGTGTTTCATCGTGGGACCCGGTACCACGGCCTTTGGTCTGGCCGAACGGTTGGCGGACGCGCTGGCGGTTACGGTTCTGGTCACCGATCAAGTCGAGCCTATGTCCCGCGACTTTGACGTTGTGCTTGGAACAATCCGGTCAGTCAGCGGCGCGCTTGGTGGGTTCTCGCTTCGACTGGACGCCTTGCAACAGCTTGAACCCGGCGGGCGCGGTGCCTTTGGCTGGTCCGAGCCCCAAGACGGTGCGGTGTCAGGCTGCGATATCATTCTGGACCTGACAGGGGGCACGCCTTTTGTTCAAGCCCCGTCCAAGCGTGAAGGGTACTTGCGGGCCGATCCCAAAGACGTTGTTGCGGTCGAGCGGCTGGCCTTTGAAGCCGCCCAACTGGTCGGGACCTTTGAAAAACCGCTTTACGTTCGTATGGAGGAAACCCTTTGCGCCCATTCCCGCGCCGAACAGATCGGGTGTACGAAGTGTCTGGACATCTGCCCGACAGGGGCGATCACTCCGGCGGGCGAACATGTCGCAATTGATCCCATGGTTTGCGCCGGATGCGGGGCGTGTGCGGCAGTCTGCCCATCGACGGCGATCACCTACGAGGACCCGCCGGTGTCGGCGTTGTTGTCCCGCTTGCATATACTGGCTCGGACCTACCGCCGGGCAGGAGGCACTGCTCCAAGGTTGCTGGTGCATGACGGACACGGCGCTCAGATGATCCGCCTTGCGGCCCGGTTCGGGCGCGGTTTGCCCGCGGATGTGATTCCGCTGGAGCTGAACGTGATCTCCGGTTTTGGCCATGCTGAAATGCTGGCGGCACTCGCGCACGGGTTTGCGCGTGTGGATGTCTTGTTGGCCCCGACAACCGAACA
This sequence comes from Ruegeria sp. AM2, assembly GCF_056540685.1. Taxonomy (NCBI): domain Bacteria; kingdom Pseudomonadati; phylum Pseudomonadota; class Alphaproteobacteria; order Rhodobacterales; family Roseobacteraceae; genus Ruegeria; species Ruegeria sp. AM2. Next base: position 377,617 of record NZ_JBQFXE010000001.1, on the reverse strand, counting down.
CGATGCGCTGGTCAGCGAATTGGAACTGGCCGAGGCGATTGCGGGGAATGGGAAACTGGGCCTTATCGATGAAGCGGACCCAGATGCCATGTGTGATCTGTTATACGCGCAGGGTGTGCCGGAACCGTTGGCCGACCCCGTTCTGCCGTTGGGCAATCGTCGTCAGATCGCGCGGCTTTCGGCGCAGGCGCTGAACCCACAGGCGGAGGCTCCGCTGACGCTCCCTGAAAATGCTCCTTATGGGGCGGTTGCAGTAAACACTGATAGCTGCACTCTGTGCCTAAGTTGTGTTTCGCTGTGCCCCTCTGGAGCGCTGATCGACAACCCGGACAAACCACAGCTGAACTTTCAGCAGGACGCCTGCCTGCAATGCGGAATGTGTCGAACGATTTGCCCGGAAGATGCGATTACACTTGTGCCGCAGCTGGACCTCAGCGACGCCGCGCTGTCGCAACAGGTGCTGAACGAGGAAGAACCCTTTGCCTGTGTCGAATGCGGCGCGCTGTTTGGGGTAAAATCCACCGTCGAGCGGATCATGGAGAAACTGTCAGGCACGCATCCTATGTTTGCGACCTCGGACAAGGCCCGAATGATCCAGATGTGTGACAATTGCCGCGTGAATGCGCAGTTCCAGCAAGAGGACAATCCATTTCAGTCCGCGCCGCGACCAAAGGTGGTCACGACCGAGGATTACTTTTCAAAGCGAAAGGATCATTGAAGTTGCAAAGGCGCGCCCAGGTCGGCGGCGCTGATGACCGAGACGAACGCCAATATCGCCTCAAGGTCATCCAAAGTCATCTCAACTGGATGGATGGGCGAGGGGCGTTGCGGATCGAATGGTGGCGTCAAACCGTCGATCTGCGTGAAAGCCGGGTGGGGATTGAGCGCAAAAAACGCCTCGAACCGTTCGGACCAGTCGGGCATCGCGCGCAGAACGGCAAAAGATGGCGTCGAGCCTAACCCGTTCATCCGGTTCTTTGGACCGATGACATGACAGCGCCCGCAATGGGTCATCGACAGTTTTTCGCCGAGGGCCGCATCGCCATCGATCACCGTTTCCTGTTGCACAGCGGCGATCTCAAAATCGGCCGAGAAGGGCGCGCCAGAGTCGGGCACAAAGCTTTCGACCGTGCGTTTGCCTATGTCGGACAGTAACCAGTCGCGGAACCGTTCGTGTTTGGCATCGTCACCGATCCTCAGGTGGTAGACCACCCCGTCGCGGGCAAAGACAGGATCACCGGGGGGCTGGGTTGCAAGCACCAAAACGCCGGTCTCATCCGCGATAATGCGTATGCCGGTCTTGAGAGAGAAGCGAGGAAGGATATGTTGCAAGAGACCCGAGTCGCTGACCTCGGTCGGGGCCGCAAGCCCCAGCGCTTCCTGTGACCAGGAAGGGGTGGCGGACAGCGTCAGGCTCAGGCACAACAGGACAACACGCATGGCTCAGCCTAACGGCCCGGGATCGAATGCGTCAAATGAACAGATTGAGACGGAGACACATGCAATGAAAATCAACCACTTGGTTGGGCAACTTAAAGGGCCAATGGCATGAGTGTTCGTGACGCGGTTCTGGCGAACCTCAAAAAGATCACCGATCCGGTATCCGGGCAGGACATTGTCAGCGCAGGCGTTGTTCGCGCGTTGAACGTCGAAGGCGACACCGTGCGCTTTGTGCTGGAGATCGATCCCAAGCAGGCCGAGCGGATGGAGCCGGTGCGCGTTGCCGCTGAACAGGCCGCGCAATTGGTGGATGGCGTCGCCAAGGTCTCGGCTATGCTGACGGCCCATTCCGAAAAGGCTCCACCGGATTTGAAACCCAAGCCGAAGCCCTCGCAGACCGGACCGCAGGCGGTGCCGGGCGTGGACCGGATCATTGCCGTGGCCTCGGGTAAGGGTGGCGTCGGCAAATCAACCGTCTCGGCGAACCTCGCCTGTGCTCTGGCTGCTGAAGGACGCCGCGTAGGTCTGCTGGACGCCGACGTTTACGGCCCGTCGCAGCCCCGGATGCTGGGCGTGTCCGGTCGTCCGGCCAGCCCCGATGGCAAAACGATCCTCCCGTTGCGCAATCATGGTGTGACCATGATGTCGATGGGTCTGATGACAAACGAAGGACAAGCTGTCGTTTGGCGTGGCCCGATGTTGATGGGTGCGCTGCAACAGATGATGAGCCAAGTGCAATGGGGCGCTTTGGACGTGCTCATCGTGGACCTGCCGCCCGGCACCGGGGACGTACAATTGACGCTAAGCCAGAAATTCCAGGTGGACGGCGCCATTGTTGTTTCGACCCCGCAGGACGTTGCCTTGATCGATGCCCGTAAAGGGATCGATATGTTCAATCAGCTAAAGACGCCTATTGTTGGCATGATCGAGAACATGTCGACGCATATCTGTTCGAATTGCGGGCACGAAGAACATGTCTTTGGTCATGGCGGTGTTGCGTCTGAGGCCGAGGCGTTGGGCGTTCCATTGTTGGGCGAGATCCCTCTGCATCTGGATATCCGCGTCGCTGCCGACGGAGGCGCTCCGATCGTGGTCAGTAAACCCGACAGCCAACAGGCTGAAGCGTTCCGCAAAATCGCCCGTGATTTGATCGCGAAGGGGAACGCGTGACCGAGCCGGTTTTCCCTCCGCTGCTGGTGGGGCATGCGGCTCAAGGTCGGGACGACCCGTTTGAGCGCGCGCAAGCCATGGCCGCGCTAGGGTGTGATGCCGGGACAGTGGTCTACAACATTCAGGCAGACCGACTGAGGGCAGCCGTCGTCTTTGCGCCCGAGGTTCCGTTACAGGACGCGATGGCGATGTTGCCGCTGTGTGCTGTTGGATTTCAAAACGCGCTTGGGGCTTTGGCCCCGCCCGAAGTGGCAGTGCATCTGGACTGGGATGGCCCGATCTGCGTGAACGGTGCGAAATGCGGGAAGTTTCATGTTGCCGCGTCTGATACAGACCCCACCGCCGAGCCGGATTGGCTCATCGTAGGCTGGGAACTGGCGCTGCTTCAAACCACCGATGCGCCGGGGGAAAACCCCGATGTCACCGCGCTCTATGACGAGGGCTGCGCCGAAGTTTCCCCGACGCAACTGGTCGAAAGCTGGTCGCGACATATGCTAACCTGGCTGAACCGCTGGCAGGAGGACGGCAATGCGCCGTTGCATGCCGAATGGATGGGGCTGCTGCGTGGCGTGGGCGAGCCGTATGAGACGGGTGTTTTTCTCGGCACTGACGAACGTTTTGGTATGCTGATCCGTGACGGCTCGGAAACGCGCTTGCGCCCACTGACGGAACTATTGGAGACCTGATCATGAAACTGGCCCGCGCGATCCACTTCGATGAAAGCGACATGAACGTGTTCCATTCGCCAGCGCGGACCGGAGAGTGGTGCATTTCCGGCGGGTTTGAATTTTCAAACTGGGGCGAAGGCGATCTGGAGGGAAAGGCGCGGCAAGCGTTTGCCAATGGCTGGCTTGGGGTCGAAACCTTTGGCCGCGTCACCTTTGTCGCCGTCACGCAAGTTGAACCGGCTGAGATCGAACAGATCGAGCAAAACCTTGCGGAACACTTTGTTCAGTTTTACGGCGCGCCGTCGGTCGAGGCCGCTCTGGGTGTCGCCAAAGCTGAGATCGAACATATGTCTGAGCTGTGTGATGAGCACGGACCCAATACTCTACTGACCGTAGTGCGGGAATTGACCGGGGCAGGGGTGCATGAGGCGTTTCGGGTGATCACCCCACAGGAAACCCAGTTGGAAACCTTGGCGGTTCACGGCTCACTGGATGAATGATCAGATCAGATCGGAAAAACCGCCGAACTGCCCGCGTTTGAAGATCAGGCCCTGACCAGGCCGATGCATGACCTGTTCGACGTGCCCGACCAGGATCAAATGATCTCCGGCCTCATGGCAATCGAACAGACGGCAATCGAACCGGGCCAGACAGTTCGCGAGTTGTGGGCGTCCGGCCTCGTCCCGCCGCCAATCGGCGTGCGAAAAATCGAAACCGTCCCGCGCAAATCGTAACGCTTGATCGTGTTGATCCTGCGCCATGACATGGATCGAATAGAATTGACAGGTGCTGAACGCATCAAAGCGGTTCGAGTCCTTCCCAAGACACCAAAGCACCAATGGCGGGTCCAACGAAACCGACGAAAACGAGTTCACTGTTATGGCAATCGGCACGGTGTCGATGTGGGTCGTAACGACAGTTACACCTGTCCCGAAACAACCCAATGCTTCGCGAAACGCAAAGCTTTGCTCGGGTCCGGGGGTGAAGGTCTTCTCGGTCATCGCGCGCTCGACTTGTGGGCAGGTTTGAGGTGCCACGGGCGGGCTTGTTTGTCCATGGAAAGCTTGGAGAACTGTCATAAAATGTCAGTTCAAATCTTCCAGCAATCGACCATGCTTGCGTGTTTCAGCGATCACGTCGCCAAAGGTGATCATCCCGCGCGCCGACAGCATTGGCAGCATCTTTACTAGAACCTCGGCGGTTGCAACAGCGTCACCCAACGCCGTATGCCGTTGGGCTGGCGGGATTGTGACGCCCAGGCGGTCGCAAAGGACATCCAAAGTGTGCGTCTCGCTAGCACCAAAAAGCACGGCTGAAAGCAGAACGGTATCGAGAATGGGGTGGTCCCACTCGACCTCCATCCGTTTGGCGTGCCTGCGCAGAAATGCCATATCGAACGGAGCGTTATGCGCGACGATAACGGCGTCCCGGGCAAAATGGTGAAAACTGCGACCGGAGACGGCAATGTCAGGCGCACCTCGAACCAAAGCATCGCTGATTTTGTGGACTTTGGTTGACGCGGGCGGGATCGGAATGCCCGGATCCACCAGCATGTCTAGGCGCTCGCCCTCGACAATTCGTCCTTTGACTACGCGCACCGCCCCGATCTGTACGATCTCGTCCTTGTGGGGCAACAGGCCCGTCGTTTCGGTATCGAAGACAACAAAACACAGTTCGGAAAGACGCCGATCTTCGAAAGCACCATCGCCGGATGCGTTCAGAAGGTCAAAATCATAGACCAGGGGTCGCGCGTCTTCGGGTTGAATTTGGGCGATGCTGTCTTCGAACACGAGCATATAGCCCGGCGCGTCACCAAGTGGTTTCATCCGCGCCGTGTAAGACTGCTTGCCATCAACGCTCTTCAGCGTGCACGTCACATCCATTCCGGTTTTCGCCAGTTTGGCATAGGCGTCCTGCAGGGGCTTCCGTTCCAGATAGTCGAACAGGGACGCATTCAGTCGTGGATGCGCGATCTGTGCCAGAACTTCAGCCGCCTGAGCGTCGTAGAGGACGATCTGATGGTTCGGCCCTGCCAGCAAAATGGCCACCGGAATTTCGGTCAGCAAGGCAGTTAGCCGCCGCTTTTCCGATGCCAGATGAGCCGTTTCCGCAGCGATGGCTTCTGCGGTCGACAAAGTGCTGGTCGATAATTGCTCGGCCAACCCCGCAGCGGCGGGGGCCAGATCACCCAGATAGCGCGCAGCTTGAAGATCCAGATCAGAACTGACACCCGCATGGGCACGCGCGCGCAATTGCGCTGACAGTCGCTCGATGGGTTTCGCTACGTTGTCGTCAAACAGCAGCCAAACGCCTGCGATCAGCGCCATGAGGCCGAATGAAATCAGCAGGCCGCTGAAGACGAAGGCATTGGCCGAGTTTTCAGGGTCCAGACGTTGATACCCCAACCAAAGTGCGGCGCAGCTGAGGGCCACACCGCCCAACGCCAACAAGCAGAAGAACAGGAAAATCCTCAGGCGCAGGCTCAGTCGGTTCAGCATGATCAGGCTCCGCAGGTGGCCTCGATGACCGGATCGTTGTCGCCAGCCTTGATCCAACTGGCGTTCAGCAAGCGCCCGTCATCGGCAAATTCGGCCCCGTCAGCCAGATTGGCGCGGCTATTGTCAGCGCAGTTGACGGCCACCGGAACTTTGGACACCGGGGCCCAGCGGCCAAAGAAATACATATCAACCAGGCGCTGTTCAGGGATGTTTTCGTTTGTGCGCAGCGATACAGTGTCGATAGCCGCAAACCGATCCACGAACGGTACGGCATACGTCCAAGGGCGATAGAAGGCGCGGCTTTCGACCTCTTGAACGACGGTCAGACCATCAGGCAGTTCGGCCTTGGTGCGGTCATACCACGAATATTCGCTGGAAATCGTAAACCCGATCATCCCAATCCCTGCGGCAACAGGCGCGGCCCAACGTGGCAATCGGCCCCCGGTCAGTTTGTTTAACAGCATTACCACGCCCGCAAAGGCGAAGCCCGCAAATATCGTGGCGATCAGTTCCAGAAACATGTCGTCTCTCCGTATTCCGGGCCGGGATCAGCCCAGCATTCCCTTGCCGTGACCAACGGCAGATTGCATTGTTTTCACCACCACAAAAGCGTCGCGCAAGTGGCTGCGTTCGAAATCGGACAGGTCCGAAGGTGGCAGGTAATTGTCCGGCGCGGTATCCGATTTTACCCGTTTGACTTGATGTTCCAGCCGCGTTTCCGCGATCAGGTCATAGGCATCCAGCAGATCGCGTGCCCCCGAGGGGCTGAGCACCCCAGCGGCCTCGGCAGCCTTCAGACGCGCGCGCGTATTGGCCTCGGGCAATTTGCCTTGCAGGCTGTAGACCCGTGCGAGATCAACAACCGGTACGACGCCGTTGTGCTTTAAATCCAGCGTGTTGCGGTGTTCCCCGGATCGGATCGTGGCGAAACCTCGCAGCAAGCCCAGCGGAGGCGTGTGTTTCAGTGAATTCGCAATCATATGTGCAACGAAAATTGAGTTCGCCTGCGCCGCGTTCAACGTCTCGGCTTGCAAGTTCGAGAACAGCTCGGTCGCACCGCCAATCGGCCGCAGATCGAACATGACCGAGGCCAGCATCTGCGCCTCGGGGTTCGGCTTGGCGATCCAGCCGTTGAAGTAATCGCGCCAGACTCGCACAGGCTGGCACCACCGCGGATTGGTCGCCATCATGTCTCCGGGGCAATAGAAGTAGCCGCAGGCGTCCAGCCCGTCCGAGACAAACTTGGCCAGCTGAAGGAAATACGTCATGTCGTCATCGGTGACATTGTCATCCAGCATCAGACAATTGTCCTGATCTGACACGCCAGTCTGTTCCTGTCGTCCTTGCGAGCCACAGGCCAACCAGAGGTAGGGCACAGGTGCCGGTCCCAGCTTTTCCTCTGCAAGCGCCAGAAGACGGCGGGTCACGGTATCGGCGATATCGGTTATCAGACGGGTCGTGATCTCATGCCGGTTACCCGCCGCGACCAGTTGGACCAGCAATTGAGGGATCTCTGCCGTCACACTGGCCATTTGCTGGGCGGTATCCGCCCTGGCGATACGGCGAACCAGTTCCGCTGAATTCACGGCCTGATAATGCGTCAGATCGGTTTGGGTCACGATACCGACAAGACGCCCGGCCTCGGAAATGGGAATATGGCCGATGCCACGCTCCATCATCACATGCAGCACGTCGGACCCGATGTCACTGGGTGACAGGGTCACCGGATCGGCGGTCATAATGGCCGAGATCGGAGTGTCCTGAGGCATGCCGTCGGCAACAAATTTGCCCGAGACATCGCGCAGCGTGGCAATCCCTTTCAACGCCTCGCCTTCGGTCACGCAAAGAGACGAAATATGCTTGTCGCGCATGATTTGCGCGGCCATCTGAACAGGGGTCGAGGGCGGGCAGGTGGCCGGGTCCCGCGCCATCAAAACGTCGATGGTGCTGGTCGCCAGACTTTGAGGTCCGCTGCGCCCACCGCGTGTTCGGTTGAAGAATTTGGACACCACATCGTGCCCGTCGATCAGGTTTTTGACCAACTCCGGCGGCAGAACGATCAGTACCGACGGCGTATGCGCGCGCGCATGGGTGGCAGCCTTGCCATCCTTCAGCAATCCGCGCTCACCAAAGGAATTGCGCAATCCCAGATGTGAGACGACAGCGCCGTTCTCATCGGTAATCTCTACCTGTCCTTCGTAGATCACAAAGACACCCGGCAGAGCGTTCCCCAGCTTGTAGATGCTGCCATCTGCATCGACTTCGCGCACCTCTATCTGCTGGGCCAGATCGTCCAGAGCATCATGAGGCAACGAGTCGTAGGGGTGCACGGATTTCAGAAACCGGGTGATCTCATCATGGGACAGGGGCATCAGATGTCTCCAGTGTTCTGAGGAAAAATCCCGCCCGGTGGAATGCCGGGCGGGAGTAGTCAGTCGAAAGACGCGGCACATGGAAACCTACCATATGCCGCATCATGCTCATTTGTTCTGAGCTGCGCCCGCACCACGGGGAATGCGCACACTTTCGACCAGTTCTTTGATCTCCTGCGGGGTTTCCTTGGTCATGCCAGCCACCACATAAGCGACGGCAAAGTTGACCATTGCACCAATCGCGCCGAACGAGGTCGACTTGATCGGACCCAGCAGCGGGTCAGCATCGGTGAACGAGTTGGTGCCCGGAATGAACAGCCAGCCCTTGTGCAGGAAGATGTAGACCAGTGTGACGGTCAGACCAGCCAGCATACCTGCAACCGCGCCGGTGTTGTTGATGCGGGTCGAGAAGATCCCCATCATCAGCGCCGGGAAGATCGAGGCAGCCGCCAGACCAAAGGCCAGAGCAACAGTCTGCGCCGCGAAGCCCGGAGGATTCAGACCCAGATAGGTTGCCACCACGATGGCCACAGCCATTGCGATCCGTGCCGACAGAAGCTCGCCTTTTTCCGAGATCGACGGGTTGATCGCGCCTTTGATCAGGTCGTGGGACACGGCCGACGAGATCGCCAGCAACAGACCAGCGGCAGTCGACAGAGCAGCGGCAAGGCCACCCGCAGCGACCAGACCGATCACCCAACCCGGTAGGTTGGCAATCTCGGGGTTGGCCAGAACCAGGATGTCGCGGTTGAACTTGGTCAACTCGTTACCGACCCAGCCTTTTTCCTCAGCAATGGCCTGCATTTCGGCGTTTGCGTCGTTGTAGTACTGGATCTTGCCGTCGCCGTTCTTGTCTTCCCAGTCCAGCAGACCGGTTTTCTGCCAAGTCTGCATCCAGTCGTAGCGGGGATCGGTGTCGATCTCTTCAACCGAAACAGCGCCACCATCGATGCCACCATTGGGCCACATCATATCGGTGATGTTCAGGCGCGCCATGGCTCCAACCGCAGGGGCAGTCAGGTACAGCAGTGCGATGAACACCAGCGTCCAGCCAGCGGACCAGCGGGCGTCGGACACTTTCGGCACGGTGAAGAAGCGCATGATCACGTGCGGCAGACCGGCGGTACCGATCATCAGCGAAAGCGTAAACAGCACCATGTTCAACGTGTTCGAGTGGTGAGCCGTGTATTCAGCAAAGCCCAGCTCGGTCACGATGGCGTCCAGCTTGGTCAGCAGAGGCTCACCACTTGCAGTGTCACCAAACAGACCCAGTGCAGGGATCGGCGCACCGGTCAGCTGTAGCGAGATGAAGATCGCGGGGATGGTATAAGCGGTGATCAGCACGCAGTACTGAGCGACCTGCGTATAAGTCACGCCTTTCATCCCGCCAAACACCGCATAGGCAAACACGACGCAGGCACCGATCAGCAGACCGGATGTGTTCGACACCTCAAGAAAACGGCCAAAGGCCACGCCAACGCCGGTCATCTGACCGATCACGTAGGTCACCGATGCAACGATCAGACAGATCACGGCAACGACGCGTGCCGTCTGGCTGTAGAAACGGTCGCCGATGAATTCCGAGACGGTGTATTTGCCGAACTTACGCAGGTAGGGCGCAAGCAGCAGCGCCAGCAACACATAGCCACCGGTCCAACCCATAAGGAAAGTCGAGTTGTCATAGCCGGTAAAGGCAATCAGGCCCGCCATCGAGATGAACGAGGCCGCAGACATCCAGTCCGCCGCTGTCGCCATACCATTGGTGACCGGATGGACACCACGACCGGCGGCGTAGAATTCCGATGTGGAACCCGCACGAGCCCAAATCGCGATGCCGATGTACAACGCGAAAGACGCGCCAACAAACAGCAGGTTGATGGTAAACTGGTCCATGGGGTTTACTCCTCATCCACGCCGAATTTGGCGTCCAGCTTGTTCATGCGCCAGGCGTAGTTGAAGATCAGCACCAGAAAGACCAGGATCGAACCCTGCTGGGCGAACCAAAAGCCCAGATCGGTGCCGCCAACAGAAATGCCGGACAGCATCGGACGCAGCAAGATGCCGAATCCAAAAGACACCAGCGCCCAGATCACGAGGCTGATGTAGATGAGACGCAGGTTCGCCTGCCAATAGCCCTTGTCGGCCTCGGCAGTCTGCGCGGAGTTTGTTGATTGATCCGCCATCGCGGGGTCCTCCTTCGCTTCCTCCTAAGGCGACCCGTTGCTTTGTCCTCCAGCGCATGGGTCGCTTTGCGATACGCCCAAGGCCAGGTTGGCATCAGGCAAAACCTCTCCGGTCTGCCGGGGCAGGTCCGTTGAAGTATTCCGTTAGGAATTCGGCCCTTAGGTCTGGGCGGGCCGAGTTCCCCAGTTCATCGCGTCATTGACGATCTTTTCAAGATCGCCCGCGATTTCGTCGATATTGCCCATGGCGTTAAGGCCTTTCAGAACGCCATGGTTTTGGTAATAAGTGATCAGCGGCGCGGTCTGCGCGTGATAGGCTGCCAACCGAGACGCCACGGTTTCGGCATTGTCATCCGCGCGACGCTTGAATTCGGTACTGCCGCAGTTGTCGCATTTGCCTTCAGCCGCCGGCACCTTGAACGTGTCGTGATAACCTTCGCCGCACATGGCGCACGTGTACCGACCCGAGATGCGCGTGACCATTTCCGCGTCCTCGACTTCGAGGCTGATGGCTGCGTTGATCTTCTGACCGGTCTCGGCCAGCAGCGTATCAAGCGCTTGTGCCTGAACCGTCGTGCGGGGAAAGCCATCGAGGATGACGCCTTTGCCGCAATCTGGTTCAGCCAGACGGTCGCGCAGGATTGCGATGACAATGTCGTCGCTGACCAGATCACCGGCCTCCATCACCGCTTTCGCAGCTTTGCCAGCCTCAGTGCCCGCAGCAACGGCGGCGCGCAGAAGATCACCGGTGCTGAGTTGAACCAGTCCGAACTTGTCTTCCAACATGCGGGCCTGTGTGCCCTTCCCAGCACCCGGAGGGCCGAGAAGGATCAGAACGGCGGGTGTAGTGATCGTGGCAGCGTCCATCACACCCTCACTTGTTTGCGCGGTTGTCGATCAGGTCTTCGACGACCGAAGGATCAGCCAACGTCGAGGTGTCACCCAGCGCGCCATAGTCATTTTCGGCAATCTTGCGCAGGATACGGCGCATGATCTTGCCCGAACGCGTCTTCGGAAGACCCGGTGCCCATTGAATCACATCCGGCGAGGCAATCGGGCCAATCTCGGTCCGAACCCAGGTGCGCAGTTCTTTCAGCAGCTCATCGCTGGGATCGCGATCGTTCATCAGGGTGACATAGCAATAGATGCCCTGACCCTTGATGTCGTGCGGGTAGCCGACCACGGCGGCCTCGGCGACGGCCGCATGCGCGACCAACGCGCTTTCGACCTCGGCGGTGCCCATGCGGTGGCCCGAGACGTTGATCACGTCGTCTACGCGGCCCGTGATCCAGTAGTCTCCATCCTCATCGCGACGGCAGCCGTCACCAGTGAAGTAGTAGCCTTTGTAGTCCGAGAAATAGGTCTGTTCGAACCGTTCATGATCGCCCCATACGGTGCGCATCTGGCCGGGCCAACTGTCCTTGATACACAACACGCCCTCGACCCCATTGCCTTTGATTTCCACTCCGGACTGAGGATCCAGCACAACTGGTTCAACGCCAAAGAAGGGTTTCATCGCCGAGCCGGGCTTCATTGCATGCGCGCCGGGCAGGGGAGTCATCATATGGCCACCGGTTTCGGTCTGCCACCAGGTGTCTACGATGGGGCATTTGCCTTTGCCGACGACCTCGTTGTACCAATTCCACGCTTCGGGGTTGATCGGCTCGCCAACTGTCCCCAGCAGACGCAGATCGCTCAGGTCGTGCTTTTCCACAAACTCATTTCCCTGACCCATCAGCGCGCGGATCGCGGTGGGTGCGGTGTAGAATTGGTTGACCTTGTGCTTTGCGCAAACTTCCCAGAACCGACCGGCATCGGGGAAGGTCGGCACGCCTTCGAACATAAGTGTGGTCGCGCCATTGGCCAGCGGACCATAAACGATGTAGCTGTGGCCGGTGACCCAGCCCACATCAGCGGTACACCAGTAGATATCGCCGTCGTGATAGTCGAACGTGACCTCATGCGTCAGTGCGGCGTAAACAAGATAGCCGCCCGTGGTATGCACAACGCCCTTAGGCTGACCGGTCGAGCCCGAGGTATAGAGGATGAACAGAGGATCCTCGGCATCCATCTCGGCAGGGGCGCAGTAATCATCCGCTTCCAGCGCCATCTCGTTGTAGTCGAAATCGCGGCCATTGATCCATGTCGTCTGGCCATTGGTGCGCTTGACCACCAGACATTTCACGGTGTCTTTGCAGTGTAGCAACGCCGCGTCCGCATTGGACTTGAGCGGCGTCTTACGTCCGCCACGAGGCGCTTCGTCCGCCGTGATCACAACCTTGGCGTCACAGCCATTGACCCGCGCGGCCAGCGCATCAGGCGAGAAGCCCGCGAACACAATTGAATGAATTGCGCCGATACGCGCGCAGGCAAGCATGGCATAGGCAGCCTCGGGGATCATGGGCAGATAGATGACGACCCGGTCACCCTTGCGGACACCCATCGATTCCAGAATGTTCGCCATCCGGCAAGTGCGGCGGTGCAATTCGGCATAAGAGATGTGCTGCGAGGCATCTGTTGGATCATCCGGCTCCCAGATGATCGCGGTTTGATCGCCGCGGGTCTTCAAGTGGCGGTCAAGGCAGTTGGCCGAGACGTTCAGCGTGCCATCCGCATACCAGTTGATGCCAACAGACCCGAAGTCATAGCTGACGTCCTTGACTTGGCTGTAGGGCTTAATCCAGTCGATCCGCTTGCCTTGCTCGTCCCAGAACGCGACAGGATCATTGATTGAGGCCGCATACATCTGATTGTATTTTTCGGCATCAACATGCGCGCGCGCCACGGTGTCTGCGGATGGCGGGTAAACGTTGGCATCTGACTGTGCAGCGGTTGTCATACTGAGGCTCCTCCCTCTGGACTTTATTTCACTGGATCGATTTTGCCCGCAGAACCGGTAATGTCGACCCGCTTCCTCCACATATCGGATAATACGAAGAACTGAAAACAAGGAAATAAATTACCGAAAACTATGGATTTGTTTGTAAATAAATTTTTTACCGACTGTGAAATCTGAAAACCAATGTTTAGTGTGGTTCGGAAATGCACGATAAAACAATAGTATAGTTGTAACAGATTTCAGCACCCGGCGCGCGCGCAGGTGGCTCAACAATTTGTACCGCAGATTCATCTTTTGCGTGTTAGCGCCCGACAATCCACTCGTTGTCGCTTGGCGACTTAGTGCCGGGGGTTGGCACATTTAGATGTTGGCGCTAGCTTGAATCGCAAGCGCCTCGGGACGGGGGCGCACCAAAGGGAGAAATCAAGATGAAAAAGTTGTTGAGCGGTGCCGCTGTCGCCGCTTTGGCTGCTGCTATCGTGACCGAAGCTGCAGCGACCGAGTGGAATGCCTCGGTCTGGGGCAAACGTCGCGCGTTTACCGAGCATGTTGAGAAACTGGCCGAACTTGTCAGCGAGAAAACCGGTGGTGAATTCACGATAAATGTCAGCTATGGCGGCTTGTCCAAACCTCGCGAAAACCTCGATGGGATCGAGATCGGAGCCTTTGAGATGGCGCAATTCTGCGCGGGCTATCATCGCGACAAGAACAGGGCGATCACGGTTCTGGAATTGCCGTTCCTTGGCGTGAATACGCTGGACGAAGAGGTTGCGGTTAGCCACGCGGTTTATGACCACCCGGCGGTCAAAGATGAGATGGCACAGTGGAACGCGCGCATCATCATGACCTCTCCCATGCCACAGTACAATCTGGTCGGCACCGGTGATCCGCGCGACCAGTTGGCCGATTTCGACGGCATGCGCGTGCGCGCGACCGGCGGTCTGGGTCAAGCTTTTGAGGCCGTGGGCGGCGTTCCAACCTCTGTGCCTGCGACCGAGGCGTTCAACGCGATGGAATCCGGCGTTGTCGACACGGTAGCCTTCGCCCAGCACGCACACCTGTCATTTGGCACGATCAACGAGGCCGACTGGTGGACGGCCAACCTGAACCCCGGCACAGTGAATTGCCCCGTGGTCGTCAATATCGACGCCTACGAATCCCTTCCAGCCGAGCACCGCGAAGCGCTCAACAGTTCGATTGACGAGGCCATAGATCACTACTTGGCGAACTACGCCGGACTGCTTGAGAAATGGGATGGCGTTCTGTCTGAAAAGGGCGTCGAAAAGGTTAATATCGACGACGCAGTGATCGAGGAATTCCGCGCCAAAGCCGCAGATCCGATCCGTGCCGAATGGATTGAGACCATGTCCGCGCAGGGCCTGCCCGCGCAGGACCTCTATGATCTGGTCCAGGCGACCCTGAAACAGCAACGCGGCGGCAACTGATCGTCAGAACCGGGCGTCCGTCGGGCGCCCGGGCACCTTCGGAATAAGGAACACCGGAATGGCAGGACAGGCCACGGTGCTGGAAGACGGCAGCCGCCTCAGCCGTCTGGACCACCTCTTGTTGAAACTCGAACGCTTCATGGCGCTGATCAGCGGAATGGCCGTGTTCGGGTTGATGGTACTGGCGGTCGTTTCGGTCAGCGGGCGCAACGCGTTCAATGCGCCTTTGCCTGGCTATGTGGACTGGATCGAACAAGCCATGCCCCTGATTGCCTTTCTCGGCATCTCCTACGTGCAACGCGATGGCGGGCATATCCGGATGGACATAGTGATCTCACGTTTGCGGGGTCGCGCTTTGTGGCTGTTCGAGCTGATCTCGGTCTTGCTGATCCTATTGCTAATGCTGGCTCTGGTCTGGGGCAGTTGGTCCCATTTTGACCGGTCCTTTGATTTCGGCGCACCACTGTGGAGCCGGGATAGCTCCATCGATATCGGTATTCCGATCTGGCCTGCAAAGCTTCTTGCGCCCGTTGCATTCTCGGTGCTCTGCGCGCGGCTTGTCCTGCAGGTCTGGGGCTATGGCCGCGCCTTTGTTCTCGGGCTGGACAGTCCCGTTGCCGTTCCGTTGATCCAGGACGCAGCGGCACAAGCGGCCGCCGAGGCCGAACAATTCGAAGGGCAAGCCTGACCCATGGATACGATCGATATCGGCCTTTGGGTCACAGGCGGGTTGCTGGTCTTTGTCGTTGCAGGCATGCGCGTGGCGTTCGCGGCGGGTTTGGCAGGGCTGATCGGACTGATCTGGATTTTCTGGGCCAAGTTTGGGTACGACCCCGAGCGGTTTGGCAAGGCCGTCACTGTCGCCGTCAAAACGGCAGGGCAGGTGCCGCACTCGAAAGTGGCCTCGCACACGCTCAGCCTGATCCCAACGTTCATTCTGATCGGCTATCTGGCCTACTACGCCGGACTGACCCGCGCCCTGTTCGAAGCGGCAAAGCGCTGGGTTGCCTGGGTCCCCGGAGGGCTCGCGGTGTCCACCATCTTCGCCACCGCCGGGTTTGCGGCGGTGTCCGGCGCGTCGGTGGCGACGTCCGCAGTCTTCGCCCGCATCGCGATCCCCGAGATGCTGAGCGTCGGCTACAACAAGCGCTTCGCTGCAGGCGTTGTCGCCGCAGGAGGCACGCTTGCCTCGCTTATCCCACCCTCAGCGATCCTTGTGATCTACGCAATCATCGTTGAGCAGGATGTCGGCAAGCTGCTGCTCGCGGGCTTTATCCCCGGGGCGTTTTCTGCACTGATCTATGGTCTGCTTATAGTCGGGATCGCGGTCATATTTAAGAGCGTCGGGCCACCCGTTACAGGGTTTACGTGGCGCGAACGGTTTGCCTCGCTGCCTGGAGCATTGCCCATCGTCGCGGTGATCCTGATCATCATCTGCTTTGTCTACAACCCATTCGGCGAACAAGCATGGGGCACGCCGACGGAAGGCGGCGCGATAGGGGCCTTTATCGTTTTCTGCTTTGCCCTGTTCCATGGCATGCGGTGGCCGCAGTTTAAATCAGCCCTGCTGGAGACTGCGAAAC
This sequence comes from Ruegeria sp. AM2, assembly GCF_056540685.1. Lineage (NCBI taxonomy): Bacteria > Pseudomonadati > Pseudomonadota > Alphaproteobacteria > Rhodobacterales > Roseobacteraceae > Ruegeria > Ruegeria sp. AM2. The sequence goes on along the minus strand of NZ_JBQFXE010000001.1, from coordinate 361,419 downwards.
TGACTGCGATGATTTTTGCAATAATCTGGGGGGTCTTGATCTACGTCCGTTTTCTTGGCTTCGCGGACCTACCCGGTGCGTTTTCAGATTGGATCACGTCGCTGCAGATGTCGCCGATGCTGATCCTGATCTGCATCCTTCTCGCCTATGCAGTGCTTGGCATGTTCATGGATGCCATTGGTATGCTGCTCCTGACGCTTCCTGTCGTGTACCCTGCTGTCATGGCTTTGAACGGCGGTGAAGCGGTCAGTGCGGCCGACAGTGCTTTTGGAATGTCCGGACCGATGTGCGCAATCTGGTTCGGGATTCTGGTGGTTAAAATGGCGGAATTTTGTCTGATTACGCCACCTATTGGACTGAACTGCTTTGTCGTGGCCGGTGTGCGCCCGGATCTGAGCGTTCAGGACGTATTCAGAGGGGTCACGCCGTTCTTTCTGGCAGACGCAATGACAATCGCATTGCTCGTGGCATTCCCGGGTATCGTTCTATACCTGCCGTCGCTTGCCGGATAATGGGCTTATGCGAGGCTCTGCCTCGCGCTCCGGGATATTTCTGGCCAGATGAAGAGCGGATCCCCTGCTTCATCTGGCTGAAAATATCCCGGGGGAGGCGCGGCTTGCCGCAGCGGGGGCAGAGCCCCTTTGCGTATTTCTCAAGTCGCGCGCATCAGCATTCCGAACAGGTCGCGCGGATCATCGGGGTCGGCTAACATGTCCAAAGGTTCAAAAAAATCAGTGCCTTCAATGGTGCCTTTGATGTAGCGCAAGGCCGAAAAATCCTCGATCGCGAATCCAACGCTGTCAAATAAGGTGATCTGGCGGTCATCAGTGCGGCCTTTGGCTTGGCCTGTCATGACCTCCCACATTTCCGTGACGGGGTGATCGGTGGTCAACGCCTGAATCTCACCCTCGATCCTAGTTTGCTCAGGGTACTCTACGAAAATGTCCGACCGCAAAAGGATGTCACGGTGAAGCTCTGTCTTACCCGGGCAGTCGCCACCGATGGCGTTGATGTGCACCCCGGGGCCGACCATATTATCGGTCAGGATGGTGGCATATTTTTTGTCGGCCGTGCAGGTTGTGATGATGTGTGCGCCCTCAATGGCGTCTTCGGGGGTTCCGCAGGCGATAACTGTCAGCCCTTTGCCCTGCAGGTTTTTTTCACACTTCTTGGTGGCGTTTTGATCGGTGTCGTACAGACGAACCGTGTCGATGCCGCACATGGCCTTGAAGGCGAGGCATTGGAACTCGGACTGGGCACCGTTGCCGATCATAGCCATTGTCGAGGCGGATTTCGGGGCCAGATAGCTGCCGACCAGCGCTGATGTTGCTGCTGTACGCAACGCCGTCAGCATTGTCATTTCTGTCAGCAATGTCGGATAGCCAGTATAAACATCCGCCAATAGCCCAAATGCCGTCACGGTTTGCAGACCTTCTGACGTGTTTTTCGGGTGGCCGTTCACGTATTTGAACCCATAGGCTTCACCGTCCGACGTCGGCATCAACTCGATCACGCCATGAGGCGAGTGGGCGGGAATACGGGGCGTTTTGTCAAAGCTTTCCCAGCGTTTGAAATCGGCTTCGATCTGGGCTGCGATATCGGTGATCATCCGCTCGACACCAACGTGGTGAACAAGCCGCATCATGTTGTTAACCGAGACAAAGGGTACTAGCGCTTTTTCAGAAGGTTGGGTCATCAGAAGCTCCGTGTCGGGCGGTCAAACACACGGCGACCAAACAAAGACGCCGTCAAATCGACCATCAGTTTTGCAGTTCTGCCCCGTTCGTCCAGAAACGGGTTCAGCTCAACCAGATCCAGCGAACACACAAGGCCGCTTTCGTGCAGAAGTTCCATGGCCAGATGCGCCTCGCGTTCTGTGGCACCACCGGGCACGGTCGTTCCGACGGCCGGTGCGATTGACGGTTCAAGGAAGTCCACGTCCAAGGATACGTGAAGGATCCCGTTATTCGCGCGGACCTTTTCAAGGAATGCCAGCAAGGGGGCTTTTATTCCGTGCTCATCTATGCTGCGCATATCGGCCAGCATGGCGTTGTCTTCTTCCAATCGCGCACGCTCGGCCGGGTCAACCGAGCGCAGACCGATCATGCCAACGCGGTCTGTTGGAACGGGCGATGTGACCTTTGGAAACGCATCAAAACCTGGCTGGCCTGTGAAATAGGCAACCGGAGTGCCGTGAAGGTTACCGCTGTCGGTGCTGTCCGGTGTATGAAAATCGCTATGCGCATCCAACCACAGGACAAAGAAAGGCCGTTCCAGCGTTTTCGCATGCGCTGCCATGCCGGCGACGGTTCCCATCGACAAGGCGTGATCCCCGCCCATGAATATCGGAAGTCCTTGCTGCGCTGCTTCCTGAGCCAAACGGCTCAGTGCCTGGGTCCAGCCAACACATTCGGGCAGAGAAAACAGATTTGGGTGATCGGCGACTTGTGTCTCATTGGGCCGCACATCTCCGATGTCTTTTACCGAATGCCCTAAATCGGCCAGAGCCTGCTCGAGCCCAGCAACACGATACGCGTCCGGGCCCATGCGGCACCCTTGACGCCTTTTCCCGGCGTCCATCGGAACACCGGCGAGAATAAGAGTCTTGTTGTCCATACTTCTATCTAACGAGGCAAGCCGGATTGCGAAAAGGGCGCAAATTGTTCAAAATGAACTCATGTCATCCGATTTGGAAATGAAACATGGACGATCTGGACAACCGATTGCTCAATGCGTTGCATAGGGATGCTCGGGCTTCGCTGTCAGAGTTGGCGGCAACATTGGGCGTTACACGCACAACGGTGCGCAGCCGACTGCAAAGGCTAAAGCAATCCGGCGAAATCGTCGGCTTTACAATTGTCACCAGGCAGGGCGTGTCGGATAGCCCGGTGCGCGGGTTAATGATGCTAGAGATCGAAGGTCGCGGAACCGAACGTATCATGTCACGCATCGCGGCCATGCGGCAGGTGAGGGCGGTTCACTCGACCAATGGCGGATGGGACCTGATCGCTGAAATCGGAACCGAAACTCTGGCCGAACTGGACGAGGTTTTGTTTCAGATACGGCGGATCGAAGGAGTCACGCGGTCAGAAACGAACCTTTTGTTGTCCACGCGAAAGGGTCGATCGTAGCTCGGGCCTCTATGCCCTATGACCATGGCACAAAGTGTGCAAAGCTTTGGCAACAGGCTGATCCATTAGCACAATTTCTTTGTCGGTTTGGCAGGGCAAAACCGGCACTACCGCAACGCAGAGGCATTTTGAATGACAACACACGCCACGAATGAGGAACCTCGTGTCGAACGCTTGGCCGAGCGTGTGACGGGTTTGCTGGAAAAGCCGCTTGTTAAGGTGGCTGTGCCGGTGCTGGTCACGTTGATTGCGTTGTTCGTGCTGCATGACTTGTCGGCGCATGTGAAGTGGGCGGATGTCCAAACGGATATCGCGGCCACGCCATGGCGGATCATGTTTTTTGCCCTGTGCTGGACCGCCGTGAGCTTTTTGTCGCTGTCCTTTTATGATGTTCTGGCCGTGCAAAGCGTAGCCGACGGCAAAGTGCCTTTGCCGGTGGCCGGCTTGGCCGGGGCAAGTGGGTATGCCGTATCCAATTGCCTTGGGTTTTCCTACATCACCGGCACCGCAATCAGATACCGGATCTACGCGTCGCTTGGCCTGGACCTTGGGCGCGTGGCCGGGGTGATCGCAACCTCGTGGGTGGCGTTCTGGATGGGGTTCGTCCTCTTGCTGGGTCTGCTTCTGACCATTCACCCGGATGGTGTATCCAAGGTCGTTCCCATCAGCGAAACCGCGGAAACCGCGATCGGGCTTTGCCTTCTGGGCGGGTTGGTCGCCCTGTTCATTTGGCTGTCCAGCGGAGGCCGCCGCCTGAGCGTTGCGGGGTTTGGTTTCAACTTGCCAGGCGGCAAGTTGGCCAGCCTGCTGACAATTTCGGCTGTCGGGGATTTGTTTGGCGCCTCCATGGCGCTTTATGTTCTGATGCCCGACGATTTGGGCGTCGGATTTCCCTATTTCTTCACGATCTACATTGCTGCAATCGCGGTTGGTATCATCAGCCACGCGCCTGGTGGTATTGGAGTGTTCGAAGCGACGCTGATCGCTGGCCTGGGCGCGTCCGGCAGATCGGACGTCATTGCGGCGCTGCTTTTGTACCGCGTGGTCTACACATTTCTTCCGTTCGGCATTGCAAGTTTGTCCATAGCTGTCGCGACGGCTCTGTCTCACCGACAACGTATCGGAGGCGCTGCGACCTGGGTTTATCGCGCCATTCGGCCCATTGTTCCGATGGTCGCAGCAGGGATTGCAGCGGTTGCCGGTGTGATCCTGTTGGTCTCGGGCGCGTTGCCAGCCGGTAGCCAAAAACTCGGCGTTTTGCGCGAGGTTCTGCCGCTATCTTTCGTCGAGGCTTCGCATCTTGCGGGCAGTGCGGTCGGTGTTTTGCTGCTGTTGGTATCTCGTGGGCTGTTCCGCAAGCTCTATCGGGCGTGGGTCGTCGCCATGCTGTTGATGCTGGCCGGGTTTGTCGCGTCGCTCACCAAAGGTCTGGACACGCATGAGGCCATATCTTTGCTGGGCACGATCATCCTTTTGGCGATGTTTCGCGGCGCGTTTTACCGTGTCAGCGGCGCGTCCGTATTTCGATTGAACATCCCCTGGTTGGTCAGCGTTATTGCTCTGTTGGCGGTGATTTTCTGGATTGGCCTCTTCGCCTATTCCCATGTCGAGTACCAAAATGCGCTTTGGTGGGAGTTCGCCTGGAACGGAGACGCGTCACGGTTCCTGCGCTCCAGCCTCGTTGTCGCGGTGATCCTTGGGGTCGTGGCCGTGAATTCTCTGTTCGGACGGGAAATACCCGCGCCAGTGCGAACCGAAATACCCGAGGTTGTCGAACGTTTGGTGATGGAGAGCGAGGATACTGAGTCTCAGATATCGCTCACGGGCGACAAACAGTTTTTGATTTCTCCGGACGAGACCGCGTTTCTGGCATTCGCAGATACGGGCAATGCCCTGATCACCAAAGGGGAGCCGGTTGGCGACGAAAAAGCCGGGCAACAACTGATCTGGCAACTGCGCGAAAGGGCTGACCGCGAGGGCAAACTGTGCGCTTTTTACAGTGTGTCGACACAGTATCTGCCAACTTTTCTGGACCTCGGCCTGTCCATCCTGAAAATCGGCGAGGTCGCGCGCGTCCCGCTCAAGGACTTCTCGCTGGACGGCAAACCGCGAAAACGCTTCCGTCAGGCCAAGAATAGAGCTGTACGCGAGGGGTATGTGTTCGAAATCATCCCGAAAGAAAAACTTGCCCCGGTCTTGCCAGAACTGAGGGCGATTTCAGACCACTGGCTTTCCGGCAAAGCAGGCGAAGAAAAAGGTTTTGCCCTTGGCGGGTTCGACGAGAAATACCTGTCCTATTTCGATCATGCCGTGTTGCGGAGCGAGACGGGCAAGATCATGGCCTTTGCCAACCTGTTTCAGGGCGGCAACAAATCCGAGCTTTCGCTGGATCTGATGCGCTATGAACCTGACAGTCCAAGCTTTGTCATGGATGCATTGTTTGCCGAGATGATGTCGTGGGGGTCCGAACAGGGGTTCAACTGGTTCTCGCTTGGTGCAGCGCCGTTTTCAGGCATCGAAAACCGGCAATTGGCCTCACTGTGGAACCGGATCGGTGGCTTTGTCTATGAACATGGTGAGCAGTTCTATCACTTCGAGGGTCTGCGCTCGTTCAAGCAGAAGTTCGACCCGGAATGGAGTCCGAACTATCTGGCCAGCCCCGGTGGTCTGGCCGCGCCGCGTATTCTCTATGAGGTGAACATCCTGATTTCGGGCGGGCTGCGTGGGCTGACGAAATAAGGATCAGTTCAGGCTGGCGCGCGTTGGGGCCTGTTCCAAAAGGTCCCCCCAGTCTGTGCGATAGGCCATCTCTGCCAGAACCGTCTCGGGCAGGAATTCCTGATTTTGCCGGATCTGCCAACCGCCGCCGAGGCCCTTGTAAACAGACACGAGATTGGCCGAGACCTGTTGTTGGGCCTGGATCAGGTTCGACTCGGACCGTAAAAGGGCCGTCTGCGTGTTCAGGACGCGGGAATAATCGGCGATGCCGTCCCGGTACTGGTTCACGGCAATATCAGCCGCCTTGCGGGATGCATCGACGCTGCGCTGATAGAAAGTCACCTGCTTGCGTGCCTCAGTGTATGCCACCATCGCGCTTTCCACTTCGGAATAGGCGGAAAGGACCGTGTTTTGGTAGTTCGCAATCAGCGCTTGATAGGCCGCGTCTTGCGCGCGAACGTTGTTCTTGATCCGTCCATAATTCAGCACGTTCCACACCACACCAGCGCTCGCAAGCCCGGTCCTGCTGTTGGACGAAAACAGATCGCGCCCGCCCGAGGCTTGCACGCCGATGGAACCGGACAATATGAATTGCGGATAGAGGTCCGCCAAAGCAATACCGACCTGCGCCGATTGTGTGGCGGCGGCCAATTCTGCGGCGCGCACGTCGGGGCGACGACGCAGCAACTCGGCCGGAACGCCAACAGCGACGTTGGAGCGCGCCGAAGGGATGCGCCCGGATCGGCTGAGCAGACCATTCACCCGCGACGGTGTTGTGCCCAGCAAAACGGCCATCGCGTTCTTGGCCTGTTGAAGTTCGGTTTCTAGCTGCGGCACAACCGCTTTGGTGTTGTTCAGCAGCGCAGTCGATTCCTGCACGTCCAGTTCGGTCGTGACGCCATTGTTGAAACGCAGCTCGGTCAGGTCTGCACTTTCTTGCTGTAACTTGATGTTGTTACGCGCAACACCCAACCCTTCCTGCAACGCGCGGATGTTGATGTAGAGCGCGGCAACGTCCCCGGTCAGCGTCACCAGTGCGTCGTCGTAATTCGCCACTTGCAGCGCCAGATTGGAGCGTGCCGCCTGAACGCCGCGTCGTTGTTGGCCCCAGACATCCAGCTCCCACTGCGCATCGAAACCAACTTGCGAGGTCGAGAACTCGGTATCCAACGGGATAATCCGGTTGATATCCGAGATCGGCCCCAAATTCTCACTGATCTGGCGTCGCTCGATCGACCCCCCGATGGCTTGCGATTGTGGGTAAAGCTCTCCAAATGCGATGCCTAATTGGGCGCGGGCCTGCAGCACGCGGGCCCCGGCGACCTGTAGGGTCAGGTTTTGCGCATAGGCTTCGGCGATCAGCTTGTTCAGGGTCGGGTCGTTGAACGTTTCCCACCACTTCACAACCGGTGCGCTGCGAGAGGTCAGACCACTGGCGTTGGCGTCGGGGCTGTTCGCTTCGATCCACTGTTTGACGACCGGAGAGTTCGGGCGCACGAAATCAGGTCCAACCGGCGCGCAACTGACAAGTAGCGCCGCACATAGGGCAGGTCCCATCAGTCGTCGAAAGGTGGTCTTGCCCATAATCAGATATCCAGTGGTCGGATGAAGTTGGCGAAGGAATAGAGGCGGATATTGATGCGTCTGAGAAACTCAAAGCTTGATCCCAGCCCGGTATAGATTGCCACCGCCGCGTGGCCGCCTGCGGGCAGCGTGTGGTTCTCTGGCAGGTCCACGGTAATCTGGACGGCAATCCGGCCCGGCAGTTTAGGTAACTCAAACCCCGGCAAGCGACCAGAGGGGAGGTATTGACCCTGACGCGTGGCCCACCAGATCGCCTCGACCTTGCCGGTCAGAATTTCTCCGGGATACAGGTCCAGCGCGATTTCCACCGGCTGGCCGGGTTCGACGAATTTCAGGTTTTGCTGCCGGAACGTGGCCAGAATATAGGGGCTGTCTTCAGTCACAAAACTGGCGATGGCACCAAGCCTGAGGTCGCCAACAACCAGACCGGGGCGCGCTTGTTGCGACACGATCATACCGTTTTCTGGCGCGTAGATCGTTGTATTATCAAGGAAATACTCGGCCTCGGCCAATTGCGCCTGAGCCTGTAAAATTCCGGTATTCACTCCATCAATCTGCGATGCTTGTGCAAGATTGGCCTTTTCCAGATTGGCTTGCGCCTCTTTGACAAGGGCCTCATCCTCGGTGACCTGTTCATTCCAGCGGTCGAGCTCATCTTGACGCGCCCCTCCGGCAGGGACAAGGTTTTCGTACCGCTGCTTTTGTGTCAGCGCATAGGCCAACTGCGCGTTTGCGCGTTCGATGGCCTCGGTCGCGGCGATGACGTCCTGTTCCAAGATTTTGGCGTTTTGCTCGGCAGCGACTAGTTGCGCCTTGGCCTTTTCAACGCCCAGAGAGAACACCGTGTCGTCAAAGCGATAGAGCGGATCGCCCTTCGTGACCTGCGTATTGGGTTCGACCAACACTTCGGTCAGAATAGTGGGCTGCGTCAGTCGCGGCAAAATTTGAATGGTCGAGCGGACAACGTGGCTGTCGATTGAAAACGGCTGGAAAAAACGCAGGGCCACCAGAAAAATCAGCAGCAGATGCGCGCCCACCCAGAACGACACGATGCCCCAAGTGATATTGAATTTCAGCCATTGCGCCTTGAAGAAAATGAACCAGACGAAAATGATGTAAAAAAGCGTGATGCCGAGGGCGACAAACATTTGTATGGATTTCCTTCGGCCTTAGCTTTTTTGCGGATCTTCAGAACCAGAGGTGTCCTGATATTCGGGTTTGACCGTGCCGCCTAAACGTTCAATCTCGTCACGTATGGCTTTCTTTTCTTCGTCCGGTCCCCGGCGCATATCGACGGTCACACCATCGTGGAACGCCCAGATGAACGCATGGACCCAAGGGATCACGGCCAAAAAACCCATCCATCCCATGATCTTGACCGCCTCGGCATGTGGGTGATTCCGCTTGATCGCGATACGGCCGGGTAGGCCCATTATGAAAAGAAACAGCCCCATCACCGCCGCGAGCAGCAGGATGAGCGCCACAAATGTCAGGTAGTCATAGTAGCCCAGCGGCTGGCCCAACAGTCCCATACTCGTGCCTCCATCGGGAAAGGTTGCCCTATCCTCAGTTGTTGCCGCCCAGTTCGTCAATCAGTTTGTAGCTGGTCGGTGGGTCAGCGCAAATCGTCGGGCCACATTCGATCAACGTCGAAATCGCGTTCAGAAAGGCCAATGCCAGTATGATGAAGAACGCTGCGCGGGCCAGTTTGTTGCCGTCAAAGCGTTCGGCCTGTGGTTCTTCTGCGTACTGCCGCTCGAACATCAACATGATTGCAGTGCCGACAAGGATCAGAAAGAACGCAATTCCCGCCCAAGTATAATAATGCAGACCAAGTACGGGCGAGCCATAGTGACCAGTGCCCGGTACGATATGCAACAGGATTTGCCGGATCGAAACGCTGCCGCCATACAGCGCGGCAAGCAACATGATGGCATAGTGTTGTGGGCGGGGTCCATAAAGAAGGTTCAGACCAAGTCCAACGCCGACGGCAACCAATCCCACCCGTTGTAACAGGCAAAGCGGGCAGGGCAGCTCATCAAGGGTGAACTGATATGCGTAGGCCAAAACCAACACGAGGCTGACGGCCAATGCGCCGATGGCGTTCAGAGTGCGGGACATCTCGGGTGTCATTGCGGTTTGCCCCTAGAGTTGAATTGTCAGTTGGCTCGTGGCGTGAAATTTGAGCCAATAGATGCTCAAGGCCAGAGTGATCAAGAACAGTGTCGTACCTGCTCCGGTGCGTCCAAAATAGTTCAGGCCCATTGTGGCCGTAAGTAATGCAAAGAAAAGCGCGATCATGGCCGGTTGTCTCCCCTTTGTCCGGTCATTGCGGCGTATTCTCACGATTGTGTCAGGCTGAATTCGATCTGGCAAGGTTTGACAACCTTGCATTGTGTGGGGTGCCTAGGTGCAGACCATAACCTCCGTTTTCCACTCGCGACATTTCAACTCCAAATCGGCCTGCAGCGTGGCATCTGTATAGAACTTGTCAACATCTGCCAGAGACGCGATGCGAGCCGGAGCGAACCGTTGGAACTTGGACTGATCCGCCACCAGACTGGTCTGACGGGCTCGCGCGATGATGGTCTGGCTGACCAGGACTTCCTGAAGATCAAAATCCAGCAAATCACCGTCCGCGTCCAGAGCCGAGCACCCGATGACCGCATGGTCGAATTTGAACTGTCGGATTGTCGAAACGGCCAGATTACCGACCAGCCCTCCGTCCGAGCGGCGCAGGCTGCCGCCGGCAAGCACAATCTCGCAATCCGGGTTTTCGACCAGAATATTGGCCACGTTCATATTGTTGGTCACCACCATCAGGTTTTTATGCGACAGCAATTGCCTCGCCACTGCCTCGGTTGACGTTCCAATATTCATAAAGACCGAGGAACCGTCGGGAATGCCGTCCGCGCAGCGCTCGGCGATCCGGGTTTTGGCGTCTTCATTCAACGCGCGGCGGTCTTCATAACCGATATTCGAGACACCAGAACGAAGGACCGCGCCGCCGTGGACCCTGTCCAGTTTTCCGGCATCTGACAGTTCGGTCAAGTCACGTCGAATGGTCTGAACGGTCACGTCGAACCGCGCCGCCAAATCTTCAACGGCCACTCGCCCCTCTTGTCTGGCGATGTCCAGGATGTCGGATTGGCGGAAAGACAAAGACATGGGGGCTCCGATATATCACTTTCTTTCGTTTTTCTTCTTTTAGCGCGCTTCGGCAAGCGAGGAACTCACAAAATACGAAATAATCGTTGAAAGAGTCAGAGTGTTAAACTTGAATCGCGATAAAGCGAGTAAAAACGAATAATGATGTTGACGTTTCGAACATGCATGATGTTAATGCGCTTGCTTTCAACATCGGGACTCGCGCGGATATGTCTTCGACCGACGATCAGGTAACGGACCTTTTTATTATTGGTGGTGGGATCAACGGCTGCGGAATAGCGCGGGATGCGGCGGGCAGGGGGCTTTCAGTCGCCTTGGCCGAGATGAACGATCTGGCGTCGGCAACGTCTTCGGCCTCGACCAAGTTGTTTCACGGTGGATTGCGGTACCTCGAATATTTTGAGTTCCGATTGGTCCGCGAGGCCCTGGTCGAGCGGGAAACATTGCTGCGCGCCATGCCACATATCAGTTGGCCGATGCGATTTGTCCTGCCGTATCACAAAGACATGCGGTTTGACTCCGAAACGCCGACGTCGCGGTTGCTTAGCACCTTTATGCCATGGATGCGCGGGCGTCGTCCGGCCTGGCTGATCCGCTTGGGCCTGTTCATGTATGACCACCTGGGCGGGCGCAAAATCCTGCCGGGCACCAGTTCGGTCTCGCTTGGCACATCGCCAGAAGGCGCGCCTTTGCAGAAGAAATTCGAAACCGCGTACGAGTATTCCGATTGCTGGGTCGAAGATTCCCGTCTGGTGGTCCTAAACGCCCGCGACGCCGAGGCACGTGGTGCACGCATCATGGTCCGAACCGAAGTTCTGAGCGCCAAGCGCGCGGATGATCTGTGGCAGATCACGATCCGGGATCGGGACAGTGGCGAAACCTACACTCTGCGCGCCAAAATGCTGATCAACGCGGGCGGTCCGTGGGTTGGGGACATTATTCATGCAAAGATCCACGTGGATTCACGTGAGGGCGTCCGATTGGTGCGCGGCAGCCATATCGTGACCAAAAGGCTGTATGACCACGACAACTGCTACTTTTTTCAGGGCGAAGACGGCCGGATCATCTTTGCCATCCCATATGAGCAGGATTTTACCCTGATTGGGACGACCGATCAGGACCACTCGGACCCGTCGGACCCTCCGGTCTGCACCGAAGCTGAGCAGGAATACCTCTGCGCCTTTGCGTCGAACTATTTCGAAAAGCCGGTTACGCGCGCAGATGTGGTTTGGACCTACTCGGGTGTTCGCCCGCTATATGATGATGGGGCCAGCAGCGCGACGGCGGCGACGCGGGATTATACTTTGAAAGTGGATGCCGAGGGCGCACCGGTGCTGAACGTGTTTGGCGGCAAAATCACCACCTATCGCCGTCTGGCAGAAAGCGCGATGGAGAAGGTGGCCGAGCATTTTCCGGGCCTGAACGGGGCCTGGACCGCTGGGGTTCCGTTGCCCGGAGGCGACTTTCCGGTTGATGGGGGGGATGCTTTGGTTGATGCCCTGATGTCAGACTACGCCTTTTTGTCACGAAAATGGGCGCAACGATTGGTTCGTGCCTATGGCACGGATGCGCGCAATGTTCTTGGGTCGGCGAAGACCGCGCAGGACTTGGGTGAAGATTTTGGCGCGACCCTGACCGCTGTCGAAGTAAAGTGGCTGATAGATCAGGAATACGCGCGCCGAGCGGAGGATGTGGTTTGGCGGCGCAACAAACTGGGATTGCGGTTGTCCGCGGACCAAATCGCCCGGATTGACGAATGGATGGCGTCGCAGATTTGACGCTGTGCACAGCAAAAATGCCCCGCCAACAAAGACGGGGCTTTTTTGGTTCAGGCTGCCGTTTCTGGCGGTGTCGGGTCTTTCTTTCCGCCTTTGAGCAGTTCCCTCAGGCTTTGCATCACGGCATAAAGCACGGGCACCAGAATGACACCAAACAGTGTGGCCGCTAGCATGCCGCCAAACACAGCATATCCGATTGCCTTCTGACTGGCCGCACCCGCACCGCTGGCGGCGAGCAGGGGAACGACACCCAGCAGAAAGGACAGCGCCGTCATCATCACGGCGCGGAAACGTTGATATGCCGCCTCGGCCGCAGCGTCCTTGATCGACAGGCCATTAGCCCGCTGTTCCATCGCGAATTCGACAATCAGAATCCCGTTCTTGGACGCAAGCCCCACAAGCATGATCATCCCGATCTGCGTATAGAGGTTGATGTCACTGCCGACGATCGCCACTGCGGCTACCGCGCCAAACAGGGCGACGATCACAGACAGCAGGATCGAGATGGGCATCGTCCAGCTTTCGTATTGCCCCACAAGGAACAAATAGCCGAACAGAACCGCAAGCCCGAGGATGACGATGACCAAGCCGCCAGATGCAAGCTGTTGCTGCGCCGTGCCGGTCCACTCGAAGGAATAGCCGGGGGGTAGGGCGGTTTCAGACTCTTCGGTCATCACCCGGATCGCATCGCCTGTTGAAAGCCCCTCGGCCGGAACCGCAGTCACGGTTGCCGAACGGAACATGTTGTGACGCTTCAGCAAGACAGGCCCCAAAACGTTCTCAACGTCGATCAGGGTTCCCAGCGGTACCATTTCGCCTTTGGTCGAGCGGACGTAAAGGTTCGAGATATCTTCGACATCGTCGCGATAGCTGCCCTCGGCCTGGATCATGACGCGATAGACCCGGCCAAACAGGTTGAAGTCATTCACGTAGTACGATCCCAACTGCGCCTGCATGGTCTGGAATATTTCAGCCACCGAGACCTGCAAAGTCTTGGCCTTTTCCCGATCCAGATCAACGAACAATTGGGGCACGTTTGCGCGGAAGGTGGTGTAGGCCTGCCCGATCTCGGGTCGTTGGTTAGCCGAATAGACATAAGATCCAACGGCCGAGGCCAGATCTTGCGGTGATCCTCCGCCCGTTTGCTGTACCTCCATTTCGACGCCCGCGGACATGCCGAGGCCCTGAATGGGGGGTGGGTTGAACGCCACGATAGAGGCGGCGGATTCCCCGTTGGCAATGGCTAGAACCTTGCCCAGGATGGCGTCTGCGCTCAGGTCGTCCTCGGGGCGTTCCTCCCAATTGTCGAGGTTGACGAAGATCGCCGCGCCATTGGTGACGGTGCCGTTCAGCAGCGAAAAGCCGTTGATCAAAACCGTGCTGGCGACGCCGGGGATTTCCTGAATTTGGCGGTCCACGCGTTCGGATACGACCTCGGTCCGCTCTAACGTTGCCGCGTCAGGCAGTTGGATGTCGACAAACAGATAGCCATTGTCTTCAAGTGGCAGGAAGCCGGTCGATGTGTTCGACATGATGGTCACGCCGCCGAACCCGAAACCGGCGATGATCGCAAGCGAGACGACGGGCAGGATCAGCAACTTGCGCACAATCGCCACGTACCCTCCTCGGATCGTGCCGATGAACCCTTCGAACAGGGCCAGAATACCCTTGGGCGGGCCGGACCGTGCGCGTAACACGAGACCGCACAGCGCGGGCGAAAGCGTCAGGGCGTTGATGGACGAGATCACAACTGCGGTAGAGATCGTCACGGCAAATTGAGAATAGAGCCGCCCCGAGATGCCGGGCATGAAGGTCACCGGCACAAACACGGCCAGCAAGACCAGCGTTGTTGCAATCACCGGTCCGGTGATTTGGCCCATCGCCTTGCGGGTCGCCTCGGCAGGGGGCAGCCCCTCATCCGCGATGATCCGCTCGACGTTTTCGACGACTACGATGGCGTCATCAACAACGATGCCGATGGCCAGAACCAGCGCAAAAAGCGAGATGGTGTTCAGCGACATTCCGAAGGCCAACAGAAAGGCAAATGTCCCGATCAATGAGACCGGGATGGCAACGGCAGGAATGATCGTGGCGCGCCAACTGCCAAGGAAGACGAAGACAACCGAAATCACCAGAATGAAAGTCAGGATCAGGGTCGAAACCACGTCATTCAGTGACTGTTCCACAAAGTCGGTGGTGTTGAACGGGACCTGATATTCGACATCCGTCGGGAAGGCGCGGGACAGGCGCTCCAATTCGGCTTCAACCCGGTCGGACACGGCCAGAGCGTTCGCGCCCGGCGCCTGATAGATGCCGATCACGGTCGCAGGAACATTCTGGAAAAAGCCCGAAGCCGCATAGTATTCAGCACCTAATTCGACCCGCGCAATGTCTCGAACCCGCACGATCGAACCCGCGTCGCCAGTGCGGATCACAATATCTCCGAACTCCGCCGCCGAGGTCAGGCGACCCTTGGTCTTGATCGTGTACTGAAATGTCTGCCCTTCGGGAACCGGTGGGGCACCGATAGACCCTGCGGACACTTCGATGTTCTGTTCCCGGATCGCGTTGATCACATCTCCGGGCGTGATCGACAGGGATGCCATCTTGTCCGGGTCCATCCAGATCCGCATGGCGTATTCCAGATTGGTCAGAACATCCGCCTTGCCAACGCCCTGAACCCGCGCCAACGCATCCTTCAGGTTGATCGAGGCATAATTTGACAGGAATACGCTGTCATAGGTGCCATTGGGCGAAGTCAAAGTGACCAGCAGCAACATGTTGGTCGAGGCTTTTTGCGTCACAACGCCCGAGGACGTCACTTCGGTCGGCAGCGACGACATGGCCTGTGCCACCCGGTTCTGCACGTTGACCGAGGCGATATCGGGGTCGGTGCCCACTTCGAACGTCACGTTCAGCGAATAGGACCCGTTATCCGACGAGGTCGACGTCATATAGATCATGTCGTCCACGCCGTTGACCTGCGCCTCGATAGGGGCTGCGACGGTGTTCTCAACGGTTTCCGCATTGGCGCCGGTATAGGTGGTCGAGACACTGACAACCGGCGGCGTGATGTCGGGGAATTGCGCAACCGGCAGCACCAGATATCCGATGCAGCCCATGATGGTCAGCACCAGAGAGATGACAAGCGCCAGCTTGGGCCGGCTGATGAACAGGGCTGAGAACATCTGTTACTCTCCCGGCTGCTCAGACGCGACAACGGCGTCCACAGCGACACCCGGACGGACGCGCTGCAAGCCCTCGACAATCACACTTTCACCTTCGCGCAGCCCGTCTTTTACGATGACGGATGACTCATAATTGTCGCCCGTCTCGATATAGCGCTGTTCCACCATCTGCTGATCGTTGACGACCAAAACGAATTCGCCCCGTTGATCACGTTGCAGGGCGGCTTGAGGGATAAGTACCTCAAGCGTTGGTTCCAAGGCTTCGATCTGCACGCTCAGAAACGCGCCGTCGACGATCAGCCTGTCTGTGTTGTCAAATTCGGCCCGCATTGTGATCGCCCCGGTCAAAGGGTCAATCCGGTTGTCAACGAAGACGATCTTTCCCTCTTCATCCAGTTCAGAACCGTTCGGTAAGGTGATTTTGACCACCGGGCTCTTGTTGCTTTCGGCCAGCGTGGCCGCGTTTTCGCCGACGGTTTCCAGAACGGTCGTAAATTGCTTTTCGTTCAAGGAAAAATTCACGTAGATCGGAGACTCGCTGACGATATTGACCAGCGGAGGGTTGGTCGGGCCCACAACATCCCCGACGCTGATTTCCACACGTCCGATGCGACCGGCAAAAGGGGCGTGGATTTGAGTGTAGCTGAGATCCAGTTTGGCTTGCTGAATCGCGGCCTCGGCCGACTTAACTTCGGCTTCTGCCACCAACTCATTTGCCCGGGCAATATCACGCTCGGCTTCTGGTGTTGCGTCGCGCCTATACAGTTCTTCCTTCCGCGCCAGATCAATCTTTGCCAATTCAAGATTGGCCTGCGCTCGATCCAGATCGGCGTTTCGCGATTCCAGCGTCGCCTGATACAAGTCTGGCTCGATGGTGAACAAAAGGTCGCCTTCTTTCACCAGCGCGCCGTCCTCAACGTTCTGGCTTTCGAGAAACCCGCTGACACGTGCCACGATGTCGGCATTGTCCAGCGCCTCGGCGCGTCCGATGAAAACGGCTTCTTCGGTGATTTCTTCGGTGTAGGCCGCCGCGATCGAAACCTTTGGCGGTGCAGCCTCATCCTGCGCCATAGCGGATTGCGCCAGACCCAAACAGATCACAGCCGCGGAACACTTGACGATGCCTTGCGTCCGGCCAATCGAGCGTGATGTGGGAAATTTGGATACAAGGGACATGATAATAACCTCGTCAAAGTGAGTCTGGCCGCAATCCCGGCCCTCTGTCTACTGGGCCGAGTCGTCTGAACTTTTCGTGAGGATGGCGGGTTTGGACAATTTTCTCAAGCGTGTTGACCGACATCACGCCTGATTGAAGGTGGAAATTTTTCTTGCAGCGCGCAGGTTTACGTTTTCAAAGCCGACGAGGCGCGGCTGAAGGGATCACAGTGCAGGCAATGGGGCAAAATAAAACAGAGGGCGAAAGCGCCCTCTGTGGTGTGCGGAATTCAACGCGATCAGTCGCGGGTGCCGGCAAAACGGGTCTGCCAATCCTCGCGCTGATCGTCGGTAATTTTGGCGAACAATACATCAGGGACTGAAAACTCGTGACCCCTGGGCAGCGAATTCAGCGCAGCCTCGACATCGTCCGGCCAGCTTGTGTCCAGCGTGTTCATAGCGCTCAGCATCCGCGCCGACGTTTCGGGGATGAACGGCGCGCTGAGCACGGCGTACAGCCGGATGAGGTTCAGGCCCAAACGCACCTGAGCCGCTGCCTGTTCCGGGTCCTCCTTGAAGGTCGACCATGGGGCCGCCGATTGCAGATATTCATTGCCCGCAACCCAGATGGCGCGCAATTCCTGCGCGGATTTGCGAACCTCCATTGCCTCCATGAAGCCTTCATAAGCGCGCACGCGTTTGGTCAGATCGGCGATAAGCGCCTGTTCACGCTCGCCAAATGCACCGCCTGCCGGCACCGCCTCGCCAAATTTCGAGCGGCAGAACTTGGTGATCCGGCTAACGAAGTTGCCCAGTACGTCTGCGAGGTCTTTGTTGACCGATTGCTGGAAGTTCTCCCAGGTGAACTCACTGTCGCTGCTTTCCGGCGCGTGGCTGAGCAGCCACCAGCGCCAATAGTCGGCGGGCAGAATCTCCAGCGCCTGATCCATAAAGACGCCGCGGCCCTGGCTGGTCGAGAACTGACCGCCGTCATAGTTCAGGTAGTTAAACGACTTCAGGTGATCGACCATTTTCCAAGGCTCACCCGAGCCCAGAATGGTGGCCGGGAAGGAAAGCGTATGGAAAGGCACGTTGTCCTTACCCATGAATTGTACGTAGCGCACATCGTCCGCGCCCTTGTCGGTGCGCCACCAGCGCTCCCAATCGGCATCGGTTTTACCGTTCGCGGCGGCCCATTCACCTGCGCAAGCGATGTACTCGATCGGAGCATCGAACCAAACGTAGAAGACCTTGCCTTCCATGCCCGGCCAGTCCTGATCGCCTTTCTTGACCGGCACCCCCCAATCCAAATCGCGGGTGATGCCACGATCCTGCAGGCCGTCGCCGTCATGCAGCCATTTCTTGGCAATGGACGTCGTCAGGATGGGCCAATCGGTTTTGCCGTCAATCCATGCATCCAGCTGATCCTTCATCGCTGACTGGCGCAGATACAGGTGCTTGGTTTCGCGCACTTCCAGATCGGTCGAGCCGCTTATCGCGCTGCGCGGCTCGATGAGGTCGGTCGGGTCCAATTGCTTGGTGCAGTTCTCGCACTGGTCACCCCGCGCGCGGTCATAACCGCAATTGGGGCAGGTGCCCTCGATGTAACGGTCGGGCAGAAAGCGGCCATCGGCGTTGGAATAGACCTGCTTTTCGCTGACTTCGCGGATCAACCCAGCCTCGTCCAGCTTACCCGCGAAATGTTGGGTCAGCACTTTGTTCTGTTCGCTGGACGACCGGCCAAAGTGATCGAAACTCAGGCCAAAGCGCTTTGCGATATCGGCCTGAACGCCGTACATCTCGGCGCAATAGTCCGCGACCGGTTTGCCCGCTTTTGCGGCGGCCAGTTCGGCAGGTGTGCCGTGCTCATCCGTGGCGCACAGAAACATGACCTCGTTGCCCCGGCCACGCTGAAAACGTGCGTAAAGATCGGCGGGCAATTGCGAGCCGATCAGATTGCCGAGGTGCTTGATCCCGTTGATATAAGGGATCGCCGAGGTGATGAGAATCCGAGCCATTTTGCGTGTCCACGTAACTGTCTGCGCGCCCGTCTACATTATGTAAACGGCCAGCAAAACCCCGGCGACACGGCTCATTGCAAATTAGGGCCGCGATTCTCGATGAATCCTAGCGACGCCATGCGGCAGATCAGGGCATTTCCGATCAAGACAAAACCCAACAGGTAGCAAATTGGAACCCCAACCTCTGAAAGTCCGACTGTGTTTGCCCATCAAGGAGGTTTGTCAAAATATGGAATTGGGCGGTGTGTTCAGCTAGGTTTTCCGGTCATTGCTCTTCGCGGGATCGTTTCAGCAATCGCCCGATGGTAAATGAGGTCCGCGGCGCGTAGACATAGTTCGTGCGGGCGTCCGGTGTTGGTCGCGACCGCATTCGGGCCAATCCGAAAACGATTAGAAAAGCGTGCCCGACGGCCACAAAGGCAAACAAAGCACCCGGGCCGAACTCCTGAATCAAGGTTGACGAGATATAGGGCGAGGCGATTGCGCCCAGGGCAAACCAGAACATCAGAGCCGCCGAAAGCTCGACCCGTTCTTCTGTCGTTGCAAAGTCATTTGCATGGGCGGAGGACACCGAAAAGATCGGGAAAGTTGTGAGTCCGAAGATGGCCGCCGCCAACATCACGCCGACGGTCCCCGCGTCACTTGCGGCCATTGTAATGCCGCAACTGAGAACGGCTGCGGCCGATAGCCAGATCAGCACCCAGCGACGGTCGTATTTGTCGGCCAGCCAACCGACCGGGTACTGCGCCAGCGCGCCACCCAGAACAAACGATGCCAGGAAGAAGGCGATCTGATCGACGCCCAGGCCGACCTCTTGCCCGTAGACCGGGCCGACCATACGAAAAGAGGCTGAGCTAAGCGCAGCAACGATTACGCCGGCCACCGCAAGGGGTGAACTGCGCCATGCGAGTTTTGGGCGCAATCGGGGCGCATCCGGGGTTTTGGGCTGGCTCGCCTTTGTCAACGTCAGCGGCAACAATGACGCGCAACACAAAATGGCCAGTAGATTGTAGGATACGTACGACGCCGGAGGCAGCACTGCGATCATCAATTGCGCGCAAAGAGACGCACCCAAGTCCGCGATGCGGTAGCTGCCCATGGCGCGGCCTCGGGTCTCGTTGGTGACCTTTGCGTTCAGCCAGGCTTCGATCACTGTATAGCAACCGGCAACACATGTGCCCGAAGCGATCCTGAGAATGGCCCAGATGTACGGATTCTCGGTCAGCGTATGCCCCAGCAGCCCCATCGCGCCCAACGCCGTGCAGACGGCAAAGGCGCGCGAATGACCGACGCTGCCCATCAGGCGCGGTGCCCACCAGCAGCCAACGAAGAACCCGACAAAATGCGCCGAACCCAGCAGACCGATCTGCTCCGTCGAAAACTCCAGCGTCAAGCCTGAGATCGCGTCTAGCGGGCCGACACCGCCTGTGGAAAGCTGCAGCAGGATGACTGAGAGAAACAAAGCGGCAAATGAAATGATTGTGCGCATGATGGTGTCAGATTGACTTCAATCGCCTCAGATGCGCGCGGTTATTCGACTTTGTTGCGTCGTTTTTCATCTATCCTGCACGTTTGATTTCGGCCTGAATATCCAGGCCGACCTCATCAGCGACCAGATCAGAGTATCCGGAGGCCCCGAATTCGTTGCGGTCCAGCGCGCCCTTCAACCGGATCGACAATTCGTCCAGGCTGTTTGCGGCGCTGCCTCTTTGACGAAACAGGTCCGCCTGCAGGGCGATGGGGCGCGTGACCCCGCGCAGCGTTAGGTCACCGATGATTTGTGCGCCGCGTGAAATCCTGCCGCCTTCGCCCAACTGAACCTTGGTCGATTGAAAATGGATCGTTGGATAGGTTTCGGCGTCCAAAACGCTTTGGCCAAGCATCGGTCCACGTGCAAATGGCAGTTTCGTCCGGGCTTCGGACACGTCCATCAGAACGTCGACGCGGCTGTTTTCGAGGTTTGGGATGTCGATGCGGATATCGGCGGACCGGATGGGCATCGTGCCTGATTGGGTGACCCCGGACAGCACAAACGTGAACTCAACAGATGTGCCGGACGGCACCAACACATAAGGGCGCATTGCGGCCTGTGCGGATTGCACCAGGGGCATTGTGGCCAACCCGGCCACGAATGTGCGCCGGGAAAGAAGGGTCATGCGACAACCTCATGTCTGCGCGGGCGGGATCGATTCATGAGCATCAACAGTATAGCGATATTCATTCCGTTCCAGAGGATGCCGTTGATAAAGGCCAATTGATAACTTCCGGTTAAGTCGTAGATCCAGCCCGACATCCAACCACCCAGGGCCATACCCATGATCGTCATCATCATGACGAATCCGACACGCGCACCAGCCTCCTGCGGGGGCATGTACTCGCGGACGACCAGCGCATAGCTGGGTACGATGCCGCCTTGGGCCAACCCGAACATCAGACTGATGAGATATAGCGAGGCCATCCCGTCATACGGAAGGAACAGGAACAGGGCGATGCATTGCAGGATTGAGCCGATCAGCAGCGTCATGATCCCACCAAGCTTGTCCGCGACCAGTCCCGAGATCACGCGACTGACCACGCCACCCAATAGCATCAGCGACAACATCTCGGCTCCGACGGCTGGCCCATAGCCTAGCCCGACGCAATAGGACACGATGTGAACCTGCGGCATCGACATCGCCACACAGCAGCCGATCCCGGCCAATCCGAGAATGTATTGTAGTGCGCGTGGTGATATCCCGACACTGCGTGCGTTGATCTGCGCATTGGCTGCAGCGGTGCTGTGCGCCTCTGCCGGAACTTGTCGACGCAACAATAGGGACAAGGGGATAACGACGACCAATGTCATAACCGCCAGCGTCAGATAGACCTGTTGCCAGCCGTCTCGCGCCAGAATGCCCGACAGAAGAGTGGGCCAGATCGCACCTGACAGATAGTTCCCGCTGGCCACCAGCGCGACGGCAATTCCGCGACGCTTCATGAACCAGTGTGAGATATCGGCGATGAGTGGTCCAAACCCGATTGAGGTGCCAAGCCCCAACAGCAGGTGCGCCAGCGACAGCAACACCATGTTCGGGGCCAACGTTGCCAGCAAGTAACTGATGGCGCTGAGGATGGCGGCACCTATCAGTGCCTTGGTCACGCCCAGCCGATCGACCAATTGCCCCAACCACATGTTGCCCAGCGCAAATCCGATCATCGACAGGACGTATGGCAATGACGCCTCTGCCCGGCCCGCGCTGAACTGCACCTCGATGGCGGGCATCACCACGATCACCGCCCACATGCCGACATTCGCCACCATTGCAATGGCGAGCGTGATGAGAAGGCGTAGCCAGGAATAGCGACTGTCGTGGATCGGATGGCTCATGGCGGAACGCTAGGGCGCGGGGTGGGGCTTGGCTAGTCACATCTTGCGTGATCACGCGGTGGTGTCACGCCAAAGCCTCTGCAACCGTGGTCTTTGTCAGGTTCAGCCCGGCGCGGGGTCTGGTTTGGGTGGCCTGCCAGCTTACCGGGGGCAGGGCGCGGGCGCGGCGCCGGGTCAGGGTCCAGCGGCGGGCCTCTGCCTGATGATTGGCCGCCATGTGCCAGCGTGTCTCAACCCCCTGCGCGCCGCCATCGCCGGGTGTCAGCAACAACCCTAGCGGAGCGCGTCCCATCGCGCCGCCTTGTTCGGCAGCCAGATGCATACGCCGCACCGGCGTCAGCCCCGGCGCGCCGGGCAGGTCGCCGATCACCAGCGGGATGGCCCCACTGCGTAACGCTTCTTCAAGGCACCACAACAGATCCTCGGCGCGGGTGGGGCGGACAAAGATGAAACGGGCAGGATCGGCAAAGGGCATCATCCCGTCGGGGTTCAACTGGCCGGGCTCCCATGCGGGCGAAATCCACAGCACCGGCCCCTGCGCCTGACCGGCCAACCACAGGGCAAAGCTGCGGCGGGCAGGGCCGCAGGCCTCATGCACGCGGCCCAGTTGCAGGGTGATCTGAGGGTGCAGCGCCAGCCCCGGCGCGTCCCGCGCAGGTTTGCGGCCAAGAAGGTTCGTAGACATGCTGTCAGGCTAGCATGTTCTCATTTTGTTCTCAATTGAGGAATACCCTCAGCGCGACAGAACCAGACGGCCATCCGCAAACTGGATATTCGAGAACCGATGCAGGTAATCCATCCCCAAAAGCGACTGATGCAACTCGCCCTCATTCACCCAGGCCGAGACGTCGCGATCCGTAATCGGCCCCAGCGTCAGAGTATCCAACCGCACTGGCGCTGTCCGAACCTCGCCATTGGCGGTGAATGCGCGGCCAAAATAGTTCAGCTGATCCGGGTCAATCCCAAGGCGTTCGGCGTCTTGCGAACTGAGGACAATCTGGCTGGCACCGGTGTCCACAAGAAAGGTAACCGGCTGTCCATTCACCTCAATCGGCAGGTAATAATGCCCGTCCGCCGCACGCGGCACCTGGATCGTTTCACCGGTTACGGTCATCTGTGGCACAGGGCCAACGGTCGAGCGGATGTCTTCCCACAGGCCCACCACAGCGATCACGCCGACAAAGATGAACACCCACGCCATTGCCTGCTGCAGCGTCTTGTTCACCGTTTGCCGGTTTTGCGAGATGAACCACGCGACAACAGCTGCGCCAAGCAGGCTGAGATATGCCACACGTGCGATGCTGTCTCCGTCCATATCGTGACCCTAACCGATTAACCTGAAACACATATGGGGTTTCAGGACGCGAAACCAAAGGCCTTAAGGCCATCCAAAATGAACTGGACCGACAGTGCGGCCAGGAGCATTCCTAAAAGGCGCGTCAACACGTTCAGGCCGGTTTTGCCGAGAATGCGGGCCACAATGCCGCCGGACAGAAAGAAAACAAAGACCACCATCATCACGGCCAGCATCACCGCACAGGCGGCGGCTATTCCCTGGATGCCGGGGTTTTGCCCAGCCAGCAGGATAATCGTTGCGATCGAGCCGGGGCCGGCAATCAGCGGAATGGCCAGAGGGAACACGGACGGGTCAGGGTGTTCTTCTTCCTCAGCCCGGTTCTCGCGCCGTTTCGTGCGCCGTTCGAACAACATGTCGAGCGCGGTCAGAAACAGCAAGGCACCCCCGGCCACGCGGAAGGCGGGCATCGAGATGCCAACAAAGCCCAGCACCGCCTCACCAAAGGCGGCGAAGGCGATCAGGATGCACACGGCGGTCAGACAGCTCCTGATCGCGATCTTGCGGCGCGTTGCCGAGTCCAGATCCTGTGTCAGCGCGACAAAGATCGGCGTCGTGCCAAACGGGTCGATCACCACGAACATCGTGGTGAAAGCGGTGATGAAAAAGGCCATGTCGATCATGCGGCACTCTCCGCCTGTTCCAGTCGTTCCGCTGCCGCAACCCAGAGGGTCTCGGCCTTTTGCATGGCCTCCGTTACCTCGGCGAATTTACGATTCCATGTCTCCAGATCATCGATCCGGTCATCTTCATACAGCGCTGGGTCTGCCAGCTTGGCCGACAGTTTCTCGTGCATATCTGTCAGCTTCTCAATCCGATCCTCGCATTTCCGCAGGTCCGCGCGCAGGGCCAACATCGCGTCTCGTGACGGGCGTTTCGGTTTCGCCGTTTGCGGCTTTATCTTCACGGGCTTGTCGCGCCCCAGCAACAGTGACCGATAGGCCTCCAGATCACCCTCGAACGGTTTCACCGTCCCGTCCGAGACCAGCCACAGCCGGTCCGCGACCAGTGACAGCAAGTGCATGTCGTGGCTGACCAGAACGACTGCACCGGAATAAGCAGTTAGCGCTTCGACCAGCGCCTCGCGGCTTTCGATGTCCAGATGGTTGGTCGGTTCGTCGAGGATCAGCATATGCGGTGCGTCGATGGTGGCGATCAGCAGCGACAGGCGCGCTTTTTGGCCACCGGACAGCCGACCAACCGTGGTTTCTGCCTGATCGGCATTCAGGCCGAACCCGGCCAGACGGGATCGCCACTTGCCCGGAGCTTCATCCGGGCGCAGGCGGCGCAAGTGATCCAGCGGGGTCTCGTCCACATAAAGTTCATCCACCTGATGCTGCGCGAAATAGCCGATGCGCAGCTTGTTGCTGGGGGTCATCTTGCCCGCCATTAGGGGCAGGCGGTCGGACAACAGTTTGGACAGGGTCGACTTGCCCTGACCGTTCTTGCCAAGCAGCGCAATCCGGTCGTCCTGGTCGATGCGCAGGTTGAGGCGGCGCAGCACCTCGGTCTCGCCATAGCCGGTCACGCCGCCCTCAAGGTGGATGATCGGGGGCGACAGTTCCTCTGGTTCGGGGAAGGAAAACGCGCGCAGTGCTGCTTCTTGAGGTGTGGAAACCAACTGGATGCGCTCAATCATCTTAAGACGCGACTGGGCTTGAACGGCCTTGGACGCCTTGTAGCGGAAACGATCCACATAGGTTTGCAGGTGAGCAATTCGAGCCTTGGCTTTGGCGTTCTCAGATTCCGCCTGCGCAATACGTTCGGCGCGGCGTTCCGCGAACTTGTCATAGGGCACCGCATAATAGGTCAGCTTGCGGTCTTCCAGATGGAGGATCGAGCCGACCGCGCGGTTCAACAGCCCCCGGTCGTGGCTGATGATGATCACTGTATGTGGGTATTTGGCCAGATAGCTTTCCAGCCACAACGCACCTTCCAGGTCCAGATAGTTGGTTGGTTCGTCCAGCAGTAGCAAATCGGGTTGTGAAAACAGCACCGCCGCCAAGGCGACACGCATGCGCCAACCGCCCGAAAAATCCGAGCAGGGCTTAAGCTGATCTTCGTCATCGAATCCCAACCCTTTAAGGATCGAGGCTGCGCGGGCCTCGGCCGACCACGCGTCGATATCGGCCAGACGGGTCTGGACCTCGGCAATTCGAGCAGGGTCCTCGGCGCTGTCGGCCTCGGCCATCAAGGCGGCGCGTTCGGTGTCTGCGGCCAGAACCGTGTTGATCAGCGAGACATCGGACGAAGGAACCTCTTGCGCCACGCCCCCGATGCGGGCGCGTTTCGGCAGCACGATATTTCCCGATTCCAACGCCAACTCTCCGCGGATCAGACGGAATAGAGTGGTCTTGCCGGTGCCATTGCGGCCCACCAGACCCACTTTGTGACCATCGGGGATAGTCGCGCTGGCCCCATCGAACAAGGGGCGGCCTTCGACGGCGTAATTGATGTCTTCGATCCGTAGCATGACGCGCTCTTAGCAGAGCCGTGATGCCGCCGCCAGCGGCTTGGCATGTTCAACGCCCAAGTGATGTGTTAGCGCTGTTCCGGCTGGATTTTACCTGGTTTTTGTCTCATGCGCGCGGCCCAAACGCCCCCATCCTTGATTACTTTGATCCTGGCGACGGGGCTGTCGGTGGTGTCGCTGAACATGTTCCTTCCGTCACTGGCTGGCATGGCGCAGGATTTCCAGGTCAATTACGCGTTGATGAACTTTTCCGTTGCCGGTTATCTGGCGATTTCCGCTGTTTTGCAGCTGATCCTTGGGCCGATGTCAGACCGGTTTGGCCGCAGGCCGGTTTTGCTGATTGGCATGGCGGTGTTTGCCTTTGCTTCACTTGGATGCGTATTGGCCGAGTCGATCTGGACCTTTCTCGGTTACCGGATGTTGCAGGCCGCCGTCGTGGCCGGGCCGGTTCTATCCAGCGCATCAATCCGCGATATGCACCCGCCTAACGAGGCGGCAAGCAAGCTGGGATATGTCGCGATGGCCATGGCCTTGGCGCCGATGCTGGGTCCGATGCTGGGCGGAGCGCTGGATGTGCTGTTCGGCTGGCGCGCGGGATTCGTTCTGTTCACGACATTCGGCGCAGGACTGTTCGCACTGCTTTGGCTGGACATGGGCGAGACCAATACCAACCGCTCGTCAACTCTGACCGCTCAATTGCGTGAATACCCGCATCTGTTTCGCGCGCGTCGGTTCTGGGGCTATGCAATGTGCGCCGCCTTTTCGATCGGCGCTTTTTTCAGCTTCATCACCGGAGCCCCTTTGGTGGCGGCCGCCTGGTTCGATCTAAGCCCCGCCATGCTGGGTCTGGGGATCGGGATCATCACGGGCGGCTTTATGGCCGGGAATTTCATCACTGGCCGGATTGCCGCACACACACGCTTGACCACGATGATTTTGGCTGGGCGGGTTGTCGCTTCGACCGGGCCGCTGATTGGATTGTTACTGTTTTGGTCCGATACGGGCTCGGTCTGGGTTTTCTTTGGGGCGGCGATCTGCGTGGGGTTTGGCAACGGCCTGACAAACGCCAACGCCTCGGCAGGCGTAATGTCGGTGCGGCCCAGGCTCGCAGGCAGCGCGGCAGGGTTGTCGGGGGCGATGATCGTGGCGCTGGGGGCCATTCTGACATGGATGACCGGGATTTTGGTCAGCCCCGAGAACGGCCCGTTTCTGGTCCTTGGCATGATGTGCGCGTGCAGTTTCGCAGGTTTGCTGGCCGTCCTTTACGTGCGCCGGATCGACCGTATCGAGCCGCTGCCTGACGCGATCTAAACCGAATGCCATCATAACGCTTTTCATGAGGCACGTACCATGTTAGGCGGCCCGCGATGGATTTCGGCGCGGGTGTCGCGCCTTATAGTAAGGAGAGGCCGACATGGCACTGGAACGCACATTCTCGATCATCAAACCCGATGCGACCCGCCGCAACCTGACTGGCAAAATCAACGCCAAGTTCGAAGACGCGGGCCTGCGCATCGTCGCACAAAAGCGTATCCACATGACAAAGGAACAAGCTGGCAAGTTCTACGAAGTCCACGCAGAGCGTCCGTTCTATGACGAACTGTGCGAATTCATGTCGTCAGCTCCGGTCGTTGTTCAGGTTCTGGAAGGCGAGGGCGCCATTGCCAAGAACCGCGAAGTCATGGGCGCAACCAACCCCGCAGACGCCGCAGCCGGCACCATCCGCGCTGAATTTGCTGAATCGGTCGGCGAGAACTCGGTCCACGGCTCGGACGCGCCGGAAACCGCAGCGGTTGAGATTGCCTATTTCTTCTCCGGCATCGAACTGGTCGGTTAAGCAAATCTGCTGCTTCTTTTAAGCCGCTCCCTTGATCGGGGGCGGCTTTTTTATGTCGGTTTGAGATCGTCTGGCGACACCCTGACACCGATCGCATCCAGGTCCGAGATCATCTGCGTTTGAGGCGTCGCACCAACATTTGACTTAATGGCGTCAAATCGTTGGCGCAGGGCCTTTTTCTCTTCGCCCTTGCAGTCGTTCCATGGTCGGCCCTGCAAACCCATGACCAGAACATAATAGCCAATGAAATGTGGTCGGGAACCGGCTTGCAACAGTTTCGCATACGCCGCATCTGGTCCCATTTCCCGAAGCTGTTGCGCAGAATGAATGCCCGCCCGGGCACAGGCCTGCTCGAAGGCCGGACCAAGGTTGCGAATTGAAGAGACTGGGTCTGACATGACCCGAGTTTTAGCCGGGTGCCTGTGCCGTGTCATCCCGAAGTCGTTCACGCTTGAACAACTTGCGAAAACGGGATTTTATGCCACAAGCGCGAGGCGCGAACGTCAGGGGTCGTAACGCTGACAAACCCCGCCCGGGCAATCGGTCACCGAGGCCGAGCAGTCGAACAGGGCGACACACATGTTTTGCGCGATCGAGTATGGGATTAGCGTTCAAAACTGAGTTGAGCGATCTATTTTTTGCTGCGCGGGAGGGGCCGCAAATGAACTCTGCAGACACGGGTGTCTACGTTTTCTCAGGTCCATTCGACGCAAAATGTTTCGGCGGGCAACTGAGCAACCTCTCACTTCAACTCGGACCTACGACACCTAAGCGTCGCTTTTTATTGCTGGATTGCCATGATCACTCGCTCGGGGCATCAGGCCGCGTGCTGATCGAATGCGACCGCTGTTTGCGCCTGCTCGATCGGGATGGTCGGACCATGATACAACAGGGCAGTGCCAGAAACATGTTTGTGCCGGACCTGTCGTGCGGACCAGTGAAAGATGCATTGCGAGGTTTTCCCAAACTGCGCGCTTTGATGAGCGTTGGTGACGGCACAATGACAAGTCGCAACTTTGCCGTTGTTGACGATCTTGACAAAACCCATGTACGCGGCACCGTCCTGAGCCTGACATCCGAAACGAGCGAGACGACCCTTGTTACGACCCAACCTTTGCGGGGCTATGACCGGTCCTTTCAAGTGGTCAGCGACGCGCTTGCCAGCTTGAAACCCAATCCGGGCGGAGTTGAGGGCATTTTCAAAGGGTTGTTCCCCGACAAAATTCCCTATGTCGCAAAACCCGCCCGGCCGCTAAGCCATCATGACCCTATTCTCCAGGTGGCTAAGGATATCATCGCGACATACCTTTCGGTCGCGCGCCAGAACGAAAGCGGTGTGGTGGCGGATATCGATACAGAGTTTCTGCACGATTACCGCGTGTCGCTGCGCAAGGTCCGCTCGGTGCTGAGCTTGTTCAAAGGGGTGTTTTCCCAACAAGAGACCGCGCGGCTGAAACGTGAGTTTTCCGATCTTACCGCACCCACTGGAAGGGTCCGGGACCTGGATGTGTATCTCTTGGAAAAGAAGTTATATTACAATTTGTTGCCGGAAATTCTTCACGATGGTCTTGGCGTCATGTTCACCGAATTTGAGGCTGAAAGAAAACGCGCCCACGCTAGCCTTTCGAGGCGTTTCAAGAGCACCGGCTATGACGGCCAGATGAACAAGCTAACGACCCTTTTTGCCGACACTGGAAACATTGAACCCGGACCAAATGCGCAACTCGGCGCGTATGCCTACGCCTGCGCTCTGATCTGGAAGCGCTACCGCGGGGTCTGCAAAACCGCACGCGGTATCACTGCCCGGACTCCTGACGAGACGATTCACGAACTACGCATCGACTGCAAGAAACTGCGCTATTTGATGGAGTTTTTTGCGCCGCTTTTTGATCCCAAAGCGATGAAAACGATCATTAAATCGCTGAAAGTGTTGCAAGACAATCTTGGGCTGTTCAACGACTACTCTGTCCAGCAGGATGCATTGCACAGGCTGGTTGACCAGCATTGCGACAAGGGCGGCCACGCCAACGCGCAGCTCTCGATGGCTGTCGGTGGGTTGATCGCGGTGCTCAACCAGCGCCAAAAGCATGAAAGGGACCACGTGATGGCGAGTTTTGAACGATTTGACCACCCCAAAACCCGCAGACTTTTCCAAAGCTTGTTTCACCCGACGAAGGATTGAACGATGAAGATTATTGCTTGCTACAGCAACAAGGGCGGTGTGGGAAAAACCGCGACCTCGGTCAACCTGGCATATGCTTTTGCGCAGCAGGGCAAACAGGTTTTGTTGTGTGATCTGGACCCTCAGGGGGCGTCCGGGTTTTATCTACGCGTCAAACCGTCGAAGAAGCTGACCGAGGCGCGGTTCTTCGAAGATGTTCAACGCTTTATCAAGGCCATTCGTGCCAGTGACTTTGAAAGCCTCGACGTATTGCCAGCAAATCTGACGTTTCGCGATTTCGACATTTTTCTCTCGCGTATGCGCAACAAACGATCTCGGTTGAAAAAGGCTCTGACTTCGGCGGGCGGGGACTATGATGTGATCATTTTGGATTGTCCGCCCAATTTTTCGACCCTGTCCGAGAACATCTTCAAGGCTGCCGATGTGATCCTGGTGCCTGTCATCCCCACAACTTTGTCCGAACGGACGTTCGATCAGTTGGTCAGCTTTTTTGAACAGCGAAAGATTCCCAAGAAGAAACTGCGTGCATTTTTCTCTATGGTCCAAAAGCGCAAAACGCTCCATCACGACACAATGCACTCCATGCGAAAACAGTACCAAAATCGGTTCATGAGAACTTCGATCCCGTTCGCGGCAGATATCGAGCGTATGGGCCAGCACCGCGCCCCTGTATTGACCTACGCAAATAGCAGCGTAGCCGGCAAAGCCTATAGGGCATTGTTCAAAGAAGTGAATTCAGAAGTTGGTCCGGACGCATGAGCATGGAAATTGAACGCAAGTTCTTGGTCGCCATGCTACCAGATCTTACGGGCCTAAGGAAAGCTGTTGTGCGTCAGGGTTATTTGACGGCACCGACGGACTCCACCGAGCTGCGTCTTCGTCAGAAGAACGATTTTTACTTTCTGACGCTCAAAGGCGGCGGCAACATGGTTCGGGTCGAACGGGAGACCGAGATTACTGCCGAACAGTTCGGCACTTTCTGGCCCGAGACCAAAGGCAGGCGTGTCGAAAAAGAACGTTTTACTGGACGCCTTGAATCCGGCTTGGAGTTTGAGCTGGACGTTTTTCAGGGCGAATTGGCGCCACTGCGCCTGGTTGAGGTCGAATTTTCCACGGAAGCCGAGGCGGTGGCGTTTGAACCACCAAAGTGGTTCGGGGCGGATGTAACCAATGATAAACGATTTAAAAACAAGATACTGGCGATCGAAGGTAAACCTGATTAGGTGCTCCGCTCGAGACTGATGATGGTTTCCAGACCGGGCTTGCGGTTGCGCGCCGTGAAACTGCCGCCGTGCATATGCGAAATCGCGGCGACCAGCGCCAGACCCAGCCCTGCATTGCGCTCGGTGCGGGCCGGATCAAGTGTGACGAACGGCATTTGAAGGCGCGGCAGGTCCGCTTCGGGAACGCCCGGACCGCGATCACGAATGCTGAGCAGCGCCATGGGACCGTCTTCATCAATATGGATCGTGATTGCAGTGCCCGGCGGTGCATAACGCATAGCGTTTTCCATAAGGTTCGACAGAGCTTGAGAGAGCAGGGGTCTGTGTCCTTGAATGGGTTGTGCTTTGCCCGTGACTTCAAGCCGAATGTTCTGGTCCGCTGCAACGGGCTCGTAAAGCTCGACCACGTCTGCGGCGACCTGCAGCAGGTTAACGGGCTCGAACTGCTCGCGCCCCAAACCGGCCTCGGCGCGGGAAATCTCTGTCAATTGGCTCAGAACCCGCAGCAGGTGATCGATCTCACCCGTCGCGCGGGCCATATCGATTTCACGCTCCTGATCTGATTTGCCGGGCTCGGCCAGGGTCTCCACGCGCTGCCGAAGGCGGGACAAGGGGGACCGCAGGTCGTGGGCTATGGAGTTGGAGGTGGTTCGCAGATTGCTGATTAGTTCCTCGATTCGGTCCAGCATGTCATTGAGCGTACCGGCGACCTGATCGAATTCATCTCCGGTCCCGCGCAGCGGCATACGCTGGGACAGGTCGCCCGATACGATTGTGTCGGCCGTATCGGCGATATCCTTGAGGCGAGAAAAGACCAGACGCGTCAGCAGCCAACCGGTCAGAAGGCTAAGCGCCAGAGCTGTCGCCAGCGCCAAAGCAACCGAGCGCAAGAGCACGCGGTCAAACTGCTGCCGCGCCAGCGCGTCGCGTCCAACCAACAGGCGTTCTCCACCCGGCAGGCGAATGGCGGCTGCCGAAATCGGCACGAACTGATCTGAGTCGTCCCTTCGCAACTGCAGGTCCACCCAACCGCTGCCGGCCTTGATGCCGTCTGGCCATTGCGCCAGGTTGCCGGCAATCTTCGTACCCTGGCGCCCAGTCAAAAGGTACAGCGCGTCACGCTCTGCCGCTGTGGGAAGGCGTCGTTCAATGGCGGTAATCAGCCCGATCATCCCGAGCCGTTCATATTCATCCGCCAGCCCGGTCAACTCTGCCGATACGACCGAACGTGTCTCACTTGTGATCGTACGATTGGCTGTGACGTAAACCATTGCCAATATGGTCGCGGTTAGCAGGGTGCTCAGAACCATGCTGGCTAGAACCAAGCGGGTGCGGGAATTTCTAAATGAATGTAGCAGGTTATCCATCCGAGATCATGTAGCCGGCCCCTCGGACGGTTTCAATGATCGGATCAGCGCCGTCCTCGTCCAATTGGCGGCGTAGCTTCGAGATGTGCACATCCACGACATTGGTGTTCGGGTCAAAATGATAATCCCAGACGCCTTCCAAAAGCATGGTGCGCGAAACGACCCGGTTCTTGCGTCGCAGGAAAAACTCCAAAATCTGGAACTCGCGTGGCGTGAGAGTTATTTCGCGTCCTCCGCGCAAGACCTTGCGTGTCAGCAGATCCATCTCAAGGTCGCGGCACGTTAGAGTAGGGGTCTCTTCTGCTTCTTGCGGGCGGCGCAGTAGCGCCTCAATCCGGGCGTGCAGCTCCTGAAACGAAAACGGTTTGACCAGATAATCATCCGCACCAGAACGCAATCCCTTGACCCGCTCGTCAACCGCGCTCATCGCGGTCAGCATTAAAACCGGGGTTTTCAACCCGGCCGCGCGCATGGATTTGATCAGCGACAGGCCGTCCAGCCCGGGCAGCATCCTGTCCAGAACAATCGCATCAAACCCGCCGTCAGTGGCGTGGTACAAGCCTTCGCGACCGTCCGAGGCAACCTCGACCACATACCCTTCTTCCCCAAAGCCCTTGGCAATGAAGTCGCGGGTGTCTTGGTCATCTTCAACGATCAACAGACGTCTACTCATGGTTGGGTTCCCTTTCAGCAACGATTTAAACATATCTACTGGTTGAAAAAAACAGGCCGGGTGCAGAGCCGCACCCGGCCGCCCAGAGGTGCGTGGACAATCCGCACCTTCCGGTAGAAGCGCACCAGATTCCCCATCATGTGGCGCGCTTTGGTGTTGGGTCAGGCGACCTCGACTGCGACAAAGATCTGGTTGCCACCTCGGTTGATCAAAACCAGCGCCGGATCGGTCTTTTCGCTTTCCAGCGCCGATTTCAGAGCGTCGGGCGTTGCGGTATCCAAGCTTCCCAGGCGAACGATGACATCACCGCGCTGCAGACCAGCCTGTGCCGCTGGACCGTCGGGCTGAAGATCGGTCACTACGACCCCATCAACGTTTTCGGCCACGCCCATGTCCGCGCGTGCGGTTTCTGTTAAAGGTGCAACCGTGACGCCAAGCGAAGTGCCTTCGAACTTGTCCTCAACAACATTGTCGGTTTCGGCCGATGCGGACTGATGCTGACCAATGGTCACTTCGATCTGCTCTTCCTTGCCGTTCCGTAGCACGGTCATGACGCTTTCCGATCCTACTTTGGTCGTGCCGACCAGGATTGGCAAATCGCTGCTGGTGTCCACGGGCTCATCGTTGAAGGCCAGAATGACATCGCCTTGCTGCAAGACCCCTTCGGCAGGGCTGCCAGCGACGACCTCGGACACAAGTGCGCCGGTTGCGGTGTCAATGCCCATCGCCGCGGCCAGTTCCGGGCTGACGGTCTGGATCGAGACACCCAGCCAGCCACGGCTGACCTGACCGTCATCTCTTAGATCGGTTGTAATGTGATCGACGATGTTCGACGTCACCGCAAAGCCCAAGCCGACCGAACCGCCGCTGGGCGAGTAAATAGCTGAATTCACGCCGATAACTTCGCCCTGCATATTGAATAGCGGGCCGCCGGAGTTACCCTTGTTGATCGCCGCATCGGTCTGGATGAACTCGGCATACGGACCTTCCGAGATGTTGCGGCCTTTGGCCGAAACGATGCCGGTGGTCACGGTAGAATTGAGGCCGAACGGGTTGCCGATGGCAACAACGTCTTCGCCCACGCGGATAACGTCGCTGTCACCCATCTGAACGGCTTGAAGGTCTTCACCAGCGTCGATCTTCAGAACGGCGATGTCTGTCAATGGATCGGTGCCCACGACTTCGGCCTCAAAGGTGCGATCATCGCTTAGCCGCACAGTGATCGTGTCGGCGCTGTCCACGACGTGGTGGTTGGTGACGATGTAGCCTTCTTTGTCCAGAACAAAGCCAGAGCCCAGACCCTGGCTCGGACCACGCTGCGGCATCTGGAAGCCTTCGGGCCCGCCAAAGCGTTTGAAGAACTCACCAAAGGGATGGCCTTCGAAATTAAACTCCTGTCCCTGCGCCGGTGTGGGCGCAGCGTCCTGCTTGGCAATGATGGTGACAACCGATGGTGACACGGTTTCGACCAGATCTGCCAAGGCCTCGTCTGCCATCGAGGGCAGGGCAGTGGTGGCCAGCATGGCCGCGCCCAGCGCGCTTGCACCGACCCAGTTGGACGTGCGAGGAAAAAGCAGTGAGGATTTACGGATGCTCATTTTGACTCCTGTCTGTGTTTGGCGGTTTTGCCCGCGCTTGGATCAGGAGATGGCGCGCCAGTGTTGGGGGTTTCTGACCAAAAGGTTAAGAAACCTTAATTTTGCCACTTTATGCCGTTGAAGTCTGGCCGTGCGACTCGGTTCGTCAACAGAATCACGCTCGCGCAACCCGTGCGAATCGGTGGATTGTTGCTCAAATTGTCGGTTGATGCGTAAAGAGGTTGCATTGATTCATTTTTGTTAACAAAGGCGGTGCGATCGCGAAGTTGCTGTAACGCTTCTACCAAGGGTTGTGGTAAGCTCGGCGTTTTTGCCGCTCTGACAATCTTATGTATTTGTTTTGGTAAAAATAAATTCTATATGTTTGATGTTGTTACTGCCGCACAACGGGCTGCCAAAAGTACCATACACTTTTAAGGTGAGTGGTCGGTGTGGCTTTGTTGCCCAATTACCAGTCTGATACGTGCAAAATTAACCGTCTTTTCCAATTTTACATTGTTTGAAAGCATCTGATCGGCGACGATGATCGTGCCCAAGTGAGGGGGGCCTGAAACACTAGGGGGTGTTGATGGCGAATCTCAGTCTCTGTAGCGCAGAGCGGCATGTTAACGAGGGGGTCTTGTTTAGGTTCGGCAGCGATTGTTCAGAATGTCATTTTGACGGTCTGTACGCGCGGATGAGATTGATGAAAGTGGTAGTCCTGTATTGGGCAACCGGCCCGGTCGATATCGACCGGGCCGTGTTCTTTTCAGCCATCGCTTGACGACCATGTCGCCCAATCCTCAGGCGTATCCAAATCCATCAACGCGTTTTTGCCCGGAAGGCATTGATTGTGTACTTTGTTCTTGTGTCTTCTGACGACCGGTTTTGCTCCGTCATCGCCGGTCAGGTTGGACAGCTCTGCGAATAATGCACGATCAAAAATCACCGGGTGCCCAGGTTTGCCTGCCTGAGTTGCTCCGCGCCAAATCAGGTTTTCCGTGTGATCATCTCTGGCCCTTATGACCGCGCTTAGATCGTCGGTCGTTAGATCAGGAAGATCAGCCAGAAGAACCATTACCGCCGGGGCCGTTTGCGGAACGCATTCCATAGCCCGGCGCAGGCTTGCGTTCATACCCTCAGAGGCATTTTTTACTTCGGTTTTGTTCAAGTCCAACCCATCCAGCGATGAATACCTTGGATGGGGTTTAGGCGGCAGCGCAACGATCACAGGGGCAACGACCAGCGCTCTTTGCGCCGAACGGCGCAACAGGGGCACGCCGTCAATGGGCTGCAAGAGTTTATCCACGCCGCCCATTCGGCTGGATTGACCAGCGGCCAACAGGATGATCGGAATCTGCGTCATTCGGCCACTTTGCCGGTGGTACAGGTCGGTGTCACCCCCGCATGCGCGCGCCATCTGCATCGAACAATGGTGTCGAGATTACACGCGCCTTTCGCAAATGACCGAGGATTTCGATTTCGACTTCCTGGCCATCGGTCGCACACTCAGTCGGTAGAAAGCCAATCGCAACAGATTTCCGCGCATAGTGCGAATACCCACCCGAGGTGCAGAACCCAACAACCTCGCCCCCAAGCCAGATCGGTTCATAGGCGTTGACGTCCGCATCAAGTGCGTCCACTTCGAAGGCGACCAGCTTGCGCGCGGGGCCCTCAGATCGTTCTGCCTCGGCGGCAGACCTGCCGATAAAATCTGTGTTCTTGGAGAACGCGATAAAACGATCCAGCCCGGTTTCGGCAGCGGTGTAGTCCGGGGAAAACTCTCGCAGCCACGATCCAAAGAATTTGTCCAGCCGCAGACTCATCATGGCACGCATGCCGAAAGGTGTGATGCCATGCGGTTGACCGGCGTCCCAAAGTGTCCACCAGAGTTGCCGTTGTGCCATCGGATCGCAATAGATCTCATAGCCCAGATCACCCGTGTAACTGACCCGTTGGACGGTGCAGTCCGTCATGCCAATTGTCATTCGCCGCACATCTAGGAATTTCAGATCCGAGACGTTCTCGTGCGTGCAAGCCGCCAGGACAGCGGATGCCTTAGGCCCTGCAATTTGAAACCCGTTGAGCCGGTCGCTGATATTTTCAACGCTCACGCCGTCTGCGTGTTGCTGCTGGAACCAGCGCATATGGAAAGCCTGACTGCCATAAGATGCAGTCAGCTGAAACTTCTCCTCAGACAGACATGAAACCGTGAAATCCCCGATCAGTTTGCCCTTGGGCGAAAGCATTGGGGTCAGTGAGACCCGACCGGCCTGCGGGATACGACCCGCCATGATCCGATCCAGCCATGCGCGGGCCTGTGGCCCGGTTACGCGGTACTTGCCGAAGTTATGAACCTCATTGATCCCAACGCCGTCGCGAACAGCCCTGACCTCGCGCCCGGTCGCGTCAAAGGCGTCAGAGCGGCGGAAAGACGGAGTTTCAAAACCGGGCTCATCGCCTTGCGCAAAGTAGTTGGCTACTTCTAGCCCGTATTGTTGCCCCCAGACGGCCCCCAGATCGCTGAAGATATCGTACATCGGCGTTGTTCGATTTGGTCGCGCGGCTGGCAGTTCTTCGTTCGGATAGGCGACGCTGAACCGTTTCTGGTAGTTCTCGATCACCTTGGGGCGGGTATAGCCGGGGCTTATCCAATCCCCGAACCGGGCGACATCCATGGCGAAGACATCGCGCTCGGGCTCGCCTTCGATCATCCATTGCGCCAAGGTCAATCCAACGCCGCCACCCTGACTAAATCCAGCCATCACGCCGCATGCTGACCAATAGTTGCGCATACCCGGAACGGGGCCGACCAGAGGATTTCCGTCTGGCGCAAAAGTGAATGGCCCATGGATCACCGATTTCACGCCCGCTTCGGCCAGGACCGGAAAGCGGCGATAGGCGAATTCTATGCTGTCGGTGATTTTGTCGTAATCATCCGGCAACAGCTCATGCCCGAAATCCCAGGGCGTGCCGTCCACCGCCCAAGGCTTGCAGGGCTGTTCATAGAAACCGATACACAGACCACGCCCTTCTTGCCGCAAATAGCTCTCTCCGGCGGGGTCCATGACATGAGGGTGCTCTCCGCCCGCATCAATGATCGCTTCGATCTGGGGGATCGAGTCGGTGACGAGGTATTGATGCTCCATCGGGTGCAATGGGAAATAGACACCCGCCATCGCCCCGACTTCTCGCGCCCAAAGCCCCCCGGCATTGACCAGATGTTCGGCGTGAATTGTGCCCTTGTCAGTCACCACATCCCAAGTGCCGTCCGATCGCTGATTGGTCTCGCGCACCATGCAATGGGTTTCGATCGTAGCACCGCCCATACGGGCAGCCTTGGCATAGGCGTGCGTTGTTCCGGACGGGTCCAGATGGCCATCCAGCGGATCGTATAGCGCGCCGATGATGCCATCCGTATTCGTGATCGGAGCAATGTTCCGGATTTCTTCCGGTCCGACGATTTCCGTCTCAAGCCCCATGAAACGGTGCTTTGCTCGCTCGGCCAGCAGCATGTCGAACCGGTCCTGATTGTCGGCCAGAGTGATCCCGCCCACGTGGTGGAGACCGCAAGACATGCCCGTGATCTCCTCAAGCTCTTTATACAGCCTGATGGTATAGCCTTGTAGGGCGGCCATATTCGTGTCGCCATTGAGCGTATGAAACCCGCCCGCAGCGTGCCAGGTCGAACCACTGGTCAGTTCGGAACGCTCAAGCAGCATGACATCCGACCAGCCCAGTTTTGTCAGATGGTACAGGACCGAACAGCCAACAACCCCACCGCCGATAACAGCCACCTGACACGTGCTTTTCATTGCTACCTCCTGATCTTGCGTTGACCGTGCAGCGCCCGATCACGGGTATCTGTCTGAAATGCGACGTAGCTCGTCGTTTTCACCAACCCGACGCTAGGCTGTCAAAGAGGGCGCACTTTCAGAGCGGTGATCCGGTTGCCTTCTCGGGCCGTCACCTCGAACCGAAAGCCGTGGAACGAAAAGACCTGACCCACAATCGGGATCATCTGCGCTTCGTGTATGACCAGCCCGGCCAAGGTATTTGCCTCTTCATCCGGCAGATGCCAGTCGAGCGCGCGGTTCGCGTCGCGAATGGTCATTGCGCCTTCGACAAGGAACTGGCCGTCATCGGTTCGGGTAACCGGAACGTCTTCGTCGATGTCGAACTCATCTGCGATCTCACCTACGATTTCCTCAAGAATATCTTCCAGAGTGATCAAGCCACGGAGTGAGCCATATTCGTCGACCACCAATGCAAAGTGGCTGTGCATCCGAAGAAACTCACGCATCTGGTCGTCCAGCGTCGTCGTTTCGGGCACGAAATAAGGATCGTTCGCCACCTTTGAGATGTCGAAATCCTTAAGAGGGTCGGGGCCACGCTCCGCGCCGCCAGCCTGTGCATACATTGCACGGAACAGATCCTTGGCATGAACCACACCCACGATGTTCTCGGGCTCGTCCCGGTAGACCGGCAGACGCGTATGTGGGCTTTCAAGGCATTGTTTCAGAATTGATCTGGGATCATCCTCTGCATCAATCATCTCGATATTCGAGCGGTGCAGCATGATCTCTTCGACCGCCCGGTCGCCCAGGTCGAGCGCGCCCAAGATGCGGTCGCGGTCTTCCTTTTCGACCACGCCTTCGGAATGGCCCAATTGCAGGGCACCGGCGATTTCTTCGCGCACGGCCAGAATGTTGCTGTCCGGGTCGATTTGAACGCCAAACACACGCAGAACACCACGAACCAATAGCCGCACGGCCGCAACGACAGGTGAGAAAACGGTGACAACGATGCCGATCACCGGCGCAACGGCCGACGCGGCCTTTTCTGCATTTGTGATGGCGTATGTCTTGGGCAAAACCTCGGCAAAGATCAGAACCAGAAGGGTCATCACCAGCGTCGCCAAGGCCACGCCGCTTTCTCCGAAAAGGCGGGTGAACAGAGCTGTCGCAAGAGACGCGGCCAGGATGTTGACCAGATTGTTGCCCAGAAGAACCGAACCGATAAGACGTTCGTTATCGTCGGTGATATCCAGCGCTTTTTGCGCCCCGCGCGAGCCTTTGTCAGCCTGTGCGCGCAACTTTCCCCGCGACGAAGCTGTCAAAGCCGTCTCGGACCCCGAGAAAAACCCCGACAACACAAGCAGTAGGAGGATTGAGCCTGTTGTGATCCAGAAAGCGCTGTCCAGCAGGGAAGATGTGGGTTCCATTGGTCCTTGAATATTGGTGGTTGTGCATCCGTTATGGGGGTGGCGCCCCCTGCAATCAAGGGGTTAGCCCTTGTCCGGGGCCTCATCTTTGGCCAGGGGGTGGTGTTCCAGCACCAGTTCAGACAACCGTTCATCCAGCACATGGGTATAAATCTCGGTCGTTGCGACATCCGCGTGACCCAGAAGTGTCTGAATGGAACGCAAGTCTGCCCCATTGGCCAGCAGATGCGTCGCGAAGGCGTGGCGCAGGGTGTGCGGTGTGACCTTTGTGGGCGAAACGCCACCTTCTTGCGCCAACTGTTTAATCAGCAGGAAGAAACTATGGCGCGTCAGATGCCCTGATTTTCCGCGTGAGGGAAAAAGGAACCGAGAACGCTGCCCGCCATTCGCAACAACCGCATCCTCGGCTTGGTCGCGACAGTCCAACCATTCCTTTAGCGCATCGCGCGCAGGAGGGGACAGAGGGACCATCCGTTCTTTTCCGCCCTTACCAAGCACAAGCAACATCCGAGGATCACCCCGAGCAGATGACACCGGCAGAGACACCAGCTCGGTTACACGCATGCCCGTGGCATAGAGCAGTTCCATCAAACAAGTATTGCGAACTTTGTCTGATGGCGAGCGACCCGTCGTGCGCGCAGCCTCAAGCAGACGGTCCACTTCCATCATGTCCAGCGTTTTGGGCAGGCGTTTGGGGCGGCCAGGTCCCTTGATTTGAATGGCCGGATTCGTGTCGCGCCAGCCTTCTTCAAAAGCAAAGCGATAGAGTTGTTTGATTGCGGACAACCGCCGCGCCCGGGTTGAACTGGATAGCCCATGGCGTTCGCAATCGATCAGGTACCCTTCGATCTGATCCCGTTCGGTTCCGGCGAAGTCGATCTTTCGGCGCTCCAGCCAATCTCCGAAGTCCTTCAGGTCGCGACCATAGGCCAGCAACGTGTTCGTCGCAGCACCGAGCTCTGCGGCCTGAGCCTCCAGAAACGTGGAAATCCATTGATCCTGATTGCCGGGCGCTGTCATGTTCAGGCCCCGTTCAGGATAATAAGTTGCAACGAGGCCCGCCGCGCCGTGTCCTCAAGGCCCACGCGGCGTAGAACTGCAATCGCTGCGGTCAAATCCACCAGATTGCCACGCGCGCCGTGTGCAAAGAGTTGCATGGCTTCCAGAATGGCTTCGCCCAATTGACCGTTGCCAAGCAAGGCGTTGATGTCCGCCGGAATGGGCGCCGACCAGGCAAACCCTTCGGTCACAGCAT
Organism: Ruegeria sp. AM2; assembly: GCF_056540685.1. Taxonomy (NCBI): domain Bacteria; kingdom Pseudomonadati; phylum Pseudomonadota; class Alphaproteobacteria; order Rhodobacterales; family Roseobacteraceae; genus Ruegeria; species Ruegeria sp. AM2. The sequence goes on along the minus strand of NZ_JBQFXE010000001.1, from coordinate 320,144 downwards.
CAGCCAGAGGCGAAGGCGAGGTCGCGCGACTTGGGTCGCCAATGGCCAGTGCAGACAAATACGTGTTGGCCTCCGAGACGACCGGAACATCCTGAGCCACGTCTTCATAGAGCTCGGATAACAACATAATCCGCCACCGCAGGTTTTCGGCTTTGGTCGAAGGCAACCGCAAAGACGAAAGTCGGGGCGCAAACAACTCGGCGAACGGAACTTCCAGGCCCACGACCTGCATCTGCGCCCATACAGTCATCAAAGCGTCTGCGATACGTTCAGGATCGCCACTGTCCAATGCAGCTTCGAAACCTTGAATGGCAGATACTCGGTCCCAGACAGCGCCCGAGGCGGCTGGTTTGCGGTCGGTGTAAAGGCCAAGCAACTGGTTGGATGTCAGTGCGCCAATTCGTGTCAGGCGTTCGGCCGCTTCGACCTGGGCCTTCCAACCCGCAACATCCCGTAGGTCCGCGTTGGCAAAAGCGCGCGGCAACGAGGCCGTCGGCAATCGCTCACCAATTGCTTCGAACAGGCGAAAGGTGAGGGGATCGGGGTGGTCCGGCTGCGGCAGATAGGCTGCGTCTTCAAACAGTTCAGGACTGAGAAAGCGATCCAGCAGGTCCAATTCCTCGTCCGGCAAAACCTGCAACGCATGAGCGGCCTCAAGCGTCAGGGCGGCCGACGTCCAGTCTCCACGACGGGCCTTGCAGAAAATCTGCGCGGCGTAATCCCGAGACAAGTGTGGTTGCGCAATCAGGGCCGAGCAGCTGCGATCTTCGTCCCCAGTCAACAGTGTTGCGTCGAACCAGCGCTGAAACCTGTCTTGCGAGTCAGTCGGCCCGGCAAGTTGAACCAGCGATTGTACCGGGTCGGCCGCACCCAACTGCAGCAGTCGATCCAGCCGCGCCATCAGAAGCGTGTCTTTGTCAGCATTGCTTGCGGGCGGCCGCGCCTCGGACAGCAACAGCGTGAACAACAATCGCTGCATAGCGGGGTTCGATCTGACTGGAACGCGTGAAATCAGTTCGGCCAGGCGCGTCGCATCGCTGCTTTGCCACAAATCTACGGGAAGCCCGGTGACCGACGAAGACACCAGTCCCAGCGGAGGCGACAAAGTTTCCAGAGGCGAGACCTGCACGTCCGGTTGCAACCCTGTCTGCGTGACCGGAGGTTCCAGCAACACTGTGCCCGGCAGGTTTTCTGGCGGATCGGTCAGCCAGTCAATGACTGACAATGGTTCTTCCGCGTGAACCTGCGTTGCGCCCAGCGATACAGCCAGCAGGGCTGCTTTAATCCGCATTCAGAATAACCGGTTCGCGGATTTCGTCCTGGGTGGCCGAAAAGTCCGCGCCGAAAAAAGGTCCGACATAGGCATAACCCACCAACCCGACAAAACACAGGCAGATGAGGTATATCAGGAATTTGATCAGACGACCCATAGGTGAACGCTGCCTCAATTTTTGCTTTTGTCCAAGTTATAACTGGCATTTTTTCTAAGATCACGTCATTCACGATGAAATGAGCGAAAATAAGCAAAGCGAGTCTCCTGTGGTCACAGCGCCACGGCTAATTCTGCACAAAACGGTTGTTATGGTCGGGATGATGGGCGCAGGTAAGACAGCCGTGGGTCGTGCGCTTGCCGCGCGTCTTGGGGTTCCGTTTCTGGACAGTGATGCCGAGATCGAATCGGCGGCAAACATGTCCATCCCCGAGATTTTCGCTCGTGATGGCGAGGCTTTTTTCAGGACCAAAGAAAGTCAGGTTATCAACCGGTTACTGGATGATGAAAAGGGTATCTTGTCGACTGGCGGTGGCGCGTTTCTGACCGAGGCGAACCGCAGGATGATCTCGGCCAAGGGCGTTTCGGTGTGGTTGCGGGCGGATCTTGACGTGCTTTGGAACCGGGTCCGCCACAAAGATACGCGCCCCTTGTTGCGGACCGCTGACCCGCACGCGACCTTGCGTGGGTTGTACGAGGAAAGGCTGCCCATTTATGAGCAAGCCGATCTGGTTGCGGAATCTGATGGCGAAACCGCGATCGAAGATATGGTGGACCGGGTTCTAAAGGCGTTGCTCACGCGCCCGGATGTTTTGGAACAGAAATAGATGCATCAAACAGTACATGTCGATTTGGCCGAGCGGTCTTATGATGTTGAGATCGGTCCAGACCTGCTGGCGCAATCTGGCGCGCGGATAGCTCCGCTGCTGCCACGCCCTCGGGTCGCTGTTTTGACGGACGAAACGGTCGCAGACCTGCATCTAAAGGGGCTGGAGCAAGGGTTGTCTGCTGCGGGTGTCACCATGACCTCATTGGCTCTGCCTGCCGGAGAGGCAACCAAAAGCTGGCCACATTTTGAACGCGCAGTCGAATGGCTGTTGGCCGAAAAAATTGAACGCCGCGATGTCGTCGTAGCCTTGGGTGGTGGCGTGATCGGCGATCTGGCTGGATTTGCAGCAGCGGTTCTGCGGCGCGGGGTGCGGTTTGTGCAAATCCCCACTTCGCTGCTGGCTCAGGTCGACAGTTCCGTTGGCGGCAAGACCGGGATCAATGCGCCGCAGGGGAAGAACTTGATCGGTGCGTTTCACCAACCATCTCTTGTTCTCGCTGACACTTCGGTCCTTGGGACTTTGACGGCACGTGACTTCCTGGCCGGTTACGGCGAGGTGGTCAAATATGGCCTGCTGGGCGACGCATCGTTCTTTGAATGGCTTGAGGACAATGGCCCGCTTCTGTCCTCTGGCGATATGGCGGCCCGCGTTCAGGCGGTGACCCGGTCGGTGCAAATGAAGGCCGATATCGTGGCGCGAGACGAGACCGAGCAGGGCGACCGCGCGCTGTTGAACCTTGGGCATACATTCTGCCACGCGTTAGAGGCGGCGACAGGTTATTCCGACCGCCTGTTGCATGGCGAAGGCGTGGCCATCGGTTGCGCGCTGGCTTTCGAGCTGTCTTCGCGACTGGGTCTCTGCTCACAAGAGGATCCAAGCCGTGTAAGGGCGCATCTGCGCGCAATGGGGATGAAGACCGACTTGGCGGACATTCCCGGAGAGCTTCCCGGTGCAGAGGCGCTGGTCGATCTCATGGCGCAGGACAAAAAGGTCATCGACGGTCAGTTGCGGTTCATTCTGGCCCATGGAATTGGCAAAGCGTTCGTCACCTCTGACGTGCCACGCGACGCGGTTCTGTCGGTGCTGGAGGATGCCTTGGCCGTATGCTGAACCGGCATCAACGGCCCTGAATAACCATCAATTCACCGATATTTTCGCGGGTAATGTACCCGACCATCTGCCCGCTTTTGGTGCAGACCGCGATGGCCGGTGCCCCCTGATGCAGGCCGTTCAAAACCTTGTTTAATCCGCTGGTTAAAGTGACCTGTGGAATCCCTGTTTCCATGACCGAGGTGACAGGCTCTGAACGGGGGTGATCGCTGGCTAAGGCGGCGAGCAATCGGTTGCGCGTCACAAACCCCAAAAGGGCGCCGCCTTCGGCGAGGACTGGAAATTCATGCTGTGTCGTTTGAATGACCGCCTGAGCGGCAGTCGCAAGTGTATCGTCCGGGGACAAAGTGTGGAATTCGGTAATCATCGCATCTCGCGCCAACACCCGCCGCGCAACAGAGCGCATTGCCACATCCTGATTTTCTGCGTTGGCTGCGAAAAAGACAAATACCGCTATCAGAACGAGGATCGGATTTCCGTATGTGAGTCCGAAAAATCCCAGACCGACGGCGACAACCTGACCTGCTATAGCCGCAACCTTTGTTGCCTTTACCCGGTCCATCCGAAGGCAAAGCACTGCGCGGAATACCCGGCCTCCGTCCATCGGAAAGGCAGGGATCATGTTGAACAAGGCCAGCAGAAGGTTGACGTATGCCAACCGGCTCAGAAGGTCCGAATGTGGCGAGTCTATTTGAGCCAGCGTATCCGGCTGCAACCTTGCCCCCAGAGCGATCAGAATGACCCAGATGACGATATTCACAGCCGGACCCGCGAGCGCCACCCATATCTCCTGAGCAGGTCTTTCGGGCATCCGTTCGAGGCGCGCCAAGCCTCCGATTGGCAAAAGGGTAATGTCGGGTGTGCGAATTCTATAGCGTCGCGCCATCAGCGCGTGGCCGAATTCATGCGCGACGACACAGGCAAACAGGGCAAGAACGAACAGGATGTTACTGATTACCGCAGGCCATCCGCCGTTGGTATAGGCCGCAAACCCCACCCAGGCCAGCAAGAGGAAAAAGGTGACATGGACCCTCAGGTCCGAGCCGAGCAATCGGCCGAGCGAGAAGGACCATGCCATGTCATGTCTCCGTTTCGTTTAGAACGGAATCTCGTCGTCGTCGATTCCGCCTGAGGCCGGAGCGGGCGCGCTGGACTGACCACCATAGGGGTCGCCATAGCCGCCGCCAGCCTGACCTCCACCGTATCCACCGGATTGCCCGCCGCTGTCGCCCCGGCTATCCAGCAAGGTTAACTCGCCGCGATAGGGTCGCAAAACAACTTCGGTCGTGTACCTGTCCTGGCCCGATTGGTCCTGCCATTTGCGTGTTTCCAACTGACCTTCGATATAGACCTTGCTGCCTTTGCGCAGGTACTGTTCAGCAATGCGGGCCAGAGGTTCTGAGAAAATGGCAACCGAGTGCCATTGTGTCCGGTCACGCCGTTCACCGGTATTGCGATCCTTCCACGTTTCCGACGTGGCAAGGCGCAGGTTGCACACTTTGCCGCCGTTCTGAAACGATCGAACCTCGGGGTCCGCACCCAGATTTCCGACCAGAATGACCTTGTTTACTGAACCCGCCATGTATGTCCTCGTTCTTGTCTGACTGGATCGCGCCCGAATCTGGCGCTTGTGTTCTGCTGCTGACCCTATACGGCCTGCGTCTTGGTTAAAACACGGTTGATTGGGCAACGATGCCAGGGAAAAATTTAGCCTCGCGTTTACCAAGCTTTCATTTCATGCTGGGATATCTATAATCAGTCTGGTTGTTGAGCGTGCAGGATAGGCTTTTATGCGTTTTCTGGTTGGTGGTTTGTCGGTCGCATGTCTGTGTCTGGTGTCCATTGCGGCGCAGGCCGAGACGTTGTCGACGAAAAACCGCAAGGCAATTTTCCTAAAGCAATCCAAAGTTCTGGATGGTCGCGCCGCAAACCAGTATCGCGATTCAGAACGGCTGAAGCCCAAAACAAAACACGGGACATTCTCCAAGCGCTACACCGGAAACTATCGCGGGCAATTTCTGGACCATGCGCGCCGTGCCGCTCGGAAACACAGTGTGCCCGAAGAGTTATTCTTGCGTCTGGTTCAGCAAGAAAGTGGTTGGAATCCACACGCGAAATCTCACAAGGGTGCGTTGGGATTGGCGCAGTTGATGCCGCAAACGGCCAAGAGTTTGGGTGTTAATCCGCACGATCCGCTGCAGAACCTTGAAGGTGGTGCGCGCTATTTGTCCTGGCAATATCGCAAGTTCAAATCATGGCGCCTGGCGCTTGCTGCCTACAATGCGGGCCCAAAAGCGGTTGAAAAATACGGCGGAATCCCACCCTACGCAGAAACCCAGAACTACGTGAAAGTGATCTGGGGCGGATAGGCGGTTGTGGCAAAGGCCGGAAGGCTTCCAACCTTTGCTTAACCTCTGTTACTCGGCCGCAATTTTTATGACTGGCTCCATCCTGGCCATCACGTCTTCGGCCAAGTGGCACTTGACCTGATGGCCATCTGCCAATGTCTGAACCGGTGGAACATGCGATTCACACCGACCATCCGGAACCTGAGATTTCCAACGGCACCGCGTCTGGAACGGGCAGCCCGGCGGAGGGTTCATAGCCGAGGGGATGTCACCTTCCAAAACGATATGTTGCTTTTCGATCGAGGTGTCCGCGATTGGAACCGCGCTCAGCAAGGCTTCGGTATAAGGGTGATAAGGCGGGCTAAAGACCTGATCGGTCGTGCCCAGCTCGACCACATGACCAAGATACATCACCATAACGCGGTCGCTAAGGTACCGGACAATCGATAGATCGTGGCTAATGAACAGTAGGGTGGTTTTCTGCTCGCGCTGGATTTCCATCAACAGATCGGTCACTGCCGCCTGAACGGACACATCCAGTGCCGAAACGGGCTCATCCGCCACGACAATACGCGCGTCACCCGCAAAGGCCCGCGCGATACCGACACGTTGTTTCTGTCCACCGGACAGTTGGCGCGGCATCCGTTCAGCGAAGGCGCGGGGCAGTTTGACCAGGTCCAACAACTCCAGCATGCGCTGCTTGCGCTCGGCTTCGGAATTCCCGACGCCGAAAATCTCTAGCGCGCGAATTATCTGGCGACCAACGGTCATCGACGGGTTCAGTGTGTCAAACGGGTTCTGGAATACCATTTGAACCTCGCCAACCGTTTTGGCATCGCGTTCTTCGATTGGCACATCTTCGATGTTGCGATTGTCGAGCAAGATTTGCCCATCAGTGGCGGTTTCAAGACCCATTAGCACCTTGGCAAAAGTCGACTTGCCGCATCCGGACTCGCCCACAATGGCCAGAGTTTCGGATTCGTGCGCTTCGAAACTCAGCGTCTCATTGGCTTTAACGACTTTCTTCTCACCGCCACCGAACAGCGCGTTTGCTGCAACCTCATAGTATTTCTTGAGGTTGTCCATTTTCAGAACAGTGCGACCAATCTCGCCCTTTTCCTTCTGCTCACCTACGGTGATTGGCGCGTTCCAGTCAATTTCCTGGAATTTCAGACACCGCGTGTGATGCCGGTCATTGCCCGGCACCGCCTGCATCAGAATATCCTGCGCATCGCAACGCCCCTCCTCAAAGTAGTCGCAGCGCGGGCCAAAGTTGCATCCCGGAGGGCGTTCATGGGGCAGGGGAAAGTTCCCCGGTATCGCGACCAAAGGACGCGAGTTCTTGTCCGCCCCCGGCAAAGGGATCGAGCGGAACAACGCCTGCGTATAAGGGTGCTGCATCTCGTCAAACACATCGTGGATCGACCCACGCTCAACCGCTTCACCCGAATACATCACGCAGAGCCTGTCGCAGGTTTCAAGGACCAGCCCAAGGTTGTGTGAAATAAACAGCATCGACGTGCCGTATTTCTTGCCCAGGTCCTTGACCAGTTCGACCACGGCCGCTTCGACGGTCACGTCTAACGCAGTGGTCGGCTCGTCCAAAATCAAAAGCGAGGGCTTGGACATAAGCGCCATGGCAATGACAATGCGTTGCTGCTGGCCACCCGACAACTGATGCGGGAAAGAATTCAGCATCCGTTCCGGATCAGGCAAACGAACATCCGTCACCACTTCCAGAGCGCGGGCATAGGCCTCTTCCTGGTTCACGCCCTCATGGATCATTGGCACTTCCATCAGCTGCTTGCCGATTTTCATGGCTGGGTTCAGCGATGCCATCGGCTCCTGATAGATCATCGCGATCTCGTTGCCGCGAATGTCACGCAATTCCTCGGTCGACATTTCGGCCAAATCTCGGCCCTTGAATTTGATTGTACCACCGACGACGCGACCGTTTTTTCCAAGGTCTTGCATAACGCCCAACGCCACTGTGGATTTCCCGCACCCCGATTCTCCGACCAGCCCGACGGCCTCGCCCGGTTGCACGCTGACAGAAAAATCCATCACGGCGGGGATTTCCCTCAGTCTGGTAAAAAACGAAATCGACAGCTTGTCGATCTCAAGAATAGGCCCGTCATAATCCGCCAGTTTGTTCATCTTGCTTGCTCCTCACCAGATCGCGGGGATCCCCTTCATCTGGCTAAAAATATCCCGGGGGGTCCGGGGGGCTGGCCCCCCGGCCTCTCTCACATCAATCCTTCAGGCTTTCCTCGCGCAGACCGTCGGCCAACAAGTTCAGTCCAAGAACCAGTGACAGCAGGGCCAGCGCGGGAGGCAGGGCAGGGTGCAGATAGATCGACAGCAGCTTGCGCCCTTCGTTGATCGTAGAACCCCAATCCGGGCTTTCTGGTGGCAGTCCCAGACCGAAGAAACCCAAGGTACCCAAAAGGATCGTGGTGTAGCCGATCCGCAGACAGAAATCGACGATCAGCGGGCCACGCGCATTGGGCAGGATTTCCCACAGCATGATGTACCAAGGACCTTCGCCACGGGTCTGGGCCGCGGCCACATAGTCCCGTGTCTTGATGTCCAGAGCCAGCCCGCGGACGATGCGAAAAACAGTGGGTGAGTTCACGAAGACGACCGACACAAACACCACAAGGATACCGCCCGGAATGTCGAACAGGTCCAGATAAGTCGGCAGCCCCCAGATGCGATAGTCATCTGTGTTGATGACATATCCCCCGGTTGAGATCAGCGACAAGTAGAGCCAGATCGCGACACCCAAAACCCCGATCAGCAGTGGAGTTCGAAAGTTTGGCCGGGTGTAGTACCGCGAGTTCAACAAAACCCCGATAAACAGGATCGGGAAGATGAACAGGACCGCAGCCATATAGTTCGGAACCCCCGTCGCCACGATCTCGGGCGTGACCAAAAGGTAAAACAGCAGAATGACCGGGAAAGCCAGGATCAGGTTCGCAAGGAAGGACAGGAAAGTATCCAGCCGCCCTCCGTAATACCCGGCGGGCAAGCCCAGCGTGATCCCGACCATGAAGGCAAACAGGGTCGCCAGTGGGGCGATTTGAACCACGATCCACGCGCCTTTGACCATCCGGCTAAAGACGTCGCGCGCCAAGTTGTCTCCTCCCAGAAGATACCAAGCATATTCGCCGTCCTCGATGTTGGGCAATGGTGTCCCCGGCACTTTGTTCTTCATGCCCGAGACCTGCACAAGCGGGTCATGCGTCACGATGAGGTCGAGGGCTCCGAAAATCCCGGTAAAGACCCAAAACATCACTAACCCAAAACCAATCATGCCGATGGGGCTGTCAAACAGTTTGCCGTATAGGCCCAAGCGGCGTTTGAAGGCGATGGACATGGCATAAAGGATGATCAGCGACAGCCATACGGGCAGAAACTGTTGCGAGATTGCGCCGACAATACCCGCACCCGTTCCCATAAGGATACCCAGAACGATATAGGCAGCCGCAAGGCCGACAGAAGCGAGAAAACTGTAGGTCAGCGCCGTCTGGATCAAATTGCGTAAGCCCGAGCCAGAGCTGAGCGTGCCGTCGGGGTTCACAGTGACCTGAGCCTCGGGCAGTACAATGCTGGCGAGAATCCAGGCCACAATGGACAAGACCATCACGCCCAGGGCGATCATCAAAAGCGGGTTCAGAAAGGCGATAGAGCCGGTCCAGCTTAGGGGTTCCATGTTCTATCCTCCCTTAAGAAATGCGGATGCGCGGGTTGAGGTAGACATAGCCGATATCCGAGATCAGCTGCGTCACCAGCACAACGAAGACCGACACGACCGAAATCGCCAGCAGCAGCTGGATGTCATTGTTGCCCGCCGCTTGCACCAGCGCCCAGCCAAAGCCTTTGTAGTTGAACAAAGTCTCGACAATCACGACGCCATTCAGCAGCCATGGGAACTGCAGCATGATGACGGTGAAAGGGGCGATCAGCGCATTGCGCAGTGCATGTTTCATCACGATATTCGGGAATGACACGCCCTTCAGTCGCGCGGTTCTGATATACTGCGCCGTCATCACCTCAGTCATTGAGGCGCGGGTCATACGGGCGATATAGCCCATCCCATATAGTGCAATGGTCAGAACCGGCAGAAAGAAGTTCTCGAACGTCGGGTTTTCCATCGCTTGCGTCGCGGTGCCCTTGAACCATTTCAGACCAACCGTCGAAGACGTAAAAATGGCAATGAAAATCACGCCGGACACATATTCAGGTGTGGCCGTCGTAATAATCGAAAAAGTCGAAAGAGACCGGTCCAGCGCCGAGCCTTCTCTCATCCCCGCAAGGACACCGACGATCAACGCAGAGGGAACCATCAGCACCAGCACCCAGAACATCAGATACCCGGTGTTCCCGAGACGCTTGCCAACGATTGTTCCGACCTCATCCTTGAAAACGGTGGAATATCCCCAATCGCCTTGCAGGACACCGCAATATCTTGGCGTTGTCTCCTCGGTCGATCCCGGGCGGGTGCAAGTGCCCAGAAACGTGCCATCCTCAAGCGTTTTGGTGTGTCCGGGCATGACGCCAAGCCATTGCCCATACTTCACGAGCGTTGGTTGCAGGTAGCCCCGATTTTCGAGCCAGTTTTCGACCTGCTCATCCGACATACGCTGGTTGCCCTGCGTTTTGGCGAGCTTTTCGAGGTTTGGGTAAAGGTTGGTCAGAAAGAAGACCACGAAAGTCAGGCACAGCGCTGTCAGCAGCATGACGCCAAACCGTCGGAGGATGAATAGTCCCATGTTGGCCCCTGTTGTTCGGGTGTTCCGCAGATCAGTGGACCATTTTCTGGCTTCGGACATCCGATCAAGTCGGCAGGTCTGCGGCTGGAAAGGGGCGCCCGTGTTGGGCGCCCCCTATGAAGTTCAGGTCGGGTTTAGGCTGCCCAACCCCACTTGTAGTGATGATGCTCGAACGACACATGCATGTCCGTGCCGACAAGACCGTCCTTCATGTGGCGATACAGCGAGCGCCAGTAAGGCTGAATGGTCACGCCTTCGTCCTGGATCATCTTTTCGCCTTTGGCCACGACCTCACGACGTTTGTCAGCGTCCGCAATTGCCAAGGCTTCGGTCAGCAGCGCGTCGAATTCGGCGTTGGACCAGCCAAATTCGTTCCATGCCTCACCGGTGCGATAGGCCAAAGCCCAGATTTGCACCCCAAGCGGGCGGTGGTTCCAGTTGGTCGAGCTGTAAGGATACTTCGCCCAGTCGTTCCAGAACGTGTTGCCTGGCAGAACAGTCCGCTTGACCTTGATCCCCGCGTCGCGCAACTGCGCGGCCACCGCATCGGTGGTATTCCGCCGCCAGTCATCGTCGATCGAGATCAGCTCGTGCTCATAGTCGGCCATACCGGCCTCTTCCATGAGCTTGCGCGCGCCTTCGGGATCGACTTTCTGGGGCGGCAGTTCGAAGTAATCCGGATGGATCGGGCCAACATGGTGGTTCTCGGCAGGCGAGCCACGTCCGCCGTAACCCAGTTCCAGGCAGACCGAGTTGTCGACCGCCATTTGCAGCGCTTGGCGCACGCGTTTGTCTTCGTAAACGCGCTTGCCGTCGATTTCGGCCAACTGGTTGGGACGGATCACGATTGTATTCATCGTGACAACTTCGGACTTCACATAGCCCAGGCTGTCCATCACGTCGATGAACTCACCAACAGATTCATACAGCATGTCGACTTCGTCGGATTCCAACGCAGCCAGCCACGCGGACGGGTCGGTGCCATAGTCAATATAGACGATGCTATCCAACGCCGGACGACCAAAGACTTCCTCACCCCACCATGTGTGGTTTTCGTTGCGCACCAGAGTGGCCTTCACACCGACTTCGAGGCTGTCAATCAGATAGGGGCCGGTGCCGACGTTGTTCAGCAGGTCAGTTTCGCTGAACGAGCTGTGAACAATGGCCGCCGGATAGTCAGCCATGCCCGCGATCAGCGAGATGTCCGAGTTCGGCAGGTTCAGCTTGACCGTATTTGCATCGACCACCTCGATTGCGCCGTCAATCGCCTGACCCGAATCCGCGTCGATCAGCGTCGCAAAACGACCGGCCATCGAGTTGGTTTCCGAGCTTTTGTCGCACCAACGTGCGATGTTGCGGGCCACGTCATCGGCGGTGAAGTCGTCACCGTTGTTCCATTTCACGCCGGGGCGTACTTTCAGCGTGTAGACGGTCGCGTCGTCATTGACCTCCCAGCCTTCCAAAAGCATGCCGCGGAATGTCCCGTCCGAGTTGTACTCGACCAGATATTCCAGCGTACCACGGGTGACGTTCGCGATCTGCGACCAATCATAGGTGCGCGGGTCCTTCAACGCGCGAACTTCCTGTTGCACGCGCAAGGTGCCGCCCTCTTTCTTGGCGTCTTCCCCTTCTGCATGTGCGGGTGCGGTCAAACCGATCATCCCATAGGCGGCGGCGGCTGTGACTCCAAGACCGGTTGTGCGCGTCAGGAATTCTCGGCGGCTCAGCTTGCCGTCTCGATACTCCTGGGCATGCATTTCTGCCGCCCAATGCGTCAGCTTGCCGGTGGTTGTCTGGTTTTCCATAGATGTCTCCCTGTGACACGAATTTTTGTTGATTGAGCTTTGCGCTACCGAGGCCGGATCTTGTTGGCTGATAGGGCCAAGGGCTTCTTTTTTGAGTTGTAAACATCCCCCATGCGTTCATTCCGCACCAGAAAATTGCCAACGTCAATGTTCGAAATCGTCATTGATGGTACAAAAACGACATCTCATGGGAAAGTGCAGGGTGTCAGGTTTCAATGTGAAACGCCAGTTTGGGGCGAGGCCAAAGGAATTTGAAATGCGCTACCGAACTTTGGTGTGGAGACTTCAAGTTATTGATAAATAACATCAGTCCATAAAGTCAGGTCCTCAGAAAAAAGGGTCAAACCGTCAAACCGTCGCGGCATCGACATGATGCCACGCCTTCATTCTTGCCCGGAACCAAGTCCGTTGGCGCTTGGCGAATTGCCGGGTCGCAATCGTTGCCCTTTCTCGGGCTTCCTCTAGCATCATGCGCCCGTCGAGATGGGCCATAAGTTCGGGCACGCCGATAGCCTTGAAGGCGGGAAGCGCCGGGTCGTACAGGTCCCGCATCGCGCCGACTTCTTCCAGCGCGCCTTGATCGAGCATCTGGTCGAACCGCTTGGCGATACGGGATTGCAGCCACTCTTTGCCAGCATCGAATACAATCGGAACAGAATTCTCAAGCGGCAGAACCGGGGGAGGGGTGTCGGCTTGCCATTCATGCAGAGGGCGACCTGTTGCTTGCTGGACCTCCCAGGCTCGCTGCACTCTGGCCCGGTTCCGGGTGTCCAGGTTCTGCAGCGTTCGCGCTGCGACTTCGGTCATCAGGTTTTCTAGTGACATCTGGTCCGCCTGCATCCGAACCTGTGGCGGTGTGGACGGTATCTCGGCCATGCCTTCGGTCAGCGCAGTAAAGTAAAGCCCGGTGCCGCCGACGATGATCGGGCGCTGGCTGCTGTTTAGCATCGGGGTGACCTCGCGCAGCCAATGTCCCGCCGAATAAGTTTGGTCATAGGTCAGATGCCCGTACAGCAGATGCGGCGCCCGCGCTTCGTCTGCGGGCGAAGGCCGGGCAGAAATCACGCGCCAGCAGTCATAAACCTGACTGGCATCCGCGTTGACTATCACGCCTCCGCACCGTTCCGCGATCAGCAGCGCAAGCGCCGACTTTCCCGACGCAGTCGGACCCGCGATCAAAACCGGCTTGTCATCGGGAATGGGAGGAAGGCGATCCCAAAACCTGCTTGCCGCGCCATCGTCCATTTCGATTCTTCCCAATTCTCATGATCCGCATTGAACCTGCAGTGGTTTTGCTTCACTTTGCGCAGGAAAATAACCCCGTGCCAGCCCGGAGCGCAACATGAGCCTTTCCCCTGATCCCGAAGCCAAAGAGACCCCAAAAACCGCGTATAACCGCGTGATGTTGAAGATTTCGGGCGAGGCGCTGATGGGGGATCAGGGATTCGGTTTGCACCCGCCAACCGTTCAGCGCATCGCGCAAGAGGTCAAATCGGTTCATGATCTGGGCGTGGAAATCTGCATGGTTATCGGCGGCGGCAATATTTTCCGCGGGCTGTCTGGGTCGGCCCAAGGGATGGAGCGGACGACCGCAGACTATATGGGGATGCTCGCGACAGTCATGAACGCGTTGGGAATGCAGTCGGCGCTGGAAGAAGTCGGCGTTTTCACGCGTGTCATTTCGGCCATTCGGATGGACGAAGTCTGCGAGCCCTATATTCGCCGCCGCGCCGTGCGCCACCTTGAGAAAAAGCGGGTCTGCATCTTTGCCGCCGGAACCGGCAACCCGTATTTTACAACGGACACGGCTGCCACCCTGCGCGCCAACGAAATGGCGTGCGAAGCGATTTTCATGGGAAAGAACGGTGTAGACGGTGTCTATGACAAGGACCCCAAAACCAACGCGGACGCGGTGCGTTACGATACCGTCACCTATGATGACGTTCTGACCAAACGTCTGCGCGTGATGGATGCCTCGGCCATTGCGCTGGCCCGCGACAACAACTTGCCCCTTATCGTTTTCGGCTTGGACGAACCCGGCGGGTTCCGGGGAATCCTTGCGGGTGAAGGGACTTATACCAAGGTTCAAGGCTGAAGCGCTTCGGATTGCGCGGCCATACCAACGCAAAACCGGCCTTTATTCTGGCCGGCGATATCGGGGAACCAGAGCGTCTCTCTTGTTTTTTGTAGTTTTGCATCTCGAACAATAACCCGGGAAATGTCGTTTTTTGTTCTAGGACGGTCTCAACGGTCGTGCCGGTTCAACCTTCCTTAACGGAAGACTGCGGTACGAAAATAGAGAGGAAGAGAGATGTCCGACAATACGGATACCGACTATGAGGTCGGTCAGGACAACGTTCAGATATTTGGTCTGGATGTCCACAATCCGGTCTTTGCTGTTTCCGGCCTAACCATTGTTGCCTTCGTGTTTTTCTCGCTGGTTTTCCGCGAGCAGGCATCGGAGTTTTTCGGTTGGCTTCGTCCGGCACTGACCAGCAATTTTGACTGGGTGTTCATGATCGCAGCGAACATTTTTGTCGTGTTTTCGCTGATGCTGATCATCACGCCCTATGGTTCGATCCGCTTGGGCGGAGATGAAGCAAAGCCCGACTATTCTTATGCCGGTTGGTTTGCCATGCTGTTTGCCGCTGGCATGGGCATTGGCCTGGTGTTCTGGGGCGTTGCCGAGCCTATTTCGCACTATGGTTCGTCGGTTGGCGGCATCGCTGTTGGCGAAGACGGAGTCCGCACCGATTGGGCACCGCTGGGCGCGGGGTTGGAGGACCCTGAGGCGTCCAAAAAGCTGGCCATGGCTGCAACCATCTTCCACTGGGGGATGCATCCTTGGGCGGTTTACGCGGTTGTCGCTCTGGCGCTGGCTTTCTTTAGCTTTAACAGAGGCTTGCCGCTGACCATGCGGTCGGTGTTCTACCCGATCTTCGGTGAAGCAACATGGGGTCCGCTGGGCCACGTCATCGACGTGTTGGCGGTGTTCGCGACCATTTTTGGTCTTGCAACATCGCTGGGTCTGGGTGCGACGCAAGCTCTGGCTGGTTTGAACTATCTGTTCGGAGTGCCAGTGACTGACGGGATGAAGGTTCTTCTGATCGCCTTGATCACGGCATTTGCTTTGGTCTCGGTTGTTGCTGGTCTGGACAAAGGGGTAAAACGTTTGTCCGAGGCGAACATGATCCTGGCGGCAATCCTGCTGTTCCTGGTTCTGATCCTTGGGCCGACCGTTGCCATTCTGACCGGGTTTTTTGACAGCTTGATTGAATACGTCGTTGCACTGCCCGCACTGTCGAATTGGGTCGGTCGTGAGGATGTCAACTTCATGCAAGGCTGGACCACTTTCTACTGGGCCTGGTGGATTTCCTGGTCGCCTTTCGTTGGTATGTTCATCGCGCGTATTTCGCGTGGTCGCACCATTCGCGAGTTCGTGACGTGCGTGATCTTGATCCCTACCGTTGTTGGTGCGCTGTGGATGGCTGTCTTTGGCGGCGCTGCTCTGGATCAGGTTCTGTCCGGTTCCGGTCAGGCCCTGTCGGACGCGGCGCTAGAGCTGAAGATGTTCACCATGTTCGAACAGTTCCCGATGACGTCGCTGCTGTCTTTTGTTGGCATCATTCTGGTCGTCGTGTTCTTTGTGACCAGCTCGGATTCCGGCTCGTTGGTGATCGACACGATTACCGCGGGCGGCAAAACCAACGCACCAACTGCACAGCGCGTGTTCTGGTGCATTCTGGAAGGCGCGATCGCCATTGTCCTACTGCTGGGCGGCGGGCTTGGCGCACTTCAGGCTGCGGCCATCGCAACTGGTTTCCCGTTTGCGATCGTTCTGGTTTTGATGTGTGTTTCCTTGTTCATTGGTCTTGCAAACGAGCGACGCCGCCGCTGATACCGGTCAAGAAAACCCTGAAACTACAAAGGGCTCCGGTGCATTGCCGGGGCCTTTTTCGTTGACGGAACGCCGGTGTCACGGCTTATTGGCCGCCAGGACGACACCGGAGGCCCCAAAATGAGTAGTTTGGACACAGAGTTTGCACGCGCCCAGTTTCCGGCCTTTTCAGAACCCAGCCTGAAAGGGCAGGCCTTCTTTGAAAACGCCGGTGGATCGTACATGTGTCAGCCTGTCATAGACAGGCTGTCCCGGTTTTACACTCAGCGCAAAGTGCAGCCATACGCCCCTTACGAGGCCAGCCAGTTGGGTGGCCAGGAAATGGATGAGGCGCAAATCCGCCTTGCGGCGTTGTTGGGTGTTGACCGGGATGAGCTGAGCTTTGGCCCTTCGACCACCCAGAACACCTATGTTCTTGCGCAGGCATTTCGGCAATGGATGAAACCTGGAGACGCCATCGTGGTTACCGATCAGGACCACGAGGCGAACTCGGGGCCCTGGCGTCGTTTGGCCGAGGATGGGATCGAGATTCGCGAATGGCGGATCTCACCTGACAGCGGATCGCTTGATCCGAATGATCTTGAACACCTTTTGGACGAACGTGTTCGGTTGGTCTGCTTCCCCCATTGTTCCAACGTGGTAGGTGGGATCAATCCGGTGACCGAGATTACAGCGATTGCCCATGCGGCAGGTGCCTTTGTTTGTGTCGACGGTGTCTCGTACGCGCCGCATGGGCTTCCGAATGTCGGCAATCTCGGGCCTGATATCTATTTGTTTTCAGCCTACAAGACTTACGGCCCGCATCAGGGATGCATGGTCATTCGCCGCGCGCTTGGAGAGTTGCTGCCCAATCAGGCCCACCATTTCAACGGCGATGTCCTTTACAAACGCTTCACTCCGGCAGGACCGGATCACGCGCAGGTTGCCGCTTGCGCAGGTATTGCAGACTATTTTGATCTTCTGAACGATCATCACGGTGGACCTGAAACCGGCGCGACCAAGCGTGGAGCCTTTGTTCACGATCTGATGCGCAGCCAAGAGGTGGCGCTGCTGCAGCCCTTGCTGGATGCCGTCAAAGACCGAAACGCGGTGCGTCTTCTGGGCCCGGCCGAGGCGGAACGTCGCGCGCCCACCGTTGCCCTTTCGCTGGGCCGTGCCGCCGAACCCGTAGCGGCCGAACTTGCGCTGTACGGCGTCATGGCGGGCGGGGGCGATTTCTATGCCGCGCGTCCCCTTCAGGCGATGGGCATTGATCCTGAGAACGGCGTTTTGCGGCTGAGCTTTACGCATTACACGACGAAACAGGAAATTGATCAGCTTTTGGAAGCCCTTGACCGCGTTTTGTGATCCGGATTTCGCGCGTTAGCGTATCCGTTAAAAAGACACAGGCCAGTCATGCAAGACGACCAATCAGCGATCATTCTTTGGTTCAGGCGCGATCTGCGGCTGACCGACCACCCAGCGCTTACCGCAGCCGTTCAATCCGGGCGGCCAATTGTGCCGGTGTTTATTCTGGATGATCTCGTCGAGACCCTGGGCGCAGCGCCAAAATGGCGTTTGGGGCTGGGCCTTGAGGCATTTTCTGAAACCCTCTCGGCCATCGGCAGCCGCCTGGTCCTGCGACGCGGGCCGGGGCTGGACGTTCTGAAAGCGCTGGTAGCTGAAACCGGTGCCAAGTCTGTCTTTTGGTCACGTGCCTACGACCCAGCAGCCATTCAGCGTGACACACAGATCAAATCTGAACTCATAGCCCAAGGGGTCGAGGCCAAATCCTTCGCAGGCCATCTTTTGTTCGAGCCCTGGACCGTCGCGACCAAGGCCGGGCAGCCGTTTCGTGTGTTCACGCCGATGTGGCGGGCCGTGCAGGGGCGCGATGTTGCAACTCCCGACCCAAGACCCGATCGTTTGTCAGTACCATCACAGTGGCCAGCGTCAGATGCACTTCAGGATTGGCAACTTTCCGCGGCCATGCGTCGAGGCGCAAACGTACTCTGCCCCCACGTTCAACCGGGTGAAGCATCCGCCTTTGACCAACTGGATCGTTTTCTGGACCGCATCAGCCAATACTCCGACAAAAGGGACAACCTCAGCGAAGACGGAACGTCAAACTTGTCTGAGTATCTGTCGCTGGGTGAGATCAGCCCTCGGACCGTATGGCACAGGGTGCGAAATGCCGCTCAGATGGGTGTGTCGGGAACCGAGCCCTTTCTGCGCCAACTGGTTTGGCGCGAGTTTGCCTATCATCTGATGTACCACTGGCCGCATCTGATGACCGACAATTGGAAGCCTGAATGGAATAACTTCCCCTGGCGAATGGACCCGGACGCGCCTCATGTAAATGCGTGGTGCCGGGCTCGAACAGGCATTCCTGTTGTCGATGCGGGACTTCGGCAGATGTATGTGACAGGTCGGATGCATAATCGCGCGCGCATGATTGTGGCAAGCTATTTGACCAAACATCTGCAAGTCCATTGGAAGATCGGCATGGATTGGTTTGCCGATTGTCTGATCGACTGGGATCCGGCGGCCAACGCGATGGGGTGGCAATGGGTGGCGGGATCAGGACCGGACGCAGCCCCTTTCTTTCGCATATTCAACCCGGAAACTCAGCGACAGAAATTCGATCCGCAGTCTGAATACCTGCACCGTTGGATCGCCGAGGGGCAATCAGCGCCGACCGAGACCGCGCTGTCCTACTTCCAAGCGATACCCTTGTCCTGGGGCCTTCGTCCGGACGATACCTACCCAGACCCGATCGTTGGTTTGGCCGAGGGTCGCACACGCGCGCTGAGCCTCTATAAGCAGTCAAAAAACCAGTAAGGAATTGAAAACTTGCCACAAACCGAATCCCGTCCTAGCCTTGACCCGCAACCGCAGAGGGGAGCGCGGATGTTTTTGACAAGCACGGATGGACAGAAAGAACTGCCCAGATACTTTGTACAAGTCTTCAAAATGCTGAACCGGATGGGTTCGGGACGTTTGGACATTGCCTTGCCGGATGGTCGCGTTTTTCGTGCCGAGGCCTCCAAACCCGGACCAATCGCGCATGTCGATATTCACTCGGATGATGTGTTTGCCCGATTGATCCGCGAAGGTGAACTTGGCTTTTCGGACGCCTATCTGGAAGGAGAATGGAGTACGCCAGACCTTCGCGCCTTCATGGACCTTGTCCATATGGGAACCGAGACGGTTTATGATGACTTCACAGGCCGTATTCTGGTCCGCGCCTACGAGAGGCTTAGGTTTTGGCTGAACCGCAACAACAAATCTCAGGCCAAGAAAAACATCTCGTACCACTACGATCTTGGCAATGAGTTCTACGGGTTGTGGCTGGACGACACGATGACCTATTCGAGCGCCATTTTTGAAACTGGGCAGGAAAGCCTGGAAAAGGCTCAGACCGCGAAATATGCGAGCATGATCGACGAAATGGGGGCAAAGCCCGGTGACCACATCCTTGAAATCGGCTGTGGCTGGGGTGGATTCGCGGAATACGCCGCGAAAGAGCGTGGGCTGCATGTCACAGGTCTGACCATCAGTCAGGAGCAATTGAAGTTCGCGCAAGAACGCGTTCAAAAGGCGGGACTTTCTGACAAAGTGACGCTCAAACTTCAGGACTATCGGGATGAACAGGGCCAGTATGATGGCATCGCGTCAATTGAGATGTTCGAAGCGGTCGGACAAAAATACTGGCCGGTGTATTTCCAGACAGTACGCGACCGGCTGAAACCGGGGGCGCAGGCGACGCTGCAGATCATCACCGTCGCCGATCACCGCTGGGACGTCTACAAGAACGGTGTGGATTTCATCCAGAAATACATCTTCCCTGGCGGCATGCTACCCGCACCATCCGTTCTCGAAGAACAGATTGCTGGGGCTGGACTGAAGGTCGTGCAGTCCAAGGAGTTCGGTAAAAGCTATGACCAGACATTGCGGCGATGGTACGAATCCTTCAACGACAAATGGGACCAAGTGGCGGAACTGGGCTTTGATGAGCGTTTTCGCCGCATGTGGAATTATTATTTGACCGCATGTGGCGCAGCCTTTGACACCGGCAATTGCGATGTGACACAGATCACTATAGCCAAACCCAGTTAAAGAACGGAAATTTCGAATGCCTACCGCTTCAAGACTTGTTGCTGCAGTGTGTCTGCTGGTCGTGGCGTTTCTGGTCTCGACCATGATCATCAACAACGGGGAAGAAGGCAAAAACTATGGCTACTTCACCTATGTGAACATGCTCATCGGTTTCGTTTGTGGCTGGTTCATCATGGGCAAGCGGGCCGGACATGGCTGGATTTCAGGCATTAACAACGGCTTGACTGGCATGGCTGCACTGATCTTTTGGGGCCTGTTTGTTCAAGGCACATACGAAATGTTCCAGCAGGCCATGCGGCACCGTTTTGGTGGTCCGTTTGAAGCGTTGCTGGCGATATTTCAGATCGGGTTAGAGTTTGGTGAGCAACTGATCGTGTCTGAAATCCTCTGGACGTTTGCAATCGGCGCTCTGGTCGCTGGCCTTCTGACAGAAATCGCGGCGCGGCGCTGGAGATAACCAGACGCCCCTGGCATGAGGCCTTTAAAATTGTCTGACCTGTTCTTCTACGGCACCCTGCGCCATGTGCCTTTGTTGGAACTTGTGCTGGGTCGCGGCACGGAAGATATTGGCGTGCTTCGCGCTGGCCTTCCTGAACACGCAGTCTATGGCGATCAGGATCAGCCTTTTCCGTCAATCGCGGCCGAACCCGGCGCGGTCGCCGAAGGCATTCTGGTGCAAGGTTTGACCGATCGCGACCTTGAAAGGCTGACATATTACCAGAGCGGATTGGGCCATGAATTGACAAAGCAGTCCGTGGTTACGCTTGACGGCATGCGACATGACGCATTGGTGGCTTGTCCCGCGAACGGTGTGTGTACGGGGAACGGACTTTGGTCTTTTTCCGATTGGGTGAACACTTGGGGCGAGTTGACGGTGTTGGCAGCGGAAGAGGTCATGGGATACTTCGGCACTTTCGATGCCAGCTGGATCGCGCGCAGCTTTCCTGCAATTCGGTGGCGCGCCTGGGCCAGAATGGAGGCCAAAAAGCGGGGGCAGGTCGATGCGCGCGAAGCCGAGGACGACGTCAAGCTGCTCTCCCGTACGCGTGCCTATGTCGATTTCTTCGGCTTTGAGACTGTTCAGGTCCAGCATCGCCAATTCGACGGGTCGATGGGGCCGGTGTTGAGCCGAGGCAGCCTCATGCTGGGCGAGGCGGTTATCGTACTGCCTTATGATCCAGTGCGAGACACTGTGCTTTTGGTCGAACAATTCCGGACCCCTGTTTATTTGGCTGATGATCCGGAACCCTGGATGTGGGAACCCGTCGCAGGCATCATTGATCCGCTGGAGACGTCGGAACAGGCTGCACATCGTGAAACTTTGGAAGAAGCGCACATGCGATTGGACCGGTTGGAACGCGCTGGTGGAGCGTATACGTCAAGTGGGTCGTCCACGGAATTTATACATCTTTATGTTGGGTTAGGAAACTTACTTCACACAACGGATGAAGGTGGTGTCGCTGCCGAGGGCGAAGATATCCGGACAAAAATTTTCCCGTTCGACGCGTTTCTGCAGATGGTTGACGATGGGAAATTCAAGGATATGCCACTGCTGATGCTGGCCAATTGGCTGGCCCGGAACAGGAATCGTTTGCGCGCGTGATTATCCCGGCTTGTGGTCGGGGCGACGCGACTGTAAATCTGTCGAAATACCAAACGATAAGAGGGCGCCATGCGCATTGCACGAGACCTGGCCGACGCAGTCGGAAAAACCCCGTTGATCCGCCTGCGCCGCATCAGTGAAGAGACCGGGTGTGAAATCCTTGGCAAAGCCGAGTTCATGAATCCGGGCCAGTCGGTCAAGGATCGGGCGGCGCTCTACATTATTCGTGATGCCATCGCACGGGGCGACCTGAAACCGGGTGGTACCATCGTGGAAGGAACTGCGGGAAACACAGGGATTGGCCTTGCGCTTGTAGGGGCCTCGATGGGTTTCAAGACGGTGATTGTGATCCCGGAAACCCAATCCGAGGAAAAGAAAGACATGCTACGTCTTGCGGGCGCGCAGTTGGTTCAAGTTCCCGCCGCGCCCTATCGCAACCCCAACAACTTTGTGCATTATTCGCGCCGTCTGGCCGAAGAGTTGGCTCAGTCCGAGCCAAATGGCGCGATCTGGGCCAATCAGTTCGACAACGTTGCCAATCGTCAAGCACATGTAGAAACCACCGGACCTGAGATTTGGGAGCAGACAGGCGGTAAGGTTGACGGGTTTGTCAGCGCAGTTGGTTCGGGCGGTACGCTGGCCGGTGTCGCCGATGCTTTGCAGCCCAAAGGCGTCAAGATTGCACTTGTTGATCCGATGGGCGCGGGGCTCTATTCCTACTACACCACTGGTGAGATCGCGATGGAGGGCGGTTCGATCGCCGAAGGTATCGGTCAGGTGCGGATCACCAAGAACCTTGAAGGGTTCAAGCCCGATTATGCCTACCAGATGACCGACCAGGAGGCGCTGCCCTATATCTTTGATCTGCTGCGCGAAGAGGGCCTGGTCATGGGGGGCTCAACCGCGATCAATATGGCGGGTGCGGTGCGTCTGGCGAAGGATCTGGGACCGGGCCATACCATCGTAACTATCCTGTGCGATTATGGTACACGCTATCAGTCCAAGCTGTTCAATCCGGAATTCCTGCGTGAAAAAGACCTACCAGTCCCGGATTGGATGACCGAGGCACCGCGCAGCATTCCCGGTGTGTTCGAGGACGTATGATGCTGCGGCCCGTCCGCCTTGTTCTTACTATTCTGTCCTTTTGCCTGATCCTTCTGGGTGGTCCTGCGGCTGCCCAGCTGTCAAATCAGCAAAACGAATATTATCAGGATTGGGTCAGGACGGCTGATCGGGCCGTGTCGGTGATTGAGGCCAATCGCGCCTCTGACGCCGCACTTGAAAATCTTCGATCCGAAATTCATAGCTATCGCGACGAGTTTAATCGGGCGCGCACCGCGAATACCGAACGTATTCAGACCCTTGAGAGTCAGATCAAAGCCCTGGGTCCCAAACCCGAAGGCGATGCGACCGAACCCAAGGACATCGCCGACCTGCGTGCGCATCTGGAAAACCAGCTCAACAGTCTCCGGGTCCCTCAGATCATCTCGCAAGAGGCGTTCAGCCGTGCCAATGGTCTGATCAGCGAAATTGATCAGCTTATTCGAACCCGACAAACCAAAGAGCTACTGGAACGTGGACCATCCCCGGTCAATCCCATCTATTGGGGCCCGGCTTGGATAGACATAACCGAGGCTGGAAAGGGGCTGTTCAACGAGGCGGCCCAAAACCTGCGGACGGATGTTGTGCAAGAGCAATTGCGGGATCGCGGCCTCGGCATCCTGCTGTTGGTCACGATCGCAGGAGTTCTGCTGGTCTACGGTAAACGTTGGTCCGAAACCGGCGGTGAGCTGTTGCGCAACCTCGGTGGGCGTGGCACTGGTGTCTGGACCTTCCTGATCTCGCTGTTTCGAATTGCGCTGCCCTGGCTTGGCGTTTGGCTTCTGGTACAGGCCGTTGTGATGACCGGAGTGCTGGGTCTGCGCGGCGCGCTTTTGATCCAAAACGTGCCGTTTTGGGCGGCTATTGTTCTCTACTATGACTGGATCGGACGGCAGGTCTATGTGATTCAGGCGGCGCAGAATTTCCGAAGGCTGTCCCGTCAAAAGATTACTGAATTGCGAGTCTATCTGGATTTGCTTGCCGCCATGCTGATCCTGCATGAGTTGGGCGAGTTGTTCGAGCAAATCGAAAACATCTCGGATGCGACGCGCGCGGTTGTAAGTTTCCCCGTCGTTGTGGCGACGGCATTGATCCTGCTTCGCGTGCGGCAAATCAGAAGTTCAGAAGCGCCGGTTGAATCCGATGAATCGGGTGAAAGAGCCCGAGGAGCCGGCCTGACACAACTGATCGAGTTTCTGCGCCGCGCGCTGTTTTTGTTGGGGATGGTCAGCCCGGTTCTTGCGGTCTTTGGCTTTACCAACGCGGCAGAAGGGATCGTATTTCCAGCGGTCAAATCCCTGGTCTTGATCGCCGCGCTTGTCATCCTACAGCGTTTCCTGACTGCCGTTTACGGATTGATTACGGGGCAGGGCGACGCAGCACGTGATTCACTTTTTTCCGTCCTTGTGGGCTTCGTTCTGGCCATACTGGCACTGCCGGTTCTTGTGATCTA
This sequence comes from Ruegeria sp. AM2, assembly GCF_056540685.1. Taxonomy (NCBI): domain Bacteria; kingdom Pseudomonadati; phylum Pseudomonadota; class Alphaproteobacteria; order Rhodobacterales; family Roseobacteraceae; genus Ruegeria; species Ruegeria sp. AM2. The sequence goes on along the minus strand of NZ_JBQFXE010000001.1, from coordinate 295,853 downwards.
TTGGGGTGCGCGGGAGACCGACCTAATAGAGGCGTGGTCGCGCATGCTGTTGGGCTTTGACATCGGTGGTGTCACCATTTCGCCCAGCAATTTCTTTACGTTCCTTGCTATTTTCGGAATTGGTTACGCATTGACGCGCATCTTGCAAAGCGGCCTGCGGAACTCGTTGCTGCCGAAGACAAGCATCGATCCTGGCGGGCAGAACGCGATTGTAGCGGGCACCGGGTACGTCGGGATTTTTCTGGCGGCGCTGGCGGCGATCATGGTCGCGGGCTTTGATCTTTCATCGCTCGCTATTGTCGCCGGTGCCTTGTCGGTTGGGATCGGTTTTGGTCTGCAAACGATCGTGTCGAACTTCGTCTCTGGGATCATCCTGCTTGTCGAGCGTCCTATTTCAAAAGGGGATTGGATCGATGTGAACGGGATGATGGGTTACGTCCGTGACATCTCGGTTCGATCGACCCGGATCGAGACGTTTGACCGGACGGACGTCATCGTTCCGAATTCCGATCTGATCAGCGGAGTCGTCACGAATTACACGCGTGGCAATACGATCGGTCGGGTTATTGTGCCCGTTGGCGTGGCCTATGGAACCGACACACGCAAAGTCGAAAGCATTCTGGGCGAAATCGCGAATGCGCACCCGATGGTCCTCGCCAATCCGTCGCCGAGCGTTGTGTTTCAGGGGTTTGGCGCGGATTCACTGGATTTCGAAATTCGTGCGATCCTGCGCGATGTGAATTGGGTTCTGTCGGTCAAGTCCGACATGAATCATGAAATCAATCGCCGGTTCTCGGAAGAAGGTATCGAAATTCCGTTTGCGCAGCGTGACCTCTGGCTGCGCAACCCTGAGGTCCTGAGGCCGGGTTGGGACAAACCCGTGGCTGCGACCGAAGAGCATCCGCCCGAGGCCGCGCGCGGGCAGAGCGACCCGATACAGATGACGGAAACCGACCTGGATTCCGGAGATGGGGACGAGGTTTGAATCAACCTCAATCGGCCCTTGCAAATCCGGTTTCGATGGTTCAAATAACGCCGACACGGAGAGGTGGCCGAGTGGTCGAAGGCGCACGCCTGGAAAGTGTGTAGGCGGGAAACCGTCTCCAGGGTTCGAATCCCTGTCTCTCCGCCATAACACCTTTAGTTCTGTTCGAATTCCCGGTTCAGGCATAGAGAGCTTTGAACCGATCGACGCACAGTCGAAACCCGTCTTCGAAGTTTCCGTTGCCCGGATGATAGACGCTTTCGAATGACACCACGCCGTCGTAATTGTCCGCGCGCAAGGCATTCGCAATGGGTTCGAACAGATCGGCCAATTGACCTTCACCCATCCGTCGAACCTCCAGCGTTGCTCTTGGCGTATCGACCTTCACATCCTTGATGTGGATGTGGCCCAGATACCCGCCGCGCAGCTCATCATAGCCGTCTGGATAGGCCAATTCATGGCACCAACAATTGTTTCCCGGGTCCCATAACACTTTGAGCGTATCCTTGGCGTCCAACTCATCAATCAGGCGACGCGCTGTGTAGTTTGAATTGACCAGCGTCCCGTTGCCTGTCTCGACGACCAGTTTCACCCCTTCGGACTTAGCCAGTTCAACCGCAGGCGCGATCATCGGGGCCATCGTGTCCCAGATACCGTGAGCAACGTTCCACTTCTCAGCACCGTTTTTGCCCCAAAGAATCTGTTCTTTTCTTTGCGTCATGATGCGAACCAAGGGCGAGCCGACCACATGCGCCATATCGATCACGCGTTTGAGCGCATCCATGTGTTTGGTGTGCAGTTCATCGCCAGGTCGGTTCGAGGCAGTCATGCCCGCAAAGATATGGCGGGACAGGCACGAAACCGGCTTTCCCCGGTCCCGCAGAAAGGCATCAATCTCTGCAATTTCGGCCTGAGTGTGGTCACCAACCTCGGTATCACCAACGAATTGAAGTTCTGCATATTCCAGGTCGAATTCGTCCATCACGTCGACGGCGTGGCGCAGGTCGCGGCTGATACCGTCGCAAATCACTCCAAGTTTCATGTCATTGCCCTCCGCTCAGCGATGGAGTTCCGCACCGACGATCTCTTCGATCACACGGGTGCAAATCCAATTGTCGCCTTCGGGGTATTTGGTTTTTCCGGCGTGAAAAATCTGCATGGCGGAGGCGGCCGTATGCATGGGAACCCCAAGGTCACCTGCTACAGCCAGCGAGATCGTTAAGTCCTTGTGCATCGTCGCAATATGGCTGCCGGTGCCGACGAACTGCCGGTCGATGATCTTTTCCAGCGCGTTGTTCACGATCCCGCAGCCCGCGCTTGAGGTGGAAAATACGTTCAACAAAACCTCGCCGCTGACGCCTGCCTTGGCGGCCAGAGCAGCGGCCTCGAAAGTGGCCGAGAACATCGAACCGATCAGGGATTGCAGGCACGCCTTGACCGTTTGACCGTCACCCGCTTTGGTTCCCACTCGGTGGATCGTGGCAGACACGGCTTCCATCACTTCTGCGTTTTTGTCCAATACCTCGGGTTCGGCAGCTGCCATCATTGTCAAAGTACCGCCTTGCGCGCCCGGAAACCCGCCTGACACGGGTGTGTCGATCAGATCGATGCCTGAACCCTGCATATCGTCGGCAATTGCGCGGGCCTCGGAAGGAAGGATTGTCGCCGACAAGATGATCGTGCCACCGGGTTTCATGTTGGCGACAAGCCCATCGTCGCCAAGGATAACTGCGCGCGCCTGATCGCCGTTCATGACCATGACAAAGACGCTGTCAGCTTGCGCACCAACTTCTCCGGCGCTTTGTTTGGCCAGGCCTCCGATATCGGAAAAAGTGGCCATTCGTTCGGCGCTCAGATCAAAGCCAGACGTTTGAAAGCCGTTCTTGATTAGGTTCTTGGCCAGGCCGCTGCCCATATCGCCAAGACCGATAACTCCTGCGGTTTTCATAGAAAAACCTCCCGTTTTTGCGACCGCAAGGGGTGCGGCCGGCGTTTCGAAACATGATGCGTCGTCGCATCGGATTTCGCGGGGATTTCACACGCTGGTCATCAGCGTCGGGCGAGTCCGGAAGACACCCCGCTGCCCGTTTAGGTAAGGACAGTAAACGGCGATTGAGAGGATCGCGCAAGGAAAGGTTTCGCCCGCCGTGTCGGAGGGTCAGGCGAAGGCCGCCATAATCCCGCGCAACTCGGCCAGCCCACGCATTCGTCCGATCAGCGGATAGCCCGGAGTGCTGTGCCCGCCAATGTCGCTCAGCAGTTCCTGGCCATGGTCGGGTCGCATCGGAATTTGCCAATCGGAGCGACCTTCTGCTTTTCGTCTGTTCTGTTCGGCCATCAACGCGCGAATGGTCCCGACCATATCAGTGTCGCCCTCCAGATGCGCGGCTTCGAAAAAGTCGGGCTTGGCCGGGTCCGATCCAGCAAGGCGTTTTGTGTTGCGTAGATGAGCGAAATGGATGCGCGGTCCATGCCGGCGCACAAACTCTGACCCGTCGAAATCAGCGGCGACCCCAAGCGACCCGGTGCAGAGCGTCGCGCCATTTGCGGGCAGATCAACGGCCTCCATTACCGCCGCATAGTCATCGGCGTTGGACATGACGCGCGGCAAGCCCAGCAGCGAGAAGGGTGGATCGTCAGGATGGCAACACAAACGCAGTCCCAGATCCTGCGCGACCGGAGCGACTTCACTTAAGAAGTCGGTAAGGTTTGAACGCAGACGCGCAGCATCAATGCCGTCATAGGTTAGCAGCAGGGCGCGTACATCATCGACACTCCATTGGTCATTGGCGCCGGGCAAACCTGCCGTGATGTTGTTCTGAAGTTTGGATTTCTCGCTGTCGCTCATGGTTGCAAACCGCGCTTCAGCATCCGCCCTCACATTGGCCGAATAGTCGTCTGATGCGCCTGGACGGCTTAGGATATGCAGATCAAAAACCGCAAATTCGGTCAGATTGAAAAGCATCGCATTGCCGCCATGAGGCTGACGCGCCCTAAGCGACGTCCGCGTCCAATCCAGGATCGGCATGAAGTTGTAGCAAACCGTTTGAATGCCGTGTGCCGCAAGCGCACCAAGGCTGCCCTTGTAGGCGTCAATGTGGTCGGCCATATCGGGCGATTGCGTCTTGATCGCCTCGGACACGGGCAGGCTTTCGACCACATCCCAAGCATAGCCATTGTCCGCGAGGATAGATTGCCGTTCGGCTATGCCAGCATCGTCCCAGGGTTGACCGGGCGGAATATGGTGCAGGGCCGTCACGATCCCCTCGACACCGACCTGATGTAGATCGGACAGGGCGATTGGGTCATCAGGGCCGAACCAGCGCCAGCATTGTTTCATGGCTGCCATCCTTCATAAAGCGGGTGATCCTGCGTAATCGGCAGAGCAACCCTTTGGCCTATACGTGCGGCGTGGTAGATCGCGGTCACAAGCGCAACGGATGCCGCGCCATCGGTCAGTGTGACGGCTGAATTGGGTTCAGCCTTTAACGCCTTGGCGATTTCAGCGAAAAAGCCAATGAAACCTTTGGGTTCTGCGACTACTCCCTCAAGCGCTTCATCGATTTCGCTCTGCCGGTCGGGGTTTCGGGCAGAGAACGTCCACGGGACCGCTCCCGGAGCGTAAGGTTCGGTTCCCGATGTCGCAGTCAGGTGTTCAAACACGATGCGCAATCGGGTCTCATCGAAGGCGGCCCCCAAAGTGATGTTGCTAGTGCACAGCGCGCCAGATGCCATTTCGAAGGAGATAACAGCGCAGTCCTCGGTTTCGATCGGGTTAACGCGGGTCGCTGTCATCGCTGAGACCGCCGCAACCTCGCCAGCGATATGCGTCAGCAGGTCGTGATTATGGATTGCGTGGCCAAGCACCGCCCCGCCACGCTCACCTGCCCAAGTGCCGCGCCACGGAACGGCGTAATAGTCTGCGCCGCGCGACCAGTGGGTTTCCAGCGATACAGATTGCACCGCACCCGTCAGACCCGTCGTTTGCAGATGACGTAACTGCGTTAATGATGGCCCCCAACGGTATTGAAATACAGGAAAAACCTGCCGATCAACCGCCCTTGCCGCTGCGGCGATCCGATCAACATCGGACATGGACGTTGCCAAAGGCTTTTCACAAATGACGTGTTTTCCCGCCGCCAGCGCCTTTAGCGTGACAGGGACGTGAAGATGGGGCGGCAGGCAAATGTCTATGACGTCGATGGTGGCATCTTCCAACACGCCCTCGATATCCGAAAAGGCTGAAAAATCAGCGTCTTCACGGATGCTTTCAATCCGCGACATATCCTGGTCGACGACTGCAGCAACCTTATAGCTTTCCGGCAACGCCCGCAGTGCGCTCAGATGTTGGCTGCCGATCCCAGCCCCCAGAATGGCGACGTTGATCATTTCGATTCTGCCAAGTGTTGCGCACGCAAGGCCAGGTCCATCACAGTGAAGCAATGCTCCTGCGTCATCGCCGTTTCCGTGCGGTGCGCGATATCGTCGGCCAACCGCTGGAAATAGGGCAGTCCGGCGCTGGATGCATCGATCTTTTCGCACCTGTCGCCGTTCACGAGGATTAGATGATCGGTCCCACTGGCCCCGCCTACATCAACGTATTTTCGCAGCTCAATATAGCCTTCGGTTCCAAGGATCGTGAGCCGACCGTCGCCCCAATTGGGCAGAGCGTCAGGCGTATACCAATCGACGCGGATATAGCCGGTGCCGTTCTCGCTGCAAAGGTTGATCTCACCAAAATCCTGCAAACCGGGATCGTCGGGGTTCGCGTAATTTGCGATGTAGGCGTTCGTCACCTCTGCTGAGGTCGAACCGGTATAGTGCAAGAACTGATCGATCTGATGCGAGGCAATATCGGTCAGAATGCCGCCATACCTTTCCCGTTGAAAGAACCACGCGGGCCGGGTGGCGCGGTTCAACCGGTGTGGACCAAGCCCGATCGTTTGGACAACTTTGCCGATTGCGCCGGACTGTACAAGTTCGGTTGCCTTCGTGCTAACCGGCGTTTCGAAACGTTCCGAGAAATTCACCGACCAGATGCGGCCTGTATCCTGAACGGCTTGGCGGATTTGCGAAAGCTGATCGAGAGTGGTGCAGCCGGGTTTGTCGCTCATGACGTCCATGCCGTGATGCATGGCTTTGACGGTCAAATCGGCGCGATCCGCTGGAATAGCCGAAATCAGGGCCAAATCGGCACCCGAGTTCAGTGCGTCCTCCAGTTGATTAAGCCGGGGCACGTTCGGGAACCGTTTGACAAAGCCGGGCAGGGTTTGCGGGTCACCTTCCGTCCAAAATCCCACGCAAGTTACTCCGACCTTCTGCATGTTTTCTGTCATGCCGTAGATGTGGCGGTGGTCCAGCCCAATGGCAACGCAGGTCAGGGTCATGTGAATACACTCTCGCGTTGGCCGGATCGATTTGCCTTTTCCATGGCATCAATCACCGCATGGGTTCTTAAGGCACTACGCCCAGTTGCCATTGGGGGTCTGTCTTGCGTGATCGCCTGCGCAAAATCCTCGATGACCGTCTGGTGCCATTCATGCGTAAAGGCCATCGGGTCTGCCCCACCACCTGTAGAAGCCACATCACCGAATGTCTCAGTTTCTCCGTTCAAGCGGGTCACCGTCACCACGCCAGAACCGAGATGCGCCTTCGCTTTGGTCCCCTGAATCGTGATCGTCTCAGCCGCACCAGGAAAGTCCGCAGTTGTCGCCATCATCGTGCCTATCGCACCGTTTTGCATTTCGAATAGCGCACCGGCCCAATCTTCCGCCTCAAGCTGATGCAAAGGCGTTGTCCGCATCATGGCCTGAACGCTTGTAATTGGGCCCAGCAACCACATTGCCAGATCCAATGTGTGGATAGCCTGAGAGATCATGACCCCGCCGCCGTCCCGGGCATAGGTGCCGCGACCAGGCGCGTCGTAATAGCTTTGATCGCGCCACCACGGCACACGGATGTCCACGGTCGCGATGTCCGCCAACGCATTCGCGTCCAACAGTGACTTTAGGTGACCAGAGGCGGCGCGCGCCCGGTGTTGAAACACGATCCCGAGCGGGAGGGACGCGGATTCGCAAAGGTCGACGATCTCGGTCGCGGCGGTCAAGTTCCTCTCAATCGGTTTTTCCATGAGGATCGGTTTGCCGGCTGCGATCAACGTTTTTACCAGTTCGAGGCGCTGGTCGGGTGGCGTCGCAATAATGACGAAATCGATCTCTGGGTCATTGGCAATATCCTCGGCAGAAGTGTACGCCCGCGTTCCGATTTTGCGCGCAAACTCTGCGGTTCGCGAGGGGTCACGGCCCAGAACACCTGCCAGTCTAAGCTCTTGATCCGAAGCCTTGATGGCGGCCACATGAGTCCCCGCAACCATTCCCAGACCGATCAATGCAATGTTCATATTCCCCCCTTCGTCACAAACTATTCTGATCGGGCAGCTAAAAGATGCAAGCGACAAAAAACATGTTAACAAAAGCAGGTATCGAGGGCGGAGGCGAAAATGAGGGTCATGCTGGAAGGGCTGGCGGACGAGCTGTATCTTGGCATCAAGGACGCGCCCATCGTATCGCCGCACGGCCACTGTGACCCAAAGTGGTTTGCGACGGATGAAGCCTTTCCGAACCCGGCTGAGCTGTTGGTCGTTCCCGATCACTACGTGTTTCGGATGCTCTATTCTCAGTGCGTGTCTTTGGCGGATCTGGGCGTTGGGCCAGCGGGGCGTGACGCCGACCCGCGCCAAGTGTTCCGGATTTTCGCCGCCCATTGGCATTTGTTTCTTGGGACCCCGACCCGTATCTGGACCGAGTATGTTTTGCGCGTAACCCTGGGCATCGAAACCGGCTTGTCCGCACAGACTGCAGACGCGGTTTATGATCAGATTGCGGATCGGCTGGCACAAGACAGGTTTCGCCCGCGCGCTCTGTTTGATGCGTTCGGTATCGAGGTCCTGGCGACGACTGATTCAGCGCTCGATGATCTGTCGCACCACGCCGCAATTCAGCAAAGCGGTTGGACAGGCCGCGTCGTGCCCACGTTTCGACCAGACGGTGTTCTGGATGGCGCGGACCCGGAGTTTCAGAAGAACCTGTCAAAACTGCAGCAGATCACCGGGATCGAGGTCGGGACCTATTCAGGCTATATCGCGGCCTTGCGTGCGCGACGGGCTTTCTTTGCCAAAATGGGAGCGACGGCCACGGATCACGGCGTTGAGGTGCTGCAGACCGAATGGCTATCCGATCCGGATGCGGTGTACCAGCGTCTCAGGCTTGGCAACGGGTCTTCGGATGATGCTCGGCAGTTCTATGGGCATATGCTGATTGAGATGGCTCAGATGTCAGTCGAGGACGGCCTGACCATGCAGATACATGCAGGGAGCAAACGCAATACGAACGACGCTCTTATGCAGGCTTTTGGTCGGGACAAGGGTGCAGATATCCCCATCGCCATGGATTGGGTTCATGGGCTGGACGCGTTGCTGAACCGGGTGGGGAACAATTCTGAATTGCGGATCGTCTTGTTTACATTGGATGAAGGCACCTATGCTCGTGAACTGGCACCTATGGCCGGGCATTGGCCGTGCCTGAGGATCGGTCCGCCCTGGTGGTTTCACGACAGCGCCGCAGGCATCGCGCGGTACTTTGATCAGGTTGTTGAGACGGCGGGGTACTACAACCTCGCTGGATTCAACGATGACACACGCGCCTTTCTGTCGATTCCGGCACGGCACGATCTGTGGCGTCGCGGCGTGGCCCAGCATTTGGCGGGCCAGGTAGACAAAGGGTACTTTGGGCGCGGCGATGCGGGAGTGCTGGCCGATCTTTTGACCACTGGCCTCGCGCGTGAGGTTTATGGGTTGGGCCAATAGATGGGGCATATCCTTCACTTCGGTCTTGGGAATTTTGCCCGCGCGCATTTGCTGGATTACACGCAACAAGCGGGCGGTTGGGACGTTACCGGAGTTAGCTTGCGGTCAACCGCCATTCGAGACGGGTTGGCGCGGCAGGGGTTTGACTATGACCTTTGCGTACAGGGTCAGGGCGTTCGACGCATAACCGTTTTGCAGGACGTTTTGGTCGCGCCCGAGGATCGTCAGGCGGTGTTTCACGCGATGGACCGCGCCGACATCATCTCGGCTACGGTGACCGAAAAAGGCTACCATCTTGTCGCGTCTGATGCGCTCGACCTACAGGACCCTGCCGTCGTGGAAGACTTGGGCGGGCAGGGGCCATCAACACTAATCGGGTTCTTGGCATTTGGCTTGGCAGGTCGAAATCGCCCGGTGACTGTGCTGAGTTGTGACAACCGTTTGAACAACGGGGCGGTCCTTCGCAATGCCGTCGCGCGGTTTGCCGGGCAGGCGGGCCTGTCATTAAATTGGGATGTTATCCGCTTTCCAAACTCAATGGTCGACCGGATCACGCCCGCCACAACCGATGCGGTTCGGGCCATCAGCGGCGACCCGATGGCGGTTCCGACCGAACCGTTCTCGGAATGGGTGATCGAGGATGACTTTGCCGGGCCGCGCCCGAACTGGCCCGGGGTTCAGTTCGTCTTGGACGTCTCTCCACATGAGCAGCGAAAGTTGCGCATGTTGAACGGCGCGCATTCGCTGATGGCTTATGCCGGGCTGCTGCGCGGGCATAGTTTTGTTCATGAGGCGATCGCCAACCCAAAACTGCGCCAGCTTGTGCAGCAGTTAATGTCCGACGCAGCGTATACCTTGCAGCCTGAAGCCCGACAGCGCGCGCCACAATACGCCGATGATCTTGTTCGACGGTTTGAGAACGCGGAACTCGCTCATCGTTTGGATCAAATCGCGATGGATGGCAGCCAAAAGCTTCCCTACCGGCTACTGGACACGCTGCGCGAAACGGGATCGCCCGCCGCAGTGCAAGGCATTCGAGCTTGGATCGCATACTGTGTTTCCGAAACCGCAGCGGGGCGCAGGCTCAACGATCCTCGCGCGGATGACATAGCGCGTGCTGCCGAACATGAGGCGTCTACACCCGCGCTGTTGGAAATTATTGGCGCAAAGGACATTGAACCGCTTATTCGGGAATGATGGCCCCACGGTAACGTATGACTTTCGATGCCATATTATGCCCGGCCATCAATGCCTCGGCCTGTGGGCGCCCGGTCAGCACTGCGGCAAGATACGCCCCGTTAAAGCTGTCACCGGCGGCAGTTGTGTCGACAATTTTCGTGGACCGAGTGTAGTGCTGGTCAACACGTGAACCAATCGACATTGGACCTTGCCCACCCCGCTTCAGCGCGCCGACGGCCTGAAGCCCAGAGAAACGCGCAGCCACTTGATCCGCGGTCTCTTCGAACAGGTGCATCTCGTCATCTATAGATGGCAGAGCGATATCGGCACGCTGCCAAATGTCGGCAGTCACCGCGCGCGCGGTTTCTTGGTCTTCCCAAAGTTGAGGACGGTAGTTGCTGTCATAGATCACTTTGCCCGGGTATGTCTTCAGCCAGTCAACCAGGGAACGTCTTACATCAGGCGGCAAGATCGCGAGTGAAATTCCTGACAAGTGCAGCGCATCATAGTTGGAAAGCACTGTGAAATCCCCATCGAAGAACAACCGCCGCGCGGCAGATGCACTGCGCCAATAGGTAAAGCTTCGTTCTCCCTCGGGCGACGTACTGATTGCATATAGACCAGGCGTGCCATTCGGGATCATCTTGATGGCCACAGTTCCGATGCCGTGAGCAGAAATAAAGCGGAGTATCCGATCTGAAAGAGGATCGTCGCCCAGACATGTCACATAATCCACCTTCAGGTCAGGTGCGCAGCGACGCATGTAGATCGCAGTGTTCAGAGTGTCACCGGCAACGCCCACCTCCGCGTCGTCACCAAGGATTGAAAGCTCGATCATTGCTTCGCCAATGCAGGCAATCCGCGTCATTTCTGCTCTCGCTTCCAGATGATGAGGCCTGCGCCCATGATAAGCATTGCTCCGATTAACGTGCCCAGATCAGGAACGGTTCCAAAGAAGAGGTAGCCCCAGATAGCGACGTAGATCAGGAAAGAATAGGTGAATGGCATCAACTGATTGGCCGTGCCAAATCGATGGGCGTTGGTCAGCAATTGATGTCCGCCCCAACCCATGACGCCCAGACCTATTAACACAGTAAGACCCCAAAAGGTCTCGGGTTGTACCCATGTCCAAACTGCAAATGGCAGCAAGACAAATGTTCCGGTCAAACCCAGATAGAACTGCATCGTGTCCACCGCAACGATCCCCGACAACTTGCGCGTCATCAGCGAATAAAGCGCCAGCGCTGTTGCGTTGTAGACGATCAACAGCATGGTCGGGTGAAAGACAGTCCCGAAGGGTCGGACAACGACCAGCACTCCGACAAACCCCAGAAGAATAGCTGCCAACCGCCATGGTCCGACACGTTCTTTCAGCACGAGTACCGAGAGGAAGCAGACGATCACCGGGCTTGAGAACATGATGGCCGAGACCACAGTCAACGGCAGAAACCTGAGCGCATAGAAGTTGAAGACCGTAGCCGAAACCAAAAGAAGGGCGCGGCTGATGACTTGCCAGGGGTGATCGGTTTTGAACCGATCCGGGTCCAGTCCGCCTTTGGCGATGACACCAGTTGAGATCACGAAGTGCCCGAAGTAACGCATAAAGGCCAACTGAAAGGCTGGAAGCCCAGCGACGGCAAGCCATTTCGCCCCCAGATCGACAACGGAAAACAACAGCCAAGCCGTCAGCATCAAAACGATGCCGAGGCGCGGTAGGTCCGCAGTCGATCCGGCGGCAACAGCCATGCTCAGCCCTTGAAGCGCGCGACGTAGTAGTCGACCATCTGACTGACCATGTCATCTGCCTGGCCCGAATTGGCAGCATCATTCAACGCCGCCAAAGTGCCCTTGGACATAACGCTGTCAACACCGGCATCGTGCGCCATGCGGTCGTAATAGCCGATATCCTTGGCTGCGTTCTTGATTGCAAACGCCAACTGATTGGGATCGTTGCTCACGCCATATGCGGTCACGAAATCCATCATGCCCGAGTGCAAGGGGCCTGCCGCCATGACGTCATAAAGCTGCTTTCGATCCACTCCAGCAACGTCGGCCATGGCAAATGCCTCGGCCATGGCATTCGCAACGGTCATACCGAAGAAGTTATTGATGAGCTTGATTGTGTGCCCCGATCCCGACGCGCCGAGGTAGAACACGTTCTCGCCCAAGTCCTTTAGAACTGGTTCGGCCTTGTCAAAAGCGTCCTTGTCGCCTGCGGTCATGATGTTGAGCTGCCCCTCCAGCGCATGCGACGGCGTGCGACCAAGCGGGGCGTCCAGATACTGACCGCCAGCCGCCGCGACAACATCCGCCAATGTGCGGGTGCTGCCGGGCAGGGAGGTGCCGAAATCCACAACCACGGCATTGGGTCGCAGCCCTGCGATCACACCATCGAGTCCGCGCATGCGACCTTCGACTTGGTCCGACGTCCCCATGCATAGCATCACGATGTCGCTGGATTCTGCGACCTCTTTGGCATTGGCGGCTTCGGACGCGCCGCGCGCAATTGCTATGTCCAGATAAGTGCGGTCACGGTTGCCCAGAACGGTAAGATCATACCCAAGGTCCTGAAGCCGGTTTACCATGGCCCCGCCCATCAGGCCGAGGCCGATGAATCCAATTGTTGGTTTGCTCATTGGGTGTCCTTTCAAATCAATTTTCTACGTGTCGAAGACGCTGGGGTGGTTCATATTGGCCTCAACGCCTCGGCGTATCATGTGTTGGTTAGGGTGGGCACTTTTGCTTTCGACGCGCCTAGTTGCTCTTCGATCTGTGTGGCCACGGCTAAAGTTCTTGCGGCATCGGCGACGTCTATCAACGGGCGCGCGCCGTCCATCACATCCAGGAAGTGATCCAGTTGCGCCTCCAGCGGTTTGCGCGTGTCTTTGTGTTTCTTCAACGGGGCAGTCCTTGACGGTGTGCCCCAATCCTCGCCCCGCCACAGAGTCATCGACGGATAGCTGATCGCACCCCTAGTGCCGGTGATCCACATCATGTCCTGGAGCGTGGTTCCAATGTTCGGGTTTTCGCCGGTGCCTGCTTCAAAACCCCAGGGGCTGGGGGCAGTGTCTGCAAAGCTGATGGTGCCCGTCGCGCCATTTTCAAAGGCAATTGCCACTGCGCCACTTTCGATCCTATCAGACCCGCGTATTGAGGCGCCACGCAAAGCCTGAACCTGAGAAATTTCGCCGATCACAAAGCGCAAAAGATCGATGTCATGCACCAGGTTGATCATCACCGGGCTGCCGCCAGAGGTGCGCCAGTTCTGTTGAAAATAAGCATCTGGTTTGCGCATGGCCCAGATCATTGAGACGGTCACAACCGTTCCGATTGCCCCGTTCGCGATCAGGGACTTAAGCTGTTGCAGGCAGGCATGATAGCGACGATGGTGCCCGACAAGCGTACGGACATTTGACCGCGAAACAGCGGTTTCCAAGGCTGCCGCATCCCGCACATTCCCGGCGACAGGCTTCTCGATCAGCATGTGCCAGCCACGTTCGGCGGCGCTTAGGCCATGCGCTGCGTGAAGGTGGGTCGGTGTTGCGATGATCACGCCATCAACCGGGCGGTCCACGTCTTCCATACTTCGAAACCGAGGCGCATCTACCACCACAGAGTCATCTGGATCGGCGAGCCCCACAAGTTCACAATTGGCGTGCGCCTGAACCGCGTGAACATGGCGAATTCCGATCAGTCCGCCGCCTGCAACGAGGATGCGCTTCACGTTATTTCTCCGGCGTAAAGTGCCATGACTGCGGGCTTTCTTTCCGGGTTCAGGCGCAAAACGGTGAGTCTGATGACCACCTGTGAATGTCGATATGTGGTTGTGACGCCAGACGCGCGCGGGCGGCCTCCCACTGGGATTTGTTGACCCGCCAGTCTTTCAATTCTCGCTCTGGGTGCGCGCGCGAACGGGCGATGAAATCGGGGAAATGACCCCGGCCCGTCGGCTGACCGGTGGCGCTGAAGCGAATGTCGAACGACCAACGAAAGGCGTCGGTGGTGTTCACCAAAGATGCATGCGGAGTCAGTGGATGGAAGAGAACCACGCCACCAGCCTGTACAGGCAAAGGCACCGCCGTGCTTTCGTCGACAAAGCCATCTGCGATGCCCGTTTGGGTTTTGGCACAATGGGGCAGGATCTCCTGATCCGGCGTTTTGGCTTGCACCTGCAGGCACCCGTTCTCAACTGTAGCGTCAGTCACGGCGATCCAGACAGTGACCATGTCGGTCTGATCCGCCTCCTCCAAGGCCACGGCTCGGTCTTGATGCCAGTCGGTCGCGGTAATATGCGCGCGAATCTCATCTGTGGCGAGTTTGCGAGCGGGCGGCTTCAGACGCACATGCTGGATCGGATTGCTGGTCAGCTCTGGCCCGATCAATTGTTCGACCACATCCAAAAGCGGTTTCGCAGTGAGCATTTCGAACACGGCGGGGCCGATATGAAACGGGGTGTCGGCCTTTATCCGATCACCGGGTAGAGAAATATCCATCGGCTGGAAATAGTCGCAACCGGCGTCATATGCGGTGATCAGCTTGCCCCAAAAATCCAGACCCTCAGTATGGGGCACCAGGCCCCGCGCGACCCAGCCTTCGAAAAGCCCGTCCAGAAGGGCGGAATACTCCTCGACGACCCGCTCAAGATCGTCCGGCGGGATGACATCCGGCACGACAAGATAGCCGTTTGTTTCAAAGCTGGAGATTTGGTTTTGCGTCAGCATTGATCAATCCTCACAACAGCAACGCGATGATGTTTGGCCAGATCAGCAGAACCGAAAGGGCCAGGATCTGGATGCCAATAAAGGGCAGGAAGCCGCGGAAAATGTCCGTGAGGCTGATATGCGGAGGAGCGACCGATTTCAGATAGAAGGCCGCAGGACCGAAGGGCGGTGAAAGGAAGCTGACCTGCATGTTCATACAGAACACAACGCCGAACCAGATTGCGACATGGCTGGGTTGCAATTGACCAATCAGGCCGATTTCTTCGATCGGCAAGCGCAGAACGATGGGCAAGAACACTGGGATAATCAGCAGAACGATCCCAACCCAATCCATGAATGCGCCCATGAATAGCAGGATCAACATCATTACCAGAATGACCAACATGGTCGGCAGGTCTTGACCAACGATCAGATCGGCTACGTACTGAGGTCCGCCCGCGATGGTATAGGCCCCGGCCAGTGACGCCGCACCGATGGTCACCCAGATGATTGTCCCGGTGGATTTGAGCGTGCGCATCAGGCTGTCCCAGACAAGCTCGAATGAGCCCTCGCCACGCAAGAACGCAATGACCAGAACCGCGAAGGCGCCCATTCCGGCGGCTTCGGTGATGCCGGTGATGCCGCCGTAGATCGAACCCAAAACGACTCCGATCACAACCAGCGGCGCGACAAGGCCTTTGCCCATGTGCCAGCCGATTCTCGCGCGCTCTTTGCCGAAGACGAAGAAGATCAGCAACAAGGCGATGATGGTGATTCCAGCGAACCAGGGCAGGTAGTCCGCTGTACCGAACCGCGCGGGCTCGCCCTGACTTGCGGCATTTGAGCCGGAGAGTTCAAAGAACGCGGCGCGGATGAAAAGCGTGGTCGAGAACCCTGCAACGACAATGCTCATGAACGCCGCGAAGAGCTTGCGCTTTTCGGTCGGTTCCGGATCGTTCGGATCAGGCTCGGGCAGGGGGGCGTCGTCCGGGTTCAGGCGGGTGCGGATGATGATGTAAAGGATGATCATCGAGGCAAGCATGAAGCCCGGGATGAACGACGCAGTAAACAAAGACTTGATCGAGGTCTCGGTGATCAGACCATAGATGATCAGAACAATCGACGGCGGGATCATCGTGCCCAGCGAACCAGAGGCGCAGATCACCCCGATCGCGAGGTTCTGGTTATATCCCAACCGCAGCATTTGGGGCAGGGCGATCAGGCCCAGTAGGACGACCTCACCACCGATGATGCCCGACATGGCCGCCATGATGACCGCCATGATCGACGTTACGATGGCAATGCCGCCTCGGGTCCGAGACAGCCAGACATTCAGGGAGGAATACATATCCTTGGCGATCCCCGACCGTTCCAGCAGGGATGCCATAAAGATGAACAAGGGCACCGATATGAGTACGTAATCCGTTAAGAGCCCATATATTTTTTGCGCCAATATATAGAGGGGCCCAGTCCCCGGTCGCCCGGTCAGGATACCATCGCCGAAAGAAAACGGGTTCAGCAGCAGCGTCGGTTCGAATTTCATAACCAGAACGAGCACAGCCAGCGAAGCCGAAGCCAAGCCCAGCGGCATCCCGATTGCCAGCAGAATGATCAAGGCGACCATCAGGACAAGTGAAATTGTGCCAATATCCATCAGTCTTGCCCCACTGCTTTTTTCAGCATTTCGATTTCTTCTTCGTCTGGTTCATCGGTGTGAATCTCGGGCTCATTGTTCCAATCCGCGATCAGGTTTACGACCGCCTGAAAGGCCACCAGAGTAATGACGATCAGCACCATCGGCTGCAGCGTAGCCGGTATTGGCGGGTTGAACGCCGAGCCGTAAAGCTCCCATTTGTAAAGCTTATTGACGAAGACTTGCTTGTAACTGCCGTAGACAAGGAAAAACGCGAACAGCACGATCAAGATGGTCGAGATCGTGTCAAACACCCGTTGCAGCCATCGCGGCACCGCATCGTATAGCAGAAAAATCCGGATATGGCTGCGCTGTTGCATGGCATAGTAGCCGGACATCAGAAAGACGAAGCTGGCGAACCACAGCGTCATCTCGTTGGCCCATTCGGTCGGCTTTTCCAGAATGTAGCGCATGAACACTTCGTAGAGCATCACGATAGTCATGATGGCGATCATCATCATCGTCACACGGCCGATGAACAGCGCAAAGCGGTCGATGCTGCCGCCTCCGCCATATTCCATCGCAGCGGGGCGAACGGTGCGAGCGCCGATGACAGCCAGGATCGGCGTTAGGATAAGGGCCAGCATATCAATGATGTCGATGTAGCCACCAAACAGGCCATTCATGCTCAACGTTATGTCGCTGCGCAAATAGATCTCTTCGACCTGCGATCTAAGAGATTCGGATGAGTAGGGTAGCCAGTCCAACAGAAATGCGGGCAGGTGCCAAACGACCCAGCTGCCTGTTGCGACAAAGGCCAATGGGATCAGCCATTCGACTATTCCACCCGTTGATTTCTGCATGTCTCGCCCCTTGCCGTTAATCTGCGATCCGGAAGTGATCAATAAAGCTGCGGTCCGGCTCTACGCCGATGCCGGGCCCGGTCGGGATAGCGACGCGGCCCGCGTTGGCCTTGACCTGGCCTTGGATATCCAGCGGAACGGTCAGCAGATCGTCCCGGAATTTGTTGTCTGTTGTGTCGAATTCCAGCATCGGCTCCCACGGATGCAAGCCGCCCGGTATGGCTGGCATAGCTGCCAGCAATTGCAGGTTGGTCGCCACCGCGACGGCACTGCCCCAGACGTGATTAACGACCGGGGTGAAATGCGCGTGGCACAATGCAAGGACCCGCAAATATTCTGAAACACCGCCAAGTGCGCAAACCTCAGGCTGCGCAATGTCCAGCCCGCGACTTTCCAGAAGGTCCCGCCAGCCCCAGCGATTATAGACAGCCTCTCCACCAGCAATATTGGTCTTCACCCCTTTGCGGAGTTCCCGGTACCCATCGACATCTTCGGGGGCGACAGGTTCTTCGAACCAATAAGCGTCCAGCTCATCCAGGGCATGGCCGACGTAAAAGGCATCGGACGTTGTATACGCGTGATTTGCATCAACCATGAATGGATAGTCATCACCGACTCCGCGCCGCACAGCCTGACACAGTTTCACATCCGGCTTTGGGCCAAACCCGGTTTTCATCTTGGTTGCGACAAAGCCTTTGTCTTTGATCGATGCGGCCTCGTCCGTGAAGCGACGTGCCAGATCATCGACCGGCTCGTCTCGCAGCATCATGCCGTAACCATAGCAGGGCACCGACGTCCGGTGCGCCCCGCCGATGAGCTTGTGAAGTGGGAGGTTCGCAACCTTCCCAGCGATATCCCACAGTGCGATATCGACGCCGGACAGCGCTTGCAGAGGCATTCCGCCTTGCCCATGATCTCGCAAAAGGTTGTAGACCTTGTGCCAGATCACGTCGCGGTCCATCGGGTCTGACCCCAACACCATGGGTTGGATGACATTTTCGACGATGGACTTGTTGGCGATGGCGACATTTCCGGGGCCGAAGCATTCACCCCAACCGGTTAAGCCATCATCGGTTTGTACTTCGACCAGATGCGCGGATCGTTTGTCGTAATACTGCTGCGAATATCCCAAAACCTCGGGCATGTCGTACTGCAGGACGTGACTGATGATTTTGGTGATCTTCATGAAACACGCGGACCCGAGGTGCCTTTGGAAAGGCCGCGTCAGCAGCCTTTCCGACAGTTTGTCTCAGCACAAGGCCGATTACTTCATCGCGCCCATGTCTTTCAGGAACGAGATGTGGCTTTCCAACAGCGCCTTGGCCTCGGGCGTTGTGGCGAACTCGGTCCAGCCAACCTGAACAGCGTCGCGGTAGGCGGCCAGGTCTTCAGGCGACCATTCGTACAGCTGAATGCCCTGCGCGCGCAGGTCTTTCGCGGTCTGAGCGTTCTGGACCTCGTTAATCGTCGCGTTGTGCAGCGCGAGGCTGTCCATGGCCACTTCGATGATCTTGCGGTGATGCGCAGGCATCGATTCCCAGACATCCTTGCGGCACGCCAGGTGGTCGGCAGGCATCGAGTGGAAGCCAGGGAAGTTCGTGTGTCCCGCGATTTCATACAGGCCCAAGCCCACGTTGTTGGTGAGGTTGGCCGCATCTGCACCGTCGATGATGCCGGTCTCAAGTGCGGTGAAGATCTCGTTGAAATCCATCACGATCGGCGATGCGCCCAATTCGGCAAACACTTTGGTTGCCAGACCCGGGGGCGAGCGGAATTTCCAATCTTTGAAGTCTTCAACCGTCGCGATCGGCTTGGTCGAGGACAGCGACTCCGGTCCCGGAATCCACCACCCGACGAACTCCATATCATAGCCGTTATACAGCTCGTTCAATGCGTCGCGGCCACCACCATGAAGCAGCCATGCCATTTGCTGATAAGGGTTCTGATAGCCGCCCAGAAGGTCCCCGGCGAATTGGAACGCTGGGTTCTTACCTGTCTGATAGCCACCGCCGGTCATGTCGCAATCGAGAATGCCTGTCGCAGCCGCGTCAAAGGTCTCGACCGATTTGACCACGGATGACGAATAGAACATCTCGACTTCGATCTCGCCGTTGGACATCTCGGTGATGTCCTCGATGAACTTGGCTGCCATCTTGCCAGACAGCTGTTCGGGCGAGAAGTGGGTCTGAATGCGGAGCGTTGTCGTTTCGGCAGTCGCCAATGTGGCTGCCATAGTGGTCGCTACGGCCACAGCGGCCGCTGTCGTCAATAATCTCATATTGTCCTCCCAGACGTTGAACGTGGCGTCCCGGAGATCTTGCCGTCCCCTTCTAAGCAACGCCGTTCGACGTTATGACGGCGAATCGAATGCAACAAGCAAAATGTGAAATTCATGAAAATTTCGAGATTCTTGCGCAAAATCGAAAATACGGATACGAAATTCAAACGGGACAGTTCGGGACGCTCAATCGAATGACAAGCGAAATCGATATTTATCAAGACCTTAAAGCGCGGCTGATTTCGAACGGATTCGAACACGGCGCCAAGCTGCGGGCCGAGGATTTGCGCAAAGAGTATGATTGTTCGGCCAGCACCGTGCGCGAGGTCTTGTTTCGGCTTTCCGCAATTGGACTGAGCGACTTTCAAGAACAACGTGGTTTTCGGGTCCCACAGCGGTCGCCTCAAAAGCTCATTGAATTGACCCATATCAGGATCTTGCTCGAAGGCGAGGGGACGGCTCTGTCCATCCGTAACGGTGGCGTGGATTGGGAAGCGCGTCTGACAGCGGCCCATCACAAGCTGAGCCACATCGAAAAGCGCATTCACACCAAGGACGACCCCAGCGATCTGGTGGACATCTGGTTTGCATCGGAAAACGAGTTTCACCAGACGCTGATATCGGCCTGCGGATCGGAAACTCTAAAGCAAATGCACGGGCGCATCTACGCGCAGTTTCGGCAGCAATTGATGGTTGCTGACCGAAAATTCGAGTTTATTTCCGAGAATATTCGCCATCACGCAAACATTTTGGATGCCGCGCTGTCAGGTGATGAAAACCTGACCCGAGAAAAGATTCATGACCACCTCAAACGGCATCTGACGGGAAAGACGATGGGGGACTAGCCCGCGAAGTCCTCGTCCAAATAGACTTTGATGATTTCAGCAAAGCTATCTTCCGCCCGAAACCCCAGGCTCAGCGCCCGATCGGTCTGAAAATCGCGAGGCCATCCGTTTACGATTGTCACGATTTTCGCGTCCGAAACAGGTTTGATCAGGTTGACAGTGTCCTGGCCCGCGATGTCCCGCAACGCCTCGATCTGTTCCGCCACTGTGCAGCTGATGCCGGGCATGTTCAGGGCGCGTCGTTTGTCCAATCTGTTTGTATCCAGCTTGGCCGCGTGGGTCATAAAACCTGCAGCCGCTCGGGGGCTTGCGTGCCAGTGGCGCACCGTGTCTGGTACGGGCAAAATGGCCTCTTGTCCGTTCAGCGGTTCCCTGATTATTCCGGAAAAGAAAGATGACGCAGCCGCGTTTGGCTTGCCGGGCCTGACGCACAGCGTCGGAAGTCGCAGCGACATGCCATCGACAAAACCTTTACGGCTGAAATCCGAGATCATCAGTTCCGACGCAGCTTTCTGAGCGCCATAGCTGGTTTGCGGGGCGGACAGGAAATCGTCGTCGATCCGCTCGGGGTAAGGCCCACCAAAAACCGCGATTGATGAGGCGAAAATCAACCGAGGGCGATAGGTTCCACCACAGATCTCATGTTCGGCTTTCAGTGCATTCAGGAATGCCCAGGTCGCCATCATGTTGACGTCCCAGCCCAGCGCAAAGTCGGCCTCAGCCTGACCGGATACGATAGCGGCAAGGTGAAAGATCACATCGTAACGGGCTGCGGCCAGCTCCTTAGCTGTATCCGGATTGCTGAAGTCCCCGGTAACGTTGGTTGTGGCAGTCGCGTTCTCAGGAAAACCGAGATCGAACAGGGTGAGTTCACAGTTTTGCCCAAAGGTTTCTTCCGCCAGAATGCGCTGCGCCAGTTTCTGCCCCAGCATTCCACCACCGCCGATGATCAGAACTTGGGTCATGACAAACCGTTCCGTTTTCTAAGCTCAAGATACAGCGCCGAGTGATCCAAATCGGCGGCGTCCATCTCATTGACCATATGTTCAAAGCGGTCCCGCACGGATTGAGTAGACGGAAGCTCCAGGCCAAACGATGCCGCCTCGGCCAGAGAATTGTCCAGGTCTTTGAGTTGGAACTTTGACAGGCCTCCTGGAACGAAATTTCGATCTGACATGCGTTCTCCGTGTTGTTGAAGGATAACGCTGTCCGCAAATCCACCTTTCAAGGCCGCACGCAACGCTGTGGGGTCCGCGCCGCCTTGTTCCGCGAGCAAGGTCGCTTCGGCGACAGCGGATATCGTGACGGCGACTATTGTCTGATTGGCGAGTTTGCACAATTGCCCAGCGCCGCTTGGTCCAACATGAACCGGTCGACCCATGGCAGAGAGGACAGGTTTCGCGCGCTCAAAATCCGGCGCTTTACCGCCCACCATGATGGCAAGGCTCGCCGCTTCTGCGCCTTTTGTGCCGCCAGATACTGGTGCATCTATGTGATCAATGCCCAATGCCGCCAACTGTTCCGACTGCTGCCGCGCATGTTCGGGTTTCGCGCTGGACATGTCGATCCATAGCGCGCCGGGCGCGAGCGCGGATACAAAGTCAGGGTCTGCCAACAGCGCTTGCGTGGCATAGCCGTCGGACAGCATCGTGACAATGACTGGCGCGCCGGACACAGCTGCACTTGCGGTCGGTGCGGCCTCAGCCCCGGCGTTGACCAGCGGTTCGACCTTCTGCGGGCTGCGGTTCCAAACCGTCAGATCATATCCGGCTTTCATCAGGTTGAGCGCCATCGGCGCGCCCATCAAACCGGTTCCGATAAATGAAATGCGGTTGCTTTGGCTCATTCTGTCAGGTCCTTTCGAACGAAACTTGGGTTGCGTTAGACAGGCGAACGCCTTGGTCAGATGAGGTGGCTTAACGGTTGGCTGAATCAACCCTGTCCAAGGCGTCATAACCGATTCGTGTGCAGAATCTCAAAAAACACAAAAATTTCGAGATTGACGCCCATCGCCGATACAGCGAGGTTACGGGCAACTCTTACCTCGGATGGGGATGATCAGGCCAATGGCACAAAAGATCACAAAAGACCAACTTCGGTCCCGCAAATGGTTCATGAACGCAGACAACCTCGAAATGACGGCTCTGTATCTGGAGAGATATCTGAATTACGGCCTGACCCGCGAGGAGTTGCAATCGGGCAAACCGATCATCGGCATCGCGCAAACGGGCAGTGATCTAAGCCCCTGCAACCGTCATCACATTGAACTTTCCAAACGCGTTCGGGATGGCATCATCGCAGCGGGCGGCACGTGCATCGAAATTCCGGTGCATCCCATTCAGGAGACCGGCAAGCGCCCGACGGCGTCGCTGGATCGCAACCTGGCTTACCTTTCGCTGGTGGAAAGTCTGTTCGGCTATCCGCTGGACGGGGTCGTTCTGAACATCGGCTGTGACAAGACCACGCCTGCATTGTTGATGGCTGCAGCGACCGTGAACATCCCGGCCATCGCGCTGTCGGTGGGGCCGATGTTGAACGGCTGGTGGAAGGGTGAGCGCGCAGGCTCAGGCACAGTGATCTGGCAGGCGCGCGAGGACCTTGCCGCGGACAAGATCGATACCGATGAGTTCATGGAGATTGCGGCTGCGGCAGCCCCCTCGGTCGGCTACTGCAATACGATGGGCACGGCCACGACTATGAACTCTTTGGCCGAGGCGCTGGGGATGCAGCTGCCCGGTTCCGCGGCCATTCCTGCGCCGTATCGCGAGCGAGGGCAGATCAGCTATGAAACCGGCAAACGGATTGTCGAAATGGTGTGGGAAGACCTGCGCCCAAGCGATGTGATGACTCGCGAGGCGTTTGAAAATGCCATCGTGATCAACTCGGCCATTGGCGGGTCGACCAACGCGCCGATCCACCTGAACGGTGTTGCACGTCATTTGGGCGTGCCGCTGGACAATTATGACTGGCAGGCTTTGGGGCATGACGTCCCTCTGCTGGTCAACATGCAACCCGCCGGGAAGTACCTGGGCGAAGACTATCAGCAAGCCGGTGGCGTTCCCGCCGTTGTGGGAGAGTTGATTGCAGGAGGTCTGCTGCCTCATCCCGATGCGCCAACCGTTAACGGCCAGACCATGGGCGAGAACTGCACGAAACGTCGGACGCTGAATGACGATGTGATCAAACCGGTCAGCACGCCGGTGAAGGCACAGGCCGGGTTCATCAATTTGTCAGGCAACTTGTTCGAAAGCGCGATCATGAAGACCTCGGTGATCTCGCCCGCATTTCGTGAGGCTTATTTGTCAAACCCCGATGATCCGGACGCCTTTGAAGGTCGGGCCGTCGTCTTTGATGGTCCAGAGGATTTTCACCACCGCATCGATGATCCAGCAGAAAACATTGACGAAAACTGCATTCTGATCATGCGCGGTGCCGGGCCGAAGGGCTATCCAGGTGCGGCCGAAGTGGTGAACATGCGCCCGCCATCATACCTTATCAAAAAAGGGGTTGAGGCGCTGCCTTGCATTGGTGACGGGCGGCAATCCGGGACGTCCGGAAGTCCGTCGATCCTGAACGCTTCACCCGAGGCTGCAGAAGGCGGCGGGCTGGCGTTGGTTCAAACCGGTGACCGTTTGCGCATCGATCTGGGCAAAGGCACGGCTGACATGCTGGTGCCCTTGGATGAGTTGAACGAACGCGCCCGCACACTTGAGGCCAATGGCGGTTATGACATGCCGCCCAATCAATCCCCTTGGCAGGAAATTTTCCGCGAAAAGGTCGACCGCCTGGATCGTGGCATGACCCTTAAAGGGGCCGATGGATATAGAGATATTGCGCGGCAATACATGCCTCGGGACAATCACTAAGAGGATACGAACATGAAACTCGTTCGTTACGGAGAGGCGGGGGCCGAAAAGCCTGCCATGCTGGACGATGCCGGACTTTTGCGGGATTTGTCTGACCACGTGGATGACATCACTGGCGATGTTCTGGGTGACGAAAGCCTTGACCGGCTGCGCGCGCTTGATCCTGCGGGACTTGCTATTGTCGAAGGCGAGCAGCGCATCGGCCCCTGTGTCGGGAATATCGGAAAGTTTCTGTGCATCGGCCTGAACTACTCGGATCATGCGGCAGAAACCGGAGCGGCAATACCGGAACATCCAATCCTGTTCTTCAAGGCCAATTCGGCCATCGTTGGAGCATATGACGATGTGGTCATGCCGCGCGGGTCAACGCATACTGATTGGGAATGCGAGTTGGGGGTCGTGATCGGCAAAACTGCCAAATACGTCTCGAAAGAAGACGCGCTGTCCTATGTCGCAGGCTATTGCATCGTCAATGATGTCTCGGAACGGCACTTTCAAAAGCACCTGACCGGACAGTGGACCAAGGGCAAATCCTGTGACACGTTCGGTCCGACCGGGCCTTGGCTGGTGACGCGGGACGAGGTGGGAGACCCGCAGGCGCTCAGCATGGAATTGGATGTAAACGGCACCCGGATGCAGACCGGGAACACCGCGACCATGATCTTTACCGTGGCCGAGATCATTGAACATCTGAGCCAGCTATTCACGTTGCATCCCGGTGATGTGATTTCAACCGGAACGCCTCCGGGCGTGGGGCTGGGGATCAAGCCTAATCCAGTCTTCCTCAAGAAAGGCGATGTGATGGATTTGCGTATTCAGGGCTTGGGACACCAACGGCAAGTGGTGGACCAGGATGGCTGATCTTCTTCAAATCGGTGGCATCACCGACCCAATGCGCGCGCGATTGACCGAGGCATTTACGATCCACCAGTTGGACGATTATGACCCAAGCGAGATCACGCATGTCATTACCAATGGCCATGCAGGTGTACCGCCAGAGGTCATGTCGGGGCTGCCGAACTTGAAGATGATCAGCGTTTATGGAGTTGGCTACGACGCAGTGGATGCTGCCCAAGCAGCGCGGCGCGGTGTCATGGTGACACATACGCCGAACGTGCTGAACCAAGAAGTTGCCACAACGGCTGTCCTGTTAATGTTGGCCTGCTACCGAGAGCTTGTGCGCGATGACGCATATGTGCGGGAAGGGTTATGGGAAACTGAAGGTAATGCTGCCCTAACCCGCTCAGCAGACAATCAGAAGGTTGGCATTCTGGGTTTGGGGCGCATTGGTCAGGCCATTGCCGACAAGTTGAAGCCATGGAATGCCGAGATTGTCTATCACTCTCGTGGTCGGAAAGACGTGGAATATCAGTATTTTGCTGATCTGGCCGAGATGGCGGCTTACGTTGACACTCTGATCTGCATCACGCCCGGGGGGCCAGCGACAAACAAGATCGTCAATGCCGAGATTCTAAGGGCGCTGGGACCGAACGGGACGCTGATCAATGTCAGCCGAGGGTCGGTTGTGGATGAGGCGGCGATGATCCAAGCGCTGCGGGACGGCAGTTTAGGTTGGGCCGGTCTCGATGTGTTCGAGGCAGAGCCGGTCGTACCGCAGGCGCTGCGAGACCTGCCGAATGTCACCCTGTTGCCGCACGCAGGAAGTGCCACGGTCGAAACCCGCGCTGCGATGGGGAATCTGACGGTCGATAATCTGTTGCAGCATCTCAAGGACGGCACTGTGATGACCGCTGTTCCGGAATGCGCGGACCTGTAAGGGACGGACGGCGTGATTGAATTCATCATCGCCGTCTTTTTTCTACTGATAACGCCGGGGCCGGGGGTGCTGACAACGGCAGGGATTGGTGCCGCTTTTGGATATCGCGCCGGTTTCGGATTTGTCGCGGGGCTGATGACGGGCGGCTTCATCAACATGATGCTCGTCGTATCCGGCGTAGCCGCCATTGCGTTTGCGGTCCCAGTATTGCGGACTGTGCTGCTGTTCGCCTCCGCCTCATATCTTGTCTATCTGGCGTGGCGGATAGCCAGCGCGGGGTCGCGGATCGGATTTGCACCCGCGCGTACACCTTTGGGATTTCGTAACGGCCTGATGCTGCAATTCATCAATCCCAAAGCCTATGTGGTTAGCACGACCCTATTTTCCGGTTTCGCTTTCATGCCAAACTCACCGGCTTGGGAAGTCGTCGTGAAACTAATCGTTTTCAATGCGATATGGCTGCCCGTTCATCTGATTTGGCTGGGCGCGGGAACCGCGCTTGGCCATCTGGATCTCGGCCCTCGGACGCAACGCGTGATCAACGTCGGCATGGCTGCATCCTTGCTGATCGTGGTTACAATTGCCCTAGTTTCGACGCTATGACGACAGTGTTGAAAACTCAGGCCACTGGTCGATTTTCAGAGCGAAGCAGTGATGCCGCCGTCTACGTACAGGGTGTGCCCATTGACAAAACTGGACGCAGCGGAAGACAGGAAGATCGCAGCGCCCACAAGTTCTTCGACGTCGCCCCACCGACCTGCTGGCGTGCGATTTGCCAGCCACGCGCTGAATTCAGGGTCGGCGACCAATGCGGCGTTCAACGGCGTGTCAAAATAGCCGGGCGCAATTGCATTGCAGTTCAGCCCGTATTTGGCCCAATCCGTTGCCATGCCCTTGGTCAGGTTGCCGACCGCCCCTTTGGTCGCCGTATATGGCGCAATACCTGGGCGGGCGAGGGCGGTTTGAACCGATGCGATATTGATAATCTTGCCCGCGCCTCGGCCAATCATATGGCGGGCGACCGCCTGACCAACGTGAAATACCGACGCGATGTTGGTTTGAAGCAGCCTTTCGAACGCATCCGCAGGAAAGTCCTGCAACTCGGTGCGGTGCTGCATGCCCGCGTTGTTGATCAGCACGTCGATAGGGCCGGTGCTGGCTTCAAAATTATCGACCGCAACTCGAACCGCATCGTGATCCGTGACATCGAACGCAAGTTCGCGAACGTTTGCACCCGCTTGTTCCAGTTGCTCGTGCGCGGCTGCAAGTTTGCTGGCATCGCGGCCGTTCAGAACAATTTCCGCCCCTGCATCCGCGAGACCTTTGGCCAGCGCAAACCCGATCCCCTGGCTGGAGCCCGTAATCAGAACTCGCGACCCGCTCAGGTCAAACATCTGAAGTGTCATATCAAAAACCCCTTGGTACTTGGCACCGACTATCCGTATCTTTTTCCGATCTGTATAGGGGGGATGGAGCAATGCTGATGAGCAATACCTCGATCGTGATCCACGCGCCAAAGGACCTGAGGCTGGAACAGCGCGACGTGTCCCTCCCGCGTGCGAGGGAGGTTCTGGTCGAGATGCGCGCCGGCGGCATCTGCGGTTCTGATCTTCACTATTACAACCACGGCGGCTTCGGCACCGTTAAGTTAAAAGAACCGATGGTTCTGGGTCACGAAGTCTCGGGCGTGGTCGCAGAAATTGGAGATGGCGTCGAAGGGTTGGCGGTCAGTCAATTGGTTGCCGTGTCTCCGTCCCGACCTTGTGGCAGCTGCGAATACTGCCTCAACGGACAGCAAAACCAGTGTTTGAACATGCGGTTCTACGGCAGTGCCATGCCCTTTCCGCATATCCAGGGCGCGTTTCAGACCAGATTGGTTGCTTTGGCCAGTCAATGCGTGCCCGCCGACGGATTGAGCGCGGACCAGGCCGCAATGGCCGAACCATTGGCGGTCTGTCTACACGCAATCCGTCAAGCCGGAGATCTGGTTGGCAAAACGGTCTTGGTGACCGGATGCGGCCCGATAGGGTGCCTGAGTATTCTGGCGGCCAGACGGGCAGGGGCGGAACGCATCGTCGCGACTGATTTGTCCGAGTACACCTTGGGATTAGCAAAGCTGAGCGGCGCAGAAGAAATCATTAATGTCGCGGCGGACGCGGACGCCTTAGGGCCGCTTCAGGCCGACAAAGGTCAGGTCGACGTGCATCTTGAATGCTCGGGCGCGCCCAGCGCGCTGAGCGCAGGGGTCAGCTGCCTCCGGCCCGGTGGCGTGCTGGTGCAACTTGGAATGGGCGGCGATATGACGATCCCGTTGCAGATGATCACGGCCAAGGAAATCACCTTGAAAGGATCATTCCGGTTTCACCCCGAGTTCGCTATGGCCGTGAAGATGATGCAGAAAGGTCTGATCAACGTCGACCACCTGATATCGCATCGATTTGAGGTGTCGGATGCCCAAGCGGCGTTTGAGAAGGCCTCAGACAGAACTTGCGCCATGAAAGTTCAGTTGAAATTCTGAAGCGCTGACAACACAGCAAAACATAGAAAGGGTATTCTTATGACCAGTCCCAAACCCAGTGTCGGCGCGCCTGTGACCCCGGTCGAATTCCCGCTCGTTGACGGCGGAGCTCGTCGTTTTGGAGGCACCAAGGATCGGTGGAGCATGTTGTTTGTCTACCGCGGTCGCCATTGTCCGCGTTGCAAGCGCTTTTTGAACAAGTTGAATGCGCAACTGACCGATTGGACCGACCGCATGGATGTTGTTGTGGTCTCAGCGGATACGCAGGAAAAAGCACTGGCGGATAAGGCTGAGTTCGGTTGGAATTTTGACCTTTGCTATGGAATGACCATTCCGCAAATGCGCGATCTGGGTCTCTATGTGTCTGAACCATTGTCCGAGGCCGAGACCGACAGCCCGTTTGCCGAACCCGGAGCTTTCGCGATCCGCCCCGACGGATCTCTGATGCTGGTCGATATCTCCAACGGTCCGGCTGCTCGTCCCGATCTTGAGGAGTTGTTGGACGGAATGATCTTCAACATCGACAATGATCGACCCGTGCGCGGGACGGCATGATGGCGTCGATCCAGTCGGTCGAAGCGCGCTTGTTCAATGTCCCGTTGGCCGAAGTTCTGGTCGATGCCAAGCACGGGGACCACACTTTCTTTCAATTGGTGACAGTGACGGTTCGAACGGACGATGGGGTCGAAGGAACGGGCTATACCTACACCGGTGGCAAAGGCGGGCACGCGATTTTGGCGATGATCCAACACGATCTGACGCCTTTTCTGATCAGCCAGGACGCAAGCCGTGTAGAACATCTCTATGACGAAATGCAGTGGCATGTTCATTATGTCGCCCGAGGGGGCATCGCGTCTTTTGCGATCTCTGCAGTGGATATTGCGCTGTGGGACATCCGGTGCAAATCGCAGGGTCAGCCCCTTTGGAAAATGGCTGGCGGCGCGTCAGACCGATGCAAGGCATATGCGGGCGGCATTGATCTTAACTTTTCGTTAGACAAGCTGCTTGCGCAGACCGAAGGCTATCTGGCGCGCGGGTTCAACGCCGTTAAGATCAAGGTAGGCCAGCCAGAACTGGCTGAAGACCTGCGGCGCGCGCACGCGGTTCGCGACATGCTGGGGTCTGATCGCTTTTTCATGGTCGACGCGAATTACTCGATGAGCGTCGATCAGGCGATTACAGCGGCACGAGGGTTTGCTGAATGCGATATCCTTTGGTTCGAAGAACCCACGATTCCTGACGACTACAAGGGATATGGCCGCATTGCGACCGAGACTGGAGTGCCCTTGGCCATGGGCGAAAACCTCCACACGATCCACGAGTTCGAATACGCGTTTGAAGACGCGAAGCTCAGCTTTATTCAGCCCGATGCGTCCAATTGCGGCGGCATCACCGGGTGGCTTCGGGTTGCAGAACTAAGTCAAACACACGGTATTCCGGTCTGCAGTCACGGCATGCAAGAGCTTCACGTTAGTCTGGTGTCGTCCCAACCGAATGCAGGATGGTTGGAAGTGCATTCCTTTCCGATTGATCAGTACACACACCGTCCGCTGGTGGTCGAGAACTGCTTGGCAGTTGCCCCAAACGAACCGGGTATTGGGGTTGAGTTTGACTGGGCCAGGCTAAAAGCGGAACACAAAGACCTTGGGTGAGACGCTGCAGCGCTAAATTGCAGTCGTGGACGTTTGGTGCTCGAAATACTTGGCTAAAAAGCCGACAAGTTAGCCGATTCAAAAGTTAATTTTCTGGCGGGGAGAGATTTAGTTCACTGTAATTTGCCCGGAAGGTGTTAAAGGTTCGTTAACAATATTGGGATTTGGGGGGGAATCTATGTCAGATCCGAAACTTGTTGAAGACATTGTACATGCACTGGATGTAGAGGGCGGCAGCACCAAAAGGCGACCCGTTCATACGGTCGGAATTGGGGCTACGGGCTATTTCAAAGCTTCTGCGATTGCCCAGGAATTTTGCACAGCTGAGCATTTCAATAAGCAAGCAGAGACGATCCCGGTGGCGGTTCGGTTTTCGAACGGAATGGGTGTTGTCGCAGAACATGATGGATGGTCAGATGTGCGCGGCATGGCTGTGCGGTTCGACCTGGGCGAAGGTCAAAGTACCGACCTGATCGCGATGACCCTACCGGTTTTCTTCGCGCCAGACCCGGAAACATTCCTTGAATTCGCACTCCACGCCCGACCCGAGCCGTGCGAGGTGGCCAGCCCGTGGAGCAAGATAAAAAGCTATTTGAAACTGCAATTGCCGATGCCCGATCCTTATCCCGGGCAGGACGAGCGGCCAAACGAAGGGGCAACAGCATTTGCCCACAAACACGCCTGGGCTCAGCCCGCGGTGTTGCAGGCGTCGGTAATCGGGGCGCCGGTCAGCTATGTGCGCGCAACCTATCACGCGGTACACACCTTCATTGTGACCGCGCCGGATGGCACCGATCGCTACGTGCGGTTCCACTGGGCGCCGATTGCCGGTGTGCTGCGAACAGACCCTGAAGAGCCGCCAAAGGACAAGTACCTCAAGGACGACCTCAAGGACCGGCTCTCCAAGGGGATCGAGCGGTTTTCGCTGATGATGACCATCGGTGAAACCGGCGATGATTTCGCTGATTCAACCAAACAGTGGCCGCCACACCGCAAGCGGGTGATGATGGGTACGCTGACGCTGGATAACGTTCCCGAAGATCAAGAAGCACATAACGAAAAGCTCAGCTTTAACCCCATGCACCTGACAGACGGGATCAGGCCGTCGGAAGACGCTGTGCTTAAAATTCGCAAGGACGTTTACGAGTTTTCAAGCAACCGGCGCGGGGGAATACCTTGCCCATTCAGTGGCGCAGGAGGGACCGGAGAATGACCAAGGAAACCGGATGGCTCAATGAATACATCAACAGCCTGCCCGAACGGGGCTGGTTCCAGTTCGTGTCCAGATATGTGGTTGTTCCTTATTGGATCTGGCGCGCGCCAAAGCCAAAGCTGCCGGGCGGCCCGCGGATCACGACGCAACCCAGCGACAGCACGCAGCGGATGATGAACCTGCTTATGCCGCTCAAGGATCCGTCACCCATTGGCCGTGCCAAGGCGGTCATGGCGCTGGCCGGCAATGTGGATGAAGTTTTTGCGGGGCTCGACAATGTGGGCACGGTCCACTCAGCCCGGTTTTTGCTGATCGGAGACTATATCTGCATGATCTCGG
Organism: Ruegeria sp. AM2; assembly: GCF_056540685.1. NCBI lineage: Bacteria > Pseudomonadati > Pseudomonadota > Alphaproteobacteria > Rhodobacterales > Roseobacteraceae > Ruegeria > Ruegeria sp. AM2. The sequence continues at coordinate 264,141 of NZ_JBQFXE010000001.1, read as the reverse complement.
TCTATGACGGAGATTTCAGCAACTATATCCGCGATTTCATATCGACCATCGGCAGCGTGTTTGACGCGTTGATGCACTTGGTCGAGGGTGGCGAAAACCTCTATCCGTGCGAAGAGAACGTCGAAACATTCATCGACTGGGTGCGCGATCATGACCTGTTTCAGGCTCCGGATTACGCCATCGATCTTTTCGCGGTTCAGGATGAACAGATTGGCCGCGAACCAAACGTTCCGCCGCACGATCTGATGGCGTTGCCGCGTGATCTGATCCTTCAGTTGCATGCAAACAAGAACATTTCGCTCGGCGGTGGCTATCGCGGCTATCCGGGTTATTCGGCGGCTCAAATTCGCCGCAAGTTGGGAGTTGGCTGGTGAACGAAGTTATCAAAGACCCCGTTTTCGATCCTGAGAAAATTCAGGGCAATATTCTGCGCGGATACTCCAATAGCATGGTCCGATACATCATTCTTGAGGTCAAAGATCTTGATGCGGCGCGAAGATTTCTGGCCGCCTCGGCCGATGGCACAAGTAGTGAAGTTCCGACTATCACCCGATCCGCGAAATGGAAAGTAAAGCCCGAAGTCTGCTTCAATATAGGCATCACTTTTCAGGGCCTACAAGCGATGGGTGTTCCCAAAAGCGATCTGGATACCTTTCCGTCAGAGTTCGTCGATGGCATGGCCGAGCGAGCGGAAAAGCTGGGCGATTTTGGTGAAAGCGCGCCCGAGAATTGGCCAGCTCCGTTCGATCAGCCCCAAAAGGTACATATTGTGGCGTCGGTCTATGCAAATGACGAAGCCGCTTTGGACGCAACAGAAAAACAGGTTGCCAAGGCCTTCAATGTACTGGGCGTGCGCAATGGACGGAATCTGCCAGACAACAAAGTATTCTTCGGTTACCGTGACAGCATTTCTCAGCCTAAGTTCCAAGGCATTGTCGATCCCGAACAAAAATTGGTCGAAGAGCCGCTGGACCCGTTAGGTACCGCGTTGCTTGGCTACCAGACTCATTTCGAGGGTTTGCGCTTTAGCATCCCGACCCCCGAAGCGCTGGGTCTGTTTGGGTCGTTTAACGCGTTTCGCGTCTTGAAGCAGGACGTTTATGCGTTCGAGGACTATTTGACCGAAGCCGCGACCAAACTGATGAGCCACCCCTTGGTGGACAAGCTGCTGCCGCCGGGCTGCGAAAAGGATGTGGGCGAGGGCTTGGATCGGCATGGCGCATTGCGCGAGGTTGTTGCCGCGCAGATGTGCGGGCGCTGGCGCAACGGCGTCCCATACGAGCTGTCGCCCAATGCGCAGTGGCCTGACGACCGGGTCTCATTGACCAACTACGACTATACGCGTGAATCCCGATGTCCGGCGGGCGCGCACATGCGGCGCGTGAATCCGCGCGGTGGCCCGATTGTGCAACGCATCGCCAACCGCTCACGCCGTCTTGTGCGGCGCGGCATGTCCTATGGGCCCGACTTCGACCCGAACGCCAAGCGGGATAACGAAGAGCGCGGTTTGCTGGGAAATTTCATCGGTGCGAACTATGGGGCTCAGTTTGAGGCAGTCGTGTGTGATTGGTTAAACTTTGGCCTTCAAGATCCGGAAATCACGGGGACAAACGATCCGTTGCTTGGCGCAAATGTGCCGCAGACGAGCATGTTTGAAATGACGGTTGCGGATACCGAGGAACGCATACGTCTAAGTGGGTTCCCGCGTTTTGTCATCACGCGCGGAGGGGCCTACACGTTCCTGCCCAGTCTGGATGCCATACGATACCTGTCACAGTTGGGCGATTAGTAAGCCTCGTCAGGCGGCCAATTCGGCTATAGCATCCTCGATGCGCGTCAGCATCGGGGATGCTCCTGTGGGCGCAATCAAGTGATGCGCTCTGTTCAGGTGCTCCAGTGCTTTCGGCTTTTTCTTTTTGACCTTGTACAAAAGCCCAAGGATCATCTCACCTCGCGCAAAATAGTGCCCTTCGGGATCGAATTGCGGGTTTTTTCGCGTCTTTTCGATCAATGCAACGATGCGCTTTTCACCATTGAAGAGCACACCTGCCAGAGTCCAGAAATTGCGCAGCAAAACGCCAATTGATGCGTCGCCGTCGCCTGCCAAAATCTGCAGATACACTTCGCTAAGAAACAATCGGTTCCAATCCGCCGCAGTATACGCCCCTTCGGCTTCACGCTGGGCAATTGTAGATTCAATTTCCCGCAAACCCTCTCCGACGCGACCCTCCATGGCCAATGCCACCCCCAGCATCGTTTGAGGTACGCCAGCAAACAGCGTGCTGCCCTTTGCGTGGACCATATCGACATACTGCTGCACGGAGTCGCGTGCATTGGGCCGCTGCAACGGCACAAGCGCCGCCACACGCGAAGATTCAGCGATGGCGAGCTCAAATTCAGCGCGGGACAGACGCAAAGCTTCTTCTGACAAGTCGAACGCGGCCTGATGGTCATCAGTGACGACAGCGACCAGCGCTTTCATCGCGGTTCCGTATCCCAAAGCCCTGGGGTCGTTTTTCTTTTCGCCCGCCGCCACCATCCTCTCAGCCGTTTCGCGCGCTCTGATCACACGGCCGCGTGTCAATTCATTCCATCCGACAGTGGCGAGATAGAAATTCTGCAGATACGCATCGTCGAATTTGGCCAAAGCCTGTTCAACTTCGGCTTTCTTAGCTTCGAACACCGCGTTGGGCAGGGGTGCGCAATAGATAGATACAGATAGTTCGTTGACCAACGCGTAGGCGACCGATTTCGGATCACCCAAACGTTCGGCCATGGCTGTCAATTCTCCCTGGACGCTCAACGCTTCAAGGAACTTGCTGTTACAAACCAGGCACGAGACATAGTGATGCAGGAACAGCGCGTGGTCTTCGGAATCGCCGATCTGGTTCAGGATCGGGCGAATGCTGGGTGCAAGGCCGATCGTGGTCATCACATCCAGCGAGATATTGGAACACAAGGCGTAGTTCGCAAGAAAGGCGGCAAAGGCTGCATCGCTGGCGCAGCTCGGGTCTTTTTCATACAGCTCCATCGCCGACGCGAAATACTGATTGGCCTGATCGTGCGAGAATACTCCAAGGCTTTTTGCCCCGGCCAGCGCAGAGAATTCAAACGCCTTGTCGGTCTTGTCGGTATGGGAATAGTGATGCGCAAGCGTCTCGGCCGCTTCGGGCAGACGATTTGCGTTACGCTGTTCAAGCGCGGCAGCGATTGCAAGATGGAGCTCGGAACGGCGCACCCGCACCAGGCTTTGGTACACGGCATCGCGCAGAAGAACGTGCTTGAACATATAGTCCGACGAGTTGCTTTTGCGGAACAGGATGTCTTGCGCCTGCAGCCTTTGCAGGGCAGTTCCCACGTCCTCTGGGTTCGGCACCACAAGGGATAGAAGACCGGGGTCAAACGCGCGCCCGATTGTGGCCGCCGCTTGCAACAGAACGCGGTCTTCGGGGCGCAGTTGTTCGATTCTGGCCAGCAATAGCCCCTGCATGCTGGCGGGAAGCCCCTGATCGTCTGGGTTGGTGTCAAACAGCACTTGACCGGCCTCGACGCGTAACGCGCCTTGTTCGATCAAAAAGCTCAAAATCTCCTCGCCAAACAACGGATTGCCGCCGGCGCGTTCAGTCACCTGTCGGATAAGTTCATCCGGCAGGTTGTCCGACCCAAGCCGTGTCGAAGCGAGTTGACGAAAATCGCTTTCCCCCAACGGTTTGAGGGCAATGGTTTCGACTGCGGGCTTGTTTAGCCAGGGTGGCACATATTCGGGGCGCCTTGTTTGCAGGATCAACAGGTTCTGGATTCCATCGCCATCAATCAACGCCCGCATCATTTCTTCCGAGGCACCGTCGATCCAGTGAATATCCTCAATGAGTACGATTGTACGCCCCCGCGCACATTGCGCCCGCAGCAGCGCGGGCAGCAGATCACGCGTTCGTAGACCGATCAAAACGCCATCCAGTCCGTCCAGCGTTCCTTCCGGCGGCTTCAAGCCAAGCAGGTTCATCAGAAGGCCGATGTTTTCCGGCGTCTCCAGTCCGGATGCTTTCAGGCCTTCCTGCAGCTTCTGAGCGATCGCGTCAGGTTCGTCATCATCGTAGATTCTGAATGAGTTGCGGACAACTTCGAGGAACGGCATGAAGGGAATCTGTTGCCCGTCGGCGGTGCAGTGCCCCCTGAAAATCGTTCTGGTCTGGGATTCCGCGCGCGCCAAAAACTCGTAGACCAAGCGCGTCTTTCCAAGACCCGGTTCGGCCATAAGATCCACGACCTGCATGTTCTTCTGGCTCTCTTCCAGCGCCTGGGAAAGCTGCGAAAGTTCCGCGTCGCGTCCGACATAATGACTTAGGCCTCGCGCCAGTGAGGCGTCGAACCTGGATGCGGCAGTATGAATGGATTCCAGCAGCCACAGTTTTTGTTCACGTGGCACGCCTTTGATCTTGTGCTCTCCGTCAAAGCTCAGATCGACCAGCCATTCGACAAGGCGGCGGGTCGTGTCACAGATCAGGCAACGCCCCGGCGAGGCCAAGGACTGAATACGCGAGGCCAGGTTGACGGCATTCCCAACGGCGGTCATCTCGGCGCTTTCGCCTTCGACTTTTGCCATCACGACCGAGCCGGAACTGACGCCGACACGCATCACCGGGCGCACGCCAAATCGCGCCTCGATGTCGTCCCCGGCACGATCGAAGGCTTCGTGAATCGCCATGCCGGTCCTGCAGGCCCGTAAAGCAGCGTCTTCCAGCGCTTCGGGAATTCCAAAGACGGCCATGATACTGTCCCCGGCAAATCCCCGGACAACGCCGCCGTGCTCTTCCACGATGCCCTTCAGCGTTTCATAGACCATGCGCGTAAACTGCACAGTCTTTTCGCCGCCCAAACTGTCCACAATAGCCGTATAGCCGACCATGTCGGTGAACAGCACCGAGACCAATCGGCGTTCGCCCATGTGCTTTGAGGAAGACACTGAATTTTCAGCGGGTTTATCCATAGTGCATCTTGCTTATCACATCTGAAATTGACTCGGCTAGCACCCGAGACCCGGTGAATCTCGATTGATTGCCACCGGGTTCAGCTTTCGGCTGAATGGCCGCGCATGCTGTTCAATTTTTGGGTGTTGATTTACTGCTCAGGCGGTGAATTCCAATTTGAGGCCGGGGCGGGGCCATTGGGTTTTGTAGATCTTGCCTGTCCCTGATGCGGTTATCCACGCCGTATCCATGTTAGGGCCGCCAAAACACAGATTCGTGGTGAAGGGATCAGGGACTTCCAGATGTTCCGTCGTCCCGTCCAGGCTGAAAATCGTGATGCCGCCGGTAAAGAGCGTCGCAACGCAGACGCGCCCGTCCGCTTCGACCTTGAGGCTGTCGAGCCACTGAAAGCCCGGCAGGGTCTGAACCACGTTTCCGGGCGTTCCTGGCAATGCGCCGGGTTTCAATTTGCCTGGACCTTCGATTTCCATCATCCAAAGACGCCCAAACACAGTGTCCGATACAAATAGCTTGGTTCCGTCCGGCGAAATCCCGATTCCGTTGGCCGTTGGCACCGTGGCAGCATGGATCAGCGTTTTGCCGTCGATCGTCGCGTAATAGACTGCGCCGAACTCGCTACTTTGTTCGTGCTGCATTCCGGTGTCGGTGAACCAGAACCCACCATCTTTGTCAAAGACGATATCATCCGGAGATATCAAGCACTTACCTTTGTACTTATAGTACAGATCGGTGACTTCTCCGCTGTCTAGATCGACGCGCTGAATCGACCCTCCGATATAGTTCGGCCTTTCTGAGGAAGGCACAGTGATCTTAAGCGTGGGTTCTTCAACAAAGGTATAAACGCCGCCATTGTTGCAAACATAGGCCGCGCCATCAGGGCCGATTGCGATGCCGTTCGGACCGCCAGGCAAGTCCGCTATCTTGTGCAGAGATTTGTCCGGTGACAGCCGCATAAGCGTCTGCTCTTTGATATCCACAAACAGAACGGACCCGTCGTCCATTGCCACGGGGCCTTCGGGAAACCCAAGGCCGCTTGCGACTTCTTCCAATTTCAATGACATGAATTTCCCCCTCCGGAATCCGATTTACTGCAACTGTGCAAATAATCTCAGTTTTCTGGCTTCACTGGTCACCAGAAGCGCGGACGCTGGCCAACTCTAGCCAGCGGATTGGGATCGGACAACAGGTGTGATTAATCAGCATCGCCGGCATGGCGTGTAACGCGTTGCACGCCTAAGGCGCGCTTCGATTTTTGCCGGCGTAATGTAGTTTTCGCTTTTCAACTTCAAATTGGTGTATCACAAAACCAGCAGATTTCGCGTAACGCAGCATTTTAGAATTTTGGGGTGGTCATGACGTTCAAACTCGTTTCCTGCGATGGTGGAGGTATTCGTGGATATCTGACTTGCCTGATTCTTGATGGCTTGCACGAGGAAACCGGCTTTCTCGATCGTGCTGACGGGTTTGCGGGAACATCGACAGGAGGTCTGATTGCAGTGTCGCTGGCGGATGGCCGAACACAAGGCAAAGACATGTCCTCGTTGCTGAAAGACTTGATCTCGCTTTATCACGACAAGGCCGAGCAGATCTTTTTGGAGAACGACCGTTCCTTATTCGACAAAGCGTTGGATGAGGTGATGAAGCGCTTTCACCTGACCGGAGGGCCGGGGGTCACTGCAGCGCAGTTCTCATCCGCGGGCCTAGAGAAGATCGGGCACGAACTGGTGGCGGATCGAACAATCGGGTCGATCTCGGATGATATCGTATTGGCTGTTACAACGGTTTGTCTGCATCTGAACGATCAGATTGGCTGGGCACCGTTTACATTGACGAACCACAAGGTGGGAGAGGGTCCATGGCTGGACATGAGCGACGTCAAACTGCTGGACGTGGCCATGGCGACTTCGGCCGCTCCGACTTATTTCCCGCCCCACAGAATCAACGCGGCTGGCACCGATTATGGGTATTTTGCCGATGGCGGAATGTTTGCGAACAATCCTGTGCTCAACGGCATTAACGTGGCAATCGCCACGAAACCGGGTGTTCACCTGAACAATATTCAGGCCGTTTCGATCGGCACTGGCCGTCAACCGACAGCCGTTGCCGAGGGTACGTTCAAAAACCCAGAGGACTGGGGTCTGTTGAAATGGTTTGGTGTAACCTCGGACGTTCCCACGGGCGCGCTTCTGGAACTTGGGCTGTCGACGTCGGCAGAAAACCAGTACTGGATTGCCCACCTTGTGCTTAAGGATCAGCTTGCGCGGCTGAACCCACCGCTTTCAAAAACCGTTGGTCTGGCAAAAATCGAACCCAGAAGCTATGCGCTGATGGACGAAGCCTACCAGATAGCCCGCCACAGCGATGAGTGGGCGCGCACAGTCGAGATGCTTAAAACCTGGTAGTGCCGGGCAGCTAAACGCCGTGGCGCTTCAATTCAGTTAACAAAGTCGACTCTTTGCTATAACCTTGCAGTGTTATTGCCAATTATTAATCGGTTATTGTTGTGAGTCAGACGATCTATGAAAAATACGGCGGGTTCAAAACCATCAGCCGCATCGTAATGTCATTCTACGAGATGGCCTTGGATTCCGAGCAGATTGGGGACCATTTCGAAGAAATTGATATGCCGCGTCTGATCGACCATCAGACAAAGTTTGTCTCGTCTCTTGTCGGCGGTCCTGCGTCGTTCAGCGACGACCGGATTGAGGCGGTACATCGCCACCTAAATATCTCGCATGACGATTTCGATGAGATGGCGGCGCTGTTTAGCGAAGCCTTGGCGCTTCACGGAATGGCCGAGAGGGACATCGCCGTTGCACTGGGGGCAATTGAAGAAAAGCGTTCGATCATTGTGGCCAGGACTGCGGCATGAGCATCCTTGCCATTAACGAGCATTTGTTGCGGGCCATTGGTGTCGGTGTTGCTGTTCTGCGCGCATCAGACATGACCTTTGTGTTTCACAATGGCCCGTTTGCGGAATGGTTCGGGACGCCGGAAGACGGGCAAACACTTCTGGACCTGATGCCCGATCTGGATCCAAAGGAACTGGACGATGTCCGCCATTCCGGTCTCCGCTATTCGGTCGAGCTTCAGATCAAACCCAAACGGCGGTCCTTGATCTTTGCAACATCCGTGTCACTTGCGAATGGGCTTGAGGAACAGGTTCTGGTTGTGGAGTGCCAGAACATCACCCGCATTCGCGAGCTTGAAAGCATGATCGACAGCTATTCGACCATGGTTGAGCGGAACACGCGCGAGTTGGAACGTGAAAAAGAACGGGTCGAGCGTCTGTTGCTCAACCTGATGCCGCGATCGGTTTATGAGGAATTCAAAACATTCGGCGTTGTAACGCCTCAGCTGTTTGATCAGGTGTCCGTGGTCATGTTGGATTTCGTGGGCTTCACGGATTTCGCGGCCAAAACGGACCCGACTGTAACCTTGAGCGAATTGAACGATATCTTTACCGCCTTTGACCGCATTGTTGAGCAATTCGGTTGTGAACGGATCAAGACAATCGGTGACGCCTATCTGGCTGTTTCCGGTATGCCGGATGAATCCCCGGATCACGCAACAGCAGTGGCTCATTGTGCGGTCAGGTTCCTGAGGTATTTGGAACGTCGCAACGAAAGCCATCCGCATAAGTGGCAGGCGCGGATCGGTTTGGGTATGGGTGCCGCGGTGGGGTCGGTTGTTGGGATACAAAAATATGTCTATGACGTCTTTGGCCCGGCGGTGAACATTGCCTCAAGGCTGCAGGTTTTTGCAAATCCGATGAATATCGTGGCACCGGAAGAGATGAAATTTGCGCTGATCGATGAATTTCAGATCACCGATCTGGGGCCTGTGGACATCAAAGGCATGGGGCATATGGATCTGATCAACGTCACGTCGCGATTGACCTCTGCAAAACCCAGCCGGGCATTCTGATCATTACTCGTCCTGCGCCAAAAGGCCCAGACCGCGCAAATAGATTCCGATGCCGGACTCCAGCAGTTCTTCGGGCGGGAAGGGGGAACTGGCCCCGGTGTTGCGGGCATAGAGTTCGACAACACCATGACTCATGGCCCAGATATGCGCGCTGAACATCGACGCGGGTGGGCGTTTGTCCGGCGGGATGCGCTGAGATAAATCTTCGGCCGCTTGTTCCAGAACGCGTTTTGCCCGGTTTGCGGCCATGGCAAGCTCGGGCGTTCGATTTAGTGAAATACCACTTTCGAACATCGCGATGTAGTGGCCGGGATGTTTGCGGGCAAAGGCCAGATACGCGCGACCCGTCGCCTCGAACGCAGCCAGCGCCGAGGGCTGCCCTTGTTCGTAAGCAAACTGCATAAGGTCCGCGAACATCTCAAACCCTTGGCGCGCGGCCTCGGCGATCAAGTCCTCGCGCCCCTCATAGTGGCGATACACAGCAGCGGGGGTGACGCCGGCGGTTTTGGCTGCCTCGGACAAAGTGAAACCTGTCGGCCCCTTTTGTTCGATCAGCGACAAGGCGGCCTCGATAAGGGCTTGTTTCAGGTTCCCGTGGTGATACCCGCGTTTCGTCATTCAAACCTCAGGCGGACTTTGCTATCAACACGCGGCGACATGTGCAAGCCGTTGTTACGCATCCCAAATTTCGGGTTCGCCACAGATTTTGGGATCCGGCTGTCCAACGGATTCTTTGTCCTTTTCGTCATAGTCCAGCGCGTTTAGCACAGTTCGAATGGCCGCCAGACGCGCACGTTTCTTGTCGTCGGATCGAACGATCGTCCAAGGGCAAAACTCGGTGTGAGTCCGCGTCAGCGTCTCGGAAATAGACTCGGTGTACGCGTCCCATTTACTTAACCCTGCGACGTCAATCGGGCTGAGTTTCCATTGCTTTAGCGGGTCAGTCTCGCGCGCCAAAAACCGGTTCAACTGCTCGGCCCGCCCAACGTTCAGCCAGAATTTGAACAATTTTATCCCGTCATTCACCAAGCCCGTTTCCAGCGGTAGCACCTGACGGAAGAAGCGTTCGCGTTGTTCAGTCGTGCAAAACCCAAAGACGTTTTCAACGACGCCCCGATTGTACCAGCTTCGGTCGAAAAAGACGATCTCGCCTGCAGAGGGCAGATGTGAGATATAACGTTGAAAATACCACTGACTGCTTTCGGCGTCCGACGGCTTGCTGAGCGCAACGTTGCGGGCCCCCCGAGGGTTCAGATTTTCACGGAACCGCTTGATTGTCCCCCCCTTGCCAGCGGCATCCCGACCTTCAAAAATGATAGCGATACGCGCGCCGGTTTCTTTTACCCACGACTGCATTTTGACCAGTTCGATTTGCAGATCTTCCATCTGCTTTTCGTAATCCTTGGTCTTCAGCTTCTCGGCGTACGGGAATGTGGGGTTCAGTATCTTGCCCTTCTTTGCGTCCACGATTGCTTGACGGACATCCGTGGGGGCATCTTTTTTGAAGTAGCTCTCGATTGCGCCCTTGTCAGTTCGGGTCATTGTTGGCCTCGTCATAAAGTCCATAAGTTACTATGGATTACGGAAGGGATTAACGCAAACCTGCACGTTGGGCGGCACGGTCAATGGCGTCGGCAACTTCCCTGGCCGCAACAACCTGGGGCATGTGGCCCATGCCTTCCAGCTCGACCAGCTCAGCACCGGGGATTTGTTCGATCAACCGCTTGGAATGCCAGTCGAGGCTCACCGTGGTGTCCGCCGTGCCATGAACGATCTCGGTCGGGACCGAGATTTCACCATATCTGGGTTCCAGCTCGGCAACTTCGTCCAGCAAGTTCGCACGTTGTTTTGCGTTTGCGTGCATAGAAGCACGGCGCATCGTTAACCCAGGTCCAAAATGCTCTGCGTAGCCTTCAGGCGCTTTTTGCGGCGCAAAAACACGATCCAGTGCCTCGGTGACATACCAATCGGGCACAAACCCTCCGACAAGGGGCAGGGCGAGCGCATTTCCCGCGCCGGTGGCTGCAATCGTGTTGAAACTGTCCAACGGCGTTTCCCAAGGGATTGCGGCCGGGGCGATCAAAACCAGACCCGAGATATTCTCGGGCCGCGTCACAGCCCAAGCCAACGACACGGCACCACCATAGCTTTGGCCCGCAACGATGGGTTTCTCGGCACCCAGTTGAGCGGCGGCCTTTTGGAGAATTTCCGCTTGTTCAACAATGGTTTCGCCATTGGGGTTGAAGCTTTCGGAATAGCCCAAGCCGGGTCGGTCGAAAACGATGACACGGTAATTCTCGGCAAGAATCGGCGCCAATGCAAAAGTCATGTCACGCGTATTGCCGCTTGAGCCGTGGATCAGCACCACGTCGGGACCGTCGCCCATGACAACGGCGTGGACCGCTATGCCATCGACCTGCGATATCTCACCTTCGGGAGGAAAGGTGGCCTCGGCGCGGGCCTCGCGCTGCCTGCTCTGCCAGATCGCCACGGCCATCAGGCCGACGACGAGTACGAGCAATGATATCAAAACCTTACTGACCAATTTTGTGCGACTCAAAGGGTGTGGATTGATAGATAGCATTGATCCAGTTGCCGTAAAGCAAATGCGCGTGGCTGCGCCACCTGTTCTGCGGTTCTCGGCTTGGATCATCGTCAGGGTAGTAGTTCGTCGGTACATTGATCGGCGTGCCGCTTTTGACATCCCGATCGTATTCCTGTTTCAACGTATCGCTGTCGTATTCAAAATGGTTGAAAATATAGAGTGCCCGATGCGCTGCATCTTCGACCAGACAGGGGCCCACTTCGTCACTGCCGAGCAGGGTTGTTAAACCTTCAGCCGCATCAATTTCGGCCTGCTTCATTTCGGTCCAACGGCTGACGGGAATGACGCAGTCGTCCGAAAAGCCCCGCAGGAATGGTGAGGCAGGGTTGAGATTCTTGTGTCGAAAACAACCAAAGGCCTTTGCGTCCAGGTGATGCTTTTTGACGTCGTGGAAATGGTTGATCATTGCCATGCCGCCCCAGCAAACGCCAAAGGTCGAATGAACATTTGTTTGTGTCCAGTCAAAGACTTCCCCGATTTCATTCCAGTAGGTGACATCGGCAAAATCCAGATGCTCAATAGGCGCACCTGTGATGATGAGACCGTCGAACTTTTGATCCTTTACCTCCTGAAACGGCTGGTAAAACTCGGCCATGTGTTCGGCGGCAGTGTTCTTCGTCCGGTGCTCGGTCATCCGGATCAGCGACAGCTCAATCTGAAGCGGTGTCGCACCGATCAGCCGGGCGAACTGGTTCTCGGTCTGAATCTTCTTGGGCATCAGATTCAGCAACCCGATCCGCAAGGGACGAATGTCCTGACGCATGGCCTGATCCTCATCCATGACCATCACGCCTTCTTCGGTCAGGACGTCAAATGCAGGCAGGTCTGAGGGTATCTTGATCGGCATTGGGCCACGCTTTTCAGGTCTTTGAATGAATTGTGGAACTTAGGACTGGTTGGCGCTGGTCTCAAGGGTGCGTTCGATCAATTCGTCGAAATCGCCCGTGTCGCGCACTTTGGCTATTTCACTGGCGGCGATAGTCACGCCCCAGTTGTCTGCCATTGCCTTGTATCTCGGCTGGCGATGCGCCATCGCACGGGAATAGGTCCAGCGGATAAAGGCATCAGGGTCCACCTCGGGGCCGGTGCAGTCGTTTACTTGCAGATACTCCTCCCAGACCCGGTTCAGGAATTCGGCCTGGTAGGACATCGGCTTGGGTGCCATGTCGAAACGACGGATCAATTCGGCGGTATGCGCGTCATCGCCCTCAAGCCAGATCATCAGCGTGTGGCGCGAAAGCTCAGTCAGAATTTGGTCATTTGGATCATCGGGGTTCACCCATTCGCAAATCGAACCGCCCGTATCACAGATAAAATTCGGATATTGATACAGGTGTTCCGCCCGATCGATGAAGTACTTGGTGTCCAGTAGAGCATGCATTTCCGCAAGGCGAAATTGTTCTTGCCTGCGCTGGTACTCAGCCATCTCCAGCCCGCCTTTCGCCGGGTTGCCGGGTTTTCCCAAATAGGTTGAAACCGGCGTCAGGTTTTCGAACGAGATGTTAGAACCGATATAGATGGAATCCGACAGCAGAAGATCGCGTAGAAAAGGAATCTTCATCGCTTCGGCTTTGGCGTTGTCGGTGATGTATTCGCCCATGTAGCGGGTGCCAATGCGATAATCGATCGAGTAGTGGAACCAATCACCCGCGTCGCGCAGAATGTTCGAGACATATGTCTTGCCCAGCCCGGACATGCCGAAAAACAGCACTTTTTTGCGCGCCGCGTCGCGCCAATCCCTTGCCGAGCTATAGATCATCTTCCGCTGTCCCTTGTTTTAGTCCTAGCTAAATCGGGCGGACCTCGGCGTCAATCGCGCCGACCTGCGCGGCTTTGAATGATGAGACCGAAACCCAAAACGGCGAAGCCCAGAAATGCGTTTGGGGCCAGAGATTCGTCGCGGACCAATGCGCCCAGCAGGATCGCGACTGGTGGAATGATCAGCGTCACGAGCAGCAAATTCCCGCTGCCTGCTTGGGCCAGTACGCGGTAATAAAGAAGATATGCTCCGGCTGTAGCAACCAGCGCGTAGTATGCCACGGCAAGCCATGAATTAGGCGGCAACGCAAGTTCCGGCACACCGTCGATTGCAAGCGTGATCGGGGCCATCATTATGGCTGAGGCCGTCAGCATACCCGCGGCGGCGACCTGGGGTGACATTCCAGTCAGATGAAAACGTGCCCACACGGCAGCGAAGGCGTAACTGACCGTCCCTGCGAGAATAGCGAGTTGGGCCAAACTGCTGGGGCTGAACTCTGCGAATTGCTTTAGACCGATGGCGAAGGATACGCCCAGAAATCCCAAGCCAACACCGATCAAGCGTGGGAGGGTCAAACGCTCATCACGAAAGAAGACTGTAGCCAAAAGCACTCCGAAAATCGCCGTGGCAGCGTTAAAAATCGACGTCAACCCAGTTTCGACATAGAGCTGGCCCCAAGCCATCAGAGAGAAGGGTAGGATGTTGTTCAAAAGCCCCATGACCAAAAACGCCACCCAAATGCGTGGCTCGGTCGGGATTTTCTGGCGTTGAAGCAGGATGACGACCCAGAGCACTAGCGCCGCCCAAAAAACCCTGTGCAGCACAGACGTCATGACCGGGATGTCATCCAACGCAATGCGAATGGCAATAAATGAAGCGCCCCAGATCAATCCGAGCAGGACAAGTTCGAACCAGGCACGAGGGGTAAGAGAGACAGTGGCATTCATATGCCTGTCATCTCGGAAAACGAATGTTTCAGCGACCCGGATCATGCGAAAAAACCCCGCCGAAGGGCGGGGCTTTCCAAATTTGACTGTCAGTTGTATCAGTCCAGCGAATACGTAAGCTGCAGACCGACGGACCAAGCGCTGTTGCCGCTGAATTCAGCACCGGTTCGCGTCGTCGCATCGCCGATGTCGGTGTAACGCAGGCCGCCTGAAATCTGAGCTTTTTGATAGGTGTAGGTGCCACCGACGCCCACGCTCCAAAATCCATCGGTCGGGCCAAGATCCGAGACCAGATCGTCAGTTGATGGTTCGTAGCCAACAGTGAAAGCACCTGAGAATGCTTCAGAGAACTTGTGGCCTACACCCAACGTAAAGGTCCAGGTTGGTGAATCATAGCTCACCAGCGGGTTGCCAGTGATCCCGACATAGGTGGGGGGCTCATAAATTGTCTGAGGCCAGTCAACCCAGCGGATCGTACCAAAGACCAGGGTGCGTGGTGCGACGCCGGTTTGGAAGTCAAGATTTACCGATTGCGGGGTTACGACTTCAGCATTGGTCCGGTTTTCTTGAACGAAATCTGGTGGAACAATCGGGTTGAGCGGGTTGAAGGAGTTAAAGGACTCGGTCTGGGACACGTCATGAGTGATCTTCGAGTTATACGTCAAAGCAACGCGCGCAGCGATTTCAGGTTTCTCCCAGGCAACACCGACCACGTAACCATAGTCCGTGTCTGCGTCCTGATCGACTTGATAACCAGCCGCTGCAGGTACGGCTACATTCGATTCCAGCCGCTGTCCTCTGATCCCTGCGATCGCGCTGAAGCCACGATCAAACTTGTACCGGAACAAAGCCGTAATCGCGTCGACATCTGCGTCGGCCCGCAGAACGTCTTGGCGGCCAAGCGGGTTTGGGTTCACAGAAAGTGGATAGTTTGCATTGTATTTGACATCCGCACCAAATGGTTGATCGTAGACCAGTGCGAAGTCCAGCCGATCAGTGATCGACATTTTGTATGCGGCTTCCGGTGCCGTGAAATTCTCGGTGATGTCGCCGGATTGAAATCCCTGCGACGTTCCTGAAACGTCCGGCATGGCATAGCCGAGGCGGAACTGAACAACGGACCCTTCCTCGAACAGGATATTGACGCCCTGACCGCTTCGGTCCAGCCCCCCGGCGTGGACGGCTGTTGCGCCGACGCATAGTGCGCACGCTTGGAAAAGCGCTCTTTTCATTAACTTCCTCCCTTACTGTCTCTCGTAAGCGCTGCCATTGGCTTTGTGTGGTGCGTTTTCAGGCAGGCTGGTGCATTTGATGTGCAGGATACTCACTCAGCCATTGATTTTTCGTCAACCAGTGACCAAGCGTTACTTAGGTTGAGTGTCCTCAGGAAGTGTTGCCAAACTGTTACGTTTCTCGGCGCTAACATTCAGAAAGATACCCGAGAAGATCACCACTGCACCAAACAAGGTCCAGAAATCCAGAGGCTCATTGTAGAGAATCATGCCCACTACAGCGATTGTGGGCAGGCGCGCAAAGTCGAAGGGAACGACAACAGTGGCGGGGGCAATTGCCAAGGCGTTGGTGATGCAGAAATGCGCCAGCAGGCCTGCCAAGCCGACCAGCAGCAAGTAGGGCATTGTGGCAAGCGTTGGCAGAGTGATCTGCCCGTCTAAGCCCGATGCCGCCAGGCCGAGCACGGCCTGCATGACAGTCAGCCAGAACATAATGCAGCCGATGCTGGCAAAGCGGGTCAGCGACTTGGTGCTGATCGTGGTTAGTGCAAAAAAGATCGCGGACATTGCGGCTGTAACAACACCGACGCTGATCGGTGCGGCCCCTGGTCTGGCCACGATGAGAATGCCGGCAAACCCGATCAGGGCTGCGGTCAGACGCACCGCCGTTAGGCGTTCGCCCAACAGCAGCGGGGACAGAAGGATCACCCAGATGGGTTGCGTGAACTCTAGCGCAAAGACCTGAGCCAACGGGACAACGCTGACGGCATAGAACCACAGGTTCTGGCCAGTGAAGTGCAGCACGTTGCGTATACCTTGCAGCCCAATTCGTTTGGTTGAAACCTGGTGCCACTTTCCCGCCAAAGTCAGCACCGCCGAGACCACAACAATCCCGACAAGGCTGCGATAGAACATGATTTCGAACGTATCATGTGTGACGCTCAACTCACGCCCGGCGACGGCCATCGAGGAAAACGAAGCAATGGCCCCCGTCATCCAAAGCGCCGCTTTGCCAATCTGCGTTTTGTTGCCGTCCATCTCCGCCCCTGCCAAGGTCATGCCCCAACGCGCCGACTGAAGTCGTTTTTGAGCGGATTGTAAAACAAAAAAGCCGGGTTACTGACCCGGCTTCCGTTTACTCCCACTCGATCGTGCCTGGGGGTTTTGAGGTGATGTCATAGGTGCACCGATTGACGCCTTTGACCTCATTGATGATGCGGGTCGCAGTCTCGCCGAGGAATTCGTGACTGAACGGGTAGTAGTCCGCCGTCATCCCGTCCACCGAAGTCACTGCTCGCAAGGCGCACGCATAGTCATAAGTGCGCCCATCGCCCATCACGCCCACTGTACGGACGGGCAGAATCGCAACGAACGCCTGCCATATCTCGTCATAGAGGCCATGTTTACGAATTTGGTCGATATAGACGGCATCCGCCTCGCGCAAAATATCCAGTTTCTCGCGAGTGATTTCACCGGGGCACCGGATCGCAAGGCCGGGTCCTGGGAAGGGGTGGCGGCCAATGAAGCTTTGAGGCAGGCCAAGTTCGCGACCCAAGGCGCGGACCTCGTCCTTGAACAATTCACGCAGGGGTTCGACCAGCTTCAGGCCCATCTTTTCGGGCAGGCCGCCCACATTATGGTGTGACTTGATCGTGACTGAAGGACCTCCAGAAAAAGACACGGATTCAATGACATCAGGGTACAAAGTTCCCTGGGCCAGGAACTCGGCCCCTTCAATTGTATCAGCATGTTTCTGGAATACGTCGATGAACAATTTTCCGATAATTTTGCGCTTGGTCTCGGGGTCGGATTGGCCGTCTAGCTCGCCTAGAAACAGCTCGCTCTCATCCGCGTGGATCAACTGGATGTTGTAGTTGTCTCTGAACATGCCGACGACTTCCTGCGCCTCGTTCTTGCGCAGCAGCCCATGGTCCACAAAAACACAGGTCAACTGATCGCCGATAGCCTCGTGAATCAGGATCGCCGCAACCGAGCTGTCGACGCCGCCCGAAAGACCGCAGATGACTTTTTTATCGCCGACCTGATCGCGGATTTTGCGGATCATCTCGTCACGATAGGCCCCCATCGTCCAATCGCCCGCAAATCCGGCCAGTTGGACGAAGTTTTCATAAAGCTGGGCACCTTTCGGCGTATGGTGCACCTCGGGGTGGAACTGGACCGCATAAAAGTGGCGCGAGGGGTCCGCAGTGATCGCGAATGGCGCGTTGGGAGACGTGCCATAGACCTCAAATCCCGGAGCGATTTCACTGACATGGTCGCCGTGGCTCATCCAGACCTGCTCATCTCCGTCCGCAAACCAACCATCCAGAATATCGAGATTGGCGCTGGGGGTGACAAAAGCACGTCCGAACTCGGCCGTGCCGTGCCCGCTTTCGACCTTGCCGCCCAGTTGGTGCATCATCACCTGCTGACCGTAGCAAATACCAAGGATTGGCACCCCAAAGTCGAAAATCTCTTGCGGTGCGCGCGGCGATCCGTCCCGTGTAACGCTGTCCGGTCCGCCCGAAAAGATCACCGCACGGGGCGACATTTCGCGCACGAAGTCCATCGTGACGTTTTGATAGGGGTGAATCTCGCAATAGACATTCAGTTCGCGCAGGCGTCGGGCAATCAGCTGCGTCACCTGGCTGCCGAAGTCGATAATCAGAAGGCGGTCATGGGTGCTTTGGGTCATGATTGGCTATTAGGTTGCAAGCCTTGCTTGTGCAAGCGCAATGACGTCAAATACAAATTCGGGCACGGCGATTCCGAGGGGGACATCGAATGGCCGAAGTGGAATTGAGACCAGCAACGACCCGCGACGTCGATGCAATCCGCACGTGCGTTGCCGACGCATATGCCAGTGCCATGCGCGACATTGCGGATCTTCCGGATGTGACAAGCGGGATTGCCGAAGATGTCGGGGCCCGGGACGTCGTGATCGCCGAACAGGACGGTCTGTTGCTGGGCGTGGTTGTGTATGGTGAAACCCTTGAGGCGCTCATGGTTTATAACCTTGCCGTATCACCCGAAGCACAAGGGCAGGGGATTGCACGGCGTTTGATGGGGGCCGCCGAGTCTTCAGCGTCAGACGTTGGACTGTCCACGCTCAGACTGCGCACGCACCGCCTGATGGTCAGCACCCGCGACATGTACCGTCATCTAGGGTGGGAAGAAAAAGACGTCGCGGGCAACACGATTCTGATGGAAAAGACGGTCTGGTAATATTCGCCGGTCACAGATGCATGTCGCTTTTCCCCCTATTGCGCCGTAAACTACCGGTGGCCGGGGTTGTCGTTCCTGTAACACCATACAAAATCAACCAACCAACGGGATTTTCTCATGGCAGAGGCAAACACCCGGCGCAGGGCAAGAGGCGGCGGCGGCGCCGCCCGCCGGGCCGAGCGCACCGCAGTTCGCATCGAAACCGCGAAGTACATCGAACGCAACATTCCGAATTTCGAGGTTCTCAACGAAGAAGCTTTGCAGATCATCGAGAACAACGCCGAAACCGTTCTGGCCGAGATCGGTGTCAATTTCGTTGACAACCCCGCGGCGTTGGAACGGTGGAAGGAAGCAGGCGCCGATGTAGACGGTGAACGCGTGCGCCTGCCGCGTGGTCTGGCGCGTGAGCTGATCAAAACCGCCCCCAGCGAGTTCACTCAGCACGCCCGCAACCCAGAAAAATCCGTGGTCATCGGTGGCCGCAACATGGTACTGGCCCCGGTTTACGGTCCACCGTTCGTGCGCGACGCTCACGGGGGCCGTCGATACGCGACCATGGATGACTTCAACAAGTTTGTGAAGTTGGCCTATATGTCCAAGTGGTTGCACCACTCGGGCGGGACTGTGTGCGAACCCACGGATGTTCCGGTGAACAAACGTCACCTGGATATGCTGATGGCGCATATGACCCTGTCGGATAAGCCGTTCATGGGGTCGGTCACCGACCCCTCGCGCGCGCAGGATTCGGTTGAAATGTGCGAAATTCTGTTCGGCAAGGAGTTCGTCCAGGAAAACACCGTCATGACCTCGCTGACCAACATCAACTCACCGATGACTTTCGACGATGTGATGATGGGCTCGCTTGAGGTCTATGCGCGAAACAATCAGGCCTGCATCATTTCGCCCTTCATCGTGGGTGGGGCGATGGCCCCGGTTTCGGTTGCGGGGACGCTGACGCAGGTTCTGGCCGAAGTGATGGCTGGTGTCGCTTATAGCCAGATCATCCGTCCGGGTGCCCCGGCGATCTTCGGTGCTTTTGTGTCATCGATCGACATGAACTCTGGCGCGCCGACTTTTGGGACGCCCGAAGCTTCCCTGGTAACCTATGGGGCGGGGCAACTGGCGCGCCGCCTGGGGCTGCCGTTCCGTTCGGCCGGGTCGTTCTGTGGCTCGAAACTGCCGGATGCGCAGGCGGCGTATGAAACCGCAAACTCGCTGAACATGGGGCTTCTGGCTGGCGTGAACTTCATGCTTCATTCCTGCGGATGGCTCGAAGGCGGTCTGGTTGCCGATTTTGAGAAATTCGTCATGGATGCCGATCAACTCGGCGTCCTGCACGGGTTGGCCAAGGGCGTTACTTACGACGAAAGCGGTCAGGCGATGGATGCGATCCAAGAAGTTGGCCCGGGTGGGCACTATCTGGGTTGCGCCCATACGCAGGCGAATTTCAAAGAGGCGTTCTGGAAATCAGATTTGCTCGACTACAAGCCCTTCGAGACTTGGGAAGAAGAGGGCGCCCGCGATACGCGGCAACTGGCCACGGCGCGGGTCGAACATCTGTTGGCGAACTATCAACAGCCACAGCTTGACCCGGCCTTGAAATCGGCGCTGGACGATTATGTCGCCCGCAAAAAAGAGTCGATGCCGGACGCGTTCACCTGATCATTGATACTGCGAGGCGCGGCTGGCTTGATACAGCTGCGCCTCGCCCACCAGCGCGATCAGCAGGTCCAGATGACGGACCAGCGAATAGGCCGCGTCATCGTCTTCCCTTTGCATGTTGACTTCGCGTTCCAATTCCATGAGCCGGATCAAAGCCGACCCGGTGCCCGGCAAGCGACCATAGCCCAGAATGCGCTGCAGGTGGCGATCCCGGTTGTAATCCTGCGCGCCGATTTTCGCAGCTCTGGTCAGCAGGCGTGGGCGGCGTAGGGTGGTGATCATGGTCATCAGGTCGTGCACAGGGCGTTCCTCGCTATCAAAATCCGATGTCTGCTGTTTTACACAACCTAAGCGGGTGTTGCCTGTGTCGCTTTCGTGCCGAACGATGGTTTCACGAGTGTTTATCTTTTTTAATCAATTCTGCTTCTTGCCGTCCGCGATTAACGAATGGGTAACAAAAGCGGCTCTAGTTAGATTTGGTTAACCAAAAAAATCCGACGGCGGACATGGACAGTTTGTTTAGTCGACGAGGGCAAATGACAATGGAAAACAGTGTGGCTTTCAACATTCCTGCATGGGTGCCCGAAGGGGCGCAGAGGTATTTGGACCACACGGAATCCGGGCGCTCAATCCGAGATATTGCACGTTCTGCGGGCTGCCACGCGTCGACGATCCTAAGACAGATCCGGCGGATCGAAATGCGGCGCGACGATCCTTTGGTGGATGCAGCGCTGCAGTCTTTGGCCGCGACGCTCTTTCCGTCCGGCACTCAGGATGGCGGGGCAATGACCTACGCTGAGTCGGATGGCGGCCCCAGTGAATTGTGGGGATCAAGGGAAGACGCATTCAACAACGAAGCGCTGCGTGTGCTTCGTCGGTTGTGTGAAACCGGGGCTGTACTGGCCGTGGCCGAAGACATGGACAAGGCGGTCGTCGTTCGCGACAACGGCGAATCTGGTGCCACTAAGACAGCGGTCGTGGATTGCGACATCGCGCAAGCGCTTGCACTGAACGATTGGATTTCGTGCGACAATCCGGGTCGTATTTCCCGCTATCGGATTTCATCTTCCGGCCGGGCGGCGCTTGGTCATCTGATTGCCAGCGCCGAAAACCGTGCCAGAGCGCAAAACGAATTTGGAATGGCCGAGGCGCAGGCCTCTTTTCAACCGCGTTCCGCCAGGTCCTCCGCTCAGGAGGCGCGTTCTAAAAGGCCTATGCGCGTGCGCTACAATGCGGCGGAAAGTCCCTTGATCGCATTATCTCGTCGTCGCGACAGAGATGGCAAACCGTTTCTGGATGACACACTTGTCGGCGCGGGAGAGCGCTTGCGCGAGGATTTTGAGCTTGCGCAGATTGGACCTCAGATCACTCAGAACTGGGATGGTTTTCTGACCGGCGGCGGACGTGGCGGGTTTGCACCCGATGCGCCCATCGGAAAGGGATCGTCAGGCGCCCGTGACCGCGTGGCACGCGCGTTGGCTGATCTTGGGCCTGGGCTGAGCGATGTTGCATTGCGGTGTTGCTGTTATCTTGAGGGGCTTGAGCTTGCCGAAAAACGCATGGGCTGGTCGGCGCGGTCCGGGAAAATTGTCCTGCGGATCGCGCTTCAACGCCTGAAACGTCACTATGAAGACCAGGCCGAACGGGATCGGCTGATTGGTTAAGTATAATGTAACTTTGCGATTTCGACCGAAAGTGATAGTCAGGGGTTATGAAATTTTCCCTTCGGCAATTGCAGTATTTTCGGGCGGTGGCCGAACAGCGCAATTTCGGCCGCGCCGCACAGGTTTGTCACGTATCCCAGCCGGCGCTGTCAGTGCAAATCAAGGCGCTCGAGGAGGCGATGGGCGGCGCATTGTTCGAACGCCAAGCCCGAGACATCCTGCTGACACCGCTTGGCCGGGACGTTCTGGACCGGACGTTGCAGGTTCTTGAGGCTGCAGGAAAACTGGACCGGTTCGCGCGCGATCACTCGGACGGGCATCGGTCGCTGGCGATTGGGATCATCCCCACTGTCGCGCCTTACATATTGCCTGGCGTTCTGGCCGGGATGCGTGCGGGCGACGTTTCGCTAAAGGTACAGATTCGTGAGGCCAGAACGGCAACACTTTTATCAATGCTCCACGCCGGTGAAATCGACGCTGCTGTTCTCGCCCTGCCTTCGGGTGGCGTCGCTTTGCATGAAGAACCGCTGTTTCAAGACCATTTTCTGCTAGCCGGCAGCCAGACCAGGTTGAACAGCTTGACCGTGAGTCCGGATAGGCTGAGGCCAGTTGACCTGCAGGCCGCTCAATTGATGTTGCTTGAAGATGGCCATTGCCTAACGGATCAGGCGCTTGAGGTCTGCGGCCATGACCGGGCGAATGGACAGATCAATATGGGGGCATCCTCATTGGCGACGCTGTCACGCCTTGTAGCCGAAGGGTTTGGCCTGACACTGATGCCTGAACTGGCGGCCCGCGCGGAATCCGATGCGGTGCCTGGGCTCAGGTTGCTACGCTTTCGCGCACCGCAACCGTCTCGCACTATTGGTCTGGTTCGCCGTGCGTCGTCTAATGGCGAAGGATGGTTCGACAAACTTGCTGATCTCATTCGAAATGTGGGTGTGGATATGGTCGCCCAGAGTCAGACGTGAAACGGCGCATACCAGCTATGCACGGCAGGTCTGGAGGGCTGCTTGGGATTATGTTAGAGACGAAGAAAATTGACCCAAAGTCAGGAAACCAGCCGTGCGCGATCTGAATATTCCCGAACAGCGACACCCTGAAAAGGCGCATCGGCCCGACAATTCTCAGCCGAAAAAACCCAAATGGATCAGGGTCAAAGCCCCGGGTGGCAAAGGCTATGCCGAGACGCATAAGATCATGCGTGAGAACAACTTGGTAACCGTCTGTGAAGAAGCAGGATGCCCAAATGTGGGCGAATGCTGGAGCCAGGGTCACGCCACCATGATGATCATGGGCGAGATTTGTACACGCGGCTGCACATTCTGCAATATCGCGACCGGACGACCCGATGCGTTGGACGCCTTCGAACCTGGCCGGGTGGCGCATGCCGTTGAAAAGCTGGGTCTCAACCATGTCGTTATCACTTCGGTCGACCGCGATGACCTAAAGGATGGCGGTGCCGAGCACTTTGCCCAAACGATCCGTGCCGTCCGCCATCGCTCGCCCAAAACGACGATTGAGATTCTGACACCCGATTTTCTCAAATGCGACCCGTCCGTGCTTGAGGTCGTCGTCGAAGCAAAACCGGACGTGTTCAACCACAATCTGGAAACCGTTCCCGGCCTCTATCCCGAGGTTCGCCCGGGTGCTCGTTACTTCCATTCCCTTCGCCTGTTGCAAAGGGTCAAAGAGATGGACCCGTCGATTTTCACCAAATCCGGCATCATGGTCGGTCTGGGGGAAGAAGAACAGCAGGTGCGGCAGGTGATGGATGACATGCGTGCCGCAGATATCGATTTCCTGACGATCGGTCAGTACCTGCAGCCGACGCCAAAGCACCACGGTGTTGATCGCTTCGTCACGCCAGAAGAGTTTGCAGCCTATGAAAAAGCAGCCTTCGGCAAAGGGTTCCTGATGGTGTCTGCGACTCCGCTGACCCGTTCGTCGTATCATGCGGGTGATGATTTCGCCCGTCTGCGCGACGCGCGTCAAAAGAAGCTGAGCCAAGGGTGACCCCGGACGTTCTGGACTGGCTTGTCCAGATTCGCCACTCGCTGCATCGGGTTCCGGAAATTTCGGGTCAGGAGCAGGACACCGCTGCCAGAATCTTGGACCTGCTGAAGCTATGCAATCCAGATTCGGTTCTGACGAACATCGGCGGGCATGGCGTCGCTGCGATTTATAAAAGCGGCAAACCGGGCCCAACAATTGGCATACGGTGCGAATTGGATGGCCTGCCGATACAAGAAGAATCAAGCGCGCCCTATGCCTCGCAAGTCGCCGGTAAGGGCCATCTTTGCGGGCATGATGGTCACATGTCGATGGTTCTGGGCGTGGCGCATTCTCTGGGACAGGTTCGACCGGACCGAGGGCGGGTCGTTTTGATCTTTCAGCCTGCAGAGGAAACCGGGCAAGGGGCCGCAGCCTTTCGTGCCGATCCGCAGTTCGATGCAATCGCACCTGACATCGTGTTTTCCCTGCACAATTTGCCTGGGCTGGACTTGGGCGCAGTGCAACTGTGTGAAGGCGCGGCCAATTGTGCCTCGCGCGGAATGAGGATCGCGCTGACGGGAAAGACGTCTCATGCCGCAGCGCCGCAGGACGGTGTGTCACCGGCTGGCGCGTTGGCGGAACTTGTTCCGGCCTTGGCCGGTTTGGGAAAAGGCGGAGAGCTGGACGCGGAATACGCCTTAACAACCGTGACCCACGCGCGTTTGGGTGAAGCGACGTTTGGCATCTCGCCTGGGTATGCTGAGCTGTGGGTCACCCTTCGCACGGTATCTGACCATCGCATGGATGGGTTAATCAGTGAGGCGGAAGACTTGGTAAACAAAATCGCCCAGGCCAACAAATTGTCCGTCACGATCACATACGAGGACGTGTTTGAAGCGTGCACCAATAATGTCAGCGCCGTACGCGTACTGGCCGAGGCCTGTGGTATCCAAAATGTTCCATTGGATCTCGTTGCCGAGCCCCAACGGTTTTCCGAAGACTTCGGCCAATTCGGAAAAGGTGCAAAATCAGCGATGTTTTGGTTGGGGTCAGGGGAAAAGCACCCCCAGCTGCACAATCCTGATTATGACTTCCCGGATGCGCTTATCCCTATTGGCACCGGTATTTTCCTGCGAGCAATCGAAATCGCGTTGAAATAACAATATATTACGGTGTAAACCTCGTCCACTCTCCGGTGGCCCAATCAGGCCACCACCCCATGTACTCTATCCCAACGACGACCAGACAAATCGCAACGATTGCGAAGACAAAAATCACTCTGCGCGCCGAGGGTGGGTTTCGCGCCCATTGGGACATGCGCAAGAAGTGGCGAGGGCCCATTCAGTCCTCGGTAAATCGCACTTTGCCGATGAACGGCAGGTTTCGGTTGCGCTGTGCGTAGTCGATGCCATACCCCACGACAAATTCATCAGGTATCTCAAAGCCGATCCAGTCCGAGCGGAAATCAACTTCGCGCCGACTGGGTTTGTCCAGCAAGGCAATGGATTTCAGGCGTTTTGGTTTACGGCTTCGCAGGAGCTTGGTGACGTGGTTCAGCGTGTGGCCGGTGTCCACGATGTCTTCAACAACCAGCACATCGCGTCCCTCAATAGCACCGCGTAAGTCTTTGAGAATGCGCACTTCCCGGCTACTTTCCATCGAGTCTCCGTACGAAGACGCCTCAAGGAAATCCACCTCAATCGGTAGGTCCAACTCACGTACCAAATCGGCGATGAACACGAAGCTGCCGCGCAGCAGGCCGACGACGATCAGCTTGTCGGTTCCACCGAATTCATCCGTAATCTGACGACAAAGCTCTTCGATTCTGGCGGCGATGGCCTTGGCCGATATCATCTCATCTATCACATAAGTGCGCTGGCTCATCGCTGCCCCCTTGATCTTTGGCGCGCAACATACGACATGACGCGCCATTGTCACCTGCAAATACCCCAAAGCGATGCCGATCCATTCCGAGACCCGCCACCTGCCATACACCGCTCAGCAGATGTACGATCTGGTCGCGGATGTGCCGAAATATCCGCAATTTCTGCCGTGGTGCGCTGCTGCGCGCGTCCGCAGGACTTATGACCAGGGTGAAGGCCGCGTGATGGAGGCGGACCTGGTCATTTCGTTCAAGGTCTTCCGCGAACGGTTCGGCAGCCGGGTAACGTTGTTCGATCAGCAAAAGCGCATCGATACCGAGTATCTGGATGGTCCATTCAAGTATATGCGGTCGGATTGGCACTTTGAGGACGCGCCTGAGGGCGGGTGCAACGTGTCGTTTCACGTCGATTTCGAGTTCAAGAACGCCGTTCTGCAAGGTATTATCGGTGTCGTATTTAACGAAGCGATGCACCGCATCGTCCGCGCCTTTGAAACCCGCGCCACAGAGCTTTATGGCTAAGGGTTTACCCAAACCGCAACCGCGCTAGACTGCGCACCATGACCGATCTTGCAACTGCATTGTCCGCCTTTGCGTCAGGGCCGATTTCAACCACAGCACAGACTCGTATCGTGACCTCGCTTTCCTGTCTGGATTGGCTGGCGGTTGGGCGGGCAGGCGTCAATGCGCCGGTCTCGCATATCATTCGAAACATGGTGTTGGCAGAAGGCGGAGACGCGCAGGCCCGCCTGTTCGGTGGAGGCGCTGCGCCGTTGCGCGGGGCGGCCCTTGTCAACGGGACGGTCTCGCACGCCCTGGACTACGACGACACGCATTTTGCGCATATCGGGCATCCTTCGGTGGCGGTGTTTCCTGCCGCTTTGGCCATTGCAGAGTGGGATGATCGTCCGATTGTTGATCTTTTGGAGGCCGCACTGGTCGGGATGGAAGTGTCGATCCGGATGGGCCTATGGCTTGGACGCGGGCACTATCAAGCAGGCTTCCACCAGACCGCGACAGCCGGCGCCTTCGGAGCGGCGGTGGCGGTGGGTCGAATTCTGGGCTTTGATGCCGCGCACATGGGTCGGGTTCTGGGTCTTACGGCGACGCGCGCGTCGGGGCTCAAGAACCAATTCGGGACAATGGGAAAACCCTACAACGCGGGTCTCGCCGCCGCGACTGGTGTTGAGGCTGCACTATTGATCCGCGCGGGATTTGAGCCCAGCCAGAGCGCGTTGCAAGGTGAATACGGCTTTGGCAAAACGCATCAGGGTGCCGACGACAGCGCAGCAGCTCTGGACGGGCTGGGTGAAGAACGGCTTTTCGACAGCGTTAGCCACAAATTCCACGCCTGCTGCCACGGCCTGCACGCAGCGTTGGAGGCCGCGCGAGAACTGGACATCGCCGAGCCCGAAGTAGCTGAGATCAAGGTCAAAACGCATCCGCGCTGGATGAGTGTATGCAACCAACTCGCCCCAACCACTGGGCTGGGGGCAAAGTTCTCGTACCGCACTGTCATTGCGATGCAAGCAACAGGGTACGACACCGCGTTACCCGCGAGCTACTCTGAAAAAACCTGCTCTGATCCCAGGCTGATTTCTTTGCGCGACCGTGTCACGGTCGAAGCCGATGACAGTCTGTCGGAAACGCAGGCGCATTTGTTGTTGCTGCGTCGCGACGGCGCACGTCGCGAAGCCGACCATGATCTGCTGGCCCCGATGTCACTGGCTGATCGCGAGGATCGCGTCCGCCAGAAGGCGGGAAAACTCATCGGCCGAGACGAGGCCGATGCGATCTGGTCGATGCTACGAACAGGTGGCCGCGCCGCCGAGTTAGCCGACAGGTTGAGTGTTTAAACCACTCGCCAATGCAACGGAAAACCGGGGTCGAAAACGGTTACCGGACCATCCACAGACTCGATCTTGCTTATATATTCAACAGCTTCACCCTTTGCCAAAGTGATGGTGCTTTCGTTCACAGGCAGTCTGTAGAACGCTGGTCCATGGAGTGACGTAAACCCTTCGAGCTGCGCCAAAGCGCCCGCACGGTCAAACATTTCAGCCACGAGCGACATTGTGTTGGTTGCCGTGAAACACCCTGCGCATCCGCACGCCATTTCCTTATTGGCATCCGTATGCGGAGCGCTGTCGGTGCCTAGGAAAAACCGCTCATCACCCGAGGTCGCGGCGGCCAGCAGCGCCAGCCGATGCTCTTCACGTTTTGCCACGGGCAGGCAGTAATAGTGTGGTTTGATCCCGCCCACCAGAATGTGATTGCGGTTGATGATCAGGTGGTGCGCGGTGATCGTTGCGCCCAAATCGGCGGTGTTGGCTTTGACATAATCTACGCCGTTCGCTGTCGTGATATGCTCCATGACCACACGCAACCCTGGGGTCGATCTGCGGATCGGATCCAGTACCCGGTCGATAAAGACGGCCTCGCGATCAAATATATCGATCTCGGCATCCGTGACCTCGCCATGAACGCAAAGCGGCAGACCGATCTCGGCCATTTTTTCCAGCACTGGCCGGACCCTGTCGAAGTCCTGCACGCCCGAAGCCGAGTTCGTCGTGGCCCCCGCCGGGTAGAGTTTGACGGCTTTTACCAGCCCACTGGCATGCGCAGCGGCCACGTCTTCGGCATCCGTGTCCTCTGTCAGATACAACGTCATGAGGGGCTCGAACGTCATGTCACTGGGCAGCGCGGCCAGGATGCGGTCGCGATAAGCTGCCGCCTGATCGCCTGTCACAACCGGCGGAACCAGGTTCGGCATGATGATCGCACGTGCAAAATGGCGCGCGGTTTCTGGCAGGACGGCCTGCAACATCGCGCCATCGCGCAGATGCAGATGCCAGTCGTCGGGACGGCGGATCGTAAGGGTGTCGGTCATGCCCTCGGGCTAGCACAGGCGCTGAGTGGGTAAAAGGCCCCTGTTACGGTCATGGCCTTGTCTTCTGCGATGGGCGACGTAAGTCACGGAAAGACCACGGTCTTGACGCGCGGGCGCGGCCATGACCTGTTGTCCCGAGGGAGAAGAGTATGACGCAACCAGATTCAATCGACGCCGTTCAATCTATGCTGGGCGCGCAGGGTTATGTCTGCGGTCGGGCCTTGGCCACGGTCGTGTTCCTGTCATTGAAACTCGGGCGTCCGCTGTTTCTGGAAGGTGAGGCCGGTGTTGGCAAAACCGAGATTGCCAAGGCTATGGCCGCTGGTCTGAACCGACGCCTGATCCGGTTGCAATGCTACGAGGGGCTGGACGCGTCCTCGGCCGTCTACGAATGGAACTTCCCGGCGCAGATGGTGGCGATCCGCACCGCCGAGGCGTCCGGTGGCGCCGACCGCGGCGCGTTGCAGACCGAGCTTTTCTCGGATGAATACCTGATTGAGCGCCCTCTGCTTCAGGCCATGCGTCCCGACGAAAGCGGCGCGCCTGTTCTGTTGATCGACGAATTGGACCGCACGGATGAACCTTTTGAGGCTTTTCTGCTAGAGGCGCTCAGCGACTTTCAGGTGACGATTCCGGAACTGGGCACCGTAAAAGCGCCAGAACCGCCGATCGTCATCGTGACCTCGAACCGTACCCGCGAAGTCCACGACGCGCTCAAGCGGCGCTGTCTGTACCATTGGGTCGATTACCCGGATTTCGAACGCGAGATCGAAATCCTCCACGCCCGTGCACCCGAGGCTGCAGAGGCGCTTAGCCGCGAGGTTGTCGCCTTCGTCCAACATCTGCGCACGGAGGACCTGTTCAAAAAACCCGGTGTCGCGGAGACTATTGATTGGGCCAAATGCCTGCTGGCACTTGATGTGATCAACCTGAGCCCTGAAGTGATCGGTGACACATTGGGCGCGATCCTGAAATATCAGGACGACATCCAGAAACTGCAAGGCTCCGAGGCCAAGCGCATTCTGGACGAGGCCAAAGCCACTCTCGAACCTGCCTGATGCGTCTTTTGTCCAAAAACACTCTGGGGCTATGGGGGCAAGGCCCTCGTGAACGTCGATGGTAGAGCAACTTCCTCTGGATATCCCCGACAGTCCGAAACTTGCGCGGAACATCACGCATTTCGCGCGGGCGTTGCGCAAGGCGGGTTTGCCGATCGGAACAGGTCGCGTGGTCGATGCGATCCGCGCCGTTCAAGCCGCAGGTTTCACGCAAAAACAGGATTTCTACTGGACACTCCACGCCTGTTTCGTGAACCGTCCCGAACATCGCACTGTGTTCGCTCAGGTCTTTCGCCTCTATTGGCGCGATCCGAGGTATCTTGAACACATGATGTCCATGATGTTGCCTGCCATCCGGGGCGTGCAGGAGGAACGCAAAGCTGATTCCGCAGAGAAACGAGCGGCAGAGGCGCTGCTGGACGGTGTTGAGCGTGAGCAACCCGAAACACCTGAATCAGAAGGCGAGACAGAGATTGAAATTGATGCGACGCAGACCGCTTCGTCAGAAGAACGTCTGCGCAATCTTGATTTTGAGCAGATGAGCACCGAAGAGACCGCTCAGGCCAAACGCATTTTGTCGCGTCTGACTCTGCCAGTGCAACCGATTGCGTCTCGGCGCGGGCAGGCCAGTCATCTGGGCCACCGGATTGATCGGGCGCGTACGCTGCGTGCTGCCATGCGGCAGGGCGGCGACCTTCGGGATATCGCCCGGCAGCGGCCAAAGCCACGGTGGCCGAACCTAGTTGTGTTGTGTGACATCTCTGGCTCGATGAGCCAGTACAGCCGCATCATTCTGCATTTCCTGCACACGGTCTCTAACGCGAAAGGCGCAGGTTGGGCCAAAGTTCACGCGTTTACATTTGGAACGCAACTGACCAACATCACCCGCCACCTGCATCAACGCGACGTCGATGCCGCACTCGCCGCCGCCGGGGCCGAAGCGCAGGATTGGGAAGGCGGGACGCGTATTGGTGACTGTTTGCACCAATTTAACCGTGACTGGTCGAGGCGGGTCATGGGGCAAGGTGCTGTTGTCTTGCTGATCACAGATGGCCTTGAGCGTGGCGACCCAGAGCAGCTTGAAAAAGAGATCGAGCGTCTCCACCTTTCGTCCCGCCGTCTGATCTGGCTGAACCCGTTGCTGCGGTGGGATGGGTTCGCCCCGAAAGCGAAGGGTGTCGCAACAATGTTGCCCCATGTAGACAGCTTCAGGGCAGGGCATTCAATTGCGTCACTTGAAGAGTTGGCTTCCGTGATCTCCCAACCGGATGATCAGGGGCAGAAAGCGCGATTGATGACCGCGCTTTCCCAAGGATAATCAGCTTAGCTGCTCTTCATTGCACTTGCGGGCCATTTCCATCGCCTTGTAAGTGCCGGTCAGGTCAACGGTAAAGGCGAACTCCTTTTCCGGAAACACGATCATGACTTTCTTCTTGGCCAGATCGTCAGCGAACTGAGGGTCATCAGACAGGACATAGCCGCCCGAATAGCCTTTGGTGATGTTGCCTTTCATACCGGTTGCTTCACCTAGGTAGATATTGTCGCCGATCAAAATGGCCACGGCCTCTTTTTCACCGCGCTTAATGTCAGTCTTTGCCTTGGTGAAGACGCCAACGTAGCCGACACTTCGGTCTTCGGTCAGGCCCATCTGGACAACGTTTTCGGCGTCATCAACTGCTTCGATCAGGCAGGTTTTCTTGTCCTGATCGATAAAGACTTTCCAGCCCTCAACTTCGCCATACCGCAAGAACGTATCTGCCCAGCCTGCTGTTGCAGTCAAAATGCCAATTGCAGATGCCAGTTTAAGAATGCGTTTCAACCTCTTTCTCCTATTAGAAATATTCAGGGGGTTTACTCAGGCGGGACCCGAGCATGGCCGCAGGCTAGAACTCTGGCGCATGACATTCAATGCTTTGCTTATGTGAAAGCGAAATCGGCCTTTGGACGCCGGCACCCAACGCTCTGCCCGGCTTTTCATCACGTCAAACCTGACTATGTTGAACGCAGAGAAGGCCGGAGGTCTCAATGGAACGATTCGACAGCAGCCCAGAAACCGCATTGGAATGGTACCGCGCCGGACAGGGAACGGCGCTTGCCACTGTTGTGCAGACATGGGGCAGCGCACCGCGGCGCGTTGGGGCGCAACTCGTGATCGCCGGAGACGGCAAGATGCAGGGCTCAGTATCCGGGGGATGCGTCGAAGGGGCCGTGATCGTTGAAGCGTTGGAGGCAATCGAAGAGGGTGAGGCGCGTCTGCTTGAATTCGGTGTCAGTGACGAGGACGCCTTTGCTGTTGGCTTGGCATGTGGCGGCACAATTCGAGTGCTCGTTGAACCTGTTGGCACGGTTTTGACGAAACCCATGCTGGAAGAGTTGGTCGCGGCGCGTGCGCGACGCGAACCGGTTGCATACGAAGTAAATGTTGAAACAGGTCACCGTGCATTGCGTCGCAAGGCCTATCAGGACCGCCTACGCATGGATAGGTCGGGGTTTGAAGAAGATGGGCAAACCTTTGTTGCGGTGCATAACCCTCCATTGCGGCTGATCGTTGTCGGCGCGGTGCATATCGCGCAGGCCCTGGTGCCAATGGCGCGTATCGCGGGATACGATCCCTTCGTGATTGACCCGCGCGACGCCTTTGCCTCGGCCGCGCGCTTTCCCGGTGAGACGGTGCTGACAGATTGGCCCGACGAGGCCATCGCCGAATTGGGATTGGACGCGCGAACCGCCGTAGTTTTACTGACGCATGACCCCAAGATCGACGACCCTGCGCTGGAGGCGGCTCTGCAAGCTGACGTGTTTTATATCGGAGCATTAGGGTCTACGCGGACGCATGCAAAACGCGTAGATCGTATGAAGGCAGCGGGCTTTTCAGACCCCCAGATCGCGCAGGTTCACGGGCCGATAGGTCTGGATATTGGCGCAGCGGATCCATCGGAAATCGCGGTGGCCATTTTGGCTCAGATGACCGCCGTGTTGCGAGGCAAAGCGTGAAGTTCGGGCCTGTACCTGTCGCCGAAGCCAGAGGTGCAATTCTGGCGCATTCGGTCAAGACCAATGGCGGAAAGCTGCGCAAGGGGCTAACCCTGACCGTTGAACATCTTGCTCAGTTAACAGACACAGGACACGCCACAATCATAGTGGCGCGGCTGGAACCCGGCGATTGTCACGAAGACGAAGCGGCGCGAATGCTCGCCGAAGCATTGGCCCCGGATGCCCAGGCGGCGGGACTGCGTGTCACGCTGCCATTTACGGGCCGTGTTAATCTTCTTGCTGATGGACCGGGGGTCGCCGTTCTGGAGACGGACGCACTGTTGGCGTTCAATCAGGTCAACCCGATGATCACCGTTGCGACAGTTCCGCAGTATCAACAGATGGGTGCCGGTGGAATGGTGGCGACGATTAAGGTCATCTCCTACGCGGTTCCGGGCGCAGATGTTCTACGGGCGGCGCGACTGGCGCAAGGTGCGATCAAATTGGCCTCACCCGTTGTGAACACCGCTGGTCTGGTGGTGACCGATATTCCCGGCGGTCCCCCGAACGAAAAAGGCATTGCAGCGATGCGAGGCCGCGTCGAAGCCCTTGGAATGGACTTGTGTGACGTTCAGATCGTGCCGCATCACACTGGTGCACTGAGTGATGCGGTCCAGAATATCAAAGGAGACGTCGCAATGATCCTGACGGGGTCGGCGACGTCCGATGTAGATGATGTTGCCCCGCAGGCCGTCCGAGATGCAGGGGGGCAGGTCGATCGCTTCGGAATGCCGGTCGATCCGGGGAACCTGCTTTTTCTGGGCGCGTTGCAGGGTCGTCCGGTGATCGGTTTGCCGGGGTGCGCGCGGTCGCCGGCGCTTAACGGTGCGGACTGGGTTTTGTCCCGCGTCGCGTGCGGCATCGAAACCACAAACGCCGATATTGCCGGGATGGGCGTGGGTGGTCTGCTCAAGGAAATTCCGACACGTCCGCAGCCACGTTCTGCCAAACGCGTGTAACGCGCGGATATTTGACGACCAGTTGCGGCGATCTACATCGTGGCGTTGGTCGAAACTTGGGGTGCGAAAAAACGGCAAAGATTTTTGTTCTCAAACGAAAATTCCCGTGTTTAACTCGCCCTAATCAAAAATACCAAATGGGAGGAACTAATGACACAGGTCTCTATGACCGTGAACGGAAAATCCGTGAGCGGTGATGTCGAAGGCCGGACCTTGTTGTCCAGCTTTCTGCGCGACCACCTGTCGCTTACTGGAACGCATGTTGGTTGTGACACTGCACAATGCGGAGCGTGCGTCGTGCATGTGAATGGCGCGGCGGTTAAGTCCTGCAATATGCTGGCGCTTGAGGCTGATGGGGCCGACGTGGGCACCATAGAGGGTCAGGCGAACACGGATGGATCGCTGAACGTGATCCAGCAAGCCTTTCAGGATCATCACGGGCTTCAGTGCGGCTTTTGTACGCCCGGCATGGTCATGAGTGCTGCGGCCTTGCTGAAGGAAAACCCGCGCCCGACCGAGGCCGAGGTGCGAAAGTACCTTGAGGGCAACCTGTGCAGATGCACCGGTTACCACAACATCGTCAAAGCGATCATGGCCGCATCCGGCCAGGACGTGAGCAGCATCGCCGCCGAATAAGGCGGACAAGAATTTTCGACGAAAATTCTTTTCCCAGGGAGGAGAACAAGCAATGCCCAAAGACAGTGGCATCGGAGCCAGTTCCAAGCGGCGCGAGGACGTGCGCTTTCTGACCGGAGCAGGCAACTACACCGACGACATCAACGTGGCTGGACAGGCCTATGTGTATTTCCTGCGCTCGGATATCGCGCATGGCCGGATCAATTCCATCGACACCTCGGCGGCAGAAGGCATGCCGGGCGTAGTCAAAGTATTCACCGGCAAAGATTTCGAAGGCGTGGGCGGCATCCCCTGCGGCTGGGAGGTGACCGACAAGCACGGCGCGCCCATGCAGGAACCGGCGCACCCCATTCTGGCGCAAGGTAAAGTGCGCCATGTGGGCGATCCGATTGCAGCCGTGGTAGCAGATAGTCTGGCCGAGGCGCGCGACGCCGCCGAGGCGATCGATCTGGATATCGAGGAATTGCCTGCCGTGGTCGACATGAAGGCTGCTGCCCAAGAAGGTTCAACGTTGGTCCATGACGATCTGAAGAACAACATCTGCTATGACTGGCAACTGGGCGAGACCGATGACGCCAAGGTCAACGAGGTCTTTGCCAATGCGGCCCATGTGACAACGCTCGATCTGGTGAACAACCGCCTGGTCGCCAACCCGATGGAACCGCGCGTGGCGGTGGCGGAATACAGCCGTGGGACCGAGGACTATACGCTCTATACGACCTCGCAGAACCCGCATGTGATCCGCTTACTGATGTGCGCCTTTGTGTTGGGCCTGCCCGAGCATAAGGTCCGCGTTGTGGCCCCCGATGTGGGCGGTGGCTTTGGCACAAAGATCTTCCACTATGCGGAAGAGGCGTTTGTGACCTTCGCCGCCAAGGCCTGCAACCGGCCCGTGAAATGGTCGGCCAGCCGGTCCGAGGCGTTCATGTCGGATGCCCATGGCCGCGATCATGTCAGTACGATTGAGCTGGCGCTGGATGCGGACAATAACTTCATCGGTCTGCGCACCAATACCTTCGCCAATCTGGGGGCGTATCTGTCGACCTTCTCCAGCTCGGTGCCCACATGGCTGCACGGCACGTTGATGGCGGGCAACTACAAGACGCCGGTCATTCAGGTGAACGTGAAGGCGATGTTCACCAACACGGTGCCGGTGGATGCCTATCGCGGTGCGGGCCGGCCCGAGGCGACCTATCAGTTGGAACGCGTAGTGGACAAAGCCGCACGCGAGTTGGGCGTCGATCCGATCGCGCTGCGTCGTCAGAACTTTATCACCCAGTTCCCCTATGACACGCCGGTCGCTCTAACCTATGACACCGGGGATTATAACGGGACCATGGACAAGCTCGAGGCCGCTGCCGATCTGGCCGGATTTGCCGCGCGCCGGGCGCAGAGCGAGGCCAAGGGCAAGCTGCGGGGTCTGGGCATCAACTGCTATATCGAGGCCTGTGGTATTGCGCCGTCGAACATTGTTGGCATGCTGGGGGCCCGTGCGGGTCTCTATGATGCCGCCACCGTGCGGGTGAATGCCACCGGCTCGATCAGCGTCATGGTGGGCGCGCATAGCCACGGGCAGGGGCATGAGACCGCCTTTCCGCAGGTTGTGGCCGACATGATCGGCATTGATGAATCGATGGTCGAGATCGTGCATGGCGACACTTCGAAGATCCCGTTCGGTATGGGCACCTATGGCTCGCGCTCGCTGGCGGTTTGTGGCTCGGCCATGGTGAAGGCCACCGAGAAAGTGATCGACAAGGCCAAGAAGATCGCCGCCCACCTGCTGGAAGCGTCCGAGGCCGATATCGAGCTGAAGGACGGTCAGTTCAGCGTCGCAGGAACCGACAAGTCGGTGGCCTGGGGCGATGTGACCCTGACAGCCTATGTGCCGCATAACTATCCTTTGGAAGTTGAACCGGGTTTGGAGGAGACCGCGTTTTACGACCCGGCCAACTTCACCTATCCGGCTGGTGCTTACGCTTGCGAGGTCGAAGTCGATCCGGAAACCGGTCAGGTCAGCATTGAGGCGTTCACAGCTGCGGATGACTTTGGCAACATCGTCAATCCTATGATTGTAGATGGCCAGGTCCATGGCGGGATCGGTCAAGGCATCGGTCAGGCTCTGCTTGAGAACTGTGCCTATGACGAAAATGGCCAACTGCTGAGTGCGTCCTTCATGGACTACGCCATGCCGCGCGCCGATGATGTGCCGTTCTATGGCGTGGATCATTCCAGCCAAACGCCCTGCACGCATAACCCGCTTGGGGTGAAGGGCTGTGGTGAGGCCGGGGCCATTGGCTCCCCGCCTGCGGTGGTCAATGCGGTGCTGGATGCGCTGAACGCGGGCGGCAAGGCGGTGGATCACATCGACATGCCGGTGAGCCCGTCGCGTGTTTGGGCCGCGATGAACAGCTGAGAGGTTGGGGTGCGAGGGGCCAGCCCCTCGCGCTCCCCGGGATATTTATAGCCAGATGAAGAACGGATTAGTGTTCTTCGGAAAGGGAATGCGAAATGTATAGTTTCGAGTTTGAGAAGCCATCGACCATTGCGGATGCGGTTGCTGCGCTGGGGGCCGAGGATGCGCAGGCGTTGGGGGGTGGTCAGACGCTGATCCCGACGCTGAAGCAGCGGTTGGCGGCACCGTCGGTGCTGGTCAGTGTGAGTGGGATTGCCGAGATGCAGGGGGTCTGCATCGAGGATGACGGCTCGGTCTCGGTTGGCGGGGCGACGACCCATGCCACGGTGGCGCGCGAGGCGGTGGGGTCGTACCCGGCGCTGGCGGCGTTGGCGGGGCAGATCGGCGATCCGGCGGTGCGTAATCGCGGCACCATTGGCGGGTCAGTGGCCAATAACGATCCGGCGGCCTGTTATCCTGCGGGTGTATTGGGGTCGGGCGCGACCGTTGTGACCAATTTGCGCCGGATCACGGCGGATGACTTTTTTGATGGCATGTTCAGCACGGCATTGGATGAAGGCGAGATCATCACTTCGGTCCGGTTTCCAGTGCCACAGGCCGCAAGTTACCAAAAATTCCTGCAACCTGCGTCGCGTTTTGCGTTGGTCGGTGTTTTTGTGGCGCGCTTCGCGGATAGCGTGCGTGTTGCAGTGACCGGCGCCAGCGAGGATGGCGTTTTCCGCTGGACCGAAGCCGAAGATTCTTTGGTCAAGGAGTTCCGCACCGACGCTCTGACAGGGCTGAGCATCAACCCGACGAACATGATCGGAGATCTGCACGGCAGCAAAGCGTACCGCGCGCATCTGGTCTCGGTCATGACCAAGCGGGCGGTTCAAGCCTGTTCGTGAAACAAAACTGACCTTTAGCCCCGGGCTTTTGTTCGGGGCTTTTCCTAGTCGCGCCTGAGCCTGGGTGGGAGAGAGGCGCGCCAATAGGCTCCTGAGTCTTCGCGCGTTTTCTGATAGCCTTCAACGCGGGAATGCGCCTGTGAACCACCGGCTTGAAACAAATGGGCCAGCAGGCATTCTATCACGGCCATGGCTCCTGTGAAGCTGCTAAGATGGTGATGTGTGCGTGTGCTTATGGTCAGGGTAACATCCGGGTTGAGACCGGGCGCTATGACCTTGCTGTCCGAAAGAAGGATTATGCGCGTTCCGCGGTCGCTGGCATACCGTATGGCCTTGATTGTGTCGGACGAATAGGGATGGACAGTCATTGCAAACAGGCAGTCGTCGGCGTCTGCGTCAAATAGATCGTCTATGGCGGAGCCCATGTGCCTGGGAATCAGCCTGAGGCGGGGATTTGCCATTCGACCGACGTAGTAGAAGTAGTATGCAAGCGCATAGCTTGCACGTGTCGCGTTGACAAAACAGCGCTTTGATGAACCCATCAGTTCGACCGCACGCTTGATGGCCTCGGGCTCTTGAAGTCTGAGCGACCGGGATACGACGTTCATTTCGTTCTGGGCAAACCGTGCATGCGTGGTTCCGAAGGTATCAGCGCCTTGCCCGCCGTTCAGCCAATCCCGATTGAAACGGTCTTCGCCATCCGTCACAAGTGTCTGCCGAAAGGGGTGCCGGAACGCCTCGAACCCATCAAACCCCTGCTGCTGGGCCAGTCGAACCAGAACGTTCGAGCTGACCCCGATTTTGGCCGACGTGACCCGGATCGGATCCAGACCGAAATCGCCAGGGTGATCGATAATGTACTTGGCCGCGGCCTGCATTTGTTTTGGCAGAGATTCAATGTCGCGGCGCAGACGACCTATCAACTGGTTCGGAGATGGTTGCATGGTCGATAAAAAACAAATGTTATGAAAAATGTA
This sequence comes from Ruegeria sp. AM2, assembly GCF_056540685.1. Taxonomy (NCBI): domain Bacteria; kingdom Pseudomonadati; phylum Pseudomonadota; class Alphaproteobacteria; order Rhodobacterales; family Roseobacteraceae; genus Ruegeria; species Ruegeria sp. AM2. Next base: position 225,402 of record NZ_JBQFXE010000001.1, on the reverse strand, counting down.
AATTGAAAACATAATCGTTTTTCGTACATCAAGCCAGCAAAGTGTCAGTTGCGTGTGCATGAGATGAAGAAACCATATGTACTTGTTGCTCCAAATGGGGCGCGGCGGGGCAAGGGCGATCACCCGCGCCTTCCGGTGGTAACGGATGAGATTGTCCGCTCGGCGCGTGCGTGTTTTGAGGCCGGTGCAATTGGGCTGCACCTGCATGTTCGGGACGGGGACGGCCAGCATACTCTGGACGCTGGACTTTACCTTGAGACATTGCAAGAGTTGCATCGCGCTGTGCCTGACATGGAGATGCAGATAACGACCGAGGCAGCGGGTCGGTTCGACGTCTCGGCTCAATTGTATTGCCTGGCTCAGGTGCGGCCGAAATGGGCCTCGATCTCTGTGCGGGAAATTGCCCGAAACACGAAATTGGCCCCACGCGTCTATGCGCTGTGCGAGGACCAGGGCACCCGGGTTCAGCACATCCTATACGATAAGGACGACGTAAGTTTGTTGGAGCGGTGGCAAGCGGCAGGGATTGTGCGTGGCGAACAGACGGACCGCTTGCTGGTTCTAGGGCGCTATGCTGCATCTCAGGAATCGCATCCCGATGATCTGGATTCATTTCCCGCAAGCGCCTCGGCGTGGATGGCCTGTGCCTTTGGCAAACACGAGCATGATTGCCTGCTAAAAGCGGCGCAGTTGGGCGGCGATGTTCGTGTGGGGTTTGAAAACAGCATGTTCGGACCTGATGGGCTGCCTTGGGCGGACAATGCGGCCTCTGTCTCGTCGTTGGTCAGCCGTTTGGAGGAAACAGTGATATGAGCCATGTTTTTCCACGACACACAAAAATGGACCTTCCCATCGCTGTGGGTGGGGACGGGTGCTATCTGATCGATGCCGCGGGCAAGCGGTATCTGGATTGCGGCGACGCAGCGGTATCGTGTTTGGGCCATTCGAATGAAAAGGTCATCGGTGCGGTACAAGAGCAGGTGGCACAGATCGCGTTTGCCCATTCCGGCTTCATGACTTCGGAACCGGCCGAGGCCTTGGCTGATCTGCTGATCCAACACGCACCCGGAGATCTGGATCGAGTATATTTTGTGTCCGGTGGGTCCGAGGCGACAGAAGCCGCCATCAAACTGGCGCGCCAGTATTTCCTGGAATCCGGGGAGCCGGACAGGCGGCGCGTGATTGCGCGGCGGCAGAGCTATCACGGCAATACTCTGGGCGCGCTTTCAGCGGGTGGAAATGCCTGGCGGCGTGCGCAATTCGCGCCAATGCTGATCGAAATGACTCATATCGCACCGTGCTACGAATACGCTGACAAGCCCGAAGGTGAAAGCAGTTATGACTATGGTCAAAGGGTGGCCAACGAGTTGGAAGCGGAAATTCAGCGCTTGGGCCCAGAAACGGTGATGGCATTTATTGCCGAGCCGGTCGTGGGAGCCACGCTGGGCGCGGTGCCTGCCGTTGAAGGGTATTTCAAACGCATTCGCGAGATTTGCGATGCCTATGGCGTGTTGTTGATCTTGGACGAAGTGATGTGCGGCATGGGGCGCACGGGCCACCTGTTTGCCTGCGATCACGATGGAATTGCGCCCGATATTCTTTGTATTGCCAAAGGCTTGGGGGCCGGTTATCAACCGATAGGCGCGATGCTGTGCTCTGCGAAAATCTACAATACGATCCGTGACGGTTCGGGTTTTTTTCAGCACGGGCACACCTATGTAGGACATCCTGTCGCCACAGCTGCTGCCTTAGCTGTTCTGCGTGAACTGATCGGCAATGAACTTCCGGCGCGGGCCACTGTCATGGGTGATCGGCTTCAGGATTGTCTTGAACAGGCATTCGGCAAACACCCACATATCGGAGATATTCGGGGCAGGGGTCTGTTTTTGGGATTGGAAATTGTCGAAAGCCGCGACGCGAAAACCCCGTTTGATCCCGCACGAGGCGTCGCCGGGCGGATCAAGAAAGCCGCCTTTGAAGAAGGTCTGATTTGTTACCCTATGTCGGGTACCCGTGACGGGCGACTGGGTGACCATGTTCTATTGGCGCCGCCGTTTATCATTGAGGACGAACAAATAGATGAATTGATTGCGAAGTTGTCGAGGACGATAGCCTCAGTTTTTTGACGATTTCGTGATCTGCACCTCGGCTCGTAGTCCGCTAGAACCCGAGCAACCAAATCAGTGGCGGTGGGAAATGCTAAACGACATCTGGAAAAGTTTCATGGACCTGCCTGTGTGGGTCCGCATCTGGGTCGCGGTCTTTCTCATCCCGACCAATTTGGTCCCGCTTGCGTTTATGGACCACCCGCAAGGGGGTGTTATCGCTGTGCTTGCGCTCTTGGGGATGGCGCTGAACTTGCCGATCATGATATTGGAGAGGGGGTTCTCCAAAGCGATGGCGTTGCCGCATCTGCTGTGTTGGGTGCCGATGGTGGCAATCGTGGTAACGGTGTTGGTAAGCCGAGCAGAGCTATCCTCGGAATACGTTCAGGTTCTGATGTTGTTGCTTGTAGTCGATCTGATTTCTCTGGGCTTTGACATCAATGACGCTTTTGTTTGGTTCCGGCACCGTCGCCAATAAAAAAGCCCCCTCGGGTCCGAGGAGGCTGATGAATTCACATTCGTGTCCGTCTACTTTTGCGGAAGAGGGCCGATCATCATGATCATCTGACGGCCTTCCATCTTGGGCATGTTTTCTACCTTGCCCAGTTCCTTTATGTCTTCGGCCACACGCTCCAACAGTTCACGTCCCAGATTTTGGTGTGCCATTTCACGACCGCGGAACCGCAGCGTAACTTTAACCTTGTCGCCCTTTTCCAAAAACTTGAAGACGTTCTTCATCTTGACGTCATAGTCATGAGTGTCGGTATTGGGCCGAAATTTGACCTCTTTCACCTCGATGACTTTTTGTTTCTTGCGGGCTTCGCTTTCACGCTTTTGCTGTTCGTACTTGAACTTGCCAAAATCCATGATCTTGCAGACCGGCGGGTTCGCGTTGGGCGATATCTCGACAAGGTCAAGCCCGGCGTCGGCGGCAAGTTGCATGGCTTTGGCGGGATGAACCACCCCGACATTTTCGCCTTCAGCGCCGATCAGGCGAATTTCGGGGGCACGGATTCTGTCATTGACGCGCGGTCCGGTGTCTCTCTGCGGGGGCGCGTTGTGCGGTCTGCGGGCTATGGGTTCATTCCTTTGATGATTGCAGAATTTCGAGCCCGGAATTTAGACCGGGCTGATCAGTGTTTCAAGCGTCAACCGTTGTGAAACCCACGAAATTCGCAAGTTTCACAGCAGGTTTATACATTGGTTGTGATCCGAAAGGTTCGGTTCAACCTACAAATGCCTTTTCAATCACGAATTCCTTGGGTTCCGAATTCGCCCCTTCGCGCAAGCCGAATTCTTCAAGGATGGCCTTGATGTCATGGTTGAATGCCAGGCTTCCGCAGACCATCGCACGGTCGGTTTCCGGTTTGATACCGCCTTCGATACCCAGATCGGCAAACACCGTACCATCCTGCAGCAGAGTGGTGATGCGCCCCATCTTGGGGCTCTCTTCCCGCGTGGTGGTCGGGTAGTAGCGGATTTTGTCGGCGAAACCCTCACCGATCAGTTCGGCCAGCAATTCATCGTTGCGCACGTTTTCGATCAGTTCACGACCATAGTCCAACTCGGCCAGATCGCGGCAGGTATGGGTGATGATCACTTCATCGTAGTCTTCGTAAGTCTGCGGTTCACGCAGCAGCGAAGCAAAAGGGGCAAAGCCAGTACCAGTGGCAAAGAACCAGATGCGCTTGCCGGGAAGCAGCGCGTCATGGACCAGCGTGCCAACGGGCTTGGGCCGAAGGATGATCTGATCTCCGGGTTGGATGTGCTGCAATTTCGATGTCAGTGGGCCGTCCTGCACTTTGATCGAATAGAACTCCAACTCTTCATCCCACGACGGCGATGCAATCGAATAGGCGCGAAGCAGGGGTTTGCCATTGTCGCCCAATAGGCCGATCATCACGAACTCGCCCGAGCGGAACCGAAGCGACGCGGGGCGCGTCACCTTGAAGGAAAACAGACGGTCCGTCCAATGTTTGACGTCAGTCACAGTTTGGGCGTCGGGCAGCACGGGCGCCTTGACGGCGGTAGCTTCGGTCACGGGTTTCATCTCTGTCATCGTTATCACCGTCGATTGGGTAAACCGACGTCTCCGTTTAATCTTTGATCCACGTCAGGAAAAGGGGCAAATGCCGCAACGTTGGGGCCGCAAGCGGCGTCAGCCACGCAGGCGCGACTGGTAATTGTGCGATTTCCAGTCGGCACGGGCCAGCCATTGATCTTCGGGCTGGCGGTTGGCCAGCGCATGGTCGATCTCAATCTCATCAAAACCGCTGCGGCGGGCCATGGCGTATTGATCGGCCAGAACGTGCCCTTTGGCGCGCAGACGGCCTGTGTAACCCTTCAGGCGGAGTACGCGCGCAATGGTAAACCCGCGTCCATCTGCTGAAGACGGAAAATCCACGCGCACCATTTTGGCACAGCCCAGACGTTCGACCAACTCATCCGGATCGGTGTCCGATGCCACATCCAGCGCGACCACATCATTGGCGGCGTCGTCCAGTGTGACGTAGCCGTCAGTCCAGTCATCGGGGGCAAACCCCTCATCCGTTACGATAACACTCATGCTTTTTCTCCGGCGCGCATCATCTTGCCATCGACAAAATGGATGCCGCATTCTTCTTTGTTCTGATCACGCCAGCGCCCGGCGCGGGGGTCTTCGCCTTCTTTGACCGGCGAGGTGCAGGGCGCACAGCCGATCGAGGGGTAACCTTTGGCCACCAGCGGGTGCCGGGGCAGGTTGTTTTCGTCCATATAGGTGCGCACGTCCTCGGGCGTCCAATGGGCCAATGGGTTGACCTTGATCCGACCCGTACCGTCTTCGACTTCAAAGAAATCGAGTGCGGCGCGTGTGCCAGCCTGAAACCGTTTGCGACCAGTGATCCAGCCGCAGTAGCCCAACAGAGCTTGTTGCAGCGGAAAGGTCTTGCGCAGGTTGCAGCACGCATCCGTATCCCGCAGTCGTAGCGCGCCATAGGGGTCATCGCGCTGTACGTCTTGTTCATCCGCGCGGATGATCTTGACGTTGCGCAGACCCAGTCGGTCGCTGACCTCCTGCTGGTATTCCAGCGTTTCGGTGAACAGCATCTGCGTGTCGATGAACAGCACCGGGGTCATCTTGTCGACCACCGCCGCCATGTGCAGCAACACAACTGATTCCGCACCGAAGCTGGACACCAGGGCAAGATCATCGATCTCGTCAATCGCACCGTGCATAACGTCATGCGCCGAGTGGTGCCGGAACCGGGCATTCAGCGCTTCGACCTTTTCGGTCAGTGCGCCGCGATCTTTGCCAAGTTCCGTCTGGATCAGATCAAGCGGCATTCGCCTGAGCCTCGGGGTACAGAGCCACCTTGAACGGAGCCATGCCGATACGGCGATAGGTCTGCAGGAACTCTTCTTCGGGGCTGTCGCGCTGTTCCAGATAGGTGTTCACGATCCGCTCGACCGCCGGGACGATCTCATCATAGGCAAAGCCCGGACCGGTGCGGTCGCCGATGGCTGCCGTTTCAGTGCCGTCACCGCCCAGAGTGATCTGGTAGTTCTCAACGCCCGCGCGATCCAGGCCCAGAATGCCGATATGGCCAACGTGGTGGTGACCACAAGCGTTGATGCAGCCCGAGATCTTGATCTTCAGGTGACCGATATCATGCTCCAGCTTCAGGTCTTCGAACCGGGTCGCGATTTCCTGTGCAACTGGTATCGAACGGGCTGTAGCCAAAGCGCAGTAATCCATACCGGGGCAGGCGATGATGTCGCTGATCAGGCCGATATTGGCAGTGGCCAGTTCGTATTCCTTTAGCTTGGCGTGGATCGCGGGCAGGTCCGACTTGTGGACATGCGGCAGGATCACGTTCTGCTCGTGGCTGATGCGCAGCTCGTCATAGGCGAACTCTTCGGCCAGATCGGCCATCACGCGCATCTGTTCAGCGGTCGCATCGCCCGGTGTTGCACCGTGCTTCTTGATCGAGATCGTGACAATCGCATGATCCGCGTTCTTGTGCGGCGCGATGTTGGTATCGACCCACGACCGGAAAACCGGATCGTTGGTATAGGCGCTTTCAAACGACGCAACCGAACCCTTGCGGAAATCGGGAGCCGCAAAGTGGGTTTTGATTTCTTCCAACAGGGCCATATCGGCCCCCTTGAACTGCGGGCGAACCTGAAGAAAGCGTTCGTTGACCTTGGCACGGATGGCGTCGATGCCATGCTCGTGCACGGTGATCTTGATGCGCGCTTTGTATTTGTTGTCGCGGCGGCCGATCTGGTTCCAGACCGAGACGGTGGCCTCAAGATACGCCAGGAGGTCGTCAAATGCGACGAAGTCGGACAGTTCCTTGCCGATCATCGGCGTGCGGCCCAGACCGCCGCCCACGATAACGCGGGCACCCAGAACGCCGTTACGTTTAACCAGTTGGAGACCGATATCATGCGCCTTAATCACGGCGCGGTCATTTTCCGAGCCGGTGATGGCGATCTTGAACTTGCGCGGCATGAACTGAAATTCCGGGTGGTCGGTCGACCACTGGCGCAGCAGTTCGGCATAGGGGCGCGGGTCAGCAATCTCATCCGCGGCGGCACCGGCGAAATGGTCCGCTGTAACGTTACGGATCGTGTTGCCCGAGGTCTGGATAGCGTGCATGCCAACCTCGGCCAGCGCGTCCAGCATATCCGGTACGTCGTTCAGCTTTGGCCAGTTGTACTGAATGTTCTGGCGGGTGGTGAAATGGCCATAACCCTTGTCCCACTTTTCAGCCAGCAGAGCCAGTTGACGCATCTGCGCGCTTGAAAGCGTACCATACGGCACGGCGACCCGGAGCATGTATGCGTGCAACTGCAGATACAGGCCATTCATCAGGCGCAGGGGTTTGAATTCGTCTTCAGTCAGCGAGCCGTCAATACGACGCTCAACCTGGGCGCGGAATTGCGCGTTTCGCTCTGCCAAAAATGCAGTGTCGAACTCGGAGTAACGATACATGATTAGCTGTCCTTAGGTGCAGCCCCGGTTGCGGGGCCTAATAGGGGAGACAAGGGCCTGTGCTCAGGTCCGGGGCTGCGGGGGAGTTTCTTGTTTGCCATGGGCATAGTTGGAAGGGCCTGTCCGCCGAAAGTCCTCGCGGAAGTGCGTTGGTTCCGGGCCTTTGTCGCCGACAATTGCATCGGCAAGGTATGCACCGACAATGATGTTGACCTGACGCTCGGCATCCAGCAAACGCACCTGAGCATGGGCCTCATCCGTGATCAGCTCAGCCTCGGCCAATTCGCGAGACCAGCGGTCATCTTCGGTCTGATAGATGACGTCGCCTTCCAGCAAGTCGTTTGCCGTAACAACTTTGGGTGTAAATGCGCGGGCCATGCTTTAGGGTCCTTTTGAACTCGATTGCGATCCGGTCAGAGCCTGTCTGCCGTGCTGTTTGACTTGACCTCCAATATAGGAAATATTCCCATCAAAGCGCCATATGTGGCGACAAATAAGGACAAGTGTTCCAGTTTTGGTAAAACGCGGAACACTGGTTCTGCATTGAGGGAATATTTGGAATGTCGGTGCGAATAGACGACACAGATCGGAAAATTCTGGCTGAACTGCAGCGGGACGCCAGTCAGTCGCTGGACGAAATTGCCGCCCAGGTCGGCAGTTCCAAGACCCCGGTGTGGAATCGAATTCGCAAGCTCCGTGGCGCGGGCGTGATCGGTCAGCAGACCGTGTTGCTTGATGCCGAAGCACTTGGGTTGGAAGCTACGTTTTTTGTGCTTATCCGAACCTCGGAACACGAGGCCGATTGGCAGAGAAAATTCCTCAAGGCGCTGCGCGACAGGCCCGAAGTGCAAGAGGCCCACCGTCTGGCGGGTGACATCGACTATATCCTCAAGGTGCGCGTCAAGAATGCACGCGCCTATGACGCGTTCTATCAATCTCTGATCTCAGAAGTGCGGGTTCACAATGTGACGGCGCTGCTGTCGATGGAAGAAATCAAATCAACCACGATGCTTCCCTTAAGCGCATAGTACCTCTGGATCTTTGAAGTATCATACGCTGACATTCAAAGCGCTCAGGCCATGAAAATGATAAGTGTCCGAGTACGTTGCTGGTTCTGCCATCCGTAGGTTTGGACATCTTTCGAAAAGGATCGGCAATGCGATGCGCATTTCCAGGCGAGCGAGCGGCGCACCGACGCAGAAATGCAAGCCGCCTCCAAAGCTTGTATTCACGGACGCGCCGCGTGTTGGGTCAAAAACGTCAGGGGAGGACCAGAACTCAGGATCGCGGTTGGCTGCGCCCAATAAAAGAGCGACCTGATCTCCGCGCTTAAATCGGGTGCCGAATACCTCAACATCTTCATAGGCATATCGCGTGAACATATGCAGGGGCGGATCGAAACGCAGGATTTCTTCTACCGTGCCATCGATGGTGTCGGGCCCCAATACGTCTGCGACCACGCCAGTGGACAGCAGGGTTCTGACGCCGTTTCCAATGGCGTGAACTGTTGCCTCATGCCCGGCGTTCAGCAACAGAATGCAGGTTGCGATTAGCTCTTCTTTCGAAAGTTTCTCGCCATCCTCCTCAGCAGCAATGAGGCGGGTGATCAAGTCATCCCTTGGATCATCACGACGGGCAGCAATGTAGCTTTCAAGGAATGCGGTGAAATCCTCTGACGCGCGCGCGGCGGCGTGTTCGGTCTCTTCGGTGCGGCTTGCCTGATACATCGCGACCATGTCATGCGACCAGCGCAGTAAATCTGGTGCCATGTTTTCCGGAACGCCCAGCAATCGACAGATTGTAATGACCGGTACCTGAGTACAATAGGCGTCCAGCAGGTCAAACGAGCCCTGCGGGAAGCGATCAATCAGGTCATGGCACAATTGTTCGATCGATGGCGCGAGCGCCGAAATTGCCCGAGAGGTGAACGCCCGCAGCACCAAGGACCGCAGTCTTGTGTGGTGTGGTGGTTCAAGTTCCAGCATCGAATGCGCCTCGACCGCCAACCATGGTGCCAGATGGGTCGGGCCGGGTTGCGCAAGTTCGGGCGGGACCTCACGCCCAAAACGCTTGTCGCGCAGCAAGGCGCTGACGGCGCGATGGGACACTGCCGCAGCCATTTTGTATTCCGTCCAATAGAACAAATCTCCCTGCGTCCGAGCTGCGTCGTAAAACGTATACGGGTTTTGAACAAATTGCGGATCGGTCGGGGATTGGGTCAGTGTCTTCATGCGCTGCACACTTGCCATGGCGCGTGTTGAATGCAAGACCCTACGAGATGCAAAGAGTTTGGATCATCTTGGGGTTCCTGTTTGCCGTCGGATTATTGTCCGCCGGTGTCTGGACTTACGGATATCGTCAGGCCTTGTCTCAACTGAGTGAAAAGGCCGAAGCGGACCTTGAATTGGCCGCTGACAGGCTCAGCACACAGATGCAGGTCTATCAAGAGCTGGCGGTGTTGATGGCGGGCCACCCGGCTCTGCGAGAAATTGAAAGCCCAGAGCAAGGGCGTGAGGCGCAAGCAATGCTGCTGGACGTCGCCGACAAAACCGCAGCCGTCAACATGATTTACTTGGATCGGACCGGTCGTGTTTTGGCAGCGGCGCAACCGGTTGCGCATAACACAATGGCCGGACATCCCGCGTTCGAGCGCGCCCTGCAAGGTGCGTTGGGTAATTCGCACGAGGTTCAGCCGGACAGTGGAGATCGAATTTATACTTATGCAGCCCCGGCTTTTGGTTCGCTCGGTCAGGTCGTGGGCGCGTTGGTCGTGACGGCGGACGTGCAAGATGTCGAGCAAACTTGGCGCGGCAGTACCGAGGCAGTGTTCTTTGTCGATGCGGAAGGGATCGTTTTTATCTCTAACCGTTCGGATTTGCTGTTCTGGCACCGCTCGGAAGGACAGCAGGGGCTGAGCCCTCCATCTGGTGACGCGGTCGCTTTTGCCTCAGCCCTGGTAGACGGGCACGAGGTCTGGACACTGAACTGGGGCAGGTATCTGCCGCGGCGCGCGCTACATCTGACACTCGATCTGCCGGTCATTGATATGACGGCTGAGGTTTTGGTCGACGTCGCCCCGGCGCGACGTCTGGCAGGGTTGCAAGCCGCAGCGGTGGCCGCGATTTGCTTTGCCTTTGGAGCACTGTTGTTTCTTGCGACCGAAAGACGACGCGCGCTGGCTCAGGCCAATGCGGTTCTGGAAACACGGGTCGAAAAGCGCACCCGCGCGCTGACCGCCGCAAACACGGCCCTGCGCCGGGAAGTAGCAGAGCGGGAAGAGGCCGAGGCGGCGCTCAAGAAAGCGCAGGGTGATCTGGTTCAAGCCGGAAAGCTAAGCGCGCTGGGGCAAATGTCTGCTGGAATCAGCCACGAATTAAATCAGCCTTTGATGGCAATCCAGCAATTCGCCGACAATGGCTCGGCATTCATGGAGCGCGGAAAGACTGATAAGGCCAGCGACAATCTAAATCGTATCTCAAGAATGGCCGCGCGCATGGCTCGGATTATCAAGAACCTGCGGGCTTTTGCGCGAAACGAAAGCGAGCCGATGGGAAAGGTGGATCTGGTTCAGGTGCTCAACACCGCCGTCGAACTGACCGAAGCGCGGCTGAAAGCAGAAGAGGTCGCGTTGAACTGGCAGCCTCCGCCGGACCCCGTCTTTGCATGGGGCGGAGAGGTGCGGTTGGTGCAGGTGTTTGTGAATCTGATCAACAACGCTGCGGACGCAATGGCCGAGCAAGACAATCGCCGCGTCACGATATTGCTGAACACAGGCGCGCGCTTGTCTGTTGAAGTGCGCGATGTCGGACCGGGTATCGCTGATCCCGATCGCCTTTTTGAGCCGTTCTACACGACCAAAGCCGTGGGGTCGTCAGAAGGGATGGGGCTGGGTCTGTCAATCTCATACGGTCTGGTTCAGAGTTTTGGTGGCAACATAAAAGGGTCAAACGGAAAAGAGGGCGCGGTGTTTACGGTTGTGCTGGACTATTTCAAGGAAGAAGAGGCGGCATGATCCGCACCGTGCTCTTGGTAGATGACGATGCCGCGGTGCGTGAGGCGCTGGCGCAAACGTTGGAACTGGCGGATTATGAGCCGATTGTTGCGGGCTCGTTCGTTGCCGCCAAGGATCATATTCACAAGGACTTTGCCGGCGTGATCTTGTCGGACATTCGGATGCCCGGACGGGATGGCTTTCACCTTCTTGCCTATGCGCGGGATACAGACCCAGACTTGCCGGTCATCTTGCTAACAGGCGAAGGCGATATCCCGATGGCCGTCCAGGCGATGGGTCAGGGAGCCTTTGATTTTTTGGAGAAGCCCTGTGCCTCGGCCGATCTTGTGTCCGTCCTGACCCGTGCTTGCACCCATCGCGACGACATTCTGGCGCAACGCGCGCAAAAGCAGGAACTGGAGAGAGGCGATCCAGCAGCGCGGATGCTGTTTGGCCTGTCACAACAGGCCGAGGCCCTGCGGGCTCGTGTCCGCACCGTGTCGGGGACCCGGGCCGAAGTTCTGGTCACCGGACCAGTCGGCAGCGGCATTTCCAAGGTTGCCGAAGTTGTGCACTTGATTTCACCCGTGGGGCAGGGACCGTTCATCAAGCGCCCAGCGTCGGGTCTTTCGTCAGCAGATTTCGCTCGCGCCTGTGAAGATGCCAGTGGTGGGTCTTTGTTTCTGGACGAGGTTTCGGTGATGCCGGATGCCACCCAGTATGCGGCATTGGAAATGATCGAGAAAGACCCCGGAGCGCGCATCATCGCGGGAACGACTGCGGACCTGTCAGAGCTATCTGCGCAAGGGAAGTTCAACGCCGATCTGTTTTTCCGCTTGGATGTTATGCGCGTCAGAATCCCTGCTTTATCCGAGAGGCCCGAGGATATTCCGGTGATTTTTCGACATTACGTGGCTCAGGCAGCGGAACAGGCCGGTATCGCGCCGCCGGAGGTGACGCCAGAACATCTGGCAGCGCTGATGGCACAAAACTGGCCCGGAAATGCGCGATCATTGATGTCCGCTGCGATGCGGTTTGTGTTGGGTATGCCGGAAGAGGCCGCAGAAGTCGCCGAACTGGGGCTTGTCGAGCAAATGGCGCGGGTTGAACGTTCGTTGCTCATTGCGGCTTTAGGCCGACACAACGGCAAGGCGTCCGATGCAGCCAAAGCGCTGAAGCTGCCGCGAAAGACCTTCTATGACAAGTTGGCCCGCTACAACATTCGTCCGGAAGATTATCGGCGGTAAGGAGGGCTCCCGCCAGATTTGCCTGCATTTTCATGCAGACAAATCTGTTGGGCCGGGCAGCCCGCCAAGGCGGGCTGTGGTCGTTTTTCTGGAAGTCGTTGTGATTCGAGTTGGGTTGATTCAAAAGAGTGCGGGATTCCGCACAACCAGAGGATTGGATGTGCGGATTTCCGCACAGGGTGGTTCGATGAGGCGGGGGGTGTGGGGGCTAAATCCGAATAAACATCGGAAAAGACAAGCATTTTACCCATACATGACGCAGTAAAACAAATGGTTGAGAAGCGATTCCCGATTCGCTTCACTGCGCCTCGTAGGACGCGACCTGCGCGTCGATTTCGAAGTCTGGGAGGAAAAGACAGATGAAATTCCTTACAACAGCCGCAACGGCAGTTGCACTGACCGTCACCGCAACCGCAGGCATGGCCGCTTGCGACGATGGCGAGATCGTCGTCAAGTTTGCGCATGTGACGAACACGGACAAACACCCCAAGGGTATCGCTGCATCGCTGCTGGAACAGCGCGTGAATGATGAAATGAACGGCGTCATGTGTGTCGAGGTTTTCCCGAACTCGACACTGTATAATGACGACAAAGTTCTTGAGGCGATGCTGCAGGGCGACGTGCAACTGGCCGCGCCTTCGCTGTCGAAGTTCGAGAAGTTCACCAAGCAGTTCCGTCTGTTTGACCTGCCGTTCATGTTCAAGAACATCGACGCTGTGGACGCCTTCCAGGCCTCGGCAGAAGGTCAGGCGATGAAGGACAGCATGCAGCGCCGCGGCCTGCAGGGCCTCGAATTCTGGCACAACGGCATGAAGCAGATGTCGGCGAACCAGCCTCTGGTCGATCCGTCAGATGCGGATGGCTTGAAATTCCGCGTGCAGTCCTCGGACGTTCTGGTCGCTCAGATGGAAGCGATCGGTGGCAGCCCGCAGAAGATGGCATTCTCGGAAGTGTACGGCGCGCTGCAGCAAGGCGTTGTGGACGGCCAGGAAAACACCTGGTCGAACATCTACGGCAAGAAGTTCTTTGAGGTGCAGGACGGCATCACCGAGACCAATCACGGCATCATCGACTATCTGGTCGTGACATCGGTGGACTGGCTGGACAGCCTTGATCCCGCCGTACGTGATCAGTTCCTGACCATTCTGTCTGAGGTGACTGAAACACGGAACAAGGAAGCCTTCGCAGTGAATGAAGCGGCCAAAGCCTCGATCACCGATGCGGGCGGGATTATCCGTGACCTGAACCCTGAACAGCGTCAGGCTTGGGTTGATGCGATGAAGCCTGTCTGGGACCAGTTCGCTGACGACGTAGGTCAGGACAAGATCGACGCTGCACAGGCGATTAACGCCGGGTTCTGATCGCGGTCAGGCCGCGCGTCGGGGGACTGGGGAGTTACCGGCGTGGAGGCCGGGCGGGCCGAGATGGGCCCGCCCCAATCATTCTCATCACAAAAAATGTGGGGACAGAAAGATGTCTGGTGCGAAACCCGGCCAACACGGGCTGGTCGACCATATCGAAGAGACAATGATCGCGCTTTTGTTGGGGGTGATGACCGTCGTTACCTTCGCCAACGTGATCGCCCGGTTTGTTTTCAATTCCAACATCCTGTGGGCGCTTGAACTGACGGTTTTCACCTTCGGCTGGCTGGTCCTGCTGGGAGCGTCTTATGCGGTCAAGAAGCACGCACATCTGGGCGTCGACGCAATCCTGAATATGCTCGCCCCTGCGCCACGTCGAATTCTGGCGTTGATTGCGGTGGCGTGTTGTCTGGTGTTTTCGCTGCTGCTGCTCAAAGGGTCCTATGACTATTGGGCCGTTTTTGCTGACTTGCCGCCGACCTCGGGCCGTTGGTTCCCAACTGGGTTTGACGCTGGTGCGCGCAGCCAGAGTTTCTATGAGGTGGATGACATACCAATGGTCGCCCCGCTGCGGTTTCTGGAAGACCTGATCAACTATGGCGAGGGGTATGAAAAGTTGCCCAAGGTCGTGCCCTATCTGGTGCTGCCTCTGTCGATGCTGCTGCTGGTCATCCGGTTTTCGCAGGCAGCAATTCAAATCTGGCGTGGTGAGACCGACCGTCTTGTCGCCAGCCACGAAGTCGAGGACGAGATCGAAGAGGTCCGTGCCCTGCAAGGAGAGCATGACTGATGGACGTCGTACTTCTTTTCTCGATGGTGATCGGCCTACTGCTGATCGGTGTTCCGATTGCGGTGGCGTTGGGCCTCAGTTCAACCCTGTTCCTGCTGATCTATTCCGACAGTTCGCTGGCCTCGGTTGCAGGCACGCTGTTTGAGGCGTTTGAGGGTCACTTTACCCTGCTAGCGATCCCGTTCTTCATCCTCGCGTCGTCCTTCATGACGACCGGAGGCGTGGCGCGTCGGATCATCCGCTTCTCGATCGCTTGTGTAGGGCATTTGCCCGGGGGGCTGGCAATTGCGGGCGTGTTTGCCTGTATGCTGTTCGCCGCGCTCTCTGGCTCGTCTCCGGCGACAGTTGTGGCCATCGGTTCGATTGTCATCGCCGGGATGCGTCAGGTCGGCTACTCGAAAGAGTTCGCGGCTGGCGTCATCTGTAACGCTGGTACACTGGGTATCCTGATCCCGCCCTCCATCGTGATGGTCGTCTACGCCGCCGCTGTTGAGGTGTCGGTCGGACGCATGTTCCTGGCGGGGGTTATCCCGGGTCTGATGGCCGGACTGATGCTAATGGTGACGATCTATGTGATCGCCAAGGTTAAGAACCTGCCTAAAGGCGACTGGAAAGGCTGGGGCGAAATCTTCACATCCGCGCGCGAAGCCGGTTGGGGCTTGTTCCTGATCGTGATCATCCTTGGTGGGATTTACGGCGGCATTTTCACCCCAACCGAGGCCGCTGCGGTTGCCGCCGTCTACGCATTCTTCATTGCCAGCTTTGTCTACAAGGACATGGGACCGCTCAGCACGGAAGAAGGCTCGGCAAACCTGCCGCTTCTGAAAAAGCCTTATGCTCTGGTTACAGCGTTCTTCCACCCCGATACAAAGCACACGCTGTTTGAGGCGGGAAAACTGACCGTCACGCTGCTGTTCGTGATCGCCAACGCGTTGATCCTGAAACACGTTCTGACGGATGAGCAGGTGCCGCAGCATATCGCCAGCGCCATGCTGTCGGCGGGTCTGGGTCCGGTGACCTTCCTGATCGTGGTCAACGTGATCTTGCTGATCGGTGGTCAGTTCATGGAGCCCTCGGGGCTACTGGTGATCGTCGCACCGCTGGTGTTCCCGATTGCCATCGAACTGGGCATCGACCCGATCCATTTGGGCATCATCATGGTGGTGAACATGGAAATCGGGATGATCACGCCTCCGGTCGGTCTGAACTTGTTCGTGACGTCGGGTGTGGCCGGGATGCCGATGATGAGTGTCGTTCGGGCGGCGCTGCCGTTCCTGGCGGTACTGTTCGTCTTCCTGATCATGGTGACGTACATACCGTGGATCTCGACCTTCCTGCCCAACACCTTCATGGGACCAGAGATCATAACAAACTAGGCCCAAGCCTATCGAGCAACACAACCGGGCGGTTTGACTGCCCGGTTTTTTCTTTCTCAGATGTTGAACGGCTTGCCAGAATTCTTACTTTGGGACTGAGGACGACCTCCCCATCAAGGGTGATCATTCGGGACGACCCGAAGGAACATGAGGTCTCTCAATGGCATGGATTTATCTTCTATTCGCTGGTCTTCTGGAAATCGTTTGGGCCGTTGCCATGAAGCAATCGGCCGGTTTCACGCGTCTGTGGCCCACAGCGGTCATGGGTGTTTCGATGGTTGGGTCGTTTGGCTTGTTAGCCCTGGCTATGCGGACTTTACCCCTGGGCACGGCTTACGTCATCTGGACCGGTATCGGTGCCGTTGGCGCGTTTTTGGTCGGTATCATGTTTCTCGGTGAGATGGTTACGACAGCGCGCGTCTTTGCTGCGGTGCTGATCGTGGCCGGGCTGGTCACGATGAAACTGGCCTGAGCAAACGCTCAGGCCCGCTGAAGCGCGTTGATGATGCCCGAGAAATCCTCGGCCTTCAAACTTGCACCACCGACCAAAGCGCCGTCGACATTGGATACTGCAAAAATGTCGGCGGCATTGCCCGGTTTGACCGAGCCGCCATAGAGCAAACGGACCGAGCGGCCGACCCCTTCACCAAACCGGCGTTCCAGCCGTGCGCGGATAAAGTCGTGAACCTCTCCGATCTCGTCGAGCGTCGGAACCTTGCCGGTTCCAATTGCCCAGATTGGTTCATAGGCAACAACCAGGTTCTCTCCTGTGGCCTGATCCGGAATTGAGCCAGACATTTGGCCGCCAATTATGTCCAAGGTATTCGCGGCCTCGCGCTGCTCCAGGCTTTCCCCGACGCAGATAATCGCTGTTAGGCCAGCATCCATCGCGGTCCTCGCCTTTGCGCGTACATCGTCATTTCGCTCGCCGTGGTCTTCGCGGCGCTCCGAATGCCCAAGGATGACTGCGCTTGCGCCTGCGTCCAGCAACATCTCGGCGCTCAGATCTCCGGTATGTGCGCCATTTTGCGCCGCGTGGCAGTCCTGACCGCCAACGGCCACAGACGTACCCGAGACAGCTTCGGCGGCCCTATTCAGCAGCGTTGCGGGTGGGCAGATCAGGATATCGACAGTCGAGGAAGAATAGGAACCTGCAAGAGTTTGAAGCTCGTTAAGCGATGCGCTGGTTCCATTCATCTTCCAATTTCCGGCCGCGATTTTGCGCCTCATGTCTTGTCCTCCACGCATGCTTGTTCAACCCCGGATAACACTGACGGAACGTCGTGACAATTCGGGTTGCGGTCTGCGCATTCCGACGACAGATTGCACGACAAAATCAGAGGGCACCATGATCGAGAACCTAGACCTGAGCAGACTGGATCAACGCGATCCGATAGAGCTTGAGAAGCTGCGTTCAGCTGTTGGGCGCGTTGGATTTCTTACTGTGTCCGACACCGGATTGGGCCCGGATCGGGTTGAGGACGTCCTTAATGCCTATAGGCGGTTCTTCGGGCTACCCGACGGTTTGAAAAGAACCGTAGATATGGCTGCTACGGGCGCTAATCGAGGGTGGGGCGCATCCCAATCTGAACAGGTCGACCCAACAGCAAACCCTGACTACAAGGAAGTTTTCGACTGCGGGTATGAACTACCGGCTGGGCACAGGTATGCGGACAAAAACCTGTCGGTGTACGCGCCCAATCTGTGGCCCATTGGACAGGAGGCGTTTCGCCAGACGGTTCAGAATTACTATTCCGACGCGTGCGCCGTAGCGATGCGCATTCTGCGTGCTATAGCGGTGGCTCTGGGACGGGATGCAGATAGCTTTGATGGGGCTTTTGAAGCACCCATGGCTCTGCTGCGCGGAAACTACTATCCTGAACGTCCTGATTGGGCGGGCAATAAGGATTTCGGAATTGCGCCGCACACCGATTACGGGTGCCTGACATTGCTGGCAACTGACGGGCAGCCGGGGTTAGAGGTGCAGATGCCAGACGGGGCATGGCAGAAAGTTCAGGCACTGCCAGGCCATTTCATCATCAATTTTGGTGAGATGCTAGAGTTTTGGACTGCAGGGCAGGTTCGCGCCACGCTGCACCGCGTCAAAGGCGGAGCGCATGAAAGGCTTTCGGTTCCGTTGTTTTTCAATCCGTCTTACGACACCAATGTCGCTCCGCCGGGATCAGATCAGGTGATCAGAGCGGGTGAACATCTTACACGCCGGTTCAATGAAACCTACGTCCATTTGAAATCCGCGAGTTAACGCTGTTCAGCAAGGCTTTCGTCAAACTTGATCGATTCACCGCAACCACAGGCGTCTACAACGTTTGGGTTGCGGAACTTGAAGCCTGATTCAAGCAAAGACACCTCATAGTCAATCTCGGTCCCAAACAAGAACATTTGGGCCATCGGAGCGATCATGACACGGGCGCCGTCTTGTTCGACCACTTCATCATGTGGATCGGCTTCGTCCACGTAGTCCATTGTGTATTCCATTCCCGCGCAGCCGCCTTTTTTTACGCCAATGCGCAAACCGGCGTGGCCACCTGAATGCATCAGGCGGGTGATCTGCTCTGCAGCTTTGGGCGTCATAGTCACGGCCTGTTTGCCGGGGATGCCAAACATCAATGGTCTCCGTTCTCGCGTCTTGCACCCAATCTAAGCGCGAAGGCCATCGGGCTCAAGGGATTGCAGACGTAATACATTGCGGAATGTTCAATCTGCCACGTCGGGATTCCGGCTTGCTTACTCACGAGCCATGGCATTAGCGTTGGACGAAAGCCAAACCCAAGCCTGAGAGGATACCTATTCATGCGATTGGCCACACGCTCACTGACCCTTGCCGTAATCCTCGCCTCCAGCCCCGTTTTTGCGGCGGACAACGAAAAGCGACATCCGGTCAACTGCGCGACCGCCGAGGGCGATTTACGTGCGATCGCCGCCGAGAAGAAACATGCCGAAGATCAACAGGTGGAGAGTGTCGTCTCTATCTTGCCTGCAGGCGCGTTGCTTGGATTGATCACCGGAACCGAGAACAAAAGACTTGAAATGTTATCAGGAGATTACGTCAAGCAGCTTGACGCTCGCGCTGCTGAAATCAAGTCGACCTGCAATGTGAAGTAAAAAGTGGACCGCTCTCGGGCAAGAGCGGTCCAAATGGGCCCTTCAATGGGGACGGGTATTCTTACAGGCCCATGCAGTTCGCGTAATAGGTCACGGTCGCAGGCCAGTCCGAGAAGACGCCTTCGACACCCACATCCTGCGCAAGCACATGCAGAACCTGGTAATAGACACTGTCGTTGTTGGTAACGTCCGCAATCGACTGGAAATACCAGCCTCCACCGGTCGAAAGTGGGCCGGACCGCTCAAGCGTCCATGTGATGATCTTAAGGCCCGCGTCTTTCGCCTGCTTGGCCCAGATTGACGGCACGATTTGGCCGTTTTCTTCGGTCACCAACATCCACATCGGTGGCGCGATATAATTCACACCTTTGGCATGCAGTTCCTTGAAATCGCGCGGGAAAGTCGATGGGTCGTTGTGGTCGAACCCTTCGACATTATAGGACGCATCCAGGAAAACTGCCTGATTGCCGAATTCCGGTTCGTTTTCAATCCAGTACAGAACGTCGTCAAGGTTGAAGCTCTGCGCCCAGACATCAGACGCCGGGACGCCTGCCGTTTTGTATTCGTCAATCAGCTTTTGTGCATAGTCTTCCTGACTGAAGCCGTTGAACGGCATGTCAACGGAAGGAGATTTCAGCTCGGGCGTGAATTTCGCGCCCAGATCGCGAAACAATGCGATCGATTCCGCGTGCGTCATGGTCTGCGCCGCATCCGAGAATAGAGTGGTGCGATATCCGGCGACACCGCCCTGGTAACCTTCGACGGACGTGGCCGCTTTGTCTGCGCTGTCCATCTTAGGCGTCAGGGTTCGGAACTCGGCCAGCGTCAGCTCCGAGGTGCGGCATTCCGCTTCGGCCGGTGTGTCGCCGTTGGCTGGCGTGAACGGTGTGACGCAGGTGTCTGCAAGATCGCTGGTCAGGATGTTGGTCGTTGTGTGCAGGTCGTTCTGCGCATGGCGGCAGACCAGTTCCAGATCCTTGGTAAAGGTCACATCACATTCCAGAACGCCCGCACCCATCCGGGCTGCAGCGACATTGGATTCCACCGTGTGTTCAGGAAACAGCAGGGGCGCGCCGCGATGGCCAATCGAAAAGGTCGAAGATTTGGGCGTCTGCGCCGAACAAGATTGCAGCTTGGCCTTCAACTCGCCCTCAGGCAGCTTGTCGATCAAGTAGGCAGGTCGGGGGCCGTAGCTGATGTCAGGGGCAATGCCATTGGCCATTGCCAGGGTAGGCAGCAGCAGGAAGCCCGCGCAAACAGAGGAAAAACGCATTGGATATCTCCGGGGTTGTCATACCCACGCGTTCTTGTGCAGCAATGTGACAAGTGGAAAACGGCTGCGTAACAGACAGCACATCGTTTTGTAACAAATAGGTTTTTTCTGTGGATAACTCGGCGCTACATGAATCCCAGCTCAAGCCGGGCTTCGTCTGACATCATTTCCATGCCCCAGGGCGGTTCCCATGTCAGTTCAACATCCACATCCTTGACGCCTGCAACGGGCTCAATTGCCTCGACGATCCAGCCTGGCATTTCGCCTGCCACCGGGCAGCCGGGGGCCGTCAGGGTCATAATGACCTTCACCGAATTTTCGGCGCTGATATCGATCGTGTAGATCAGGCCCAGATCATAGATATTCACTGGGATCTCCGGGTCAAAGACCGTCCGGCAAGCGTCCACGACGGGCTCGTACAGAGGATGCTCGATGGTTGAAGGCGCGATCAGCGGTGAGCCTTCAAACTGTTCACTCGGATGGGTCATTGATGCCTCGGGTCTGTTACCTGAGAGTTTATATAGGGAAAGACCCGGGCACCGTCCAGAGGTGGCGTGGCGCCCGGTTCAGGCGCCACGTTTGATCACTCGTTGATGTCGTGATTAAAGGTTTTCACCTGTCCGTGCGGCAAGGCAAACATCTTGCGCAACACCAGCCACGCGACCAGAGACAGAACTGCAAAGATCAACAGCAGTACGGGTAGAACTGGGGTGACGCCAGGGATCAGCAAAACAAGCCCAGTGATGGCCGCCCCAATGGCGAAGCCGAGGAATATGAAACCGGGCAGCGTAACCTCGGCAATCGCCAGCACCAGAGCCGCCGCCAGCCAAATCCACCAGGTCAGCCAGAACGGATCAGCCATTACTTGTTTCCTTTCAGCATGTTGAACGCATTTCCGAACGCTTCCAGCGCATTTGCGGGCACGACAATTGTCTGCGATCCGGATCCTGAGCCCAGAGTATTCAGAGATTCGACCTGCTTCAAAGCAACTTGATACTGCGCGGCTTCCAAACCGTTGTCCTGAATGGCCTTGGCGACGACTTCGGTCGCATATGCCTCGGCCTCGGCTTGAATGCGGCGGGCTTTCGCGGTTTGTTCGGCGGCATACAATTCCGCATCCGCTTGCAGTTCAACGGCACGCTTTTGGCCTTCGGCTTCGGTAACCTGCGCGCGGCGCGCTCGTTCAGCGTTCAACTGCTGCAGCATTGCGTCACGAGTGGCCTGATCAAGGTTTACATCCAGAATCTCAGCGCGCGTGACCTCAATCCCCCAGTCATCGACAGCGGTTTCGACGCTTTCCTGAATGCGGGTAATTAACTGTGCACGGTTCGACTGCACCTCATCCAAGTCCATTTTACCGATTTCAGCACGGACGATCCCGGCAACCGTTGTGGCAATCGCTCCGTCCACGTCGCGGATGCGATAGACCGTCTTTTCGGGTTCAAGAATCCGGTAGAACACCGAGGTGTCGATTTGCACCAGCACGTTGTCTTTGGTGATGGCGTCTTGTGTGGCATTTGGCAGCTGACGCTCAAGAATGGATATCTTGTGCCGCGCAACATCAAGAAAAGGAACAATAAAGTTGATTCCAGGCCCCAGAACAGAATGCAGCCGACCAAACCGTTCGACCACGTATTTCTCGGATTGTGGCACAATTTTTATGCCTTTGAAGATGACCGCAATAATAAACGCGGCTGCAAGTAGATAAACCAAATTCGATGTCACTAGTCCGATAATTTGTTCTTCTGTCATTTTGCCCTCTTTTATTGTGTACGACAGTATACATTTAGGGATTGAGTCTCCCATTTTCAACTCTGGTATGGATTGAGTTGATATGGATTGGAATGTTTGAAGGTTCCAATTCATGTCGCATTTTCACGGCTGTGACTGCTTTGCATCCCGCTTGGATTGCGGTATCGCACGTGGATGAAACTCATCATCGACACAGACCCCGGCATCGACGACGCGATGGCGATTGCCTACGCCGCCGCCGCCCCAGAGATTGACCTGATTGGCCTGACCACTGTTTTCGGCAACACGCACGTGCATCAATCCAGTCGGAACGCTCGGTTTTTGCAGGACAAGCTCGGGCTGGGAATTCCGGTTGCAGAAGGCGCCGACTTTGCTTGGGGAGAGGACGCACACGCGCCGTCCAGGCATGTGCACGGTCCCGAGGGGTTCGGGGACATCACCGATATCCCCCAGGTCGGTGAAAACCACGCGTTGGCTGCCGCTGAATACCTTGTGGAAATGGCGCGGGTGCATCAGGGGGAACTGGTTATCTGTGCAGTCGGGCCCCTAACGAATATTGCCGATGCGATCCACTTGGACCCTGCGTTTTCATCGAACATTGCGCGATTGGTCATTATGGGCGGCGCGGTGTTTTCAAAAGGCAATGTCACCGAGCACGCCGAGGCCAATATCTATCATGATACCAAGGCTGCTGATGCGGTCTTTGCGAACCCACCCCAGACCATCTTGGTCGGCTTGGATGTCACGCTGAAAACGCTTTATGAAACAGCGGATTTCGAGGCATTGGCGGAAAGGTCTCCGCAAATCGGAGGGTTTCTTAACGAAATCTCTAAGTTCTATCTGAAGTTTTATCGCGAGGTAGGTGGGCTGGAAGGCTGCGGCCTGCACGATTCCACGGCCGTTATTGGCTGCACACATGACGCGTTGTTCGAAACGGTCGCGACCGGACTTCGTGTCATTCATGACGGGCCCGAGGTAGGGGCGACACGGGTCGACCCCTCAAGACCGCCGGTTCACGTGTGCCACAATGTGGATGGGGCAGGGGTCGTGCGTCTGTTTACCGAACGGGTTGCTTCACTTCCCTGACGGCTTGCATTGACCCCGCATTTGCGGCAAAGCCTGCCCGGTTCAGTGACCCGAGACACAGATATGACCCAGCGATTTTCATTCGAGTTGAAAGCCACCGATGGCAAGGCCCGCACAGGTGTGATCAGTACGCCGCGCGGTGACGTTCGTACACCAGCCTTCATGCCCGTCGGAACGGCGGCCACGGTCAAAGCGATGATGCCCGAAAGCGTCCGTGCCACGGGTGCCGACATCCTTTTGGGCAATACTTACCACCTGATGCTACGACCGACCGCTGAACGGATCGACCGGTTAGGCGGGTTGCACAAGTTCATGAACTGGGATCGTCCGATTCTGACTGACTCGGGTGGGTTTCAGGTCATGTCGCTCGCCGGGCTACGGAAGCTGACCGAGAAGGGCGTGACCTTCAAATCGCATATTGACGGCTCGAAGCATGAATTATCCCCCGAAAGGTCTATGGAAATTCAACGCCTTTTGGGGTCGGACATCGTCATGTGTTTTGATGAATGCCCAGCGCTGCCCGCAGATCGAGACAGGATCGCCGAGTCGATGAGTCTTTCGATGCGATGGGCCGAAAGGTCTCGCGATGCGTTTGGCGACCGACCCGGACATGCGTTGTTCGGCATCATGCAAGGCGGGCTTGAGAGCGACTTAAGGCAAGAAAGCGCAGAGGCACTGAAAAATATCGGCTTTGAGGGCTACGCCATCGGTGGTCTGGCCGTGGGCGAAGGGCAGGAGGCCATGTTCGACTGCCTCGATTATGCGCCGGAGTTTCTACCTACGGATAAGCCGCGCTACTTGATGGGTGTCGGCAAACCCGATGATATCGTCGGCGCGGTCGCGCGTGGTGTGGACATGATGGATTGCGTTCTGCCATCAAGATCGGGCCGAACAGGTCAGGTGTTCACGCGCAGAGGTGTTGTGAACATCAAGAACGCGCGCCATGCCGACGATCCGCGCCCTCTGGACGAAGAATGCACATGTCCAGCTTGTTCGAACTACTCTCGCGCCTATTTGCACCACGTATTCCGGGCCAATGAAATGATCTCGGGCATGCTGCTGACGTGGCACAATCTGCATTACTTCCAGGAAATCATGCAGGGCATGCGGGAGGCGATTGCAGGCGGCGCATTTGACGCGTGGCAGGCGGACTTTCACGCAAATCGCGCCCAAGGCGACATTGAGCCGGTTTAACGCGCATAAATTACGCCATTGTGCTAAAATCAGTGGATATGTCCTTGGGACGCCTTGCAGTCGATAAAACCTCGGGTCATTGTGCTCGACGATACGCGGCGATGAGGTTGAAATGGGCTCACAGGTGCCCCACCTTTATCGTCCAAGACAGGAGACGGTCGGCGGTTGCCTGAATCAGGGACCAGTGCCGTCTTGCCAATGATAAGGATAGAGCATGCAAGAGCCTCTGAACTCCTCATACCCCGTTCTGCCGCTGCGCGATATCGTGGTTTTCCCACACATGATCGTGCCGCTGTTTGTGGGCCGTGACAAATCGGTCCGCGCGCTGGAAGAGGTCATGCAGGATGACAAGCAAATTCTGTTGTCCAGCCAGATTGACCCCGGTGACGACGACCCCTCGGTTGACGGCATTTTCCAATCCGGCGTGCTGGCCAACGTTCTGCAACTGCTGAAGCTGCCCGATGGTACTGTGAAAGTGCTGGTCGAAGGTCAGGCGCGGGTGCAGATCACCGAATTTCTCGAAAATGACGACTTTTTTGAGGCCCGGGCGGAATACCTGACCGAAATCCCCGGCGATGTCACCACGACCGAAGCGCTGCTGCGCACAGTTGCCGATGAGTTCGAGCGTTACGCAAAAGTGCGTAAAAATATCCCCGAAGAGGCGCTGACCGCTGTTGGCGAAACCACCGAGCCTGCAAAGCTGGCTGATTTGGTTTCGGGCCATCTGGGCATCGAGGTAGAGCAAAAGCAGGAACTGCTGGAAACCCTCAGCGTCAGCGAGCGGCTTGAGAAGGTCTATGGCCTGATGCAGGGCGAGATGTCGGTTCTGCAGGTCGAGAAAAAGATCAAGACCCGCGTCAAATCCCAGATGGAGAAGACGCAGCGCGAGTATTATCTGAATGAGCAGATGAAGGCCATTCAGAAAGAGCTTGGCGATGGTGAGGACGGCAGCAACGAAGTTGCCGAGCTGGAAGCCAAAATCGCCGAGACCAAGCTGTCGAAAGAGGCGCGCGAAAAGGCCGAAGGCGAGCTGAAAAAGCTGCGCAACATGAGCCCGATGTCGGCCGAGGCCACCGTCGTGCGCAACTATCTGGACTGGATTCTGTCGCTGCCTTGGGGAACCAAATCCCGTGTCAAAAAGGATCTGGGCCGCGCGCAGGACATTCTGGATGATGATCATTACGGGCTGGAGAAGGTTAAAGAGCGGATCGTTGAGTACCTTGCGGTGCAGCAGCGTTCGAAAAAGCTGAAAGGCCCGATCCTGTGCCTTGTTGGCCCTCCGGGCGTGGGTAAAACCAGTTTGGGTAAGTCGGTTGCCAAAGCCACGGGGCGCGAGTTTATTCGCATCTCGCTGGGCGGCGTGCGCGACGAGTCCGAGATTCGCGGCCACCGTCGGACCTACATCGGGTCGATGCCGGGCAAGATCATTCAGGCGCTGAAAAAGGCGAAAACCACGAACCCGCTGATCTTGTTGGATGAAATCGACAAGATGGGGCAGGATTTCCGTGGTGACCCGGCTTCGGCGATGCTTGAGGTGTTGGACCCCGAACAGAACAACACGTTCATGGATCACTACCTTGAGGTCGAATATGACCTGTCCAACGTGATGTTCCTGACGACCTCGAACAGCTACAACATGCCTGGTCCTCTGCTGGACCGGATGGAAATCATTCCGCTGGCCGGTTACACCGAAGAGGAAAAATCCGAGATCGCCAAGCAGCACCTGATCGGCAAGCAGGTCAAAAACCATGGTCTGAAGGACAAAGAGTTCGAACTGACCGACGAGGCGCTGCAATCGATCATCCGTACCTATACCCGCGAGGCGGGCGTTCGGAACCTCGAACGTGAAATCGCCAAGGTGGCGCGGAAGTCGCTGACCAAGATCATCAAGAAAGAGGCGGACTCGGTTACCGTAACGCCTGACAATCTGGATGATTTCCTGGGCGTGCCCAAGTTCCGTTACGGTCTGGCCGAACAGGACGATCAAGTCGGTGTGGTCACAGGTCTGGCGTGGACGTCCGTGGGCGGTGACTTGCTGCATATCGAGGCGCTGAAACTGCCCGGTAAGGGCCGGATGAAGACAACCGGTAAGCTGGGCGATGTGATGAAGGAATCCATCGACGCGGCTTCGTCCTACGTGCGTTCCATTTCGCCGAAGATCGGGGTGAAACCTCCGAAATTCGACACGCTGGATATTCACGTCCATGTGCCGGATGGGGCAACGCCCAAGGACGGTCCAAGCGCGGGCCTTGCAATGGTGACATCTATTGTGTCCGTGCTGACAGGTATCCCTGTTCGCAAGGATATCGCGATGACGGGCGAAGTGTCTCTGCGCGGCAACGCGATGCCGATTGGCGGCTTGAAAGAAAAGCTGCTGGCAGCGCTGCGTGGCGGGATCAAGACGGTGCTGATACCGGAAGAGAACGAAAAGGACTTGGCCGATATTCCGGACAATGTGAAAGAAGGTCTGACGATCATTCCGGTCAAGCATGTGTCCGAAGTGTTGGCGCAAGCGCTGGTCGATACGCCCGAGCCCATTGAATGGGACGAGGCAGCAGAAGAGGCCGCGACCGCCGCGGCGGCGGCCAAGGATTCTTCGGGTGCCTCGGCGACAGCGCACTAGGGTTTGCTAGTAAGACTTGAGAAAGGGGCGCGGTCCATTCCGCGCCCCTTTTTCTCAATTCGTTGACAACGTGACTTACGTCGTATGTCGTAAGCCGGCTTGGGGCACTTTCAGCGGAGATGAGAATGGTGGGTGATAAGAGATTTGAACTCCTGACATCTTCGATGTGAACGAAGCGCTCTACCACTGAGCTAATCACCCATAAGGCGCGCTGTTAACCTGTCCATCGAATCTTGGCAAGAGAACCATCCGACCAAATCGATTTATTCGGGTGAAATGACTTTGGTCTGTCCGTGCACATTGGTTCTTTTCGGGAATTTCTGGGGGCAGATCAAAAAACTTGAAAACGCCGCTTGACGCTGCCCGACCGTAGCCATAATACACCCAAACGTTCAACGATGAACGGGCAGTGGGCGGTTGTAGCTCAGTTGGTTAGAGTACCGGCCTGTCACGCCGGGGGTCGCGGGTTCGAGCCCCGTCAACCGCGCCATCACTGTCATCCCTGGTCCGGGACAATGGCCACGAAAATAGATGCGCGGTTGTAGCTCAGTTGGTCAGAGTACCGGCCTGTCACGCCGGGGGTCGCGGGTTCGAGCCCCGTCAACCGCGCCATTTTCCCCTAAAACCCGAACAGTTCTCAATCGCATTGCAGCGCCGGTTGCGGTATGTCATCGGTGTCGCTGAAGTGTGAATTCAGCCCAAGGTGAATCCCGTGACCAGTCTGAACCGGATCGTGATGGCGCGCCGCAGTAGACAGTGGATTCGCGCTTTGCATCCACCCTCGCTGGACGTGTTCGAGATTTCCGGTTCGTGGGGCAAACAATTCGCATTCCAAAGCTATATTCAGGCTTGGCGGCGGCAGCATGACATTTGCCATGGTCCACTACTGGATGATCAGCGCGATGTCCGACAGTTCGATCTGATCCTGGCCAATCAGGTCTGGGAGCATTTGGACCGGCCCTATGAGGCTACGTTGAACGTGCTTGAGATGCTGCGCCCCGGGGGTCATTTCTGGCTGGCTGTGCCGTTTTTCATCCCGTTTCATGCGGCCCCGAATGACTGTTCCCGCTGGTCCGCGCGCGGCTTGACGAACCTGCTTATTGAATGTGGGTTCGACCCGAATGGCATTAAAGCCGAACAATGGGGCAATCGTCGCGCAGCGTTGCGAAATCTGGAACTTGAATGGCCTCCAACCTACGATCCCGAAAGTGATGACCTGGAAAATGATCCGGATTTTCCAATTTGCGCATGGGCACTGGCCCGAAAAGCGGCAGAGTAAGGTGCCCCCGGTAGAAAATCCGCTCGTTCTTTGTTTGTTCTAATTTTTTGGTTGGAGACTCAGCGCCGCTCGCCTATCTCTGTGGGACGCATGTGTTGGGGGCCAGAATGGCTGAGCTGAAGAATATCGAGGTGCGCGGTGCGCGTGAGCATAACCTCAAAAGCATTGATGTAGACATCCCGCGGGATCAACTGGTGGTGATCACCGGCCTGTCAGGCTCGGGCAAGTCGTCGTTGGCTTTTGACACGATCTATGCCGAGGGTCAGCGCCGCTATGTCGAAAGCTTGTCGGCCTATGCGCGTCAGTTCCTGGACATGATGGAAAAGCCCGATGTTGATCACATCAGCGGTCTGAGCCCGGCGATTTCGATTGAGCAGAAGACGACGTCAAAAAACCCGCGCTCGACCGTGGGGACTGTGACCGAGATTTACGACTATCTGCGTCTTTTGTTCGCCCGTGCTGGCACGCCTTTCAGCCCGGCCACAGGCTTGCCGATCGAAGCGCAGCAGGTGCAAGACATGGTCGACCGTATCATGACGATGGAGGAGGGCACGCGCGGCTACCTGCTGGCCCCGATCGTGCGGGACCGGAAGGGTGAGTATAAAAAAGAGTTTTTGGAGCTGCGCAAGCAGGGCTTTCAGCGTGTGAAAGTTGACGGTGCGTTTTACGAGTTGGACGAACCGCCAACCCTGGACAAGAAATTTCGCCATGACATTGACGTGGTCGTGGACCGCCTTGTCGTGCGTGAAGGGATGGAAACGCGGCTGGCCGACAGTCTGCGAACCGCTTTGGATCTGGCGGATGGAATCGCTGTTCTGGAAACCGCTCCAAAGGAAGGCGACCCGGATCGGATCACGTTCAGCGAGAATTTTGCCTGTCCCGTCAGTGGTTTCACCATCCCCGAGATTGAACCACGCCTGTTCTCGTTCAACGCGCCGTTCGGCGCCTGTCCGGATTGCGACGGTCTGGGGGTTGAACTGTTCTTTGACGAGCGGTTGGTCGTACCCGATCAGACGCTAAAGCTCTATGACGGGGCGCTGGCACCGTGGCGCAAGGGAAAGTCCCCGTATTTCCTGCAAACGATCGAGGCCATCGCGCGTCATTATGAGTTCGATAAGAACACGCCTTGGAAAGATCTTCCCAAGAAGGTTCAACAGGTGTTCCTGCGGGGCTCGGGCGATGAGGAAATCCAGTTCCGCTATGATGAAGGCGGGCGTGTGTATCAGGTCACTCGCAGTTTCGAAGGCGTCATCCCCAACATGGAACGCCGCTATCGCGAGACCGACAGCGCCTGGATCCGCGAGGAATTCGAACGCTATCAGAACAACCGTCCTTGCGGAACGTGCGAAGGCTATCGTCTGCGCGCCGAAGCCCTCGCCGTCAAAATCGCGGGACAGCATGTGGGGCAAGTCGTTCAGATGTCGATCCGAGAGGCTTTGGCGTGGGTTGAGGATGCGCCGAACCATCTGAGCGAACAGAAGAACGAGATTGCGCGGGCTATTCTGAAGGAGATCCGAGAGCGTCTGGGTTTCCTGAATAATGTTGGATTGGAATACCTTACGCTATCACGTTCAAGCGGCACGCTGTCAGGCGGCGAAAGCCAGCGCATCCGGTTGGCCAGTCAGATCGGGTCGGGTCTCACGGGTGTTCTGTACGTATTGGATGAGCCTTCCATCGGTCTGCATCAACGCGACAACGATCGCCTGCTCGGCACGCTCAAGAACCTGCGGGATCAGGGCAATACAGTGATTGTCGTAGAACATGATGAGGAAGCCATTCGCGAAGCGGATTACGTCTTTGATATCGGCCCCGGAGCAGGTGTCCATGGAGGGCAGGTGGTCAGTCATGGAACGCCTGACAGCATCGCAAGCGATGCGGCCTCGATCACCGGGCAGTACTTGTCCGGAACGCGTGAAATTGCGGTTCCAACCGAGCGGCGGAAAGGCAAGAAGCACAAGGTTAAGGTGGTCAAGGCGACAGGTAACAACCTGAGGAACGTCACGGCTGAGTTCCCGCTGGGCAAGTTTGTCTGTGTTACTGGCGTGTCTGGCGGTGGTAAATCGACCCTGACGATTGAGACGTTGTTCAAAACAGCTTCGATGCGCCTCAACGGCGCGCGTCAAACGCCTGCGCCCTGCGAGACGATCAAAGGGTTGGAGCATCTGGACAAGGTCATCGACATTGACCAGCGCCCGATCGGGCGAACTCCGCGTTCGAATCCAGCAACTTACACCGGGGCTTTCACCCCAATCCGCGACTGGTTCTCAGGGCTGCCCGAGGCCAAAGCACGGGGTTACAAGCCCGGTCGCTTCAGCTTTAACGTCAAAGGTGGTCGGTGCGAGGCCTGTCAGGGCGACGGTGTCATCAAGATCGAGATGCACTTTTTGCCCGACGTATATGTTACCTGTGAAACCTGCAAAGGCGCGCGCTACAATCGCGAGACATTGGAGATTAAGTTCAAGGGCAAGTCTATCGCAGATGTGCTTGATATGACTGTGGAAGACGCGCAGGAGTTCTTTAAGGCCGTACCCTCGATCCGGGACAAGATGGATG
Organism: Ruegeria sp. AM2; assembly: GCF_056540685.1. Classification (NCBI taxonomy): domain Bacteria; kingdom Pseudomonadati; phylum Pseudomonadota; class Alphaproteobacteria; order Rhodobacterales; family Roseobacteraceae; genus Ruegeria; species Ruegeria sp. AM2. The sequence goes on along the minus strand of NZ_JBQFXE010000001.1, from coordinate 194,671 downwards.
CGCTGGCACGGGTGGGTCTTGGGTATATCAAGGTCGGACAGCAGGCCACCACACTGTCAGGGGGCGAGGCGCAACGGGTTAAACTTTCCAAAGAATTGTCCAAACGCTCAACCGGGCGAACACTGTACATCCTTGATGAACCGACAACGGGACTTCATTTTGAAGACGTGCGTAAGCTGTTGGAAGTGCTGCACGAACTGGTTGACCAAGGCAACACGGTGATCGTGATCGAACACAATCTGGATGTTGTCAAAACGGCAGATTGGATTATCGATATCGGTCCCGAGGGCGGCGACGGCGGTGGTCAGATCGTCGCCGAGGGCACGCCCGAGGATGTCGCTGCGAATGAGCGCAGCTATACCGGACAGTATCTCAAACCGATGTTGAACGCAGAAAGAGTGGCGGCTGAATAGCGCGCTTTAATACAGAATGTCAGCGACCGCACCGATCAGGTTCAGGACTTTCCGTGTGTCCGGGTCGATACGGTACACGTAATCGCCAGCGCGAACGTAATCGCCGCCACGACGTAAGCCATAGCGGTATGGATCATTGATCCAGACGTAATTGTCGGTAATGCGATCCCCGACACGATACCGGTTCTTCACCTGACCCGGCGGTACGCAAGGTACGGCCTTCTTCGCCAGACCCGGGGGGCAATGCGCTTTGCCACCGACTTTGACGCCATAGTCAGGGGACACGCGCTCGACTTGAATTTTGCTTTTGTTCTTTCCTTTGCCATTTCCGGCGACAGCCGCAATCGGGGTAATGGCCAACAGGGCAATTACGGACAAACAGGTCAGGGTCTTCATCAATCAAGCTCCAACATCGACAACGCACTCATGACAGGGTTTACGAAACACAGATAGTGCTTCGGTACACAGATTTGGAGGTTTGTGCGGAAATTCGCCGTCGAAGTCTCAGGAACGACCGCGCTTTTCGAACCTTGGCAGCATCGCGCTGAAGTCCTGACCCAGCCCGCCCTCGTTCTCGACAAACTGCTCGTACAACGCGGTCGCTGCCTGTCCCATCGGAGTGTCAGCGTCTGCACTGTCAGCGGCTTGCTGACTGAGGCGAAGGTCCTTCAGCATCAGTTCAGCCGCGAATCCGGGCTGGTAGTCGTTGTCCGCCGGGCTTTGCGGACCAACGCCGGGGGCAGGGCAATAGGCATTCATGGTCCAGCTATAGCCGGACGAGGTGCTGACCACATCAAACATCTTTTGCCGGTCCAGACCGAGTTTGTCGGCGAGGGCGAACGCCTCGCAGGTGGCAATCATAGTGACACCAAGGATCATGTTGTTACAAATCTTGGCAGCCTGGCCGGAACCGGCCTCACCACAGTGAACGGCCTTCTGGCCCATGATGTCGAACAGGGGGGCGGCCAAAGCAAAGGCGGCCTCGGAACCTCCGGCCATAAAGGTCAACGTGCCCGCTGCCGCACCGCCAATACCACCCGAAACCGGAGCGTCGACAGCCAAAAGCCCAGCCTCAGTTGCTTGTTCGGCCACATCACGGGCGCTGTCTACATCGACGGTCGAGCAATCAATGAAAACGGCGCCGGATTTCATGACTGGCACAATCTCGGCGGCTACGGATCGCAGGATCTGCCCGTTTGGGAGCATTGTGATAACGGCTTGGGCGTCTGCGACGGCGTCAGCGGCAGACGGAACCATCGCAACGCCATCGACCGAGACATCCGCCATGTCAAAACCGACGATGTCATGTCCGGCGCGCGCAAGATTAGCGGCCATGGGCGCGCCCATATTTCCCAATCCGATGAAGGCGATCTTCATACCTTTCTCCTCCTCAAATTTCAGGGCGTTTTGCCCAAGCGGGCGCAACATTTTGGAAACCGCAACGGGGGGGACGTTCATATCGGCATACTGCCACTGCGGGTTGCGGTCCTTTTCTATGATCTGCGCGCGGATGCCTTCAAGAAAGTCGCCATGCTCCATCGCGCGGTAGGTGAACCGGTATTCCAGTTCCAGGGCCTTGCGTTGCGTCAACGATGGCCCTTTGAGCCTGTGCAGCATTTCGATGGCGCAGGCCATGGCCAGGGGGGAGTTTTTCTGCAACTTTGCCAACGCGTGAGTGGCGAAATCACCGCCATCATTGCTCAGGTTATTGACAATATCGCCCAGAGATTCTCCTCCGAACAAGCGGTCGATCTCATCTTGTTGTTGTTCCAACGCACTTTGCGGCGGGGTTTGCGCATGATTGTCCAGCAACGACGCATCACCGGATGCTTCCATCAACTCGATGAGCTCCGGCCACATCGATTCCGGGATGTAAACGTCTGCAAAGCCAGCGTAAATCGCATCTGAGGCACCCATTCGGGTTGCAGTTGTTCCGAGATATTCGCCGAGGCGGCCAGGTGCCAACGCCAACATCAGCGATCCGCCCACGTCCGGCACCAGTCCAATCCCGCATTCGGGCATCGCGATTTTCGAGCTTTCACCGACGACGCGATGGCTGCCGTGGCAGCCAATGCCGACACCTCCACCCATCGTGAAACCCTGCAAGAAGCTGACGACAGGCTTGGGATATTCGAAAATCAAAGCGTTCAACAGGTATTCGTCGCGCCAGAACGTCTGACCATAGGCAAAATCACCGTTGGTCCCGGTCTTATACAGTTCGGCAATGTCGCCGCCGGCACAAAACGCCTTGTCGCCCTCGGCATCGAGAATGATCAGATCGACTGCATCATCCTCGCGCCAGTTCCGCAACGCGGTATCTATGGCCATGCACATTTCATAACTCAGCGCGTTGAGGGCTTTGGGCCGTGTCAGGGTGATGCGCCCGGCGCGCCCCGTGTTTCGGATATCGATGTCAGCCATTTTGTCCTCAGCGATTGGTCAGCATTTGCCGCGCAACGATGACGCGCATGATCTCGTTCGTGCCTTCCAATATCTGATGCACCCGCAGATCGCGCACAAGCTTTTCGATCCCGTAATCTGCCAGATAGCCGTAACCGCCATGCAGTTGCAGACATTGATCGACAATTTTCGATCCGGTTTCGGTCACGAACTTCTTGGCCATGGCACAGAATTTGGTTGCGTCCGGCGCGCCCTGATCCAGTTTCCACGCGGCTTGACGCAGGAAGACGCGCGCTGCCTGCAATTCGATCTCCATATCGGCCAACCGGAACTGAAGGGCCTGAAACTGATCTATTGATTGCCCAAACGCCTTTCGTTCGGACATGTATTGCAGAGTCATATCCAGACCAGACTGCGCAGCGCCCAGAGAGCATGAGGCGATGTTCAGCCGTCCGCCATCTAGCCCCATCATGGCATATTTGAAACCATCGCCCTCGGAACCGACCAGATTGTCAGACGGGATTTTGCAATCGTCGAATTGAACCTGCGCCGTCGGCTGACTTTTCCACCCCATCTTTTGTTCCAGCGCACCAAAGCTGAGACCATCGGTTCCGTCTTCAACATAAACGGTCGAGATTCCTTTGGGCCCATCCGCGCCCGTCCGAACCATGCAGACATAGGCGTCCGAATACCCGCCACCCGAAATAAAGGCCTTGGTTCCGTTCAGCGTGTATCCTTCATTTGTCCGGTCCGCTCGTGTCTTCAAGGCCGCCGCGTCTGATCCTGAACCTGGCTCCGTCAGGCAATAGCTCAGCACGGTCTTCAGGCTCAGGACATCCGACATGATGCGGGATTTCAATGTGTCGTTGGCAAAGCTGTCCAGCATCTTGGCGCACATGTTGTGGATCGACAGGAACGCTGCGACAGACGGGCAGGCCATAGACAGCGCTTCGAACACGAGCGTTGCGTCCAGTCTGGACAAGCCCGAGCCACCGCTTTCCTCTGAAACATAAAGCCCACCGAACCCTAGCTCTCCGACCTTGGGCCACAGCTCTTTTGGGATTGTGCCGTCTGCTTCCCACTGCCGCGCAAACGGCGCGATGTTCTCCTGTCCAAAGGCATATGCCATGTCGAAAATGGCCGTTTGTTCCTCGGTCAGCGCGAAATCCATGGCGATGCGTTCCTTGTAGCCTGAAGAATTGAACAAGCGTTTTATTCTTCAATCCTTACAGAAATTTTTCAGCGTCGGCAAACATTGGGTTCGCGTGGCGTGTGTCGAAATTCGACGCCCGGCAAAGCCTTGCTATAGGTCCTGGTGAAATTCGTCGATCAGGTGACGCACCACGGCCCGTCCCGGATCGTCACCCCGCGCGCTGGCTTCGGCGTGAATACGTCGTTGGCGAGTGGCCGAGGTGCCGGTCTCGGCAATCTGGCGCAGGCGTGCCAATTCGGTCATGGTGCCCAACGCTTCGGTGTCTTCGGCCAGCATCCCCATCAACTCGCCGATCAGTTCAGGCATGGGTTTGATGGATCGATCCCCGAAATCGATCAGACCTTCGCCCACACCATATCGTTGTGCCCGCCACCGATTCTCGCCAATAAGAAACCGATCATATTGCCGCCAGCGCAGGTTGCGATCTTTCAGGCGACAGAGCATCCGTGTCAGCGCCTGAACCATGGCGGCCAACGAAAGCGTATGCTCCAACCGCGGCTGCACGTCCATAATGCGGGTCTCAAGCGTGGGGAACCGGTGTGAAGGTCGCAAATCCCACCAGATTTTCGATGTGTCTTCGATTACGCCCAATTCGACCAGAATACCGGTGGTGCGCTCATACTCGGACCAACTGCCAAAAACAGGCGGAAGGCCGGTGCGGGGGAGATTATCAAAAACAGTAAGCCTGTAGGACGACAGGCCAGTATCCTCGCCATTCCAAAAGGGTGAAGATGTCGACAGAGCCAGCAAATGCGGAAGGAAATAGGACAGCTGCGGGATCAAATCCGCACGCAAGGCGGCATCGTCGACCCCCACATGAACATGCATTCCGCAGATCAGCATGCGACGGGCGACGCCGCCCAATGCGTGCTGTAATGCATCATACCGCTCTTTTCGCGTATGATGTTGGTCCTTCCAATTGGCGAACGGGTGGCAGGAAACGGCGATTGGGGCGAGGTTGTAGTCGGCAGAGCGTTTGGCGACACAGGATCGCAATCGTTTCAGGTCATCACGGGCGGATTTGATGGTCGTATGTGGTCGCGTGCCAACTTCGATCTGGCACTGCAGAAATTCAGGGCTGACCTGACCTTCGAAATCCGATTGACACGCTTCGATGAGGGCGATGGGGGCCTGGGCAAGCTGCAGGCTGTCGCGGTCGACCAGAAGGTATTCCTCTTCTATACCCAGCGTGAATTCCTGCTGCATGGCGCTCCTCGTAATACAATTCGGATCAGTGAATACGCAAATCGCCTCTTTGCCAAGGGTTTGGCGCACTGGCGCTTGCGGAGCCCGGGGCAGCGGCGGTATGGAACGGAGCAAGTGAAAAAGTGGAGCCAGCCCGTGAAACCCAGAAAATTTCCTCAGATCAACGCCGCCCTTGATGAGCTTGGCGTTCGACTGGTCGACAAGGTGACCGAGCAGGAAGAACGGGCGCGGCTGGAGGCATTCGAACGGGCAGGTGGACTGACACGACCCGCTTACGCGTTGTCGCCCGGCATGGACGAGTTCGATATCTCGCAACTGGTTACGGAATACAAACAGCATGCGGACGAGCTGCAAGCCCTGAAGGACCCGTCGCGAAACCAGACGGGTTACCGGCCCGAAAACGGATACTATGACAGCCCGGATGCGGATGCGCTTTACCTGATGATTCGACGCTTCCAGCCCAAACGTGTGATCGAGGTTGGGTGCGGAAACTCAACCCGGGTGACCCGCCAGGCCATTCTTGATGCGAACTTGCAGACCGAGATCACAGCCATCGATCCGTATCCACGTGCCGACATCGCGCACGTGGTGGACAGGTTCGAACAAAAACGCCTGGAAGAAGTAGACCCCAGCCTGTTTGATCAACTCGAGTCCGGCGACATACTATTCATCGATTCCAGCCACGTGGTTCGGATGAGCAATGACGTCGCGCATCTGTTCTGCCGCATCATTCCCTCGCTGAAACCGGGTGTCGTCATCCATGTGCACGATGTTTTCTTGCCCTACGAATACCCCAAGCGGTTCTTCTATGACTGCCCGGGTTGGGGCGAGCAATACATGCTGCATGCTTTGCTGCAATCCGGCGCGTTTTCAATGCTTTGGCCGGGGTATTACCTGCAAAAAGACCGCCCTGATGCGGTTGGGGCTTTGCCGTTTTTGAAGGACGGTCGTGCGCAAAGTATCTGGGTACAAATCAAAGAAAATTGACCTCTTTGTGATCCGGCCCGACACACGCCCCGTACCCCTTTCCATAACAAGCTGGAGAGGAGAAGACAGCAATGTTCCGCCGTACATTCTTGGGTGCTGCCGCAGCACTAGCACTGACACTGCCTGCCAAGGCACAGGCCGCCGATATCGTTGACACTGCGGTTGCCGCAGGATCCTTCAACACGCTGGTTGCAGCGGTTCAAGCCGCAGGTTTGGTCGATACGCTGAAGGGGGCCGGTCCGTACACTGTGTTTGCTCCTACCGACGAAGCGTTCGCTGCACTGCCCGAAGGAACGGTTGAAACTCTGTTGTTGCCCGAAAACAAAGATCAATTGGTTGAGATTCTGACATACCACGTCGTTCCGGCAAAGGTCATGTCCGGTGACATTGCTGGCAAGCGCGCTAAGGTTCTGACCGTCCAGGGTGATCGCCTGAGCGTCAACGCAAAGCGCGGCGTCAAAGTTAACGATGCCGAGGTCATTCAGGCCGATATCGAAGCCAGCAACGGGGTGATCCATGTTGTGGACGCAGTGATCCTGCCCGAATGATTCCGCCCATTTGCGGAAGAAAAGCCCCGGTCCTGAAGGCCGGGGCTTTGTTGTTTCAAACCAGTCGAACCTGCGTGCCGATTTGCACCAGCGGATACAGCTCTTCGACGTGCTGATTGTAAAGACCGATGCAGCCAGATGAGCTTTGCCGTCCGATCTTGCGCGTGTCATGGGTGCCATGCACCAGATATGCGGGCCAAGTCAGGTACATCGCGCGTGTCCCAAGCGGGTTTCCTGGCTCACCACCGTCCATCCTGATCGGCAGCGATGGATCACGCTCGCGCATCGAGGACGTGGGTGTCCAGCTTGGGTTTTCCGTTTTGCGAACCACTTTGGTGTAGCCGCGTTTGGTCAGTTCCTCGCTCATCGGAACTGAACTTGGGTACAGTTTGTATGTGCCGTCCGGCCCCCAATAATGCACCGCGCGGCTGGTGATATCCGCCAACAGCGCGCCGACGCCGAGTTCATCAAAATGATCTTCCCAGCTTTGCTGCGAGAAGGATGACACATTCCGGCGCACTGGCAGTTGCGTGCTGATGGCTTCTTCGTCCTGTGGGAACGCGTCAATGCTTTGTGCGCGCACCAAAGCAGGTGTCGCGATCAAAGATGCAGCCCCCAACAGGGCAGAGCGGCGGGTCATGCGGGATTGGGACAAAGGTGCCTCCGGAAAGATGAACTGCTCAGTCTATGGTTTGGAGGTAAAATATTGGTGAATGCCGCAATTTTCCAGAGGTCCGCATCTGAATTTCTCGTGAGAATTTGCCAAAAGAAAAGGCAGCCCGAATTGGGCCGCCTCTGTCAGCTATTCGACCAGATCAATCCATGGCCTTAAAGTTGAATTCACCACCTTCTTTGATACCAGACGGCCAGCGAGATGTCACTGTCTTGGTGCGCGTGTAAAACTTGAAGCTGTCCGGTCCGTGCTGGTTCAGGTCGCCGAACATCGATTTCTTCCAGCCCCCAAAAGTGTGGTAAGCCAGTGGCACAGGAATTGGCACGTTGATGCCGACCATGCCAATATTCACACGGCTGGCAAAGTCACGCGCGGTGTCACCATCACGGGTGAAAATTGCAGTACCATTACCGTATTCGTGGTCCATCGCCAGTTTCAGCGCTTCGTCATAGGAACCGGCGCGGACTGTGGACAAAACCGGGCCGAAGATTTCCTGTTTGTAGATGTCCATGTCCGGGGTGACATGATCAAACAGGTGCGGGCCGACAAAGAAACCATCCTCGTAGCCTTGAAGGCTGAAATCACGGTTATCAACAACCAGCTTGGCCCCTTGCTCAACACCAGAATTGATCAGTCCAAGGATACGCTCTTTTGCGGCACCCGTTACAACAGGACCCATGTCAACGTCATCACCGGCTGTGTAGGGGCCGACTTTGAGCTTTTCGACACGCGGGATCAGCTTTTCGATCAAGGCATCCGCAGTTGACTCGCCAACAGGAACAGCGACCGAAATTGCCATGCAGCGTTCGCCCGCGGCACCGAAACCTGCGCCAACCAAAGCATCTGCTGCCTGATCCATATCGGCGTCAGGCATAACAATCATGTGGTTTTTCGCGCCACCGAAACACTGCGCGCGTTTGCCGCTCGCCGTTGCGCGCGAATAAATGTATTGCGCAATCGGGGTCGAACCCACGAAGGACACGCCCTGAATGATCTCACTGTCCAGCAAGGTGTCGACAGCCTCCTTGTCTCCGTTCACCACCTGGAAAACACCCTTGGGCAAACCCGCTTCGACGAACAACTCAGCCAGCATCAGTGGAACCGAGGGGTCTCGTTCGGACGGTTTCAGGACCACAGCGTTGCCACATGCCAGCGCCGGGCCGACATGCCACAAGGGCATCATCGCAGGAAAGTTGAACGGCATGATCGAGGCGACCACACCCAGCGGCTGACGCATGGAATACATGTCGATGCCGGGGCCCGCACTGTCAGTGAATTCACCTTTCAGCATCTGCGGCGCACCGATGCAGTACTCGATGACCTCCAGCCCGCGCTGCAGATCGCCCTTGGCATCTGGAATTGTCTTGCCGTGTTCGCGGCTGAGTACTTCTGCCAACTTGTCCATGTCGCGGTTCATCAAGCCAACCATGGCCATCATCACGCGCGCGCGCTTTTGCGGATTGGTCGCGCCCCATTCGACCTGAGCGGCAGCGGCATCTTCTATGGCCTTGGTTGTCTCGGCCGCGCTGGCCATTGGGCATTTGTATTGAGCTTCGCCGGTTGCCGGGTTGAACACATCGTCAAACCGGCCAGAGGTGCCAGCCACCATTTCGCCGTTCAGAAAGTGGGTGAGATCATTCATCGCAAAATCCTCCGCATGGGTTTGCGCGCAGAATAGGCTTGCGAAAATCCCTTGAACAGAGGCAATGTTCCAAAGTTGTTTTGCGAAAATGCAAAGGGTGGCGGATGAACCCGAACTGGGATGACATGCGTGTGTTTCTGGCCGTCGCGCGTGAGGAGAGCCTTTCTGCCGCCGGTCGCGTGTTAAAGCTCGACCCCGCAACCGTTGGGCGGCGCATCGCGCGGTTGGAGGCTGTGTTAGATTCGGTCTTGTTCACAAAATCGCAACAGGGCTACGTGCTGACGGTCGCGGGCACACGCCTGATGGATCATGGGTTGTTGGCCGAGGACGCCATGCGCGCCGCAACGGGCGCCGTGACAGGTTCGACAGAAACGCTAAGCGGTCAAATCCGGATCGGGGCACCGGATGGGTGTGCGAATTACCTTTTGCCGCAGGTCTGCGCACGGATCAGCGACGCCAACCCCGACCTCGACATTCAAATCCTGGCGCTGCCACGGTTGATCAACCTGTCGCGGCGCGAAGCCGATATGGCCATTTCGGTCAGTGCGCCCACCGCCGGAAAGCTGTTGGTTAAAAAAATAACGGACTACAAGCTGCATCTTGTGGCGAGCCAAAGCTATCTGAACCGGCATTCCCGCATTCAGAGTCTAAGTGACCTGAACGATCACCGAATGATTGGTTACATCCCGGACATGATTTTTGACCAGGAATTGGACTATCTGAATGACATTGGCGTTGACCGTGTCGCTCTTGCATCGAATTCGGTTTCGGTTCAATTGCGTCAGGTCTCGCTTGGGACGGGCGTTTGCGTGGCGCATGATTTCACGCTGCCGTTTCACCCGGAGCTTCGGAAAATAGTGACGGATCAGGTCAGTTTGACGCGACGGTTCTATCTGGTCAGGCATCGGGGTGACCAGCGCAACGAGCGATTGAACAGTTTTGCGCAGGCGCTGACGCTTGGTCTTCGCGACGAGGTCGCGCGGCTTGAAGCCGAAGCTTCACCTTGACAGGTTCAGGCATTCCGGCAACGCTTTGTATTACGTAAAGTTATTTTCGGAGGTTTTTCGTATGCTCGTCCAGGCTATTCTGAAGTCAAAGGCCACGGAAGGGGTCGTGACGGTGGAACCTACGGTGACCGTATCCGAAGCAGCCGAGATTTTGGCAAACAAGCGAATAGGGACGGTCATCGTCTCGGACGATGGCGGCGAAACTGCCGCAGGAATCCTCTCCGAGCGCGATATTGTCCGAGAATTGGCTGCCAGCGGCAGCGGCTGCCTGAAGAAACCGGTCAGCGAGTATATGACGCGGGAACTGATCACTGCCAGTCGTCAGGACACGGTTGAGGGCATCCTTTCGCAGATGACCGAGGGCCGCTTTCGCCATATGCCCGTTCTTGAGGAGGGCAAGCTGGTTGGTATTGTGACCCTTGGCGACGTCGTCAAGGCGCAATTGGCTGAACTTGCGATGGAGAAAGATGCCTTGGAAGGCATGATTATGGGGCATTAACCCCTTTGGGCCGCTATCGGCCTCTTGCACCTGCAGCAAAGTTATGTTTGCTTGCGCCGAAATTTTATTGCGCAGGAGAGCCCCATGCGGGTTGGATTATATCCCGGAACTTTTGACCCGATCACTTTGGGTCATATCGACATTATCCGCCGCGCCGCCGCGCTGGTTGACAAACTCGTCATCGGCGTGGCGATAAACCGAGACAAGGGACCTCTGTTTTCGCTGGAAGAACGTGTCGCCATGATCGAAGCAGAATGCGCCCTTCTGACAGAACAGACCGGAACCGAAATCGTTCCTCATCCGTTCGAAAATCTTCTGATTGATTGTGCCCGCGATGTGGGTGCTCAGATCATCGTGCGAGGGTTGCGCGCCGTCGCTGATTTTGAATATGAGTTTCAAATGGTTGGAATGAACCGCGTGTTGGACAACTCGATTGAGACGGTTTTTCTGATGGCCGAAGCCCGGCACCAGGCTATCGCCTCCAAGCTGGTGAAGGAGATAGCGCGGCTGAACGGTGACGTCTCGAATTTTGTCACGCCCCGCGTCAACAAAGCATTGCTGGGTCGCTTAGGTTAACGCTCCCATCGTCGCCGCAGTGTCGATCATCCGGTTCGAGAAACCCCATTCGTTGTCATACCATGCCAGAACACGCACCAGCGTGCCGTCGGTCACTTTGGTCTCGGGCAATGAAACGGTAGAACTGTGCGAGTCGTGGTTGAAATCGATCGAGATCAGCGGTCGGTTTTCCGCAGCCAGAACACCGGGGATTTTTGCTGCGGCTTCGACGAACAACGCGTTCACTTCTTCTTCCGTCGTCGGGCGAGAAACTTCGGCCACGAGATCCACAACCGAAACATTCGGTGTGGGTACGCGGATCGCCTGACCCGTCAGTTTACCTTGAAGCTGGGGCAGAACCAGACCAACGGCTGAGGCCGCTCCGGTCGTCGTGGGGATCATCGACAATGCGGCTGCCCTTGACAGGTAGGGGTCTTTGCCCGCCGTATCGTGCACCGGTTGGCTGGCCGTATATGCATGAACGGTGGTCATGTTCCCATGTTTGATGCCCAGACCAGCGTCAAGCGCCGCAGCCACAGGTGACAGGCAGTTAGTTGTGCAAGACGCGTTTGACACGACGGTGTCGGCCGCGGTCAGTCCACTGTCATTCACACCAAATACCACCGTTTTGACGCCACCGTCTCCGCGCGCAGGTGCCGAGATCAGAACTTTCTTAGCGCCGTTCTCAAAGTGTCGAGAGGCCGTTTCCCGCGTCCGAAAGACGCCAGTGCATTCCAGAACAACATCGACGTCGGACCAGTTCAGCGCCTCGGGATCACGCTCACTGCTCAGCCGGATCGGACCGGCACCAACGTCAAGGACGTCGTCAGACAGAGTTACAGGGTTCGGGTATCGGCCATGAACGCTATCAAATTCAAACAGATGTGCGTTCATCTCGGGCTTGGCCAGATCATTGATGGCTACGATTTCAACATCGGTTCGGTTGTTTTCCATAGCGGCCCGCAAAACACCGCGCCCAATCCGTCCAAATCCGTTGATAGCAAGTTTGACTGTCATTTTGCGCTCCGTTCGAATGCCGCTCGGTAATGGTTAGCGCTAACAAAGCCAGATGGGCAAGAATGTCAAGCAAAACATCCGTCACCGCCAGAAGGCGAGCCAGTCCAGGAACTCGATAAGCTTTTTGGCCAGGAACAGAAGATGTTCTGTTCCGACCAGGGCCACGTCAAGCGTGACGCCGCCAAGGATCAACACCCCAAGCCAGATGGCGATTTGATTGGTCATGGCGGCCTCGAACAAAAAATGCCCACCCAGATAACCTGAGCGGGCATTATGGTACAAGCAGAGTGCGAAGAGTTAGTTAAGGTGGCCCATCGCAACGGCAACATCGGCCATTCGAACCGAGAAGCCCCATTCGTTGTCATACCAAGCCAACACACGCACCATGCGATTGTCGACCACGCGCGTCTGATCCGGAGCGAAGATCGAGCTTTCCTCGGTATGATTGAAATCGGTCGATACAAGCGGCGCGGGCTCATAGCCCAGAACGCGCTGCATCGGGCCTTTGGCGGCCTCTTCGACGATGGCGTTGACCTGTTCGACGGTCACATCGCGGGACGCACGGAAGGTAAGATCAACCGCCGAAACATTGGGGGTGGGCACACGAATAGCCGAGCCGTCCAAACGTCCCTTCAAGTTGGGCAGAACTTCACCCAATGCGGCCGCAGCCCCTGTGCTGGTCGGGATCATCGACATCGCCGCGGCGCGCGCGCGATAGAGATCGCTGTGGCGACGGTCCAGTGTGGGCTGATCACCGGTGTAGGCGTGGATCGTTGTCATGATGCCATGTTCGATACCGATGCCTTCGTCCAGAACCTTGGCAAGCGGGGCAAGGCAGTTCGTGGTGCATGACCCGTTAGACACCATGCGATCGTCGTTGGTCAGGCTGTTGTGGTTCACGCCAAAGACAATGGTCTTGTCGACGTTCTTGCCGGGGGCAGACAGCAGCACACGTTCTGCGCCACGGTCCAGATGCGTTTTCGCCTTCAGCCCGTCGTTGAACTTGCCAGTGCATTCCAGAACGACGTCGCAACCTTCCCAGTCCAGTTCATTCATGTCGTAAGTCGAGAACATCTCCATTGGGCCGCGACCCAAATCCATGGTCTTGCCTTCGATCGAGACATCGCGCGGAAAGCGGCCGTGAATGCTGTCGTATTTCAGCAAATGCGCCGAGGTTTCCAGCGGCCCCGTAGCATTGACCTTGATCACCTCGATGTCATTTCGGGCCGAGGCGGCGATGTGCGACAGGGTACAGCGGCCAATGCGGCCAAAACCATTGATACCGACCTTGATGGTCATCCGACGTCTCCAAACTGCGCTTGCTTCTGGGGCCATATAGACCCGAAATTGGAATCTCAAAAGGGCAAAAATGGCATATTTTTAAGGTGTTAGCGCAAACTTACGGCGATTGCGCTAACGCTTGCGCTAGCTGTCGGATCGGGTAGGGTCCGGGTGGGGCAGATGAAAGGAAAGGACGCGCGATGAGCGGATTGTTGGCGCTGTTGGATGATGTGGCGGGCATTGCAAAAGTCGCGGCAGCTTCGGTTGACGACGTATTGGCCGCCGCCGGGAAGGCAGGGACCAAGACGGCTGGCGTGATTATTGATGACGCGGCTGTCACTCCGAAATACGTTCAGGGGTTTGCGCCTGCACGCGAATTGCCGATCATCTGGCGCATCGCCCGTGGGTCGATGTTCAACAAGATCGTTCTTCTTCTGCCCGTGGCTTTGGTGTTGGCCAATTTTGCACCGTGGTTGATAACGCCGCTTTTGATGATCGGAGGCTCGTTTCTGTGCTTTGAAGGCGCCGAGAAGATTTTCCATGTCTTGTTCCCGCATGGCAGTCACGTCATCGACGAAGACATGAAGGTCAAAGATCCGAGCCACTTGGAAGAACAGAAGGTCAGAGGTGCCATCAAAACTGATTTCATCCTGTCGGCTGAGATCATGACGATTGCACTTGCGGCCATTGAGGCGCCGAACCTGTGGATGCAGGCGGCAACTCTGGCGGTCGTCGGAATAGGGGTGACGGTTGCGGTATACGGGTCTGTTGCGCTGATTGTGAAAATGGATGATGTCGGTCTGTTTCTGGCAAAGAACGCGCCGACGCCCATCGGACGCGGTACGGGAAGGGGGCTGGTCATGGCAATGCCCGGCGTGATGAAAATCCTTTCTATCGTGGGCACTGCCGCAATGCTTTGGGTTGGCGGCTCAATCGTCATTCACGGGCTGGAAGTGCTGGGGTTTGGCTGGCTCGGACACCACATCCATGACTGGGCCCATGCCCTGGGACACTCGGTGAGTTCTTCGTGGGCTGGCGCAGTTGAGTGGCTCTCCAGGGCGACGATGGACGGTGTATTTGGCCTGCTGTGGGGAGTGGCGCTGATCCCGGTTGCAACCAAGCTTGTTGCGCCATTGCTTTCAAAAAAACCCGCAGCACACTGATATCAAATTGAAAAGGGCGGCCTAAGCCGCCCTTTGCTCGGGTGGTGCTGGGGCTCAGAGGCCCAGCAGATCCTTGACCTTAGCAACCGTCGCATCAGCGGTGATGCCGAAATGCTTGTAAAGCTCTCCCGCAGGGGCGGAAGCACCAAAGCTCGACATGCCGATAAAGCCTGCCTTGGTTTCTCGACCGCGCTCGCCCAATAGCCAGCGATCCCAGCCCCCCGCGCGAACAGCGGCTTCGATACCAACGCGGACAGCGCCGCCGGGGAGAACGCGCTTGCGGTATGCCTCGTCCTGTTCGGCAAACAGTTCCATGCAGGGCATGGAGACAACGCGGGTGCCGATGCCTTCAGCCTCCAACATCGCTTTAGCTTCCATCGCCAGCGAAACCTCGGAGCCGGTGGCGATCAGGATGGCCTCACGTTTGCCTTCAGCCTCGGCCAGAACGTAAGCGCCTTGAGCCGTCAGGTTTTTGGCTTTGTGATCCTTACGCACTGTCGGCACGCCTTGACGGGTCAGCGACAGAACCGAGGGGCTGTCCTTGAAGGTCAGCGCCAGTTCCCAGGCCTCGGCGGTCTCGATAGTGTCGGCTGGGCGGAACACATAGGTGTTGGGCGTCGCGCGGCTGATGGCCAGATGTTCGACCGGCTGGTGGGTCGGGCCGTCTTCACCCAGGCCGATGGAATCGTGCGTCATCACGAAAACCGACGGGATTTTCATCAGCGCGGCCAGACGCATGGACGGACGGGCATAGTCGGTGAAGGCCATGAACGTGCCGCCATAAGGGCGGATGCCGCCATGCAGCGCCATACCGTTCATCGCAGCGGCCATGCCGTGTTCGCGGATACCGTAATGGATGTAGCGGCCCTTGCGGTTTTCCGGAAGGAATACGCCCATATCGGCGGATTTGGTGTTGTTCGAGCCGGTCAGGTCGGCTGAACCGCCAATGGTCTCGGTCATGATTGGGTTCACAACATTCAGAACTTTTTCGGACGAGGCGCGGGTGGCCAGCTTGGGCTGATCCTCGGACATCTGTTTCTTGAACGAGCGGATGGCACCTGCCAGCTTCTTGGGGGCCTCGAACGCATAGGCGCGGTTGAACTCAGCCTGCTTGCGTTCTGAGATTTGGGCGAAACGCTCTTCCCATGCGGCGCGCTCGGCAGAACCACGGGCACCGATGGCTTCCCAAGCAGATTTGACATCCGCGGGGATTTCGAACGCATCATGCGGCCAGCCGTAACCTTCCTTTGCCGCTTTCAACTGGTCCTGATCGGTCAGGGCACCGTGACCCTTCGACGTATCCTGTGCCGCATGACCCAGCGCGATATGACTTTCGCAAGCAATCATCGTCGGTTTGTTCGACTTCTTGGCTTGAACAATTGCAGCGTCGATCGCCTGAGGATCGTGGCCGTCAATTTCGATCACATGCCAGCCCGAAGCCGAAAAACGGCGCACCTGATCAGTGCGATCCGCCATATCGACCGTGCCGTCGATGGTGATGTTATTGTTGTCCCAGAACACGATCAACTTGCCCAGCTCGTGACGGCCAGCCAGCGTAATCGCCTCTTGGCTGACACCCTCCATCAGGCAGCCGTCTCCTGCGATCACATAGGTGTAGTGATCGACGATTTTCTTACCGTAATGCGCGCGCTGAATCTCTTCGGCCATCGCAAAACCAACGGCGTTCGCGATGCCTTGGCCCAGGGGACCTGTTGTCGTCTCAACTCCGTCGATCAGAAAGTTCTCGGGGTGGCCTGCGGTTTTTGCGCCCAGCTGGCGGAAATTCTTCACCTCATCCAGCGTTACGTCGGCATGGCCCGTCAGATACAACAGCGAATAGATCAGCATGGAACCATGACCTGCCGACAAGATGAACCGGTCGCGGTCTGGCCAGTTCGGGGCCGAGGCATCAAACTTCAGGTGCTTTTCGAACAGCACTGTCGCAACATCGGCCATGCCCATCGGCATGCCGGAATGGCCGGAATTGGCGGCGGCGACGGCGTCGAGGGTCAGGGTGCGGATGGCCGCAGCTTTGTCCCAGTGTTCGGGGTTTGCATTGCGCAGCGCAGTCAGGTCCACGGGCGTTGTTCCTTTGGATTACAGGCAGATGGGCCGCTCAATACCATCCGCCCCCCAAAGTGCAAGCAGAACCAAACAGTGGATGGCCGGAACGGTTCAAGAGCGCTGCGCAAGTGATTGAAAGCAAAGAGTGGGTATTTTCTGTCACATTCCGTTAGACTATGCCCGAGACCGGCCATTCTTGATTCGGAATGGCGCGAAACAGAAAGACCTTGGTTAAGAGGTGACAGAGGCATGAGCCAAATCGAAGAACTGCAGCGTCGTATCATTGCTGCGATGGAGCGCATTGGTGCCGGAGTCGAGGGCCTTGGCGTTGCGTCGTTGCCCTCGGGCGACGCGAATTTGGCATTGCGCGAGGCGCTTGAGGAAGAGCGCCTGGCAAACGCCCAGTTGGAAGAGCGGTTGAAGACCCTCAAGGAGCGGCACGAAACCGAGGTGGACGCAATGCGCGGTGACCTTGAGGCTTTGCGTACACAGCCGGCCCTGGAATCCGAATCCGTCGCATTGCGGGAACAACTGGCCGAGGCGACCTCACGACTTGCGACGGTAGAGGCCGCGCGCGCAGAACTGGCCGAGGCCAAGGCTGCGCTGGAGAATAGTGACGAAACCTCTGAACTCAAAGCCGAGATAGAAGCGCTTCGCGCCAAGGAAACCGCATCAGACGCCATGCAGGCGGAAATTAACCGGTTACGGTCCGAGCTTTCCGACACCGAACGTCTTGAAGATTTGAATGCCGAACTCGAAATGCTGCGCGCAGAACGGGCAAGCCATGGCGCGGCGATGTCGCGGCTTGATGATGACCTTCAGCGGTTGCGCAAAGCCAACGAACAACTACGCAGCACGGTAGACGAATTGCGCGCAGCCGCTGAAAAGGGCGTTCCGGATGCGGACCTGCTGAACCGTGCCACGGCGGCCGAACTTGAGGCGACCCGCGCCGCGCGGGCCTCGGACGCCGCCGAAGCGCATGCCGTTCTGGCCCGTCTCGAACCCTTGCTCAACCGCGCAAATCTGGCCGAAGGAGAGGTAGAATAATGCCCGAAGTCACAGTTCACATCGGCGGTCGTGGTTTTGAAGTGTCCTGTCAGAATGGCGAAGAAGTCTTTCTGGAGACAGCAGCAAAACTGTTGGATGACGAAGCGCAGGTTCTGTCCGATCAGATCGGTCGAATGCCTGAGGCGCGCATGCTCCTTATGGCTGGCCTTATGCTCGCAGACAAAGTTGCCGCGCAGGATGATCGGGTTAAGGCAGCCGAAACCGAATTGGCCGAGGCGCGGGCCGAGTTGAACCATCTGCGGAATCGACCAGCACCAGAACCGGAGCGTGTCGAAGTCGCAATCGTACCCCCGTCGGTCACGGACACATTGGCCGAGATGGCCGCGCGGGCCGAGGCGCTGGCCGCCGTTGTCGAAGAAAAATCTCAGGGATGAAGTGGCAACACCCAATTCTTGCAGCGTTGTTGCTGTCCGGGATAGGCGGTGCGGTCCACGCCGAGATTGATGTGCTGTCCGTCACATTCACATGTGAGAGCAATGCCACGGTACCAGTTTCGTATTTCAACCCGACGGATGGACCGGGTGCCGCCGCTATGTTGATCGACGGACGGCTGGTTGCGCTTCGTCAGGTCGAAAGCGGCTCGGGTATCCGATACGAATCCGAGGGCGGGGCAGGGACTTACACACTGCGCTCAAAGGGCTGGGAGGCCACGATCACCTACCAGCCCGCAGGTGACACGGCCCCCGAGCGCGTTTTGTACAGGGATTGCGTAAGCCGCTGATCAGGCGTTTGCTTCGCGGATCTTGTCGGCGGCGTCTTTGTTATAGCCAACGCCGTTGTCATCGAACAGAGTGTCCAGTTCCCCCGACAAGGTCATTTCGGTGATGATGTCGCAACCACCGACAAACTCACCTTTGACGTAAAGCTGAGGGACGGTTGGCCAGTCGGAATAATCCTTGATGCCCTGACGCACGTCCTCGTCCGCCAGCACGTTCACATCGGTATAATCGACGCCCATATAGTTCAGGACACCGGCCACGCGAGACGAAAATCCGCATTGCGGCATCTCTTTGGTGCCTTTCATGTACAGCACAACGTCATTGGCTTTGACGGTTTCGTCGATCTGGGTTTTCACGTCAGTCATTTCGCGTTTCCTTTGCTCTTCGGCATCATCGCTTTGGCGTAGTCTTGCGGGTCTTTCGGGACACGATATTGAGTTGAATGTCCGCCGCCGGAGCCGCCTGAGTCATAGATTGTGAAAATTGTGCGATACCCAATTCCGGGAACGGATCCTCGCATTGATTTCGGTTCGTTTTTGGATCGGCTCCGCGCCAACAACACCGTTAGTGCGGCGACCAACGCGATGCATACGGCTGTTCCCAATCCGAATTCCATCTTACTCCGGCACTTTTGTGGTCAACGCGAGCGCGTGCAGTTCTCCATCTGGGCCGTCCATTTTGCCTTTCAAGGCCGCATAGACCGCGCGCTGCTGTTGAACCCGGTTTTTGCCGCGAAAGCTCTCGTCCACGACCATGGCGGACATATGCACGCCATCGCTGCCACCGACCTGAATTTCCGCGTCGGGAAAAGCTTCGCGCAGCAGGTGTTCGATTTCGTGGGCGCTCATCGGCATGTAGGTTACTCCAAAAGGTCTTTCCCAAGATGTAGAGCGCCTAAGCGGGGCGCGCAAGTGGTCCCGGGGCGACAAAACCCGCGCTGATCACAGCGCGGGTTCTCAAGACATTTAGTGAGCCGAAATCAGGCGACAGCCTCAGCAAAGCTGCTGCGGAATGTTTCGGTCAATTCGGCCAACGGTGCCTCGGAGCTGCCAACTTTGACGCTCTCACCTGTAAAGCGGCCGACCGAAACCAGCGGAACACCGGCCTGACCTGCGGCGATCATCAGCGCCTCGGCCTGATCAAAATTGCAAGCGACCAGATAGCGGGCCTGATCTTCGCCAAACAGGAACTCGGTCGAGGCATCATCGAGGCAGACGCCAACACCAGCCGCTTCGGCCAGTTCGAACGCGGCCAGCGCAAGGCCACCGTCGCCCAGATCGGTACAAGCTTTGATCATGTCGCGGTTGGCACGGATGAATTCGCCGTTGCGCTTTTCAGCGTCCAGATCGACATGAGGCGCGTCGCCGTCTTCGCGGTTGAACACCTCGGCCAACAGGGCGGATTGGCCCAGATGGCCCTGGGTTTCGCCGATGACCAGAGCGACATGGCCCTCGCGGACTTCGTTGCCGATGATCTCATCGGTGTGGGCCAGCAGACCGACCGCGCCGATGGTCGGGGTCGGCAGGATCGCCTGACCGTCAGTTTCGTTATACAGCGAGACGTTACCCGACACGATTGGCATGTCCAGCGCGGCGACAGCTTCACCGATGCCTTTGATCGCGCCGACAAACTGCCCCATGATCTCGGGCTTTTCGGGGTTTCCGAAGTTCAGGTTGTCGGTCGTCGCCAACGGGGTCGCCCCGACGGAGGTCAAGTTGCGATAGGCTTCGGCGACGGCCTGTTTGCCGCCTTCAATCGGGTTGGCGCGGACATAGCGGGGCGTCACGTCGCTGGTGAAGGCCAGCGCCTTGTCGGTGCCATGCACGCGGACCATGCCAGCGCCCAGACCCGGCGTCCTGGCCGTGTCGGCCATGACCATGGTGTCGTATTGTTCATAGACCCATTGCTTACCGGCATAGTTCGGCGAAGCGAGCAGAGCGCGCAGACCGTCGATCGGATCAATCTGAGGCACTTCGGACAATTCATCGGCGGCAGGCGTTTCGACCCAAGGCCGGTCATATTCCGGCGCGGTCGAGGAGAGTTTGGACAGGACTAGATCGGCCTTCACTTCACCATTGTGGACGATCAGGAAGCGGTCTTCCGCGATTGTTTCGCCGACGATAGCAAAATCCAAGTCCCACTTTTCGAACACGGCGCGGGCCTCGGCCTCAAGCTCGGGCTTGAGAACCATCAGCATCCGCTCCTGAGACTCCGACAGCATCATCTCATAGGCGGTCATGTTCTCTTCGCGTTGGGGGACGTTTTCCAAATCAAGACGCACGCCAAGGCCACCCTTGTCGCCCATCTCAACAGCCGAACAGGTCAGACCCGCAGCGCCCATGTCCTGAATCGAGATCACCGCGCCGGTCTGCATCAGCTCCAGCGTCGCCTCCATCAGGCGTTTTTCGGTGAAGGGGTCGCCGACCTGAACGGTGGGGCGTTTTTCTTCGATAGTGTCGTCGAACTCGGCCGAGGCCATAGTCGCGCCGCCGACGCCATCACGGCCGGTTTTGGCACCCAAATAGACGACAGGCATCCCGACGCCCGAGGCGGCCGAGTAGAAGATTTTGTCGCTGTCAGCCAGACCCGCAGCGAAGGCATTCACAAGGCAGTTGCCGTTGTAAGCCGGGTGAAACCGGACCTCACCACCCACGCAAGGCACGCCGAAACAGTTGCCATATCCACCGATGCCTTCGACCACACCGTTAACCAACTGACGCGTTTTGTGGTGGCCGGGTTCACCAAAGGACAGAGCATTCATCGAAGCGATGGGCCGTGCGCCCATGGTGAAGACGTCACGCAGGATGCCGCCCACACCGGTCGCCGCGCCTTGATAGGGTTCGATATATGAGGGGTGGTTGTGGCTTTCCATTTTGAACACCACAGCCTGACCATCGCCGATATCGACCACGCCCGCATTCTCACCCGGACCACAAATCACTTGCGGTCCCGAAGTGGGCAGGGTGCGCAGCCATTTTTTCGAAGATTTGTACGAGCAATGCTCGTTCCACATCGCGGAAAAGATGCCCAGCTCAGTAAATGTCGGCTCGCGCCCGATGATCTCGAGGATCATGTCATATTCGTCGGGCTTTAGCCCATGCGCGGCGATCAGGTCGGGTGTGATTGCGGGCTCTTGCATCTTCTGTCCTGTGTCCAAATGGGCCGAGTTGCGGGCCTTGTAGGGCAAGGGCGCTGCGGTGGAAAGGGCCAAGATCGCGCAGGCCATGCTTGCCAACGAAAAACGGAACCGGCTCTGGTCCGGTTCCGTCTTTGGTCGTTGACCGTTGAGGATCAGGCCGGGTCCGGCGCCTTGTTTGCGGCATCGGCCGCAGCTGCGCCCACAGCGGCCTTTTGTTCGTCGGTCAGATGATCGGCTTCCTCCAATCCGGGGATGGCCACGCGTACTTCTCGGCGGGCAAAATCGATGCCGTTTTCCTTGAATGCGGCCTTAACCCGGTTGAATATCTCCTTGCGCAGCGTGAACTGCTTGCCCGGCTTGGCCATGAACTTGCCCCTGATGATCATGCCAACATCGTCAAAGTCGAACACGCCTTGCGATTTGAAGGGCTGCAGGAAGCCATCCTTGTGGACCTCATCGGCTATCATCTCGGCTCCAATCTTTTTGAAGATCTTCTTGACCTTGTTTGGATCAGTGTCGAACGGCACGGTGAATTTCAGCTTCATGATCACCCAGTCGCGGCTGTAGTTCGTCAGCTTCTGAATCTCCCCATAAGGGATAGTGTGAACCGGGCCGCGATGGTGGCGCAGCTGCATCGACCGGATCGAAATCTTTTCGACCGTACCGGTCGTGCCGCCGACATCGACGTATTCACCCACCCGGAAAGCATCATCGATTAGGAAGAAAACCCCGCCCACAATATCCGAGACCAGTTTCTGCGCGCCAAAGCCAATAGCCAAACCAAGGATACCGGCACCGGCCAAAAGCGGGGTGATATCCAAACCCAAAGCGCCCAACGCGAGCAGGACAAAGATAACCGCAATGGCGACTTGCGCTGTGACGCGCAGCAGGGGCAGAACCGTGGCCAGACGCGATCCGCCGGCGCCGCCACCTTCCCCAGCTTCTTCATCTGGGCTTTGTTCTGATGCGGTGTGTTCTTTGGCAAGGCGACGGTTGATCCACAACGACACACATTCGTTCAGGATGTAGCCGATCGCTACGATGATAAAGAACTGAATGACTTTGCTGCCAGAATCCGTCCCGGCACCTGCGATCTCTTGCAGGTCCAGATCCCAGGCATTTGCGATCATCAGGATAATCAGAATCCCGGCCAGAACGCGACCGATGCGGATATAACTGCGTTTGGTCGATTTATACGCCCGCTCCGCGACAGGCCCGTCGCCCATCATCGGCGGCTGCAGGTGGCGCACAAGCCCACGGATCAACGTGTCGAGCGCAGGCGCAATCAACAGCCAGAACATTGTTATGTAGTGCGCACCATGTCCCAGCAGCAGGAACACTTTGGGGTCGCGTTGCGACGCAAGATATTCGACCAACAGCCAGGTGCCCGCCGAAACGCCAATGGCGAAATAGGGGTAGATACGCGCCGCATCCTCGTCGAATTTTGTGCGATCTGGGTCCGATCCCAGCATCATATCCGACAGCCCCTCGCGCGCTTTCCAGGCGATGATGCCGATATAGATATGGATCGACGAGTTCAGCCAGAACCCAAGCCTGGATTCTCCGGGTGGAACACCGTTCATGGCGCTGAATTCCAGCATGAACAGGGTGAAACCGATCAGCAGGAACAGCCCAATCAGGTTGCGATGCAGGTATTTGGCCCAGTGGTCATCGATGTTGACCAGTCGCAATCTTGGCTGGTTTGGCGCAAGGGTGAACCTTGAAATCGCAGCACCCAGACGCGGAATCCAGATCAGGTAGAAGACAAACGGCGCAGCTTGCGCGATCTGTTGATCCGTCAGCAATTGTCGCCCGACAAAGACCAGCGTGTAGTAAAAGACCAGAAGCCCAAGAAATTCGCAGCACAGGCGTTTGAACAGGTAGGTAACCGCTCCGCGCAAATCCGTTGCGGAATCGTCGTCAATGACCTTGATCCAACGCCGTGTCCAAAGGCCTACGATTTTCTCAGCGGCGAACCCAATTGCCAAGGCAAGAAAGGTGAACCCGAAAAGGGACATCAATCCGCTTGCTCCGAATGTAGCGCCAAAATTCGAAAACGCTTCTATTTGCGCCGTAACCAGCAGCGGTATCTTTCGTATCACGTCCAGCCAGGACCCCGCCATGCTTCTGACGGTATCGGAAATTGATTGCACCAAACTTGTGCGGCCTCCGGCGGCAGCGGCCTGCTCTTCGGCGACGGCGTCCAGACGATCAAGCAATATGGCACGAACCTGATCGTCGGACATGCGGGCCACAAGATCGTCAACTTGTTCGGTGGTCAATTCCTCTGGAATTTTGATCGTGCCACTGCCGTCAGCGGTGCTCGTGACCTGAGCCCAGAGCGGTCCGGAAAGAAATGCAACCGTAAGTAGCGCAAGCAAAATGCGGAGTGGGTGAAACATCGAATCTGTCCTCGAACACAAGTCTTCGTGATTTTTGCGTGATCATAGGCTTAAGTGTCCGATATTCCCAGATGTTTTACCTGTCTTGCGGCCTGAGATTGCGGCGGAGCAAAAAAAAGGCCGAGCACTAAGCTCGGCCGAAGTCCAACAGGGAGGTATGAAGATGATGAGCGTTACAGCATCATCGCCTTCGATTGCTCATTTAGGGATCACTTTGTAAACGATCAAGGTATTTTACAGATTAATCATGTCATGTCTGCTATGCTGTACGCGCATAGCTAGAGCTTGCCCAACTGACGCAATTGCTTGCGGTGGGCTATGATTTCATCCTGAACGAAGTCCCGAAATGCAGCTATCCTCTTGGAATGACGCAATTCTTCTGGAAATGCCAGGTAGACGGGCACATCAGCGCTTTCGGTGTTGGCCAGGACTGGAACGAGGTCCGGGAAATCCTCGGTCACGTAGTCGGGAAGAACTCCGATGCCAAGATCATGCAGAACGCCCTGCAAAACACCGAAATAGTTGTTCACGGTCAGCAATGAACTGGGATTGTGAGTCATCAGATGCCGCACCATGGACGCGCCCGCTCCGACCTGCGGGGCAGAGGGCGTCTGACAGATCAGACGGTGGTTTGAGATCTGCTCTAACGTTTCCGGAGCGCCACCGTGGGCGTCCAGATATTTACGTGTCGCGTACAATTGCATCTGAACGGTCATCAAACGCTTGCGCACCAGATCCGCCTGACTGGGTTCCTTCATGCGGATGGCCACGTCAGCCTCGCGCATCGGCAGGTCAAGCACACGTTCTTCCAGCATGAGATCAATGTTCAAATCGGGGTATTGTTCGTAGAGCTTGGGCAGGCGCGGGGCCAGCCAAAGGGTGCCGAACCCAAACGTCGTTGTAACGCGCAGAACTCCGAATACCTCGTCTTCGCTGTCGCGGATACGGGCGGCGGCGGCATCGAGGCGTTTGGACATGGCCGATGTCGCATCGAACAGAAACTCGCCCTGTTCGGTAAGAATCAGCCCGCGCGCGTGACGGTGGAACAGGGTTGCATCAAGCGATTCCTCAAGCGCGCGGATCTGACGGCTCACGGCGGATTGAGACAAATTGAGCCTGTCCCCCGCATGCGTGAGGCTGCCTGCATCCGCAACCGCGTGAAATATTCTAAGCTTGTCCCAATCCATCGCCGCAACTTTCGTTATCCTCGGGCAGCCCTATATGAAAGACGTAACAATTTCTACATTTGAACCCGGAAATCGTTACAGAAAAGCGCGAAAATTCTATACAGGTCAGCATAATTGACCTAAAGTGAGGAAAATTGCAGCACACTAATCCGACGAGGGGAGACGTCAGATGAGTCAGCCGAAAATCACTCTGAACGACCGGTTTGATCTGTCAAAAAGCCCGGTTCTTTTGAACGGCACCCAGGCGCTGGTCCGGCTGATGCTGATGCAGAAGGCGCGCGACAAGGCGGCAGGGTTGAACACGGCGGGCCTGGTAACGGGTTACCGGGGTTCTCCGTTGGGCGCAGTCGACCTTCAGATGTCGCGGGCTGAAAAACAATTGGCAGAAAGTGATGTCACATTTCAATACGGCTTGAACGAAGACCTGGCCGCAACCGCGCTTTGGGGTAGCCAGCAAGCCGGATTGCGGGGCGAGGGCAAGTTCGATGGCGTGTTTGGCCTGTGGTACGGTAAGGGGCCAGGTGTTGATCGTTCGGGCGACGTGATGCGCCACGCCAATATGGCGGGCACTGCTGAACATGGCGGTGTTCTGATGGCGATGGGCGATGACCACACCGGTGAAAGTTCGACCGTGCTGCATCAGTCGGAATGGTCTTTGGTGGATGCTTATATGCCGGTCGTCAGTCCGGCAGGCGTTCAGGAAATTCTGGACTACGGGCTCTACGGGTTCGCGCTCAGCCGCTTTGCGGGCGTCTGGGTGGGTCTAAAGACCATGAAGGACACGATCGAGGTTACGTCGGTTGTGGATGGCAGTCCTGATCGGGTCAAAATCGTCACGCCCGAGTTTGACATGCCCGAAGGCGGGCTGAACATCCGCCTTGTAGACACGCCGCACCTGCAAGAGGCGCGGGTCATCGACTATAAACGCTTTGCTGCCGAGACGTTTTCCCACGCCAACCGTCTGGACAAGCGCGTTTGGGGTAAGCCCGGCGCCAAAATAGGTTTCGTGGCTGCAGGCAAGAACTGGCTGGATCTGACGCACGCGCTATCGCTGTTAAACATCGACGAGGCCGAGTCCGAACGTCTTGGAATCACGACGTACAAGGTCGGTCAGACATTTCCGCTGGATATGAGAGGCTTCCATGATTGGGCCGAAGGGTTGGACCTGATCGTCATTGTCGAGGAAAAGCGCAAACTGATCGAAGTTCAGGTCAAAGAAGCGATCTTTGACGACCGTCGTGGGCGTCGCGTTTATGGCTGGTACAAAGGTGGCGCGGGAACTCTGCATCGGGAGGAGTTGTTCCCGACCCGCGGCGCGCTCGATCCCATCATGATTGCCGAAAAGCTGGGTGGAATTCTCATTGAAGAGGGGCGCGACACCGATGGTGTTCGCGCTGGTCTGGCAAAACTGTCCGACGCCCGTCGCGCCGATAACGCGCAGGAAATCGCAGCGCGTCTGCCATATTTCTGTTCAGGGTGCCCGCATAACAGCTCGACCAAAATCCCAGACGGAAGCCGGGCCTACGCCGGTATCGGCTGCCATTACATGGTCCAATGGATGGACCGCGAAACGACCGGCTTTACCCACATGGGCGGCGAAGGGGCCAACTGGATCGGTGAAGAGCCGTTCTCGAACACCAAGCATGTGTTCCAGAATCTGGGCGATGGCACCTATAACCATTCCGGTGTTCAGGCGATCCGTGCGGCCTTGGCGGCGGGCACGAACATCACTTACAAAATCCTGTTCAACGATGCCGTCGCAATGACAGGCGGGCAGGGCAACGATGGCGACTTGACCGCCGAGCGGATCATTCGCGAGGTCAAAGCGATGGGCGTGCAACACGTGGCCCTGGTTTACGACGAAAAGGAAGAAGTCGACCTGAAAGCGATTCCGAGCGGTGTCGAGGCGCATGAGCGTGCGGATCTGATGAAAGTTCAGGAAGAATTCCGCGAAATTGAGGGCGTATCGGTCATCGTTTACGTTCAAACCTGCGCGGCAGAGAAACGCCGCCGTCGGAAGCGTGGCACTTTCCCCGATCCCGACAAGCGCGTGTTTATCAATACCGACATTTGCGAAGGCTGCGGCGATTGCGGTGTCCAGTCGAACTGCGTGTCCATTGTTCCAAAAGAGACCGAGCTGGGCCGGAAGCGCGCGATTGATCAGTCCAGTTGCAACAAGGACTTCTCGTGCGTGAACGGCTTCTGCCCGTCATTTGTGACGCTGGAAGGGGCCAAAGTGCGCAAAGAGGCGACGGTCGATCTGGATCTGCCAGACTTGCCTGAGCCGGTTTTGCCACAGATCAACGGCACGCATAACGTTGTGATCACCGGTGTCGGTGGGACAGGCGTTGTGACTATCGGCGCCGTTCTTGCGCAAGCCGCACAGATTGACGGCAAGGGCGCCGGAATGATGGAGATGGCCGGCCTGGCCCAAAAGGGCGGCGCGGTGCATATTCATTGCCGTCTGGCGAACCGACCCGAAGATATCAGCGCCATTCGCGTTGCGACCGGTGAGGCACACGCCCTGATCGGCGGCGATCTTGTGGTTTCCGCCGGAGCCAAGACACTGGGTTTGACGCAAGAAGGCCAGACCGGCGCGGTGGTCAACAGCCATGAGATCATAACTGGCGACTTCACCCGCGACACCGAATTCCAGATCCCAAGCGATCAACTGGAACTGGCTTTGCAAGCGCGGCTGAAAGACGGCGTGGTCTTGTTCGATGCCAGTGATTTGGCTCGCGTTGTGATGGGCGACTCGATCTATTCGAACATGATGGTTTTTGGCGCCGCCTGGCAGCGCGGTTTGCTGCCGATCAGCCACGACGCAATCCTGCAAGCGATCGAGCTGAATGGCACCGCGGTCGAACGCAACAAACGCGCCTTTGAGGTCGGGCGATGGGCCGTGGAATGCCCTCAGGATGCCTCGGGGCTGTTGACAGACAAAGTGGCGGACTTGCCAAAAACGCTGGACCAAATTATCGACTTCCGAGCGGCGCACCTGACGGATTACCAAAGCGCACGTCTTGCCAAACGATATCGGAAACTGGTCGACAGCGTTCAGGACGAGGACGTGCGCGAGGCCGTTGCAAAAGGCTATCACAAACTCCTGTCCTACAAGGATGAGTACGAGGTTGCCCGCCTGTTGCTTACCAGCCGGAAAAAGGCAGCGGCCGAATTCGACGGGGATTTCAAGATGACATTCCATCTGGCCCCTCCGGCTCTTGGCACAAAAGGCGACCACGGTCGGCCCAAAAAACGTGCTTTTGGCGAGTGGTTCCTTGGGCCGCTGAAGCTGCTGGCCAAGCTAAAAGCCGTTCGCGGAACGCCTTTGGATGTCTTTGGATACTCCAAGGAACGTCGGATGGAGCGTGCCTTGATCAAACAGTACGAGAAAGACATGCGAGAGGTTTTGGCGAAACTTAGCCCGGAAACACACGGTGCAATGGTTGCGTTGGCGCGTTTACCGCTGGATATCAGGGGCTTCGGACCCGTACTTGTCACCAATGAAGCCAAGGCCGCCAAGCGACGTGAGGAACTGCTGGCCGTTATTCGCAACGGTGGGCCTCAGTTGAGGGCCGCAGCGGAGTAAAATTTTACAACGGTGTCACGAACGCTAGGCAAAATGGGTCGTTGACCCTATTTTGACATCAGCAAACCGGAGACCCCAATGCCCTCTCGCCGTCATGTCGCCTGCGACATATCTTATGCTTATTCCGCCGAGACCAAAGGCGGACGTATGGTGATCAAGCTGATGGAAAACACCACCGGCCGCCTGCGTCTTATCAAACGCTCGGATGGGTACGAAGAAGACGT
The DNA here is from genome assembly GCF_056540685.1 of Ruegeria sp. AM2. Classification (NCBI taxonomy): domain Bacteria; kingdom Pseudomonadati; phylum Pseudomonadota; class Alphaproteobacteria; order Rhodobacterales; family Roseobacteraceae; genus Ruegeria; species Ruegeria sp. AM2. The sequence goes on along the minus strand of NZ_JBQFXE010000001.1, from coordinate 165,675 downwards.
GGCGCGTGGTCAGGACTTCTGGTCGGTCATGGTCGATCGGTACGGACTGTCGCTGGATGTGGTGGGTGGTACGCTCAGCAACATTCCAAAGGAAGGCCCGCTGATCCTGATTGCCAACCATCCCTATGGCATTCTTGACGGGTTGATAATGGGGCACATCCTGTCCCAGACCCGTGGCGATTTCCGCATTCTGGCGCATCGGGTGTTCCGCAAGGCCGAGGATATAAACCGTATCATCCTGCCGATCTCGTTTGACGAGTCGAAAGAGGCGGTCAGGCTGAACCTCGAAACCCGCAAGACCGCACTGAACTATCTCGGTGAGGGCGGGTCCATCGGGATTTTCCCCGGCGGCACGGTCAGCACTGGCGTCAAACCGTTTTCACACCCCATGGATCCGGGTTGGCGGGGTTTTACGGCCCGCATGGTGGCCAAGTCCAAGGCCACGGTGGTGCCGGTTTTCTTTGACGGGCACACCTCGCGGCTGTTTCAGATCGCCAGTCATTTGCACAACACCCTGCGCATGGGCCTGTTGATCAAAGAATTCAAAAAACGGGTAGATACACCTGTTCAAGTGGTCATAGGTGAGCCGATAGGGCGTGATGTTTTGGACCCACTAAGCAAGGATACGCGCAAGATGATGGATTTCCTGCGCAAAGCCACGTATGAGCTGTCCCCGAAGCCGTTGAAGTCTTACGACTACGGCTATGAATTCGAGGAACGGCATCGCGCCTGAAGGGCAAATGGCAGTAGGTATTTTTGATTCTGGTCTGGGTGGTTTGACCGTCCTGAACGCAGCTCAGCAGCGGCTGCCCGACGTCGATTTCCTGTATTTCGCCGACAGTGAACACGCGCCTTATGGCGTGCGGGATGCCGAAGATATCTATCAGCTGACGCGGCACGCGGTGAACGAGCTTTGGTCTCGGGGCTGCAATCTGGTGATTCTCGCCTGTAACACCGCCAGCGCGGCGGCGTTGCGCCGGATGCAGGAAGAAGGCGTGCCGCAAGGCAAGCGTGTGCTAGGCGTATTCGTGCCCCTGATCGAAGCCCTGACTGAACGGCAGTGGGGCGACAATTCGCCCCCACGTGAGGTCGCGGTTCAGCATGTTGCCTTGTTTGCGACACCCGCAACGGTGTCCAGTCGTGCGTTTCAGCGCGAACTCGCGTTCCGCGCGATTGGCGTGGATGTCGAGGCTCAGTCCTGCGGCGGTGTCGTTGACGCGATCGAAGATGGCGACATGATCCTGGCGGAAGCGCTGGTCCGGTCCCATGTGGACGCGCTGAAACGAAAGATGCCCGAGCCGCAGGCCGCCATTCTGGGCTGCACGCATTACCCTTTGATGGCTGAAGAGTTTCAGGCGGCGTTGGGATCGGGTGTGAAAGTCTACAGCCAAGGTGATCTGGTCGCCGAAAGCCTTGCGGATTACCTTCAACGCCATCCCGAAATGCTGGGCGAAGGCGAGGGCGGTTTCCTGACCACGGGCAAGGCATCGGTCGTTTCGGACCGTGCGACGCAGTTTTTGCGACGACAAATCACCTTTCAGGCTGCCTGACTTAGGTCAAGGACGGCCCCAGCTCGACTCTCTAAATCAAAGACCGTCGCATCGGCGGTCGTGACATGTGACACACGAAGGATATGAGGTCTGATATGACCCACAAAATCGCAATTCTTGGCGCTTCTGGATATACGGGCGCGGAACTGGTGCGGCTGATCGCCGAGCACCCGAACATGGAAATCGTCGCTCTGGCGGCCGAACGTAAGGCCGGTCAGTCGATGGATCAGGTTTTTCCGCACCTGCGCCATCTGGACCTGCCGGTGCTGTGCAAAATCTCGGAAATTGACTTTGCGTCGGTTGACTTGTGCTTTTGCGCCTTACCGCACAAAACCAGTCAGGAAGTGATCCGCGACCTGCCTAAGAATTTGAAAATCGTCGATCTTTCTGCCGATTTCCGGCTGCAAGAGGCCGACGAATACGAGAAATGGTACGGCAATCCGCATAGCGCTCTGGAACAACAAAGCGAGGCTGTCTACGGACTGACAGAGTTTTACCGCGACGAGATCCGCGCAGCGCGGCTTGTGGCTGGAACCGGGTGCAATGCGGCGACTGGTCAATACGTCCTGCGGCCGTTGATTTCGGCTGGCGTGATCGATCTGGATGACATCATTCTGGACCTGAAATGCGCGGTGTCCGGGGCTGGGCGCGCGCTGAAGGAAAACCTTCTGCACGCCGAACTAAGCGAGGGGTCCAATGCTTACGCCGTCGGGGGAACTCATCGGCATCTGGGTGAATTCGATCAGGAATTCTCGAAATTGGCCGGGCGCACGGTGCATATTCAATTCACGCCGCATCTGATCCCCGCCAACCGAGGGATTTTGGCGACATCTTACGTTAAGGGCGACCCGCAAAGTGTTTATGAGACACTGAAATCCGCTTACGACACTGAGCCATTCGTCGAAGTGTTGCCCTTTGGTGAAACGCCATCAACACACCATGTGCGCGGCTCGAATTTCTGCCATATCGGCGTGGTGGGCGATCGGATTGAACGCCGCGCGATTGTGGTTGCCGCATTGGATAACCTGACAAAAGGTAGCAGCGGGCAAGCCTTGCAGAACGCGAACCTGATGTTAGGTGAAACCGAAACCATGGGGCTGATGATGCCCCCCCTGTTCCCATGAGGACGGCATGAAAACGTTAAAGAAACGGCGTCGCATTCAAGTGATCTTGCTGGCTGTGGTGGCGCTTGGGTTGGCGACAGCGTTTATTGGCACCGCACTGAAAGACGGCATTAACTTTTTCCGCTCGCCCAGTGAAGTCATCGCCGAGCCGCCCAAACCCACCGAAGTGTTTCGCATCGGCGGGCTGGTCGAGGAAGGCTCGATTGTTCGGGGTCAGGGGGAAACGATCCATTTCGTTGTGACGGATGGCGGCGAAAGCGTGCCGGTTGCATTTACAGGCGTTTTGCCTGACTTGTTTTCCGAGAACCAGGGCATGGTCGGTACCGGTAGCTACGTGAACGGTATCTTCGAAGCCACTGAAATCCTGGCAAAACATGATGAAACCTATATGCCGAAAGAGGTCGTGGACGCGTTGAAAGAACAAGGCGTTTACAAGGAAACCGACGGTAGCTGAACGCTGCTGGCGGAAGTGTTTGACCAGAGTATGCAGGGGCGTTGCGCGCTGAGGCGGGCAGCGCCCTGTCTTTTTTGATGCGATTAACGATTTTGTCCGAGCCTCAAGCCATCAAAACAGGGATGGCTGCATGCAAACGGTTCAACAAATCGCTCAGGGCATCGTGGATCGGGAAGGCGGATACGTCGATGACCCGGACGATCCCGGTGGAGCAACAAATTTCGGTGTCACCATTCATACAATGCGCAAGTTGGGCATCGATCTAGACCAGGATGGTTTGGTCACGAAAACGGATGTGAAGCTATTGGGAAGGGCTCGGGCCGTCGATATTTTCGTCAGGCACTACTTCAAAGAGCCGCGTATTTCACTGTTGCCAGACGCTTTGCAACCAACAGTCTTTGACATGTATGTGAATGCGGGCAAGCAGGCGGTGGTACTGTTGCAGACCCTGTTGCGGCAAATGAAATACGACATATCCGTCGATGGCTCTATTGGCCCCCAAACATCCCAAGCAGCGAAAGATGCTGTGGATCCGGACCCAGCCTTGGTTCGGGACGCTTACGGAATTGCACGGCGCAACTATTACTTTCGTCTCGCCGACCGGCGCGCCGCGTCCAGAAAGTTTGCCCGCACACGCAGCGGCGCAAAGGGTGGATGGATTCTACGGGCTGAAGAGTTCATCTCGCCAAAATATCACCTCAGCAGCGCAGAATTCGACGAAAGGGTTTCGAGATGGGGTTGATATCGGGGGTGATGGCGCTGCTTTTCGGTGGTGATCGCAACGTGGTCCGCGAAACCGCCGAGGTCTTTCGCGAAAACGCGGACGCAGGTGCTGCGCGGTCGGCAGAACTGCGGGGGCAGGCGATGTCTCAATTCGGTGCAGAATTCCGAGTGAATCAGAGAGGGCGGTTCGACCGTTTCATGGACGGATTGAACCGACTTCCACGCCCGGCATTGGCGCTTGGGACACTGGGTCTGTTCGTGGTCGCAATGGTTGACCCGCTGTGGTTTGCCGTACGGATGCAAGGGCTTGCGTTGGTGCCTGAACCTTTGTGGTGGTTGTTGGGCGTCGTCGTTTCGTTCTATTTTGGCGCGCGACATCAAAGCAAGGCGCAAGATTTTCAGCGTGAAATCGGTGCCACTATGCTGCAGGCTTCAAACGTGGTTGCCGAACAAGACAGGTTGCTCGGGCTGCGCAACGACGCTTCGCGCGATCTGGAACCGGTCCCTGAAGTCGAAGTTTATTCGACCGACGGAAATCCAGCGCTAGACGAATGGAGACGCCGCAAAGCAGGTTGAGCCGCGACACTATGTGCGTCTGCGTTTCACGAATGTGAATGGCGCTTGCCCCAAGGTGGCAGTATAAGCGCGCCATGATTACAGAGCTTGGTCATTTCGCACTAATCCTCGCCTTTCTGGTCGCCATCGTTCAAACTCTGGTGCCGCTGGTTGGTGCTGCCAAAAGGTGGCCCGCGTGGATGGCATTTGCCGAGCCCGCAGCGATCACTCAGTTCCTGTTGACCACGTTCGCCTTCGGCGCGCTGGTCTGGGCGTTTACCACGTCTGATTTCTCGCTAAGGGTGGTTGTCGAAAACAGCCACTCTGCCAAGCCGATGCTTTACAAAATCAGCGGAACATGGGGCAACCACGAAGGCTCAATGTTATTGTGGGTGCTGATTGTCACGATATTCGGCGCGATGGCTGCGATATTTGGCGGCGGGTTGCCACCGACCCTGAAGGCCCGAGTGTTAGCTGTTCAGTCCGCGATTGGTGTGGCTTTCTTTGCCTTCATCCTGTTCACATCAAACCCGTTTGATCGCCTGCCAGTGCCACCATTTGACGGGCGAGACCTGAACCCGCTGTTGCAAGACCCCGGTTTGGCTTTCCACCCGCCATTTCTATACTTGGGCTATGTGGGTCTGAGCATGGCGTTCAGCTTTGCGGTTGCCGCCTTGATCGAAGGCCGCGTCGATGCCGCTTGGGGCCGTTGGGTGCGGCCCTGGACTCTGGCGGCCTGGGTGTTTCTGACAATCGGTATCGCGCTGGGATCATGGTGGGCCTACTATGAGCTTGGCTGGGGCGGTTTCTGGTTCTGGGACCCGGTCGAGAACGCTTCGTTCATGCCATGGCTTTTGGCGGCCGCACTGTTGCACTCGGCCATCGTGGTCGAGAAACGTGAGGCGCTGAAAAGCTGGACCATCCTGCTGGCGATCATCGCGTTCGGCTTTTCGCTGATTGGGACATTCATTGTACGCTCGGGTCTTCTGACTTCGGTGCATGCATTCGCCAATGATCCTGAGCGGGGCGTGTTCATTCTGTTCATTCTGGTGATTTTCATCGGGGGCGCGCTGACGTTGTTTGCCGCACGGGCTCAAACGATGGAGGCCAAGGGCGTCTTTGGCATGGTCAGCCGCGAAAGCGCGCTGGTGGTAAACAATATCCTGCTGGCGGTCAGCTGTTTTGTGGTCTTCTTCGGCACGCTCTGGCCGATGGTGGCCGAGATGGCGTTTGACCGGAAATTATCCGTCGGCGCGCCGTTCTTTAACTCGGCCTTCACGCCGTTCATGATCGTTTTGGGGCTCGTCCTGCCCATCGGTGCGATGCTTCCGTGGAAGCGGGGTAAATTGGGCCGGGCCGCATGGTCACTGCGCTATGCGTTTGTGTTGGCCGTTGCGCTGGCTATACTGATCTGGGTCATGCAGACAGGCCGCAGCGCTTTAGGCCCAATCGGTTTGTTCCTTGGTGCATGGATCACCTTCGGCGCATTTGTCGACTTGTGGAGCCGGACCGGTCGCAAAGGCAATCTGGCGCGTTTGTTCCGTTTGCCCGGCGCCGATTGGGGCAAGGCCGTCGCCCATATCGGGATGGGCGTCACGATGTTTGCCATCGCGGGCCTGACCGCGTGGGAGGTCGAGGACATTCGCGTTGCTCAACCCGGGCAGCCATTCGATGTCGGTCAGTTCACCTTGACCTTGCAAGATGTACGACGTGTTCAGGGACCAAACTATTTCTCGACCACTGCTGATGTTGTGGTTGAAAAGAATGGTCGTCAAATCACGACTCTGCACCCTGAGAAACGAGACTATCCGGTGGCCCGCATGCCCACCACCGAGGCCGCTATCGACTATCGGTTCTGGGGCGATCTGTATGTGGTCATCGGTGACCAGCAGAACAATGGCGGATGGGTCATGCGCACATACATTAAACCTCTGGCTAACTGGATCTGGGGTGGATGCATTCTGATGTCGCTTGGCGGCATACTCAGCCTGTCAGATCGCCGTTTCCGCGTTGCTGCGGGCGCGCGCAAAACTCCGAACACAGGGGTGCCGGCAGAATGAAGCGATTTATTCTCATCTTGATGCTTGTCGCAGCCCCGGTTCTGGCCGTGCAACCAGACGAAGTTCTGGATGACCCGGCGCTTGAGGAGCGTGCGCGAAATATCAGTACCGGGCTGCGGTGCCTTGTCTGCCGCAACGAGAGCATCGACGAAAGCAACGCCGAGCTTGCGCGGGACCTGCGCATTCTGCTGCGGGAACGTCTGGTCGCAGGCGACTCGGATCAAGAAGCCGTCGACTTCATTGTTGATCGCTATGGCGAATATGTCCTTCTGAAACCCACGACGAGCGGCGCCAATCTGATGTTGTGGCTGGCCGGACCCATCATGCTGCTGATCGCCGCGGGTATGGGCTGGAGCTTTTTGCGCACGCGTTCCAAGCCGCAACCTGGTGCAGACGCCGACGCGCTCAGCGAGGAAGAACAAGAACGTTTGCGCCGAATTCTCGAAGGCTGACGCGCGATCTGGCTTTCCCTTCGCCTCCAACTACGTCAAGGTTCACGAAACCCAGCGTATGTGAGGAATGTATGGAGTACGAAGAGGTTCTGTTGGATATTTCGGGTGGATTGGCGGTACTGACGCTCAATAAACCCGAAAAGATGAACGCGTTGACCACGCAGATGCGTGCAGAAATCACCCATGCGATGAAAGACGCCGCGCGCAATGCGCGTGCCATCGTTGTGACAGGGGCAGGTAGAGCTTTCTGTTCAGGTCAAGATCTGGGCGATTCCTCCAGCACCGGCAAAATCGATCTTGAGCAGGCACTGCGAGACGAATACGAGCCGATGCTTGAGTCGATCTATGACTGCCCGGTTCCGACTATCGCCGCGGTGAATGGCCCGGCTGCTGGGGCCGGGGCCAATCTCGCCCTGTGCGCGGATGTCGTCATCGCGACGGAAAGCGCATACTTCCTGCAAGCGTTTGCACGGATTGGGCTGTTGCCCGATGCAGGGGGGACTTGGTTCATGCCGCGCCAGATGGGGTTTGCCAAAGCGATGGGTGCGGCGCTGTTTGCCGACAAGATCAGCGCCAAGCAAGCCGATGACTGGGGTCTGATCTGGGCGGCCGTTCCGGATGAGAACTTTGCCGCGCACTGGCGCAAACGCGCGGAATATCTGGCAAATGGGCCGACAGCCGGTTTTGCAGCGATCAAAAAGGCTATGCGTGGCACTTACGAACGAAGCCTGCCGCAGCAATTGCAGATCGAGGCTCATTTACAGGGCGGTTGCGGGCGAACAAGGGATTTCGCCGAAGGTGTAGTGGCATTCATGGAAAAACGCCCTCCGAAATTCGAAGGGCGTTGATCTGACGATCACGCGCGGCGGCGACGTCTTGTCCGGCGCTCGGGTGCCGCGGCATCTTCGCCCGTTCCGTCAGACGCCGACGAAAACGGCCCCAAGGCCAGCGTGATCTGATCCAGCGTTGGCCGGTCCTGACGTGGGCGCGTGTCCAAAGCCTCGCGCATTTTGCGCAAGTGATCCGGGGTGGTGCCGCAGCATCCGCCAATAATCGTCGCACCGGAATCGCGCGCCATGGCTGCGTAGTTCGCCATTAAGTCGGGCGTCCCGTCATAGTGGATGTGCCCGTCAACATATTTCGGAATCCCGGCATTACCCTTAGAGATCAGAGGTCTTTCGTTGCCTTGCGCGGCAAAACCCAGAACAGTCCGCAGAATATCTGACGCGCCAGTTCCGCAATTTGCACCATATGCGACGGGCGGGTTTGGCAAGGTCTCAACCAGCATCGCCAGGTCAGAGGACGTCACACCCATCATCGTGCGTCCTGCAGTGTCAAAACTCATCGTTCCGCACCAGGGCATATCGGCCAGTGCAAACGCCTCGGCCGCAGCTCGGAATTCTTCGGGGGCGCTGATAGTTTCAACCCACAAGACATCGGCACCGCCTTCTTTCAGCGCTTCTGCCTGTTCATGAAACATTTCGACTGCATCAGCGTGTGACAGCGAACCCACAGGCTCCATGATCTCGCCAGTTGGCCCGACCGAACCTGCGACGATGACAGTGCGGGAAGACTTGTCCGCGACTTCGCGCCCAAGTTCCGCCCCTGCGCGATTAAGTTCGGCGACGCGATCCTGCGCGTCATGCAATTTCAAGCGGGCAGCCGTGCCCCCAAACGTGTTGGTCAGAAACAGGTCACTGCCGGCTTCGACCGAGCCGCGATACAAGTCGCGGATCTTCTCGGGGGCATCCACGTTCCATAGTTCCGGCGCATCGCCTGACTGAAGTCCCATATTGAACAAGGTAGTTCCGGTCGCGCCATCCGCCAGCACGACATCAACCGTTTCCAACAATTTGCTGAGCGCGTTTGTCATAGGACTAATCCGATATTGGGCCAAAGCCAAAAAATGAGACGCCCCGTGTCTCACGACTGGGGCGTCAAATCAAATTCATAAAACTCATGAAGATCATGAGGCAGAGCGTGTCGGCCTCAGATGTCCGACTCGATCATGACCTGTTCTTTTGCTTCGACCAGAAGTTCTGCCATTTTCTCGCGGATTTTCTGCTCATCCGCGAGATCGCCGAGGTATGATTTGACGGCCTCGACCACATCGTCTTCGCTGACGTTCTGAAGGTCTTTTTGAACCAGAACCTGCCCATATTTGCGAGCTTCTTCCACTGTGTCGCCTTTGACGGTCGAAGCCCAGACGGCCATGAACCGATTGCGACGCATCCGGGCAACGAATTGCATCTTTTCGTCATGTGCAAATTTGTTCTCAAAAGCTGCTTCGCGTTCGTCAAACGTGGTCATTGGCAAAGGTCCCTTGGATTTCATCTTCGTTATTGATGATATGACGATACGACACCGGCAGTGCAAGGAATTTGCGCTGCGTCAATGCCTCTCGGATCAGTAAACTTGCGGGAACTCGGGCCTTGCACTATGAGGGCGCCAACGCGAAGGGACTCATTCTCTCGCCCCGGACTTGAAAGGTCGCTCATGGCGCGTCGCAAGAAAATCTACGAAGGCAAGGCGAAAATTCTGTATGAAGGCCCCGAGCCGGGCACGATTGTGCAGTATTTCAAAGACGACGCCACCGCCTTCAATGCCGAGAAGAGGGACGTCATCGACGGCAAAGGCGTGCTGAACAACCGCCTGAGCGAGTTCTTCATGAACGGTTTGACGCAGATCGGCGTGCCGAACCATTTCATCCGCCGCTTGAATATGCGGGAACAATTGGTCCGCAATTGCGAGATCGTGCCCCTTGAGGTCATCGTGCGCAACTATGCCGCGGGGTCCATGTCCAAGCGCCTGGGCATCGACGAAGGCACGCAACTGCCGCGACCGATCGTGGAGTATTGCTACAAGGATGATGACTTGGGTGATCCGCTGGTGACCGAGGAACATATAGCCGCTTTCGGTTGGGCCAGTCCGCAGGACATGGACGATATCCTCAGCCTGGCGTTGCGGGTGAATGATTTTCTGAGCGGCGTGATGCTGGCCGTCGGTATCAGGCTTGTGGATTTTAAGATCGAAATCGGCCGGATCTTTGAGGGCGACTTTCAACGGCTTATCGTGGCGGACGAAATCAGCCCCGACAGTTGCCGCCTATGGGATATCGAAACAGGTCAGAAACTGGACAAGGATGTATTCCGCCGCGATCTGGGCAACCTGACCGATGCTTATTCTGAAGTCGCGCGTCGCCTGGGCGTGTTGCCCCAAAGCAACGTGACCAAGCCAACGCTTATCAATTAGGCAAAATTGGCTTTTGAATCTTGGAAAGCGCCGCGGATTCCGCGGCGTTTTTTCGTGGCGAATCCAGCATTTGACAGGTGCGTGGATTGTCCCACATTGTCGGGCCAAACAATCACCGGATGACACCTAAAATGGCCGAATTGTTCGATCAGGCAGTTTTTCTAAAGTTCCTCGCGGCATTGCTGGCGATTTTCAATCCGCTTTACGGCATTCCGATCTTTCTCAGTATGACCGAGGGTTATACGCCCGCTGAACGCAAACGTGTTGCGATGATCGTCACCGCGACCGTTATTGCCATCGCTCTGACTGCGGTCGTCATTGGCGAGGAAATACTGGCGCTGTTTGGCATAGATATTCCGTCCTTCCGAATCGCGGGCGGGTTGATCATTCTGGGGGTCGGTATGGCGATGCTGAATGCATCCGACCGACCCAAGGGCGACCAAGACGCCGTCGCCCACGGCGTACAGAAGAAAAATATTGCGGTTGTGCCCCTGGCTTTGCCTTTGACCATCGGGCCGGGCACCATCGCAACGACCATTGTATTCTCTCACACGCTCTCGGACGGGGCTGAAATCGTGACATTGGGTTCTGCGGTTTTGATCGCCTGCGCCATCGTCGGGCTGGGGCTGCTGTTTGCTGATCCCATCTCACGATTTCTTGGTCCGACAATGATCAATGTGATCACGCGGGTGATGGCAATAATTCTGGTCGCGGTGGCGATCGAGATGATTCTGACCGGAACATTCAACGCAATAGACGCGCACTATCCCGGGTTGTCCGGTGGCTAGGCAGGTTTATCCTAGCACGAACCGGTCAACTGCCTTGCAAACAGGGTTGTCCAAATGGCCCAACCGCGCTATCCCCCGCGCAACGAAACAGGCCTCGGGTCGCGGCCCTTAAGCGGAGTTGCCAAAATGAAAGCACGGGTGCATGTGATGCTCAAGAACGGGGTACTTGATCCTCAGGGCGAAGCGGTGCGTCACGCATTGGGAACCATGGGCTTTGATCAAGTCGAAGGTGTGCGGCAGGGCAAGGTGATCGACCTGGACCTGGCCGATGGCGCGACCGAGGCGGACATAACCGATATGTGCGAAAAGCTGTTGGCCAACACGGTTATTGAACGCTACGAGATCGAGCTGGTCTGAGATTTCCAGCGGTTAGGAGGGTCGCTCATGCGCGCTGCTGTCATCGTTTTCCCCGGCTCCAACTGCGACCGTGATCTGGCTGTTGCCTTACAACAGGCTGGGTTTTCGGTCGATATGGTCTGGCACAAGAACGCGGAACTGCCATCGGGTGTCGATATTGTCGGCGTCCCGGGCGGGTTCTCTTATGGCGACTATCTGCGCTGCGGCGCGATTGCCGCGCAGTCTCCGATTTGCAGAGCTTTGGCCGAGCATACCGAGCGGGGCGGATACGCGATGGGCATCTGTAATGGGTTTCAGGTGCTGACCGAGACGGGCATCCTGCCCGGCGCGCTGCTGCGCAACGCAAACCTAAAATACATCTGCCGCACTGTGAACCTAAAGGTCGAAACCAGCGACAGCGCCTTTACCCAAGGCTATAGCACAGGAGACGTGATCGGCATTCCGATCGCGCACCATGACGGTAACTACTTTGCCGATGACCAGACGCTGGCCGAATTGCGCGCGCAGGATCGGATTGCGTTTACTTACACGCAAAACCCCAACGGTTCGCGCGGTGATATCGCTGGCATTCTCTCGCACAACCGCCGCGTGTTGGGGATGATGCCGCACCCGGAACGTGCGGCGGATTCAGGCCATGGGGGCACCGACGGAACGGCGCTCTTCCGCGCATTGTCCGGAGTGTTAGCGCCTGCGTGAGCGCGCGTGACTTGAGGTCAGCGCCTCTGGCGCGTAGCGTCTTGGCATGAATTCCGAGGCAAAATCAGGACTATCGAATTTTCTGGCGCGTTTTCGCGGCGCACCGATGGGTTGGCGTTTGCGACTGGCAATAATTCTGCTGTTGTCGGCTGCGGTCGCGACAGTTTGGATCACCAACAATCTGCTGACGAACCGTTTTACCGAATCGACGCGCAACCGGGCCGAACTGCGGTTGGCTTTGTACTCGGGCAATCTGCTGAGCGAACTTCGCCGCAACGCCATCGTGCCGCAGCTTTTGGCACGAGACCCGACGCTGATCTCGGCCTTGCAGTCGGTCGACTACTCGCTATCGACGCAGCGACTGATTTCGTTTGTCGAGGAAATCGGCGCGGCCTCGTTGGTGCTGCTTGATCGTGATGGCAGGACGGTGGCTGCAACTGACCGAAACCGATTGGGCGAAGCGCATCGGAACTCGCCTTACTTCATCGATGCAATCCGATCGAATTCGACGCTGTTTTCGGTGATTCCGCGTGAATCCGGTGGTTATAGTTTTGTCTATTCGCGGCGGCTGGAGGCAGGCGCGGAAATCCTTGGCGTGATCGTAGTCGAAGTCGATTTGCAAAAGTTCGAACGCGCCTGGGCCGGTATTTCCGCAGCCGTCATGGTGACAGACAGTACCGGTACGATCGTTCTGTCGACCGAACCACGCTGGCGAGGTCTGGATGAGGGCGCGGCCTTGCTGCTTCAACCGCCGTTAAGTGCGATCCAACGAGCAATTCGCGCGACCACCGACTGGACCGCGCTGCCGCCGGACGCGTATCTGCAGGGTGAGGCGGTTATGCGCATGGAAACACGCATCCCATTCCGCGGCTGGCAGATGACCTCGTTCACGCCCTATTCGTCGATCCGCGAAAGGGTGAATGGCGTGCTTGCGCTCGAGATCATGGGATTTGCGATTCTTCTGGCGCTGGCCTTCTATGCGCTCAGCCGTCGCGCCACGACGCGAATGACCCTGTTCCAACGCGAATCGGCAGAGCTTCGCGCATTGAACGCAAGGCTGCAGCGGGAAATCGCTGAGCGGGAACGGGTTGAAAAGACACTGGAAGTTGCCGAGCAGACCCTTGCGCAAAGCTCGAAATTGGCCGCGTTGGGTGAGATGTCGGCGGCCGTGAGTCACGAGTTGAACCAGCCGCTGGCTGCGATGAAAACCTATCTGGCCGGAGCGCGGCTATTGTTACGCCGAAACCGCCCCGAAGAGGCGCTGGCCAGCTTTGGTCGCATCGATGGGTTGATTGAACGGATGGGTGCGATCACACGCCAGCTCAAGTCTTATGCCCGCAAGGGTGCCGATGCGTTTTCACCAGTAAATCTTGGCGAAGCGCTGGCTTCATCGCTATCGATGATGGAACCGCAACTGCGGCAGCGGCACGTGAAGATCACACAAATTCTACCCGAGGAACCTGTCATTGTGATGGGTGATCGGATGCGGATTGAGCAGGTGATGGTCAACCTCTTGCGCAATGCGCTGGACGCCACCAAATCAGTGGCAGACCCGGATGTTGAAATCATTCTGGCTGCTGGGGATACGGCGGTGCTGACCGTGCGCGACAATGGGCACGGTATCTCGGACATCGAAAGCCTGTTCGAGCCGTTCTACACGACCAAAAGACCCGGTGACGGCGTTGGGCTGGGGCTTGCCATCTCGTCCGGGATCGTGAACGACCATGGCGGACGGCTAACGGCCCGCAACAGCCAGCACGGCGGCGCGGTGTTCGAAATGCAATTGCCGATACTGGGAAGCGACGGCCTTAAAGCCGCGGAATAACGAGGAAGTACAATGGCACAGGCCATGAAAATCGCCATCGTGGACGACGAACAAGACATGCGTCAGTCGATCAGCCAGTGGCTGGCACTGTCGGGTTATGACACCGAGACGTTTTCCAGCGCCGAAGACGCGCTCAAGGTTCTGGGGCCGGATTATCCGGGGATCGTGATTTCCGACATCAAGATGCCGGGGATGGACGGAATTCAGCTGTTGAAAAAGTTGATGGGGGCGGACAGCACATTGCCGGTGATCATGATAACTGGTCACGGCGACGTTCCTATGGCGGTCGAAGCAATGCGTGTTGGGGCGTTTGATTTCCTTGAAAAGCCCTTCAATCCGGATCGCATGTCCGAACTGGCCAAACGCGCCAGCAATGCCCGACGCCTGACATTGGACAACCGGGCGCTTCGGCGCGAGTTGTCGGGTGGCACCCAGATCATGAACAAGCTGATCGGAGCCAGCCCCGTGATGGAGCGTCTGCGGGAAGATATCCTGGATCTGGGGCAAGCCGATGGTCACGTCCTGATCGATGGCGAAACCGGAACCGGTAAGACCCTGGTCGCCCATGCGTTGCATGCTGTAGGCAGCCGGGCTGGTAAGAAATTCGTTCTGGTCTCGTGCGCGGCGTTGGAAGAAGAGGCGCTGTCTAAGCGGCTGTTTGGTCCGATGTTGCCCGAAGACACGCAATTGCCCGCAATCGAAGAAGCCCGCGGCGGAACGCTGGTACTTGAGGACGTCGAGGCGCTGAGCGACACGCTTCAGGCCCGGTTGCTGAGCGTCATGAACGAACAGGGGACTCCGGCGGAAACGCGTATCGTTGCAATTTCCAACCTTCAGGAGGCCGGTAAAACCTCCGAGGACGTTCTGCGTCCGGACCTGTTCTATCGCCTGGCCGCACTGCGCATCACTATGCCGCCGTTGCGTCAGCGCGGAGAGGACATCCTGACGCTCTTCACTCGCCTCAGCGAGCAATTTGCGGAAGAATACGGCTGTGACGCGCCTCAGGTGACAGCACAGGAGGCTGCCCAGCTTCTGCAAGCACCTTGGCCGGGGAACGTGCGCCAGTTGATCAACATCGCTGAGCGCGCGGTGCTGCAATCCCGGCGTGGGTCCGGGACGATTGCCTCGCTGCTGATGTCCGATCATGAAGAAATGCAGCCTGTAATGACCACCGAGGGCAAGCCGCTCAAGGAATATGTCGAAGCCTTTGAACGGATGCTGATCGACAACACGATGCGGCGACATAAGGGCTCGATTGCATCCGTTATGGATGAGCTGTGCCTTCCACGGCGGACACTGAATGAGAAAATGGCCAAATACGGACTCCAGCGGTCAGACTATTTGTAGGGAAGGAGGCCAGCCCCCTCTTGAGCCTACGGCTCAATTCACCCCCGGGATATTTCTTGCCAGATGAAGGGATCCCGCGCCAAGTTCGGGGTTCTGGTGCAGTTTGACCATTGTCTTTTCCACAAGACTGCTTTTATGGTGTCGGAACGGGTATGGCTGATTTGAACGCCTTAGAGACCCGAATCTATGAGTTTCGCTGCTGATCCGGTGCAGAGGATGGATCCCGCATGGTTCAGCAGACCGATTGTGCCCTGAACGGGGCAGTTGAATACCTGAGCCCGTGCAGATGGGCGAAAGGAACAAATGGGCAGGCGGCGGCGATGATCGCACCTGTCGGAGAAGAACCGCGATGACGCGCGCGCAACGAATGAACATACGGGCAGGGGGCCACAGCGCCAGACCTTGCCGCGCGCCGTCCGATATCGCCTGTACAAGACACCTTCCCAAATGTGCCTGTCCGCCCGGACGGGTCAGGACAACGCGTTTGGCGCGGTGCACCAAGGACACATGGCTAAGAAAATGCTTATCGATGCCACCCACGCCGAGGAAACTCGGGTTGTGGTGGTCGACGGAAACAAGGTCGAGGAATTTGACTTTGAATCCGAAAAGAAACGCCAGCTAGCTGGCAATATCTATCTTGCAAAAGTAACGCGGGTTGAGCCGTCTCTTCAGGCAGCCTTTGTTGATTATGGCGGGAACCGGCACGGTTTCCTGGCGTTTTCCGAAATTCACCCGGATTACTATCAGATCCCCGTCGCCGACCGCGAAGCGTTGATGGAAGAAGAGCGTGCCTATGCCGAGGCGATGCGCGCACGCGACGATGCGGATGAGGCAAAGCAAAAGAAACGCCGGTCCCGCTCGCGCAGTAAGGCCGCGGATGTAAAGACCAGTGACCCGGTGGAAACGTTGGATGTGTCGTCCGAGCCCACTGGCATGGAAACCATCGATCTGGAAGATGCGGATGAAACACCGGATCTCGAAGCCCACGAAGGGTCCTCTCCGATTGAGCGGGTTGCCGAAACGCCGGTTGAGGAACCTTCGGAAGACGCGGAAGATCCGGCTGAGCCCCAAGACAGTGTTGGCGACCAGGACAGCGCTGGTGAACCTGAGACAGAAGATCAGTCAACGCAACAGCCAGAGGAAACGGTTGTAGCAGAGACCCAAGATGCCGAGGTCACTGCTAAGGATACAGAAACCGCGCCTGAAGCAGACACGAGTGCAGAAGAAGGTGGCGAACCAGCTGAATCTGAAGCGGACGCCGAGGAAGAACGCGCCGATGCGGCCTCGAAGGACGATTCGATTGAGTCAGTTGCTGACGAGGATGACAGCGAAGATATTCGCCCGCCGCGCAAACCTCGTCCGCGCCGGTACAAGATTCAGGAAGTTATCAAAGTTCGTCAGGTCCTGTTGGTTCAGGTGGTCAAGGAAGAGCGGGGCAACAAAGGTGCTGCGCTGACGACCTATCTGTCACTGGCGGGCCGGTATTGCGTGTTGATGCCAAACACCGCGCGCGGCGGTGGTATTAGCCGTAAAATCACCAATGCGGCCGATCGGAAAAAGCTGAAAGACATCGCGTCGGAGATAGACGTGCCGACCGGGGCAGGACTGATTGTGCGGACGGCTGGGGCCAAGAGAACGAAATCCGAGATCAAGCGCGACTATGAATACCTGCAGCGTCTTTGGGAGCAGATCCGGGAACTGACGCTGCAATCCATTGCGCCTGCGAAGATCTATGAGGAAGGCGATCTGATCAAACGTTCGATCCGTGACCTCTATAACCGCGAGATCGACGAGGTTCTGGTCGAAGGCGAGGGCGGCTACCGCATCGCCAAGGACTTCATGAAGATGATCATGCCGTCGCACGCCAAGAACGTGAAACGGTATGAGGACTCGTTGCCTCTGTTCGCGCGCTATCAGGTGGAAAGTTATCTGGCCGGGATGTTCAACCCGACTGTTCAGCTGAAGTCTGGCGGGTACATCGTAATCGGCGTGACCGAAGCACTGGTGGCGATCGACGTGAACTCGGGCCGGGCGACCAAAGAAGGATCGATCGAGGAAACGGCGCTGAAAACCAACCTCGAAGCGGCCGAGGAGGTCGCGCGTCAGTTGCGTCTTCGCGATCTTGCGGGGCTGATCGTCATCGACTTTATCGATATGGACGAACGCAAGAATAACTCGGCCGTTGAAAAACGCCTGAAAGACAAGTTGAAAACGGATCGCGCACGTATTCAAGTTGGGCGGATTTCTGGATTCGGTTTGCTTGAGATGAGCCGCCAGCGACTGCGCCCGGGCATGCTGGAGGCGACAACACAGCCGTGTCCGTCCTGCCACGGCACTGGCCTGATCCGGTCCGACGACAACATGGCGCTGACCATTCTGCGTCAGATCGAGGAGGAAGGCACACGCCGTCGGTCGCGCGAAGTACTGGTGCGCTGCCCGGTGAGCATTGCCAACTTCCTGATGAACCAAAAACGCGAACATATCGCGCAGATTGAAGCGCGCTATGGCCTTTCGGTGCGGCTTGAGGGCGACGTTCATTTGGTGAGCCCTGATTTCTCGATGGAGAAATTCAAGACGGCCAGCCGGGTTGTGCCCGAAGCGACCGCGCCGGTTGTTTCAGCGGATGCGTCTTTGATGGATCTGGTCGATACCTCGGAAGAAGAGGAAATCGAAGACGAGGTCGTGCAGGAAGAAGAGGAAACCAAACCCAAGCGCAAGCGCCGTCGGCGTCGTCGCAAAAAGGGGTCGGGCAATGGTGAAGCGCCCGAGGCGGAATCGTCTGATGATCAATCGGACACGGCAGGGGGCGAAGCCCTTCAATCTGATGAAGCGAAAGCAACCGAACAAGGCGCAGCCGAAGTAATTGAGGAAGCGGAAGAAAAGCCTGCCAAGCCCAAGAAACGCCGCGCGCCGCGCCGTCGGAAAAAGGAACCAGTCGCTGACGAAGCCGTAACTGAAGCCTCTGCTGAACCTGACGCGATCGAAGCCGGTTCGGATGTCGATCAGGGCGAGGCGCAACCCGTCGAGAACGAGGCCGCGCAACCCGATCAAGTGGCCGAACCCGTCGTAGACGACACCGCCGAGCGGGTTTCCAGCGATGAGGAACCGGCCGAAACGTTCACCCCAGAGCCCGAGCCGGTCGAAGCGAAGGATCAGGAAGACGCCACCGAATCTGCGGAACCTGTGCTAGAGACAGTCTCGGAAGAACCTGAACAATCCCCCCCCAAACCCAAGCGGCGCGGGTGGTGGTCGCTGGGCAAGTAAGACAAAGGCGGGCCAAATGGTCCGCCTTTTTCTTGAGGCAGAGTTAGCCTGACTTCCTGATCAGATAGATTTGGTGACCATCAGTCTCATCTTGTGAAATCAGAGTGTGCCCTGCCTCGGAACAAAAATGCGGCACATCGACAATGGCTGCTGGGTCGTCGGCCAGCAAACGCAACAGTGTCCCGGCGGGCATGGATTTGAGCCTTTTTCGGGCTTTCAGGACAGGCAAAGGGCATAGCAAGCCCAATGCATCCAGTGTTTCTGTCTTTTCACTCATGTGTCTGAAATATTTCCAACCTGCAGGACTGTCCAGCGCGCGCGCACGATGATGTGACCGAATGGCCTCGTGACGCGGCGCGGCGGATAACATATGTGGAATCTCATGTTCGGAATTGACATCATAGACGCCGGGTTGCTGCCGGCCATGTTCATCGCGATGCTGGGCGGGCTTATCAGCTTTCTGTCGCCATGCGTATTGCCGATCGTGCCGCCATACCTTGCGTATATGAGCGGCGTGACCATCAACGAAATGCAGGACGAATCTCGCGCCCGACGCAAGGCGACCATGTCGGCGCTGTTTTTCGTGATGGGATTGTCAACGGTCTTTTTGCTGTTGGGCTTCACAGCATCGGCTTTTGGAGCCTTTGTGCTGCAAAACCAAGTCCTGTTTGCAAAGCTGTCCGGCGCAGTCGTCATTGTCTTTGGCCTGCACTTTCTGAACGTCTTCCGCATTCCGCTTCTAGACCGAGAGGCGCGGGTCGAGACCGGCGATTCCAATGGGTCCGTCTTTGGCGCATACATTCTGGGTCTCGCTTTTGCCTTCGGCTGGACACCCTGTATCGGGCCGCAGTTGGGTGCGATTCTGTCACTCGCCGCGTCCGAAGCGTCGGTTGCGCGCGGGACTTTGCTGTTGGGCATCTACGCGGCAGGTCTGGGAATACCGTTCTTGTTGGCTGCAATGTTCCTGAACAGATCCATGGCGCTCATGAACCGGATAAAGCCACACATGGCGACGATCGAAAAGGTCATGGGCGGTCTGCTGCTGTTCGTAGGGATCATGTTGATCACCGGCTTGTTCACGGAATTCAGCTGGTGGCTTCTGGAAACCTTCCCGGCACTGGCGAATTTTGGATAAAGCGCTGATCCGCAACGCGGAACCGGCGTTTCTCGCGGGTCTTACTTTATACCAATGGCTGCGCTAACCTGCGCAGAAATGAGCAGCCAAAACGAACAAAAAACGGTCCGAAGTC
Organism: Ruegeria sp. AM2; assembly: GCF_056540685.1. Taxonomy (NCBI): domain Bacteria; kingdom Pseudomonadati; phylum Pseudomonadota; class Alphaproteobacteria; order Rhodobacterales; family Roseobacteraceae; genus Ruegeria; species Ruegeria sp. AM2. Next base: position 145,978 of record NZ_JBQFXE010000001.1, on the reverse strand, counting down.
GACGGGTGTTTTACATGCCCGGCTATGATCCAATCCATCCCCGCCGGTATCGAGAGCTATACCGGACCGAGGGCGCTGCTCAGGCCGGAATTTCAGGTTACGACATCCAGATTCGCGCCAAAACGGGCTCAGGACCGTTCGGATGGCATATCACATCAACCCAGAACGGCATCACGGTTCAAACCGATGTCGAAGTTCTGGTGTGGTCCGATATCGTTCGCGACAGCATGGAGACGTCAATTGCCGCGACCTATCTGCAATTGCTAAGAACGGTCTGGATTTACCTTTCAACCGGAGTGCTCTGGCGGTTGATGCGGCTACGGAAGGGTCCGGTCATTGCCGCGCTATATCCGATTGGCATGCTTATCCTGCAACTGGCCGCCGCGCTCCTGACGGCTTGGGGCCTGACAGCATTGGTGTGGAACATCCTCGGTTGGGCCGGGCTTTTGCCTGCCTCTGTAGCTTTTTGGGCGCTGTTGCGTTGGTTCCGCCGGATAGACAATCGACTGTTTGCCTACTACCTGATGCATGACTATGCCTATTCCGCCAGACGCAAAGGTGCGACCTCGACAGAATTGAACGCGCGTCTTAGCGAGTTCTCACAGACAATTCTAAAAGCGCTTCGCGATGAGTTTGATGAGGTCTTGGTCGTAGGCCATAGTTCCGGCGCGCACCTGGGGGCCATGGTCGTCGCTGACGCTCTCAGACATCGCGGCGAGCGCACAAATGGCCCGGCATTGTCCTTTCTCTCCCTTGGGCAGGTCGTCCCGATGGTTTCCTTTTTGCCCAAGGCGCAACGGCTGCGGAAAGACCTAAGATTTCTTTCTGAAAGCAACGACCTGACATGGGTGGATGTCTCGGCACCCGGCGACGGATGCACTTTCGCGTTGTGCGATCCGGTGGCCGTCAGCGGTGTGACCGGACCAAAGAAGCGCTGGCCTTTGGTTTTGTCCGCTGCATTCACGCAGACCCTGTCACGCCAGAAATGGAGGGCAATGCGGTGGCGGTTTTTCCGGCTGCATTTCCAATATATGTGTGCCTTCGACAAGCCGGGCGACTACGACTATTTCCGTGTTACAGCCGGGCCAAAAACCTTGGGCCAACGGTTCGAAAACAGATCGCCGTCCCGGTCGCGCATCGAAACGCCCGTGTCGAAATTCACCTCGGTGAGCGCATGACGCCGCCAAAACCAAAGCCGCGGCCCGACAAGGTTTCGTTGTGGCGATATATGCAGTTGTTCAGGCAGGATCTGCTATCCGCGCAACCGCAACGCCTGTATCGAGCCTGGATGGCCGAGTTTCGTACGCCGTTTTTCCGATCCTTCATGATCAACCAACCCGACCTGATTGACGTGGTTCTCAAACAGCGCCCGGATGCGTTTCCAAAATCCGACCGGATCAGCGAGGGGCTGCGCCCGCTTTTGGGAAGCTCAGTCTTTTTGACCAACGGCGCGCGCTGGCAGCAGCAGCGCCGCATCATCGACCCTGCATTTGCCGGTGGACGGTTGAAGGACACTTTCCCTGCGATGCTGGACGCGGCAAATGCGTGCGTGGACCGAATTCAACCGCACGCGGGCTCTGAAATTGAGTGCGAAGAAATCACAAGCCACGCAGCCGCTGACATCATATTCCGCACGTTGTTCTCGGTTCCTATCGAGCACGAACTTGCTGCGCAGGTGTTCGAAAAATTTCGAGCCTACCAACGCGAGCAGCCTCTGGTGAACCTTGCCGCTCTTTTTCCGCTGCCTGCGTGGGTTCCGCGCTTTCATTCCCGGAAAACGCGCCGGGCCGCGCGGGAAATTCGGTCGCTTATTGAACGCCTGACGGTCGATCGGGCGGAACAGATTGCGGCCGGGCAGGCACCGGATGATCTTGCGACCAAAATCATGACCACACCGGACCCGCAGACCGGAACTGTTTTTGACACAAATGAAATGGTCGATCAGGTCGCGATCTTCTTTCTGGCAGGCCACGAAACCAGCGCTTCGGCGTTGGCGTGGGCGCTTTATTTGGTGGCCCTGTATCCCGAATGGCAGGACCGGATCGCTGATGAGGCGCGCGCTATGGAGGAAATCTCCTTCACGACCCTGTCTCGGTTGAAACTCAGCCGCGATGTGTTTCGCGAAACACTACGGCTTTACCCGCCGGTTCCAATGATGGTGCGAGAAACCTCCTGTCCGGAAACCTTTCGGAACAGGTCTGTGCCCAAGGGGTCCCAGATCGTCATCAGCCCGTGGCACCTGCATCGACAGGAACGGTTGTGGGACCGTCCGGATGACTTTGATCCGGCACGATGGGAGACCGAAAACGGAAAGGTCTGCCAACGAGAGGCATTCATTCCGTTCTCGACGGGACCGCGCGTTTGCCCCGGCGCGGGTTTCGCGATGATCGAAGGCCCGCTGATTCTGTCAATGCTCCTAAGCCGGTTCAGGTTCGAAACAATCGAGGGACGTAGGCCGGTACCGGTCGCGCATTTGACCGTCCGATCGAAGGACGGAATTTGGTTGCGCATGGTTGAGCGCTAACAACCTACCATCGCTGTGCGCCTTGCTGTATGCGGTTTTCAAAGCGGAATCACATTGAATGGGAATTGGTTATGTCCAAGGCAGAACAACGCGCGCAAATGTCGAACGGTGCAGGATTCATCGCAGCATTGGATCAAAGTGGCGGCTCAACGCCAAAAGCACTGGCGTTGTACGGGGTCGAGGCTTCGGATTATGCCTCGGATGCCGAGATGTTTGACGAAATCCAGAAAATGCGTGCCCGGATCATTTTGGCTGACGATTTTACCAAGGACAAAGTGATCGGCGCGATCCTGTTCGAGCGGACTTTGGGCGAGGTCATCGACGGCAAGCCCGTCGCGGATTTCCTGTGGTCAAACAAAGGTATCGTGCCCTTCCTCAAGATCGACAAAGGTCTGGAAGAGCAGGCCAACGGCGTCCAATTGATGAAGCCAATTCCGGGCCTAGCCGAAACGCTTGCCAAAGCAGAAGGCGTGTTTGGCACCAAGGAACGTTCGGTCATTCATGAGGCCAACGCCGAGGGCATCGCCGCTGTCGTGTCTCAGCAATTCGAAGTGGCGCGCGAAGTGACCGACGCGGGCATGGTTCCGATTGTCGAACCCGAAGTGAACATCCATTCTGAAACCAAGGCCGAAGCCGAGGATATTTTGAAGGCCGAGCTTCTAAAGAACCTTGATCAGTTGTCCGAAGGGCAGGAGGTCATGCTAAAGCTCACGCTGCCCAGCCAGGCCAACCTCTATGACGATGTGGCCGATCACCCTCGGGTCATTCGTGTTGTCGCTTTGTCCGGTGGCTACTCGACTGATGACGCTTGCAATCTGCTGGGTCAGAATACCAAGATGATTGCTTCGTTCTCGCGCGCGCTGACCGAAGGCCTGTCCAAGCAGCAATCCAACGACGCGTTCAACGGTGCGTTGGGCAGCAACATCGAGAAGATCTACCGCGCATCTGTTTGATCACTATTCCGGCTTTTTGAAATCGCGGCGCATCTGCGCCGCTTTTTCACGCATCACGCAGCCACGAGCGTGGTCGTTCACCAGCCCCATGGCCTGCATAAAGGCGTAAACGGTTGTGGGCCCAACGAATTTCCAGCCCCGCTTTTTCAAGTCCTTTGACATCGCAACGGATTCCGCCGAGGTCGAGGCGGATCGGGGCTCTGTTGGGTTTGACGGCTCAAACCGCCAGACATAGGCAGCCAGCGATCCTTCGGTTTCAATCAGCTCGATCACGCGGCGAGCGTTATTGATGACCGCATCAATCTTGCCCCGGTGACGGACGATGCCTGCGTCGTTGAGCAAACGTTCAACATCTGCGTTACCAAACGCCGCCACCTTGTTGAAATCAAACCCACAAAATGCATTGCGAAAATTCTCGCGCTTGGACAGGATCGTGCGCCAGCTCAGGCCGGACTGAAAACTTTCGAGGCAAAGTTTCTCGAACAGCCGCTGATCATCTGATACCGGATAGCCCCATTCTCGGTCATGGTAGTCAAAGAATTCAGGCGCCGCGTTACACCAAAAACAACGCGGTTGCCCATCGGGTCCAAGCACCGTATCAGCCATTTTGTACCCCCTTTGTTCCACTCACAATAGGCGTGCAGTCGGCTGGGGTGCAAGCGTTTTCAGGTGGGATCGCGGTACCAGTTCAAAACAAAGACCCGAATGGCCGAGGCCAACCCTGTTTCGGGGTCTCTCTGCGCATCAATTTCGGCGGCCAAGACATTGATCGGCTGCATCTTTGCTTTGGCGATCTCGCGAAATGCCAACCAAAACTCATCCTCAAGCGAGACGGACGTTCTATGCCCCTGCAAGGTCAGGGACCTTTTGACCGGAGGCCCGCTCATTCATCCAACTCATGATTGTCGAGGTCGCGCCGCTGCCTATCTTGCTCTAGCTTGACCACCTCATTTTCAGCTTTGGGTCGGCCAAATTTCACAGCGTTCTGATCCGCGCGGGCCTTCTTTGCGGCCCGCGCTTTTTCTTTCCGATACCGGTTCAGATTAACCGGCTTGCCCATCAGCTTTTGGGGCCAATCATGTGTTCTGGGCGAACAACGGCGTCGAATGTCTCTTCGTCGACAAAGCCCAGCGCTATCGCCTCTTCCTTGAGGGTTGTGCCGTTCTTATGCGCCGTTTTCGCGACAGTGGTCGCGTTGTCGTACCCGATGGTCGGAGCCAGCGCCGTGACCAGCATCAGAGATTCCTTCATCAGCTTTTCGATGCGTGGCTCGTTCGCCTTGATGCCCATCAGCATACGCTCGGTAAAGCTGTCAGCCGCGTCACCCAGCAACTGAATGGACTGCAACAAATTGTAGGACATCATCGGGTTATAGACGTTCAACTGAAAATGACCCTGAGAACCCGCGAACTTGATTGCTGCGTCGTTGCCCATGACATGGGCCGCGACCTGAGTCAGCGCCTCGGCCTGGGTCGGGTTGACTTTGCCCGGCATGATGGACGACCCCGGTTCGTTCTCGGGCAGCATGAGCTCTCCCAAACCCGAACGGGGGCCAGAACCCAAGAACCGGATGTCGTTGGCGATCTTGTAGCAAGAACCCGCAATCGTCGCCAACGCCCCGGACAGGAACACCATCGCATCATGGGCGGCCAGTGCCTCGAACTTGTTCGGCGCGGTAACAAAGGGCAGGCTGGTGATCTCGGCCATGTTGGATGCAACCGCCTGGTCCCAGCCATCATGCGTGTTCAAACCTGTACCGACGGCTGTACCGCCCTGCGCCAACTCGTAGATACCCGGCATGGCGGCTTCGACTCGTGCGATGCCCTGACGGATCTGGTGCGCATAACCGCCGAACTCCTGCTCGAGCGTCAGAGGCGTGGCGTCCTGCGTATGCGTGCGACCAATCTTGATGATCCCACTGAATTCTTTTGCTTTTTTCTCAAGCCCGGCGGCCAATTTTTCCATGCCCGGCAAAAGGACGTCCCGTACACTCATCGCTGTGGCAATGTGCATGGCGGTGGGGAATGTGTCGTTGGACGACTGCCCCATGTTGCAATGATCATTGGGGTGAACCGGGTCCTTCGATCCGATCACACCGCCCAAAATCTCGATGGCACGGTTCGCGATGACCTCATTCGAGTTCATGTTCGATTGCGTGCCCGATCCGGTCTGCCAAACGACCAGAGGGAAGTTGTCATCGAATTTGCCGTCAATAACCTCACCGGCGGCCTGAATGATTGCGTCCGCGATTGTCCCATCCAATTTACCGGTGGCTTTGTTCTCCATTGCGCAGGCTTTCTTGATCACGCCCAACGCGCGCACGATGGCGACGGGCTGTTTCTCCCACCCGATGGGGAAATTCATGATCGAGCGTTGGGTCTGCGCGCCCCAATACTTGTCGGCGGGAACCTCAAGCGGGCCAAAACTGTCGGATTCGGTGCGGGTCTGAGACATCTGTCACTCCGTCTGGTATGCAATTGTATGCCGTTTAACCACAGCGCGGCTGCAGTACAATCGGCCGGTTGCGCGCACCTTAAACTCAGGCTGATCAAAGGTATAGGCCAACCCGAGTCGCAAATTATTCGCGTTAGCGAAAACAGTGCCATTGTGCCCAGCCGTTCTAAGTCTAAGATAGTCCTTATGTAGCGATGGAGACTTTTGATGCGCGCAAACCGACCAGACTCATCCTTGCACGCCCTAGTCTTAGCCGCAGTTGCAGCTGTTTGGACGGCGGTGTTGTCCCTACCAGCGCTAGCCGCGGATATCACACCCTTTGTCGGAGACTACGTGGGATCGGCAAATGTCGTCGACGCGGACGGGTCTTCGACACCCAGGGACATGAGCGTTTCAATTCATCCGATCAAAGGCGGCTTCAACATCAGTTGGTCAACCACAACCTATAAGCTGGACGGGCGTGTGAAGGACGAGAAATACTCGGTTGATTTCCAGACTTCCGACCGCCCCGACGTCTTTTCAGCCGCGATGAAGCGCAATGTGTTTGGACATGAGGTTCCACTGGACCCAATGAAAGGTGAGCCATTTGTCTGGGGTCGGATCGATGGGAAAACGCTGACGGTTTTCTCGTTGTTTATCGGCCAAAACGGTGACTATGAGTTACAGCAATTCGACAGAACTTTGGCCGATGGCGGACTGGAGCTATCTTTCTCCAGGTTCCGTGGCGGTGAAAAATCACGCACCGTCGAGACGTTTCTCGAAAGGCAGTAGACCGGATTGCTGACTGCGCTTACTTGCGGAAACTGTCCAAAGAAACGATATCCGCGTCGTGTTGCGGTTCTTCTTCGGGTTCGACCTCGATCTGCTCCTCAGTCAGATGCTCCAGCTCGTCCTCATCTTCGGGGCTTTCGAACCGCAGCCCGAATTCCACAGACGGATCGACAAATGTCTGGATCGCCAAATAAGGAACATAAAGCGGCTCGGGCGCGTCGCCAAAGTTCAGTGTGATAGCGAATCCATCGTCACCCACCTCAAGGTTTTCGAACCAGTGTTGCATGACAATTGTCATCTCTTCTGGATAGCGGTCCCGCAGCCAATCGGCCAACTCCACACCTTCCTGACGTGTGTCGAAAGTAATGAAAAAGTGGTGCGCCCCGGGCAGACCATTCTTGGCCACATCCGTCAGAACGGTTTGTATCAAACCGCGCATGGCCGCGTGCATCAGGTTCCCGTAGTCAATGTCTTGCGACATATTTAATCCTCGAAAGTGGTTGGACTCAGCATAAGGGATTCGAAAGGAAACAAAAGGCTGGTTACGACGACCTTGGTCACAAAACTTGCATCAATATTCCCGCCGAAAGCATCAATGCCAATGTGGTCGCTAAACCGGATTTTAGTTTGAAAATCAATAGCCCTGCCGCAGCCGTCAAAATAACAGCAGATCCATCCAATGTTGAGACATCGGGCAACGGCACCGAGACGACCCCCACTGTCCAGTCCGAGACCTGACCAAACAGAACGTTCAACCCAAACCACACAGAAAGGTTGAGAATCACTCCGACTACAGCAGCGGTGATCCCCTGCAAGGCAGCGTTGAGTCGAGGACGCGTCGCAATTCGGTCAAGATACGGTCCGGCGAGGAAAATCCACAAAAAACATGGGACAAAAGTCGCCCAAAGCGCGACCAAGCCGGCCGACAGGGCCATCAAAGGGCCACCGGCAATCTGACCGCTTAGCATCGCAACAAATTGGGTTACCAAAATCAAAGGGCCGGGGGTTGTTTCAGCCAAGCCAAGCGCGTCGATCATCTGATCTGTGCTGATCCATTGGTAGGTATCGACGACTGTCTGAGTCATATAGGCCAGAACAGCATACGCTCCGCCAAACGTCACCACGGCCAGGCGCGCAAAAAACCATCCAAGGTCGCTTAGCAGTTCGGGCCCCCAAAGCTGCAGGGCGATCAGCGGTGCCAGCCAGAGCGTTAGCCAGACGACTGCTGTTGTTAAGGGACGCGCGAGGGAAGGAGAGGGGGCGTCCGGAACAATTGCTGCATAGCTAGATCTGGAATACCCCCAAAACGCCGCGATCAGGATGATCAGCGGAAACGGCAGGTTGAAGACGAAGATGGCTAGAAAGGCAAGAGCAGCGATCATCCATTGCTCGGTACTTGTCATGGCCTTGCGTGCCAGATTGCGTAGCGCTTGCAGGACGATGATAATGACGGTTGCCTTGATCCCCAAAAAACCTGCCTGAACCAGCGGCAAAGCCCCATAGGCCGCGTATAGCGAAACCAGGACAGCGATGACCAATGCACCGGGAAGGACGAAAAGTGCTCCGGCAATCAGCCCTCCGGTCACGCCGCGCAACCGCCAACCCGCATAAGTGGCGAGTTGCATGGCCTCGGGTCCTGGCAAAAGCATGCATAGAGATAGCGCCCTAAGAAATGTCTGCTCATCCATCCAAGTGCGGCGCTCGACCAATTCCTCATGCATTAGCGAGATTTGGGCGGCTGGCCCCCCGAACGAGAAAACCCCAATCCGGCCGAAGACACGGGTAAGGTCACGAAGGGAAGGGGCCGTCATAGGTGACCACCTGGCCAATCGTGACGTTCATCAACCCCGTCGCGCGCCCAGCGGTACAACGCATCATAAAGTGGCAATCCGGCCTCAAGCTGCGCATGGTCATTGCGGTATTGACGAGACAACCCCACTGAAAAGGCAAGTAGCCCTGCGGCCTCTGGGGCCAGTTCATGACGGTTCGTATCAGCCGCCCGAATAATGGCAGCCATGCGCGTAAGCGGGGGCGTCGTCAGGGAAAACCCTTCCAACATTGCGTCGAACGTACAGTTTTCGCCCCGATGCGCCCAATGCGCGCCTTCAACGTCAAACGGGATCGCGCCGAAGTGTTTTGCCACAGCTTCGACCTCGGTCGGGGCTACAAAAAGAAACCGCGCCGCTGGGTCGATAAAGCGCCGGATCAGCCAGGGGCAGGCAAGGCGATCAATTTTGGGCCTGTGCCGCGTGACCCACAGGGTTGTCCCGTCGGGCTTTAGTGGCAATGCCCGGAACGGAACGTTTAGCGCGTCCGAAGTGTCACGCCACGCCATCATACCGCCTTCCAGAAACTCCGCACTGATCCCCTGACTTAACAGCCAGGAGACGACACCCTGACTTAATTTCTTGCCCTTTTGGCACACAACGACACACCGATTATCCCTTGAAAGCGCGGCAATACCTTCAATATCCGCAAAATTTCGTCTGACCGCGCAGGGGATCAGAAAAGGATCATCGTCAAAGTCAGGGTCGGTGCGCACATCTACGAGTACGGGCGCCTGAGGCGTTCCGATCAATCGGCACAACTGTTTCGGCGTAATAGCATTAGGGGCAGCCATAGCATGTTTCCTTTTCCAATAGGATACATGCGAACTTGGGCTGCCGCCTCACGGGGTGTTCGCAAGCCAACCCCTTGACCCTTTGCTAGCGTCAAAGGGTCTTGGCGGTCAAGCCTGCGATTCTAGGTGTCAGACCCAATCCAATCGCTGCCCGGTCATGCAAACCGGCAGTGTATCCTCGGGAAATTGCCCCAACTGCTCAAATAGGGAAACAAAGTCGAATTGATTATAAGCTTCGACCATTTTGTCGCCCTGAAACCGCGCCATAACCTGACCCGTAACTTCCAGCGGCGCGCCATTGTCGGCACGAAAAGTCCGGACATGCAGAATGCCCGAGACCCAATCGTCATTCTCGATGATCTTGGGCAAATCGACTTTGATTTCCCCCAGAACATGACGGAACGCCGTGACCAGATCACGGAAATCGTCGGCACCGACCTGCATTTCCGGGATCAACCCTTCGGCCATGGTGTCCGGAGCGAAATAGTCGTCGATCGCGTCCGTGTTGCCCTTTTCCCAAACTTCGGAATACCACTGTTTCAGCCTGTCAGAATTTGTCATCTTGGCCCTCCTGTCTTTCAAGCAGGACAATGGCCCAGAGAAATGAACAATCTCTAAATTTTGCCAAGAAACGGCAAGAAAAGCAGACATAAGGGGGAAAATGCAGGTTTCTGTTGCCAGGTACCTGCGAACCCCGCCTTACGCGGCTAGGCGCAAGGGCTTAAGTTTCGGTCTTGCTACTGCTTACGCAGCAACTGCAACCGGAGCACGATTGTCGTTTGCAATTGTACTATTTTCGCCGGTAACGGTGGCAGACAGCCGAGACAAAGCTAACCCCTTTAGACGTTCGTCGATCCTATTTCGGCCCCAAAATCCCCAAACGAAGGATGGTTGGTGGAGCCGCCGGGTACCGCCCCCGGGTCCGATCCGCTTATTACGAGCGCGTTTATGTCCATAGTCCCGAAGGACCCTATTTATATAGGTGAGGATGAAACGGGATGCAAACCCGGATTGCTGCGCTTATTGTTGTTTTTTAACAGCGATCTATGATGCTCTATTCAAGTTCGCCGCGATCAGCCAGATAGCCAAAACCAACTCGATTCCACCAAATGTGATCGCTTTGACAAAGGGCGGGTTGTCCAAAAGGACGGACAGGAAACGTCCGGTGGCTGCACCCAGATACACCACACCCAACATCGCATATGCCATTGGTGCGTTCAGCCAAATCACCGCAATTCCTGTGATAACAAACAACCCGCCGACCGAGGCGCGCATCTCGCTAAGACCCATCGTGCTATTGGTCGGCGCAAGGTCCAAAGACGCCGCCGTCCACGCCGGAGCCAAAAAGCCAAACAGACCAAACCCGATGGTTAAGACGGCAGCAATTACATTCAGGGTTGTCGTCATGGCGTCCTCGTCTAAAGTTCTCAGCTGCAACCTATATTTCGAAACTTCATTGAAAAGAGCCGGTCAGCCGCTTTTTCTTTTGCTTTCGACTATGTTGAGGGCGAGTTCCCGCGTATATGCCTCAAGCGCCAACAGGGCTTCATCCACGGCCACAGCGTCGCGTGCTTCAAGCGCGTCAGCAATCTTTCCGTGCAGCATGATGATCTGTTCCCGCGACCGCGCTGTGAACGTGATCATGTTCATCAAGGGCTGCATGGCCTCCACGGCACCCGCAAGCTGGTAGGACAGAACCGGATTTCCCGCACCGTCCACCAGCGCACGGTGAAAGGCCACGTCCGAGGCGCAAAACGCCTCATCCGTCAAACCGGGCTGCGCTTGCCGAAAAATCTCGGCCCGCATGGTTGCCAACTGATCCGGAGTTCGGCGTTTTGCGGCCAATGGGGCACAGGCCCTTTCCAGTGAAAAGCGTGCTTCGCAGGCGGTGTCGAAACTGACCGCGTTCATCGAAAGCAACAACGTCGAGGTGGTAATCTGCTGCGAATAGGCGTCTTCAAAACTGATGCGGTTCACAAATGCACCGCCCGACGCGCCGCGTTGCGTGCGGATCAGAGACTGCGCGGCAAGCCGCTTCAACGCCTCGCGCACCGTCGGGCGCGATACATTGAACTGCTCTGAAAGCTCAGCCTCCGAAGGCAGACGCTCATCAACAATCAACTGACCAGATATGATCGCATCGCGGATCGCCTGTGCAATTTGGGCCGAAAGATCGGCTGGGTTCTGAGGGTCAATTTTCAAAGCAACAGCCTGCAGCAGACATTTTTTATTTGTCTGACATTTAAAAGTCTGACATTTGAATTGCAAGCACTGAGTCGGGAGGGGCTTGATGAGTCGCGCTGTTCTACGCAACGGTCTGTGGTTGGGCTTCTACGCCTCGATCCTCTGGGCGTGGTGGATGATGTTCTCAATGAGCCGCAGCATGGATCTGGACTGGATCGGTCGCCCGGGCCCCATGGGGCAGGCGATGGCTGCGATGGACCCCCGCATGGACATGTATATGCCCATGGCCGAGTTCGGGCCTTTGTTCTGGATGTGGGCGATCATGATGGCGGCGATGATGCTGCCGACTTTGGTTCCCACGCTGCGCAGCTATGACGACCTGATCCACAGCGCCAACGGCAGCCGGGCCGGCTGGCTGGGCGTCCTCAGCGGGTATTTCATAGTCTGGGTTGGGTTTGCGGCGCTAATAACCGGGATTCAGTTGATCCTGCTATTCGGCGACGTAGTCGACATTCTGGGCATCGCCAAATCCGGCTGGATCGCAGGCGGCTTGATGATTGCAGTCGGGGCGTTTCAATTCACCCGCGCCAAGGAAGTCTGCCACGGCGTCTGCCACGCCCCAATGACGTATTTTCTGGGCCACTGGAAAACCGGCTTTACCGGTGGCATGCGCATGGGGCTGGGACTTGGGGCCTTTTGCGTCGGATGTTGCTGGGGGTTTATGGCGCTCGGCTTCGTCGGCGGCGTCATGAGCCTTCTTTGGATGGGGCTTGCGACCCTTTTCATGGTGCTTGAGAAACTGCCGCAAATCGGTCACGCAATCACACGCCCTATGGGGTTTGCCCTTATCGCGGGCGGCCTGATATTGCTCATCTATCCTGTCATGAACGGAGGTTAAGCCTATGGCAAAGAACAGAAAACCGGAGGCCGACAGGTTGCCGATCAGCCAGCGGATTGACAGCCGCATGCCAAATCCCAAACGGCGCGAAATGAGCCCGACCGAATGGGGGATCAAGGGCGAGTTGATCCTGAACTGCTCATGCGATGTGTTTTGCCCCTGCGTGGTTTCACTGGGCGCGCACCCTCCGACCGAAGGGCATTGCCACGCCTGGATGGGGATCATCATTGATGAAGGCCACTATGAAGGCGAGGATCTGTCCGGGCTGAACGTTGGTCTGTTGGTCGATATTCCGGGACGGATGGGCGAAGGCCAATGGAAGGTCGCGGCCTATGTAGACGAACGCGCCAGCGGCAAAGCGTACAACGGTCTGCTCCAAATCTTCAGCGGACAGGCAGGCGGCACGACCGGGCTGTTTACAATGCTCGTCAGCGACATTATCGGCGCCGAACGCGCTCCGGTTCAGATTGAGCGGGACGGCAACAAGCGGCGCATCGCCATCGGGCGCAAAATTCAAGGCGAAGTTGAGATGCTTGCCGGGAAAGATCCCGATCATCCGGTCATGGTTTCGAACTCAAAATACTGGATGGGTCCCGACATCATCGTTGCACGCGGCACAAAGTCCAAGGTTCGAGACTATGGTCGGGTCTGGGATTTCGGCGGCAAATCGGCAGAAATCTGCCCCATCGACTGGCATGGGCCCAAGTGATGATCACGGGCGCGTTTGTTCGGCAGATGGCCCGGTATAATCACTGGCAAAACAGTCAGTTGAAGGGCTTTCTTACGGCGTTACCCGCAGAAACCCTTATGCGGGATCAAGGCGCATTTTTTGGATCAATCATGGGAACGGCAAATCACTTGCTTTGGGGAGATTGGATTTGGATGTCCCGGTTTGACAAGGGCCCAGGTCCGGGCGGAGGCATATCCGATAGCACCGGGATTTGTCCGGACCTGACATCGTGGCTGCCGCTACGCGACCAGATCGATCTGCGCATCACGGATTGGGCAGAGAGCCTCGGCGACACGCCTCTGACCGGCAGTTTCACTTGGTACTCTGCCGCAAAAGAAACAAACGTCGCAAGGGATTACGCAGAATGCATAATCCATTTGTTCAACCATCAAACGCATCACAGGGGCCAATTGCATCAGATGTTGACGCAAAGCGGATCGGCTGCCCCGGTAAGCGATTTGGTCTTTTTGCCCGAGGAGGTTTAGGTGGCTCAGTTATCCGTCTCGCGTCGATTGCGCCGCACTCCGTTCTCTGATGGCGTCGAAGCCGCTGGGGTCAAAGCATTTACGGTCTACAACCATATGTTGCTGCCGACCGTTTTTGAGAGCGTGGTCGAAGACTACCGTCATCTCAAACAGCATGTTCAGGTCTGGGATGTCTCGTGCGAGCGACAGGTTGAATTGCGCGGCCCCGACGCGGCGCGGTTGATGCAGATGCTCACACCGCGCGATCTGCGTGGGATGTTGCCCGGTCAGTGCTATTATGTCCCGATCGTTGACGAAACCGGTGGCATGCTGAATGACCCGGTTGCCGTCAAACTGTCCGAGGACCGTTGGTGGGTGTCCATTGCTGACAGCGATTTGCTGTATTGGATCAAGGGACTTGCGAATGGGTACCGTTTGGACGTCTTGGTCGACGAACCGGACGTCTCGCCGCTTGCCATTCAAGGTCCCAAGGCGAATGACCTGATGGCTCGTGTGTTCGGAGACAGGGTCCGCGATATCAGGTTCTTCAAATTCGACATGTTCCAGTTTGAAGGGCGCGACCTTGCCATTGCGCGTTCTGGCTATTCGAAACAAGGCGGCTTTGAAATCTACGTCGAGGGTGCAGATGTCGGCATGCCGCTGTGGAACGCTCTGTTTGATGCGGGCGAAGACCTGAATGTCCGTGCCGGATGCCCCAACCTGATTGAGCGCATCGAGGGTGGTTTGTTGTCATACGGCAATGACATGACCGACGACAACACGCCGCACGAATGCGGGCTGGGCAAGTTCTGCAACACGCATACCGCCATAGGCTGTATTGGGCGTGACGCCTTGTTGCGAGTCGCCAAGGAAGGACCCGTGCAGCAAATTCGCCCTATCGCCATTGAAGGTGACGCCGTTCCTGTCTGCGATCGGCCTTGGCCCGCCTTTGTGGATGGCAAGCGGGTTGGGCAGGTCACGTCAGCGGTATGGTCCCCGGATTTTGAAACCAACGTTTCAATCGGAATGCTGAGACTCAGCCATTGGGACGCGGGCACAGAAATTGAAGTCGAAACGCCAGATGGAACGCGCAAAGCAAAAGTCCAGTCAAGTTTCTGGATCTGACGTTCCGGTGAATCGCCAATACAACGAAAGGAAATTGATTATGTTCAACGCTTTGGTCATGGATAAGGACGAGGAAAGCGGGCTTGCCAGCGCCACAGTCAAGCAGCTTTCAACCGACGATTTGCCGCAAGGGGACGTTACGGTCGCGGTGGAGTATTCAACGGTGAACTACAAGGACGGCCTGTGCATGTCGCCAAAAGGTGGCGGACTTGTCAGGGCCTATCCGCATATACCGGGGATCGATTACGCCGGTACGGTCGAGGCATCCTCGGACGATCGTTACACGCCGGGCGACAAGGTCGTTCTGACCGGCTGGCGCGTTGGAGAAGCGCATTGGGGCGGCTATTCGCAAAAGGCGAACGCCAAGGCGGATTGGCTGGTACCGCTGCCCGAAGGGTTGGACGCGCGTCAGGCCATGGCGGTCGGAACAGCTGGTTTCACAGCAATGCTGGCGGTCATGGCGCTTGAGGATCACGGGCTGAAACCGGGGCAGGGTCCCGTTCTCGTGACCGGGGCCGCCGGTGGGGTTGGTTCGGTTGCCACAGCAATCCTCGCCAATTTGGGATACGAGGTCGCCGCAGTGACCGGGCGACCTGAGACTGAGGACTACCTCAAGTCTCTTGGCGCGACGACGATTGTGCCGCGTGATGAATTGAATGAGACCACAAAACGCCCGCTGGAAAGCGAGACTTGGTCAGGTTGTGTGGACGCTGTTGGAGGCGAGATGCTGGCCCGTGTTCTGGGGCAGATGAAATACGGCGGCTCGGTCTCGGCCGTTGGTCTGGCTGGCGGCGCGGCTCTTCCTGCGACGGTGATCCCGTTCCTGTTGCGTGGCGTGAACTTGCTGGGGATCGACAGCGTTATGCAGCCCTATGACAATCGCGTCCGCGCGTGGAAGCGGATCGCGACGGACCTTCCGATGGACAAGCTTGAAGCAATGGTACATCCGGCCACGCTGTCCGATCTGCCACAGCTTGGTGCAGACATCCTTAAAGGACAGGTCAAGGGACGTGTCGTTGTAGACGTCAACGCCTGATCCTGCAGACAACCAAAACCGACCGGTCCAACCTGGCCGGTCGGTTCTTCATTTTTTAGAACAGTTCACAAAAATGCCGGAAACAGTTCTGGTCAATGGCACAATTCGCGCCCATGATTGCTATACATCCCAAGTGCAATGGCGTAAGACCCGAACGAATAGCACCTGAAGACCGGGAGTGAGCAGAATGTCAGATGATTTCGAATTGGACACCGACGATTTGAAGCGCCGTATGGAGGGCGCAATGGCGAACCTCCGAACCGAATTTGCATCTTTGCGCACAGGACGCGCCTCGGCTTCGATGCTAGAACCGGTGATGGTCGACGCGTATGGTTCGATGACTCCGATCAATCAGGTTGGCACAGTAAACGTTCCTGAGCCGCGCATGGTGACTGTGAATGTCTGGGACAAGTCACTGGTCGGCAAGGTGGAAAAAGCGATCCGCGAAAGTGGTTTGGGTATCAACCCTCAGCTTAACGGCACGATCATAATGCTGCCCATTCCCGAGTTGAACGAAGAAAGACGCCGGGAATTGGGTAAAGTGGCCGGTCAATACGCCGAAAGCGCCCGGGTCTCGATCCGCAACGTTCGCCGCGATGGAATGGACCAAATCAAGAAGGCCAAGGCGGATGGCATGTCCGAAGATGATCAGAAATTCTGGGAATCCGAAGTGCAGGATTTGACGGATCAATTTATTAAGTCCGTCGACGAAGCGTTGGAAACTAAACAATCAGAGATAATGCAGGTCTAACCCGGTTTCATGCTGAATACGCCCCAAGATATGAACGCTGTAGGCCCGCGCCACGTCGCCATCATCATGGACGGTAACGGCCGTTGGGCGCAGGCTCGGGGAAGGCCAAGGCTTTTTGGTCACCATGCAGGCGCGCGTCGCGTGCGCGAAGTGGTCGAAGCCTGTCCGGGCCTTGGGGTCAGATACCTTACGGTTTTTGCATTTTCGACGGAAAACTGGAAACGGACCCAGGTGGAAGTCGCTGGTTTGATGAGCCTGTTCCGTCGCTATATCGTCAAAGAAACCCGAACTCTGAAGGCAAACGGTGTTCGGGTTCGCTTTATCGGTGATCGGGTGCGTCTGGATTCCAAGCTGACGGGCTTGATGGACACACTTGAAAAGGAAACGCAACACAACGATCTGATCCACCTGACCGTCGCCTTGAATTATGGTGGTCGAGACGAGGTGGCGCGGGCGACGAAAAGGCTGGCTCGTGATGTCGCGGACGGCAAGCTACGGCCCGAAGACGTCGATCAGGAAACACTTCCGAAATACCTCGACACACGCGTATTGCCCGATCCCGATCTTGTCATTCGAACCAGCGGCGAGGCCCGGATTTCCAACTTTTTGCTATGGCAATCGGCCTATTCCGAATACGAGTTCATAGAAACTCTGTGGCCAGATTTCACAGCGGCCGAATTTGAGCGCCTGTGCCGAAACTTCGGAACGCGTGAGCGCCGGTACGGAGCGGTTCTGGCATGAGCGACGGCCGATGGTCGGATTTAGCCGCACGGATTCTGTCTGCCGCAGTTCTGGTTGTGATCGGGGCCATCGAGGTTTGGCTGGGCGGCCTTTGGTTCGAAGCGTTCATCGCCGCGGCCTGCGGTCTCATGACATGGGAACTGGTGCGGATGATCGACCGCCAGAATACCGGCGTTGCGGTTCAGCTTGGAATTCTGATGGCCGTCGCGGTCGTACTCAGTTACCATCTTCCGCCTTTGTATAAGTTGCCTTTTTTGCTGGCCCCTGCGCTTGTAGGAGCGGGGCAGGTAAAACAAGCGCGGGTCACCTTTGCACTCTTTGCAATCTGGATCGCTGCGGCGGGACTTGGCTTCATTTCCATTCGTGAAAATATGGGCTTCGGCTGGATGGTCTGGCTGATCTCGGTCGTCGTTGCGACAGATGTGGCCGGGTATTTTGTTGGTAAAGCCATTGGGGGACCTAAGTTCTGGCCCAAGGTCAGCCCGAAAAAGACCTGGTCGGGAACCGCAGGTGGCTGGGTCGCTGCTGCATTGGTCGGAGCGGTGTTTGCGTCATTCGCCGGGTTCGGGGTGGCGTTCGTTTTGATCTCGATCCTTGCTTCAATGGCTAGTCAGGCGGGCGATATCGTGGAAAGCGCAACAAAGCGGAAATTTGGTGTGAAGGACAGCTCGAACCTGATCCCGGGCCACGGCGGGTTTCTGGACCGGTTTGATGGTATGATGGGGGCGTCACTGTTTGTCCTGATTGCCGGGCTAGTCTACGCTCCAGGGGATATCTAATGCGCAAAGTGTCGATTTTCGGATCAACCGGATCGATTGGCCAGAACACCATCGATCTGATTGCGCGGGACCCTGAAAGATATGACGTGGTTGCCCTGACGGGCGGAGCAAACATTCAACAACTGGCGCAGGACGCGATTAACCTGAGTGCGGACATCGCTGTTACGGCGTATAATGACCGGTTAGATGACCTGCGAGATGCGCTGGCGGGGACTGGCGTTCGGGCGGCAGCGGGGCAGGCGGCTTTGATTGAAGCGGGCGCGCGCCCAGCGGATTGGGTCATGTCTGCCATTGTCGGCTCGGCCGGTCTTGCACCGGGTCTTGAAGCCTTGAAGCAGGGCGCAACCTTGGCTTTGGCCAACAAAGAAACTTTGGTTTGTGCCGGACAATTGGTTCTGAAAACTGCGGCCACGCACAACGCCCGGCTTTTGCCCGTAGACAGCGAGCATTCAGCGGTGTTTCAGGCCCTGGTCGGAGAGGATATCTCAACGGTTGAACGTATCATCATCACCGCCAGTGGCGGTGCGTTTCGAGACTGGCCTTTGAACAAACTGGCCTCTGCGACAGTTGAACAGGCCTCGACCCACCCAAACTGGAAAATGGGTCAGCGCATCACAATCGATAGCGCATCGATGTTTAACAAAGCATTGGAAGTCATAGAAGCAAAAGAGTTCTTCGGGGTTCGGCCATCGCAGATCGAAGTGCTGGTGCATCCCGAATCCATCGTTCACGCACTGGTCGGATTTCATGACGGAGCTTTCATGGCGCATCTGGGAGAACCTGATATGCGTCACGCGATTGGTTATGCGCTAAGCTGGCCAGACCGACAGGATTTGCCGGTCAAACGATTGGATCTCGCCGCGCTTGGGCAATTGCAGTTCAAAGCTCCGGACGAGGCGCGCTACCCAGCTTTGCGTTTGGCGCGCGAAGTGATGGACCGTGGAGGCCTGTCAGGTGCGGTTTTCAACGCCGCCAAGGAACGGGCTTTGGACCACTTTATCGCACGCAGGCTTCGGTTTGTTGATATGGCGGATGCCGTTTCTTCGGTACTGGAACGTTTTGAGTCATCCGATAGCCTTATTGATGCCTCCATGACCCTTGATAATGTGCTTCAAACGGACCATCTGGCACGGAAGTGGGTCGATGAAGCCGTACTTGAACGAGCAGGATAATTTCGTTGGACATACTCTCTCTGATTCCGCAATTCGGCAATCTTCTCTATACGATACTGGCCTTTGTTATTGCGCTGTCGGCCATTGTCGCGGTGCATGAATATGGTCACTATATCGTCGGACGTTGGTCAGGCATCCATGCCGAGGTCTTTTCCATCGGCTTCGGTCCCGTTTTGTGGAGCCGTTATGACAAACGCGGTACGAAGTGGCAGATCGCGCTGTTGCCGTTTGGCGGCTATGTGAAGTTTCTGGGTGATGCGAACGCAGCGTCCGGCAAGGATGCCGACGCGATGGAGGAAATCTCGGAGCAGAGCCCTGAGGAATTGCGCCGAACGATGCATGGCGCACCGCTTTGGGCCCGGGCTGCGACCGTAGCCGCCGGGCCGATTTTTAATTTTGCAATGTCCATCATCGTGTTTGGGCTGATCCTTTGGTCGCAAGGCGTCTCGCGTGAGCCATTGACCGTTGGATCGCTCAGCCCGCTGCCGGGCACGGAACAGGGCTTGAGGGACGGAGACGAAATCGTGGCGATTGCGGGGATTGAGACCCCGGATATCGACAATCAGATCACGTGGTCCGAGTTTACTTCGGCGCTGCCCGTAGAACCTGAGCTTGATTACACCGTTGTCCGGGATGGACAGACCCTTGATGTCGCTGGGCCGTGGCTGTTTCCACCTCTCATTCAACAAGTTACACCGCGCAGCGCCGCGATGGACATTCAATTGAAGTCCGGCGATGTGATCACTGCTGTCGACGGTGATCCGATTTTCGCCTTTGCTCAGTTGAAAGAAAAGGTCGAAGGCTCGGATGGTCGGGTGCTGTTGATTGACGTGTGGCGCGACGGGGCAGAGCTTGAATTTGCGCTGGCGCCGCGCCGGACCGATGAACCGAAGGCGGACGGTGGCTTTGTGACTCACTGGCGGATTGGTATTGTCGGCGGCATGATGTTAGAGCCCGCAACAGTTCCTGCTGGGTTTTGGGAGTCCCTGACCGGCGGTGTAAACCAAACCATTCGCATCATTGACGGGTCATTGTCCGGCATCTGGCATATGATCACCGGTGCGATCAGTACCTGCAATATTTCTGGCCCCATTGGTATTGCCGAAACATCCGGCGCCATGGCCAGTCAAGGCGCACAGAACTTCATCTTTTTCATTGCGGTTCTTTCTACCGCCGTGGGCATGCTGAACCTTTTCCCAATACCGGCGCTGGACGGCGGGCATCTGGTTTTCTACGCCTACGAGGCCGTATCCGGCAAACCGCCCAGCGACAAGGCTTTGAAAGTGTTGATGGGGATTGGCATCACGCTCATTCTGTCGCTTATGCTGTTTTCAGTCAGCAACGATTTGTTCTGCTGACTATGGCGATAGAGGCAAGATTAGGACGCAAAATTGCCTCAATTCAAAGGTAAGATGATCGTAAGAGTAACTTGACCGGAAACCCGTCCGATGACCAATGCGCTACAGAAGTCATACCGTAGCTTCAGCTTCCTCTTCATGCTGAATTGGGACGCTTTGCTGAGTTTTGGCGTCACCGCGTTGGCGCTGGCCGTGGGCGGTTATCTCGTCGGTCTCTGATTCTATTTGAAATCCCTGAAAGTTGGTGAGCGGTCCAATGGTCCGCTCTTGCTTTTGGTCTTTTGACAAGACTCTGCAATCCCGTTACTCAACTCATAAAGACCAAATTTTCTGGGTGAAGAAAAAAATGAATGACAGCAGAGGCACGGGCACATTCTGCGGCGCGCAGGGACCGAGAACCTATATTTTGTGGCAGGCACTAACGCTTTTTTTTCTGGTATTCGCAATAAGTTGGGTGGCATTGCCGCGCTTCGCCAGCGCCCAGCAATACACGATCAACGCCTTTGAGGTTGAAGGCAACAGGCGGATCGAAACCTCGACCATTATCGCCCGAACGGGAATCGAACCGGGTCAGACCGTCTCGGCCGGACAGCTGAATGATGCTTTTCAGCGTTTGCTTGACAGTGGTGTTTTTGAGACAGTCGAGCTGACGCCGCGTGGCAATACGCTGGTCATTTCCGTCGAAGAATACCCAACGATCAACAAGATCAGCATCGAGGGCAACCGACGCGTCAAGGATGATGTCCTGCTTGAAGCGATCTCATCTGAAACACGGCGTGTGTTTACTCCGCAAGTGGCAGAGGCAGATGCTGATCTGATTGCTCAGATTTACTCCGCACAGGGTCGCGTGTCCGCGACCGTCATCCCACGCATCATCCGCCGCAGCGACAATCGGGTCGATCTGGTCTTCGAAGTGGCCGAAGGCACAACGATTGAGGTCGAGCGCGTCAGTTTTGTCGGAAACCGCGCGTATTCGGATAGACGTCTGCGCCGTGTGCTGGAGACCAAACAGGCGAATGTCCTGCGTACCTTCCTGCGTGGGGATACATTCATCGCGGACCGGATCGAGTTTGACAAACAGGTTATACGCGATTTCTATCTTTCGCGCGGATATGTGGATTTCCGCGTCAACAGTGCCAACGTTGAATTCACCCGCGAACGCGATGCTTTTTTCCTGGTGATGAATATCACTGAAGGTCAGCGTTTCTCGTTCGGTAATATCACGACCGTCAGCGAAATCCCCGGTGTTGATCCCGCACCGTATCAAGAGGCGTTGAAAATCAAGCCGGGCGTTATCTATACACCGACGCTGGTTGAAAACTCGATCGCTCGGATGGAGCGGCTTGGCATCAAGCAAGGCGTTGACTTCCTGCGCGTAGAGCCGCGCGTTACGCGCAACGACCGCGACCTGACGCTGGATGTACAGTTTGTCCTGACCAAGGGTCCCCGGATCTTTGTTGAACGTATCGATATCGAAGGCAACACAACCACTCTGGACCGCGTCATCCGCCGTCAGTTTGACACTGTCGAAGGTGACCCGTTCAATCCCCGAGAAATTCGCCAGAGTGCCGAACGCATTCGTGCGCTGGGGTTCTTTGAAGTCGCAGATGTCGAGACACGCGAAGGATCGACGCCAAGCCAGGTTATCGTTGATGTCGACGTTACCGAACAGCCTACGGGTTCACTAAGTCTTGGCGGTAGTTACTCGGTCTCGGATGGGTTCGGGATTGCCATTGGCCTGAATGAATCCAACTTTCTTGGCCGCGGGCAAAATATCGGCGTCACCATTGCAACGGCGCAGGATGCAGAGCAGTACACTCTGAACTTCACTGAACCCTACCTTTTGGGGCGCAGGCTGCGCTTTGATCTTGGTCTTGGACTAGCAAGCACAAACTCGAGCTTTGCAAGCTACGACACCGAGCGTCTGTTCTTTACCCCGCAACTGTCCTACGCCATCGGTGAGCTTTCTTCGATCCGTCTCCGCTATGGATGGGAAGAGAGCGAGATGACGCAGCAAAGCGGTGAGGTGAACGGTGCCGTGATCGCCTCGGAAATTGCCCAGGGTGAACGGACAACAAACAGCATCGGACTGTCCTATGTTTACGACAGCCGGCTTGGTGGTTTGAACCCCAACGCGGGTGTCCTCTTTGAGGTCGGCGTAGACGCGGCCGGTCTTGGTGGCGACAATAAGTTCATTAAATCAACTGCCCGTGCAATTGCGCAGCAACGGGTCTGGAATGAAGAGGTGGTTCTGCGGGCGACATTGGAAATGGGCGCATTGCGCTGGCGTGGCAATGACTTTAGCCGAACACTTGACCGCTTTGTTCTTGGCCCCAGCACGTTCCGTGGGTTTGAGCCCGCTGGTATCGGTCCCCGTGATCTGTCGAACGGTCAAGATGACGCGATCGGTGGTAACTACTATTGGGTGGCGCGTTTTGAATCCGATTTCCCGCTGGGACTTCCCGAGGAACTTGGCTTGCGGGGCGGCGTCTTCTATGACGTCGGAAACCTGTACAACTTGGACGATGTGAATACCGCGGGTGGTAACATCGTTGGCGAGGACGGGTCGATCCGTCACGTTCTGGGGGTGTCGGTCCTGTGGGAGACGCCGTTTGGCCCTCTGCGGTTCAACTTTTCTCAGGCGCTCAAGAAAGAAGATTTCGACCAGGAACAGAACTTTGACCTGACCATTCAGGCTCGGTTCTGATCACGAATGGCCTTTGGGTTTGTTCAAAAGCTGCAGGGCCCGGTTTGGGCCCTGTGCGTTTTGGCAATGGCGATTGTCGGATCAACCGCAGTCGCCCAGCAGCTTGGCGTTCCGCAATCCGGAGTTCTGACCATCTCGAGCGAGCGCCTGTTTTCCGATTCTGCCTTTGGTCGGCGCGTTTTCGAAGAGATCGATGCCGAAAGCGCATTGCTGGCGCAGGAAAACGAACGCATCGTCGCAGAGCTCAGTCAGGAAGAAAAAGAATTGACCGTCAAGCGCGCCACTCTGACACCGCCTGAGTTCCGTCCGCTTGCCGAAGCATTTGACCAAAAGGTTCAATCCCACCGCGAAGGTCAACGCGCCAAGTTGGACGCTTTGGCCCGCCGGGGCGAGGAGGCGCGCGGCACGTTCTTTGAGATGGCGCAGCCCATTCTGATCGAGCTTCTGCGCGAATCCCGGGCGTCGATTGTCATCGAACGCGCAAATGTGGTGCTCAGTTCGGATGCGTCGGATATTACAGACGCTGCCATTGCCAGGATCGACGCTGCAATCGGAGACGGCACCGCTCTTGAGCAGAGAGATAACGACTAGCTTGGCTTGCCCTAATGTCCACGTATTGCTAACCACGCGAACACGAGACTTCCAGAACAGGACATCCGCACCATGACCACGGAAACCCAGAGTGCCGACATTCAGCTGATCCAGCGTATCCTGCCGCATCGCTATCCGTTCCTTCTGGTCGATAAAGTGGTCGATATCTCGGGCTATCAGTCGGCGGTGGGCATCAAGAATGTCACCATGAACGAGCCGCATTTTCAGGGCCATTTCCCCGGCACGCCAATTATGCCCGGTGTCACCATCGTCGAGGCAATGGCGCAGACCGCCGGTGTCATGCTGGGTGTGGGTATGGATGTGATCGACAGCGAGTTGCTGATCTATTTCATGAATATCGACAAATGCAAATTCCGCCGCAAAGTCATCCCCGGTGACGTGCTTGAAATGCACGTCGAAACTGTTCGCGGTAAGAAAGGCGGAAAGATCTTCAAGTTTGCGGGCCGCGCCACCGTTGAAGGCGAAGTTGCTGCCGAAGCCGAATTCTCGGCCTATGTCGATTGGGACATGGAAAAAACAACATGAGCAACATTCACCCCAGCGCGATTATCGAGGACGGGGCGCAGATCGGTCAGGACTGCACCATCGGTCCGTTTTGCTATGTCGGCCCGCGCGTTCGCCTCGGCGACCGGGTGGAACTTAAATCTCATGTCGTCGTGACCGGGGACACCCGCGTTGGCGAAGACAGCATCATCTTCAACTTCTCGGTGATCGGAGAAATCCCGCAGGATCTGAAATTCGGCGGCGAAGATACTCGTCTGGAAATCGGCAAACGAAACCGCATTCGCGAACATGTGACGATAAATACCGGCACAGAAGGTGGTGGTGGTGTCACCCGTATTGGGGACGACTGCCTGCTGATGGCAGGGGTCCATGTCGCCCACGACGTTCAGATCGGTGACCGTGTGATCATGGTGAACCACGCCGGTGCCGCCGGTCACTGTGTCATCGGGGACGATGTGATTGTTGGCGGAATCTCGGGCCTGCACCAGTGGGTCCGCGTCGGGCAGGGTGCCATCATCGGGGCTTTGACCATGGTTGCCAACGACGTGATTCCTTATGGATTGGTTCAGGCTCCGCGTGGCGAGCTTGACGGGCTGAACCTCGTTGGTCTGAAACGCCGCGGGATTGCCCGGGCGGACATCGCTGCTCTGCGCGCGGCGTTTCGCGAGTTGTCCGAGGGCGACGGCACTTTCATGGACCGCGCGAAACGCTTGGGCGAGGACTCCGACAGCGACTATGTGCGCCAGATCGTCGAGTTTGTAACCGGCGAAACCGACCGTTCATTTCTGACGCCAAGGAAGTAATCTGATGCTAGCGCTGATCGCGGGAACGGGTGGTTTGCCGGATGAGGTTGTGGCACATCTGCCCGAACGGCCCCTGATATGCGCGTTGGAAGGGTTTGAGCCTGACAATCTGTCTCCGGACGTTGTTTTCCCATTGGAACAGCTGGGCAGTTTTCTCGCTGATTTGAAAGCGCGCGGTATTTCGGAAATCTGCATGGCCGGGGCTGTACGCCGCCCCACGGTCAACCCCGAGCGTATTGATGCGGCGACGATTCCGTTGGTTCCGATCTTGCAAAAGGCGATTATGTCCGGCGACGATGGCGCATTGCGTGCAGTAATCGGAATTATCGAAGGTGCGGGCCTGCGTGTTCAGGCTGCGCATGAGATCGCGCCAGATCTGTTGCCACCGCTTGGCTGTCCGACAGAAGCTCAGCCGTCCGAGGCCGATATTTCAGACGCCGATCGCGCGGCAGGCATATTGCGTTCCATGGGAGCCGCAGATATTGGTCAGGCTTGCGTCGTTCTGAACGGCCAGGCGCTTGCGATTGAAAGCATCTATGGAACCGCCTGGATGCTTCAATCACTGACCCAACGCCCGGATGCGGGCGGTGGTATTTTGTTCAAAGGCCCCAAACCCGATCAAGACCGCCGCGCGGATATGCCCGCCATTGGGCCCGACACCATTTCTGCAGCCGTTGCTGCTGGATTGTCCGGTATCGTGATCGAAAAAGGCGGCGTGATCGTCCTGCAGCGGCAGCGGGTCGTCGAGGAATGCAATCGCCTTGGCCTGTTTCTGGCCGTACGCGAGCGTACGATCTGATGCGTGTCTTTCTGGTCGCTGGCGAACCCTCTGGTGACCGGCTGGGTGGCGCGTTGATGGAAGGGCTCAAGGCGCTGGCGCCTAATATTGAGTTTGACGGAGTCGGTGGTCCGCTGATGCAAGCTCAGGGTCTGAACAGCCGCTTTCCGATGTCAGAACTCAGCGTGATGGGGTTGATCGAGGTATTGCCCAAGTACTTTCACCTCAAGCGTCGGATTTCCGAGACCGCGCAGGCTGTGCTGGATACCAGGCCGGATGTGCTGATCACAATCGACAGTCCCGATTTCTCACTGCGCGTTGCCAAGATTGTCAATGCGGCCAGCACCATTCGTACCGTCCACTACGTTGCCCCCAGCGTCTGGGCTTGGCGACCGGGACGGGCGGATAAGATGGCCAAGGTGATCGACCACGTTCTGGCCCTGCTGCCCTTTGAGCCGCCCTATATGGAGCGCGCAGGGATGGAATGCGACTTCGTTGGTCATCCGGTGGTCAACGAGCCGATTGCGACCGATCACGACATCGCCCACTTCCGCAACACCTACGATCTGCAAGATGCGCCCTACGTCCTGGCTTTGCCCGGATCACGCCGGGGCGAGGTTGATCGCCTAGCCCCGGTGTTTGGCGAAGCGTTATCGCTTTTTTTGAAAGACCGTCCAGATATGCGTGTCGTTGTACCCTCGGTGGCGCATATGGTCGATACTGTTTCGACCCATACCCGCGACTGGCCTGGTCAGACAGTGGTGTTGGACCCGCGCGACATGCCGTCGGATGACGCACAAGCGCTGAAACGGGCCGCCTTCGCGGGCGCCGACATTGCTTTGGCAGCCTCAGGCACCGTGTCGCTCGAGCTCGCTGCTCAGGCAACGCCGATGGTGATTGCGTACAATCTGAACTGGCTGACGACGCTGATCGCCAAACGTATGGTGAAGCTTGAGACGGTGACTCTGGTCAATCTGGTCTCAGACACGCGCGCAGTGCCCGAATGCCTGCTGGATGACTGTGAACCGCAACAGATTGCGCGGGCGCTGACAGAAGTATCGCAAACACCTGATGCGCAGCGTGAGGCGATGACCGTGACCATGGACCGCCTCGGACGCGGGGGCGAGGCACCGGGCCTGCGGGCCGCCCGCGCGGTTCTGGAGCGGATGAACGCCTGATGCTGGAACATCTGGCCTTTGGCGCCTCGGCCTTTACTGCGCAGGTTCTGACCAATCTCGACAATCTGGCGGCGCTGGTTGCGTTGATGATGGTCTCGGGACCACGACGCGCGGTTACCGGATTCCTGCTGGCGCAGGTGCTGATCATTCTGGCCGCGCTACTCTTGGCCCTTGGTGTGGACGACGTCGTGCCCCATTGGGCCGGATATCTTGGCGTGATCCCTTTGGGCCTAGGGCTTATGGGCGTTTACCGGCAATTCCGAGGGTCCGATGGTGGGGCCGATCCCAGCGTCTCATCCGGCGCGTCTGTGCTGGTGACGATGTTGTTGTTCGTCAGCCTGTCGATGGACACATTCGCGGTTCTCGCGCCATTGCTGGCGGATTCGACGCAAAGCTTCCGAGTTGCCGGTGTGATCGGAGCCAGCGCCGCCGCCGTGACGTTAACCGCATTGGGACTGTTCGGCGCGCGAACGCCCCTAATGAGCGGTGGCCTCGCGCGCCGCCTTGAAACGCTGGTGCCTTATGTGATGATCTGCGCCGGGCTCTATATTCTTAGCAACTCGTGGACGGACGCGATCTAGTAGCCGCGCCAAATCCAGCCGCCACCAAAGATGCGGCTGCCGCCGGTTTCATAGAACACACAGGCCTGACCCGGAGAAATTCCCTCCTCAGCCATCAGCAACTCCACTTCGGCCGTGGTCTCCGAAAGCGGGCGAATGATCGCCTCGGTCGGGGGGCGCGTGGAACGCACTTTGACCGAGACTTGCCATTCCTTCTGCGACGTAAATGGCGTATCGCCAAGCCAGTTGATTTCGCGAACAGGAACAGTACGCGTGGCCAGCAACTCTTTCGGGCCGACAACAACCTGCTTTTTGTCTACGTCGAGCTTAACCACATAGAGCGGCTCACTCAGCCCACCAATGCCAAGGCCGCGACGCTGACCGATCGTGTAGTGAATGACACCATTGTGCCGCGCCAACACACGGCCGTCGGCGTGAACTATCTCACCAGGTTCGGCGGCGCCGGGGCGCAGTTTTTCGATCACGCTGGCATAGTTGCCGTTGGGCACAAAACAGATGTCCTGACTGTCGGGCTTGTCCGCGACGGCCAGACCGTACTGCGCCGCCATCTCTCGTGTAGCGTCCTTTGAGGGCAGGTGGCCCAAAGGAAAGCGCAAATAGTCCAATTGCTCCGGTGTGGTCGAGAACAGGAAATACGACTGATCCCGGTTCGCATCTTCGGCGCTGTGAAGCTCCGGCCCATTCGCGCCCATCTTGCGCTGGATGTAATGCCCGGTCGCCATGCAATCGGCTTCCAAGTCCTTGGCTGTTTCCAGCAGATCCTTGAATTTCACTCGCTCGTTGCAACGGATGCACGGCACCGGTGTCGCGCCGGCCAGGTAGCTGTCGGCGAATTCATCGATCACGGCGTCTTTGAAGATGTTTTCATAGTCCAGCACGTAATGCGGAAACCCGCGTTCTTCTGCGACCCGCCGCGCGTCGTGTATATCGATCCCCGCGCAACACGCGCCTTTCTTGGCCAGCGCAGCGCCATGATCGTAAAGCTGCAACGTCACACCGACGACATCATACCCCTGATCAGCCAGATAGGCGGCCACAACAGAGCTATCCACACCACCGGACATGGCCACAACGACCCGCGTCTCCGAGGGCGGTTTGGCAAAGCCAAGTGAGTTCAGAGGGGTCTCGGCATCGAGGGCCATATCGATTCCAGTCAGGGTTAATGAAGACCGGCAGAATATAGGAAAATCTTAGACACTCTCAAGGGGCGGTTTCACACGACGTTAAGTAGACTGGTCGCAACTTTGTCGCAGCAAGAAAAGGGCCGGAAAGATGTATTTGCACAAAGTTGATGGGCCAAGATCGGTTACCTTGCCGGACGGCTCGGTTTTGACCCGCGCCGACCTGCCGCCCTCGGAGACAAGCCGTTGGGTGGCGTCGCGCAAGGTCGTGGTCGTGCGGGGCGTTCTATACGGGTTGATCACTCTGTCTGAGGCAAAAAAAAGATATGGCATCAGTGATGAGGAATTTAATGCGTGGGTTTCTGCGGTTGCTGAACATGGAATCGACGCCTTGAAGGCGACCACCCTAAAAAAATATCGACAACCTAAAGGTGAAAGGGAATAAATGATTCAACGGTAACGTCAGATTAACCATTTTTGATCAGGCTCGGTTTGAACAGGAAAATTTGACCCAAAAATTGGAGCAGTAGAATGCGTATACTTCTTGTCGAGGATGATCCAACCACGTCCAAGAGCATTGAACTGATGCTGACCCACGCCAACCTGAACGTCTATGCGACGGATCTTGGCGAAGAAGGGATCGATCTGGCAAAGCTATATGATTACGACCTAATTCTGCTGGACCTGAACCTGCCGGACATGAACGGGCATGAGGTCCTTCGGCAATTGCGTATCGCCCGTGTCGAAACGCCCATCCTGATTCTGTCAGGTGCGGATGACACGGAAAGCAAGATCAAAGGATTTGGCTTCGGGGCAGACGACTATCTGACGAAACCCTTCCACCGCGAGGAACTTGTGGCGAGAATTCACGCCATCATCCGACGTTCCAAAGGTCATTCGCAGTCTGTAATTCATACGGGTCGAATTGCGGTCAATCTTGATGCCAAAACGGTCGAAGTCGAAGGCAAGACCGTGCATCTGACGGGCAAGGAATATCAGATGTTGGAGCTTTTGAGCCTGCGCAAGGGGACAACTTTGACGAAGGAGATGTTTTTGAATCATCTCTACGGCGGCATGGACGAGCCGGAACTGAAAATCATTGACGTGTTCATCTGCAAGCTGCGCAAAAAGCTCAGCAATGCAACGGGCGGCGAGAACTATATAGAAACCGTCTGGGGCCGGGGATACGTATTGCGCGACCCGCAATCCAACACGGTAGACGAAACCAGAATGGCCGTCGGCGCCTGAATACCCGTAGATTGCCGTCGGAGGTTCAGGGCGGCATCATCACTCACGGCTCAGCACACCACTGGACCTTGCCATGGCCTCGCCCTATCACTGAGGTCCAAGACTACGTGACAGGGCGAGGCCATGATCGAGACCATTCCGGTATCAGACCTGACCAAAGATCAGGCGCAGCAGGAACTGGCGCGACTCGCCACCGAATTGCAGCGCGCGAACCGGCTGTATCATGCGGAAGACGACCCCGAGATTTCAGACGCCGCTTATGATGCGCTAAAACGGCGCAACTCGGAAATAGAAGCGCGTTTTCCCGAACTCAAACGCGACGACAGCCCAACTGATCAGGTGGGCGCACGTGCAACTGATGGATTTACCAAGGTTACACATGCAGTACGCATGATGTCGTTGGGCAACGCGTTCGACGATACAGACGTGCAGGACTTTGACCGCTCAGTCCGAAAGTACCTGGGGATGGCTGACGGCGAGATACTCTCCTACACCGCCGAACCAAAAATTGATGGGCTGTCGCTTTCTCTACGATACGAAAACGGGCAATTGGTTCAGGCGGCGACCCGCGGCGATGGCGAAGTCGGTGAGAACGTCACGGCAAATGCGTGCACCGTCTCGGACATTCCGCAGCGGATCGAAAACGCACCTGACGTTCTGGAGGTCCGAGGCGAGGTCTACATGTCTCATGAGGATTTCGATGCACTCAACGCCCGCCAAACTGCCTCTGGCGGAAAAACATTTGCAAACCCGCGCAACGCTGCGGCGGGATCGTTGCGCCAGTTGGATGCCGAGATAACCAAATCGCGCCCGCTTCGGTTTTTTGCATATGCCTGGGGTCAGCTGTCCGAGCCTTTGGCGGACACGCAGACCGGCGCAATCGAACGGCTGGGGTCATTTGGATTTCAGGTCAATCCTCTGACCCGACAGTGCCATTCAACCAGCGAAATGCTGGATCATTACCGTACGATTGAAGCACAACGGTCGACGCTGGGCTATGACATCGACGGCGTTGTCTACAAGGTCGATGACCTTGCGCTGCAGTCCAGATTGGGTTTCCGCTCAACCACCCCTCGATGGGCAATTGCGCACAAGTTTCCGGCCGAACTGGCCTGGACTCGGCTTGAGGCCATTGACATTCAGGTCGGTCGCACGGGCGCGCTCAGCCCGGTTGCCCGGTTGCACCCTGTCACAGTGGGCGGAGTTGTCGTGTCCAACGCGACGCTGCATAACGAGGACTACATCTCCGGGCGCGATGCAAAGGGCGGCACGATCCGCGACGGCAAGGATATCCGCGTGGGCGATTGGGTTCAGGTCTATCGTGCTGGTGACGTCATCCCCAAAATCTCGGACGTGGATCTTTCGAAACGCCCCAATGACACCGAGCCATACCAGTTTCCGAACCGTTGCCCTGAATGCAACAGTGACGCCATCCGCGAAGACGGCGATGCGGTCAGGCGATGCACAGGTGGGCTGATCTGTCCGGCGCAGGCGGTCGAAAAACTCAAGCACTTCGTTTCGCGCAAGGCATTCGATATCGAGGGTCTTGGGGCTAAACAGATCGAAATGTTCCACGATGACCCGGTTTTGCCGATCAACGCGCCTGCCGATATTTTCACACTGCAGCAGCGGGACACTCAAAACGTGGCGCGCCTGAAAAATCGCGACGGGTGGGGCGAGACCTCTGCGGCCAACTTGTTCGCGGCAATCGAGAACAAGCGAACGATTCCGTTTGCGAGGCTGTTATTCGCTTTGGGCATCCGGCACGTGGGCGAAGTCGGCGCGCGGGATCTGGCGTTGTATTACCGCGAATGGGATGTGATGGCGCAGGCAATCGATACCGCGAGACCGGCGGCGCTGGCACAGCGCGCGGCGGATCAGGCCGAGGAGGAAGAGCGCGTTGCAGCAAGCACCGAAGGCCGCAAGGCGAACTTAAAGGACGCGCGGACTGCCGCATTTAATGCACTGAATCCATCGGTCGAGGCTGTCAGTGCTTGGTCTGACTTGATCGGAATTGATGGGATTGGTGCAACGCTTGGCCTCTCGTTGTCGGACGCCTTTGCGAACTCAGACGAACGCCGGGCGTTTGATGCTTTGCGGGCACATCTGACAATCGTCCCGCCAGAAGCTCCGGCATCGGAAAGCCCTGTCGCTGGAAAAACCGTCGTGTTTACCGGAACGTTGGAAAAAATGACTCGGGCCGAAGCCAAAGCACGGGCCGAAGCGTTAGGGGCCAAAGTCTCAGGATCAGTCAGTCAGAAAACCGATTTGCTTGTGGCGGGGCCTGGGGCAGGGTCAAAGGCGAAGAAGGCGGCAGACCTTGGCATTGAAACGTTGGACGAAGACGGCTGGATTCAGCTGATCGGGGATGCATGAGCGGCCGCCCCGAAGAGCTGTTTCCGCTGTTTGCGGGCTTGGAAACTCTGGACGGTGTTGGCCCCAAAACAGCGCAATTTCTGGGCCAATTGGGGATCGAGTCGCCGCGCGATGTGTTGTTCGCACTGCCCTACGCGGTCATTGATCGCAGGCGGCGCGACACCATTCAGGGCGCAGATCTGCCTACGACCTTGACGGTAGAGGTAACGGTCGGTCCGCACCGTCCGCCACGCAACAAGGGTGGCGCTTACCGGGTGCATGTCGAGGACAGCCAATCTGATTTTCAATTGGTCTTCTTTCATGCACGCGGAGACTACCTGAACAAGGTTCTACCGCAGGGCTCGCGCCGCGTGGTATCAGGCAAGCTTGAGCTGTTTGATGGCATGGCCCAGATGGTGCATCCCGACCATATGGTCCCGGTGGACCAAGCCGCAGACTTGCCGGAGTTCGAACCGGTCTATCATCTGACCCAGGGGGTGACGCAGAAGACGGCTTTCAAAGCGTCGCGCAGCGCTTTGTCACGCACGCCAAACCTTCCGGAATGGGCCGACCCGGCGCAAGTGGCACAGCAAAATTGGCCGAGTTGGCTTGAAGCCATAAACACCGCCCACAACCCAAGCGGGGCGGATGACGTCGCCCCGTTTGCACCCGCGCGGGAACGTCTGGCCTATGATGAGCTGCTGGCGCACCAGTTGACATTGGCCCTCGCGCGCCAGCGAGAGAGAAAGGCGCGCGGCATTGTGAGTGTCGCAACCGGCGCACTGCAATCCAAGGTTCTCAGGAGTTTACCGTATCGCCCCACCAACGCCCAAACGCGCGCGATTTCCGAAATCACCCAGGATATGGCGTCTGACGCCCGCATGAACCGGCTGCTGCAAGGGGATGTCGGGGCGGGAAAAACGCTGGTGGCGTTCATGGCATTGCTGGTCGCGGTCGAAGCTGGCGGGCAGGGCGTCATGATGGCCCCAACCGAAATCCTGGCGCGTCAGCATCTGGAAGGGCTGCGCCCGCTGGCCGAGGACGCCGGGGTCGTGTTGGAGATTTTGACGGGCCGAGACAAAGGCGCGGAACGCAAGGCAAAGCTGGACGCCCTAAGGCGTGGTGACATCCAGATTCTGGTTGGCACGCATGCCGTATTCCAAAGCGATGTGGCCTTCCACGCTCTTCGACTGGCCATTGTGGACGAACAGCACCGGTTTGGTGTTCGCCAGCGGATGGAACTTTCGGAAAAAGGGCAGGGGGCGGATGTGCTGGTGATGACGGCCACGCCGATCCCTCGCAGCCTGGCCTTGGCGCAATATGGCGACATGGATGTGTCCGTGCTGGATGAAAAGCCGCCTGGGCGCAAACCGATCAAAACTGCGATCGTCAGCACCGAAAGGATGGAAGAGGTCGTCGCGCATCTTCGCGGCGCGATTGAAGCCGGAAAGCAAAGCTACTGGGTGTGCCCCTTGGTTGACGAATCCGAAGTGTCCGATCTGACGGCGGCGGAAGAACGGTTCAAGCGACTGCGGGCATTGCTGGGGGATCAAGCGGTTGGCTTGGTGCACGGACAGATGCCGCCTGCCGAAAAAGACGCGGCCATGGCTGCGTTTCAATCCGGTCAAACCAAGGTTCTGGTTGCAACAACGGTAATTGAGGTCGGCGTCAACGTCCCCAACGCAACGATCATGGTGATCGAACGGGCCGAGATATTCGGACTGGCCCAGCTGCACCAGTTGCGCGGCCGAGTGGGACGCGGCGAGGACGCCTCGACCTGTTTGTTGATGTATCAACCCCCGCTCAGTGAAGGCGGGCGCAAACGGCTTGAAGTGCTGCGCGAAACCGAGGATGGCTTTCGCATCGCCGAAACCGACTTGCAAATGCGCGGGGCGGGTGACCTGATCGGGACGGCTCAATCCGGGTTACCAAAGTTCCGCATCGCAGACTTGGAACGACAGGCCGGGCTTATGGCAGTTGCGCAGTCGGATGCGCGCGCGTTGCTGTCGGCAGACCCGAAACTCACGTCAGACCGAGGCCGCGCGGCGCGTGTTCTGTTGTGGTTGATGAAGCAGGACCAGGCGATCCGTTTGATTTCAGTAGGTTAAGTAGCTGCCGCCAAAAAAGTTCACAAATGTTCTCATAAAGTTCTTTACCGCAATGGAAAAATATGAGAACAAAAGGTCAACAAAGAGTTAAATCCAGAACGGAGGTGAGACCATGTTGACCCAGATTAAGACCGCGTTCAGCCGTTCACAATCGACGTTCCTGCAGGACGCGATCGGTGCAGTCTCATTGGTTGTCATGCTGATGGTCGCTCTTCACCTGCCCACTGGATTCTGACCCTTTCTGCCTGCGATCTCGTACCGAAAACCCTGCGCTTGTCGTCCCCATATCAGTCAAGGGTGACCTGCCTATCCCATACCCCTTGAAGGGGCCAGCCTCGGCCCCGCGCAGTATCCGGACCCCATACGAGACACGCATAACCTGCCGCCGCCCTTTCCGCCCGGAAGGTGCGGCGGCTTTTTTATAACTGACCGGTTTTGAGAATTTCCAAAAGCGCCGAAAGCACGGAATTCACCGCAACCGAAGCCAGGATCATGCCCATAACGCGACTGATAATAGCGGCGCCTGAATGTCCAATCAGACGGATGATAGGCTCGGCCAGAAGCATCAGCACGAAAGCTATGACGATCACCGATAACATGACCAACGCTGTGATGCCCTGATCTGTGGCACTATATCGGCTGTTGTCAGTCAGGATGACAATGGCCAGCATCGCGCCGGGCGAAGCCAATGACGGCACAGCCAGCGGAAAAATCGCAGGGTTGTGCTGATGCATCTTGTCCTTCTGGTCCTCTTTCGCCTCTCGCTCTTCAAGCTCTTGTTTGCTTTCGCCAAAGATCATTGTCAGCGCAAAAAGGAAAAGAATGATGCCGCCCGCGACCTGAAACGAGTTCAGGCCAATGTCCAAAGCCTCGATCAGCAATTGGCCAAAAACCAGAAAGAACAACAGCACACCGGCACTGATGAGTGCCGCCAGCAAAGCGGTACGCCGTCGCGCGGCAACTTCGAGCCCAGCAGTGACGGCAATAAACACGGGGATCGTGCCGATCGGGTCGATAACGACCCAAAGGGTCACAAAGTGTTCCAGCAACTTATCCAAACGGACTCTCCCCGATTTGACGAGAGCCTAGACGGAAATGCTTTGAAACACCACGGTTAGGCGCAGTTGGCCTGTTCGGCCTTTTCCATCGCTTCAGCGGTTGCCTCCAGCGCCAGCAGGATCGAGGCATGACGGTTTTTGTAATCACGCGCTGGCATCAAAACTTCTAGCCCATCGAATGGCGCATCCGGGGCAGGGCCGTCTTTC
Source organism: Ruegeria sp. AM2 (assembly GCF_056540685.1). Classification (NCBI taxonomy): domain Bacteria; kingdom Pseudomonadati; phylum Pseudomonadota; class Alphaproteobacteria; order Rhodobacterales; family Roseobacteraceae; genus Ruegeria; species Ruegeria sp. AM2. The sequence continues at coordinate 110,158 of NZ_JBQFXE010000001.1, read as the reverse complement.
TTCAGCATGGCCGACAACTGATCTCGGGCGGTTTCGACTTGTGCCCGAGTCGCGCCGACAATCGCGCTACCGACGACCGAGGCCGAGGCTTGCCCCAATGCACAGGCCTTTACGTCCTGTCCGAAAGCGGTGATTTTTCCGTCTTCGACATTGACATCAACGGCAACTGTCGACCCGCACAATGGTGCGCGTTTTTTGACGGTTGCGTCAGGGTTTTCCAGTCGCTCAAGGTGCGGAATGTCGGCTGCAAGGGCCAGAATGCGCCCGGAATACAGCTTGATAAGGTCGGTCTCGCCGCTCATGGCTTTCCCTCTTTGTCCGTTCCCCATACATAGTGACCTGAATCTGGGATGCAAAAGGTTTTTACCATGTCGGCGAATGTCGCGTTTGATGTTTCAAGTCTAAAGTTCAACGAGGCCGGACTGATCCCCGCAATTGCCCAGGATGAAGGGACCGGAGAGGTCCTGATGATGGCCTGGATGAACGCGCAGTCGGTTGAACAAACGTTGACGACCGGGCGGGTTACGTATTGGTCCCGCTCACGGCAGGCATTTTGGATCAAAGGCGAAAGCTCGGGCCACATACAGGAACTGGTCGATTTCCGCGTGGATTGCGACCGGGATTGCCTGCTGGTTCTGGTCCGTCAAACCGGGCCTGCGTGCCATACCAACCGACGGAGTTGTTTCTACACAGCCGTTCGTGATGGTGAAGAAGTCGAACTGATGGCTCCGATGGAATAGCTGAGCCGGTCAAAGCCCGACCATCGCCCGAATGTCTTGCGGTGAGGCGCCCTCGGCCTTGTATTTGGCAATGGCTCGTGCGTCGTCGCGTTTGGCCAAACGTTTGCCTGTGTCGTCACGGATCAACCGATGGTGATGATAAACCGGCGTCGGCACGCCCAGCAGACGCTGCAGTAGTACGTGGATTTGGGTGGCGTCGAACAGGTCCTCTCCGCGCACAACATGGTTAATTCCTTGTTCGGCATCATCAACAACCACCGACAGGTGATAGGAACTGCCCATGTTTCGACGAACCAGAATGATGTCACCGACGGTGGTCACAAGCTGCTTGGGGTCGAGGTCGTGCACGCCGCGGAAGGCATCACCCGTTTCTTGAAATGATCCAAGTCGCGTTGACGCGACAGCTTTTTGCATGTTCAGCCGCAACACGTCATCGGGGCCAGCGTCCGTCATAACCCGCTGGCGGCAGGTGCCGGGGTAGATGCGCCCGTCAGGTCCGAATTGTGGCACGCCTTCCTGCGGAGCTCCGGCGGCGGCTTCAATGTCCGAACGATTGCACCTACACGGGTACACCAAACCTTGTGCGATCAACGCGTCCAATGCTGCACGGTAGTTCGGCAATCTGCCCGACTGTCGCAAGACCGGCTCTGGCCACCGCAGCCCCAACCAAGCAAGATCGTCATAGATCTGGTCTTCCCAACGCGGGCGGGCTCTGGATTGGTCGATATCCTCGATCCGTAACAGGAACGCACCCCCTTCGGACCTTGTCATGTCATGCGCCAAAAGCGCTGAATAGGCATGGCCGAGATGCAGGGGTCCTGTCGGCGAAGGTGCGAACCGAGTAGTAAATGTCACGCTTTTTCTATGACATAGACGTCTGAATTCATGCCGAGACCGGGCAAGTGCGGGCCATATTCGCGAAACAACAGCCGCGCATGCCCCATATCCAGCCAATCATTGAGGCGCGCTGTGTAGGCGCGCTCTTCCAACGTGTGATCGTTGAACGAAAAGGCCAAGAACCCACCTTTCGGCAGAGCGTTCATGAGCAGATCAAAGGTTTCGGGCGGCGCGGCTCCGGCACCAATTACCCCGATCGCCGCAATCACGGAATACGCATTAGGCAGAAGAGGTTGGGGATCAGTGATTTCAAAGCTGATCAGATTGCGATAGACGCCTTTGGCGGCTGCGCCCTCCAACATTTTCGGTGTCGGGTCCATACCGTCGACCACCCGAAACCCGGCGTCGTAGAGCGCGCGCCCCGACAGGCCAGTTCCGCATCCATAGTCCAAAACTGGTTTTTGGGCGTCCGGAACGATTGAACGTAAAGCAGCGGCCACGCGACCGGGCGTGACATACCCGTTTTCTCCGACCTCATCATCGTACGAGGCCGCCCATTCCTGATAGTGATCCCGGGTGTCCTGAGGCGTGTCCAACCCATAGGTATCTGCAAGGAATTTCTTGGTCATACCCTTATTTTAGGCCCAGCACCCCTGTGCCGTCCAGTCAGCAATGTGTGAGCCAGTCTGTCCAAGCCGATTTGGCGCGATCAGTGTAGGCTTTGTAGCGGTCTTTGCGGCCCCGACGGCCACCTTTTAGCCCCTCGACCGGGCGGAAAAGGCCGAAATTCACGTTCATCGGCTGGAACGTCTTGGCCTCGGCCCCGCCGGTGATGTGATGGATCAATGCACCCATGGCGCTGTCTTGCGGAACTTCTGGCAGAGGCTTTCCGAGGATCTCGGTGGCCGCCATGCGTCCAGCCAGCAAACCCATTGCGGCGCTTTCAACATAGCCTTCGACGCCGGTGATTTGCCCGGCAAAGCGAATATTGGGCCGCGATTTCAGCCGCATCTGAGCGTCCAACAAGGTCGGCGAATTGATGAACGTGTTGCGATGAATGCCACCCAGCCGAGCAAAACTTGCATTCTCAAGCCCCGGAATCATGCGGAACACTTCGGTCTGCGCACCGTACTTCATCTTGGTCTGGAAGCCCACGATATTGAACAGCGTTCCAAGCGCATTGTCGCGACGCAGTTGGACCACAGCCCATGGTTTGACATCCGGCTGATGCGGATTGGTCAGGCCCACCGGCTTCATCGGTCCGTGGCGCAGCGTTTCGCGACCACGTTCGGCCATCACTTCAATCGGCAGACAGCCATCGAAGTAACCCGCCGTTTCACCTTGATGAAACTCGGTTTTGTCAGCGGCTAGAAGCGCGTCAATAAAGGCCTCATACTGATCGCGGTCCATCGGGCAGTTCAAATAGGCTGTGCGCTCTTCCTCGGTTTCGCCTTTGTCATATCGCGACTGCATCCACGCCTGGCTCATGTCGATGCTCTCGGCATAAACAATCGGGGCAATCGCGTCGAAGAAAGCCAGCGCATCTGAACCGGTCTCAGCCTGAATCGCCTGACCCAACGCGGCAGAGGTCAAAGGACCCGTCGCAAAGATCCAACGTCCGGTGTCGGGCAGGGTGGTGACTTCTTCATCTGTCACGGATACACGCGGATGGCTGCGCAACTTGGCCGTGACGGTCTCGGCAAACGGATCGCGGTCAACGGCCAGCGCGCCGCCTGCGGGCAGGCGATGGGCGTCTGCGGTTGTCATGATCAACCCATTCGCCGCGCGCATTTCCCAGTGCAGCAGACCCACAGCGTTCTGTTCGTCATCATCCGATCGGAAAGAGTTTGAACACACCATTTCAGCCAGATTACCGGTCTGATGCGCAAATGTGCCGACCGTGGGGCGCATTTCGTGGATCACCACGTCAACGCCCATTTCGGCGGCTTGCCAGGCGGCTTCGGACCCGGCCATGCCGCCGCCCACAATATGCAAAGTCTCTGTCATGGGCTGCCACATAGGGCAGACACAGCGTCGCCGCAATGACAATCGGGAACCAAATATATAGGAGGTCTTGGGGTCGCCGCTGCGGGAATGTCGCGGTCAGTGAGAGAAACCAACCTGGAGGGACCTTCCGCCCACGGCGACCCAAAAGTATGTGTCAGGCCCTAGCCTTGACCCACCATTGCCACAGTGTTGCCCTTTTGGAAAGTGAAAAATTGCGAACAGTCATCAGATTTATTGAAAATAATCTACTTACTGCTTCCAATTTGGTGGTCTTTTTTCGATAAATGCGGAAATTCCTTCTTCGGTATCCCGACCCAGCATATTCTGTGTCATTACCTCGGCGGCATAGGCATATGCTTGATCCACGGGCATTTGCAGTTGTTCGTAGAACGCCTGTTTCCCGATTTTTACCGCCGCACCTAACTTTGAGGACAACTGTTCGGCCAGCACATTTGCCTCGTGCTCCAGCAGCATCTCGGGGACAACTCGGTTGATCAGACCAAGCTCGGACGCACGGTCGGCATCAACGAAATCACCGGTCGTCAGCAATTCAAATGCGCGTTTGCGCGGGATGTTGCGGCTGAGGGCGACCATCGGTGTCGAACAGAATAGTCCGATATTTACACCATTCACGCCAAATCGCGTGCCTTCGGCCGCAACGGCCAAATCGCAAGTCGCGACCAATTGGCAACCGGCGGCGGTCGCGATCCCATGTGTCTGGGCAATCACCGGTTGCGGCAAGGATTGAATGGACATCATCATTTTTGCGCAACGGTCAAACAGATCCCGGAAATAAGCTTTCCCCCCGTCCTCGGACTGACGGCCCTGGGTCATCTGCTTCAGGTCGTGCCCGGCACAAAATGCTTTCCCGGAACCAGAAAGGATCACAACCCGGATCGAACGATCCTCGCGCAGCGCGTCGAATTCCGATTGCAGCGCTGCAATCATCTCATCGCTCAGGGCGTTCAGGCGCTCTGGAGCGTTCATCTTCAGTCGCGCGATTGCACCTGTGTCGTTACGTTCCAGAATTCCCATCTTGTCCTCCCACCTGAATCCGGGCCAACTCTAGGCCGGGAACAGGAGGAGGGGAAGCATGTCATTGGCCCTGAACAAACAAGAACTGACGGAGTATCTAGAACAGGTATTCCCACAAGTTCACAAAGACTTCGCGGTCGAGGAGCTTTCCGAAGACACAATTACAATGCGTTTGATCGTTGAAGACCGTCACTTGCGGCCAGGGGGCACGGTTTCTGGCCCATCCATGTTCGGTCTGGCCGATGTGTGTGTCTATGCCATGGTGCTGGCGCGAAAGGGACGCAAATCCCTTGCGGTGACCACGGGCAGCTCGATGGATTTTCTGCGAAAACCCGAGGGCAGCGCCGACATGATCGCCCATTGCCGTCTGTTGAAACTGGGGCGCACTTTGGCCGTCGGTGACGTGCTGATGTATTCGGAAGGGTCAGACAAACCTGTGGCGCGGGCCAGTTTAACTTATTCAATTCCACCCGAAGGATCCGCCGCGGCGGCGTTCGGATAAAAAAGGCCGGGGCGAACCCCGGCCAGGAAGAGGTCCCAAAATTGGGACTGGGGATTGTTTAACTCATCCAGAAATAACGACTGGTTTCCGAGTTGGCCTGATATCGCGTCAGACCAACGTCCCGGAGCAACCGGTCATCAAGCCTGCCGAGGTTCACTCGGCTGCGGCGACGTTGTTCCCATTTGGTGACGGTCGCCGCAAACCGCACGGCCAGTGCGGCGATCAGCGGCAGCCGAGGGCTGTCGTTCAGCAGCAGAAGGGCTGGGTTGTGCATTGCGCGTGTCATCTTGGGTATCCTTTCAAATTGTATTGACACAAAACAAATATGTTCGGTATATGAGATTGATACATTCAACATTGTGTCGCAATCAAAGGAATAATTGTAATGGATACAATTTGGCCAGAATCGCTGCCAAAGTCCAAAGGCCCCAAGTATACACTGGTGGCTGACACAATACGAAAAGCGATTGAAAACAAAACGCTGGAGGTTGGCGTGAAGCTGCCTCCGGTGCGGGAACTTGCGTACCAATTACAAATCACGCCGGGCACCGTAGCACGGGCTTACACGATTCTCACTGATGAGGGATTGTTACTAGCTGAGGTCGGCCGTGGTACATTTGTGGCACCTCCAAAATCCCCGCTTTTGGACGATGTTTGGGCCCGGCAGCTTCATCTGAGGGACGACAAATACAACGCCAGTGTCAGCCTGTTCAGCCCGCGGCTGCCGGATGTGGGGCAGGTCACTCTGATACGGGAATGTTTGAAGAAGGTCGCTCAATCCGATCCAGGCCTGTTTTTGAATTACCCCACACGCGATGCATACAAGCCGATGCGTCAGGTCGTTGTAGATTGGCTGTCAGACATACCGCTTGGCGCGTTGTCGCAGGACGACATTGTATTGACACATGGCGGTCAGAACGGCTTGTGCCTGGTGTTTCAAACCATTTTGCGTGGCCCCAAACCCGTCGTTCTGGTCGAGGACCTGTCATACGCCGGGTTCCGGAGGGCAGGGGAATTGATGCGTGCCGAGATTGTCGGTGTGAAAATGGACAAATGGGGAATTGACCCAAACGCCATGGAACACGTCTTGCGGCAAACTCCGGCACAGGCAGTTTGTGTTTCGCCCGAGGTGCAAAACCCGACAGGATCACACACACCGATGGAACGGCGGAAAGAGATCGTTGAGGTCGCAAGACGCTATGACGTTCAGATCGTCGAAGATGATTGCTATCGAATGGGCGACGCGCGTGAACCGAGCTACCGCGCTTTGGCGCCCGAAAGGGGTTGGCACGTATCGTCGATCTCAAAAACCCTGACACCATCGCTGCGCGTCGGCTTCGCGATTGCACCGCGCGAACGCAGTGTGGATTTGCGACGCTCTGCCGAATACGGGTATTTTGGTCTGGCACAGCCGCTGGCGGAATTGACCCGATTGCTGCTTTCAGACCCCAGAACGCGCCAGATTGCCAAGGATGTGCGCGCTAAGATGGGGGAATATGTCCGGGTGGCCGTCAATGCCCTGGGCGGGTTCGATCTCAACTGGGCTCCGGATGTGCCGTTTGTCTGGCTGAACCTGCCCTCCGGCTGGCGCGCCGCCGCCTTCAGCCGTGCCGCCGAACGCGAGGGTATTCAGCTGCGTTCCGCTGATGAGTTCGCCCTGCGCGACGGGCGCGCACCAAACGCAGTGCGCATCGCAATGAACGGCCATGTCTCAATTGAACGGTTCGAAGCCGCTATGCAACGCCTGCGCGCCTTGTTGGACAATCCACCCGAACAAATCAGCGTTTAGATTTGGGGTAAAATAATACCTATTTGCTAAATCATTGGTTTTGCTATCTAAAAAAGATCCTAACGCTGTTGACCTGTCACTGTGTCCCCTCTAAATACGCTCCATCGAATTCGGGCCGCTCCGACATGGGGGCGGTCTTTCACATCAAACAGGACTATCCTGCCATGAAAACCTTTTCTGCAACACCTGCAGACATCGACAAGAAATGGATCCTGATCGACGCCGAGGGCGTTGTTTTGGGCCGTCTTGCCTCGATCGTCGCCATGCGCCTGCGTGGCAAGCACAAAGCGTCCTTCACCCCGAACATGGACATGGGCGACAATGTCATCGTGATCAACGCTGACAAGATCCAGATGACCGGCAAGAAGCGCGAAGAGAACTTCTACTGGCACACTGGCCACCCGGGCGGCATCAAGTCGCGCACCAAGCAGCAGATCCTGGAAGGTGCACACCCCGAGCGCGTCGTGACCCAAGCGGTCAAGCGCATGCTGCCGGGCAACCGTTTGGCGCGTCAGCAGATGACCAACCTGCGCGTTTATGCCGGTGCCGAGCACCCTCATGAGGCGCAAGCGCCCGAAGTTCTGGATGTTAAGTCCATGAACAAGAAAAACACCCGGAGCTAATGACCGATGGCTGATCAGATCAATACTCTCGAAGAGCTGAGCGCCGTCGCAGGCGTTGAAACTGTGGCTGAAGAAGTCATCGTGCGTGAACCCGTTCGTGACGAACTGGGGCGCTCCTATGCCACCGGCAAGCGTAAAGACGCTGTTGCCCGCGTTTGGATCAAGCCGGGTTCCGGCAAGGTCACCGTGAATGGCAAGGATCAGGACGTCTACTTTGCGCGTCCCGTTTTGCAGCTGATCCTGCGCCAACCGTTTCAGGTTGCTGGTGTGGAAGGTGAGTTCGACGTTGTTGCGACCGTCAAAGGTGGTGGCCTGACCGGTCAGGCCGGTGCGGTCAAGCACGGCATCTCAAAAGCGTTGCAGCTTTATGACCCCAACCTGCGTGGCGCTCTGAAAGCCGCTGGCTTCCTGACCCGCGACAGCCGCGTTGTGGAACGTAAGAAATACGGTAAGCGCAAAGCGCGTCGTTCGTTCCAGTTCTCGAAGCGTTAATCGCTACGGAACTTCGAAAAGCAAAGGGCTCGCAATTGCGAGCCCTTTTTTCGTTTATTGATGCTGGTTATTCTTCGTAAACCAGTTTCCAAGCGCCGTTTTCCACGACGTTGACGTAGACCGAGTCCGCACCCTGGTGATCGTCTGGTCCGAATGTCATGTGGTTTCCAACCAACTCATCCTGATAGTCCAACGTCTCCATAGCGGCTATGAAGCTTTCGTGGGTCAGGTCAGGTCCGGCAGCCTCTAGCGCACGCACCATCGTTTCAGCCGCTGAATAGCCAAGCATCGCGAAACCGACAGGGTCTTCTCCGGTCGCGGCCTTGTACTCTTCGATAAACGCAGCGGGGGCGGGCTCATCCGCACGCGCCCACAGGTCCTGCCATGAGGCGGCGGCGTAGAAACCGTCTGTCACGCCACCGGGAACTTGCGCGACCACGGTCAAAAAGCTTGCCGATGTGCCGAGGAACTTCATATCTGTAAGTCCCATCTTCTTGGCGGTGCCCACAACGGTGATCGCCTGCCGGACGCCCAAGGCAATGGTGACGATATCGCAACCTTCTTCCTTCAGCTTGCTGAGCGAACCCACAAAGTCCGTTTCGTCTGGTTTATGAGTGGTTTCGGCGACAAAGTTAATCCCAGCCTCTTCGGCACCTGCCTTGGTACCTTCGACGATTTCTTCGCCGAAATCGGTAGGCAAATACATCGAGCAGACGGACTGCCCGCCAAATTCCTTAGCCAGGTATTTCACGCCGACGCGGCTTTGATCGAAATAGGTCGAAAAGGCGGTGAACTTGTTGTCCATCGGCTCTTGCAGCATCTGACGCGCGGCAGATAACGGCGCGACGTTCGGGATGCCCTTGGGGTCCAGAAGCTTGAAACCCGCGACATTCATCGGCGTGCCCAACGACTGCAACATGGCAAAGACTTTGTCGCGGTTCAGTAGCTTGTTATAGCCCTGCATTGCGCGCGGCATTTGGTACCCGTTGTCTTCAACCACATAACGGATTTTGCGTCCGTGAACGCCGCCATTAGCGTTGACCCTGTCAAAGTAGACATTCGCGCCCTTGGTGGCGGGCACTCCGACAGCCGCAAAAATACCGCTCAGGTCGTTGACTGACCCGATGACGATTTCATCGTCGGTCACACCCTGGGTTTCGGCCGAACCCATCGTTGCCGACATCGACAAAGCGGTGGCCGCTGTGACCCCTTTTAGAAAGTTCCTCATTATGCTCCTCCCTTAGATCTGATTATTTGTACATGTCTTCAATAAGATGCGCGTGGTTCTTTTCGACCATATTTCGTTTCAGCTTCATGGTTGCCGTCAACTCTTCGTCGTCAGCGGTCAGCAGGACATTGATCAGGCGGAAATCCTTAATTTGTTCTACCCGAGCGAATTCCTTGTTCGTCGCTGAGACCTCAGCCCCGATCAGGTCGCGAATCTCAGGGGCCGCACACAGCGAAGCAAAGTTGGAAAACGGGATTTTGCCCTCTTGTGCGAACTTTTCGACATTTTCCTGATCGATCATGATCAGCGACGTCAGATATTTTCGCCCGTCACCGATGATCACAGCATCCGAGATATACTGGCTGAATTTCAACCGTGTCTCTATTTCGGCAGGCGTTATGTTCTTACCTCCGGCCGTGATTATGACATCCTTCAGTCGACCGGTGATCGTCACAAACCCGTCTGCGTCAACCTCACCCAGGTCGCCCGTTCGCAGCCATCCGTCGGCGGTGAACGTTTCCGCCGTCTTGGCATTGTTGCGCCAGTATCCCTGAAACACGTTCAGACCTTTTACCTGAATTTCGCCGTCATCCGCTATGCGCAGGTCGTTGCCTTCGACAGCCCGGCCAATCGTGCCCGGTCGGTTCGCGTCAAGTGTGTTCAGAACAGCGATCCCCGTTGTTTCGGTCATACCGAAACCTTCGACCACAGGCACACCAATCGCCCAATACCACCGCAACAGATCTGCGGAAATCGGAGCAGCACCCGAGCCTCCCCGGCGCAAATTATCCATACCCAGCATTCGCCGCAGGTTGCGAAGAACGAGCCTGTCCCAAAACCAGTATTGCATTGCAACCGCAGCAGGGACCGGTTTGCCCGACAAAAGATAATCCGCCCGCGCCATTCCAGCCTTGAGCGCCAATCCAAATGCAGTCCGCCCGGTCGGTGTGGCCTGCTTCACCATGAACAAGACTTGTGAGTATATTTTCTCCCACACGCGCGGCACGGCGGTGAATGTTGCTGGAGAGACCTCTTGCAGATTTGTAAAAACCGTCTCGGGACTCTCGGCGAAGTTCACTGTGCACTTGGACGCAAGCGGAAACATCACGGAAACACCACGCTCCAGGACATGGCATAATGGGAGGAAACACAGCTGCTCATCCGTTTCCAAGGCGGGCAGGGCATGTGCACCGCTTTCGATGGCGGCCATGACATTCTCATTGCTCAGCATTGCGCCCTTCGGCTTGCCCGTGGTTCCGGATGTATAAACCAGCAGCGCAGTATCCTGCGGCGTGGACAGCGCAATTTCGGCCTCGAAGGCACCGGGTTCCTGTGCTTCGGCCTGTTTACCCAGATCGTACAGCTCGTCGATCATCATGCAGCGAGGATGATCGAGATCATGAAGCCCTTCGTCCTCAAGGATTATGACTTTTTGCAAGTCCGGGACGGCGTGCTCAATCTCAAGAAACTTGTCCAGCTGTTCCTCGTTTTCCACGACCAGAAAGCGGCTGCCGCTGTCGTTGATCAGGTATTCCAACTGGTTGGCAGAGTCCGTGGTGTAGACACCCGAAGCGATCCCGCCGACCGCCTGAATGCCCATATCGAACCAGGCCCATTCCTTGCGGTCTTCGGAGAGGATCGACACGACCTCGCCACGTTGCATCCCCAGCCCGCGCAGGGCCAGACCAATCCATTTGGCGTGCTGCCAATAGTCAGACCATGAATAGGACTTCCAGATACCAAAGTCCTTCTCGCGATGCGCGGTGCGGTCGCCCAACTCTGCGCAGCGTTTCTGGAACAATTCGCTGATCGTGATGCAGCCATCGACCCGCAATGGGCGTTGACCAGGGGTGGCGTTGAACTGCACACCATTGATCATTTTCTGTGGGGGCAGGGCGTTTGCGTCCATCTGGTTCACCTCCACGTCTTCTTACGTTTCCAGCGGCGGTTCTCGCGTGTGCCTTCTTCCTGAACACCCAGATAGAAATTCTGAATGTCCTCGGATTGCATCAGCACATCCGCCGCACCATCCATCACGATGCGCCCAATCTCCATGACATAGCCATGATGGGCCAGCTGCAGGGCCGCATTCGCATTCTGTTCAACCAGCATCATCGTCATGTTCTGTTCGTCGTTCAAACGCTTGAGGATACCGAAGATTTCCTGGACCAGCAGCGGTGACAACCCCAGCGAAGGCTCATCCAGCAGCATGATTTTAGGGTTTGCCATCAACCCTCGGCCAATCGCCAGCATCTGCTGCTGGCCGCCGGACAGGGTTCCGGCCTCTTGATTTCGTCGTTCCTTAAGGACAGGGAAATATGAGAACACCAGATCGCGGTCGTGGTCGATTTGCCCCTTGTCCGACAGGGTGTAGGCGCCGAGGCTCAGGTTCTCATCCACTGTCAGCAAAGGAAAGACCTCGCGCCCTTCGGGGATATGAATGACGCCCTGACCGACAACTTTGTGCGGCTCTGCCCCCTGAATTTCCTTACCGTCGAAGGTAATTGTACCCTTTTCCGGGTCCATCACCCCCGATACGGTTTTCATAAGAGTTGTCTTTCCCGCGCCGTTGGCCCCAAGGATCGAGACAATCTTGCCCGGGTGAACATCCAAAGACACACCACGAATGGCCATGATCGGGCCATAGAAGCTTTCGACATTGCGGATTTTCAGGATCGGCTCAGTCATGAGGCTTTCCCCAGATATGCTTCGACAACAGCCGGGTGGGATTGCACTTCTGACGGTGTGCCAAGCGCCAATTTCGCGCCATCCGCCATCGCCAGAACTCGGTCAGACACGCCTGACACAAGACCCATGTCATGCTCGACCATCAGCACAGTGATCCCCATCTGCCGCCGAATGTCATCGATCCACCAGCGCATATCCGTGGTTTCCTCAACGGACAGTCCCGAGGCGGGCTCGTCCAGCAATAGCAGCTTTGGATCGGTTGCCAGAGCGCGCGCAACCTCGACCACCTTGCGCACGCCGTATGGCAGACCAGAGATCATCTTGTCGCGCACGGCTTGCAGGTCGAGAAAATCAATGATCTCTTCAACCCTTTCGCGGTTCTCGATTTCCTGACGCTTGACCGACGGAGTGAACAGAATCTCGGAGATCAGGTTCGTACGGCGGTGCCTATGTCGCCCAACCAGCAGGTTTTGCAGGACGGTCGCGTGTTCGAACAGCTCGATATTCTGAAATGTTCGCGCAACGCCAAAGGACGCAACGCCGGAAGGTTTGACCTGCAACAGATCGTGGCCGTCAAATCGGATCGACCCGGCAAATGGATCATAGAAACGCGATATCAAGTTGAACACGGTCGACTTGCCCGCACCGTTCGGCCCGACAATCGCAAACACCTCGCCTTCGTTGACTGAGAAAGAAAGGTTGTCCACCGCAGTCAGGCCGCCGAATTTCAGGGTGACGTTTTCGAACTCCAGCATACTCATCTCAGACGCTCCGTCTTGAGATAGGATTTCTGCCGTTTGAACATATCTTTGCGGTAGAAGGGGAAAAGTTCGAACCAGGTGCGGATTTTCAACCATCGGCCATACATCCCCATCGGTTCGAACAGAATGAACGCGATCAGGATCATGCCGAACACGCCGAATTCAAGGCCGGGTATGGCAACGGTGTTTCCGCCGAACAGCGCCCCGACATACTCTTTTGAGATGGACAGGAACTGAGGCAGAAACCCGATCACGATGGCCCCAAGAAACGCGCCGTGGATCGACCCCAGCCCGCCGATCACAATCATCATCAACAACTGAATCGAGATGACGACACTGAATGTTTCATTGTTGAACGCGCCGGAAAACAGCCCCATCAGCGCACCGGCCCAGCCGGTGACTGCGCAAGACAGGGCAAACGAAATCATCTTGGTCCGTGCAATGTCGACGCCCATTGCCTGCGCGGAAACTTCGGAATCGCGAACCGCAATGAAACTGCGCCCCAGCGGTGCGCGAAGCAAATTTATGTATCCAAGCGTGACGATGACCGCCACAGCAAGAACCAGCCAGTAAAACTGGTTTGGGGTGGCCCAGCGGTCTACCAGAAACCCGAATATCTCAACCCCGCCCATGTATTTCCCAGCAACACCGCCGGTAATGGGCTCGGCCAGAACGATGATGTCATCCATGAGGATCGACAATGCCAAGGTGAAGATCGCGAGATAAATGCCATGCAGGCGCAGCGCCGGGATGGCTACGGTGACGCCGACGATGCCTGTGATGATGCCAGCCACCGGGAAGGCAATCAGAAACGGTACGCCTGCCTCGATCAGAATGACGTTCGCATAGCATCCAACCGCCAAAAATGCCGCGTGACCCAGGCTGGCCTGACCAGTATGACCGGTCAGGATCATCAACCCCAACCCCGCGATTGCCCAGATCAGCACATTCGTCAACTCGCCAAGGTAGAATGCATCCAGCCACCATGGCGCCATAGCAGCGATGGCCAAAAGGATCAGATAGAGCCGCAGTTGATATCCATCCTTCCAGGGTCGGATATCTTGCATGTAGTCGGTTTTGAAAACGATCCTCATGCGCTTAGACCTTCTTGAGCCGTATCTGACTGAACAGCCCGTGTGGGCGGAAAATCAACACCGCCAACAACAGAGCATACGGTGCAATTTGGCTATAACCCGCTGCGATATAGCGGCTGGCAAAGGGTTCTATGACGCCAACGATCAAGCCACCCGCCAGCGCGCCGGGCAGGCTACCGAACCCTCCGATCACCGCGGCAGCAAAAGCCTTGATGCCCAACAGACCGGTGGACGGATCCACTGAACCTTTGGCCGCAAAGAGGATGCCCGCAATCCCTGCGACAACGCCGGCCAGCGCCCAGATAAAGCCCTGCACCCGCTTGACCGGGATACCCATGTAATATGCCGCCAACTGGTTCTGAGACGCGCCCTGCATCGCAAGGCCCAGTTTGGTCTTGCTGAAGAACACGTACAGCCCCCATGTCAGCAGAACCGTCACGACGATAACGGCGACATCCTCCATCCCCAGAACAAGCCCGCCAAAGCGCAGCTCTTTTCCGGCCAGCGGGTTTTGCAGCGTCTGTGGTTCGTGCCCCCAGATCAAACCGGCAAAGAACCGAATCACAAAGCCCAAGGCGATTGTCAGGATCACAACAGCCGTCTGGCTTTCGCCGAACAGGCGGCGGATGATCAGCCTATCGATCAGATATCCCAGCGCGCCCATGATTCCCAATGAGATCGGAAGCGCGAGCCAGAACGGCAGCCCCATATATTCAGTATTTGTCAGACCAATGGTCACAAACGCGCCCAGCATCATGAAATCGCCCTGCGCGAAATTCACAGCTTCGGTCGCCTTGTAAATCAACACAAAGCCAAGTGCGATCAGGCCGTACACACAGCCATTCGCCAGCCCGCTTATCAGCAGCTGCGCGTTATCCAAATTCACCCTCCCATGCCGGTATGTCCGGCGTTTTTTGTACTCCGGGTCCTGTGCCGGACCCGGAGCTTGATACCACTATGGCGTGATTATCACCTTTCCGTCACTCTTTTTTAGCGCATCGGCCAGACTTGGGACCACATTTTTCAGGGCAAGCCTTTCAGAGACATCAGTTTTCCAGCGACCGTCGGCAAATCTGGCCTGCACTTCAGCCACAACTGGCATTTGGTCCGCAGGTGGCGTGTTCATCATCCACTGCGTCAGCCAGAACCCTTCGATCCGCTTGTTCATAAAGATCAACTGGCCCGTCTGCGTCAGCTTGGGTAATTCGGGGCTCAGCTTGCCATAGCAGACCCAGCGCGCACCGTTCGGCATGTTGCAGAAAACTTGCTCGGACAATTGGTCTGCGACAGCATCCAAAAACACACGCGGTTTCAATTCTCTGCTCACTGCGGCGAATTGCTCGGTAATGCCAGGGTCAGCGGTCACCAGGACCTCGGTAGCACCCAGCTCTTTAAGCGGCTCTACAGCCTCTGCTCGGCGGACCAGAGCGATCGGCTTTAGCCCCAAGTCCCGACCCAGGCTACACATCAGTTTGCCCAACTGGCTGGTAGCGGCGGACACAATGAACGCCTCACCGTCCCCCCGCGCGATATCGACCATCGCCATGGCGGTCATGGGGTTCACGATCTGCGCCGCGCCGTCCTCATCCGAGATACCCGGGCGCAGGGGAATACACATCTGCGCCTGTGTCACCACGTATTCCGCCCAAGCCCCAGACCCTGCGGCCACAAACGCGACACGCTGACCTTGAAGGGCTTCTGCGCCTTCTCCGGTGGCGACAACGTCACCACACCCTTCGAATCCGGCCGCCGCGCCTTTGACCCGAGGTTGACCATATTCGCCTTTGATAAAGTGAATGTCCGACGGATTAACGGACGAGGCGCGCAACCGGATTAGAACCTGACCCGGTCCGGGTGCGGGAACCGGCAGCTCGGCCTCGGCCAGCCAGTCAGAGGCTTTGTCCAACGTCGGTCCGGTCGCTTCGCCTGAATACCCGTCGTGGGTTTGAATAACAGCGAACATCGAATCTGGAAGGGTTGTCATGTTCATGTCCTCGATACAGCTTGGATTTGACGTTCCGCCTTGTCAGACCGCTGTGAAAACAGGCGCAAACGCAGTCGGTCTTTCAGGGCAACCGTCTTATCTCAAACCAAACAAAACACACCTCGAAGGTCAATTGTGACCAACTTTAACGTCGAGGAAGCCCAACACATGGTAGTGCAGGGCGGACCGCAGCGGGCCCGCCCCAAATTGGGCTTACTGCTGCGTTAGCAGTTTGCGCAGATCTTCGATTTTGGCCACTGCAGTCTCTGGCGATGCTTTGATTTCGTCCAGAATCAGGGCCACCTGAGTTTTGATTTCTTGTGACAACGCGCTGTCCTGCAACGACGTCATCATGGCATCATAGTCGATTTGCTGTGCCGTCAGCAGACCTTCTTGCACCCATGTGTTGAGTAAATCCTGACCCTGCGCTGCCAAAGATGCTATCTGATCACCTGCCTCAGAAGCGGTGTCAGCGGCCTGATCGGTCAAGGACGACGCGGCATCCGACGCTTGTTGTGTGGCTGTTTCTACGGCTTCACCCGCGGCGTCCTGTACGGCGGAAGCAGCCTCGCTGACAGCATCGCCGACGTTTTCAGCCGCAGACTGCAATTGCTCGGCTGGTGTGGGATCGGGTCGGGATACAAAGAAATAAGCCCCTGCGCCAATAACAAGGACGACTACGATCAGAATGAGACGGTTCATGTCTTTCTCCTACAAATGATATGCTGCCGAGATGGGGAAAAAATACCTGATCACAAAGGGGAATTCCGGGCAGACATCAGCAGAAAGCCGATTTGAGCCACACCATGCTGATAAGACCGCACGCAAGCGGCGACTTCACGCCACAAGACGAGAAACAAAGCTCTATCGCTCTATCCGGGGTTGTCCAACTTGGATTGATTGTGGCGGAGAGACAGGGATTCGAACCCTGGGTGGGCTTGCACCCACAACGGTTTTCGAGACCGCCCCGTTCGACCACTCCGGCACCTCTCCGCGGGGGTCTGTGAGGGCGGGATGTAGTAAGGAACGGGCAGGGGTGCAAGCAGAAAATTCCGAAATCTTCTGTTCCCCGGATTTCCCATTGCCAGCGGGCCTAAAAAACCTAGGCTGCTTATTATGACCTACTTGATGCGCCGCGCGACCCTGTCCCTGTTTCTGCCGTTACTGGCCTTGTGCACGATGGCCATGCCGTCACAGGCCGCCAGCCGCGACAGGATAGAAGCCTTCCTGACCACAACGGGTTTTGACGTTGCGCTTGAAAGCATCGCACTGGCCTCGGCTTCGGCGCCAGACATGCTGGGGATCGACGCGGATGGCTTCGGGTCCGATTGGACACGCCTGACTGAAGAAGTCTTTGATACACAGCAAATGCACGAAACTGCCGTTTCGATCCTCGAACAAACACTAAGCGATCAGGCGCTCACCCATGCGGTTACATTCTACGCCTCGGATCTGGGCCAACGCCTCGTCGAAGCTGAGAACGCGTCACATATGGATGAGGACGATCAGGCCAAGCAACAGCGTGGGCAGGAGATCGTTTCAGATCTGATCAAGGAAGGATCGACGCGGGTCGAGAGTCTCAAGCGTATGAATCGGGCTGTCGATGCAAGCGGCACATCTTTACGAGCGCTGCAAGAAATCCAAGTTCGATTTCTTTTGGCCGCAAGTGCGTCCGGTGTGATCGACCTACAGCTTGGCGGTGATGAATTGCGCGAAATGATGCGCCGGAACGAGGCTGAGATGCGGAGGTCGCTGCAACTTTCTGCTTTGGCCGGCTCGGCGTACACGTATCAGGATTTTTCAAACGAAGACGTGGACGCATATGTCGAGGCTTTGGAACAGCCCTTAATGCAGGAAGTCTATGAATTGCTGAATGCGATCCAATACGAAATCATGGCGATGCGCTTTGAAATCCTTGCGGCGCGTATGGCCGAACTGCGGCCAGCACAGGATATCTGATGCGCACGGTTGCCTTTGCCGTTGTAGCTTCCCTTCTTGCCAGCTCGGCATTTGCGAACCCAAGGGTTGATCGCTTGCTTGAAGCGATGCAGGTGCCCGCTTTCCTGCTAATTCTGCGCGAAGAAGGGCAAGAGCAAGGAAACGCCATAAACGAAGGATTGCTAGACGGCGCAGGTGGCCCCCTGTTTCACGACCAAGTTGAACTGCTCTACGAACCTGCTTGGATGTATGAGCAACTGTCGGATGCCGTTGAAGTCAACTTGGACGACGGTCAGTTGGAACAAGCGGCGATTTTCTTCGAAAGCGAACTGGGTCAGACCATCGTATCGTTGGAAAATTCGGCCCGCCGTGCTTTGGGTGACGACGCCATAGAAGAGTTCGCGCGCCTGAACTACGCTGAGATTGACAGATCTACTCCGTTCTTCCGCCTCGTCGATGAATATATCGAGGTCAACGATTTGGTTGACCGAAACCTTCAGGGAACGCTCAGCGCGGACTACAATTTCTATCGCGGACTGTCTTCTGGACAGGGCTTGCCGGTGGACGATCAGTCAATCCTCAGCGAGTTGTTGGAAGGCCAGGATGAGGCCCGCCAAGAAACCGTGGACTGGATGTATTCTTTCCTTTTGCTGGCCTACAAACCGTTAAGCGAGGGCCAACTCCGCGAGAACATCGCGTTCTCAAGGACGGATACAGGACAAGCTTTGAATCAAGCTCTGTTCGAAGGGTTTGACCGGATGATTGATACGATCTCATTTGAGTTGGGCACCACTGTCGCGCGTGCGCTCAGGGCCTCGGATCTTTGACCGCCGATTCTGGTTGACTTTCACCCGCAATCCTTGGATAAGCCCGCATCCCGGCCGGAATCTCCGCGCCGGGTCTCGTTATTATTTGACCTAAGGGGCGTGTCCCAGGGTCGTCACACAGCCCAAAAAGGGCGCGCTGTTCGAGGTGGCTGAGGCCGTTAACACCCATATGGGGACCACAGAACGCGGGTTGGAAAAGGAAAGACGCATGTTTGCGGTCCTCAAGACTGGCGGCAAGCAGTACAAGGTTCAGGCGGGCGATGTGCTCCGCGTTGAAAAGCTGGCTGCCGACGCAGGTGAAAAAGTTCAATTCAACGATGTTCTGATGCTGGGTGGCGACGCTCCGGTTGTTGGCGCACCTTTCGTTGAAGGCGCAGGCGTACAGGCCGAAGTGATCGAACAGATCAAAGGTGACAAGGTCATCAAGTTCGTCAAGCGCCGTCGTAAGCACAGCTCGAAGCGTACCGTTGGCCACCGTCAGAAGCTGACCCTGGTCAAAATCACCGACATCCTGTCGTCAGGCGCTGACAAGTCGGGCATCAAAGCTGCAACCGGATCTGCTCCGGCTGGCAAAGCGGCACCTGCTGCAAAGCCTGCCAAGAAAGCAGAAGCCAAAGCAGAGGCACCCGCCGCTGCTGCCGCTGACGATCTGACCAAGCTGAACGGTGTCGGCCCCGCCGCTGCCAAAAAGCTGGTTGAGGCCGGCATCGAGAGCTTTGCCGCTCTGGCTGCCTTGTCGGACGAGCAGATTGCTGCTATCGACACCATCAAAGTGAAGCCCGAATGGGTTGAGCAAGCCAAAGAGCTGGCTCAAGGCTAAGGAGAGAGAGAATGGCACATAAAAAAGCTGGCGGTTCCTCCCGTAACGGTCGCGACTCAGCTGGTCGCCGCCTTGGCGTGAAACTGTATGGTGGCCAGGCGGCCATCGCAGGCAACATCATCGTACGTCAGCGCGGCACAAAGTTCTGGCCGGGCGAAGGCGTAGGCATGGGCAAAGATCACACCATCTTTGCAACTGTTGATGGCGCTGTGAAGTTCCACAAAGGCCTCAAAAACCGCACCTTTATTTCGGTCCTGCCAGTGGCGGAGGCCGCAGAGTAAGCCGAAACCCATAAGGTTTGAAAATTCGGGGGGTCGGCAGAAATTGCCGGTCCCCTTTCTCGTTTTAACGCAGTCGTGAACACCGATCCGATGACAGTCGCAACCACCAGTTTCCTGATCTTTGCCGCCAGCCAGGTCGGCACGCCGGGACCGGCCAATATGGTCTTGCTGGGCACCGGTGCGCGCTATGGTTTTCGAGCGGCTCTGCCATTTGTGGCAGGGGTTATCCTGGGTAAGCAACTGATCATCTGGCCCGTTGGTTTTGGCCTGATGCAGGTCGCCGAGCAGGCACCTGCGGCATTCACGGCGCTGAAATATGCTTCGGCAGCATATATTTTCTGGCTGGCGTGGAAGATTGCAAATCTACGACTGGCACGCGGCGAAACCGTTGGAGATGCGCCAGGTTTTTGGGCGGGGCTGATCGTGCATCCGCTGAATCCCAAAGCATGGGCAATGATCATCGCCGGATTTACCGGCTTTGTCGCCGCGGGAACACCCACCGTTAACGCAACGTTGACGATTGCTCTCTGTTTATTGCTTTGCCAGGCGGTTTTGCACCCGATCTGGACATTTGCCGGCGATCGGATCGCTCATGCGGTTGAAGGTCGCCCTTCGGAAAAATATCTGATGTGGACATTAGCCAGCCTCACGGTTGCGTCCGTATTTTTCGTGTTGTTCGTAGGAGGAACGCACTCATGAAACTTGAGACGATAATCAATCAGCCGGTCATTGAAACCGAGCGGTTCGACCTGCGCCCGCTGCGCCGGTCGGATATGGGTCTCATTGAGCATTACGCAGGCGATGAGCGTGTGGCGCGCATGACCACGTCTATTCCGCACCCGTTGCCACCCGGCTCGATCGAGGCGTTTGTGACACGCTCGATGGCCGAAGACCGTGACGAAGACGTATGGGCGATGGATGCCACCAAGGACGGCGGACCCGAACTGATCGGGCTGATCTCGCTAACCCGACTGGATCGTAACCAGACCGAGGTCGGCTATTGGGTCGCGCCGGTCTATTGGAACACCGGTATCGCGTCGCTTGCTGTTGAGACGCTTGTGAATGCAAACCCGCTGGAAAACGCCAATATGTTCGCCAGCGTCTTTCAGGACAATCCGGCCTCGGCGCGGGTGCTGACTCATTGCGGGTTCCAGTATCTGGGTGATGCGGAAAGCTATTCGGTGGCGCGCGATGCGAACGTGCCCACCTGGACGTACAGCAAAAAACTCTGACTTGTGGCCGATGGGGCCTTTGCAGTAGGGGACACACATGAAATTTCTCGATCTTGCAAAGGTCTACATCCGGTCCGGTGCCGGAGGTGGCGGCTGCGTCAGTTTCCGGCGCGAAAAATACATCGAATATGGCGGGCCTGATGGCGGCGACGGAGGCAAAGGTGGCTCGGTCTGGGTTGAGGTTGTGGACAGCCTGAACACGCTGATCGACTTCCGCTATCAGCAGCATTTCTTCGCAAAGAACGGCCAGCCCGGTCGCGGGCAGCAGCGCACCGGCAAGGATGGCGACGATATCGTCCTGCGCGTCCCCGTCGGCACCGAGATTCTGGACGAAGACGAAGAAACCGTCATTTGCGATCTGACCGAAGTTGGACAGCGTTTCCTGTTGGCCAAGGGCGGCAACGGTGGCTTTGGCAACCTGCATTTCAAATCGGCTACAAACCAGGCTCCGCGCCGTGCAAATCCGGGGCAGGCGGGGATTGACCGCACCATTTGGTTGCGGTTGAAACTGATTGCAGATGTGGGTTTGCTTGGAATGCCGAATGCCGGGAAGTCCACCTTTCTGGCCGCCACGTCGAACGCGCGCCCGAAGATCGCGGACTACCCGTTTACTACGCTGCACCCAAACCTGGGCGTTGTTGGCGTCGACAATGTGGAATTCGTTGTGGCTGATATTCCCGGCCTGATCGAAGGTGCCCATGAGGGGCGCGGGATCGGAGACCGCTTTCTGGGCCACGTCGAACGCTGCGCCGTGTTACTGCATCTGGTTGACGGCACGTCGGAAACTGTTGCCGAGGACTATCGCACCATTATCCACGAGCTTGAAGCCTATGGCGGTGAGTTGGCGGACAAGCCGCGCATCACCGTCCTGAACAAGGTTGACGCTTTGGACGACGAGGAACGTGACTTTGCCAAAGCGGAACTGGAAGAGGCCGTTGGCGGGCTGGTCATGACTATGTCCGGCGTGGCGCATCTTGGCGTGACCGAGGTTCTGCGCGCCTTGCGCGCGCAAATCGACGACAACCGAGTCCGTCAAAAACCCACCGAAGAGGCCGCACCGTGGCAACCCTGACGTCAGCAAAACGTCTGGTCGTAAAAATCGGGTCCGCGCTTTTGGTGGATCGGCATACCGGGTTGTTGCGTTCCGAATGGTTGCACTCACTGGCTCAGGACGTGGCGTGGCTTAAAGGGCAGGGGACAGATGTCATTCTGGTGTCCTCGGGTTCAATTGCGCTGGGGCGTGGTGTTTTGGGTCTGCCGATGCAAACTTTGCCGTTGGAACAGTCGCAAGCCGCTGCGGCAGTTGGACAAATCCGTCTGGCCCGTGCATATGAAGAAGCGTTGACGCCCCACGCCATCACAACCGCACAGGTTCTGGTCACCTTAGAGGACAGCGCCGATCGTCGCAGATATTTGAACTCACGGGCGACTTTGGAAACGCTGTTGGGCTTGGGCGTGGTCCCGATTGTCAACGAAAACGATACGGTCGCCACCGATGAAATCCGATATGGAGACAATGACCGTCTGGCTGCCCAAATTGCAGTAACCGTCGGAGCGGATCAGTTGATCCTTCTGTCGGACGTGGATGGGTTCTACTCTGGTAACCCCAACGAAGATGCCTCGGCGACACGATTTGATGTGATTGAAAGCATCACGTCAGAGATCGAACAGATGGCGGGTGACGCTGGGTCTGGCCTGTCCAAAGGCGGCATGAAGACCAAGCTTCTGGCCGCTAAAATGGCGACCGCTGCCGGATGTGACATGGCGATTACTGAAGGATCACCCCTGAACCCACTGAAATCATTGGAACAAGGCGCGAACTGTACTTGGTTCACAGCGACGCTTGATCCGCATGCTGCGCGCAAACGCTGGATCTCGGCTATGAAACCGCGTGGAGAAATCGTGGTGGACGCAGGTGCGGCCAAGGCCCTTGGCAACGGCAAAAGCCTGCTGCCCGCGGGGATTGTTGAAGTTACTGGCGACTTCGGGCGTGGTGATCCGGTTGCAATCATGGACCCGCATGCGCGACGCCTCGCACAAGGCCTTAGTCGTTATACTGCGCAAGAGGCGGACGCGATCAAAGGGCGCAAGTCCTCGGAAATTGAGGCGACGTTGGGATACCCCGGGCGCGCCGTCCTGATCCACAGGGATGATTTGGCGCTGTGATGGCGCGAGGATAAAATGAATAGGACCGACCGAAAGGCTGATGAGATGAAGGATTTCGACACCATTCCCGCCCTGATGGCCGATCTTGGTCAACGCGCCAAAGCCGCCTCGGCAGACCTGGCGTTTGCAACGGCTGAGCGTAAGCATGCAGCCCTGATTGCGGCTGCAGACGCGGTATGGGCGAACCGCGCGGCGATCATCGAGGCAAACCAGAAGGACCTGGAATTTGGTCGCGAAAAGGGTCTGAGCCCTGCCATGATGGACCGCCTGATGCTGGATGAATCGCGCGTTCAGGGCATGGTAGACGGCCTGAGCGCCGTCGCTGAACAATCGGACCCTGTCGGAGAGGTTCTGGCCGAATGGGACATGCCGTCGGGTTTGAATATCCAGCGCGTGCGCACGCCTTTGGGCGTAATCGGTGTCATCTATGAAAGCCGACCCAATGTGACGGCCGATGCGGGCGCACTCTGCCTGAAATCAGGAAACGCTGTGATCCTGCGAGGAGGATCTGAAAGCTTTCATTCTTCCGGAGCTATTCACGCCTGTCTCGTCGAAGGGCTTCGGGCGGCGGACCTGCCCGAGGACGCGATCCAGTTGGTTCCCACGCGTGACCGCGCCGCGGTTCAGGAATTATTGACCATGACCGACTATGTCGACGTCATCGTCCCCAGAGGCGGAAAAGGCCTTGTCGGTTTGGTACAACGTGAAGCGCGGGTGCCTGTCTTCGCCCATCTGGAAGGCATCGTTCATGTCTACATTGACAAGGATGCCGACCCTCAAAAGACGCTGGATGTGGTGCTGAACGCAAAAACCCGTCGCACTGGCATTTGCGGCGCGGCCGAGTGCCTTTTGATCCATCAGGATGTCGTCGCAACTTTGGGGCGCGAAGTCATCGCTGCTCTGCAGGCCGCTGGTGTCGAAGTTCATGCGGATGGCGCGTTAGTTTTGGACGGGACTGTGGCTGCTACAGCGGACGATTGGGGTAAGGAATACGTCGACAGCATCATCGCCGCGAAACCTGTCGCTGATGTTGACGCTGCCATTGCGCATATTCGCCGGTATGGGTCGAACCACACCGACTGCATAATGACCGAGGACAATGCGACTGCCGCACGATTCTTCGAGCGGCTGGACAGCGCAATTCTGATGCACAACGCGTCAACTCAATTCGCGGATGGCGGAGAGTTTGGGATGGGCGCTGAAATCGGCATCGCCACGGGCAAAATGCACGCCCGCGGACCTGTTGGCGCTGCGCAATTGACCAGTTTCAAATACTTGGTCCGGGGAAACGGGACTGTGCGCCCCTAAATTCGGATTGCAATGCGGGTTGAGGTGGTCTCCACCGCAACCCGACGCCCCATGGACGCCGCTGTTTCCGGCAGCAGGGCAAATTGCACATGCGCCGGTTTGATCTTGTCCGAAAAACGACCCGTTGGAAGACCCTTCCACATGTCCGCATCCACATTCAGTTTGTCGGCCACCCCGGTCACCGTCCAGGAGTTTCCGGTGTTCTGAATGGAGACCTCACCTCCGAACGGCATGGCGCTTTCACAGCACATCATGGCCAGAAAGGCTAGTTTCACTTGATTGCGCGGCACAGCTTCGGTCAGGTGCCAATTGACACGAACGCGACCGGCGCGTTCGACATCATTCAAAAGCTCCATGACCTCGGTGCGGCCCAATGGTTGGTCGCTGGCCGCCCCGAACGCCACACGGAAGAACCTGATCCTTGCCTTGGCGTTGCCGACACTGCCCGAGATAAGCTCCATCTCAGGGCCGTTTGCGGCGCCAACCATCTCAAGCAATTCCAACCCGTTGGTGATCGCGCCAATCGGGCTGATCAGATCATGACAGATCCGCGACCCGATCAGTTCGGCCAGGTTGACGTCTGTAACGCTCATGCGTACCTCCTGAATTATCTGCCGCCGGACCCGGAGCCCAGTCATGTCAGACCTCAATGCAATTCTTGCACCGGGCATGCTTGTCCGCCACCCCGATCTCCCCGAATGGGGCATTGGACAGGTGCAGTCCAATATCGCTGGTAAGATCACCGTTAACTTCCGCGAGCAGGGGAAAGTAGTAATCGACGGAACACGCATCACCCTGATACCGGTCTTTGATCCGTGAAACTGGTTTAGGAAAGGTTAACGTTCCGTCGATCGCGCCCTTAGTTGCCATTCCCCCGGCACCTGCGGTATCAGCGCCTAAAAGATACGGAAGCGCTGATGTCGGAAACGGGCCCAACTTTCACCGTGAAACTTGCCGAAACCGAAGCCGAACTGCGCGCTGCGCAGAGGCTGCGCTATGACGTGTTCATCCTTGAATTGGGCGGCGGCGGAGAGATGGTCGACCATGAGGCCGGGCTTGAGCGGGATAGGTTCGACCCTTTTTTTGACCATATGCTGGCCATTGATGATCAGACCGGAGAAACTGTGGGCGTTTACAGGCTGTTGCCGGGTGAACGTGCGATGGAGATTGGGCAGTTTTATTCCGAAGACGAATACGATCTGGCCGTTCTGAAGGATAGTGGCCGCAAGCTGCTGGAACTGGGGCGGTCGTGCGTGCATCCCGACTATCGTGGGGGCACGGCGATGTATCATCTGTGGAACGGTCTTGCGACTTATGTGTCCGAACGCGGGATCGAGGTGCTGTTCGGAGTTGCCAGCTTTCACGGCACTGATGTGCATGCATTGGCGCAGCCATTGTCCATGCTGCATCACAACCACCTCGCACCCAAAGACTTAAGGGTGCGCGCGCAGCCCAAGGTGTTTCAGTCGATGAATCTGGTCGACCCGGGCGCACTGGACCGTCGCGCGGCCATGGTGCAAGTTCCGGCGTTGATCAAAGCCTATCTGCGGCTGGGCGGTTTCGTGGGTGAGGGGGCCTTTGTCGATTACACTTTCAACACCACCGACGTGTGCCTGATCCTGGACACTGCACGCATGAATGAGCGTCAAAGGCGCATCTATGGCGGGGTCTGAATCAATGAGTGACGCATCCTGGCACAGCGAAGACGCGCCCGACCCGATTGAACTGGGCTTGATCGGGTGGCTTTTGGTGTTGCTGCGCGGGCTGCCTCTGGCCGTGTTGGTTTTCGGGGGGCTGATCGTCTTGCTGGTCTTAAGGCTTGTCGAGCGCCCGCTTTTCGGTGTGCGACGACCGATCACCCCGTTCATCAGCCAATTTGTATGCCGTAACGCGTTTCGCATTCTCGGGATGGGGTTCCGCACTTCGGGCGAGTTAATGACGCAACGCGGGGCAGTTGTCGCAAACCACTCTTCATGGCTGGATATCTTTTCGCTAAACGCCCGTAAAAGGGTCTATTTCGTGTCCAAGGCCGAGGTGGCGAAATGGCCTGGGATTGGCTGGCTGGCACGCGCGACGGGCACCGTTTTTATCGAACGCAATCGCAAGAAAGCGCGCGAGCAGACCCTGCTGTTTCAGGAACGTCTGACCGCCGGGCACAAGCTGGTGTTCTTCCCCGAGGGCACTTCGACCGATGGCATTAGGGTTTTGCCATTCAAAACAACACTTTTCGCAGCGTTCTTCACCGAAGAACTACGCGAATTCATGTATGTGCAGCCCGTTTCCGTGATCTATCACCCGCCAAAGGGGCAGCCGAACCGGTTTTATGGTTGGTGGGGCGATATGGATTTTGGTCCTCATTTGCTCAAGACTCTGGGCGCGCGCAGGCAGGGATCGGTTGAGTTGATTTACCACGCACCCGCCAAAGTCAGCGATTTCGCCAACCGCAAGGAACTTGCGGCGCATTGCGAAGACGTCGTGCGAAATGCGCACGCGCTGGCGCGCTTACAATAAGGCTGTTTGAATTTCACATTTCATAGTGAAAAATCACTAAAAATCGTGATTTTTCACTTGTAGGGTGAACTCTGCTCCCGTATACGCGCGCCATTCAAACCCGCAGGCGGGGTTTGGGCTTTGTAGGGGAGACATCCTTATCTGGCCCGCCGGTTGGAGCATCCGCTTCTTTCACCCCCGCCGAGGCGTAAACCGGAAAAGGAAAGTAAAGCATGGCTCTTCCCGAGTTCACCATGCGTCAGCTGCTGGAAGCTGGCGTTCACTTTGGTCACCAGACACAGCGTTGGAACCCCCGCATGGGCCCGTTCATCTACGGCTCGCGCAATGGCATCCACATCATGGACCTGACCCAGACTGTTCCAATGCTGGATCAGGCTCTGCAGGCTGTTCGTGACACCGTTGCAAAGGGTGGCCGCGTTCTGTTCGTTGGCACCAAGCGCCAGGCGGCACAGCCAATTGCCGAAGCGGCTGAAAAGTCGGCCCAATACTACATGAACCACCGCTGGCTGGGCGGCACGCTGACCAACTGGAAAACCGTTTCCCAGTCGATCAACCGTCTGAACCAGATCGATGAGGCGATGGAATCGGGCGCCGAAGGCCTGACCAAGAAAGAGCGTCTGGGCATGGAGCGTGACCAGGGCAAACTGCAGGCTTCGCTGGGCGGCATCCGTGAGATGGGCGGCGTTCCTGACCTGCTGTTCGTCATCGACGTCAAGAAAGAAGCACTGGCCATCGCCGAAGCCAACAAGCTGGGTATCCCGGTTGTGGCTGTTGTCGACACCAACTGCTCGCCCGATGGTGTGGATTACATCATCCCCGGCAACGATGACGCGGCTCGTGCAATCGCGCTGTACTGTGATCTGGCCGCACGTGCTGCTCTGGACGGCATGACCGCTCAGATGGGTGCCGCAGGCGTTGATCTGGGTGAGTTCGAAGAAGCTCCGGTTGAAGAAGCCGTTGCCGAAGAAGCCCCCGCCGAAGCAGAAACACCTGCCGAAGCGTAAGCTGCCCGTCACGTAAATGACATGTGGGGCAGGGTAGACCTGCCCCAAATCCGTTTGAATTGAGGAGAGCCAAGAGATGGCAATCACAGCAGCAATGGTGAAAGAACTGCGCGACGCAACTGGCGCAGGCATGATGGACGCGAAAAAAGCGCTGACCGAAACCGGCGGCAACATGGACGAGGCCGTTGATTGGCTGCGCACCAAAGGTCTGGCGAAAGCTGCCAAGAAATCGGGCCGTACCGCAGCCGAAGGTCTGGTCGCTGTTCACGTCGACGGTGGCAACGGTGTTGCTGTCGAAGTGAACTCGGAAACCGACTTCGTTGCGAAAAACGCCGAGTTCCAGGAAATGGTCGGCAAGATCGCATACGCAGCCGAAGGCGTGGACAATGTCGAGGCTCTGCTGGCGGCTGATCTGGGTGGCAAGAACGTCGCCGACACGCTGACCGACAAGATTGCCACCATTGGTGAAAACATGTCGGTGCGCCGCATGGCAAAACTGTCGGGCGACACCGTTGTGTCCTACGTCCACAACGCAGCCACCAACGGCATGGGCAAGATCGGCGTGCTGGTCGCTCTTACCGGCGGCGACGAAGCGATCGGCAAACAGGTTGCGATGCACATCGCGGCTGTGAACCCGGCGGCTCTGTCCGAGGCGGACATGGACCCGGCTGTTGTCGAGAAGGAAAAGCAGGTTCAGATGGACATCGCCCGCGAATCCGGCAAGCCGGAGCAGGTGATCGAAAAGATGATCGTGGGCCGCATGAAGAAATTCGTGGCCGAGTCGACCCTGCTGAACCAGTCGTTCGTTGTGAACCCTGACCTGACCGTTGAAGCAGCGGCCAAAGAAGCGGGCGCAACCATCACCGGCTTTATCCGTCTGGAAGTTGGCGAAGGCATCGTGGTCGAAAAAGAAGACTTCGCTGCAGAGGTTGCCAAGGCCGCACAGGGCTAATTGGGTCAGCCCAAAAGAGGCGCTACAAAATTCTAAACCGGCTACATTTCGTGGCCGGTTTTTTGTTCATATCTGGTTGAGAAGTTGAGGGGCCCCGCATGATGGGGATGGACAGGACCCCTCAACAATTCCAACGGCAGGAACGCGGACAAATAGGCGCCCTTTTGTCAGAGCGATCAGAGAGCTCTGGTATTGCAGAGATCCGACCAAATGTTCCCTGGCCAAAGCCACCACTCACGGAACATTAACACTCTGCCTTTTTCTGCCCACATTTGGAAAGTCATGATTTCCTTACCTAGGGTCAACCAGCGTGTTTTAGCTCAATTTGGGACCTTAGGCTTCGATCACAAACATTTGGTTTTGAAAGGATGCCTTCAACACCGCCTGTGCTGTCGTTTCAACGCACAGCGATTCACGCGCCAGACGCAGGTGCTTTTCTACCGTTGCAGACGTCAGCCCCATCAAAAGGGCAATATCCTGCGTCGTTTTTCCGTCACCCACCCATTGCAACGCCTCGCGCTGCCTTTTGGTCAAGGCCCGGTTGGGCGCGCTGTAGGGCAGGGTCAGAATTTTCAAGTGGGCCACATTGTTCATGAGCAGGATATCTTCGCCGTGCTCGGCCCAGATCTCGTCGACGTCCTGCTGGCTGCCGTTACGGGAACAAAGTGAAATCGCCCCTTTGGACCGCATCGAAACCGACGTGAAGCTGACTGTATAGCCTGATGTCACGCCACGAGACTTGTTGAAGTCAAAAACCTTGCGCTCATCCGCCGTCAGCACCCCGCTGGACATCATCTTTTGGATCATGCTCCAGCTTGCCGCGCCTTCGTTGTTCAGGGCCCATTTCAGCATGGGTGCATGAAAGTAAAGACCGGATGCGAGAAACCCGTCCAGGTATTCTTTGCAATGGTTGGTCAGAATGACAAAGTCTTCGGGGTCGCCCAAAGACGTCGCCGTGCGATATTGTGTGTACCCGTATAAAAGCCGGTCGAAACCAAATTGCGCCATTTGGCGACAATGCGCATCCCAAAGCTCTTCCAGCGTTTTCGTATAGCTCAGATAATTGAGATACTCTTTGAGGTTCATCCCTTGCCCTCCTCAGCCAGATGTGCCGCCAACGCTTCCAGAGCGAGTACATAGCTTTGTGCGCCAAAACCGCAGACCAAACCGATCGCAACTTTTGAAATGTAGGACGTGTGCCGAAACTCTTCACGCGCGTGGATGTTCGACATGTGGACTTCGACGACCGGAACCTGCGCCGAGGAAATCGCGTCCATCAAAGCGATGGATGTGTGGGTATAAGCACCAGCGTTCAGGACAATCCCATCTTGAACGCCTCGGGCCGCATGAATCGCGTCGATTAGCGCGCCTTCATGATTGGACTGAAGATGCGTGACCGTTTGCCCCAACTTCCCGCCATGAGATACACAGAGATCTTCGACCATTTTCAACGTGGTATGGCCGTAAACCTCGGGCTGTCTGGTGCCCAGAAGGTTCAGGTTCGGGCCGTTCAGTACCAGGATATTCTGCATCTTCAAACTGTCCCCATCTCCCTTAGTTTAATAAACGCCGAACAAAGAACCGTCTAGCAACGACCTTACGTGACAACTTCCTTTGATTCTGCATGTTGTCCCGAGTTGAGCATTCTGGATGTAAAACTATTCACACATCGCTCATCGAGATCACGACTTTACCCAAAACAGACCGCTGGTTCAGCAAATCCAGCGCGTCACCAGCGCGCTCCAACGGGAATTGCGCACTGATCTGCGGCTTGATTTTGCCGCCTGAATACATGCCGAACAGTTCTGCCATATTTTCCGCGTGACCTTTGGGATCGCGGAACACGGACGCACCCCAGAACACACCAACGATCTGACACCCCTTGAGCAAGGTCAGGTTGAACGGCAAGCTGGGAATTCCGGCAGGAAACCCGACAACCAGGTAGCGGCCGTTCCATGCCATGCTGCGAAGCGCGGGTTCCGCATAGTCTCCGCCAACGGCGTCGTAGACTACGTCCACGCCCTCGCCGCCTGCCAGGGCCTTGATCTGGGCCGACAGTTCTTTTTGCGCATCCTTGGTCATGTCTCGCGCATAGACCAGTGTTTCGTCAGCGCCAATCTTTCGGCAAAACGATGCTTTTTCCTCTGAAGAAACAGCGGCTATGACACGGGCACCCATCGCCTTTGCCAATTCGATCGCGGCAGACCCGACACCACCGGCAGCGCCGAGGACAAGGACGGTTTCACCAGGCTGCAACGTCGCGCGGTCTTTCAGGGCGTGGTACGATGTTCCGTATGTGAAGACGAAACAAGCAGCGTCCTCGTATGGCATCACGTCAGGGATTTTGACTGCTGCTTTGGCTTTCAGCGTCAGATGGGTCGCGAACCCGCCATGACCAGTCAGCGCCAGCACCCGGTCGCCTGGGGCAAACCCGGTGACGCCTTCCCCAACAGCAATAACTTGACCGGCGACTTCCCCACCCGGCGCAAAAGGGCGGGGCGGTTTGATCTGATACAGGTCACGAATGACCAAAGTGTCCGGAAAATTCACACCGGCCGCATGCACTCGGATCAGCAGTTCACCTTTTTGGGGCGCGGGATCGGGCAGGGTGGTCAGCTCCAAAGTTTCGGGTCCGCCGGGTGTTACGCTGAGTAATGCTTTCATCTGTCTTTTTGCCTCTTGCCTGACCGAAGTCGAAATCGTTGGATTACATTCAGGTGTTGTCAAGAACCGCGCCGGGCGCAATCCTGCTTCGGCCAATAAGCGCCAGCCGTTGTATTCTCGCCGCAAGGCCAATGGCACAATGCGTACATACCAGGAGGAGACCCCATGACGCCCGAGACATTATTTTCGCTGCACGGAAAAACCGCTCTGGTCACGGGTGGCGCAACGGGGATTGGCAGGATGGCGGCCGAGGCGTTGGTCCGCGCCGGCGCACGCGTTCTGATCGCATCGCGCAAGGGCGCGGCTTGCGAAGTGGTGGCGGCCGAGTTGAACGCGATGGATGCGCCCGGAACCGCCGAGGGATTCGCAGGGGACATCGGCACCGAAGAGGGCATTCTTGCGCTGGTATCCGAGGTGACCAACCGCACAGATTCGCTTGAAATACTTATGAACAATGCGGGC
Source organism: Ruegeria sp. AM2 (assembly GCF_056540685.1). Lineage (NCBI taxonomy): Bacteria > Pseudomonadati > Pseudomonadota > Alphaproteobacteria > Rhodobacterales > Roseobacteraceae > Ruegeria > Ruegeria sp. AM2. Next base: position 78,213 of record NZ_JBQFXE010000001.1, on the reverse strand, counting down.
GTCTCATGGGGGGCGCCAATGGGGCAGTTTCCGTATGAGGCGTGGGACAAAGTGATGTCCGTGAACGTTGCCGGAATATTCGATCTGACCCAGAAACTGTTGCCATTGCTCACAGTTTCCGGGACGGATGACGACCCGGCGCGCGTCGTCAATGTTGCCTCTGTCATGGGAGAGGTCCCCATGGGCGACGGTGCCTACAGCTACTCTGCATCCAAGGCCGCTGTAATCCATCTGACCAAGATCATGGCCAAGGAACTTGCGCCGTTCCGTGTCACTGTCAACGCGCTTGCGCCGGGACCGTTCGTGTCACGGATGACGGCCTTTGCGACGCATGATTTGGATACACGGGAACGGGTCGGTGGCTCGGTGCCGTTGGGACGCGTTGGGCGAGACGAGGATATCGCTGGATGCCTTCTGTTTTTGTGCGGTCGGGGCGGCAGTTATGTCACTGGCGGTGTGATCCCTGTCTCTGGCGGCATAAATGTGCAAACTGCCGGTAACATCTTTGCCGAGGCGCTTTGACGTTTCACTTTCTGACCCGCACGTATTGCCCGAGGTTTGGTTATGACAAATCAGAACGTATTGGACCTGAATGCCGTTGACGCTTATCTAAAACTGCACCTCCCAGAGTATGAAGGCCCGCTGAAGGCCACCAAATTCACGGTCGGGCAGTCCAACCCAACTTACCGTTTGCAAACGCCAAGCAGGAACTATGTTCTTCGCCGTAAGCCACCGGGAACATTGCTGAAATCAGCCCATGCCGTTGATCGCGAGTTTCGCGTCCAGCGCGCGCTGGCGACAAGCAACGTACCAGTCCCAAAGATGTATCTTCTGTGTGAAGACGACGCTGTCATTGGCTCGGACTTTTACATCATGCAGCACTTGGATGGGCGCAGTTTTCAGGATCCGGTCATGGAAGGTGAGGACAACGCAACCAGAACCGGTGTTCTGGATGAGATGAACCGCATCCTCGCCGAATTGCATATGGTCGACATCGACGCGCACGGGCTGTCTGATTACGGCCCGCCAGGAAATTACTTTGAGCGGCAGATCGCGCGCTGGACCAAACAATATCGCGCATCCGAGACCGACACGATCGACGACATGAACAGACTGATCACCGAACTCGATCGTCAGATACCCGAAGACGACGGTCAGAGGACGCTGGTTCATGGTGACTATCGCATCGATAACATGCTGTTTGAACATGGCGGAACGACGTGTATCGGAGTTCTAGACTGGGAACTGTCCACCATTGGACACCCCTATGCCGATCTGGCGGCTGTCATCATGCAATGGCAACTGCCCCCCGGCAAAGAGGGACGCGGCCTTGCGGGGGTTGATCGGTCTTCATTGGGGCTGCCATCGGATCAGGCGTTTATCGCGGACTATTGCGTGCGCCGCGGTCTGCCGGGGATCAAAAATTTCGGGTTCTACCTGGCATTCAACTTTTTCCGCATGGCTGGAATCTTGCAAGGAGTCTACAAGCGGTCGCTTGACGGAAATGCGTCGGATCCCGCCCGGGCGCAGGCCTTCGGGGCGTATGTTCCGGTTTTTGCCGCTCATGGGTTGGCGGCGCTTGGTTCGACGCGCTGAAAGTCAGGTCGATTCGGCGACGCTCTGCTGTGCCTGAATCGCAAGTTCAGCCTCGAGGTTGCCGAGGCTGTTCTTTCCAAAGAACATCTCGCGCTCCGCAAACATGGTCGGAACGCCAAAGACTCCGCGCCTAACGGCTGCTTTGGTTTGGTCCTTGAGCGTCTGCTTGATTTCAGGATTGGTCATCGCCTCGCGAAGTTTTCGCACCGGCAAACCATTATCCTGTGCGACCTCAATCAACACATTCAGATCGTCCACCTTTTGACCATGCACCCAGATGGCGTCAAAGACCGAATTTATGTACTTGTTTTCCCACGACTTTCCTTGCGCAAAACAGGCCCCGCGCATGGCGAATTTGGTATTCAACGGGAAATGAGGGCTCATGTGAAAACTAATCCCGCGCCGCCTCGCAAACCGATGCAGGTCATGCGTCAGATATGCCGTCTTCTGGCGGTTTTCTGCGAAGGCCTGAAAGGGGTTTTGGTTGTTGGTCGCCTTGAACACAAGACTCAGCAAAACAGGGTGACACGTCACGTCAACAGATGCGCGTTTGGCCAGCGCCGGAAGCTCTTTCCAGGCCAAATACGCATTCGGGCTGCAAAAGTCGTAAATGAAATCAATATGGTCAGCCATTTTGTTCTCCTGTCCAAATCTGAATAGACGCAACACCACAAAACGGACTCGGTAACCCAACCATCATAGCAGCGATGGCTTGCTCTCTTGATTTCTATTGTAGATTCTGCGGGTCACACTGCAAGATCGGGAAAACCCTGAACGGAGCCAGCGAATGGGACTCGATCCAGCACTAACCACGCGCATCAGCAACTGGATGCAACGCTATGTGGATCAACGAAAATATCCCGGCTGTTCGGTCCTGATCAGACGATCAGGGCAAGAAGTCTTTTTTGACTCGTGCGGATATCGATCCGTTGAAGATAAGCTGCCATTTGGGCGCGACACCGTTGTACGGGTCTATTCCATGACGAAACCGGTCACATCGGTGGCCCTGATGACTTTGGTCGAACGCGGATTACTGCACCTGAATGCGCCGCTGTCAGAATTTTTGCCAGAATTCAATGAGATGCAGGCCCTGCTACCCGGTGCGACACGTCTGGATCAGGTTGAAAATGCCCCTGCGCCGACAATCCATCAGTTGCTCACGCACACAAGTGGATTGAGCTATCCTTTCAATCCCGGCGTTCTGCCCCAAGCCATGGATGAAAGAAAGCTGATATTTTCGCCGAATCAAGGTTCTCTGAGCGCGCGCGTTCGGCTTTTGGCTGATCTGCCGCTGGCTTTTCAACCGGGCACGCGATGGGAGTATTCGGTTGGAATAGACGTCATCGGCCGTGTCATCGAAGTTGTTTCCGGTCAAACTCTGGACCAGTTCTTCCGCGACCACATTTTCGAACCGCTTTCGATGACCGAGACTGGGTTTTCCGTTCCGGCCGGGGTAGGGAACCGCTTTGCCTCGCTTTATACTCCGCTGGATGGCGACGCCATGGCACTGAACACCGCAAAGACCGGGGGCGAGACATTACGGCTGGTCGATGCCGCAATAGAGTCTCCGTTTTTAGACGCCAAGACATTCTCGGGCGGTGGTGGGCTTGTCGGGACGATTGACGATTACAGTACGTTTGCCGAAATGCTCAGAAACCGAGGCACTTGGGACGGCCACCGCGTGCTTGGCCCCAAGACCATGGATTTTATGCTTTCCAACCACTTACCCGGCGACATTGCATCGATGGGACCGCAAAGCTTCGCTGAGCAACCGATGGAAGGAACGGGGTTTGGAATCGGCGGTGCTGTTGTTTTGAACCCCGCTCGTGCAAAAACGCCCGGATCGGTCGGTGATTTCGGCTGGGGCGGGATGGCGTCCACTTATTTCTGGATCGATCGGGTCAATGGCCTGTCTTGCGTTTTCTTCACCCAACTTTCACCTTCCAGTTCTTATCCGTCCCGTTCGGAACTGAAGGCGCTTGTCCTTGGGGCAATGATTGAATGATGCGACCTCTGGTGCTACCGCTGTTCGGGCGAGAACCGGAGTGAACACGATGACCGAAGCCGAACGCATTCTGCTGGATCTGCTGAACATAGAGCGATTGGAAGTTGATCTGTTCCGCGGCATCGGTTCCGGAGGAGAAACCCCAACCCGGATTTTTGGTGGTCAGGTGATCGCCCAAGCGCTTGCCGCGGCCTACAGAACGGTCGAGGACAGGCTGTGTCATTCGTTGCATGCGTATTTCATTCGCCCGGGCGATCCGTCAATACCTGTTATTTATCAAGTTGATCGAGCGCGGGACGGAGGCTCGTTCACGACACGCCGCGTCGTGGCCATTCAGCACGGCAAACAGATTTTGAACATGTCTGCGTCGTTCCACAAACAGGATGAAGGTTGGGATTACCAGCATCCGATGCCGAATGTCGAACAGCCAGAAAGCCATGCGTCACGCGACGACCTGAGGCAAAAATACCTGTCCCGAGTGCCCGACAAGTTAAAGACTGAATTGCTGCGTGAGCGCCCGATTGAGGTTCGCGATGTGGCCCCCCTGGACTTGTTTCAACCTGAAAAGGCAGACGACAAGCATCAACTATGGTTTCGCATGGGGGCTGCTGATCAGGCGGATACTGTCACACAACATCTTCTTTTGGCCTACGCCTCGGACATGAGCCTTCTCAGTTCCGGTTTACGCCCGCATGGGCTGAGCTGGTTTACCGGTCAGGTTGACGCCGCCAGTTTAGACCACGCGATATGGTTCCACGCCCCGGTTCAATTTCAGAACTGGCATCTATACTCGATGGAGGCACCGTGGACGGGGCAGGGGCGCAGTTACAACCGGGGTTTGATTTACGCACAAGACGGAACCCTTGTCGCCTCTGTTGCCCAGGAAGGTCTGCAAAGGCGGCGACAAGGGAATTAAGTTTGTCCTACAAACTTTTGATTTAGCTTTCTCATTCCGTCCAGCCACCGGTCGTAATCCGAGGTTTTCAACCGGATATAGTCCAATACCTGCGGGTGCGGCAGCACCAGGAACGTTTCGGCATCAATCGCTTCGACACAGGCTTGTGCGACGTCTTCAGGTTCCAACATGCCATCAATTGCAGCAACGGATTCTTCGTGTCCCCGCGTCATGTCCGACCGAACGGCCTGTGGGCACAAGACAGAGACACGGATTCCCTGATCGCCATAGGTCAAAGCGACCCATTCGGCGAACCCGACAGCGGCATGTTTGGTGACACCATACGGCGCCGCGCCGGGTTGATTAAGTAACCCGGCCGCTGACGCAGTCGTCAGCAGGTAGCCGCCGCCGCGCTGTATCATGCGCGGGATCAGATGTCGCGCCGTCCAAACATGCGACATCACGTTGATTTTCCAAATCTTTTCCCATTGCTCATCCGGAACATCGAGGCCGCCCAAAGTCAGAATTCCCGCGTTGGCGCAGAACAGATCGATCGGAGCAATTTCCGTCTCAACGGTATCGATCAATTCCTGGATGTTAGCTTCTCTTGAGACATCGCATCCGACGGCGTGACCATCGATCTCATCTGCAATACGTTGAGCTCCGGACAGATCGATATCGGCACAAACGACACGCGCACCTTCACGTGCGAACCGTTTCGCCAGGCCTGCGCCAATGCCGCCAGCCGCACCGGTGACAACAACCGTTTTGTTTTCTAGTTTCATTCTATCATCCAGCGCTGGTTTCAAATGGCAGCGTAACATGTTGGAATAGAACCACCAGTACACACGGCGTGGTGACTATCTTTTTTACATAATACCGATTATGCGAACATTAGGTGCGACTTAATAAAAAGCCTGCAAACCTGTTTGGGCCCGCCCCAGGATCAACGCGTGAACGTCATGAGTTCCTTCATAGGTGTTGACGGTCTCAAGGTTGACCATGTGCCGGATGACTTGAAACTCCAGGGAAATTCCATTGCCACCGTGCATGTCGCGCGCCGTCCGTGCGATTTCAAGCGCCTTGCCACAGTTGTTCCGCTTGATGATCGAGATCATCTCGGGTGCTGCTTCTGCCCGATCCATCAAACGGCCCACGCGCAGACTGGCCTGAAGTCCTAGGGCAATTTCGGTTTGCATATCCGCCAGCTTTCGCTGGAACAATTGCGTCTGGGCCAAAGGACGATTGAATTGGCGACGATCAAGTCCGTATTGCCGCGCGGCATGCCAACAGCATTCGGCCGCACCCATAACGCCCCAACTGATACCATAACGCGCCCGATTCAGGCATCCAAATGGCCCCTTAAGACCCTGAACATGCGGCAACAAGGCGTCCTCGCCTACTTCGACGTCCTCCAAAACGATCTCACCCGTGATTGAAGCCCGCAGACTCATTTTGTTTTCGATCTTCGGCGCGCTCAGGCCTTTTAGGCCTTTTTCCAGAACAAAACCGCGGATTTTTCCATCATGCGCGTCGGATTTGGCCCAGACGACAAACACATCCGCGATTGGAGAATTCGAGATCCACATTTTGCTGCCAGTCAGGCGATAGCCGCCGTCGATCTTTTCAGCCCTGGTTTTCATCGCTGCCGGGTCGGAACCGGCATCCGGTTCGGTCAAGCCAAAGCAGCCAATCCATTCGCCGCTGGCCAGCTTTGGCAGGTACTTGCGCCGCTGTGCCTCGGTGCCATAGGCATAGATCGGGTACATCACCAACGAGCTTTGCACAGACATCATCGAGCGATAGCCGGAGTCCACCCGCTCAATTTCACGTGCGACCAATCCGTACGCTACATAGCCAGCACCCAAACCGCCGTATTCTTCGGGGATTGTCGTGCCCAGAAGGCCCATCTCACCCATTTCACGAAAAATATCGGGGTCGGTTTCTTCGTTCTGAAACGCCTGCGTGACCCGTGTTTGCAGCCTTTCCTGGGCATAAGCGCGGGCACTGTCGGCCATCAGGCGCTCATCCTCTTGCAACTGGTCAGACAGTTGAAACGGATCATCCCACGAAAAACGCCCCAAATCAGGTGCATCCTTTGCTTTCAGGGTCGGTTTGGAATTTGGCGCGTTCATGATGAGCTCCGTCAAAACTGTTTGAACGCAATGTAATCTGAGGAAACCGCAAAAAACAGCAAGACTTTCTCAAGTTTTCATGACTAAAACGCATAGATGAGACCGAACCGCCCTATCCTGCCCCCGATTTCTGCCTTGCGCGCACTTGAGGCGTTGGACAGGCTTGGATCAGCATCGGCAGTTGCAGAAGAAATGGCCCTGACGCAGAGCGCCATCAGCCGGCAATTGCAAACGCTTGAGGGCCAATTGGGTGCGGAACTTGTACGCCGTGATCGTAAACGGCTTACGCTGACGCAAGCCGGACAGGACTATGTTGAGCAAATTCGCCCCGCCCTCTCCCAAATTGCCCAAGCAGCACTTAAGCTTCATATCGCGCCGGTGGGCGGCACGTTGAACTTGGCGATTTTGCCGACGTTCGGAATGCGCTGGCTGGTGCCGAGGCTTCCGGACTTCACTCGGCTTCACCCAGACATCACGATCAACATGTCCAGCAGGTTACGCCCCTTCAACTTTGCAAATGAACTCTTTGATGCTGCGCTACATTTTGGCGAGCCAGATTGGCCCGGCACGGACCGTCTGTTGCTAAAGACCGAGCGCGTGTTGCCCGTTTGCGCGCCGGAACTGCTTCCAAAGGGGACGCCAGTCACGCCGGAAGAATTGCTGAAACTTCCGTTGCTGCACATTCAGACTCGGCCACGCGCATGGCAGGACTGGTTCAGGCAAATGGGCGTCACGCCACCGAACCCCCTGCCCGGCATGGTGCACGATCAGTTCGCCACCCTCAATCAGGCTGCCCTACACGGGCTGGGCATCGCGCTTTTACCGAATTACCTGATTGAACAAGACCTCGCGACCGGCCAGTTAATCGCGGCCTTCCCGGATGCCGTTGAAACAGTTGGCGCGTATTATTTGGTTTGGCCGACAGACAAATCGGATGAGCCGTCACTCAGGCAATTTCGGCACTGGTTGGCATCACAGGCACAGTCGGATGAGACCCTGCCTCGCTAGACCCTAACCCAGCGCGTAGCCTGCTCCGCGTACTGTGCGCACGGGGTCTTGACCACCGTGCTGGGTTAACGCCTTTCGCAGTCGCCCTATATGAACGTCAACAGTGCGCGTATCCACATAGATGTCTCGGCCCCAGACCCGATCCAGCAATTGCTCGCGGCTCCAGACGCGGCCGGGCTTTTCCATGAATGTGCTCAGCAGGCGAAACTCGGTGGGTCCCAACTTCAAAGGTTTGTCCGCGCGGCTGACCTTGTGGGTTTCCGAGTCCAGAATGATGTCGTCAAACTCCAGCCGGATACCAACGGTCGCCGGGCGCACGCGCCGCAACTGGGTCCGGACACGCGCCATCAGCTCGACCACGGAATAGGGTTTGACAACATAGTCGTCCGCGCCGGTTTCCAGACCCCGCACTTTGTCGACCTCTTCGGATCTGGCTGAGAGCATGATGATCGGAATGGACCGCGTGTCGGGGCGTGTTTTGAGGCGCCGGCACACCTCGATCCCGCTGAGGTTCGGCATCATCCAGTCCAGCACGATGATGTCAGGGCTGTCTTCGTCCACCAACAACATCGCTTCATCGCCGCTTGCCGCCTTGGAGACACGAAACCCTTCGGCCTCAAGGTTATAGGCCAGCACTTCACGCTGGGCCAATTCATCTTCCACGACCAGAACAGTGGGCTGATCCGCTGACATTGGTCAGATCTCCTGCGGGGTGTGCGAGGTGATGTCAGCCTTGGGCCGCGCTTCGGTCGGGCGTTCGCCGGTCACAAGATAGACGACCTGTTCGGCGATGGCGGTGACATGATCGCCCATCCGCTCAATATTCTTGGCGATGAAATGCAGGTGCATGCAAGATGAGATGTTGCGCGGGTCTTCGGCCATGAAGGTCAGGAACTCGCGGAACAGACCATTGTACATCTGGTCCACTTCCTCATCTCGCTCGATCACGTCGGCGGCAAGTTCGGCATCACGCTGGATATATGCATCCAGGGCGTCACGAAGCATATGTTCAACTTCGCGGGCCATGCGGCGCAAGGCGGCGGCACTGCCATTGATCTCTCCGGCGTTGACAAGAACGGTGGTCCGCTTGGCGATGTTTTTCGAATAGTCCCCAATGCGTTCCAGGTTGGCCGAAACCTTCAGCACTGACAGGACAAGCCGAAGATCGCCCGCAGTCGGTGACCGCAAGGCAATCAAGCGGGCAGTTTCTTCGTTAATCAGGTCTTCCAGCGCGTCGATGGCTTTGTCGCCCTGGCGAACCTCCTGCGCAAGTTCCTCATCGCGCGACTCCAACGACCGAGCCGAGCTCATAATGGCGGCTTCGACCAGTCCACCCATTTTCATTATATGGGCCTGAATGGCTTCGAGATCGCGGTCAAAAGCGGATGCAATATGTTGTTCGGTCATAGTTTGATACCTGTCCTCAGCCGATCCGGCCGGTGATATAGCTTTCGGTGCGGGGATCTTCGGGATTGGTGAAGATCTGACCCGTTTCGCCGAATTCGACGAGGTTGCCGAGGTGGAAGAATGCGGTTTTCTGGCTGACCCGAGCAGCCTGCTGCATTGAGTGGGTCACGATCACCACCGAATAGCGCGAGCGCAGTTCATCGATCAGTTCCTCGACCTGGGCGGTCGCAATCGGGTCCAGGGCCGAGCATGGCTCGTCCATCAACAGAACCTCGGGTTCCGTCGCTACGGCGCGGGCGATGCACAGGCGCTGTTGTTGACCGCCGGACAGGCCAGTGCCGGGGGCATCCAGACGATCCTTGACCTCATCCCAAATCGCACCGCGACGCAGGGATTTCTCAACGATCTCATCAAGTTCCGCCTTGTTCTTGGCAAGGCCGTGGATGCGCGGGCCATAGGCCACGTTGTCATAAATCGACTTGGGGAACGGGTTCGGTTTCTGGAACACCATACCCACCTTGGCGCGCAGCTGCACCGGATCGACGCGTTTGTCGTAGATATCCTCGCCATCCAGCAGGATATCGCCCTGGACCCGGCAGATGTCGATCGTGTCGTTCATCCGGTTCAGGCAACGCAGAAAGGTCGACTTGCCACAGCCTGACGGGCCGATAAAGGCGGTGACGGTCTTGTCTTCGATCTCGACGTTGACGTCCTTGATGGCGTGCGTCTCACCGTAGTAGACCTGCACTTTGTTCGCGGCGATCTTGATGGCTTTGGAGTCCACGGCTCTCTCCACTCGTGTCATGTCATTCATAATAGCGCCCTCTTACCAGCGGCGTTCAAAGCGGCGGCGCAGTATGACCGCGATGGTGTTCATTGTCACAAGGAAGATCAACAGGATGATGATGCCTCCCCATGCGCGTTCGTAAAAGGCCGGGTCGGCGCGTTTCGACCATTCGTAGATCTGCGCCGGCATAGCCGAGTTCGGAGACAGGAAGCCCGCCACCAGCCCATCAGGTGGGTTCGAGGCGATAAAGCCCACCATCCCGATCAGCAGCAGCGGCGCGGTTTCGCCAAGAGCCTGCGCCAGACCGATGATTGTGCCGGTCAGAATGCCGGGCGCGGCCAGAGGCAGAACATGGTGGAACACCGCCTGCATTTTCGAAGCCCCCACCCCAAGTGCCGCATCGCGGATCGACGGCGGAACCGCCTTCAGCGAGGCTCGGGTTGAAATGATAATCGTCGGCAGGGTCATCAGCGTCAGCACCAGACCGCCCACCAGCGGGGCCGAGGTCGGCAGGTGCATATAGTTGATGAAGACGGCCAAACCTAGAATACCAAACACGATCGACGGCACGGCGGCCAGGTTCGAGATATTGACCTCGATGATATCGGTTAGCCGGTTCTGCGGCGCGAATTCTTCCAGATAGATCGAGGCTGCAACGCCAATCGGCAGCGCCAAAGCCAGCACCACGAACATCATGAACAGCGAGCCCAGCATCGACACACCGATCCCCGCGGCCTCGGGGCGTTGGTCCGAGGCATCCGAGCCGAAGATGAAATCCGGGTTGAACGCTTTATACAGTACGCCTGCATCGCGCAGTTGATCGACGAAATCCAGCTGAGCGACCGTGATGCTTTTGTCATTGGCGATGGACTCGCGGGTCACGCGGCCCTTCATGTAGCCATCGACGCGGCTGTTGACCAGAAAGCGGAAGCTGACGGTTTTGCCGATCTCATCTGGATTGGCGATCACATAATCCCGCAATTCGGCCTGTGCGGCCTTGGACAGGATTTTACCCATGTCCTTGGGCTTCAGGTCAGACTGTATGCCCAGCTCCTGAACTTCGGTCTCAAGCGCCGAGGCGATAAGCGGCGCGTATCCAAAGGTCGAGACCTTTTTGATGTCCTCGATATTGCGGTTGCCCTTCTTGTCCAGCTTGTCTTCTTTCAGCTCAACATTCAGTTCAAGGAAAGACTGCTGGAAGGCACCAGTTCCTGCGGTCACGATATTGGTGACCAGCACGATAAGCATCAGCAGGCCGATCCCGATGGCGGCGATGCCATACATCTTGAACCGGGATTCAGCCGCATTGCGCTTTTTGGTGCGGGCGTCCTTTTCGAACAGCGACCCGTGTTTGGAGGGGGCCTCGGGCGCTGCGCCGGGGGTTTGGGAAATATCGGTCATTCGTACTGCTCCCGGTATTTGCGCACGATATAAAGGGCGAAGATGTTCAGCCCCAGCGTAATGATGAACAGGGTCAGACCCAGCGCAAAGGCCACCAGCGTTTCAGGGCTGGCAAAGTCGGTATCCCCGGTCAACTGGCTGACGATCCGGGTTGTGATGGTCGTCATCGCCTCGAACGGGTTACCCGAGAATTTGGCGATTGCACCGGCGGCCATCACCACGATCATCGTCTCACCGATGGCGCGGCTTGCAGCCAGAAGGATCGCACCCACGATCCCCGGCAACGCGGCGGGCACAACCACCTGACGCACCGTTTCGGAATGCGTCGCGCCCAAACCCAACGAACCATCGCGCATCGACTGCGGTACCGCATTGATGATGTCGTCGGACAGTGACGAGACGAAGGGGATCAGCATAATGCCCATCACCAACCCGGCGGTCAGCACTGCGTTCGAGCTGGCCATCCAGCCCACTCCCAGCGCGCCGCCCTGCCCGAACATCGATACCAATGCGGGACCGACCGTCAGCAAGGCAAACAAACCGTAAACGATGGTTGGAATGCCGGCCAGAATCTCCAACAGAGGTTTTGCAATCGATCGGGTCGCGCCAGACGCATATTCAGACAGATAGATTGCTGCGAACAGGCCAATCGGCACCGCGACCAGCAATGCAATCAACGAGATATAAAGTGTGCCCCACAGCAGCGGCAGGATCGACAATTCGGACCCACCACGAAAATTCGGGGCCCAGGTGCTGCCGAAAAAGAAATCCTTCCACGAATGCAGCTGGAAGAAGTTGAGCGTTTCAAACAACATCGACAGAACAATGCCTACCGTGGTCAGGATCGCGATAGAGGCCGCCAACAGCAGCAGTGCCAGCACCCCTTGTTCCACCACGTTGCGGGCGCGGAATTCCTTGTGTGTGCGGATATACGCGAAGGCCGCCCCAAACAGCGCGACGATCAACACGATCACCTGCATTGCAATCGTACCCGTCGCAGTCATGCTGCGGTATTTCTGTGCCGCGACCAGAATAGGTTGCGTGATCTCTTGCGTTAGAACCTGACCTGCATCCTTCAATGTCTCTGTCAGCTCGTCGATGTCAGCTTCGGCATTGCGGGCCTGCGCCTCGGCAAGCGCTCCGACTGATACAGCACCCTCCAACCCATCCGAAACGCGGCGCACCTCGCTCATGACAAGGCTGCGATCTGCTCCGTCGGGGATTGCATTCTCGGGGATCATGCCTGTGACCGTGCTGTTCACGATCATCGGTTGTGCCAGCAACCAGACAATCAAAACGCCAAGCGCGGGCACCAAGGCCATCAGCGCAACGTTGTAGCCATAGTAGGACGGCAGCGAGTGCAGTTCGCGCGCGTCTCCTCCTGCGCTAACAAGGGCGCGGGACCGCCCTGCGAAATATCCGATCACCGCCAATACAAGCAGGATGAGCAACAGCCAGGATAGTGCCATGGGAACTCCGTCGGAATGGCAGGAGAAGAGTCAAAAAGAACCGGGGCGCGCATAAACCGCCCCGGTTCCATAGGCAAGGGTGATTAGGAACCGCCGCCCAGTACGGTTTCGTTGGCAACAGCTTCCTGAACTTTGACCAGCTCGGGATCCGAAACCAGGCCATACTCGGCCAGCGGGCCATCGGGGCCTGCGATCTCGTCCGCGACGAAGAATTCGGCGTATTCTTTGAGGCCGGGGATCACGCCGATATGCGCCTTCTTCACGTAGAAGAACAGCGGACGGGATACCGGGTACTCGCCGGTTGCGATCGATTCGGTCGACGGAACAACATCAGACATGGTTGCAACCTGCAGCTTGTCGGTGTTGTTTTCATAGAACGCCAGACCAAAGACGCCGATGCCGTCCTTGTTGCTGTCGATGCGAGCCAGTGTTTCGGTGTAGTCGCCGTCGATGTCGACAGAAACGCCATCGGTGCGCAGAGCGATACAGGCTTTCTCGGCTGCTTTCTTCTTGGCCTTGTCGCTGTCGCCTTCAGCAGCCGCCAGATACGCGTCGAAATCGCCCAGATGCTCACAACCGGCCAGGATCACCTTGTCTTCAAACACTTCACGAGTTCCGTGCTTGGTGCCGGGAACGAAAGCGGCAATCGGCTGCGCCGGGAACGCAGGGTTTACGTCGGCCCAGGTTTTGTTGGGGTTGTCGACCAACTGGCCGTCCACAACGATCTGAGCGGACAGAGCTTTGTACCAGTCTTCCGGTGTGAACTCGAACGAGTTACCGTTGATGTCGGATGCGAAAACGATGCCGTCATAGCCGATTTGTACTTCGATGATGTCGGTCACACCGTTGTCGGCACAGGCTTTGATCTCTTTTTCGCGGATTTTGCGCGATGCGTTGGCAACATCGATGGTGTTTTCGCCAACACCTTCGCAGAACCGCTTGAGGCCGGCGGACGAACCACCCGATTCAACAACCGGCGTTGGGAAATCAAAGTTTTCACCGAAGGCTTCAGCGACGATCGATGCGTAAGGCAGAACGGTCGAAGAACCGGCAATCTGAACCTGATCACGAGCTGCGGCGGTAGTGGCCGAAACGGCAGCGATGGCAAGCGCCGAAGCCGACAGTTTTACAAAGGACATCTCAGTCTCCTTGAGAAATTTGGAATGTGATCACCCCCATGATGATCTTGCGGGCACCCCTAAGGACCGCGCGTAAGGCTTTTGTGACAGGTTTGTAACGGTTTCATGACAGCGTGAAAAAAACTTGAAAAAAACTTAATGTGACGCGGGGAAAACGTCATGTGGCGCAGCCGAACCCGCCCGGAGATCCACCTAGCCCGGCAGGATCACCGTAAAAACCGAGCCTTTGCCCAAATCGCTTTCAACTCGCAACCGACCGCGGTGCCGATTCACGATATGCTTGACGATGGCCAGCCCCAGGCCGGTTCCTCCCAACTCGCGCGAACGGTGGCTGTCGGCACGATAAAACCGCTCGGTCAGGCGCGGCAGATGCACTGGATCAATTCCCGGGCCTTTATCAACAATCTGCACCCGGACCGATGGTCCACGCATCGCGGTATCGCGTTCGGATGCGGTCACACGCACATCGACACTGCCGCCACTGCCGCCGTATTTGACGGCGTTTTCAATCAAGTTGGTGAAGACCTGACGCAATTGATCGCTGTCGCCCATCAGCATCAGCGGATCGGGTGGCGCAATAAGGTTCAGCGAGACAGAAGCGCCCTCGGCGAGAGGCGTAAGCGAGTTCAACGTCGATTGCAGCAAACCGACCAGTTCCAGTTCTTCGCGCGGTCTGACACGCTCTTCACTTTCCACCCGGTTCAGCGACAGAAGATCACCAACAAGCCGGTTCATCCGGTTGGCCTCATCCGCCATGATCTGCAGGAACCGTTCGCGTGCGTTGACGTCATCGCGCGCAGGTCCGCGCAGTGTTTCGATAAACCCCATCAACGCAGTCAGCGGTGTGCGCAGCTCGTGGCTGACATTGGCGACAAAATCGCGGCGCATCTGGCCGGCCTGTTCCAGGTGGGTGACATCCTGAAACGTAACCAGCACCGCGCCGCCTTCGACCGCGCCGACCCCGTTCATATAGCGACACTCGACCTCGAACGTGGTGTCTTGCGCGCCGTCATTGGACAGGTGCCGCGTCTTAGCGGGTTTTTTCAAGAGAAGGCTTTGTTCAAGTGTTTCGATCACCTGCGGCTGGCGCAGAATCGTCGCGAAATGACGTCCCTGAATATTTTGCCCCAACATCGTACGCGCATCGGTATTGGCAGCTATGATCCGTTCGGTCTGATCGACCATCAAAGCGGGCATCGGAACGGCCGAGACAAATTCGGCTAGCAAGTCCTCGGACATGATCATTGCTTTCAGACTATGCGGGTACGGGCCGCATTGTATCGCGGAATTTCCTCATGTTCTCCTGATAATGCAGCGCGCTAAGGGTGATGCGCTGCGCCGCCGCGTTGTCCAGTTGCCGCACGACCTTGCCGGGCGAACCCATGACCAGAGAATTGTCGGGTATTTCCTTGTTTTCGGTGATCAAGGCCCCTGCCCCGATCAGGCAATTCTTGCCGATTTTGGCACCGTTCAGAACGATAGCGCCCATTCCGATCAGGCTGTTGTCTCCGATCGTGCAGCCGTGCAGCATGACCTTATGCCCAATCGTGCAATTCGCACCGATTGTCAGAGGATACCCTGCATCAATATGCATGACGCAGTTTTCCTGCACGTTGCTGCCCGCGCCCACGCGGATTTCTTCGTGGTCGGCACGAATGGTGCAGCCAAACCAGACCGAGGCGCCCTCTTCCAAAACCACCTTGCCAATCAGATTGGCGTCCGGAGCAACCCATGTGTCTTGGTGCAATTGCGGCGCGTCGTCGCCCAGAGCGTAAATCGTCATGAAATCCCCTCGAACTCATTTTGCAGTTTGCGGATATGAGATTGCAGGCGCGGTTGCTGAATGCGACGCATCCGCTCGGCGCTGACGATGGTCTTCAGCTTTTCTTCAGTTGCGTCCAGATCGTCATTTATCAGCACGTAATCATAGTACCCCCAATGGCTGATCTCATCCCAGCTTTTCAGCATCCGCTTTGAGATAACGTCCTCGCTGTCCTGACCCCGGCTTTCCAGCCTGCGCCGCAACTCGGGGATCGACGGCGGCAGGATAAAGATCGACAGCGCATGCTTGCCCAGATCCGAGTTCCTGATCTGCACTTCCCCCTGCCAGTCCACGTCGAACAGCACGTCACGCCCCTGATCGATGGAGCTCCGAACCGGTCCCGCTGGCGAGCCGTAAAAGTTGCCGAAGACATGCGCGTGTTCCAGCATCTGGCCGTCCGCCACTTGCTGCTTGAACGCGTCTTCGGTCAGAAAGTAATACTCACGCCCGTCCTCTTCCCCAGGGCGCGGCGCGCGTGTCGTGGCCGAAATCGAGAATTCCAGATCGGAATCCCATTGCATCAGCCGTCGGGCCAAGGTGGATTTACCCGCGCCAGAAGGCGAGGACAGAATGATAAGTAGGCCTCGGCGATCCGCCATATCTTGGTTCCTGTCTTTATTCCACGTTCTGCACTTGCTCGCGCATCTGATCAATAACTGCCTTCAATTCCAGCCCTACCGATGTCAGTTCGGCGTTTTGGGATTTGGAACACAGCGTGTTTGCCTCGCGGTTGAACTCCTGCATCAGAAAATCCAGCTTGCGTCCAACCGGGCCGTCCTTCGTCAACAGCTCTTTTGCCGCCTCGACATGGGTCGACAAACGGTCAATTTCCTCTGTGATGTCCGCTTTGACCGCAATTATGGCCAGTTCCTGCGCAACCCGATCAGCGTCGGCACCCTGGGCGTTGTCCATAACGCGGGCGAGATTTTCGCGGAGAGATTGAGCCGTCTCATGGTGCCGTTTTTCGACCAATCCGGCAGCCTGTTCAGTCAATTCGGCGACTTTCACAAGCTGATCTTTCAGAATATTTGCCAGCGATGTTCCTTCGGCCTCGCGCATATCAATGAAGGCGGCCAAAAGTTCGCCGAACTCAGATTTTAGCTGCGCAACCAGCGGAGCGGTGTCTTCCTCACCGCTACCAGCCTCAAGCATTCCTTTCAAAGCCAGCAAGTCGCTGGCCGAGGATGGCGCAAGAGTCACGCCCCTTTCTTTTGCCAACGCTTCGGTCTGCGCCACCGCCTCAATTGCAACCTTGATGGCGGCTACGTTCAGTTGCAGGTCGGCTGTGGTTTCTTCGCGAGCGACCCGCAAAGACAAAGCGACATTGCCGCGCCCCAGTGATTTGGCCATCTCGGCCCGCAACGCCGCCTCAAGACCGGTTAGCCAGTCGGGAACGCGAATGCGCATGTCCAGCCCCTTGCCGTTCACGCTGCGCAACTCCCAGGCCCAGCTATATGGCCCGAACGTACCTTTGTCCGAGGCGAATCCGGTCATGGATCTGATCATGCCTGCCCTTTCCTATTTTGGTCGCCACACCGCTCGCCGCACCTAATGCCATCCGCCATGCGGGGGCAAGCCTTTGCTTATTCATGCATTCAGGCCATTACGTTAACCATTCGTTAAAGAATTACTCCAAAATAGAACTACCCCGTGTCAATCTGCCCAGAGCAAAGATTGGTGTGTCGCAGGTTCGCCCGTTAGGTGGCATTTTATGAAAATCGCGGCCGATTGACGTTAGGGTGATGAAATGAAAACCTTTTTCGGGATTGGTTCCGACCAGAGATTTGGAAAGATCGTTGCAATGGATCGTTTTGACAGTGGGCGCAGTCTGTCCCCCATCCGTCAGGCCGAGGCCTATTGGACCGCGTTGCTGCCGGGCGACGGGGTGCCGATGCGTTCGCAGATCGATCCGCGCGGGCTTGAGAATATTCTGGAATATACGTTTATTCTGGAACGGATCGCGCCCGGTCTGGCGCGCTTTCGCCTGGCGGGCAGCCATCTGAACAAGCTGGCCGGGATGGAAGTGCGTGGCATGCCACTTACGTCGTTTTTTGAACCTGCCGCGCGTAAAGATGTCTCGGACCACCTGAACCGCGTCTTTTCCGCCCCTGCGGTCGCGGACTTAGGTCTTGTGTCACCGGGCAAGATTGGCCGCACTCAAATGGATGCGCGCATGATCCTTTTACCGCTCAAAAGCGATCTCGGGGATGTGAGTCGAGCGCTAGGGGTCATGGTCAGCGATGGCGTTGTCGGGGCAACGCCACGCAGATTTTCGATCACGGACAGCACTGTGCGAGACGTTTCGAACCTGCAGCAACTGCCTCGTCCGATTCCGCAACATGAGGCGGGATTTGCCGAGGATCAAAGCACATTCAAGCCTAAAGGCCGTCATCTAAGACTTGTTTCGTCGCGTGATGACTAAAAAAGGCGGGCACATGGCCCGCCTTTCTTCTAAATTGCAAACCTTTAGCTGGCGGCGCGTTTGGTGCGACCACCGCGCAAGTTGGTCAGTTCCTCGGCAACGAGGAAAGCCAACTCCAGCGATTGCGTTGCGTTCAGGCGCGGGTCGCATGCTGTGTGGTAGCGATCCGAAAGGTCTTCTTCTGTAACGGCGCGCACACCTCCGGTGCATTCAGTGACGTCAAGACCGGTCATCTCGAAATGCACGCCGCCGGGGATGGTGCCCTCAGCCTGATGCACACCAAAGAAGTCGCGCACTTCGCGCAGTACCGAGTCGAATGGGCGAGTCTTGTAGCCGGTTGCCGACTTGATGGTATTGCCATGCATCGGATCACAGACCCATGTCACCTTGGCGCCTTCTTCTTTCACGGCCTTGATCAGACGCGGCAGATGCTCACCTGCTTTGCCAGCACCGAAACGCGCGATAAGCGTCAGACGCCCCTCTTCGTTTTCGGGGTTCAGTTTGGACATGAGAACCTTCAGGTCCTCGGCCGTCGTCGTTGGGCCACACTTCAGTCCGATCGGGTTCAGAACGCCCCGGCAGAATTCAACATGTGCACCATCAGGTTGACGGGTACGGTCGCCGATCCAGATCATGTGACCAGAACCAGCAAGCCAATTGCCCGAGGTTGAGTCCAAACGGGTCAGTGCCTCTTCATACTCCAGCAACAACCCTTCGTGGCTGGTGTAGAACTCAACGGTCGAGAATTCATGTGTGGTGTCGGCGGTAATTCCTGCCGCTCCCATGAAGTCGATCGTGTCCTGAATACGGTCCGCAATCTCAGAGTATTTGTGCACGTCCTGTTCATCAGCAAAGCCGAGAGTCCACGAATGCACCATGCTCATATCGGCGAAACCGCCGGTCGAGAAGGCGCGCAGCAGATTCAGTGTCGCCGCCGCCTGTGTATAGGCCTGCAGCATCTTGCCCGGATTCGGAATGCGCGCCTCGGGTGTGAAGGCCAGTTCGTTGATGATGTCACCGCGGTAGCTGGGCAGTTCCACGCCATCCACAACTTCGGTCGGCGCGCTGCGCGGCTTGGCAAACTGACCCGCCATACGGCCTACTTTGATGACCGGAACTTTGGCGCCATAGGTCAAAACCATTGCCATCTGCAGCATCACTTTGAACGTGTCGCGGATCGCATCCGCGCTGAATTGTTCAAAGCTTTCAGCACAATCCCCGCCCTGCAGCAGGAAGGCCTCGCCGCGACCGGCGGCACCCAGATGTTGCTTAAGACGCCGCGCCTCGCCTGCAAAGACCAGCGGGGGATATTGCGAAAGCTGCGCCTCGACTTTGGCCAGCGCGGCCGCGTCGGTATAGTCTGGCATCTGAACCCGTGGCTTGTTGCGCCAGTTCGTTTTTTGCCATTCACTCATAGCTTTGATCTCCGCTGAGGTAATTCAGGTGGTCTCTATACAAAAAGCTTTGATCAGAGACCATATCCCTTTTGGGCCTCTTGACGGCGCAAACAAGCTTTGAGCATGTTGGCAGGCACATACGTACCTGCGGGCAACCGCAGTACGCACCGAATCAAGGACAGTTCGCCATGCAAGAGCAACGCCAAGTTGTCACTGTGGACAGCAGCGCGGCAAAGCCGCACAATTTCGTTTTTGTGCTTCTGGACAAATTCTCTTTGCTGTCTTTCGCGTCTGCGCTCGACAGCCTTCGCATCGCAAACCGTATGGCAAACCGCGAGCTATACACGTGGGAGTTGGCCGGCGAGGGTGGAGAGACGGTCAAGTGCTCGGCCGGGACAACGTTCAAACTGGATTGTGATCTTGAAGAGTTGCAGCGCGACGAAGTGATCATGGTTTGCGGCGGAGTCGATGTTCAGGCGGCGACAACGAAACGCGTGTTGAACTGGCTGCGTCGCGAGGCCCGCAAAGGGCTGAAGATCGGTGGATTGTGTACTGCTGCTTATACGCTGGCCAAGGCGGGGCTGATGGACGGAAAGAAGGCCACGATCCACTGGGAAAACTCGGATAGTTTCGCGGAAGAATTTGATGCCGTCGAACTGACCAAATCCGTCTTTCTGATCGACGGCAATCGCATGACGACAGCCGGTGGGACATCGTCAATCGATCTTATGCTGAAACTCATCGCCGACGATTATGGTGAAGACCTTGCAAACGCGGTGGCTGATCAGATGATCTATTCTTCGATCCGCACCGACCAAGACACCCAGCGCCTGTCGACGCCGACACGGATTGGCGTGCGTCACCCAAAGCTCAGCCAGGTCATCATGATGATGGAGAAAAACATCGAAGAGCCGATCTCGCCCTCGATCCTCGCCAAAGATGTGGGCATGTCGACCCGTCAGCTAGAGCGCCTGTTTCGCCGCTACCTGAGCCGGTCGCCCAAACGGTACTACATGGAACTGCGTCTTCACAAAGCACGCAACCTGTTGATGCAGACGGATATGAGCGTGATCAACGTCGCGCTGGCCTGCGGTTTCGCCTCGCCCAGCCATTTCTCAAAATGTTACCGCGCGCATTATAACACCACGCCGTATCGCGAGCGTGGGGCGCAGGCTGGTCGGCTTTCAGTTTAGCCGGGCGTCATCCGATAGACCGCGCCCTCACCGACAGAAATGAACCAGATAGAACCATCCGGGGCTTCTACGATATCGCGAACACGTTCGGTTTCAGGTCCCTTTATCTGCTCGACTTCGCGCAATGGGTTCCCTGACAGACGAGAAATATAGTCGAATTTCAGCGATCCAACGAATAAGTCATCCTTCCATTGCGGCCAGAGCTTGCCGGAATAAACCAGCAAACCTGACGGTGCGATTGACGGGTCCCAGTAGTACTCGGGCTGCTTCATTCCCGGTTTCGACGTGCCTTCACCGATCTTCTGACCGGAATAGTGCACGCCATAAGAAATGACTGGCCAGCCATAGTTTGCACCGGGCTCCACCAAATTCACCTCGTCGCCCCCACGGGCACCATGTTCAGAAACCCAAAGCTTGCCCCGCGCATCCAATCCCGCGCCTTGTGGATTACGATGACCGTATGACCAGATTTCCGGCCGCATGCCGGATTGCCCAACAAAGGGGTTGTCTTCGGGAATTGATCCATCTCGGTTAATTCGGATCACCGTTCCCATGTGATTGGACCGGTCCTGTGCCTGAGGACGGTCACCGCGGTCACCAATGGTAACGTAAAGTGTCCCGTCACGTGCTTCGACCACGCGAGAGCCAAAGTGTCGGCCACCCGAGCCGCCCGGTACAGCCTCGAATATCACGCGGGTATTGGTCAGACGGTCCCCGCCCTCAGAAAGACGCGCAATGGCAACGGCAGTTCCGGCACCACCTCGTTGCGGTTTCGAGAAGGTCAGGAAAATCTCGCGGCTTTGCGCAAAGTCACGGGCAACCGTCACGTCCAGCAAGCCTCCCTGCCCGTTCGCAGCAACTTTCGGCATGCCCTTGACGCGTTTTGCTTGACCATCGCTGACATACAAAAGATCGCCGTCCCGTTCCGTGACCAGAAAAGAGCCGTCCGGCAAAACACCAACCGCCCAGGGGGTGTCTAAACCTTCGACCACTTTTGCAACCTGAACCGGACCCGCCGACGTTCGCAGCACATCGGCATTGACCAACGTAGTGCAGCAACACAGCATCAGAATCGCGAAAGCTCGGAACATATTCACCTCCATCCATTGGACGATATCGCCGGATCGGGCGACAAACCTATAGAAACAAATAGGATTGTGACCGGTAAAAACACAGTTTCGTTAGGACTTTTCTTTTTTTGGTAGCTTGCCTAGGGTCGTGCCCAGAACGATTACGTTCACAACAGGGAGTAACCATATGAAAAAGCTGCTTACTGCAACTGCAGCATCCGCTCTGCTGGCTGGTCCGGCACTGGCCGAGGACATCACGCTGGGCGTTCTGTTTGGCTTCACCGGTCCGATTGAATCTCTGGCCCCCGCAATGGGTTCGGGTGCCGAGATGGCGATGGCCGAAGTCTCCGAATCCGGCAAGCTGCTGGATGGCACCAAGGTCAGCGCGTCGCGCGCCGACACCGGCTGCATCGACAATGGTCTGGCCACCTCGAACGGCGAACGCATGATCGCGGACGGCGTTGCTGGCATCATTGGCGGCGACTGCTCGGGCGTCACCGGCGCGATTCTGCAGAACGTCGCGATTCCGAACGGCATGGTGATGATTTCGCCGTCGGCAACCTCGCCCGGCCTGTCGACCATGGAAGATAACGGCCTGTTCTTCCGCACCGCCCCGTCGGATGCGCGTGAAGGTCAGGTGATGGCCGACATCCTGAACGATCGCGGCATCAGTTCGATCGCTCTGACCTACACCAATAACGACTATGGTAAGGGTCTGGCGGACGCGATCCAATCCTCGTACGAGGCTTCGGGTGGCGAAGTGACCATTGTCGCAGCCCACGAGGACGGCAAGGCTGATTATTCGGCTGAAGTCGGCGCGCTGGCCTCGGCCGGTGGCGACATTCTGGTCGTTGCAGGCTATCTGGACCAAGGCGGTCTGGGCATCATCCAGTCGGCGCTGGACAGCGGTGCGTTCGATACGTTCGGTCTACCGGGCGGCATGATCGGTGACTCGCTGCCTGCCAATGTCGGTCCGGACCTGAACGGCTCGTTCGGTCAGATCGCTGGCTCGGGTGGTGAAGGTGCTGAAAAGTACTTTGCCATGGCCGAAGCTGCAGGCTTCGACGGCTCGTCGCCCTACTCGCCGGAAAGCTATGACGCCGCGGCTCTGTTCATGCTGGCCATGCAGGCCGCAGGCTCGACCAGCCCCGCGGATTATGGCGCGAAAATCATGGACGTTGCCAACGCTCCGGGTGAGAAGATCTATCCGGGTGAACTGGCCAAGGGTTTGGAGCTGCTGGCTGCAGGTCAAGACATCGACTATGTCGGCGCGTCGGGCGTTGAGCTGATCGGCCCCGGTGAAAGCGCGGGCTCTTATCGCGAGATCGAAGTGACCGACGGCGAAAACAAGACCGTCAACTTCCGTTGATCCGAGGTTAATAGTCATAAAAACAAGCAGCCCGGGCCTTGTGCCCGGGCTGTTTCAATGACAAAAGCCCGCACCATTCGTACAGGGATGTGGCAACAACGCCGGAAAACGGCGGCTAGGGGAAAAGATGATCGTCGTCGAAGACGTGCACAAGCATTTCGGCGGATTTCATGCGGTGGACGGGGCATCGCTGGAAATCCAAAAGGGCTCGATCACCGGTCTGATTGGGCCGAACGGAGCCGGAAAGACCACTCTGTTCAACGTGATCGCGGGCGTTCTGCCCCCTACTTCAGGGCGCGTTTTTATGGACGGTGAGGAAATCACCGGCCTTCCACCGCACGACTTGTTTCACAAAGGGCTGCTTCGCACGTTTCAGATCGCGCACGAGTTTTCGTCGATGTCCTGCCGCGAGAACCTGATGATGGTGCCGGGCGCGCAATCCGGGGAATCGCTTTGGAACACATGGTTTGGTCGCAAACGTATTGCTGATGAAGAACGCGCGCTGAAGGCCAAGGCGGACGAAGTTCTGGAATTCCTGACCATCGAACATCTGGCCGATCACAAGGCCGGTCAGGTCTCGGGCGGTCAGAAGAAACTGCTGGAATTGGGTCGCACCATGATGGTCGACGCCAAAATCGTGTTTCTGGATGAGGTTGGCGCGGGCGTGAACCGCACCCTGCTGATGACCATCGCCGACACGATCCTACGCTTGAACAAAGAGCGTGGCTATACCTTCGTCGTCATCGAGCATGACATGGATTTCATCGGCAAGATTTGCGACCCCGTCATCTGTATGGCCGAAGGCAAGGTACTTGCCGAGGGCACTCTGGATGAGATCAAGGCCAATGAGCACGTGATCGAGGCCTATCTGGGCACCGGCCTGAAAAACAAAGACAAGCTGGAGGCCGGGGCGTGACCGACAACCCTTACCATGACGACAAGGGCAACAAGGATGCCTCGATCACCAATACGCACGGCGCCGGCACCATGACACCTGCACATCGCAAAAGTGGTGAGACGCACAAGGTCGAGGGCGGCCCCTTCCTGATCGGTGACACCATGACCGGCGGATACGGCAAAGGGCCAGACATCCTGCATGATTGCACCATCGCCGTCGACAAGGGTGAGATTGCGGTGATCGTTGGCCCCAACGGCGCGGGCAAGTCCACCGCGATGAAGGCCGTGTTCGGGATGCTCGATGTCCGTTCGGGCGCGGTGCGACTGGACGGCGAAGACATCACCTCTCTCACCCCGCAGGATCGCGTGATACGCGGGATGGGTTTTGTACCGCAAACCTCGAACATCTTCACGTCGATGACGGTGGAAGAGAACCTTGAGATGGGCGCCTTCATCCGCCGCGACGATATCAGCCAGACAATGGAGCAGGTCTATGACCTGTTCCCCATCCTGCGCGACAAACGCAATCAGGCCGCCGGAGAGCTATCAGGTGGTCAACGCCAACAGGTCGCGGTGGGCCGCGCGCTGATGACCCAGCCAAAGGTGCTGATGCTGGATGAGCCGACCGCTGGTGTCTCGCCCATCGTGATGGATGAGCTGTTCGACCGGATCATCGAGGTTTCCCGCACCGGGTTGCCGATCCTGATGGTCGAACAAAACGCCCGCCAGGCGCTGGAGATCGCGGACAAGGGATATGTGCTGGTTCAGGGGCGGAATGCCTATACCGGCACGGGCAAAGAGCTGCTGGCCGATCCTGAAGTGCGCAAGAGTTTCTTGGGGGGGTGAGGATGAAAACAACCTCTTTCAAATTTTTCCTCACGTTGGCTGTTGCGATGAACCTAATGTGGCAAAGCCCTGCGCAAGCCGCCTCGTTTCCTAAGACCTACTGCGAAATGAGAATGTGTGAAGTTAGAACAATGTGCATGGGTGCAGATTGTCCCGCCACGGACTGTCCGGAAGGAAGCTTTTGGCTGGAAATCTCAATGGACGATAGTGAACTACAAGTTTACGCGGTTCCGTCGACCAAGGACTCTCGAGTTCATTTCGGGGACTTTCAGGTTGACAGCAGACTCTCAAACGATCGCGCGATTGTGGCGAATAGTGTTGTTGATAACACCCTGACCAATGCGGTCGTTGAATTGTGGACCGACGGCGAACCAATCGGCATCGCAATGACCATTCAGAGGCTCCCTCATTCTCATTTTGTTGAAATGGTTTACGGCTTCTGCGGAGAAGAAAACTAATGGACTTCCTCAACGCCCTGGTGGCGCTCTCCAACTTCGTTCTTGTTCCCGCAATCGCTTATGGCAGCCAGTTGGCGCTGGGCGCTTTGGGGGTGACGCTGATCTATGGAATCCTGCGGTTTTCGAACTTTGCCCATGGCGATACGATGGCCTTTGGCGCGATGATTGCGGTGCTGGTGACTTGGGGAATTCCATTGCTGCTTGCTTGGACCCTAGAAAGTCAGTTTGGCTTAGTTAACGGGGTAATGTCTTGGTTTTTGACCCCATTCGGAGTGATGGGCGGTCCGCTCCCAACCGCTCTCGTCGCCCTGCCCTTTGCCATTCTTGGCTGTATCGTTCTGGTGCTGATCACCGACCGGCTGGTTTACAGGTTCTACAGGGAACAAAAGGCAAAACCGGTCATTCTGGTGATCGTATCGATGGGCGTGATGTTCATCATGAACGGCCTCGTGCGGTTCATCATCGGACCGGACGATCAGCGCTTCTCGGACGGTGCAAGGTTCATCATCTCGGCGCGGGATTTCAAGGCGATGACCGGGCTGCGCGAGGGGTTGGCGATCAAGACTTCTCAGGGCATTACCGTGATCGTGGTTGTTGTTGCCGTGGCGCTGTTGTTCTGGTTCCTGAACAAAACCCGCACCGGTAAATCGATGCGCGCCTATTCGGACAATGAAGATCTGGCGCTGCTGTCCGGCATCAACCCCGAGCGTGTTGTGATGATCACATGGATCATCGTCGCAGCACTCGCGACCACGGCAGGTGTGCTCTATGGCCTCGACAAAAGCTTCAAGCCGTTTGTCTATTTCCAGCTGTTGCTGCCGATCTTCGCCTCAGCCATTGTAGGCGGCCTTGGCAACCCGATCGGGGCCATCGCAGGCGGGTTCATCATCGCGTTTTCCGAGGTGACGATCACCTATGCCTGGAAAAAGGTGCTGACCTATCTGGCACCGGAAAGCCTTGAACCTTCAGGTTTGGTTCAGTTCCTGTCCACCGATTACAAATTCGCCGTCAGCTTTGCCATCTTGCTGATTGTGCTGCTGTTTAAGCCCACGGGCCTGTTCAAGGGGAAAGCGGTATGACCGAGACTGTCAAAAACACGCTGCTTTTCGTCGTCGTCGGCGGGCTGATCCTTTTGACCGGGTTCACGCAAAGCTGGAACGCGGCGATCCTGATTCTGAACATGGGGCTGATCTCGGCTATCATGTCCATCGGGGTGAACCTGCAATGGGGCTTTGCGGGGCTGTTTAACGTTGGCGTCATGGGCTTTGTCGCGCTGGGCGGCCTGGCGGTTGTGCTGGTCTCGACCCCTCCGACACCCGGAGCATGGTCATCGGGTGGTTATGGCGTTGTACTCGCGCTGCTGCTTGGCGCTGCGACAGTTGTTGCGGCGGTGATGGTGGCAAAAAAGATGCCCAAAGGTCGCGTGCAGACGCTGGCCATTATAGGCATCCTCGTCATTGGATTCTTTGTTTATCGCGCGATTTTCGATCCCAGCATCGCCGCGATTGAGGCAATCGATCCTGCGGTTGCAGGCAATATCGGCGGTCTGAATCTGCCTGTCCTGCTGGCTTGGCCCGCCGGAGGCTTACTGGCCGCAGGTGCCGCGTGGCTGATCGGTAAAACGGCGCTTGGTCTGCGCTCGGACTATCTGGCGATTGCAACGCTGGGCATCGCCGAGATCATCATCGCGATCATGAAAAACGAGGATTGGCTGGCCCGAGGGGTAAAGAATGTCTACGGCATCCCTCGCCCCGCGCCCGTTGTGGGGTACGAGGTCGAGCTGCAGCAAGACCCCTCGTTCATAGCACGCGCCGAGTGGTTTGGGATTGACCCAGTGACGGCATCGACCCTCTCGGTCAAGCTGGGCTATTCGCTGCTGTTTGTTGTCGTGCTGCTGGTGCTGCTTTGGATGGCCCAGATGGCGTTGAAAAGCCCGTGGGGCCGGATGATGCGCGCCATTCGTGACAACGAGGTTGCGGCTGAAGCAATGGGCAAGGATGTCACCCGCCGCCATCTGCAGATATTCGTTCTGGGTTCTGCGATCTGCGGCATTGCCGGTGCGATGATGACCACGCTGGACGGACAGCTGACACCTGGCACCTATAACCCGCTGCGCTTTACCTTCCTCGTCTGGGTGATGGTGATTGTCGGCGGATCAGGCAACAATTTCGGCGCGGTTCTGGGCGCCTTCCTGATCTGGTTCCTGTGGGTTCAGGTTGAGCCCATCGGTCTTTGGCTTATGAACCTCATCACCGTGGGGATGCCCGAAGGCAGCGCGCTGAAATCGCATTTGATCAACAGCGCAGCTCATATGCGTTTGTTCACCATGGGGCTTATTCTGCTGATCGTTCTCAGGTTCAGCCCTCGGGGTTTGATCCCCGAGAAATAGACCGAAAACCTCTCAAACAATTGAACCGCGTCAACTTTTTTTGGCGCGGTTTCTTGATTTCGCTTGCGTTTGTTTATAAACGACCTCACCGCTTGCGTGTGCCGCTTTTGGTTTCGGCGTCCACTCACACGATCTGACCGATCGGTACGACCCGCTATGTTTACTAATGAGAATGAGCCTCACGATGTCATCGACCCTCACCAAAGTCGCTTTGCTTTTGCCCCTGTTCTCGGCATTGGCCGCCTGCGTTCCGTCCCCTGTGGATTTGGAAACTGAACCTGTTCAAGTTCAAACGCAGAAAGGCGTCGTCACTTGTCAGCTATATACCAAGAACCGCGTCCTCTGGGATCGTGCAATTGATTTCCCGGCAACGAAAATGTCTGTCGCGGAAGCTGACAATATTTGCCGCGAAGAAGGGTTGCGCCAATTGAACGGGTAAGCATTTCGGTGCCTATCTGTTCTTAAACAACCCTCCCAGAATACCACGCACAATTCTGCGCCCCGTGGTGCCTTTCAGCTCTTTGATAACCGCCTGGCTCATGGCTGTGGCGAAAGTATCCTTTTTCCGGGAAACCCGGGAAGAGGACCGGCCCACCCTGCTGCCAGAATAGCGGCGGGCAGATGCGTATTCTCTTTCGGCAGCAGATTGTTGTTCAATGAGTTCGTCGGCTTCTGCGGCCTCGGCCTCTTTAGCGGCAGCTTCGGCGCGGGCCTGAAGAATTTCGAAGGCCGATTTCCGGTCGATGGTCTTGTCATATTTCGCGCCCATCGCAGATTGATCCAATATGGATTGACGCTCCTTGGCTGTGATCGGACCCAATTGCGAGCCGGGCGGCCGGATCAGCGTCCGCTCGACGATGCCTGGCACGCCCTTCTTTTGCAGCATCGATGTGACGGCCTCACCCACGCCCACCTCGCGAATCGCCGTTTCGGTGTCAAAGGCAGGGTTTTCCCGATACGTCTCGGCGGCCAGCCGCAGGTTCTTACGGTCTCGCGCAGTGAATGCACGCAAGGCATGCTGCACGCGGTTGCCCAACTGGCCCAGAATATCCTCCGGTATGTCCGCCGGGTTTTGTGTGATGAAATAGACCCCCACCCCTTTTGACCGGATCAAACGGGCAACCTGTTCGACCTTGTCGATCAGAACTTTGGGCGCGTCTTCGAACAACAAATGCGCTTCGTCAAAGAAGAAGACGAGCTTGGGTTTCTCTGGATCGCCCACTTCGGGTAGTTCCTCGAACAGTTCGCTGAGCAACCACAGCAGGAAGGTTGCGTAAAGGCGTGGCGCCCCCATCAACTTGTCCGAGGCCAGAACGTTCACCATTCCCTGCCCGTTTTCGTCGACGCGCATCAAATCCGCCAGATCGAGCGCCGGCTCTCCAAACAATTTTGACCCGCCCTGGTTTTCAAGAACCAGAAGCCTGCGCTGAATTGCGCCAATAGAAGAAGTCGAGACATTGCCGTAACGCAGAGAAAGCTGTGCCCGGTTCTCGCCGATCCAGACCAACAAGGCTTGTAGGTCCTTAAGGTCCAGCAAGGGCAATCCGTCTTCATCGGCGACCCGGAAGGCGATGTTCAAAATACCTTCTTGTGCCTCGCTCAATTCCAAAAGTCGCGACAGTAACAATGGGCCCATTTCCGTGATCGTGGTACGGACAGGATGCCCCTGTTCACCAAACAGATCCCAGAACGTTACTGGACACGCACTGTAGCAGAATGTGTCAAAACCGATCCGTTCAGCGCGGTCTAGAAATGCCTGGTGCAGCTTGTGCTGGTCGCTGCCGGGCAGAGCCAGTCCGGACAGGTCACCTTTGACGTCGGCCATGAACACCGGAACCCCGGCCTTGGAAAACCCTTCGGCAAGAATTTGCAACGTGACGGTCTTGCCGGTGCCCGTTGCCCCGGCGATCAAACCGTGGCGGTTCGCATAGCTCAGCGTCAGTCCCTGAGGCACGCCATATTCATCCCCGCCACCGCCGATAAAGATATTGTTATCCATTGAAAACCTGTCCCGAATTCCACCGATCTGCCCCGAGCATACAAAGTTAACCATTCACTGCGATAGTCAATTTGCCTTCGCCGTGGCTCTGTTGCGTCGGGGCAAACTTCCTCCCTGTTGACTGGCCGTGCCCTTGGGCACGGCTTTTTTCGCCCACTTAAGGATAAAGCTCAGGAACAACGGAAAAAATTTTGTCGTTAGCTGTTGACCGCCGAGATTCCCTTTCGTAACGTCTGCGCATAACTAAGTCGGCCAGTCCGACGGGGAGAAAAAATTCATGAAGGGAGCCGCTCTATCGGCTCCCTTTGTCGTTTGACCTTGGGAAACCTTCGCCACTCGTTTAAGCAAAAATATGGTCAATTCCCCGCAGAACGCCCCGTTTGATCCTGACACCATCGAATTGCGATGATAGACGGGTAAAAAAAGCTGGATCAGCAATATGAGGCGTTCATGATCAGGAAATTTGTCCCAATTACTCTGGTGGCTGCTGCCATGGCTGGCGCGGTCTATGCCCAGGATGAAAGCAACACCTCGCAAGAGCAGGCAGAGCCGAATGCGCAGCCCGGCAGCGATCTGGATTTGGGTCAAAGCGGCCCGCGGGTGGGTGAACAATACATCAAGGAAGAATCTGGGGCTTGGGGCGTGTCCTGCATCAAAGCCGGCGAAGGGGATGACCCCTGCGCCATGGTGCAAATTCTCAACGGTCAGCAAGGTGATCCTATTGCCGAGGTGACAATCGGCAAGCTGCCCGAAGGGGGGGCAGCCGTGGCGTGGGCCAATGTCGTTGTTCCACTTGAGACACTGTTGCAGGCGCAGTTGGCCATTTCAATCGATGGCGCACCACGCAAGCTGTATAATTATCACCACTGCATTCCAGTCGGATGTGTCGCGCAGTTGGGCCTGACACAGGGCGATGTGGATGCGATGAAATCAGGTACAACTGCCGTGTTGTCTCTGGTGCCCGCGCGCGCACCGGATCAGATCCTGAACATGGATATGTCTCTTAGCGGATTTACCGCCGCGTTTGATGGGCTGAATGTTTCGGTCAACTGACAGGTGACCTGAAAGCCCCAATATCAAAGCCGCCGTCCCAAAACGGCGGTTTTTTTTGTCAGACGCGTTTCAGCGCCAAGACGGCGTTTAGCCCGCCGAATGCAAAAGCATTACTGAGGGCAACGTCGACTTTGGCTTCACGGGCCTCGTTGGGGACCACATCTAGGGCGCATTCCGGGTCAGGTTCTTCGTAACCGATCGTCGGTGCGATAACACCGTCCCGCAGCGCCATGATACACGCGAGCAATTCAACCGCGCCCGTTCCACCGATCAGGTGACCATGCATGGATTTGGTTGACGAAATCATCAGATCATCCGCATGTGGGCCGAAGACATCTGCGACAGCCGCGCACTCGGTCTTGTCATTGGCCGCAGTTCCGGTGCCGTGCGCGTTGATGTAGCCAACTTCGCTGGCGTTCAGCCCTGCATCCGCCAAAGCGCCAGACATTGCGCGCGACGCGCCCTGTTTGCTGGGCATCACGATATCAGCTGCGTCCGAGGACATGGCAAAGCCAACGACTTCACAAAGGATTTCCGCTCGCCTTGCTTTCGCGTGTTCAAGCTCTTCGAAAACAAACACGCCTGCGCCTTCGCCCTGAACCATTCCGTTGCGGTTGGCGCTGAACGGGCGGCACGCGTCTTTCGACATGACACGCAACCCTTCCCAGGCTTTCACGCCGCCAAAGCACAGCATGGATTCCGAACCGCCTGTCAGCATCGCCGGTGCCGCGCCGCTGCGTACCATTTGAAACGCGAGCGCCATGGCGTGGTTCGAGGAAGCGCATGCCGTTGATACGGTGAAGCTGGGGCCCTTGAGGTTGTGCTCCATCGATACATGGCTGGCCGCCGCATTGTTCATCAGCTTTGGTACGACGAATGGGTGCACCCGGTTCTTGCCGTCTTCGTAGACGGATCGGTAATTGTCGTCCCAAGTAGACACCCCGCCACCGGCAGTGCCAAGCACCACACCGGACCGAGCCGCAACGTCGCCATGGAAAACGATGCCCGACTGATCGATCGCCTCTTTGGCCGCTGTCAGGGTGAACTGAGTAAACCGGTCATACAAGGTCATTTGTTGCCGATTAAACCGGCCCTCGGCCTCGAACCCGCGTACCTGGCCGCCAATCTTGATGGCCAGACGCTCAACATCGCGAAATTCCAGTTCGCTGATGCCGCAACGACCTTCGCGCATAGCCTCCAGCGTATCGGGGACAGAATGCCCCAGCGAGTTGATTGTCCCGGCACCCGTAATGACAACGCGTTTCATAAGGTGGCTCAGACCTTTTCCGCCACAAGCTTTTCAATACCGGCAATGATCGCCGCGACGTTCGAGATGTCGAAATCACTGGCCGTCGGCTCATTGGCATTGAATGGGATGGAGATGTCGAACTCTTCCTCAATCGCAAAGATGCTTTCGACCAGACCAAGGCTGTCTATTCCCAGATCCTCGAGCGTACTTTCCGGCGTCACGTCCGACGGCTCCAGCACGGCCTGCTCGGCGATGATTGCAATGACACGGTCGCTGATGCTCATGTCGGTCCCCTGATTATCGCGTTGCGGATGACTTAATCGCTTGGGGGCTGTTTGAAAACCGCCTTTTTCAACGCCTCTACGTCACGCGCCATGCGTGGCAAACGTCGTTGGGCTTTGTAGATATCGGTGTGTGTTTCCATTTTGATACCAGGATAGCCCATGATTACGCGGCCCGCAGGAACATTTGACAGGATTTTCGTCCCGCCGCCTGAAATCACACCGTCACCGATAAAGATATTGTCCACAACACCGGTCTGACCACCAAGGATCACGTTGTTGCCGATTTCGACAGAGCCAGAAACTCCAGTCAGACCGCAAAGCAGGCAATCCCGACCAACCTGTGTGTTGTGGCCAACATGCACTAGGTTATCCAGTTTCGAACCATCTCCAATCGCTGTGTTGCGAATGGTGCCGTTGTCCACCGTGCTGTTGGATCCGACCTCAACGTCGTCACCAATCTCAACCGCGCCCAGAGAATGGATGCGCAGCCAGCTTTGGTCCTTGGCGTCCCCTTTGTCACCCATGGTCTTTCTGACGTTTTCGGCTCCGGACACCTCGGGCGTGACAAAGCTGAACCCGTCCCCTCCGATCCTCGCACCGGGCTGTGCGATGAACCGTGCGCCAATCTGCACCCGCGCGCCAATACTGACCATTTCGCGCAAAAGCGCGTATTCGCCTAGCACCGCATCCATTCCAATTGAGCATTGAGGACCAATAACCGAGCCTGCGCCGATCTTTGCACGCGCTCCGACGACGGCCAGAGGACCGATCGAAACATTGTCCCCTATCTCCGCTGACGGGTCTATTACGGCCGATGGATGAACCCCTTCCGCAACCCCCTGCCCTCGATCAAGCATTGTTGTGATGCCTGCCATTGCCATCCGGGGTCGCTGCACGAAAATCGCAGCGGCAAGACCCATCGACTTCCAATCCGCTCCGTCCCACACAACAGCCGCCCGTGCGGAGCCAGCAGACAAGGATTCGGCATATTTCGGCGACATGGCCATCGCCAGATCTGTTGGCCCGGCGTCTTGTGGTTCTGCAGCACGCAGAATGGTCAGGTCGGTTTGGCCCTCGGCCACCGCCCCCAAAGATTGAGCAATCTGTTCAATGGTGAACTGCATTTCGGGCACCCTTATTGCAGGAGTCGCCCCGTGATTACCCCTGAACGTCCGGCAGGACCACCCCTGCCTTCTGCAATGCCTCCCAAATCTTGCGATCCCTGTCATAAACATCGCGCCGATACTGAACGTCGCCCTTTGGTCCGACATAAGCTGTGCGATAGATCAAGTGCACGGGAACCGGCTGCTCCAGGTTGACCTTGGTCTCTTTGCCGGTGTTCAGCACGCGATGGAAAAAGGCTTTGGGGTTTTCCTCTTGCTTTGCCAACAAGGCGTAGGCGAACCCGAACGGGTCAGCAAGCCGGATACAACCATGCGAGAATGCCCTAACCTCACGCGCAAACAAGCTTTTCTGAGGGGTATCATGCAGATAGATGTTATGCTTGTTGGGGAACATGAACTTTACAAGCCCCAGAGCGTTGCTGTTACCGGGCGGTTGCCGCATGGAAAACGGAAAGTTGCGGGCGGTAAACTGATTGAAGTCGACCGCTCCGCGGTCTACCTGACGCCCGCTGCGGTCGGTAATCTGAATATGGCCAACAGAGTTCGGGTTTTCACGAAGTTGCGGCAGATATTCCTTGGTGATAATCGAGCGTGGTACATACCAGCTTGGATTGATCACCATGTGTTCCATCTGATCCGAAAACTCCGGGCTCCGGCGATCGTGTGTGTTTTTGCCAATGACCGTACGGCTTTCAAACGTAACCTGCCCGTCGTCGATAATCTTGGCCGAGAAATCCGCCTGATTGACCAGAATGTGACGCTCGCCGCGCTGCTCGGGTAACCAGCGTTCACGCTCCAACGCGACGATAACGGATTTCAGCCGGTCAGATGCTGGACGGTTGAGTTCAGCAATCGTGCCACTGCCCGCAACTCCGTCAGGCTCCAACCCATGTGAAGATTGAAACGATTGAACAGCTGCCAGCAACGCATCGTCGAACTCGGCGCTCGCATTGGGTTTCAAATACCCCATCGCAATCAGACGATTGCGCAGTTTCACGACATGCGGTCCGGCATCACCGAACTCAAGCTTGCCATCGGGAACCGTCGGTCCCCAACCACCTCGGGCAATTAGGCTCTCAAGCGCTTTCTTCTGCTTCAACAACGCGCGATATTGGCGTGTTTGCGGCATCAATGTCCGAATGTATGCACCTGATTTATCAGCGGAAAGTTTGCTGAGATGTTCAGTCTTCGACCGGTGAACGACCTCGCGAACCAATCCATCGTCAACGCTTGACGGTTCGACCACACCGGAATGAATATCAGCAGCGTAGCCTAGGAAAACCCGGCTCAGCTCAACTTCCACAGCACCCAGATCACGGAGACTGCGCGCGTCCTTCATCTGAGACATCAAGGAATTGACGTCGTATTCCGCAGTGGGCAGCCCATGAAGTTCGGCCGAGGAAAGCGCATCGACCAAAGCGGCGCGTCGCGCGGTGTGCGCAGGCGTGTCGCCTACCCACAACGGGTCAAAACCATTGGTGCGGTAAAACTCTGTCAGCACAGAGTTTGATGAGGCAGTTTCAGCCACCGACAATCGAAAAGCCGTCCCGTCCGGCGCGGCCTGCGCAACCGAGGAACATGTCGCGAAAATCGCGACAGAGACAACACGAATACTGGTACAAAAGGAAAAAGGCATGGGGTGACCTTAACAATTCAATGACTTGAGCACCAAATCCGGTGCGTCAAATGACAATGTTGTCCAAAAACTCAGAAGTCCATTCACAAATTCATCACCTGAACGCATCTGGATTGTCGTGGTGCGCGTTTGCATCTAGAGCCTGGGCTGTGCGCGAAGCTTAGGCGAAACTGTGTCAATTGCGCAAAAAACTGCCGAAAATTCCCCCTTGAAAACGTATATGTGAAACACTTCTTGGCGCGCGACTCTCACTGTGTCATAAAAACCGCATCTGGGATGGGAAAAAATTAAGACAGCTCGCGTAACATCGCGTGCAGGCAGGAACAGTACGGGACGAAACAAGAAATGACCATGAGCAGTGCATCGGGCTTGACCCGGCGCGCCCTATTGGGCGCATTTGCTGCCACGGCGGTTGCCGCGGCTCCGACTTATTCCCAAGCAGCAGGATTTCTGCGTGGCGGCGGCGACATACGGCGCGTCCGCATGTATTCCGGTCGCACCGGTGAACGCATCGACATGGTATATTGGGTTGATGGCAAATACATCAAGGATGCCGTGAAAGAAGTGAATCACTTCATGCGCGATTGGCGCAGCGACCAGGTGAAGGACATGGACCTGCGGACAATCGACATCATGGCGGCGGCACACAACATGATGGATGTGAGCGAACCGTATATGCTCCTGTCCGGCTACCGCTCACCGCAAACCAACGCGTTGCTGCGCTCCAGATCACGCGGCGTTGCCAAGAACTCACTTCATATGAAGGGTCAGGCTGCCGATCTCAGACTATCCTCGCGCTCGGTCTCGCAAATGGCCAAGGCCGCAATGGCCTGCCGTGCAGGCGGTGTCGGTCAGTATTATCGCTCGAACTTTGTCCACATGGACTGCGGTGTGATCCGCACCTGGCGCGGTTAATTTAACCACCCGTCGTTGTTTTCTTCGCCCCCGCAGCCCGCGCTCGGGGGTTTTGTTTTTGGCGCTCGGCATTTTCGCGATGCAATGGCGCCAAAACTGTCGAGCTTTTGATGAAAGATGGCGCACCTGAGAGGATTCGAACCTCTGGCCTCTGCCTTCGGAGGGCAGCGCTCTATCCAGCTGAGCTACAGGTGCCTTGGCCGTTAGCTACCCTCGTTCCGATCCGGGTGCAACTGCAAATCCACGCCCGGATCAGGCGAACAGATCATGCGCCAGTTCAAGCGCATCGATCAGAGTGTCGACCTCATCGGTCGTGTTATACAGCCCAAAACTGGCCCGGCACGTCGCCGTGACGCCGAGATGATCCATCAACGGGCCTGCGCAATGATGCCCTGCCCGAACGGCAACACCTTTTTTGTCCAATATGGTCGAAACGTCATGAGCGTGACCTGCACCATCCAAGGTAAAGCTGAAGATCGCCGCCTTGTCGGCCGTCGTGCCCTGAACCTGCAACCAATTCAGCCCGGTCAGTTTTTGCATTGCATAATCGCGCAGACCGGCCTCGTGCGCGGCGATGTTGTCCATGCCCAGACCCATCATGTAATCCAAAGCCACACCCATTCCGATCGTTTGCACGATGCCTGGCGTTCCAGCTTCGAACTTCATTGGCGGATCGTTATAGATCACTTCGTCCTTCGAGACTTCTTTGATCATGTCACCGCCCCCGATGAACGGGCGCATTTCGGCCATACGTTCCGATTTGATGAAAATCGCACCGGATCCGGACGGGCCATAGAGCTTGTGGCCCGTGATCGCATAAAAATCGCAGCCGATATCTGACAGGTTGACCGGCATGTGCACGGCGCCCTGACTGCCATCAACCAGAACCGGAACACCTTTTGCATGAGCGCCTTCGGTGATCGCCTTAACATCCACAACCGTTCCCAACACGTTCGAGCAATGGGTCACGGCGACAAGTTTCGTCCTGGGGCCAATCGCATCAATCACCGCTTGGGGATCCAAATGTCCCGCCGCATCCACGTCGATCCATTTCAGAACCACGCCTTGCCGCTCGCGCAGGAAATGCCAAGGGACAATGTTGGCGTGGTGCTCCATCACGCTCAGAACGATCTCATCCCCTGCCTGCATGCGCGGCATGGCCCATCCATAGGCAACAAGGTTGATGCCTTCGGTTGTACCCGAGTTCAGGACGATTTCGTCCTCATCCGGAACACCAAGGAATTTCGCAACCGTCCCGCGGACGGATTCGTATTTCTCGGTGGCAAGATTCGACAGGTAGTGCAAGCCGCGATGCACATTGGAATATTCATGCGCATAGGCCTGCGTCACCGCATCGATCACCACCTGAGGTTTCTGCGCAGACGCGCCGTTGTCCAAGTAGGTCAGCGGCTTACCGTTCACCTGCCGGGACAAGATTGGAAAGTCAGAGCGGATGCTTTCAACATCATACATTGTCGTCGAGGTCCTGTCTTAAGCCAACGGGTATAAAATCAGCACAAACGGCACCGCCGCCAAAGCGGAAAGCAGCACTACAAGGAAAGCCTTTCCCAGAGAATGGAACTGATGCGCCTGATTGATGAAGTGCAACGTGATGTAGAGGCTGTAAAGGCTCATCGCCAGCAACAGCAGGCCGAACATAGGCGGCGCGATGATGGCCACAGCGTAGATCACGACCTGCGCTGCGATCTGCAGCAGTTGCAGCCAGAGCACCAGGCACATGATACCGTCAAAGCTGCCTTGCCCACCGATCAGACGCCCGGCGAAAAAGAAGGCGGCAATGCTTAGGAACAATATGCCGGTCGATGTCGCCAGCGCCCGCGCAACCGGTTCAACTGGAACCTCCAGTTCGGGATTGACTGCCGGAATGAGGATCGAAGCCGTGGTTTGCAACAGTGTATTCAGAACCACTGTCAAAAAGAACAGCAGCCACAATACATCGCGTTTTGGGCAAAGTGCTAAAAGACGGCGGCCCGCTTCGGCGGGCTGAGCCAGCGTCATGATCACAAGACCGCGCCAATCCACCGAATTCATGGGTCGCGCCTTTCCACTTGGATCAAAGCCGAGATCCAGAACCACAAAAAGAAGCCCACCCAAACCAGTCCGACCGCGTTCAGGGCGCCGCCGGGACCGATGAAGCCCGCGACAAGGCCAAACAACATCAACAAGGGACTGGCTGCAAGGAAAGACCAGAACAAGGCCAACCGGGCGCCAAACCAATCGCCTTTGCCACCTAACAGGCGCGCAACCACATGGCTCAGGCCCGCCAGAACGTAAAGGAAAAGCGGCGCGGTCAGCACCCACGCAAACAACGCCCCGGCCAGAAGCGCGTTCAGTTCCTGCCCCGTCAAATGCGCCTCACGGGCCAGACGCGGTGTCTGACCAATGAAAACCAGCACGCAGGCCGCCATAACGATGATCAACGCACGGTCTTCGCGTGGCCCCATCTGCAGCAGCCGTCGAACAACGCGCCCCGGTCCGCGATACGTGGCAACGATATCGGTTGCGACCGGCATCAGCTTCGGCGTGCCAGCCAGCTTTCCAGACGGGATACCATCACGTCAGCCAGAGCTTTGTCTTCGATTTCGTCCACCGCTTCGGCCAGAAAGGCCAGCGTCAGCATGTCTGTCGCGTCCTTTGCAGGAATACCGCGCGAGCGCAGATAGAACAGCGCCGTCTCGTCAATCGCGCCGGATGTCGATCCGTGCGAACAAGCCACGTCATCGGCGTATATCTCAAGCTCCGGCTTGGCAAGGAACTGGCTGTCATCGTCCAACAGCAGGGACTGGCTGATCTGATAGCCGTCCGTTTTCTGTGCGCCTTCCTTGACCAGGATCTTACCCTGAAACACGCCCGTCGCACCGTTGCGCAGCACCTTTTTGAACACCTGACGACTTTCGCAATTCACCGCGTCATGAGTAACGAAAACGGTGTCGTCGTGGTGGAAATCACCGTCGCCGACACAGGCCCCGGCCACATGCGCGATCGCGTCGTCTCCGGTCAGTTCGACGACCTGTTCA
The DNA here is from genome assembly GCF_056540685.1 of Ruegeria sp. AM2. Lineage (NCBI taxonomy): Bacteria > Pseudomonadati > Pseudomonadota > Alphaproteobacteria > Rhodobacterales > Roseobacteraceae > Ruegeria > Ruegeria sp. AM2. The sequence continues at coordinate 39,210 of NZ_JBQFXE010000001.1, read as the reverse complement.
TTGCGGGTCAGCACGCCGTTTACGGTCAGCGTGAACGACTTGTAAACAGATTGGCGCCCCATGCGGGTGAACATATGCGTTGCGGCCCGGCGCTGATGATCGCGGCCCTGAGCGCGGATGTGGTGCAAGGTACCGCCGTCGGCAATATCGATCTCCATGCACTTGTTAAAGCGCGATGCGGCAGGTCCGTTCTCGAGGATCGTTACCTCGGCCCCACTTTCGACCCGAACGATGTGGTGCAGTATCGCGTCCGACGTTTCAGACGCGTGGCGATAGATCAGGCTGATGGGCTTTGACGGCTTGCCGGTCACATGGATGGCCACACCATCCGACGCAAAAGCCGTGTTTAAAGCGGCCAGTGGTCGTTGAACCGGGTCTTGTCCCCTGGCTTCAAGAACGCCGTACAACTCTTTGGCCCAATGAATATCCTTGCAGCAGATATCCTCGAGCCGGTCAATCGAGACGCCCTCCAAAGACAAATCATCCGAGTCGTCCGGGCTGAACACACCGTCGATGAAAACGATCTTCAACCGATCAAACTCATGAAACACCATGGGTTCGTCCGTGCGATATAGCGCGGCGGGGATCGCCTCGGCAGAGGTCAGCGTGTCGGGCCGGGTGTATTTCCAGTATTCGTCGCGACGACCGGGCAAACCCATCTCGCGGACACGGGCCAGAGCGGCTTCGCGCGCCTTACGGGTGCACCCGGCATCCGGCAGGGTCAAAGCGGCCAGCCGTTCCTCGGTCGCCGACTGTTTTGCTTGGGGCAGCGCCATCAGTTCACCTCGGAAAGAATGTCGGCATAGCCGTTGTTTTCCACTTCAAGCGCCAGCTCTGGGCCACCGGTTTTCACGATCCGACCGTCCGCCATGATGTGAACGACATCAGGTTTGATGTGATCCAGAAGCCGTTGATAATGCGTAATAACCAGAAAACCACGCCCCTCATCGCGCAGCGCGTTCACGCCTTCGGCCACCAGCTTCATCGCGTCCACGTCAAGCCCCGAGTCCGTCTCATCCAGGATGCACATCTTGGGTTCCAGCATGGCCATCTGCAGGATCTCATTGCGCTTTTTCTCACCACCCGAGAAGCCAACATTCACGGGACGTTTGAGCATTTCCGCATCGATCTTCAAGGCCTTCGCCTTGGCGCGCACTTCTTTGAGGAAATCCGTCGCCGAAAGCTCGTCTTCACCGCGCGCTTTGCGTTGAGCGTTCACTGCAGTCCTCAGGAAGGTCATGTTGCCAACGCCTGGAATCTCGACCGGGTACTGAAACGCCAGGAAAACACCCGCTGCCGCGCGCTCTTCCGGCTCCATCTCCAACAGGTCCTCGCCGTCCAGCGTGGCAGAGCCCTCTTCGACCTCATAGCCATCACGCCCGGACAGAACATAGCTGAGCGTAGATTTGCCCGAGCCGTTCGGCCCCATGATCGCGTGTACTTTGCCGGCTTCGACAGTCAGGTCTACGCCTTTGAGGATCTGCTTTTCTTCTTCCTCAAGTTTGACGTGCAGGTTCTTGATTTCCAGCATTTTTTGTCCTTTTGCCTATCGCAAAGAGCCCTTGGGCTCCGATCATTTTATCCCACAACCCTGCGGATCAACTTTGCTGCAATCCACCCAAGGATTACCCCGCCGCCAATAGCCCAGACCGGGTTTATGAATTCGTAGTAGTTGATGTTGACATAGGCCACGCCCAGCACCCCGCCCAAAACGGGCAATGCGTAACCAAGCCAGGTCAGCACATCATCCTTCCGGATGCGGGCCTGAGGTGACCGCGCCATTAGCCAACCGAACCTTCAAGACTGATTGCCACCAACTGCTGCGCTTCCATGGCAAATTCCATCGGTAGCGCCTGCAGCACATCTTTGCAGAACCCGTTGACGACCAGCGCCACGGCCTCTTCCTCGTCCATGCCGCGCTGACGGCAGTAGAACAGTTGATCGTCGTCCACTTTGGAGGTCGTCGCCTCATGTTCCACTCGGGAAGAGTTGTTCTTGACCTCGATATAAGGAACCGTATGCGCGCCGCATTTGTCGCCGATCAGAAGGCTGTCACACTGCGTATAGTTGCGGCTGTCCTTCGCCTTGGGATGCATCGAGACAAGACCGCGATAGGTGTTCTGTGCCTTGCCCGCGCTAATCCCCTTGGACACGATGCGCGACTTGGTGTTCTTACCCAGATGAACCATCTTCGTGCCGGTATCAGCCTGCTGATAGTTGTTGGCAATCGCGATCGAGTAAAACTCACCCTGGCTGTCATTCCCCCGCAAAATGCAGGAGGGGTACTTCCACGTCACAGCCGAACCGGTTTCCACCTGAGTCCACATCACCTTGGACCGATCACCCCGGCAATCGGCGCGTTTGGTCACGAAGTTATAGATGCCGCCTTTGCCGTTCTCATCGCCGGGGAACCAGTTCTGGACGGTTGAGTATTTCACCTCGGCATCTTCTTCGACGATGATCTCAACTACAGCCGCGTGCAGCTGCGCGGTGTCCCGCTGCGGCGCGGTGCAGCCTTCCAGATAGGACACGTAGGAACCCTTGTCGGCGATGATCAGCGTCCGTTCGAACTGACCGGTGTTTTCAGCGTTTATGCGGAAATAGGTGCTCAGTTCCATCGGGCAGCGGACACCCGGCGGGATGTAGACGAACGAGCCGTCCGAGAACACGGCGGAGTTCAGCGTGGCATAGAAGTTGTCCGAGACCGGCACCACCGTGCCAAGGTATTTCTTGACCAGTTCGGGATGTTCTTTGATCGCTTCGGAGATCGAGCAGAAAATCACGCCCGCTTTTTTCAGTTCATCCTGAAATGTCGTACCTACGGAAACGGAATCGAATACCGCATCCACGGCAACCTTTCGACCTTCGGCGGGTGCATCTTCCGCCCCCTCGACGCCCGCAAGAATCATCTGTTCCTTCAGAGGGATACCCAGCTTTTCATAAGTGGCCAGCAGCTTGGGATCGACCTCGTCCAACGACTTCGGCTTTTCCTCCATCGATTTCGGACGCGCATAGTAATACTGGTCCTGAAAATCGATCGGCGGGTAGTGAACCATCGCCCATTTAGGTTCTTCCTTTTGGGTCCAGCGCTCGAACGCGGCCAAACGCCATTCGGTCATCCACTCGGGCTCTTCGTTCTTTTCCGAGATCAGACGCACGATATCCGGATTTACGCCTTTTGGCGCATATTCCATCTCGATATCGGTTTCCCAGCCGTATTTATACGTGCTGACCTCGCGCACCGCATCCACGGTTTCCTGATCAACACCTTCTTTTACCTGGGTCTGGTCCAAAGCGGCCATAAGACACCCTCCGTCAGATCACGCGGCCCGCGCGCGATGCTTTTTCTCTTTCTCAAGCCACGTTTCGGCGAAACGCAGCACGTCTTCTTCCGTCGTTTCGGTTCCCAGCGATACGCGGATCGCACTGGCAGCCGTTTGTTCGTCAAACCCCATCGCGGTCAGCACCGCGCTGGCGCGCACCTTGCCGCTGGAACAGGCCGAGCCCGCGCTGACTGCAAAGCCCGACAGATCCATCTGCATGACCTGCGTTTCGCCCTTCCATCCGGGCGTTGCAAAACACAGCGTGTTCGGGAGTCGCGCCTGATCTTTCCCGACAAAAATAGTAGATTTAGAGCCAGCCTCAAGGGCGTTTTCTAGAATATTTCTAAGTTCCGCAACTTTTTCCCAAACACCGTCGGCCAAGTCACGCGCCGCTGCTTCAGCTGCAGCGCCGAACCCCGCAATTCCAATGACGTTTTCCGTACCCGAACGTCGCCCCATCTCTTGCCCGCCACCCTTGATCTGCGCAGCAATATCGGTGCCGCGTTTCATCACAAGCGCGCCCACCCCCTTGGGTCCGCCCAGCTTGTGCGCGGATATCAGCGCCATCTGCGCTCCGATCCAGTTGAAAGCCAACGGCGATTTTCCAAATGCCTGAGTCGCGTCGGTTACGGCCAAGCCTGTGGGCAAGGACTGCACAATACCCGTTTCGGAATTGGCCACCTGCAATGTGGTCCGTGAGGGATCTTCTACCGTGACCTGACCACCTGCTGTAACAGGTAGAACTTCATCAATCCAAGCCCTTACCGCGTCATGCTCAATCGCGGCACCTTTGATCGGATGTCCGCGCAGTGCCAACGCAGCAGCCTCGGTCGCACCTGATGTAAAGACGATATCCGAACCGTCTGCGCCAAAGGCTGCCGCTATCTGCGCGCGCGCGCTCTCAATCAGAGACTTTGCCAAACGTCCCTCGGCATGCACCGAGGATGGGTTGCCGCACACATCCATCGCGGCAATCATTGCCGCGCGTGCCTCGGGGCGCAAAGGCGTTGTCGCGTTATGATCCAGATAAACTCGATTCATAGATGCATCATTATTAATGCCGCGACGCGATATGCAGTGACGGGCCTCATGAAATCAATCGTCCACCACCGAAAACAGGTTAGGGACAGCCGGACAAGGCGCCAGATCATTTCTGATCACGTCCGACAGCCGCGTCTGATGCAGAAACACGTAGACATTCGCGCTGAGACTTTCCCATAGGCGGTTTGTCATGGATTGCGCCCGACTTCCCGACGACCCGCCCGATGCACCAGCCCCTTTGTGCATGGCATCAACCGTTTCATCGACCGCAGACAACACTTCGACAACCCGGATTTCCGAAGCTGGACGCGCTAGGCGATACCCACCGCCGGGACCGCGAACGGAACTGACAAGATCAGCGCGGCGCAACTTGACAAAGAGTTGCTCCAGATATGGCAACGAGATGTCCTGACGCTCAGAAATCTCGCCCAGCGTCACCAGTTTATCCGAGGACTGCAGCGCAATATCCGCCAGCGCCAACATCGCATATCGCCCTTTGGTTGACAGCTTCATCAGATTCCCTCTCGGCAAGACCGCGCGAAAACATTGACGCCGCCGCAGGCAATGCGTATCTCCGACGGGCAGTGCTTATGACGCACATCAATGAAATTAGAACCGTTCTAAGGTGTCCGACGATAACCGTCAAGTATATCCGGACGCCGACGCAAAAAAGACAGGATCAAAGCACACATGCCCGAGGTGATTTTTCCCGGACCCGAAGGCCGCCTGGAAGGCCGCTACCACCCGCAAAAGGAAAAAGACGCACCGATCGCCATCGTGCTGCATCCGCACCCGCAATTTGGCGGGACCATGAATAACAAGGTCGTCTATAACCTGCACTACGCATTCTACAACATGGGCTTCACGGTTCTGCGCTTTAACTTCCGCGGTGTCGGTCGCAGTCAGGGTGAGTACGATCAAGGCGTGGGCGAGCTTAGTGATGCCGCATCGGCGCTGGACTACCTGCAGTCGATGAACAACAATTCCAAACATTGCTGGGTTGCTGGCTTTTCTTTCGGCGCCTGGATCGGTATGCAACTGCTGATGCGCCGCCCCGAGATCACAGGCTTCATCAGTGTCTCGCCACCGGCAAACATGTACGATTTCTCGTTCCTGGCGCCCTGCCCGTCTTCCGGCCTGATTATCAACGGGTCCGCTGACCGCGTGGCCCCGCCTGCGGACACGACGTCGCTGGTGGGCAAATTGCACGAGCAAAAAGGCATCACCATCACCCATCATGAGGTCGACGGCGCAGACCACTTCTTTCAGGATCGGCACATGGACACGCTTATGGGTGACGTCACCGATTACGTGAAGCGCCGCCTGACCGAGACCACGCGCTGATGTCAGACACGATTACAACCCTTGCTGCACGATTGGCCGACGACACTGTCAAGGTCATGGACGAAACCGGCGACGATCGGTTCTTCGTCGAGGTTGGCGAGGTGTTAGGCGCATCATCACAAACGTTAGAAGAGGCGTTTCTGACCGAAATTCGCGTACGTCTGGCCGAACGGAAAGCGCGTCAGTTCGTCGTCAAACGACTGTCTCAGCATCGCTCGAAAATGAAAGCGATCGAGAAGCAATAGTTCGACTGCAAGAAAAAAAGGAGCGCAATGCTCCTTTTTAAGGTCGCCTGATCAGCGCTTAAACAGAAACACCCGATACACGTTCAACACTTTGGGCTGCATCAATGTCGACGGACCCCCCGTCTGCAAGCCACCCCAGCGCCACAATCAGAAACGATATGATGATGACGGATTTTGCAAAAGTCGTCATTTCTAACACTCATAAAAAAAACACTAAAAACAAATGCTTTTTACCACATTCGCTGCGAACTCGAATAGTCCGGTTTACCTGACCTTTCGAAAGTGTTGCGCCCAGCCTTCACATTCGCTTGGATTTTAATCACTACGCGACCGCATGCCCGCTTCGATTGCACCGTAGGTAGAATGGTGAATTTCCCGATTTGCAGACCTCTGACGGGCGGTTAGGGCTGGCATATTGCGCCGAGCCGCGTTATGCGCGCGGCAACTTCCTGTTCAAAGGCTGACCTCTCATGGACCTGCGCAACATCGCAATCATCGCTCACGTGGACCACGGCAAGACGACCTTGGTGGATGAGCTGCTTAAACAATCCGGCGCGTTCCGGGAAAATCAGGCCGTGGCGGAACGCGCCATGGACAGCAACGATCTGGAGCGCGAGCGCGGGATCACTATCTTGGCCAAAGCCACCAGTGTCGAGTGGAAAGGCACCCGGATCAACATTGTTGACACACCTGGCCACGCCGATTTCGGGGGCGAAGTCGAACGGATTCTCAGCATGGTCGACGGCGTGGTCCTGCTGGTTGATGCCGCCGAGGGTCCGATGCCGCAGACCAAGTTTGTCACATCCAAGGCATTGGCGCTGGGGTTGCGCCCCATAGTGGTCTTGAACAAGGTCGACAAACCCGATGCTGAACCCGATCGGGCGCTGGACGAGTGTTTCGACCTGTTCGCAAATCTGGGCGCCGATGACGACCAGTTGGACTTCCCTGCGATGTATGCCTCGGGCCGGTCCGGCTGGGCAGATATGGAGTTGGACGGCCCTCGCAAGGATCTGACCGCCCTTTTTGACCTGATCGTCGATCACGTCCCAGCCCCGAAACAGGCGAACCGCAAGGACGAACCGTTCCGCATGCTGGCCACGACGCTGGGCAGCGATCCGTTCATCGGCCGCATTCTGACTGGGCGTGTCGAAAGCGGCACGCTGAAGGCAGGTGACAGCGTCAAGGCGCTCAGCCGCGACGGCTCACTGATCGAAAGCTTCCGCGCCTCAAAAATCCTGGCTTTCCGTGGGCTGGCTCAGCAGCCCATCGATGTGGCCGAAGCGGGTGATATCGTCACCATCGCCGGCATGAGCAAGGCCACCGTCGCGGATTCGCTGGTCTCTCCGCAAGTTGAAGAAGCCCTGCCCGCCCAACCCATTGACCCGCCGACCATTACAGTGACCTTCGGCATCAACGATTCACCTCTGGCTGGCCGTGACGGGAAAAAGGTTCAGTCCCGTGTCATTCGTGATCGCCTGATGAAAGAGGCCGAATCGAATGTCGCCATCCGGATCACGGACACGCCGGGCGGTGAAGCTTTCGAGGTGGCGGGTCGTGGCGAATTGCAGATGGGTGTTTTGATCGAGAACATGCGTCGCGAGGGGTTCGAACTCAGCATCTCTCGGCCGCAGGTTCTGTTCCGCGAAGAAGAGGGTCAGCGACTGGAACCGGTCGAAGAAGTCACCATCGACGTTGATGACGAATATTCTGGGGCGGTGATTGAAAAGATCACTGGTGCGCGTAAAGGCGAGTTGGTCGAGATGCGTCCAGCCGGTGCTGGCAAAACGCGCATCATCGCGCATGTACCTTCGCGTGGCCTGATCGGCTATCATGGAGAGTTCCTGACCGACACCCGTGGCACCGGTGTTCTGAACCGCGTGTTCCACGACTGGGCCGCGCATAAAGGCCCAATCCCTGGGCGTCGTGCCGGTGTCTTGATCTCGATGGAGAAGGGCCAGGCCGTCGCTTACGCCCTTTGGAACCTTGAAGAGCGTGGACGCATGTTCGTCGGCCCTCAGGTCGAGGTATATCAGGGCATGGTGATCGGTGAGCACTCGCGCGACAATGATCTGGAAGTAAACCCGCTCAAGGGCAAAAAGCTTACCAACGTGCGCGCCAGCGGATCGGATGATGCGGTGCGCCTGACCCCGCACATCCAGTTTTCACTGGAAGAAGCGATCGCCTATATCGATGATGACGAATTGGTCGAGGTCACCCCAAACGCCATTCGTCTGCGCAAACGGTTCCTTGATCCGCATGAACGCAAACGTATGGCGAGATCTGCGTAATTTCGTTTCGCCTTTAGAAACAATGCCGCAATTGTGACATTTTTACGTCCAATTTCACAAAGCGCCCAATATGTGAACAGAGCGGCTGATACCCGCTCTGCACTGTTTTTACTCATTAATCTCCCCTAGATTGCATTAAGATGAAAATTGACAAGAATTTTACCCCTTGATATTGGGGCGTAAAAACGCTGTATCTGTGACAAAAGTAAGGCCTCGCTTGTTCCGCGATGCCAGTTTAACGAGTGTAAAGGAGACGCGCGATGCGCCTGAAGTCCCGATTGCTTTCTATTGTTTTTTGTTCGGCAACATTTCCCTTTGTATCTGCGGCACCGACTTTGGCCTCGGAAATGTGCACGGTAAAAACGGCCCGTCAGTCCGTTTCTTCAAACACTCTGTGCGCGTGCGACGTAGTATCGTCCAGCATGCTGCGATACATCCAGAGGCGTGCGGACTTTGAAGAAATACTCTCTCGAACTCTGATAGACTGCCCTGCCTTTGCGTCTGTACTGACAGATTTCCCCACCGCTTCTGTTGGCACCCCAGATCAGAGATCGGGTGATGGACCAGCCGACGAAGGTGGTGACAATGATCCAGATGGTGAAGACGGAAACGACGGTGGCGATGACGGGAACGACGACGGCGAGGACGGAAACGACGACGGCGAGGACGGGAACGACGACGGCGAGGACGGAAACGACGACGGCGAAGACGGGAACGACGACGGCGAGGACGGAAACGACGACGGCGAAGACGGGAACGACGACGGCGAAGACGGCGGCGAAGAAGTCGATGGCGAAAACAATAAGAAGACCGAAAAAGAGCAAAGGCGGGCTGAGAAAAATCGCGCCAGAGCCGAGCGCAAACGAGAGCAGCGTGAGCGCGCTGAGCGCGAAAGGAAAGAGCGCAGAAAGGAAATCCGCGAGCAAAAGAACCGCGCTAAGCAGGAACGCGAACAACAGCGCAGGGCCAATCGCAATAGCGATGGTGAAGAGTCTGCGTAAGCTATTGCGGCAGGCTGAGGTACTGTTCCGAACGACGCCGATCAGCATTTGAAATTTACGAAAAAAACGTGGGAGACACCCGAGTCACCCACGTTTGATCGCTTAATACTTGCTTGGCTGATAGCTCTATTTATACCGCCTTAACTTCGACCGTAAACGCCGACCCATTTTCCTGGTTGCCGCGGGTCCTGCATCCTAAGAAACAGGTATTTGGTCGCCGCCCAAGGTTTGATCCGGTTGGTGAGGTTATCCAAAACCAGATCGCCCTGGCTGGATCGGTACACCAAAACCGCATGAGCATTTCTGCGCGTGTCCAAAACCGTCGCAAGCAAAAGCTTGTTCGGATCAATGCCGGCTTTGATAAGGTCATGCTTTTTCAACAGCGCAAAGTCTTCACAATCCCCACCACGACGGGTCGGAAGGGCCCAGCGTTCTTGTGTTTTGTACTGAGACTGGTCTGTCACCTCTCTGGTAGAGGCATTGACCTTGCGATTGATTTTCTTGACCAGACTCATCTCTTGTTGCACCGGTCGAGAAACTTTCGGACTTGCCGCACAGGCCCAAGAGTATTGATGGCACAGTTCGCGCGCGCCGGAGGGTGGCGGGGACGCAAACGAACTTTTGATAAATGCCGCCTCGGCGGCTTCCACACCGGCTGCGCCAACATGCGCAGCCAAAACAAGTGTTACTGCGCCCAAAGCCATGCGGCCACGCGCAACTGACAGTCCAATGACGTCATTCAGTTTTTTCTGAATCGAATTCATTGCATCCCCTCGATCTTTGTTTCGATCGATCGCGTCAGTTCAAAAGTGTATTCTGTCCGTCTTTAGTAATCGTAAACAGAACACGCCGCGCAATCACTGATTAATTTGCGAGGGAAAAACGGCGGAATTTCGTCAGATTTCAGGGCCATTCAAGCGCGAATTTAAGGCAAACGCAGCCACAATTCGGCCTAACGGAATGGCAACAGGGTTAAGATCGCGCCCTAACTCGTTTTATTTTAAAGTGTTTTTATACTTTTACATTATCCAATGCCGATTTGAGGCCCAAAAGGCCCCAAACCTCGCCAAATCTGCCGTTGGTGTCGCCGAGGTCTACGGCGAACCCGGTGATTCTCAGTCAGAAATCTCTACCACAACCAATTCGCGTTCGCTTGCGCCCCGAGCGTGATCGAGGGCTTTTTGGTATTGGTCCGAATTATAGCAATCAACAGCCGCTTCGACCGAGGGGAACCGGGCGACGACGTTGCGAGGGCGGTCTTTCCCTTCAAGCTGAACGTATCGAGCTGCGCGCGCGATGAACGTTCCGCCATGAGCCGCAATGGCGGGCCCGGCCAACTCGGCGTATTTCCCGTAAGCATCCGCGTCGGTCACAGTGACATGTGCAATCCAGAGTGCGGCCATTTTATCCTCCTAATACTTGTGCAGCGGCCTTGATTGCCGCATCCGAATTCGATGCATCCTTGCCACCGCCCTGAGCCATGTCCGGACGGCCGCCGCCACCCTTTCCGCCCAGCTCTGCAACGGCCGCACGGACAAGGTCCACGGCAGACACCTTGCCTGTCAGATCCGGGGTAACGCCCGCGGCCACCGCGGCCTTGCCCCCTGCGTCAGCAATCAGCAACACGGCCCCGCTGCCCAAACGTGCTTTGTGTTCATCGATCAGCGACGGTAGGTCCTTGCCAGAAACGCCCTTCAACGACTGCGCGAGGAACGGAACGCCATTGATTTCTATTGTTTCCGACGGCGCGCCCTGCCCTGCACCGCCCGCCATCGCGAGGTCACGCCGTAGCTGTGCAACTTCGTTTTGCAAGGATTTTCGTTCGTCAATCAGCGCTTTGACCCGGTCCACGACATCATCTGGCTGCGCCTTTAGGTCCGATGCAATCTGTCCCAGGCGCCGATCCTGCGCAGACAGGTGGCGAAGGGCGTCATTCCCTGTCAAAGCCTCGATCCGGCGCACACCCGCACTGCTGGCGCTGTCACCTAGAACGACAAAAGTACCGATGTCACCGGTCTGGCGCACATGCGTGCCGCCGCATAATTCAATCGACCATGTCTCGCCATCCTGGCCTTTGCCGGTCGGGGCTTTTCCCATAGACACGACCCGGACCTCGTCGCCGTATTTCTCGCCAAACAAAGCCTGAGCACCCAATTCGCGGGCATCGTCCGGCGTCATGATCCGCGTTTCAACTGTCGAGTTCTGGCGAATGAAGTTGTTTACATCGCGCTCAACTTTTTGCACCTCTTCGACCGTCAACGCTTTGGAATGGCTGAAGTCAAACCGCAAACGATCCGCCGCATTCAACGATCCACGCTGCGCAACATGGTCGCCCAATGTTTCGCGCAGTGCTTCGTGCAAAAGGTGAGTTGCGGAATGGTTCGCCCGAATTGCGGATCGGCGTGCGTGATCGACCTCAAGCTCAACCGCGTCACCCATTGAGAGCACGCCTTGGCTGACCGTTACACGATGCGCATAAACCTTGCCCTCGGCGAACTTGCGCGTGTCTTCCACCTGCGCCACGTCCTGCATATTCTCTAAGCGCCGAATTTCACCTGCGTCACCAATTTGACCACCAGCTTCGCCGTAGAAAGGCGTTTGGTTGACCACAACCCAGCCGGCACCCCCTTGTTCGATCTTGTCGACCAACGCACCATCGACGACCAGCGCAGACACCTGCCCCTCAGCTTTTTCGGTTTCATAGCCCAGAAAGTCTGTAGGTCCCGCACTGTCGAGGACATCAAACCAGACAGCCTGATCCGCAGCTTCTCCGGAGCCTGCCCAAGCGGCGCGCGCCTTGGCCTTTTGTTCCGCCATAGCTGTGTCGAACCCATCGGTATCGACGGTCAGACCCTTTTCCCGCAGCGCATCTTGCGTCAGATCCAGAGGGAAGCCATAAGTATCATAGAGCTTAAACGCCGCATCACCCGGTAGCGCACCACCTTCCGGCAGGCCTGCGACTTCGTCGTCCAACAGTTTGAGGCCACGATCCAATGTCTGCTTGAAGCGTGTTTCTTCCAGCAGAAGCGTTTCTTCGATCAATGCCTGCGCCTGACCGAGTTCCGTGTACTGAGCCCCCATCAGTTGCACCAAAGTCGGCACCAATTGATGCATCACCGGGTCTTTCGCCCCCAACAGATGCGCATGACGCATGGCACGGCGCATGATGCGACGCAGTACATATCCACGCCCGTCATTGCTGGGCATCACGCCATCCGCGATCAGGAAAGACGTTGACCGCAAGTGATCCGCTATCACGCGGTGGTGGACATTCTGATCCCCGTAAGGATCGACATTCGTCACATCCGCAGAGGCTTCGATCAGCGTTTTAAACAGATCGGTGTCATAGTTGTCATGGCTTCCCTGCAGCAGAGCCCCAATCCGTTCCAGCCCCATACCCGTATCGATCGACTGCATGTCGAGCTCGACCATCGAGCCATCTTCGAACTGCTCGTTCTGCATGAAGACGATATTCCAGATCTCGATGAACCGATCACCGTCTTCTTCGGCCGAACCCGGAGGGCCACCCCAGATGTGATCGCCGTGGTCATAGAAAATCTCGGTGCATGGTCCGCACGGGCCGGTCGGGCCCATCTGCCAGAAGTTGTCATTTGTGGCGATGCGAATGATCCGGTCTTCGGGCACACCAACCTTTTTCCAGATCTCGAACGCCTCATCATCCGTGTGATAGACTGTGGTCAGCAGGCGGTTCTTATCAATGCCGAACTCTTTGGTGATCAGCTCCCAGGCGAAGGGAATCGCTTCGGGTTTGAAATAGTCTCCAAACGAGAAATTTCCCAGCATTTCAAAGAAGGTATGGTGTCGCGCTGTGTAACCGACATTGTCCAGATCGTTATGTTTGCCGCCTGCCCGCACGCATTTCTGAGCGGTCGTGGCACGCTGATAATCCCGCGTTTCAACACCTGTGAACAGGTTCTTGAACTGCACCATGCCCGAGTTGACGAACATCAGCGTCGGGTCGTTGCGCGGCACCAATGGGCTGGACGCAACGACCTCGTGCCCTTGCTTGGCGAAATAGTTCAGAAAGGTCGATCGAATGTCGTTCAGCGTAGGCATTAGGGCTCTCTCAGCGCGCAATCGTTTTGGTCGGCAAAGGTTTAGCGGTGCGCCCCCCGAGTGTCCACAGGCGAGGCAGCCTGGAACGAAACAAGGCGGCCCCGGTGGACCGCCTTGTTCCAAGTTTTCTCAGCACCATCTGGGCACCGGGGAATTTCTGCCGTTCCCTTCAGCGACTATTTAGGCTTCGAGGATATCATCCTCTTCCGCCTCAGGCGGCATCTCAAATTCCAACCCATGTGCGGCGCGAATCTTGTCCTCGATCTCCAGCGCGGCGCGGGTGTTGTCGCGCAGGTATTGCTTGGCGTTCTCACGCCCCTGCCCAATCCGTTCATCGCCATAGCTGAACCACGAGCCGGATTTTTCGACCACACCGGCCTTGACGCCCAGATCCAACAGTTCACCCATTTTCGAGATGCCCTCGCCATACATGATGTCGAATTCCACCTGTTTGAACGGCGGCGCCACCTTATTCTTGACGACCTTGACGCGGGTCTGGTTGCCAACCACCTCGTCACGGTCCTTGATCGCACCGATGCGGCGGATGTCGAGGCGGACCGAACTGTAGAATTTCAGCGCATTGCCACCGGTTGTGGTCTCGGGGCTGCCGAACATCACGCCGATCTTCATCCTGATCTGGTTGATGAAAATCACCATGCAGTTCGAGCGGTTGATCGACCCGGTCAGTTTGCGCATCGCCTGGCTCATCAAGCGGGCCTGCACGCCCACGCTGCTGTCGCCCATGTCGCCCTCAAGTTCGGATTTCGGCGTCAACGCCGCCACCGAGTCGACCACGACCATGTTGACAGCCCCCGACCGCACCAGAGTGTCCGTGATTTCCAGCGCCTGCTCACCTGTATCGGGCTGCGAGATCAACAATTCATCCAGATCAACACCCAGCTTTCGGGCATATTGCGGGTCAAGCGCATGTTCTGCATCGACAAACGCGCAAACACCGCCGCGTTTCTGCTGTTCAGCAATACAATGCAAGGTCAGCGTGGTTTTACCCGAGCTTTCCGGACCATAAATCTCAACAATCCGCCCCATCGGCAGACCGCCAATGCCCAGAGCGATATCCAAGCCCAGAGAGCCGGTTGAACTGGCGTCGATATCCTGCTTGGAATCCTCGCCCAGCTTCATGATCGAACCCTTGCCGAATTGCCGTTCAATCTGCGCCAACGCGCTGTCGAGCGCCTTTTGCTTGTCTGCGTTTTTCTTGTCGCTCATCGTCAGAAGATCCGCCATTGTCCTGTCGCCTTCCCTTTTGTCACACCCTTTAACGGGCGGCAATCACTGCTTTGTTCGCCTCTTGCTCCTTATGGGACCAAAAAGAGAACATTTCAATAAAAACTTACAAATCCCACTGTTCGTCAATTGTGTTAAAGAGTCGTTTACGCCAATCTGAAAACTAATATGCGTTGAAAGTGGAAAGATAAATGCTTGTTTTTTATGAGGAACGTCTGGCGCTCTTGTCTGTTCCCAAGACAGGCAGTACAGCCTATCAGCTCGCTTTGCGCGACCGGGCGGACATATTTGTGGCAGGACCACCGGAACTCAAACACGCAACCGTTCGCCGGTATGATCGGTTCTTTCAGACCATGTTCCGCAAAATGTTCGACACTGAGATGGAAGTCATGGCCGTCATTCGGGAACCTATTGACTGGCTGGGTAGCTGGTACAGATATCGCAGCCGCCTCGAGTTGAACGGCCATCCCAATTCCACAAGCTCGATAACCTTCGATGCCTTCGTGAACGCCTATATGCAGCGAGATCGACCCCTGTTTGCCGATGTCGGCAGTCAGGCCGAGTTTCTGCAACCCCGGCGCAACGGGATTGGTGCGACGCATGTATTCAAATACGACAACCAGGTGGGAATACTGGACTTTCTCCAGGATCGACTGAACTGCAAGATCAACCTCACGCAGGAAAACGTCTCACCCAGCGGAGACCTTAGCCTTGGTGATCATACCCTGCGGCAGTTTCAGATGCGCCATGCGGGTGAATTCGAAGCCTACGACGCAGCACTGTGACGCGATCAGTTGAGCTGCTGAAACACCGCTTCGGTCAACTGGTTCAGCGAAAATGGCTTTGGCAAGAAGGTGGAATTGGCAATATCCGGCCCCGAATCGTCAAACGCACCTTCGGTGTAACCTGACATGAAAACGACGCGCACGTCCGGTCGCTTCTCCATCGCCTGCCGTACCCAGGTTGGACCGTCGATGCCGGGCATGACAACATCTGTCACAAATATGTCCACGCTCAGATCATCATCTTCAAGCAACGCAAGCGCGTCTTCGGCGGATTCAGCCTCGAGCACGGTAAATCCCTTCAGCCGCAGCGCGCGGGTGGCAAATGCACGGACCGGAGCTTCGTCCTCAACCAACAGCACGACACCTTCGCCCTGGTGCGAAATCTGTTCATTCGGAGCTGTTGGTGCCTGGGGTTCTATACGCGCTTTCTGCTGGCAAACAGGAAGGAAGACAGTGAATTCCGAACCTCTTCCCACGACACTGTCAACAAAAATGAAGCCGCCCGTTTGCTTGACGATGCCGTACACAGTGGACAGGCCCAGACCGGTGCCTTCACCGGTGCGTTTCGTCGTATAGAACGGCTCGAATATCTTCTGAAGCTTGTCAGCAGCAATGCCTGTCCCGCTGTCAATTACCTTCACGGTAACGTACTCTCCCGGTTGAACCGTTGCGCGGTCTCGCATCATTGGCTGATCGAGCCTGAGGATCTCGGTTTCGATCCGAATCTCTCCGCCCTCTGGCATTGCATCCCGCGCGTTCACGACAAGATTCATCAGCACCTGCTCAAGTTGGCGCTTGTCCGCTCGAACCGGCTTAACCACAGGGTCATGGCTGAGGATAAGGCGCACTTTTTCGCCAACCAGTCGATTGAGTAGGTGAATAAGGTCCGAGATTGTGTCCCGAAGATCCAGGATTTCGGGCCTGAGGGTTTGTTTGCGCGAAAATGCCAGCAGCTGACTGACCAGCGCGGCCGCTCGATTCGCGTTTTGGTTAATCTGAACAAGATCGCCAAAGTTCGGGTCATTTTGATCGTGGCGAAGCAGCAGCAAATCGCAATGCCCAGAGATGGCAGTCAAAAGGTTGTTGAAATCGTGAGCAACGCCGCCGGCCAACTGACCAACGGCCTGCATCTTCTGCCCTTGCACGAACTGTGCTTCGAGCGTTTTCAACTCTGTCGCATCGTTCAGCACGGCGATCAGGCAAACCTGACCGTCGCGCAGCATCTTTGACAACGTCACCTGAACAAAGACGTCCTGATCCTCTCGGGTCAGGCGCAGAATTTCGGACCGTGGTGATGCTTCACGCTCGATCGTGTCGTCAAGCCACGCTTGAATAGGATGACCCAGGCCCTGCATTAGGTCCTGAATGTTGCTGTTTCCTGGTAGCACGTCTCCGACCAATTGCGTCGCCAGTCGATTGGCTTCGAGAATGTCGCCTTCGGGCGATAAACGCATGATCGGAACTGGCAAATCCTTGAATGACGCGCCTGTTTCCGTGACTTGGTCGGGATCGTTCAGCAACAACAGCAGATCGCGTGTCACGCCGTTCTTGCGCAAGGGAATAAGGCGCGCAAGCTGCACATCTTTTGACGTTTGAATATGCACTGCCTCGCAGCCCGCAGTCGTGCCCGCCACCAGTATGTCAGAAAGCGCCTCAGGCGTGTTTCCCAATAGAACGCGAGCAGGCTCATTGATGTTCAGGACGACGTCATTTCGGCCCACAGTCAGCACCGGTGCCAGCGTTTCCTTCCAAATCCGCCTTTGGTCCAGATGAATGCGCCAACAATACAGGTCTTTTTCCAGGCGCGTTACGGACACATGAGTTTCTCCGCCGCGCGAAACGATTGTATCTTGCGCTGTACCATGTGTTTGCGCCAACGATTGCAGACGCAGGGCTATCGCGGACGGATTTGCGAACTGAGACCTCAGATAATCGTCCAACCGCGTTCTTGTTTGCTGCCGAAACCGTGCCAAGAAACGCGAATTCGCGGCCAATACATAGCCTCGCTCATCCGCGATGACGCAAGCACTGTCCTCGTTTTCGATCAATGCCGCAGATAGCCTTATTGTTCTTTCGCGCAATCTGTTTTGAAACCACATTTTGGCGTAACAGATGGAGGTTGTACCCAAAAGCGTAAGTCCGGCGGCAAACAGTCCAGTGTTCCAGCCTTGCGGCACGGCCGCAAACCCCGGAAGCAAACAAAGCAATGCGGACAAAAGGACAATGGGAAGGATACGGCTGGCGCCTGGGCTTTCAAGGTCGGTGGGTTCAGATGAAAGTGCTTCGGAATTGGTCATCAACTGCTCGGAATTGTGCATTTTCGACCTGTATCGGCCTGAAATGGTTAACGACCGCTTAAACAGGCGCGGCCACTCTTCTTTTAGTTGATTTCAATAAGACCTTTTCTCGTCAAGTGGATAGTAAAAAAACCATCGGTTTCGTGTGATACCAACCACGCATTGCGATAGCTTCGATGCCAGTTTGGATGCGCCTTCAGAAAGGCATCGGTGACACCGTCATTCTCGGCTTTCAAAACCGAACACGTCGCATAAACCAAAACGCCGTCGGTCTTTAGGAAAGCCGCCGCAGACTCGAGAACCTCGTTTTGAGTGCCAAGCAACGCGGCCAGCCGGTCTTGTGTCAAAGCCCATTTCCCGGCGGGCGCACGCCGCCACGAGCCACTTCCCGAACACGGCACATCCGTCAGCACCACATCAAATGGTTCTTGCTGCGCCACTTGGGCCGTCGACAGAACGCGAATATCAGCACCTGCACGTTCCGCACGCGCGGGCAAATCCTTCATCCGACTTTGGTTGGCATCATGCGCAAAAACCTGAACACCTTCAGAGCGCGCCGCGAGAGCCAAAGATTTGCCTCCGCCGCCCGCGCAATAGTCCAATACGCGCAGCCCCGGCCTCAGGCTGATTGCTTCGATGACGGCCTGGCTTGCCGCGTCCTGTAATTCGACCAATCCTGTCAAATAGGCAGTGCATTGTGCGATTTTCCGAGCGCCCCCGGTGACGTTCAACGCGGTGCTGCATGCTGGATGCGTCTCGGCCCCGATCCCATCCGCTGCCAACGCGCTTATCGCCTGCGGTCTTGTCGATTTTGCCAGGTTGACGCGTAGATGAACAGGAGCCCTGCTTTGCAGCGAATGAGCAACAGCCTCAGCCGCATCATTCAAAGAAGCCGCAAATTGCGGCCACAGCCATCCTGGAATATCCAGTCGCTCTGCGTCCGACGCAAACGGCTTTGAACGCTCGGTATCTAGTACCTTCGCGGGAGCGTGCCGGTCCCCGGTGAAAACCTCCGCCAGATCACGTCCCGCCGCGCGCAGAGCGCCGATCATCAGGCCACGACCCGTTTCAGAACCACCGCGCGCAGCGAATGACCGCTTGCATCTGATGGCGTCAAAAACGTGATCACGCACCGCCGCCCGATCTTTAGACCCGGCAAATCTGCTGCGCCGCGCCCAACCGGTCAGCGCTTTTTCAACGGGTGAGCCTGCAAGAATGTCGTCGAGAATTTCGATCGAGGCTTGAACCCGGGCGGCTGGCGTCATTGCTGCTTCCCTCGTGCTGAATGCAACTCGGTACTACATCACCCGGTAATTCGGGCTTTCCCGCGTGATCTGAACGTCATGCACATGGCTCTCTTTCAGGCCAGCGCCGGTGATTTTGACAAAGTTGCAATTGCGGCGCATTTCGTCGACCGTGGCACATCCGGTATATCCCATCGCCGCCCGCAGACCGCCCACCAACTGGTGAACAACCGCACTGGCCGAGCCTTTGTACGGCACCTGCCCCTCGATGCCTTCGGGCACCAGCTTGTCATTGGCTGCGTCCTTCTGGAAGTACCGATCCGCTGAACCGCGGGCCATTGCACCCAGACTGCCCATACCCCGGTAGGATTTGAACGAACGACCTTGATACAGGATCACCTCACCGGGGCTTTCATCCGTACCCGCGATCATCGATCCGACCATGGCGCAGGACGCGCCTGCCGCGATTGCCTTAGCGAAATCACCTGAGAACTTGATGCCGCCATCCGCGATCACCGGCACATCCCCTGCCGCTGCCGCGCAATCCATGATCGCCGTCAGTTGAGGCACACCGACGCCTGCCACCATCCGCGTGGTACAGATTGAACCCGGTCCGATGCCAACCTTGATGGCATCCGCACCTGCATCAATCAAAGCCTTGGTCGCCTCGCTTGTCGCAACGTTCCCCGCGATGATCTGCACTTCATTCGACAGTGTCTTCACCCGTTTGACCGCGTCGAGAACGCCTTGAGAATGCCCGTGCGCGGTATCAACGACAATAATATCGACGCCCGAGTCCACCAATTGCTCGGACCGCTCAAATCCCGCATCTCCAACCGAGGTCGCCGCCGCGACACGCAGACGACCAAGACGATCTTTGCATGCGGTCGGGTTCAGAACCGCCTGTTCAGTGTCTTTCAGCGTCAACAGACCAGTCAATTTGCCTTCACCATCAACCACCAGCAGCTTTTCGATACGCCGCGCTTTCATCAGGCTTTTGGCTTCTTCCAGATCGGCGGGCTCTTGCAGCATCGCCAGGTTCTCGGTGGTCATCATCGCCTTGATCGGCGTATCATCCGAGGTCGCAAAACGCATGTCTCGGTTGGTGACGATGCCCAAAACACGCCCATCGTCTTCGATGACAGGAAAACCGGTGAAATTGTAACGCTCCACCAATGCTTTGGCATCGGCCAGTGTCTGGTCCGAACGCAAGGTTACGGGGTTATAGACAATACCGGATTCAAAGCGTTTGACCCGGCGAACTTCCCGCGCCTGTTCCTCGACCGAGAGGTTCTTGTGGACCACACCAATGCCCCCCGCCTGCGCCATGGCGATCGCCATTCGAGCCTCGGTCACCGTGTCCATGGCCGAGCTGAGCAAAGGGATATTCATGGTGATCTCACGCGTCACGCGCGTGGTCGTATCCGCCGTTGCCGGAAGCACTGAAGATGCGCCCGGAACCAGAAGTACGTCGTCAAAGGTGAGTGCCTCACGAATCTGCATCTGCTAACCCCATGCAAAACCCCGTTTGGCGGTGACCCTATTACATGGATTTTGCAAAAGGGAAAGCCCCCTGACCCAAGTTGTTTCGGAAGGCCGCGCCTCAAAACGACGCAACCTGCGTAAAACGTGCCGCTGATTGGCCTTTCCCTTTGCGCGCAAACCCATATCTTGCGCATCAAACGCGCGAATTCAAAAGGCAGGCCAGACATGACCACCGACCCCCTCGTCGTCTTTACCCCATCGGGCAAACGCGGGCACTTTCCTGTGGGCACGCCGATTTTGACCGCCGCGCGCCAGTTGGGAGTCGATCTGGATTCGGTCTGCGGCGGTCGCGGGATTTGCTCAAAATGCCAGATCACGCCCAGCTATGGCGAATTCCCCAAGCATGGCGTGACCGTGTCAGAGGGCGCGCTGAGCGAATGGAACGCGGTTGAGCAGCGCTATGACGACAAACGCGGGCTGAAGCCTGGGCGTCGCCTAGGTTGCCAAGCGACCGTTCAGGGCGATGTGGTCATCGATGTCCCGCCGGAAAGTCAAGTGCACCGTCAGGTCGTTCGAAAAGCCGCCGCGGCACGTGCGATCACTATGGATCCGGCCACGCGGTTGTTCTTTGTCGTGGTCGAGGAACCCGATATGCATTCGCCAACCGGCGATCTGGAACGCCTGGAACGCGCGTTGCGCGAACAGTGGCAGATCGAGGCCGTCACCGCCGACCTGTCGCTGTTGTCCAAGCTGCAACCAGTGCTGCGCAAAGGTAAGTGGGAGGTCACGGTGGCCGTCTACAAAGGCCACAAAGACGATGTCGCAAAGATCATCGAAATCTGGCCCGGCTTGCATGAACAAGGACTGTACGGTCTTGCCATCGACCTCGGCTCGACCACCATCGCAGCGCATCTGACGGATCTGGAAACAGGTGAGGTCAAAGCGTCCTCGGGCCTGATGAACCCACAGATTCGCTTTGGTGAAGACCTGATGAGCCGTGTGTCCTACGCCATGATGAACCCCGGCGGCGATGCCGAGATGACCAAGGCCGTGCGCGAGGCAATCAACGATCTGACCGCCTCGATCGCGGATGAAGCCGGGATTGATGCCGCGCTGATCGTGGAAACCGTGTTTGTCTGCAACCCGGTCATGCACCATCTGCTACTGGGTCTGGACCCGGTGGAACTGGGGCAGGCCCCGTTCGCGCTTGCCACGTCCGAGAGCATGTCCCTGCCCGCGCGTGAGATGGACCTGACCAAGATGAACCCCCGCGCGCAGGTCTATATCCTGCCGTGTATCGCGGGCCATGTGGGGGCCGACTGCGCCGCCGTTGCACTGTCCGAGGAACCCGGCAAGTCCGAAGACCTTGTGCTGATCGTGGACGTGGGCACCAACGCGGAAATACTGCTGGGCAACACAACACGCGTGCTGGCCTGTTCCTCGCCCACGGGTCCCGCCTTCGAGGGTGCTCAGATCAGCTCGGGCCAGCGTGCCGCACCCGGTGCGATTGAACGGATTGAGATCGATCCGGTGACCAAAGAACCCCGCTTCCGCGTCATCGGGTCCGAGAAATGGTCCGATGAGGATGGTTTCGACGTCGATATCGCCACCACCGGCATCACCGGAATCTGCGGGTCGGGCATCATTGAGGCGGTGGCCGAGATGCGCATCGCAGGTTTGCTGGACGAAAGCGGCCTGATCGGATCGGCCGAGCAAACCGGCACCGCGCGCAGCGTTCCCGAAGGCCGCACGCATTCCTACCTGATCCACGATGCCAGCGCCGAAGGTGGCCCGCGCATCACCGTGACCCAAGGCGACATCCGCGCCATCCAACTGGCGAAATCGGCGCTCTATGCCGGTGCGCGCCTATTGATGGATGAAATGGAAGTCGACCGGGTCGATCGTGTGGTCCTGGCCGGTGCTTTTGGCGCACATATCTCGACCAAACACGCGATGGTTCTGGGAATGATTCCTGACGCGCCGCTGGACAAGGTTTCAAGCGCGGGCAACGCCGCAGGCACCGGTGCCCGGATTGCGCTGTGCAACATCGGCTCACGGGCCGAAATCGAGCGGGTCGTGCGCGAGATCACCAAGGTCGAAACTGCCATCGAGCCCAAGTTTCAGGACCACTTCGTCGCCGCCAATGCGATCCCGCACAAAACCGATCCGTTCCCGGAACTGGCGCAGGTGGTCACCCTGCCCTCGCCATCCTTCAACACCGGCGGCGGGGATGATGAAAAATCTGGCCGTCGTCGCCGCCGCAGGTCATAGTCGGATCAAGCGCCGGAGGCCCCAATGCACACACCGAACGAAGAACAGGCTGAGTATTGGGGCAAGTCGCCATCCGGCGTGAAATGGCTGACATACGAGGATCAGCTGGATCACGTATTCACACCGGTATTGGACCTTGTCCTAAACCGCGCCAATATCGGCGAAGGGATGAGGTTGTTGGACATCGGCTGCGGCACCGGCGTCAGTTCGCTTGCTGCGGCGAAACGCGTTGGCAATTCGGGTCATGTTCAAAGCGCGGATATCTCTCAGGCCTTTCTGGACCGAGCCGAAGAACGCGCGCGTGCTGAAAGCCTGAATAATATAAGTTTTCTTTTCGCGGACGCCCAAACACATGCGTTCACCGAGGGCGAATTCGATGCCGCGATTTCTCGGTTCGGCGTCATGTTCTTTCAGGACTCGGTTGCCGCCTTCCGCAATATCGCTCGCGCGCTGAAACCCGGAGGGCAGATGACCTTTGCCGCCTGGGGACCACTTTCGACCAATCCGTGGTTCAGGATCCCGCACATCGCCGCCACCGCGCGGCTGGGCAATCCGCCCAAATATGGAAGATACGCTCCCGGTCCGCTTGCGTTTCACGATCTGGACCACGTGGCCGGAATGATGAATGACGCCGCACTAACCGACATCCAAGCTGACCCCGTGCCCTTGAAATTGCCCGGATTCAACGGTGTGAAAGGCACCGCAGCACTATGTACCCGAGTTGGACCGGCGGCCCGTGTGATCAGCCATTTCAATGGAACGGACCATGACGTAGCGGCCATTGAAGCAGATGTCGCTAAGAAAGTTGAGCTATTCGAGGGCAATAACGGCGTCGAAATCCCGGCGGTCATCAACCTGTTTCAGGCCCGTCGGGCAGAATGAGCCAGTCGGAATAGCGTGGAGCGGGTAGCGGGAATCGAACCCGCGCGTTCAGCTTGGGAAGCTGACAGGCTACCATTACATCATACCCGCCGCATCGATTTGGATAGCATTGTCGCCGGACCGGCTGCAAGCGCCTTTCGGCATCCTTCAAAGCGATCATTCCGTGCGTGCGCGCAGGCTGTCGATCAACGATTGCTCGACATCCAACGCCTCACTCGCCGCATCCAGAGTACGTTTGTCCAGATGATGCGGGTTCAGATCAACATCCTTGGAAAACGCATCAACAATTGCGCGCATCGCCTTGATCCGCGCATACTTTTTGTTGTTCGCAGGGATCACATGCCACGGGGCACTTTCGGTCGAGGTTCGGGCCAGCATCTCATCCACGGCCACTTCTGCCTCGGCCCAGCGTTCGCGATTGCGGAAATCCTCGTAAGTCAGTTTCCAACGCTTCATCGGGTTGCGCAGCCGCTCGGTAAAACGTGCCATCTGTTCTTCGGGCGAAATATGAAAGAACAGTTTTACGATCCGTGTGCCGTCATCCACCAACATCCGTTCAAAGTCATTGATCTCACGATACGCCGCACGCCAGCGATGTTCCGGGGTGAAGTTTTCAAGCCGTTCGACCATGACGCGGCCATACCAACTACGGTCAAAAGCCGAGATCGCTCCTGCAGGCGGGAGTCGTTCCCAAAACCGCAGCAAGTAGTGCCGGTTCAGGTAGTAATTTCGCGGCGCGCCAATTGGCCAGACCTTGAAACTGCGCGGGTCAAGCGCCTGACTGATCCGACGAATGGTGCCGCCCTTGCCAGCGGCATCCCAACCTTCGAACACAAGCACGCCCTTGACGCCATGAAACAGAAACGCCTGCTGGATGAGCGCCAATTGAGCCTGCAGATCAACCAGTTGGTCGAAATAGTTCTTTTTCCCCAGACGCTTGGTCAAATCCGTGTCCGAGAGTTTAGGCGGATGGTGTATGGACATGGGGCCACCTATAAGCTTGCCATAGCCCTTACCACTGTTCCCGGAACCCGGTCGTTTTGCAAGGAAAGCTAGAGTCTTAGCATCCAGAGACGGGTTTTAGCGTCATCCCTTGGTAAGGTCCTGCGCCAACATCAAGGCGTTGTTGTCCGGATCATAGAAAGTTGCGGTGCTGACCATCCCCTCTACTGTCTCGGTCGGACCATCGAACTTGACACCTGCGGTTTCCAACGCCGTTCTGGCTGAGGCGATGTCAGCAACCCCAAAAACCGGAACAGTATTGCCGGGCGCCGGTTCGGCTTGTTCGCCCAATCCCAGCGTCACGCCCGGCGTTTTGGTCTGCAATTCGCTCCAGCCAGCCTCGTCAATGTGATGGATCAGGTCGAAGCCCAACATCGATCCGTACCAGTCGGCGCTGGCGTGGCGGTCCCGAACTGACAGAGCCAGCGTGATCGTATCATCCAGAGAAATCAAAGCCATCGATCTTTCCTTTTGTTCAAAATTATAGTAACTATACTTTATGGACATTGACGCACTTGTCAAGCTGACCTCGCGTGCTTGGTCACTGAACATTCTGGCAGCACTGCATAGAGGTATTCCGGGGCGTCAGGCTCCGCTGCTGAGCGCAACGCAGGCAAGCCGCACGTCTTTTGCGGCGAGTCTGTCGCATCTGTTCGAGCTTGGTCTTTTGGAGAAAAATCCGGGTCACGGACATCCTTTGCGCCCAGAATTCAAATTGACTGCACAAGGAATTAAGGCTGCCGAAGTTGCGGCCCGTATCGTCTCCGCCATTCCTGATGAAGCCGATTTTGCTGTGCTTAGGCGCAGCTGGTCCGTGCCGATCCTCGCATTGACGGATAGCCCGCAACGCTTTTCGACCATAAAAACTTCGCTTCATCGGATCACCGACCGCGCCTTGTCGTCCACGTTGCACCAATTGGAAGATCGTGAATGGATCCACCGCAGCATTGATACGTCCGCACGGGCACCCTTTCCCACCTATTGTGCGGTGAACGCCGGGATAGAGGTCAACCGGGCAATCGGGCTTCACCTGTAGACGACGAACCCGCCAACAAAAAAGACCGGGTGGATACCCGGCCTTTCTAAGTTCAGCTCTCGAAACGATCAGGCGCGGCGGCGACGGCCCCCGCCGCGACGACCGCGGGCGCCTTCACCCTCGGCACCAGCCTCGGCAGGTGGTTTGTTGAACCTGATCCATTCGCCACCATGCGCGTCGTTGTTGGTCAGCAAATTGGCGGCACGAATGGCCTCCATTTCCTTACCGGCGCGCGGCAGCGTCGAGCCCAGACCGAACATCTGTACAAAGGTCTCATCGTCCATGCCCTCGGGCAGGATGATACCTGCGGCGGCGACGGCCTCTTTCTTCTCCGCAATCTTCTTCTGTGTCACTGGCAGAGCCACCGGATTCATGATCGCCGAGGTCATACCAGCGCCCATCGCCATCGGCAGGAACGCGTTGTTGATGCCATGACGGTTCGGCAGACCGAACGAGATGTTGGACGCACCGCAGGTGGTGTTCACGCCCAGTTCCTCGCGCAGGCGACGGACCAGAGCAAACACCTGCTGGCCAGCCGTGGCCATCGCGCCGATGGGCATGACCAGCGGATCAACGACGATGTCATGGGCGGGAATTCCGTGGTCGGCAGCACGTTCCACAATGGTTTTGGCAACGGCAAAGCGCACGTCAGGGTCTTCGGAAATCCCGGTGTCATCGTTCGAGATCGCGACAACCGGCACGTTGTATTTCTTGACCAGCGGCAGAACCAGTTCCAGACGCTCTTCTTCGCCGGTGACCGAGTTCAGCAACGGGCGGCCTTCGGCGGCTGCAAGACCGGCCTCCAAAGCACCAGGTACTGACGAGTCGATGCACAGCGGCACATCAACCAGACCCTGTACCAGTTCAACGATCTTGCGCATCAGCGGCGGCTCGGTCTCGTTGGGGTTCGGGTTCGAGTTGTAGACGACGCCCGCATTGATATCCAGAACGGTCGCGCCTGCTGCGACCTGTGCCAAAGCGTCTTTCTCGACGGTTGAAAAATCGCCCGCTTCCAACTCGGCGGCCAGCTTCTTGCGGCCGGTGGGGTTGATCCGCTCACCGATGACGCAGAATGGTTCATCAAAGCCCAGAACGGCTGTTTTTGTTTTTGATTCTACGACTGTACGGGTCATGTCCGTTCCTTAGGAGTTTGCAGGCTTTGCCGAAGCGCCACCGTTATTGATCGCCCAGTTGGCGTTTGTCTTGATCCCGCCCAGCGGGAAGAAGTGGACGTTGGTGATGTTGAAATCCGGGTTGGCTTCCTTGTGGTTGGCTAGCTCGGTGATCACGTCGGTCGGCTCATAGGGCAGCAGCAGTTTGGAGACATCCATCGCACGCTTCTGCAGAACCTTCAGCGAGGGGCCAACGCCGCACGCGATGGCGAATTTGATCAGCGTCTGCAACTTGGCAGGACCCGCGATGCCGATATGGATCGGCAGGTCGATGCCCGCCTCTTTCAGGCTGTCGGCCCACGCGATGATCGGCTTGGCGTCAAATGCGAACTGAGTGGCCAATGCCATTTCGGCATCGGTGGTCTCGCTGAACTTCTGTTTCCAGCGCAGCGCGTCATCGACATTCTTGGTCGACCCGTCCGGGTCGATATCCTTGTTGCCCTCGGGGTGGCCCGCCACGTGCAACCGTTTGAAGCCCGCTTTGTCGAACAGACCGGATTCCAGCAGCTGCATAGAGCTGTCAAATTCACCATGCGGTTTCTCAACGCCACCTGCCAGCAGCAGCGCTTGCTCAACACCCGCTTCGCCCTGATACATCGAGATCCAGTTTTCCAGAGTCGCCGCATCCTTGATGATCCGCGC
The DNA here is from genome assembly GCF_056540685.1 of Ruegeria sp. AM2. NCBI lineage: Bacteria > Pseudomonadati > Pseudomonadota > Alphaproteobacteria > Rhodobacterales > Roseobacteraceae > Ruegeria > Ruegeria sp. AM2. The sequence continues at coordinate 11,830 of NZ_JBQFXE010000001.1, read as the reverse complement.
CGGAAAGTGCGGCATGACCGGGTAGCCTTCGGCAGCGATGCGCTTGGCGGTCTTGACCATATCCTCGATCGGAGTGCCTTCGATATGGGCGATGTAAACGCGGGTGCCTTCGGGCAGCAGCGCGCGAAAATCCTCGACCTTTTCGGCGGTGCGCGGCATCACCTCGATCGAATAGCCTTGCAAAAAGGCTTCGACAGTCGGGTTCACCGGGCCGTTTTCTACGGCATCACGTTTCTTGAAGTTCAGCAAAGCCATAGCGGCCTCCCACATAGATTTGGGGCTCATGCCCAACCGTCATTTGCGATCAGTGCCTTGATACGGTCCTGATCATACTCTGCTTCCAAACGCGTTGCTTCAGCTTCGGCGATATCGGACGGGTCGCCCTCAACCGCAAAAGGCTTGGCTTTGCGCCATTCGGCCAGGTAGGCGTCGCTGTCCTTGGCGTTCACCTTCATGGCCGCACGGTCGATGGCCTGCTCGAACCTCTCTTCCAACTGCCGCTTTGCGCCACGACGGCCTTTGCCGACGATGACTTGGGCGGGAATGTCGCGCCAGTAAACGATGGTGACGTCAGGCATCTTGCGTGATTCCTCCTAACCAGATGGGCCGGTTCTAAACTTCAATATGGGCGCAGGTCGGTCGAATTTCGACACAAGGCGCATTTCCAGCGACCTTTTTGCCTACGCCGGCATGCCAACCTTGTAACGGACTGTCCGACAAACGCGCATATCAAAATACTCATCACTTTAATGAGCGTCTTGCGCGATTCAGGTGCGCACCATATGGTCGGGGTAACTCGAAAATCGGAGGGCGTTGAAGATGGCGCCCAAGCGTCCCAAAGGTGCGGGCGCGTTCCCGAAGGCGGTCGAAAGCCCCGCGCCGGATAGACCCGATCCAGATGCGTTGTATGCGGCGCTGGATTTGGGAACAAATAGTTGCCGCATGTTGATCGCCCAGCCCAATGGCAGCGGGTTTCATGTGGTTGACAGCTTTTCCAAGTCCGTTCAGTTGGGCTCGGGGTTGGAGCGTACCGGGCGGCTGTCCCGGTCGTCTATGGCGCGCACCATTCAAGCGCTTCGGATTTGCCAGCAAAAGCTAAAACGGAACCGGGTCAGACGGATGCGTCTGGTCGCGACCGAGGCTTGTCGCCGGGCCAAGAATTCGCGCGACTTCATAAGGCAAGTCAAACGGGAAACCGGCCTGACGTTGGAGATCATTCAGCCCGAGGAAGAAGCCCGTCTGGCGGTTATTTCCTGCGCACCGCTGGTTTCTACAAAAACCGAGCAACTGTTGGTCGTGGACATCGGTGGCGGCTCAACCGAATTGGTCTGGATCGACATTTCGTCGGTTCCGCGTCGCGACCGCCCGGCGGCCATTATGCGTCTGCACAACGGGTTCCACACAGCCGAAAGCCCATTTCCTGCGGCCAAGGTGGTTGATTGGATCAGCGTCCCGCTAGGTGTGGCGACGCTTCGCGACCAGTTCAACGATGTCGAAGACGACTCGGCCCGATTTGCGCTGATGAGCTGGTTCTTTGAGGAAAACCTGGCCGATTTTGCGCCATACAAGGACGAACAGGCCCGGGAAGGTTTTCAGATCGTCGGCACCAGCGGAACGGTTACAACGGTTGCGGCCTCTCACCTGGGACTAAAACGCTATGACCGCGCGAAAGTGGATGGTCTGCGCATGACCAGCGACCAAATTGACAAAGTCATTCGCGGGTATCTTGACCTCGGCCCTCAGGGGCGGCGGCGCGATCCGCGGATCGGTGATGATCGGCAAGCTCTGATCATGTCCGGGTCCGCCATATTGCAGGCGCTGCTGAGGTGCTGGCCCACCGACCGGCTTTCTGTTGCAGACCGTGGACTGCGCGAAGGCCTGCTTTATGCGCAGATGAGCGCGGACGGCGTGTTAGAAGACGGCCCATTCTGACGCCCGTTTTTCATGCCGCTGACCACCATAGCCATCGCCTATCGCGCCTCGACGGCGGCAACAACGATCTGCGTGCTGGAAGCGCAGGGTTTTGATGTCTTCTGTCCCGGCTTTCAAATCGCGAACACGCTGCCGCACTATGCCCTTGCTATTGGCGGGATCGGAATTGCCGTTGCTGAGGATCAGCAGAAAGACGCGTTGACGCTCTTGCACAGTTTCACATATTCCGGCGCAGCTCCGGACTCGCGCACACACAAAGTTGTAAATGGTTTGGGTTGGCTGGCCTTTGGCGTTTCGTCCCCTTGGCCCGATCTGCTATTGAAAGACATGCCGTCCCAATGGCTTGATGCCAGCGCGGCGAAACGCTAAAGGCCCTGCATCCTTCAGGAGACCGATTTCATGGCCAAGACACCCAGTGGCAAAAACACTTCGGGGCGCGGACAACGCGACCTGAAGGTCAAGGTCAAAACCGCGCGCGGACGTAAGCTCAGTTCCACCCGTTGGCTGGAGCGACAGTTGAACGACCCCTATGTCAAACGTGCTCAGGCCGAGGGGTACCGCGGACGCGCGGCGTTCAAGATACTGGAATTGGACGACAAATTCCGGTTCCTCGTCCCCGGCGCACGGGTGGTTGATCTGGGCTGCGCGCCCGGTGGCTGGTGTCAGGTCGCGGTCAAACGCATCAATGCGCTGGGCGAGAAATCAGGCAAAAAGATTGGAACCGTTCTCGGCGTGGACTTGCAAGAGGTCGAACCTGTTGCGGGCGCAGAGACCTATGTTCTGGATTTCATGGAGGACGATGCCGACCAAAAGGTCAAGGATTGGCTGGGTGGTAAGGCTGATGTTGTGATGTCAGACATGGCCGCCGCGTCCTCTGGCCACAAACAGACGGACCATCTGCGCATCATGGCTTTGTGTGAAACAGCAGCCTATTTCGCCTTTGACGTTCTGGAAGTGGGCGGCACATTTGTTGCCAAAGTACTGGCCGGTGGCGCCGAGGGCGATTTGCAGAAGCTGTTGAAACAGAAGTTTGAGAAGGTGGCGAATGTGAAGCCGCCCGCATCACGGTCGAACAGTTCCGAAAAATTCGTGGTCGCTACGGGGTTCCGAGGTTAGCGGCTACCTCAGGTCGATCTTGTTCCCGGAGAGGCGCTGTTCGCGCAGAGACGAGATCGCGACACCCCGCAACATCAAGGCCTGACCACGGCTGATATCCGACGGTTCGCGTGCGCGAAGCTGCTCAATGCGCTGATCCAGGGTCGTTTTTCCCGCTTTGGTCAGAGGCTGAATATCGGTTGCCGGACGTTTGGGCATATCTTACCTTTTGATTTTAGACCTGCTTTAAAGCCCAACCTAATGGCAAAATGAGCCCGGAGCGTGGCGCAAATCTGCCGATTCAACGCCGCATGGCTTGGTCTAAAAACACCTTGAACGCGATTAGCGACCGCCCTGCCGCCGCGTGCAAAAGCGTGTTCTGCCAAAAGGAAGCTACAGAGTTCAGTCGTCGTTTCTTTGCAAATCGATAAGTGCTCCGTTGTATTCGGCCCCCAAGATTAGCATCGCTGAACAGAGGTATAGAAATATCAAAGCAGCCATGGCGCCTGCCAAGCCTGCATAGGTCGCGCTGTATGTGGCGAATTGCGCGATGTAGATTGAGAACCCCCACCCCCCTGCGGCCCATAGGGCCAAGGTCAGAATGACGCCGGGCAAAATCTGGAACACGCTATGCCGCCGCGTCGGCAGGATCAGATGCGCAAGCAATACGGTCCCCGCTGGAACCGCCACCGTGAACGTCCACCGCAACCGATCAACAGACAGCCATGTATCGACGTCAACGGCCGTTTTTTCTGACACAAGGCGCGTGTAGACGGGCAAGACCACTTCGACAGCCGCGATTGCCAGAATGGCCGCTCCACCCACGATCACCAGCCCGAGGCACAGCAAGCGCGTTTTCCAGAATGGCCAACTGTCGTGATCGTGATAAGCCCGCGTCATTGCCTGGCGCACAGCGGCGACTCCGTTCGAGGCAAAATAGATCGCCAACAGACCACCAATCGTGATGACACCAGAGCTTGAATTGGCCAGCACTGCGCGCAGTTCCGCTACGATCGGGTCGGCAACATCGCTGGGCCAGGCCCCGAAGATCAGTTCAATCAATTCATCCGTGACATAGCCCTGCGACAAGGCACCAGCCAAAGCGACCGTGAACAGCACAAAAGGAAACAGGGCCAGCATCAACGACATCGCGACGTGGCTGCTCATGATCATGCCATTTTTGTTATTGAACCGGCCCAGTGCCATCCAAAGTGCGCGCAAATACAATCCGGGCGAGGGAATCGCAGTTCGTCTCATATTCAATTGTTATCTCGCCTTAAGGTTCGGCAGAACCCCGGGAATGCCGGTTCAGTGCCAAATTCCCTCGGTTAACCACCTGTGTGCATTGCATAAAGCGCATAGCCTGTGCAGAGTTGCCTGGCGTTACTACAGCGTTGCAGCCCAAGGCCGACCCATGAGTTCAGAACTGCCCGACCGCACGATCCGACCGCGCATGTCCCTTAGCGTTCTGCGGGATGTGACCATCATCGCGACGCTCGGCGTTCTGGGTCTTTATGCGGGTGCCGGCTTTTTAATCCCATTGACGATGGCCCTGCTGATCAACGTGCTGATCATCGCGCTAAGCGATCGGGTGATTGCCCTCACGCGCGCGCCGGTGTGGCTGGCCAACATTGCCGGTGTGACCGTCGTACTGGCGGGACTGTTCATGATCATGTACATCCTCGGCAGCCAAGCCACGCAGTTCGCGCGCTCAATCAACACCTATGAAAGCCAGTTCGACAATGCGGTGAACCGGATCGCGGGTCTTGTTGGCAACGATGTCACCCGGTTTATCCGGGACAATTTGGTCAGCATCGACATGTCCTATGTGGCGCGCGTTTTGTTGGGCAGCGCGACCTCGCTGCTCAATCAATTCTTTCTGATCAGCCTCTATGTCGCTTTCCTGATGGCCGAACGGTTGGCCTTTCGCAAAAAGATACAACTGGCGGCGGGCAACCCGAAATTCGGCGCGGACTTGGCCTCGGTTCTGGATGCGATTTCCTTTAGCCTGCAACGCTATGTCGGCGTTAAGACCTTGATCAGCCTGATCACGGCGGCCATCAGTTACGCGGTCTTCAAAGCGTTGGGTCTGGAATATGCCGAGACATGGGCGGTTTTGACCTTTGCCTTGAACTTCATCCCCTCGATCGGCTCGATCATCGCTGTGTGTTTTCCCGCCCTGATCGCACTTGTACAATTCGAGTCGATCGGTCCGTTCCTGATCATCGTGTTGGGCTGTGGAACGTTGCAATTCCTGATCGGCAACTTTGTCGACCCGGCCATGTTGGGTCGATCGTTAAACATGTCCACATTTCTCGTAATTCTGGCCCTGACCTTCTGGACCACAGTCTGGGGTCTGATCGGCGCATTCCTCAGCGTTCCATTGACCGTGTGTCTACTGATTATCTTCAGCCACATTCCAGCCCTGCGCCCTGTGGCCATCCTGATGTCGCTGGACGGGCGGCTGGCCGACGAAGATCGGGTCAGCACAAACGACTAAAGCGCTCGGACCCTGCAAGCGTTCAGGAACAAAGAGAATTTTGGGGTCATCCGCGACAATGGCCGGGCGTAAAACTATGGCAAAGCCACGTACGCACCTTTAGACTGACCGGAACTCAATGGATAGAACGGCGCGCTTATGTGGACTTTGTTTGTATCTGTTTTTGTATTCGCACTGTTCTGCGTAGCGGTCGTTTTTTCGGTGCGCGCTGCGCAAACGGCGCGAACACCTCAGGGTGCTGTCGGCTGGGTGGTGTTCCTGCTTTCGGCTCCGATGCTGGGCATTCCGCTTTATTTGTTTCTGGGGCACCACCGGTTTCGCGGCTATCGCGTGGCACGTCAGGAAAGCGAACGCGTAGTCGAAGGAATCAAGACATTTGCAGATTTCTCTCAGCCCGACGCAGAGTCGATGCGGATCAATCCCCGCCCTTTCGAGGCACTGGCCCATTTACCCGTATCGCGCGGCAATGGCGCTGAACTGCTGATTGATGGGGACGCCACATTCAAAGCCATATTCGAAGCGATCGACGCGGCCAGAAACTACATCCTGATCCAGTTTTATATCGTCCGCGATGATGCTCTGGGCCAGGAGCTGCAACAGAAACTGATCGCTGCCGTCGGGCGTGGCGTGAATGTGCGGTTCATGACGGATGCCGTGGGCAGCTATGGATTGCCGTCCGCCTATCTGGAAACACTGCGCAACGCCGGTGTCGACGTTGCCGATCCGCGCCAGCAACGCGGGCCGAACTTCCGCTTTCAACTCAACTACCGCAACCATCGCAAAACCGTCATCATTGATGGGGAAACCGGGTTCATCGGCGGTCACAATGTCGGCGTTGAGTACCTGGGCCAAAACCCTCACTTCGGTCGCTGGCGTGACACACATCTAAAGATGACCGGGCATGTCGTGCGCCAACTACAGCTAATATTCACCGAAGATTGGCATTGGGCCCGCAATGAGGATCTGATCGACAAACTCGATTGGGCCGGATCGGAATCCGAACAGGACATGAACGCTTTGCTGGTCGCAACCGGCCCAGGCGATGATACCGAGACAGGCGCGATGATGTATTTCTCGGCCATTGCAGAGGCCAAACAACGGCTGTGGATCGCGTCGCCGTACTTCGTTCCGGATATCGACATCATGACCGCGCTGCAACATGCCGCTCTGCGTGGCGTGGACGTGCGGATACTGGTGCCAGACATCATCGACCACCGGCTTCCCTGGCTGGCCGCTTTCGCCTATTTCGACGAAATCCGTGACTGCGGCGCGCGCGTGTTCCGATACACCGACGGCTTCATGCATCAAAAGGCCTTCGTAGTGGACGATACGCTGGCCGCCGTAGGGACGACCAACCTGGACAACCGATCATTCAGGCTGAACTTCGAAGCGATGGCGCTATTCTTCGACAGCCGCGCCGCAGAGGCAGCCGCAAATATGCTGCTTACAGACTTTGAAAACAGTTACGAACTGACGCGGAATCTGTCACAACAACCGTTTCATATCCGGTTCGGTTCGCCTCTGGCCCGGCTGGCCGCGCCAATCCTTTAATTCAATAGCTCTTTTTGAAAGACGCGCGTCATCAAGGCGACCATGAACGCCGTCGACAGGCCAAACGCCAGCAACCCGGTGACCGAGGCAAACGCCCCGAATATCCGCAGTTCTTCCCCCAGAACTATGTCGCCATACCCAAGTGTCGTGAACGTCACCAAGGAAAAATAAAGCGCAGTGTTCCAGTCCGGCAGGACATTGCTGAATATCCACACGATGGCCCACAGCCAAACCTGAAAGGTGTGGATGGCAACAATGAAAACCAGCGCGACCGAAATTGGCGCGGCGGTGGTCAGTATCCGGCTTTTGTCTTCTACACGCTCGATCACTTTGCGAATGACCAACGTGCACCATGTCAGCAGGATTATCTCGGCCAAGAAGCAGATACCCAGATAGATACTTCCCCAAAATATTTGCTGCGATAAAATCATATATTCCGTCCCACTGCTCTGGCTTCACAATGACGGCATCATATTGGTCGAACAACCCCGAGATGGATCAAAGTACCGGCTGTCTGCTCTGGACACCGGGTTGCGCCGCCGCACATTGTAGCGGGCAAACAATGGATGACTGTAATGCTGTTGCGCGTTGATCACGTTAAAAAATCCTATCCCGGCGGACGTCCTGTCCTTAGCAATGTCTCGCTGACACTGGCCGAAGGTAAGACGCTGGCGCTGACCGGAGAAAGCGGTAGCGGCAAAAGCACCCTGCTGCATCTGGTTGCCGCGCTGGATGGGTTCGACGGCGGCGAGATCACAGTCAATGGCACGCAATTGTCGGCGTTGGACGATCCCGGACGAGCAGCTCTTCGCCGGGACAGGCTGTCGCTGGTGTTTCAGCAGTTCAACCTGATCCCGTCGCTGACAGTGGCTCATAATCTGTCGATCCACGCACGGCTTGCAGGACGGCATGATCCGGACTGGATCGCACATTTGGTTGAACGGCTCGGCCTGACCAAGGTGCTGGACCGGCACCCCGAAAACCTTTCGGGCGGTCAACAGCAACGCGTCGCCATTGGTCGCGCGATGGCGACGCGACCCAAACTTCTTCTGGCAGATGAGCCGACCGGCAACTTGGATGAGACGGCCAGCGCTGTGGTGCTGGATCTGATGTTGTCACTGGTTGCCGATACCGGCGCGGCCCTGCTGTTGGTCACTCATTCCACAGACATCGCTGCCCGGCTGGATGCGCAAGCCCACCTGACGGGCGGTCAGATTCAATGATTGGACCGGCAGTTCAGACCCTGCTTTCCCATTGGCGCACGCATCCGCTGCAACTGGTGACACTGCTGACAGGCATCGCGTTGGCTACCTGCCTGTGGTCGGCTGTGCAAGCGATCAACGCTGAGGCGCGCGCGAGTTATAACCGCGCCAGCGCGCAGTTGGCCCTCGGGCAGTTTGATGAGCTGCGTGACCCGTCGGGTTCTATCCCGCTGTCTCGTTACGTCGATCTGCGCCGCGCGGGTTGGCAGGTCGCTGCCGTCCTTGACGGATCTCTGCGTGTAGGTGAGCGTCGGGTCCGTTTACTGGGCGTTGACATGGTCACGTATCCCGCCCTGCCCGCGATCGCCGAAGCAGAACAAAGCGCAGAGCCCCCAGATCCGGCGGATATTTTGACTGCGCCGGGCCGTTTGCTGGCTCCGATTGCTCTGGTTCCCGCCCTACAAAGCCTGCCAGAGCTGCCCCCCGTCATCGCAAGCACCTCGCTACCGCCCGACTTGGTGCTGACCGATATCGGGGTCGCGGAACAGCTGCTCAACCGCGTGGGTCAGATTTCCAGGCTGATCGTTCTGCCGGATCAACTCCGGTCGGTCCCGCCGCTGTCAAAGGTTGCACCAGAACTACGGCGGATTGGTCCGGCGGCGCAATTGGATACGGCGCAACTAACCGACAGTTTTCACCTCAACCTGACTGCCTTTGGGCTGCTGTCATTTGCGGTTGGTCTGTTTATCGTCCACGGCACCGTCGGCCTTGCCTTTGCCCAAAGGCGCGGGATGATCCGAACCCTACGGGCACTGGGTTTGCCAATGCGACGGCTGATCTGGATCGTCTGCTGCGAATTGCTTGTGCTTTCTCTCTTGGGCGGACTACTGGGCCTTGTACTCGGGTATTTCGTGGCCGGAGCACTGCTACCCGATGTCGCCGCCACCCTGCGCGGCCTATACGGCGCACCCATCGATGGCCAAATGTCGCTGCGCCCCGGGTGGGTTCTCGCGGGTCTGGCGATGGCGCTGGCAGGAACACTTGCTGCAAGCGGACAGGCAATGTGGCGGTTGGCACGTATGCCATTGCTCGAGGGGCCGGGTATTCAGGCTTGGAGCGGGTCCGCAGTTTCCCGACGGCTTGCCGCTCTGGCAGGTATTGGCTTGGTTGGCCTCGGCTTACTGACCTATGCCATTGCGGGTGGATTGATCGCGGGCTTTGCCTTGTTGGCCGGTTTACTCACGGGCTCTGCGCTGTTGCTTCCGATACTGCTGTCGGTCGTGCTGGACCTGTGCGGACGGCGTGCCCATGGACCGATTGCGCATTGGGTTTGGGCCGACATGCGGGCGCAACTGCCCGGATTGTCGCTTGCGCTCATGGCGCTTTTGCTGGCCCTGGCGGCCAATATTGGTGTCGGCACCATGGTGTCCAGTTTTCGCTTGACCTTTATCGGTTGGCTGGACCAACGCCTAACGTCTGATCTATACGTCACCGCCCGCGATGAGGCTGAGGGAGCGGCGATCACGGAATGGCTGGAGCCTCAAGTCGACGCCATTTTGCCGATCCGCAGCACGGAAGTGAGCCACGAAACGGGTCCTCTCTTTCTTTATGGCGTGGTGGATGATCCAACGTATCGAGAGTTTTGGCCCCTCATTGCCCGCGACACTGATGCCTGGGATAAGGTGATGGGCCATGACGCCGTCCTGATCAATGAACAACTGGCCCGTCGCGCCGGTCTTTGGCCCGGCGATCACTTAAGGCTGAGCTCTGACGAAACCTTACGCATAGTCGGGGTCTATTCCGACTATGGGAACCCGACAGGTCAAGCCATCGTTTCGATGCAGGCGCTGGACAGAATTGCGCCGGGCACCCCAAGCCGGCGCTTCGGCTTGCGCGTTAGTCCAGATCGCACGGCGGAATTGGCGCAGGGCTTGCGGGAGCAATTCGAGCTTCCGGTTTCTTCTGTTGTCCGTCAGGAGGCAATGAAGGCACAGTCGTTGGCCGTTTTCGAAAAGACATTTGTTGTGACTTCGGCCCTGAACATTCTGACCTTGGGCGTGGCTGGATTTGCAATCCTGACCAGCCTTCTGACTCTCTGGACCCAACGCCTGCCTCAAGTCGCGCCTCTTTGGGCCCTGGGACTGACCCGCGCGCGTCTGGCACGGCTTGAACTGTTGCGCAGTATCTTGCTGGCCGCCCTGACCGCCTGCCTCGCGCTGCCGTTGGGGATGCTTCTGGCTTGGGTCCTTCTGGCGGTGATCAATGTGCAGGCCTTTGGCTGGCGATTGCCAATGTATTTGTTTCCAGGCGATTGGCTGCGCCTCTTCGCTCTGACGCTTCTCGCGGCTGCGATAGCCGCCGCACTGCCCGCGTGGCGTCTGCGGAAACTGCCACCCGCCACTTTGTTGGGGGTTTTCGCGAATGTACGTTAGGGCGGGCCTGTTCTTTTTGCTCCTACCTGTCTGTTCTTGGGCGCAGAGCTATGCGGGGCTCGGCACCAAGGTCGAAGGGTTCGATGTCCCGCAGCCGGGCTACAGGTTTGACTTTCCCACAGACCACGGCGCGCATCCGTCGTATCGCATTGAATGGTGGTATCTGACTGCCAACTTGACCGGCGATGATGGGCGCGACTATGGCATTCAGTGGACGTTGTTCCGCTCGGCCTTGAAACCCGAAGACGTTCAGGGGTGGCAAAGTCCACAGATCTGGATGGGACACGCCGCCGTAACCACGCCAGACACCCACTATTTCGCCGAACGCTTGTCGCGCGGCGGCATTGGTCAGGCCGGAGTTGTAGCGGAACCGTTCGACGCATGGATCGACGAGTGGCACATGCGCGGCGACAATTTCGATACATTGTCGCTAACTGCAAGCGGATCGGAATTCAGCTACGATCTTTCGCTGCAGGCCAGTGGTCCGCTCGTCTTTCATGGCAAAGACGGATATTCGGTCAAATCCGCAGACGGGCAAGCCAGTTACTACTATTCGCAACCTTCGTATCGGGTCCAAGGGGTCCTTCACCTGCCCGATGGAGATGTCAAAGTCACCGGCAATGGCTGGCTTGATCGGGAATGGTCGTCGCAGCCGCTGGCCGAAGATCAAAGCGGCTGGGACTGGTTCTCGCTCAGCTTTGATACCGGCGACAAGCTCATGGCTTTCCGCCTGCGTGGTACTCGCGGCGATTTCACTGCGGCGACATGGATCGACGCGAACGGATCAGGCATCGGCCTGCCCAACGGATCGGTGCAATTCGAACCTCTGGAGCAAGCGGAGGTCGCGGGGCGTGATATGCCCGTTCGGTGGCAGGTTTCGCTACCAAATCGCGACGTTGACGTTGAAGTTACAGCACTCACACCCAAATCCTGGATGGGTACAAGCTTCGAATATTGGGAAGGACCCGTCGTCGTTCAAGGCACCCATTCCGGGCGGGGCTATCTAGAAATGACAGGCTACTGATCCTCACCTAACGACATAGACTGACACTTCTGAGTGTCTGACGACTCTGGCGGCGTTTGGGCCTAGGAGGTAGTCTTTGAGGTCTGGTTTGTGT